>CAVSJH010000001.1:0-641695 GCA_963728245.1 uncultured Trueperaceae bacterium
TGGACCGCTTCGCAATGGCCGCAGCGCGGGGGCGCGGGCGAAGAGCGTCGCGGCACCAACGTCGGTATCTCGGAACCGATCGGTAACCTGCTGCAGGACGAGAAGCTTCCCGGGCTGCACGTGGCCTTCGGCGACCCGTACGGTCACCTGACCGGCGCGGTGTGGCAGAGCGACGTACACGTCGACGTGGTGCCGTTCGGGATAGATCTGGAGGTGGACGGGGTCCCGCTCATCCGCGCCGGTACATACGTGGCGGACGTGCTGGCACCATCGTCCTCGTCCTGACGTCGGCCGTCCACGAAGCCGTCGCGCTGCAATTGCGGCCCGCCTACGGCCCGGTCAACTCGAAGTAATGGAAGGTCTCTCCGCCGTAGAAGGACGTCGTGGGTGCGACGAGGACGTACGTTCCGGGCTCGAGCGAGCGTGCCTCGAGGCGAAGCCAACGATCCCCGCGGGCGGAGGTGGTCCAGTCGATGGACGCTCCCGCCGGGACCGTGAGAAGTCGGTAGTGCGACGGTGCTTCGAGGACCTTGCGGTGGATCGCGATCGACTCGAACGCCGACCGCGGGACCCGCACCGCGTCGTCGGGTGCGACCCGCAGCGGCATGTTCCAGGCGTCGAGATGGAGGTAGCCGTCGCCGGTCGCCAGGTAGACGCCGTCGTCGATCATCGTGGTGATCGGAAGCGACCGCGTGGGGTCGCGCGCTGCCAGGAGCGCCATGTGGCGCGCGAGGAAGGGGAGCGCGACGAGCGCAGCGAGAAGGGCGATCGACACCGAGAAGACCGCGCGTCGTCGTCGGGCGAAGCGTCGAGCCGCCGGACGATGGGTCGTCGTGCCCCTCCGACTGGCGCTCGGGGTCGTCATGCTGACGCCTCGGCTCCTTTCGTCGCACGCAGGTCGCGCGCGAGGAACGATCCCGAGACGCAGGCCGACGCCGCGAGGTAGACGAGCATCGGCCACGGTCCCGCCGGTGTGAACGTGTCGACCTGCGTGAGCGACATCGCGATCGGGATGGCGACCCAAACGACGATCGGACTCGCGATGAGGAGGCCGACGCCGACCAGGGCCCGGCCGCTCGACAGCCACCCGAGCCCTGCGAACCCGAGGGCGGCCGCTACGACCTCGATCACGACGAAGTAGGCGGGACGGTGCCGGGATCGCACGATCAGCGCGCCACCGTCGTGTCGGTTCGCGTAGCTCGCCACGCGCCCGGATAGCGTTCGGGGAGTCTCGGACCGACCGGCCGCGCGCCCGTTCACTTGATCCCCGGCACCAGGAAGAAGAACGAGAGCTGGAAGGCGACCCAGAAGAGCGCGGCGACGCCCAACAGGAGCCAGTCGCGCACCTGCCGGTGTCGCTCCCAGCGCTCGTCTTCGTGCTCGAAGGAGCGCTGCCGGTCTTCCTCGGTGATCGAGAGCGTGTACTGCCGACGCTGGTCCGGCGGACCCTCGGTCGTGCTGTGCCGGTCAGACATGCTTCCCACCCCTCACGAGAAGTCTTCGAGCGTCTCTTCTTGGATGTCGTACGGCGCCGGCTCGATGGTCCGGAGCAGGGAGGCGATGGAGAGTTCGCTCTCGCGCCACTCCTCGAGCTGTTCTGGATGCCGCCAGTGGATGCTCACGTACACCTTGACGTCACCGTTCGTCACCGGACGCGCGGAGATGCGGGTCACGAGGTGGCCCGGGAACGACTGGAGGTAACCCTTCAGGGTCTGGAGCGCGAACCAGGCCCCGTCCCAACTGTGCTCCGGCACGGTCGCGCAGGTCAGATGGGAGTACGCCACGACCTCTGCCATCGCACGACCTCCTAGTAGGGAAAGCCGATCATGATCGCCTGCACGCCCTCGAAGATGACCACGAGGAACAGACCGGCGATGAGGATCCACGTGAACGCCGAGACCCGTCCGTTGCGCTCGAGCAGCGAGCCGGCGAACGACACCGCCTCGTAGAGCTCGCCTCGTCTGCGATGGGCGTGCTTGAGGCTGTAGGTGAGCAGGAAGAACGCGAGGATCAGGATCGCTCCCCAAGCGAAGACGGTGACGATCGAGGAGGTGAGGATCCCCTCCGCGCGATCGAGCGGGATGGTGCCGTAGTAGCGCCCGTAGAGGTACTGGTAGTAGTCCTGCACCACCTCACTGGTGTGGCCGGTCGGGATCTGAGCCATGCATCGCCTCCTTGACCCACGCAGGCGTGTAGTAGTCGGGTTCGTCGATCTCCAACATGGGGTACTTGGCGCTCTCGATGTCGCGGAACCAGCCACGGCGCACCGTGACGAGGAGTCCGACGAGCGCGAACAGGAAGAACGAGAGGTACCACATGAGATAGAAGTAGTCGGCCGCTTGGAGCCGGGCGCCCTCGCCGGCGGCGTCCTCCGCGACGGCCAGCGCGGGAACGCCGAACGAGACGATCGTTGCGAAGACGATGCTCCTTGCGCGCATGGCGCCTCCTACGGTGCGTGGAAGACGAGACCCGCGGTGCTGGTCAACTGCTCGGGCGGGGGGAGTGGGTTGCCGCGGGCGACCGCCTCGTCGATCGCGGTCTGCAGATCGTCCTGGTACTGCGTTCGGATCATGCTCGCGAGGCGCTCGAGCGTGATGGGGAGCTGACCAAGGAAGAGCACCTCGTCGTCCGGAGCGAGGCCGGGCGCGACCCAGCGGGCCGCGGCCATGAACGGATCCTCGGTGGCGCCGCGGATGCCGACGACGTCTCGCGCCGGGTGTGCGTCGATGTACTGCCGCAACGGTGGCTTCGCTTCCCACGGCTCCCACATGTCGACCGTCGGGACGGTGGCCCTCGTGTCCAAGCTTCCGTTCGGGATCGTCCTCAGGAACATGACCACGCGCCAGATGTCTTCCACGGAGAGCCTCGTCCCGAAGTTCTCCATCGCCGTGCCCGGTCCTGCGGTCAGGATGCGGTGGTAGTACATGCCGGGCGAGTCGCCGATCCCCGCCATCTGCCTCGCCTGGAAGTTGAACGGGTTCGGCGTGAGGAACTGCGCTCCGACTCCCTGGCCGTCCCCGGTGATCCCGTGGCAGCCGACGCAGCGTTCGAGGAAGACGGTCTTCCCACGCATGAGGTTCTGTTGCGTGATGGGCAGCGGGTTGTTCGTCTCCCAGTAGCCGCGCTCGAAACTGTTGATGTGCCACGCGGGCTTCCACGGCAGGCCCCAGGGCGAAGCGTCCATGGGCGTTCCGTCGTCCACGAAGACGCCCTCGTCGCGAAGCTGTCGCACGAGCGTCGGGAACTGCTCCTCGACGGTCGTGGCCGTCATGTTGGCCGCCATCAGGTCGTGGCCGACCTGAACCGCCGCGTAGCGAACGAGGGCGTCTTTGCCGCCGGATCCCTGGTTGAACGCCACGAGTTGGCGATGTTCCTCGTCGGAGAGGAAGTTGAAGCGGGGCATGATCGAGAAGGGGTTGACCGCGCGCGGGCTGAAGTAGTGCGCGTCGTGCCAGCCGTCAGGATGCTGGCCCCCCTCGTTGAAGAGGTCGGGTCCGGTACGGGCGGTGCCCAGGAGGTTGGGGCTCGCGGCCCCCTCCCAGTAGTCGCCCGGCTCCGCGACACGCGGGTAGAGGTAGTACGCCCCCACGAAGTGATCCTGCGGTCGCGCGTATCCGCTGTGGCAGTAGACGCAGCCGTTGGCCGTGAAGATCTGTCGTCCGGCGAGTGCCTCGTCCGAGAGGGGGACCCAGTTGTCGGACGCCGGCGGGCTCATCGTGAAGGTCGGCAGGATGACGACGACGATCACGGCGACGATGAAGAAGACGAGCAGCGCCCCGAGCGTGCTCATGAGCGGTGTCATGGCGATCGCGCGTCGGGGTGCCTCGCCCAGGTACGTGTCGCCGATCAGTGGATGGGCGGGGATTCGGTTCTCGTCACGGGTGGCCATGGTCGATTCCTGCTTCCCTCACGCCGCGGCGACGTAGTCGTCGATCTCGTGCCGATGCTTCCGGCTGCCGTCGGAGACGAACGTTCGAACGATGTTGTAGGCCTGCAGGATCGCCGAGACCATGATCATCGAACCGAACAGCGCCCGCATGAGGTAGTGCGGCCGCAGGAACGGAACGGTGTTGACGACCGGGATGCCCGCGGCCCAACCCTGCCCCTGGAGGAAGCTGGCGAACGTCAGCGCGAAGAAGAACCCGATGAAGCCGATCGTGATCAGCCAGTACTGCCAGGTGAGCAGATCGTCGCTCCAGAGCGGCCGCTTGAGGATCTGCGGGATCATGTAGGCGACGACGCCCTGACCGAGGATGCTGAATCCCCCCAGGAGCGCCAAGTGGGCGTGGGCCACGGTCCAGTTCGTGAAGTGCATGAGGTTGTTGAACGCCGGCAGCGACTGCCCGGCCCCCTGCACGTTGACGAGGAAGTAGAAGAGGAAGCCCGTGATCGTGAAGCGGAGCGGGAGATGGGTGACGAACTTGTCCCAGTTGCCTCGCATGGTGGCCCAGACGTTCGAGAAGAAGGCGATGACCGCCGCGAGGATGAGGATGCTGTTGACCACCGCGACCGTCCGGAGCCAGCCCGGGATGGGCGCCTGCAGCAGGTGGTGGTGGCCCACCCCGGCGTAGAAGAAGGCGATGCCCCAGAACGAGAGGAGCGAGAGGGTGTGGCTGTAGAGCGGCGTTCCGGTGATCCGAGGCACGAGGTAGTACGTGATGGCCACGAGCATCGGGGTGAGCCAGAGCCCGAACAGGTTGTGGGAGCCCCACCAGTTCAGCATCACGTCGTGCAGAGGGTTCGCGAGCGCGCCGGAGAGCGCGGCACCGGGCAGACCGTTCCCGAGGAGCGAGCCCGGCCGCCACATGACGTTCGCGATGACGAAGGTGGCGAGCAGCCAGAGCGGGCTGGCGAGGAACCACCACACCGTCACGTAGAGCGGCCGGATGTGGCGCCGGAGGACCGACCCGATGACGACCGCGCTGTTGGCGGTCCAGACGATGACCATGAGCACGTCGATGGGCCAGATGATCTCCCAGTACTCGCGTCCCTGGGTGAAGCCGGCGCCGAGGCTGACGACCGCGAGCGCGAACGCGAGGTTCCACGCCCACGCCATCCAGTAGGCGGTGGGTTCACCCCACAGTCGCTCACGCCCCAGCAACCTCGGCAACACGTAGAAGAGCGCGCCCCAGTACATGGTGCTCAACCACGCGAAGATCACGCCGTTGACGTGCATCGGCCGGATGCGCGAGAAGACGAGCCACGGGACGCCCCCGAAGAGGTTGGGCGTGACGAGCTCGGTCGCCATGACGAAACCGACGAGCGTGACGAACACCATCCAGAAGACCGAACTCTGCAGCCAGATCAGACCCGCCCGATCGTGATAGCGAAGGACGCTCTCCCCGGCGACCGCGATCGACCTGTCGAACACCTCGGAACGGTGGGCGCCTCCCTCGTCGCGCTGCCGAGATCGACCTTGGACAGGCATCGTGGCCTCCTCTGGTCAGCGCTGACGAGCGGCCCCCACCGACGGGCGGCGCCTCGTTCTATTCGTAGGCCTCTTCGGGCGTGCATGCAAGGACGGTTGTCACAGGGCCAGTCGCTGGCCGGCATCCACGTCCGAGAGGGTGTTGAGGTCGCCCCGAAGCCGCTCTCGCGACGCATGCTTCTCCCCGGTGGTGCGAGCGGCCGGTCGTGCGCTCGAGAAGACTCGAACCGTCCGGCCGCGTGATCCGACCTCAGCCGGCGCCCTTCCGGCGCGGTGAGGCAGCCCACTCGTCCCGCAGCTGCGACATCAGGATCGAGTCCGAGAAGCCTCCTCGATGCCGGCGCGCGTGCCGCATCACGCCCTCTTTCACGAAGCCGGCCTTGTCGTAGGTCTTCTGAGCACGCGGGTTGTGCGCGTACACCTTGAGCCAGATGCGCTCGAGGGGCAGCTCGCCGAAGGCGAAGTCGACGAGGGCGTTCAGCGCCTCGGTGCCGTAGCCGTGGCCCCACAGCTCCTTGTCGGCGATGAACATGCTGATCTCGGCGCTCCCGTTGACCTGATCCATGTGCCAGAGAACGGCCGTGCCGAGGAACGCGTCCTCGCCCAGTCGGCAGATGCTGAAGTAGAAGGCGTCCGAGCCATGCTGCACGCTGGCCTGCTCGAACCAGCGGCGCAGGTTGGTCTCGCTCATGGGGTGCGAGAAGCCGGCCAGGGACGCGATGTCGCGATCGGTGCAGGCGAGCCGGTACGCTTCGAGGTCGCGCTCCTCGATGGGACGGAGCCAGATCCGCTCGCCTTGGAGCATGGGGACGTAGTGCGTATCGGACAACGCGGGCCTCCTGGGGTTTCGTGATCGAGGCGGGCAGCATAACCGATGGTTTCAGCTCCGAGGTGCACGACATGGACCGACTCGAGCTCGTGAGAAAGGGCTCTCTGCCAACCCGGTGGCCGAATTCGCACCGGCGATCACCGAAGCGAACCCTTTTGAGCGCCCGATCATCGAGCGGCGCCGCACCTGGTGACGACGGGATCTGGGCAGATCCCGAGGGCGGTGGTGCTGTGGGGGCAGGCGCCGGTTCTCACGGCGTGGCCATGGGCAGCCGCCGGGGACGAACCTATCTGCCGGCGCTCTACGACCTGACCTACCGTACGGTTTGGTCAGAGAGGGGGCTCGACGATGACCACGCCGTTCAGGTCGACCGACGCAGAGGCCGTGGCGGGAGCACCGCCGGGCTGGCTTCGCAGGCGGGCGTACTTCCTGGTCCCCGCCGCCGTCGCGGCGCTCGTCCACAACGCCTTCCACGAGTGGGTGCACCTGGCTGCGGCGTGGACCTTCGGCGAACGCGTCCTCGAGTTCCGCCTGTTCACGAACGGTTGGGGCACCAGCCAGGTCGTCTTCGCGACGCCCGTAGACGAACGGAGCGGCGCGATGTGGCTCGTCATCGCCTGGGCGCCCGCTGTGTTGACGACCCTCGTCGGCTACGCGCTCTACCTGTCACGTCGCCGGCTCCTCGGGCGCGTGAAGCTTCTCAACGTCCAAGTGTGGTTCGTCGGCGTGTTCTTCCTGCTTCTGGATCCCCTGTACTTCGGCGTCCTGTCCTTGGTGGTCGGTGGCGACATCGGTGCCGTCGCGGCCGTGGGTGGGTCGCCCTGGCCGGTGCGTCTCGTTGCGATCCTGGTCCTGCTGGTCAACGTGCGGCTGTTCCTCAACTGGCGGCGGGAGAGCAGCGCACAGTCTCACCGGTTCATCTAGTCGGTTGGGGTCGGCGTCCGCCATGAAGGTGGTGGGTGCCGGGACGGACACGTGGAGCCCGTGCGGGGCGAACTCGCGAGCTGGTGATGCAGACTTCGCAGCGATCGATGGAGGCACCGCGAGGGCGAGCCACGGCAAACTCGGGACACGTGACCGACGTGGTCCTACGAACGCCAATGAAAGAACCCCGTCCAAGACGGGGTTCAATGTGGTGCGCCCGAGAGGATTCGAACCCCTGGCCTTCTGATCCGTAGTCAGACGCTCTATCCAACTGAGCTACGGGCGCGTACGTCGTGACCTGCGTGATACAGGTTGGCGGAGAGGGAGGGATTCGAACCCTCGATAGGAGTATAAGTCCTATACGCCCTTAGCAGGGGCGCGCCTTCAGCCGCTCGGCCACCTCTCCATGCGCTTCCCTGTACCGGTCGTGCTGGTCCCGCAACCGCTTGGCGGAGGGTGAGGGATTCGAACCCCCGGACGGGTTGCCCCGTCTACGGTTTTCAAGACCGTCGCTTTCGACCGCTCAGCCAACCCTCCAGGCAGCGCCCGGCGCACGGAACCGGCAAGCCGACGTGCGGTCAGCGCCAGGAAGTATAGCCAGGGGTCCGGACGGGTGTCAACGCGAGCCGAGCGGAACCCAAGGTCCGCGATCGATGGGAGCCCCTCTACTCGCTCCGCCCCCGCCGCACCCAAGCCCAGCCCGCCCCGACCACCGCCCCGATCGCGAAGCTCCCCAGCCCCCACACGAACACGCTGGTGCCCGGCTGCCAGAAGCGCCAGTAGACGCCGAGGGTGGCCACGAAGACGGCGCCGACGCCCACGGCGAAGCCGGCGAGGACGGCGGGCTCGATGCGCTGCGGTCGGTTCATGTCGCGACGAGCCTACCGCGCAGCCCGCGCCTCGGGGCCGTCGGCCGGACGGGGTGGTACACCGTAGGCAACCTTCGCGCGCCGGGCTCGCCGCCGCCGCGCCCCGTTGGAGACACGATGACCACGCCCACCGACGTTCCCCGCGTCGAGCTCGCCCCAGGCCTGACGATCGCGCGCGCCCTGACCGGTCTGTGGCAGGTGGCCGACCTCGAACGCGACGGCGGCACCCTCGACCCCGAGGTCGCCGCCGACGCCATGGCGCCCTACGCCGACGCCGGCCTCACCACCTTCGACATGGCCGATCACTACGGCAGCGCCGAGATCATCGCGGGCGCCTTCCGGCGTCGCCGCGAACCCGGCGAGGTCCAGCTCCTCACCAAGTGGGTACCGCGGCCCGGACCCGTCACGCGCGAAATCGTCCGCGCCGCCGTCGACCTGGCGCGCGACCGCCTGGGCGTCGAGCGGATCGACCTGCTGCAGTTCCACACGTGGGCCTACGACGACCCCAGCTGGCTCGACGCGCTCTTCTACCTCCAGGAACTGAAGGAGGAGGGGCTCATCACGGCCCTGGGCCTCACGAACTTCGACGCGGCGCACCTCCGCGTCGCCTGCGCCAGCGGGGTCGAGATCGTAAGCAACCAGGTCGCCTACTCGCTGCTCGACCGGCGCGCCGCCGGCCCGATGGTGGAGGTCTGCGAGCGCTACGGGGTGCGGTTGCTCGGTTACGGCACGGTGGCCGGCGGGCTGCTGAGCGAACGCTGGCTGGGGGAGTCCGAGCCGACCGGCGACACGCTCGCCACGTGGTCGCAGATGAAGTACCGCCGCTTCGTGGACGCGGCCGGAGGTTGGGGCCCGTTCCAGACGCTGCTGCAGGCGGTGAAGCGCGTAGCCGACGCGCATGACGTGCGCATGGCGACGGTCGCCGCGCGGTTCGTGCTCGAGCAACCCGCCGTGGCGGGCGTCATCATCGGCGCGCGCCTCGGCCAGAGCGCCCACGTCGAGGACACGGTGCGGCTGTTCTCGTTCGAGCTGACGGATGCCGACCGCTCGGTCCTCGACGAGGCCCTCGCCAGCCTCACGCCCCTCCCTGGCGACAGCGGCGACGAGTACCGGGTGCCCCCCTTCCTCACCGCGTCGGGCGATCTCGGGCACCACGTGCAGGCGTTCCCGGCGCCGTTCCCCGTGGGCGACGGGGCGGGCGGGCACCCGCGCGTCCTCACCGGCACGATCTGGGAGGAACGGGCCGGCTTCGCACGCGCCATTCGCGTAGGCGACCGCATCCTCGTCTCCGGCACCACCGCCACGCACGTCGACCGGGTCGTGGGTGGCGACGACGCCGAGGCGCAGACGCACGCGGTGATCGACAAGATCGAGGGGGCGCTGCGCTCGCTCGGGGCGTCGCTCTCGAACGTGGTACGCACGCGGGTGTTCGTCGCCCACGTCGAGGACGCCGAGGGCGTGACCCGCGCGCACGGACGCCGCTTCGGCGCCATCAAGCCCGCCAACACGCTCGTGCAAGCCACGCTGATCGGCGAGGGTTACCTCGTCGAGATCGAGGCCGAGGCGGTCATGGCGCCGACCCCCTCGAGCCGCATCCAACCGCTCTAAGCGGGCGGCTCACACGGGCAGCGTCAGGCTAGAGAGGTCGCGCGGGTAGTCGGTGAGCATCTCGATGCCGTCGTCCGTCACGAGCAGCGTGTCGGAATGGCGGAAGCCGCCGACGCCCGGTACGTAGAGGCCCGGCTCGACCGACAGCACCATCCCGGGCTCCAGGAGCGTGGGGTCGCCGATGTCGAGGAACGGGCTCTCGTGGATGCGCTGGCCCAGGCCGTGCCCCACGTGGTGGCGCCAGTGGTCCCACAGACCGTGGCGTTCGACGTAGTCGCGGTGGGCGGCGTCGACGTCGGACGCGCGGACGCCGGGTCGGATGGCGTCGAAGGCCAAGTCCTGCAGGGCCAGCATGTGGTCGAAGAAGCGCCGCTGGACTTCGCTGGGGGACCCGAGGAACATCGTGCGTTCGAGCTCGCTGAGGTAGCCCCAGACGTCGGCTCCGGCGCCGGTCACGAGCGTGTCGCCCTCGGCGAAGCGCAGGTCGGCGGCGAGGGCGTGCGGGAAGGCGCTCTCGGCCCCGATCTGGCCCCGGTAGATGGCCAGCGCGCCGTTGATCCAGCGGTTGCGCTGTCGGTAACCGGGTCCCATCGCCTCGCGCAACTGGCGGGTGGCCTCGCTGCAGGCGGCGCCCACCACCTCGTGCTCGGTCAGGCCCACGTGCGTGCCGTCTTGCAGCAGGCGATGGGCGACCGCCCCCCAGCGGGCGCTCTCGCGGATGAGCGCCACCTCGTGGTCCGACTTGTGCGCCATCTGGGCGTCGACGGCGGCCGACACCCTTGAGACCCGCACGTGGGCCGACAGCGGCCGGGGCACGTAGCCCATCACCGGCGGGTACCCGTCGTGGTCGACACCGATCGTGTGCGAGCCGAGCCGCAGGTCGTCGAGCGCGGTCACGAGGCGGTCGACGGGGTGCGTCTCGCCGGGGTACTCCGGGTAGTCGCTCACGTGCTCGACGTCGGCGACCGCCTGGGCGTGCTCGCGCTCGAGGCGCGGCACGAACAGGGTGCGCTCGCCCTCGCGGGTGATGAGCAGCGCGATCGGCCGCTCGGTGGGCGCGAAGACGAACGCGCTGTAGTACTGGATGAACTGGTCGTCGAACAGCACGACGGCGCTGACGTCGCTCTCCACACGGCCGAACAGTCGGCGGGCGCGCTGGGCACGTTCGGCGTTCGAGATGGGGGTGGCGGTGGGGGAGTCGGACATGGGGGCCTCCGGAGGCGCGGGGCAGGGGGGAGCCGGCCGACGCGCCGCGTCGACCCGTGGCAGGCGTGGGCGGGCGTGCTAGACGATCGGGCCGTCCAGCGCTTCGTCGCGGTGTGCGCCGGTGTCGAGGAGCTCGCGCAGCACGTTCACCGCACGGTCGACGTCGGTCTCGCCGTTGTAGAGGGCGACGGGCGCCAGCCGCAGCACGTCGGGCCGACGGAAGTCCGGGATCACGGCGCGGCGGCGTAGCGCCTTGGACAGCTGCCCCGCCTCGGGGTGCACGAGTGCCACGTGCCCGCCGCGGCGGGTGTGTTCACGCGGCGTCACCACGCGCATCTCGGGCAGGTCGGCGTCGACGCGCGCGATGAGGTGATCGGTGAGCGCCAGCGAACGTGTGCGCACCGCGTCGATCCCGACCTCTTCGAACAGCGCCAGCGCGCCCTCGAGGCCCGCCAGCGACAGGATGGGGGGCGTGCCGAGCTGGAACGCGCCGGCGCCCCGAGCGCGGGTGAAATCGGGCGCCATGGCGAACTGACCCGCCTTCTCGTGCCCCCACCAGCCGCGCAGCGCGGGCTCGACGTCGTGGTGGCGCCGGTGGACGAACAGACCGCCCGGCGCACCGGGTCCGGCGTTGAGGTACTTGTACGAGCACCAGGTGGCCACGTCCACGTCGTCATCGTGCAGCGCGTGGGGGAGGGCGCCGACGGAGTGCGCCGCGTCCCAACCGATCGTGACGCCACGCTCGTGGGCGAGCGCCGTCCAGCGCCGCACGTCGAGGAGCTGCCCCGAACGGTAGAGCACCGTGGGCAGCCAGGCGAAAGCCACGTCGGGGGTGAAGGCGGCGTCGAGGTCGGCGTCGTCGAGCGTGTGACCGTCACGCGACGGCACCAGGCGCAGCTCGACGTCGCGCAGGTCGGCCCACGAGCGCAGCGCGTACAGATCGGTGGGGAAGTCGAGCTCGGTGGCCAGCAGATGGCGGCGCACCCCGTCGGGGCGATGGAACGTCGCGAGGAGCGCGTGCAGGTTGACCGTGATCGATCCGGTGGCGATGGTCTCGTCGGGATGGGCCCCCACGAGGCGACCGATCGCGGGCGCGAGCCGTTCGGCCAGCCCGAACCAGTCGTCCCAGGCGCCCACGCCGTGGACCTGCCACTGCCGCAGGCGTCGCTCGATGGCGGCCTGGGCGCCGTGGCTGAGCGGTCCGAGCGAGTTGCCGTCGAGGTACGTGCCCTTGGGGAGGTGGAACGCGTCGGGACGCGGGAGCGGGCGCACCGGCGAAGCCTACCGCGCGGGTCGGCGCGGGTCGCTCAGGCCCACGGCCGCAGCAGGGCACGGGCGGGCGAGGCGTCGGCGTCCGGTAGGGACAGCGGCAGGCAGACGAGCTCGTAGCGACCGGCTTCCACCCGCGCGAGTGCCAGACCCTCGACGATCAGGACGTCGTTCTCGGCGCAGGCCCGATGGCCGGGAAGCGAGGTGGACGTGAGCGGGTCGACGCTCGGGGCGTCGGTGCCGACGGTGCCGACCCCGCGCGCGGCCGCCCACTCGATCGCCTCCGGGTCGAGCGCGCGGAAGCGGGTGGGGAACTCCTGACCCCAGTCGTCGGGTTCGCCGGTGCGGATCAGCAGGCGCGGCGGCAGATCCGCGTCGCCCACGGCCTGGGCCAGCTCGTCCGCCGCCACGAGGCCGCTCCCACCGCTCACGTCGACCACGAGCGCTTCGCCCAGCCAGCGATGCAGGTCGACGCCGCCCAGGCGCACGCCGTCGTCGTCGTAATGCCAAGGCGCGTCGACGTGCGTGCCGGCGTGCAGGCTCGTGCACAGGCTGCCGACGTTCACGCTCGAACCCTCGGCGATGCGCCCGTTGACCTGGATCTCCAGCGGCACGTCGCCGGGCCAGTTGGGGTGGCCGGGCCGCAGCGCCCGGGTCACGTCGATCCAGGTCGCGGTCGAGCCCGAGGGCTCAGGACGCGCGCTCACCCGCCCATCCGGGCGTCGCCGGCACCCGCCGGGGGGCCGGCGTCGTGGGCTGCGGCCGCCGTGGGCATCGCGGGCGCAGCCTCACCGTCGCTCACGCCGTTGTGGCGACTGGCGGCGCGGCGCACCGCGGCGGCGACGTGGTTCGACCAGTGCTCGACGGCTTCGTCCGTGGCGGCCTCGACCATGACGCGCACCACCGGTTCCGTCCCCGAGGGCCGCAGGTTGACACGACCGTCGTCCCCGAGCGCGTCGACGGCTTCGGCCACCGCCGCCGCGACCTCGCTCTCGGTGACGATGGCCGACTTGGCGTGCACGGGCACGCGCACGTTGACGAGCGACTGCGGGTACACGGGGATGCGGTCGAGCCAGGTCTCGAGCGGGACGCCCGACGCACGACACGCGGCCAACGTCTGGAGCGCCGTGAGGATGCCGTCACCCGTGGGCGCCTTGTCGAGGAACAGCACGTGCCCCGACTGCTCGCCGCCCAGGCGCCAGCCCTCGGCCAGCAGCTTCTCGTGGACGTACCGGTCGCCCACGGCGACCCGGTGGAGCGTGACGCCCTCGGCGGCCATGTAGCGTTCGACGCCCAGGTTGGTCATCTCGGTCGCCACCACGTGGCGCTCGCCGCGCACGATCGCGCAGATCGCCAGCACGTGGTCGCCGGTCACCAACCGCCCCTTGCGGTCGACGAGGAGCGCGCGGTCGGCGTCGCCGTCGAAGGTGATCCCCACGTCGAGGCCGCCGCGCTGGACGCGAGCGCGGATCGCTTCCGGATGCGTGCTCCCGCACTCGGCGTTGATGTTCACGCCGTCGGGCTTGTCGTAGGCCACGTCCAACCGCGCGCCGATCTGCTTGAACACACGCGGCGCGATCTGGTAGGCGGCGCCGTTGGCGCAATCGAGGGCCACCCGCAGGCCGTCGAGGTACGGCGCGTTGCCCAGGAGGAACCGTAGGTACTGTCCGTCCTCGTGCCGGTAGCGCCGGACGCTTCCGAGCGCGAGGCCGGTGTGCTCGGGGAAGGCGTCGGCGTGGCCATCGAGACGGGCCTCGAGCGAAGCCTCCTCCGCGTCGGCGAGCTTGGCGCCGTCGGCGCCGAACAGCTTGAGGCCGTTGTCGTCGTACGGGTTGTGCGACGCGCTCACGACCACGCCCGCCGCGGCTTCGAGCGCGCGAACGAGGAAGCTCACGCCGGCCGTCGGCATGATGCCCAGGTCGACGACGTCGGCGCCGCCGGCGGTCAGGCCTGCGGTGACCGCCGAGGCGAGCATCGGACCCGACCGACGCGTGTCGCGACCGACGACCACCACGGGACGGTCGGTGCCGCGTTCGCGGAGGTGTTCTGCGGTCGCGACGCCCAGGGCGAGCGCGAACGTCGCCGTCATCGGGGCGCGACCGGCGACCCCCCGGACGCCGTCGGTGCCGAACAGTTGGCGGTTGGACATGGGGTGACTCTACCGCGACCGTGTCGTCAGGGGCAGGGCGCACGGTCGGCTGTGACACTCGTCACGGTGTTACGCTCGCGACATGCTACAGGCATCGGTGAAACCCGTCGAGGGTCGTGTCTACACGAACGACTTCCGTGTCCACGGCACCTTCCACCTCCGGTCCAACACGGGCACCGCCTGGTTGCTCAACGCCGACGACCGTCCTCACCTGCCGATGACGAACGTGTCGATGTACCGGCCCGGCATCGAGGACACGCCCAAACCCGAGGCGCTCGCGTATGAGACGCATTTCGCCGCGCTGCCCAAGTCGTCGATCGTCTGGATGCAGGGCGGCGGTCCCGATTCGGTGCAACAAGAGGGTTTCGGACGCCAGCCGCGTCTGGTCTATCTCGTGTACCCCACGTACGTGATCGCCGGCACGTTCGCCCTGCGCGCCGAGGTACGGCTCTCCGACTTCGTCGCGGCCGCGATGGCGGGCAAGTCGTTCGTGACGCTCACCGACGCCCGCATCCTCGGTCCGGGGCAGCGCGGGCAGACGTTCGCGGAGCTGCCCGTGATCCAGTCGCACCCGTTCATCGTCGTGAACCTCAAGAACGTCGGCGGCATCTTCGACGACCGCGGCGGCGATCCGGGTAAGGCCTACGTCGTCGAGGGCTGAGACCCGGGGCGCGACCCGGGCGGTCCGCTCTCCCAACCGGGGCTCGGTGACGACACGGCCACGGGAGGCGACCCCGCGCCGCGCCGGTACAGCGCGAACCGGACCGGGCCGCGGGTCTCGGCGCGCATCGATGTGAGGCCCGCCGCCCGAGCCCAGCCGTCGACGGCAGCAGGTTCGGGGAACCGCACACCGCCGCGTTCGGT
This sequence comes from uncultured Trueperaceae bacterium, assembly GCA_963728245.1. Taxonomy (GTDB): domain Bacteria; phylum Deinococcota; class Deinococci; order Deinococcales; family Trueperaceae; genus JAABTL01. The sequence goes on from CAVSJH010000001.1 coordinate 15,147, forward strand.
CACGGCCTGGACGGCGCGCGCGGCGCCCCGGGCGCGTTCGACGTACATCAGCCACACGACGCCGCCCGGTCGCAGCACGCGTGCGAAGCCGGCCAGCGCGCGCGCCGGGTCGGCCAGTTCGTTGAGGGTGGCGCCCAGGGCCACCGCGTCGAAGGCGTCGTCGACGAACGGTAGGGCGTGGGCGTCGGCCTGCACCAGCACGAGGTCGGTGCCTACGGCCGCGGCGCGGCGACCGGCCTCGCGCAAGAACGCCCGGGAGGCGTCGAGCGCGACGACGTCGGCGCCGGCGGCCGCGAGCGTGCGCGCGTAGAGTCCCGACGAGCAGCCCACGTCGAGCACCCGCCGCGCGGCCAGGGGTGGCGTCGACGCGTTCGCGTCCCGCGCCTCCGGCGTAGGCCCCAAGCCGGCTGCCAGCCACCGGCGCAGCGTGTCGAGCTCGCGCGCGGTGCTCGTCGCCCCCCGCGTCAGGAGCCCCAGCGACCGGTGACGCCACCACGGCTCGTAGACCTTGGCGGTGAACGTCCAGTCGTTGAGCCAGCCGGCCGGGCCGCGGCCGGGCACGACCGTCGGGTCCGGGCGGGCGTCGACGACGCCGTCGAGCACGGGGTAGCGGGCGTCGAACGCGGGGTGCCGGCTCGGGTCAGAGGTTCCAGCCACCGGCCACCTCGAGGTGGACGCCGGTGACGTAGCGCGCGTCGGGGCCGATCAGGTAGCGCACCGCGCCCACCACCTCGTCGAGGCGACCGAGGCGCGCCATGGGGAGCTCGGCGACCGGTTTGGTGACGCTGTTCTCGAGGACGCCGGGGCTGACGACGTTGGCCGTGATGCCATGCTCCGCCTCCTCCAGCGCCAAGGACTTGGTGTAGAGGATGACGCCCGTCTTGGCGGCGTGGTACGCGACGATCCCCGGCCGCGCCTTGACCAACTCGGCGCCGGCGTACCCGAGGTTGACGATGCGACCGCCGCCGGCGGAGCGGAAGATGGGCACCGCCCGTTGGCAGGTGTAGAAGGTCGCGTGGAGGTTCGATGCGAACATGTGGCGCCAGGTGCCGCCGTCGAGTTCGGCCAGCGGGCCGTGGTGGTAGTTGCCGACGTTGTTCACCAGGACCTGCAGACCGCCGAGCGCCTGCGCGGCGTCGTCCACCAACCGTTGCGCCTGCGCCTCGTCGGTCACGTCGGCGCGCAACGCGACCGCCCGCACGCCCAGCTCGGCGGCTTGCGCCGCGACGTCCTGGGCCTCGCTCTTGCTGTGGTGGTAGTGGACGCACACGTCCAGGCCATCGGCCGCGAGCGCGAGGACGATCGCGCGACCGACCCCCTTCGCCGACCCGGTGACGAGCGCCCCGCCTCGACCCGACACCCCGCGCTCCTCCTCGACGCGCGTCGTGGCGCCGCGGCGACGTTCGCTCGGTCCGCTCATGGCGCCCTCTCCGGCTCGAGGACGGGTCCGTGCGTCGTGCCGGTGGAGGGATCGGCGACGAGGCGCGGCGCGGCGAAGCCGACGCGCAGGTAGTGCTCCACGAGCGCGCGGGTGGGCGCGTTCAGGTCCAGCGCCAGCGCCGCGCGCGCCTCGACCCAGACGTGCGCTTGCGCCTCGTCGTTGAGGGTGACCGCCTCGCCCGTCGAGCGCGCCACGAAGTTCAGCAGCACGAAGTGCGCGGGGCGGTGGAACTCCGGGTGGTCGACGGCTTCGTGCGTCGGGGCCCAGGCGATCTCGCCGAGCGCGAGCCCCGTCTCCTCGGCCACCTCACGATGCACGGCGGCCAGCAGCGTCTCGCCCCGTTCCACCTTCCCCCCCGGGACACCCCAGCGGTCGCGCCACTTGTGGGTGCGGATGAGCAGCAGCCGGCCCGAGGGTCCGACCACGAGCGCCCCCACCGTCACGAGGGGGTACGTGCGTCCGACTTCGGGGCTCGCGCCGAGGGGGGCATCGGACGCCGGGGGTCCGCCGGCAGGGTTCACGCGGCCCCCGCCGCGCGGCGGAACCGGAGGGCGCGACCGACCTGTGTCGCGACGACGAAGAGCGCCATGCCGTACACGGCCGCCACGTACGCGAACGGGACGCCCGCCGCGAGGCAGAGCGCCAGGACGACGAGCTGGCTCGAGAGCCCCAGGTTCACGAGGGTGGCCGTGCTCCACAGGTCGTTCCAGGCGAGGCGCAGTTCGAGCGGTGCGGACGCGAACGCGAGGCCGGTGAGGCGCCGGAAGGCGGCCTCGTCGAGCCGGTCGACGGCGACGTCCTGGGGCGCGAGGAACCGTTCGTAGAAGCCCTCGAAGGCCGCCAGCACCCGCACCGACGCGCCAGCCGGCACCGCCGCCGCGTCCGAGAGGACGCCGACGGCCTCGCGCAGCACCTTGTAGCGACGTTCGAGGTTGAAGTCGAGGCTCAGCATCGCCACCAGCAAGCCGTAACCGCCCAGGGCCAACGCGAGCCCCCACGGGCCGGGACCGTGCACGGCCAGCGCGAGGAAGAGCAGCGCGTTCACCACCGTGTCGAGCACCGTGTCGAGGTAGCGCCCCATGCGCGTGACGCGTCCCGTGGCGCGCGCCAGGCCGCCGTCGACGTTGTCGAGGAACACCTTGGCGACGAGCAGGACGGCGGCCAACCACCAGCTCGCCGGTCCGCCGAACGCGACGAGGACCGCGGCCACCGTGCCGAGGACCGCGTGCGTCCAGACGACGTGCTGCGGGTCGACGTCGAACCGCGCCAGGAGGCCGACGGTCCGTCGCGCCCACGGCTGCATCAGCCACAGCACGACCTCGGAGCGAGGGCGGACCTTGGCGACCGCAGCCAGGTCGACCGTCGTGAGACCCGGTTCCGTCGTCACGGGGTCAATGTAGCAGCGGCGCGTCGGCCGCATCGCACCTCTGGCCACGATGCTGGTCCGACGTGCGACGTCCCTCGCTCGCGGCGCTCGGGCCCGGGTGTAGATTCGGACATGACCTGGTGGTCGATCGCGGTCGTGGTGCTCTTGGCGGTGTGGCGCGGTCCGGCGTGGCGACCCCGCTCGCTCGCCGGTGTGCGACGCGTCCGACCGTGGGCGCTCGGCCACCGTGGGGTGCGGGGATCGCACCCCGAGAACACGATGGCGGCCTTCCGGGCGGCGCTCGAGGCCGGTCTCGACGGTCTCGAGACCGACGTCCAGCGCACCCGCGACGGGCATCTGGTGATGCTGCACGACGACGAGGTCGACGGCCTGCGGGTCACCGACGCCGACCTCGCCACCCTGCGTCGACGCTGCCCCGACCTCGCCACGCTCGACGAGGTGCTGGCGCTCATGCACGCGTTCCCGGGCACCCTCCTGAACGTCGAACTCAAGACGCTCGGTTGGCGCGACCGCGGTCTGTCCGGCGCGGTCGCCCGGCGCCTCGTGGGCAGCGGGCTCGAGGACCGGACGCTCGTGTCGTCGTTCAGCCCCGCCGCGCTGGCGCGCCTGCGCGTGCGGGCGCCGGGCCTCCGTACCGGCTACCTGTGGGTGGACGAGCCCCGCGTGCCGCGGGCGTGGCGCACGGGCTGGCCGGCGGGTTGGTTGCACGCCGACGCCATGCATCCACACCACAGCCTCGTGACGAGCGCCGACGTCGCCCGCTGGCACGGACGGGGCCTCTTGGTGAACGTGTGGACCGTGAACGCTGACGCCGACGTGGAGCGGGTGCACGCGGCGGGCGTGGACGGTATCATCGCCGACGATCCCCCCACGCTGCTGCAGGCACTGGACCGCGTCGGCGGCGAGGGCGCCGCCACGCGAGCGGCAGGGGACGACGGGGTCGCCGAGGAGGCCGTGTGAGCGTCAGCCGTTTCAAGGTCGTCACGTCCAACAGCCTCGAGCGCTTCGAGGAACGCCTCAACGAGTACCTCGAATCGCTCGATCGCGACGAGATGGTCGTGGACGTCAAGTTCTCCACGGTCGCGCTCGAGTCCACGATCGAGTTCAGCGCGCTGGTGCAGACGCAGAAGACCGAGTCCTGGACTTGATGGGCGTGCGTACGAACCGCACGTCGCGCGAGCGGAGCTGAGGCACGTGTCCACCACGCTGGTCCTGGCCGTCGACGACGAACCCGCGTTGCTCAAGATCACCGAGCGCACCCTGCAACGTGGGGGCTACGCGGTCTTGACGTTCGACGACGCCCGCGACGCCCTGGCCGAGATGGTCGAGGGGCTGCGGCCCGACGTCATCGTCAGCGACATCCACATGCCGGTGGTGGACGGCTACGAGTTCTACCGCCGGGTGCGCGACCTGCCCGAACTGCGGGCGGTGCCCTTCTTGTTCCTCACGGCGCTCGAGGACCGGGCCAGCATGCGCAAGGGCATGGCGCTCGGCGCCGACGACTACCTCACCAAACCGTTCCGGGCCGAGGAGCTGCTCGACGCGGTCGAGGTCCGCTTGCGGCGGATCGCGGAGTTGCGGCGCCCGCTCGAGGGCGTGGTCACGGTGACCGGGTTCGGCCACCCGCGCGTGCACCGCGACGGCGAACGGCTCGACTGGGAGTCGCTCAAGGCGCTGGAGCTGCTGTTCTACCTGCTCGAACACCGCGGCGGCGCGACGACCTTCGAGGTCGCCGAAGCGCTCTGGCCCGGCAAGACCGAGTCGAAGGCCTCGTCGTCGTTCCACACCACCCTCTACCGCCTTCGCAAGGTGATGGGCGGCGAGATCGTCGAGTCCGCCAACCGTCGCTACTACCTGCAGGACAAGTTCACGATCGAGTACGACGTCGACCAGTACCGCGCGCTCGCCAAGCGGGCGCGCGATTCGCGCATCGCCAGCGACTACCGCTCCGCGGTCGAGCGCTACACGGGCCACTTCCTCACCGGCATGGACGGTGAGTGGCTCGACGAGGCGCGCGCGGCGCTGCAGGTCGAGCACCTGGCGCTGCTCCACGCCGCCGCCGAGGCGGCGCGCGAGGGTCAGGATCTCGACGGGGCCACCGCCCTGTTCCAGCGCATGACGGAGCACGAACCCTTCTCCGAGCTCGCCTGGGAGGGGTTGGCGCAGGCCTGGGAGGCGCGCGGCGAACGCCATCGGGCGGCCGAGGCTCGCGCGCGGTTCGACCGTTTGATGAACGACGGCTAGACGTTCCACGCGGTCGCCCACGCGGCGGGTCGCATCAGGAGGCACCACGTGTTCCAGCTCGACCTCAGCGGCAAGACGGCGCTCGTGATGGGCGTGACCAACCAACGCAGCCTGGCCTGGGCCCTGGCCCAGCCGCTGGCCCAGGCGGGCGCTCGCGTCGCCTACAGCTACCAGGGCGAACGCCTGCTGCCCACGCTCGAGAAGCTCACCGAGGGGCAGGCGGCCACGCTACACGCCTGCGACGTCACCGACGACGCCCAGCTCGACGCGCTCTTCGCCGAGCTGGAGGCGACGTACGGCCGCCTCGATTACGTCGTGCACGCGCTGGCGTACGCCCCGCCTGCCACCTTCGAGGCGCCGTTCCACGAGGTGAGCCGCGCCGACTGGCGCACCGCGCTCGACGTCTCCGCCTACTCGCTGGTCGCGGTCGCGCACCGGGCGCGCCGGCTGATGGTCGGTGGCGGTTCGATGGTGACGCTCACGTACCTCGCGGCCGAACGGGTGGTGCCGCACTACAACGTGATGGGGGTCGCCAAGGCCGCGCTCGAAGCGTCCGGTGCGCTACCTGGCGTACGAGCTCGGCGCCGACGGCGTGCGCGTGAACGCGATCTCGGCCGGCCCGGTCCGGACGGTCGCCGCGCGCTCGATCGCAGGCTTCGGCGACATGTACGGCGAGGCGGGTCGCCAGTCGATGCTGCGACGGAACATCACGGCCGAGGAGGTCGGCGGCCTGGGGCTGGCGTTGCTGGTGCCCGAGCTCGGCGGCGGCGTGACCGGCGAGACGGTCTACGTCGACGCCGGCTTCCACGCGATCGGGATGTTCCTGCCACAGGCGGAGACCGCCGCCGACTGACGCCGGTGTGCGCCGGGAGCGACGGCGGGCGGCCGGGTCGTCGTGGTAGCGTCCCGCCATGGCGCGATCCGTGACCCACGCCCCCACCCACGAGCACGCTGCGGCGGCGTGGGGCGCGGGCGACGCGCGCCGATGGCGTCCTCGTCGGTACGAGCCCTCGACGACCGTCCCGGTCGCCGGCAGGTTCGCCGGCTCCGGGTCCTGAGCACCCGAGCACGGAGGACCCGACGCGGTCCCCACCGACGACGCCCGAGCGCGTCCCTCCCCGGAGGACGTCCATGACCGACCGAACGCACGCCGCCGCACCCGCGGACGGCCCCCACGCCCTGGAACCCGTGTTCGTCGAGATGCTCGCCGACCTCGACACGCCGCTCACCGCCTACCTCAAGCTGGGCGGCCAACCGTCGTTCCTGCTCGAATCGGTCGAGCAGGGCGAGCGGATCGCCCGTTACTCGTTCCTGGGCAGCGGCGCCCGTCGACGTTTCGAGGCGCGCGGGGATCGCTTGACGATCACCGAGGGCGGGCGCACCGAGACCGTCGTGACCCGGGACCCGCTGCGGATCCTGTGGGACCGGACCGTGCGCCCCGTGCGACCCCATCCCGTCCTGCCGGCCTTCTGGAGCGGCGCGGTCGGCTACGCCTCGTACGACCTGGTGCGGCTCTACGAGGACCTGCCCGACGCCAACCCCGACGAGCTCGGCGTGCCCGACCTGTGCTTCGTGGAACCCGAGGTGGTGGTCGTGTTCGACCACCTGCGGCGCAAGGCGTTCGTGGTCGCGCCCGCGCGCGTGGGCGACGAGGCCGACCGATCCCGCGCGCGAGCCCTGGTCGACGCCACGTACGGGCGCCTGCGCGGGCCGCTGCCGGGCGTGCCCGGCGACCGGGCGGGCCAACGGGTCACGTTCACCAGCAACTTCACGCCGGAGGGCTTCCGAGCGGCCGTGGCGCGCGCGGTGGAGTACGTCAAGGCCGGCGACGTCTTCCAGGTCGTACCCAGCCAGCGCCTCTCGGCCGACCTGGGCGTGCACCCCTTCGCCGTCTACCGGGCACTGCGCACCGTCAACCCGAGCCCCTACCTCGGCTACCTCGACCTCGGCCCGGTGACGCTCGTGGCGAGCAGCCCCGAGAGCCTGGTGCGCGCCAACGGCCGTCGGGTGGAGACGCGCCCCATCGCCGGGACGCGCAAACGGGGCTCGAGCCCGGAGGAGGACGAGGCGCTGGCGGCCGAGCTCCGCGCCGACGAGAAGGAGCGCTCCGAGCACGTGATGCTGGTCGACCTCGGCCGCAACGACCTGGGGCGCGTGTGCCGCGCGGGCACGGTCGAGGTCACCGAGCTCATGAACGTCGAGCGTTACTCGCACGTCATGCACCTGGTGTCGCGGGTGGAGGGCGAACTGGCCGAGGGGCGCACCGCGCTCGACGCCTTGGCGGCGACGCTCCCGATGGGGACGGCTTCGGGTGCGCCCAAGGTGCGGGCGATGGAGATCATCGACGAGCTCGAACCCGTGCGACGCGGCCCGTACGCCGGCGCCTTCGGGTACGTGGCGGTGGGCGGCGACATGGACATGGCGTTGACGCTGCGCACGATGGTGGCCGCCGGAGGCCGCTTGCACCTCCAAGCCGGCGGCGGCGTGGTCGCCGACAGCGAGCCCGAGTTCGAGTACCAGGAGTCGCTCAACAAGCTCGCCGCGCTGCGTCGGGCGGTGGACCTGGCGGCGGAGGGGCTGGCATGACGCGCGTGCTGATGATCGACAACTACGACTCGTTCACCTACAACCTGGTCCAGTACCTGCTGGAGCTCGGCGCGGACGTCACCGTCTGGCGCAACGACGCCTTCACCTGGTCCGAGCTCGACGCCCTGGCCCCGGACGCGGTGGTCGTGTCGCCCGGTCCGTGCACGCCGGCGGACGCCGGCTACACCCTCGAGGCGGTGGAGCGGCTGAGCGGGCGCGTGCCGCTGCTGGGGGTCTGCCTGGGTCACCAGGCGATCGGCCAGGTCTTCGGCGGGCGCGTGGTGCGGGCGCCCGTCATCATGCACGGCAAGACCAGCGACGTGCGCCACGACGGCACCGGGGTGTTCGCCGGCCTGCGCGACGGCGTCACGTGCACGCGCTACCACTCGCTGGTCGTGGTCGACCCCTCGCCCGACCTCGTCACGAACGCCTGGGTCGATGAGGCCGGCGGTCGCACGATCATGGGCTTCCGGCACGCCACCCACCCGACGTGGGGGGTGCAGTTCCATCCCGAGAGCGTGCTCACCGAGGACGGGCACGCCATGCTGGCGAGCTTCCTGGCGTTGGCGCGCGGCTCGACGGCGGCGAGCGTCGCGCCGCCGGCCGAGACCGCACCGTCGCGACCGTGAACGTGCCGACCGGCCCCGCGGCGTCCACGGGCCTGGTGCTGAGCGTCGTCACCGCGTCGTCGGGGCGCGTGCCGCTGGTCCTCCGCAAGCTCGAAGCGCTCGCGGCGCAGACCCTCGGGAGCGGTGCGCTCGAGCTCGTCTTGGTCGACAACGGCTGCCCCGACGGGGTCGGCGACGCGGTCGAGGCGCGCACGTGGCCGTTCGACGTCCGGGTGCTGCGCGCCGAACGGCCCCTCTCGGCGGCGGACGCGCGCGCTTGGGCGAGCCGGACGGCGCGCGGGCGTTGGCTCTGGTGGTCGGACGACGACGCGGTGCCCGCCGCCGACGCCGCCGAGCGCCATCTGGCCGTCCAGCGGCGGCGGCCGGGCGTCACCGTCGGGTCGGTGCGGTTCGTCGACCCCGCGCTCCCGGCCGCTCGGGCGCCGCGTTGGACGGCGCGCCGGGTCGGCCCCGCGCAGCTGACGGGCGTCAACACCGTGCTGGTCCGCGAGCGCTTCCTGGCGGTGGCCGACCGGTCTGCCGCGGCTGCCGCGCCCGTACGGCGGCGAGGACGCCCTGGTCGGGTTCGCGCTGCAGGCGGCCGGCGAGCCCTTCGCCGCCGTCCCGGACGCCTGGGTCGACCACGTCGGTCCGTGGCCGGCACGCTCCCTCGGCGACGAGGTCAAGGGGTACGACGCCGGGTTCAACGCCGCCGTCATCGCCTCGGCGTACCCGGCGGCGGCCTGGTCGCTCGGCGTCCACCCGTGGGCGCTGACGGGCAAACGGGCCCTGCTGGCGCTGCCCTGGGCCGTGGTGTCGACCGGCGCCCGACGTCGCCAGCGTTTCGAGCGCGCCTACCTGCGGGGCGCGCGTGAGGGGCGCCGTGCCCCGCCGACCCTGGAGGTACGTACATGACCACCACCGAGTTCGCGATCGGCCCCTTGCTCGCCCGCGTCTTCGACGGCGACCGCCTGAGCACGGAGGAGGCGCGGGGGGTGATGGGCCGCCTGATGGACGGCGAACTGTCGCAGATGCAGGCGGCGGCGTTGCTCGCGGCGCTGAGGACCCGCGGCGAGACCGTCGACGAGATCGTCGGGTTCGCTCAAGCCATGCGCGAACGCTCGGTCAAGGTGGCCGTGGACGCGCCCGGTCCGCTCGTCGACACCTGCGGAACGGGCGGTACGGGGGTCTCGACGATCAACGTGAGCACCACGGCCACGTTCGTGGCCGCCGCCGACGGGGTGCGGATCGCCAAACACGGCAACCGCGGCGTGACCAAGCGCTCGGGTTCCGCCGACGTGCTCGAGGCGCTCGGGGTGCGACTGGACGTGACGCCCGAGCGCCTCGCCGAAGCGATCGCGTCGATCGGCGTGGGTTTCATGTTCGCGCGCGCCCATCACCCCGCCATGCGGTTCGTCGCCCCCATCCGCTCGGACCTGCAGGCGCGCACGATCTTCAACAACCTCGGCCCGCTCACGAACCCGGCGGGCGCCACGCACCAGCTCCTGGGCGTGTACGACCCGGTCTGGACCGAACCGCTGGCGCAGGTGCTCAAGGGTTTGGGCGCGAAGCGCGCGCTGGTCGTCCACGGCGACGGTCTCGACGACCTGACGCTGTCGGGGCCGTCGCGGGTCAGCGAGCTCCACGACGACGGGCGCATCACCACGTACGACGTCACGCCCGAGTCGCTCGGCGTCGAGCGGGCGCCGATCGCGGCGATCCTGGGGGGCGACGCGGCCGAGAACGCCGACATCACCCGCGCCGTCCTGGCGGGCCGTGAGACGGGGCCGCGCCGCGACGTGGTGGCCCTGGCGGCGGGCGCGACGCTGTACCTGGCCGGCCGTGCCGATGACCTCGGCAGCGGCGTGGCGCGGGCCCTGCAGCTTCTCGCCGAGGGAGTCGGCATGGCGTCGCTCGAGCGGTACGCGGCGTTCACGCAGGCGGGGTGAGCGTGCGCGCCGTCCAGGGCGCCGCGGCACCTCGGACGGACGTCCGGGAACGCCCCAGCGACCCGGGCGTGTGCCACGATGAAGGCGAAGAAGCCCGCGGTCGGCGAACGACGTCCGCGGAGGGCCCGTGCTGCGGGCAGGAGGTCAGATCGCATGTCCCATGAGCCGCAAGCCCCCGGTGACGCTGGCAAGATGATCGGATCCACGAAGGTCAAGGTCGGTTTCGCCGACCAGTTCAAGGGCGGCGTCATCATGGACGTCGTCAACCGCGAGCAGGCGCGCATCGCCGAGGACGCCGGCGCCACCGCCGTCATGGCGCTCGAGCGCGTGCCCGCCGACATCCGCGTCCAGGGCGGCGTCGCGCGCATGAGCGATCCCGACATGATCCAGGCCATCATCGACGAGGTCTCGATCCCCGTCATGGCCAAGGCGCGGATCGGCCACTTCGTCGAGGCCCAGATCCTCGAGTCCTTGGGCGTCGACTTCGTCGACGAGTCCGAGGTCCTCACGCCGGCCGACGAGGCGTACCACATCGACAAGCATGCGTTCACCGTGCCGTTCGTCTGCGGCGCCACGAACATCGGCGAGGCGCTGCGGCGCATCGGCGAGGGCGCCGCGATGATCCGCACCAAGGGCGAGGCCGGCACCGGCAACGTCGTCGAGGCGGTGCGCCACGCACGCTCGGTGCTGGGCAGCATCCGGGCGATCCAGGCCATGCCGCGCGAGGAGCTCATGACGGTGGCCAAGGACCACGGCGCCCCGTACGACCTGGTCCTCTACGTCCATGAACACGGTCGGCTGCCGGTCGTGAACTTCGCCGCCGGCGGCGTCGCCACGCCCGCCGACGCGGCGCTGATGATGCAGCTCGGTCTGGACGGCGTCTTCGTCGGTTCCGGCATCTTCAAGTCGGGTCCGCACCTCACCGGCAAGGAGGCGGCCCAGGCCTGGTTCCGCCGCGGTGAAGCGATCGTCCGCGCGGTCACGCATTTCCAGGACCCCGACGTGCTCGCCGACGTGAGCCGCAACCTGGGCGAGGCGATGGTGGGCATCAACATCGACACCTTGCGCGAGGACGAACTGCTCGCATCGCGCGGTTGGTGAAGCGAACGCGATCGGTGCATCGAGCGCGAAGCGCTCGATGCGGGGGCGAACGGGGGCACGAACACGAGGTGTTCGGGCCCCCGTTCGCACACGGACCCGCTTCTCACCCGTCGGTTGGTAGGCTGACGCCGTGACGCGAAAGCTCATCCAGGGTGTGTTCCTCGTCCTCCTCACCGCGGTCCTGTCGGTGGGTTCGCTCTTCGGAGCGTCCGCGCTGAGGTGGGCCCAAGAGCTTCCCTCGTTGGACGGTCTCGACGCGCTCGAGTTCACGGCGACGTCGCAGGTGTTCGCCCGCGATGGCACCCAGATCGGCCAGATCGTGCCGGTGGTGGGCGAGGACCGCGCCTCCACCAACCGCATCCCCGTCTCGCTCGACGAGATCTCGCCGGCCGCGATGCAGGCGATCATCGCCTACGAGGACTCCGACTTCTTCCGCCACTACGGTTTCGACGTCTGGGCCGTCGCGCGGGCGTTCTACGAGGAGTTCTTCGGGGACGCCGATCGCGGCGGTTCGACGATCACCACCCAGGTGGTCAAGAACACCGTCTTGTTCGATCTGCGCTCCGACCGGTCGCTCGAACGCAAGGCCAAGGAGCTCATGCTCGCCGTCGAGCTCGAGCGGCGGCTGACGAAGGCCGAGATCCTCCAGCGCTACGTGAACGTCGTGTACTGGGGCGGCAACGTCTACGGCATCCGCGCGGCCGCCCAGACGTACTTCGGCAAGGACCCCACGCAGCTCACCCTGGCCGAGGGCCTGTACCTCGCGCGCCTGATCCCCGCCCCGAACCCGCGCCACGAGGACTTCACCGGCACGCGCGCCAGCATGCGTCAGGTGCTCTCGTCGATGGTGCGCGACGGCACGATCAGCGAGGCGGCCGCCGACCGCGCGTGGCGCGAACGCCTGCAACCGCTCGGTTGGAGCGTGACGTACGACGGGCAGGGCGAGGTCGTCGAGGCCGAGCGCACCGGCGAAGAGGTGGTCGTCCAGTCGAGCCTCAGCTCCGACCTGTCGCGCCACGTGCTCATCCACGTGCGAAACTTCCTGCTCGAACGCTTCGGCGACGCGGTCGTGTTCGGCCAGGGCGGCCTGCGGGTGTTCACCACGATCGACGTGCAGGCGCAACGCGCGGCGAACGCAGCGGCGATCGCCGCAGACGTTCCCGCCGGCGCCCAGCTCGCCATCGTCGGCCTCGACCACGAGACCGGCGGCATCCTGGCGATGGTGGGGGAGAAGGTGTCCGAGGGCGTCCCGCCGGGTGAGTTCAACCGGGCCACCCAGGCGCGGCGTCAACCCGGATCGTCCTTCAAACCCATCGTGTACGCCACCGCCATGGAACTCGGCGGGTTCTCGCAGGCCACCATCCTCATCGACGAGCCCGCCACCTTCCTCACCCGCGGGCAGCCGCCGTACGAGCCGCGCAACTGGGACGACCGCTTCGCGGGGATGCTCTCGGTGCGCGAGAACCTCAACCAGAGCCGCAACATCCCGGCGGTGAAGGCGCTCGAGGCGGCCTCGGCCGACGCGGTCGCCAACCGGGCGCGCGAGCTCGGCTACGACGTCGAGCCGTACTACGCCATGGCCCTGGGGTCGTTCGAGGTCACGCCCGTGCAGCACGCCTCGGCCTTCGGCGCCTTCGCCAACGGCGGCGTGCAGGTCGAGTGGCACGTGGTCGAACGGGTGGAGGACACCGACGGCAACGTGCTCTACGAGGCTCGCCCGCGCCGCAAGCAGGTCTGGAGCCCCGAGGTCGCCTACGTCATGCTCGACACGCTCCACGGCAACGTCGCCGATCGCAACCCGACCGCCCTGTCGTGGCGCGCCGACGTGCCCGGCCGGTGGTTGGCCGGCAAGACGGGCACCACCAACGACGAGCGCGACATCTGGTTCGTCGGCGCCACCCCCGGGATGACGGCGGTGGTGTGGATCGGCAACGACGACAGCACGTCGCTGCCCCGGTCGATGACCAACCGGGACGGCACCACCGAGACCGTGACCTCCTCGCGCCAACCCATCTACGTCTGGAACGACTTCGTCGCGGGCGCGATGGAGGGGCGACCCGTCGCCAGCGAAGGTTTCCCCGTGCCACCGGGGATCGTGTTCCATCCGATCGACCGACGGACCGGCGCGCTCTCGCCCGAGGGCACCCCGGCGGCCTTCCGGGCCGGCACCGACGTCGCCAGCGGCGGGGTGGCCACCACGCTCACGATCGAGGTGCCCGTCGACCGCCGCACCGGTCTGCGCGCCGACGCGACCACCCCCTTTGAGTTCATCGACGTCCTCGAGGTGAAGCCCGCCGAGCTGGCCGCGTACCTCGGTAGCAGCGCGGAGGAGCCCGTCCCGGTCACACCATGAACGAACCCGGTCCCACCGTGAGGGGACCCGCTCGTGCGCCCGCCGTGACGGGCGTCGTCGCGGCCCCGGCGTGAGCCGAGGCGCCGGGTCGGGGTCGAGCGACTTGTCGCTCACGTCGATCACGGGCGTGCGCGTGGGTCACTGGACCGACACGGCCGCCCGAACCGGCTGCACCGTGATCCTGTTCGATCCGCCCGGCGCGGTCACGTCGACCCTCGTGCTCGGGGCCGCGCCGGGCTCGCGCGAGACGGCCCTGCTGGCGCCCGAGAAGACCGTCGACCGCGTCCACGCGCTGGTCCTCGCCGGCGGCAGCGCCTTCGGCCTCGACGCCGCCAGCGGCGTGATGCGCCACCTCGAGGCGCGCGGCGTCGGTTTCGCCACGCCCTTCGGCGTCGTGCCGATCGTCCCGGCGGCCGTCTTGTTCGACCTGTCGGTGGGCGATGCGAGCGTGCGCCCGGACGCCGCCGCGGGGCACGCTGCGGCCGCGGCCGCGAGCGACGCTCCCGTCGAGGAGGGCGCGGTCGGTGTCGGCACCGGGGCCACGGTGGGGAAGTTCGCGGGGTTCGATCGGGCGCAGCGGTCGGGGGTGGGCGTCGCCGTGCTCCGCGTCCACGGTGCGCTCATCGGCGCCCTGGCGGTGAGCAACGCGGTGGGCGACCTCGTCGACCCGACCACGGGCGAGCTCGTGGCCGGATGCGGTCTGGGCGCCGATCCCGAAGCCGCCGCGGCCCTGTTCGAGCCGGCCGCGGGCGCCAACACCACGCTCGTCGCCGTCGTGACCGACGCGCCGCTGTCCAAGGCGGGCGCGCACGCGCTCACGACCGCCGCCCACGTCGGCATCGCGCACGTCACCCGTCCTTCGCACACCGTCCACGACGGCGACACGGCGTTCGTCAGCAGCGTGGGCGGCGGGCCGCCCGTCGGCCTGGGCGCGCTCGGCGTGGCCGTGCAGACGGTCGTGGCGCGCGCGCTCGTCTCCGGTGCACGGGCCGCCATGCGCACCGAGCGGTAGGCTGCGCCGCATGCCGTGGACGCCCCGCTCCCCCGACCGCGACGGGTCGGATCCCACCGGACCGCGTCGTCCGGCGCCCGGGGTCCGCGAGGACGCCCCCCTGGTGGGGGTCTTGGCGTTGCAGGGCGCGTTCCGCGAACACCGGCAGGCCTTCGAGCGGCTCGGCATGCGGGTGCGCGAGGTTCGCTTGCCCGCCCAGCTCGAGGGCCTGGCGGGGCTCGCCATCCCGGGCGGCGAGTCGACGACGATGGCCAAGCTCATGCATGCGTACGGTCTGCACGACGCGATCCGGTCGTTCCACGCGGGCGGGGGCGGCGTGCTGGGGACCTGCGCCGGCGCGATCGCGCTGGCGACCGACATCGAGGGCCATCCCGAGCAGCCGCGGCTGGGGTTGCTCGACCTGAGCGTGGCGCGCAACGCCTACGGCCGACAGGTCGCTTCGTTCGAGTGCGAGCTCGACGTGCTGGGCATCGAGGGGCGGTTCCACGGCGTGTTCATCCGTGCTCCGCGCATGCTGGCGGTCGGTCCGGGCGTGACGACCCTGGCGGTGTACGATGGCGACCCGGTCGCCGTGGCGTCCGGTTCGACGGTGGCCACGGTGTTCCACCCTGAACTCAGCGGCGACGATCGCTTCCACACGCTGGTACTGCAGCGCTGGGGGCTCCTCGCTTCGAACGGAGTCCACACGTGACGAACTTCTACCACCTCAGTCCCGGCAAGAACTCCCCCGAGCTCGTCAACACCGTGATCGAGGTGCCGCTCGGGAGCACCAACAAGTACGAGTACGACGCCGCCCTCGGTGTGTTCCGTCTCGATCGTGTCCTCTACAGCCCGATGCACTACCCGGGGGATTACGGCTTCATCCCCGGCACGTACGCCGAGGACGGCGACCCGCTCGACGTGCTGGTCCTCATGAACTCGGCGACGTTCACGGGCGCGGTCCTGCGCGCCCGACCGCTCGGTTACTTGGAGATGAGCGACGAGAAGGGCCGCGACCAGAAGCTGCTGGCGGTGCCCGTCGACGACCCGCGGTACGACAGCAACCGCCACCTCGATTCGATCTCCCGCCATCGTTTGCGCGAGATCGAGCACTTCTTCCGGATCTACAAGGAGCTCGAGGGCAAGGCCACGATCGTCGAGGATTGGCACGGCCTCGACGACACGCACGCGCTCATCCGCCAATCGATCGAGGCCTACGCGGTGAAGTACCCGGTCGAAGCCGCCGCGCGCGAGCGCGAGTCCGCGGTCCGGAAGGCCTAGACCCCCAGCCCGACGTTGTTCTTCTCGAGGGCCCGTTCCGCGCGGTAGCTGCTGCGCACGAGGGGCCCCGAGACGACCTCCAGGAAGCCCATCTCCAACCCCAGCGTACGGAACCGGCCGAACGCCTCGGGCGTCACCCAACGCTCGACCGGCAGGTGCGCCGGCGTGGGCCGGAGGTACTGCCCGAACGTGACGATGTCGACGCCCACCCGCCGGAGGTCGTGCAGGGCCTCCAGCACCTCGTCGTCACGTTCGCCCAGCCCCAGCATGAGGCTCGTCTTCGTGAGCACGTCGGGGCGTGCGCGTTTGGCGTACGCCAGGACCGAGAGCGTCTGGTCGTACCCCGCGCGCGGGTCGCGCACCGGATGCGTGAGTCGCCGCACCGTCTCGAGGTTCTGCGCGTAGACCTCGACACCCGCGTCCAGCACGCGCTTCACGTGCTCGTGGACACCCGCGAAGTCGGGCGTCAAGGCCTCGACGGCCGTGCCCGGGTTGCGCTCCTTGATGGCGCGCACGCAGCGCGCGTAATGCTCGGCGCCGCCGTCGGGCAGGTCGTCGCGGTCGACGCTCGTGAGCACGACGTACTTCAGCCCCATGAGGAACACGGATTCGGCCGCCAGGCGCGGTTCGTCGGGATCGAGCCGGCCGCGCGGGTTGCCCGTGTCGACGGCGCAGAAGCGACACGCCCGGGTGCACACCGAGCCCATGAGCATGATGGTGGCGGTGCCGGCGTTCCAACATTCGGCGAGGTTGGGACACATCGCCTCCTCGCACACCGTGCTCAGTCGGTGCTCGTGGACCGTCGCCTTCACCGCTTGGTAGGCGCCGCCACTCGGCAGCTTCACCTTGAGCCAGTCGGGCTTCTTCTCGCGTGGGACGGCGTCGCCAGGCTTGCGCGCCAAGCCGTTCTTGACGCTCCGGATCGGTCCGTCGGCCGCGTCGGCGATCGACGGCGGGGGGTTCGGGCCGCGGGGTTCGGTGCGCTCGCTCATGGGATCAGGGCTCCTGGGGCTCACGAAGGGGACCGAAGGTGGATCGGAACGCGTCGATCACGCGGGGCTTCACCTCGTCCAGCGTCACGGCTCGACCGAGCAACTCGCTCAAGCTCGTGACGCGCTTGTCGTGCAGGCCGCACGGGACGATCGTCTCGAAGTGGCTCAGGTCGGTGTGGACGTTCATGGCGAAACCGTGGAAGCTCACGTGGCGCTGGATCGCGATCCCGATCGCCACCACCTTGGCGTCGCCCGCCCACACGCCGGCGTAGCCGGGCGACCCGACGGTGGTGAGGCCGAAGGTCGCCAGCGCGTCGACCAAGGCGCCCTCGAGGTCGCGCAGGAAGTCACGCACGCGGCGACCGACCGGGAAGATCGGGTAGCCGACCAGTTGGCCGGGGCCGTGGTAGGTCACGTCGCCGCCGCGCTCGATGTCGTACAGCGCGAAGCCCCGTTCCCGCAACGCGTCCTCGGACACCAGCAGGTGCTCGCGGCCGCCCTTGCGGCCGAAGGTGATCACCGGTGGGTGCTCGACGAGCAGCAACGTCGGTGCCGCACGCCCTTCCGCCACCGCCGCGTGCGTCGTGCGCTGCACGTCCCACGCCTCGCGGTAGTCGAGCCGACCGAGGTCGCGCACCTCGAAGGCGAAACGGGTGGCGGGGGACGGGGGGACGGGCGTGGCGACGTCGAGCATCGCGCTCATGCTACCGCCGTCGTGCCCGCCGGGCCGTTCGGCAGGCGGCCGGCGCGTTCGCCGGACGGCGCTTCGCGTCCGATCACTCGACGAGCTTGTACACGACGCCGCCGCCGTAGTCGAGCACGTAGGCGTCGAGCGCCTCGTCGAGACCGAAGGCCGCGAGCGGGAAACCGGCCTCCAGCAGGGGTTCCGCCTCGTACGCACCCCCGGCCTCGTTCAGCACGAACACCCGGCCGCTCACGAAGTCACCGAACACGTAGCGACCCGTCAGCGACGGTGCGGCGTCCCCGTAGGGCACGACGCCGCCGGTGATCGAGCGACCCCAGCCGGAATCGTGCGTGTACGTGGCCACCGGTCCCGTGAAGGCCGAGGGATCGCAACCGCTGGGGGGATCGAAGCACCGGTCGCCCTCCATGACGTTCCAACCGAAGTTGAGACCACCCGGGCTGCCGGTGGGGACCCGATCGACCTCTTCGACCGCGCTCTGGCCGACGTCGGCGATCCAGAGGTCGCCGTTCCGCGCGTCGAACGAGAAGCGCCACGGGTTGCGCAGGCCGTAGGCCCAGATCTCGGGGCGAGCGTCGGGGGTCGCCACGAACGGGTTGTCGGCCGGCACGGCGACCGTGCCGGGACCGTCGGCGTCGACGTCGAGCCGGAGGATCGAGCCGAGGAGCGTGCTCAGGTCCTGACCGGAACCGAGCGGGTCGCCGCCGCGACCGCCGTCGCCGAGCCCGAGGTACAGGTAGCCGTCGGGCCCGAAGGCGAGCTGGCCACCGTTGTGGTTGGCGTAGGGCTGGTCGAGGGTGAGCAGCACGACCTCGGTCTCGGGGTCGAGCGTGGCGGCTCCGGCCTCCGCGTGCAGTTCCGCGAGCACGCTGTTGCCGTCGGGGTCGGTGTAGTACACGAACACGCGGCCGTTCTCGGCGAAGCGCGGATGGAACGCGAGACCGAGCAGGCCGCGCTCACCCTGGGCCCGCGTGCGCCAGATCATGTCCAGCCACGGCGTCGCTTCGCGCGTCTCCGGGTCGAGGACCTGGATCGTCCCGCGCTGTTCGACGACGAACAGGCGGCCCGACCCGTCGTTCGCCGCCACCAGACCGAGCGGCTGGACGAAACCCTCGGCCACGGGCTCGAGACGTTGCGCCTGTGCCGCGCCGAGCGCGAGGACCACGGCGGCGACGAGGATCGCGCGGCAGGAGCGGACCGCCGACGACCGGTGGGCGGGGGTGGATCCGGGGACGAACCGCATGCGGGACATGTCTCAGGTTAGAACGCTCTCCGGACCGAGGAACGTGCGTCGGTCACGAAACGCCGTAGGTGTCGTCCTCGTCCCCCGTGTCGTCCTCCCCGGCTTCCGACGCCGGCGGTGCCGGCGTGCCGCCCGGCAGCCGGGCCAACACGTCCTGCACGTGCTCGGGCAACGCGCCTTCGGGCCCGGGCGTGGGCAGCGGTAGGCCGGCGGCACGGAGGCGCGCGGCGACGCGCGGGTGCATCCAGCGCACCGCCCGGTCGTCGCGCTCCGCGGCGGTGAGCCGCGGTGCGTCGTAGGCGCCGGCCGCCCGGCGCTGTCGTTGCGCCTCGAACATGACCACGGCGGTGGCCACCGACACGTTGAGCGACTGGACCATGCCCAGCATCGGGATCACGATGCGGGCGTCGGCGGCCGCGGCCGCCGCTTCGCTCACGCCGCTCTTCTCGTTGCCGAACACCACGCACGTCGGGCCGACGTAGTCGACGTCGCGGAAGTCGACCGCGTCGTCGGCGAGGTGCGCGGCGTAGACGCGCATGCCCTGCGCGTGCAGGACGGCGAGCGCGGCGTCGAGCGACGCGTGGACGCGCAGGTCGACCCACTTCTCGGCGCTGGCGCTCGTGGCGTTGAACGTGGCGACCCCACCGCTCGGGTGGGTGGCGTGGACCGTCCCGACGCCCACCGCGTCGGCGGTCCGGATCATCGCCGAGAGGTTGTGGGGCTTGTAGACGTCCTCCGCCAGGAGCGTCAGGTCCGGCTGGCGGTAGCGCAACACCCGCTGGATCCGTCGGTACCGTCGCTCGGTCACGAGGGGCATCCTACCGGCCGGAGCCCGCGCCACGCGCGCGACGTGGGTCGACGCGGCCGCCCCGTCGCGGCCGGTCGCTTGACGGCGCCGGGCCTCGTGGTAGACTCCCGTTCGCGCTCGAGACCCGCGGGTCCGGGCGCCTGTGTAGGCCGAGGTGGCGGAATAGGTAGACGCGCCAGCTTGAGGGGCTGGTGACCGCAAGGTCGTAGGGGTTCAAGTCCCCTCCTCGGCACCAACGACGAGCGAGCGAGCCGGGCGATCCATGCCCGGCTCGCTCCTTCGACGGATCGCGGTGGGGCCTCGTGGAGCCGGCGGGCCGCCCGCCGGCGCGGGTCCGCGGGCACCACGGCGCGGGCCTAGCGGCCCGTGGGCGCGGCCGGACGGCGTGCTAGCGTGCCCTTCGTGCCCGCCGGCTCCGCCTCTCCCTTCCCCTTCGCCCGCTACCGGGTCGGTCAGCGCGAAGCGATCGACGCCGCGCGCGACGCGTTCGCCGACGGCCGCCGGGTGGTCGTGGTCGAGGCGCCCACGGGTTCGGGCAAGAGCGCGATCGCCGTGACCCTGGCGCGCGAAGCCGCGTCCGCCTACCTGCTCACCGCGCAGAAGGTGCTCCAGGACCAGTACGTGCGTGACTTCGACGACCTCGCGCTCATGAAGGGACGCGCCAACTACCCGTGCGAGGTGGCGCCGACGCACGCGGCCGCGGCACCCTGCCTGGCGGGCCGCACGTTCCCGGAGTGCGACGCCTGCCAGTACTTCCGCGCCAAGGACCGCGCCCTGGCGGCGCCGCGGGCGCTCATGAACTACGCCTACTTCCTGCACGAGCTCAACTACGCCGGCGGCTTCCGCCCGCGCGAACTCTTGGTGCTCGACGAGGCCCACAACGCCGAGACGCTGCTCATGGGTTTCGTGCAGGTGAGCATCGGCGACGCGCAGTTGGCGCGCGCCGGCATCGACCTGCGCTTGCCCGGCTTCCCGGAGCCCGAGGCGCTGTTCGACTTCGCCGAGGACGTGCGGCCCCGCCTCTCGGCCCGCGCGCGCGAGCTCGACGCCGTGTTGGGCGTGGGCGCGCTGCCGCCCGACGTCGAGCTCGATCAGCTGCGCGTGCGGCAGTGGCTCGACGGCCAGGCGCAACGCCTGACGTGGCTCGTCGAGACGCGCGATGCGGGGGTGCCGTGGGTGCTCGAGCACCGCCACGAGGAGCGCGGGGCGGGCGTCACCTTCAAGCCGGTCGAGGTCGCGCCCTTCGCCGACGAGCTGCTGTTCGACCACGCCGAGCGCGCGCTCCTGCTCTCGGCGACGGTGCTCGACGCCGAGACGTTCCTGCGGGGCCTCGGCATCGACGCCGAGGAGGCCGCCGTGGTGCAGGTGGCGTCGACGTTCCCGCCCGAGCGGCGACCGCTCGTGGCCCGGCCGATCGCCCGCCTCACGCGCCACTACCTCGAGCGCGACCTACCCAAGCTGGCCGCCGAGGTGGCCGCCATCATGGTCGACCACGAGACCGAGAAGGGTGTGGTGCACACGCACTCGTACCGGATCGCGGCCGCCATCCTGCGCGCGCTACCCGCCGACCTGCGCCGCCGTGTGGTCACCCACCACGACGCCGCCGGTCGCGAAGCGGCGCTCGAGGCGCACCTCACGCGCCCCGAGCCCACCGTGCTCATGAGCCCGTCGATGACCGAGGGTCTCGACCTGGTCGGCGATCTGGCGCGCTGGCAGGTGATCTGCAAGCTGCCCTACCCGTACCTGGGCGACCCGCAGGTGGCCGCCCGCCGAGCCGACGACCCCGGCTGGTACGACTGGCGCACCAGCCTGACGCTCGTCCAGGCGTACGGACGGGCGGTGCGCAGCGAGGAGGACTACGCCACCACGTACCTGCTCGACGCCGACGCGCCCGCCTTCCTGCGGCGTCAGCGGCATCGGTTGCCGACGTGGTTCCTCGAAGCGGTGCGGTGGCCCTGACCGTCGGCGCTTCGGTCTAGAAGCGGTCGACGTCGGAGCGGAACGGGCGCCGGCCCCCCGACAGGGCGGCCAAGGTCGCGAGGGCGCGTCCGTCCCCCTCGGCCCAACCGACGCGGCGCAGGTCGGCGGGCGTTGCGGCGCCCGCGAGCAGTGCCGTGAGCGCGCGGACGTCGACGGTCGCGTCCGCCACGCCGGCGCTCGCGGTCACCTCCACGCCGTCGGGCGAGGGGGTCAGGCGCCAGGTGCCGTCGTTCCAGGGCAGGTAGGCGTCGATCACGCGCACGACGGTCGGCGGCACATCGAGCGGGGCGTCGTCGTCGCTCACGGCGCGGAGCGGCGCCACCGCCAACCGCACGTCGGCAACGCGCGCCATGAGGCCCGGTTTGCCGCGCACGACCCAGCGGCGCGACCGGTCGAGCGCGACGGGATCGTCCCAGGGCACTTCCAGGGCGACGACCGTCGCCTGCCCCCGATACCGAGCGAGGGTGCCCCACACCGCCTCGCGACCGGCCGCGTCGGCCCAGCCGGCGTCCAGGACCTCCAGGCGCACGTCGCCGTGGGGCAGGTCGCGCAGACGTGTCACCAGGAAGGCGTTCTCACCGGCATAGCGCATCACCCGCTGGCCGGGCTCTCCGTCCAGGTCCTCGAAGGGATCCCAAGGACCCCCGCGGCGGCTGTCGGCGAAGGTGCGGGTCGGCGCGAAGCGGTCGTAGGCGGCGCGCAGACCCTCGGCCGCCGGCGCGTCGGAGCGTCGTAGCCCGCCGGGCACCCCCGGCGGCAGCGCCTCGGGCGGCAGCTCGAGCGGCACCCCGGTGGGCACGCCCACCCAGCCGAAGCGGCCGTAGAAGGGCGCGTCGAAGGGATAGAGGAGGTTCCAGCCCTGATCCAGCGCTCGCCCACTCTCGAGCGAGGCCGCCATGAGGCGCATCACGTGTCCGGCGCGTCGATGCTCGGGCGACGTCTGGACGCCGCCGAAACCGCCTATCGGTACCGCACGACCCGCCACCCACACCGAGTACGCGTGGCGCGTGACCACGCTCACGAGTTCGTCGTCCACGAACGTCCCCCACGACCGGTTCAGCCGCCCACGAAAGGCGGAGAGGACCTCGTCGGTCCGTCCCGGGTAGCCGAACGTGCCCTCGCGCAGATGCAGGTAACCCTCGAGGTCGTCGGGCGTGAGTGGGCGATCCTGGGCCCCGCGGTCGGGAGCGGTCACGCGTCGTCGACGAACGGCAGGAACATCGGTCGCTCGGTGTTCGTGCGGAGCACCATGGTGGTTTCCGTCCTCTCGACGCCCTCGAGCATGAAGAGCCGGTCGAGGAAGGCGTCGAGCGCGGCGGGCGTGGCGACGCGGACCTTGGCGATGTACGAGTAGTTGCCGGCCACGGCGTGCAGCTCCTCGATCTCCGGCATCGCGAGCAGCCGGTCGACGAGCGCCTGCGCGGACTTGCGAGGCTGAGGGGCGATGTGCACGAACGCGCAGATCGCCAGCCCGATGCGTTCCGGGTCGAGGTCGGCGCGGTAGCCGCGGATCACGCCGGTGGCCTCGAGCTTGCGCACGCGTTCGCCGACCGCCGGCGCCGACAGGCCGGTCTCCTTGGCGAGCTGCGCGTGGGTGGTCCGGCCCTCGGCGCGGAGCACCTCGAGGATCTTGCGGTCGATGGCGTCGAACATCGCCGACAGGCTAGCACCCCGGCCGGCGACCCGCGTCCCGGACGTTCCTCCGGGCTCGGCGGTGGGGTAGCCTGACGTGTGCGCGTCTTGTTCATCGGCGACGTCTTCGGGACCCCAGGCCTGCGGGTGACCCAGCGCTACTTGCAGGGGCATCGCGCCGATTACGACGTGGTGGTCGCGAACGGCGAGAACGCCGCCGGCGGCTTCGGCCTCACCCGCAAACACGCCGAGCAGCTGTGGGGCTGGGGCGTCGACGTCATCACGCTCGGCAACCACACCTTCGACCAGGCCGAGGTCGTCGACCTGCTCGAGTCTTCGGCGCGCCTGGTGCGGCCCGCCAACTACCCGCCCGGGACGCCGGGCCTCGGCCACACCACCGTGAACGCGCCCGGCGGCGAGCGCTTGACGGTCGGGCAGGTCATGGGACGCGTGTTCCTGGACCCCCTCGACGATCCGTTCGTCGCCGCGGACGCCATCGTCGACGCCTGTCCCCCCGGCCAGGCGCTTCTGGTCGAAGTCCACGCCGAGGCGACCAGCGAGAAGAAGGTGCTCGGGTACCACCTCGAAGGTCGTGCCAGCGCCGTCCTCGGCACGCACACGCACGTCCAGACGGCCGACGAGGCCGTCCACGGCGGCACCGCCTACATCACCGACGCCGGCATGAGCGGGGTCCAGCACTCGTCGATCGGGATGCAGTTCGCCGAGGTTCATGCCCGTTTCGTCACCAAACGCCCGCACCGTTTCCGGCCCGCGACCGGCCCCGCCACGCTCTGCGGGGTGGTGCTCGACCTCGACGGGCGGCGCGCGCGCAGCATCGAGCGGCTGCGCTGGCACGACGCGGATGCGGTCGGCGACTGACGCGTCCGCCGAGCCGCGTCCGGTACCATCGCGCATGCCCGAACCGTCGCCGCCCACGCTCGCCACGCCCGAAGCCGCGGCGTTCGAGCGTCTACGGCGCGACGTCGACCTGCTCGCGAGCACGCTCGGCGGCGCCCTGCGCGAGCTCGAGGGCGAGCGAGCGCTCGACCTCGTGGAGCGCGTCCGAGCGCTCACGAAGCGGCGCCGCCGCGGCGAGCCGGTCGACGCGGAGCTGAGGGGGCTCCTGGCCGACCTCGACCTGGCCGACGCCGAGAAGGTGCTGCGCGCCTTCACGCTCTACTTCCAGCTGGTGAACGTGGCCGAGGAGATCCACCGCGTGCGGGTGGTGCGGCTCAGGGCGGGTGCCGCCACCGAGGATGCGCCCCGCGGCGAGTCGGTCGCGGCGGCGGTGAAGCACCTTCGCGACGAAGGCTGGTCGCGCGACGAGGTGCACCGGTTCGTGCGCGAACTGGACGTCCAGCTCACGCTCACGGCGCACCCCACCGAGGTCAAGCGCGCCACCTCGCGGCTGACGCTGGAACGGATCGCGGCCGCCACCAAAGCGCTCGGCACCTCGGACTTGGCGCCCCCCGAGCGAGCGGCCCGCCGACGCGAACTCGAGGCCGAGATCGCCACGCTGTGGCAGACGCGCGAGCTCGCCGCCGAACGGCCGACCCCCATCGACGAGGTCAAGGGTGCGCTGTACTACTTCCGTCACTCGCTGCTGGACGTCGTGCCGCGGCTCATGCTCGACCTCGAGGACGCGCTGCGGACGTACTTCACCGGCGACGACGTCGAGCCGTTCGGACCGGTCGTCCGTTTCCGCTCCTGGATCGGTGGCGACCGCGACGGCAACCCGTTCGTCACGCCCGACGTGACCGCGCGGACCTACGGTCTGCACGGCGAGGTGGCGCTCGACGCGCACGTCGCCGACGTCGACGCGCTCGTCCAGCGGCTCTCGCACTGGGAGCGACGCGTCACCCTGACGCCCGCCTTCCGCGCCGACCTGGCCCGCCAGGAGGCCCGCCACGGCCCCGCCGCTCGTTTCCCCAACGAGCCCTTCCGCCGTCGCCTCTTCTTCGTCCACGCCGGCTTGCTGCGCGAGCGGAGCGCGCCACCGCTCGAGGCCGAGGCGGGACGTCATATCGAGGGCGGCGGGTACGACGAGACCACCGGTGCGGACGCCTATCTGGCCGACCTGGCACTCGTCGAGGCGACGCTCGCCCTGGGTCACAGCGGCAGGGCGGCGCGCGCGTTCGTCCGACCCGTGCGTTACCGCGCTCAGGCGACCCGGTTCCACCTGGCGCCCTTGGACGTCCGCGAGCACTCGCGCGTCCACGAGGGGGCGGTGGCCCGGCTCCTGCGCCACGCGGCCGTGGCCGACGACTACGCCGGCCTGAGCGAGGCCGATCGGGTCCGGCTGCTCGACCGCGAGCTCGGCGACCCGCGCCCGCTGGCGGCGCCCGACGCCGACCTCGGTGCCGAGACGCAGGCCGTCCTCGACGTGCTGCGCGTCGTCCGGCGCGCCCGCCGACGGTACGGCGAGGACGCGTTCGGCAACTACGTCGTGTCGATGAGCGAGGGTGCGTCGGACGTGCTGGAGGTCCTGGTGCTGGCCAAGCAGGCGGGCGTCGGCGACCTCGACGTGACGCCGCTGTTCGAGACCGAGGCCGACCTGCGCGCCGCCCCGTCGGTGATGCGGACGCTCTTCGAGGCCCCCGGCTACGGACGCCACGTGCGAGCGCGCGGCGTGCAAGAGGTCATGATCGGCTACTCCGACTCCAACAAGGACGCCGGCTTCCTGGCCGCGAACTGGGCGCTCTACGAAGCGCAGGAGGGTCTTGCCGACGTGTGCCGCGACGCCGGCGTGCCGCTCCGGCTGTTCCACGGTCGCGGCACGAGCATCGGGCGCGGCGGTGGGCCCTCGGGGCGGGCGATCCTGGCCCAGCCGCCCGGTTCGCTGGGCGGGCGCATGCGCCTGACCGAGCAGGGCGAGGCGCTCGCCGAGCGGTACGCCGATCCCGACCTCGCCCATCGTCACCTCGAGCAGGTGGTGCACGCCTTCCTGATCGCCAGCGCCCGCGACGCGCGACCCTTCGACCCGCTGCCCGACGAGTTCCGCACCGCCATGACCGCTGCGGCCGTCGCCTCGCGGGCCGCGTACCGCGACCTGCTCGAGGCGGACGGCTTCCTCGACTTCTTCCATGCGGTGACCCCCATCGAGGAGATCGCCCGGCTCCACGTCGGCTCGCGTCCCGCGCGCCGGGTGGGCGACCGTTCGTTGGGCAACCTGCGCGCCATCCCGTGGGTGTTCAGCTGGACGCAGTGCCGCGCCAACCTGCCCGGGTGGTTCGGTCTCGGTTCGGGACTCTCGACGCTCGACCCCGGCCTCGTGCGGAGGATGGCGCGGGCGTGGCCGTTCTTCGCGTCGGTGGTCGACCTGGCCCGCATGAGCTTGGCCAAGAGCGACCTCGGGATCTTCCACGCCTACCTCGACCTGGCGCCGCCCGCGCTGCGCGAGCGTTTCGGGAAGCGCATCGCCGACGAGCACGCGCGTAGCCTCGCGGCGGTGCGCGCCGCCCTCGGCGACGCCGACGAGCCCGCGCCCGACCCCGCCGGGTCCGCGCCGGGCGGGGCGTCCCACGCCCGCACGCTCGACCGAGCGATCGAGCTGCGGAACCCGTACGTCGACCCGCTCTCGTTCCTGCAGGTCGACCTGCTGCGGCGGTTGCGAAGCCTACCCGAGGAGAGCCCGGATCGGCCGGCGCTCGAGGACGCGGTGCTCGTGAGCCTACTCGGGATCTCGGCTGGCATGCGGAACACGGGATGAGCCGCTCTCATTCGGCTCAACCCGTGGCTGCGTACGCTGGCGACACGTGAGGAGCCCTCCATGGACCTTCTGATCAGCGGTGGCGTCGTTCTGCTCGCCATCGTCGTCATCTCGGTGTACGCCGTCTACTTGTTCCTGGTGCGCTTCTTCAAGCTCTCGAAGGAGCGGCTCGACACGGACGAGCTCATGGCGCGCGTCAACGCCGCGGTGCGCGACCGCGATCTCGACCTGGCGCTCGACGCCTGCGAACAGCACGGGGGCCCGGTCGCGCGCGTGCTCCAAGCCGCCTTGCTGCGGCTTCCGTACGGTCGCCAAGCGGTCGAAGCGGCGTTCGCCGAGGCCTCGCTGCTCGAGGAGCAGTCGCTGACGCGCGGCTTGCGCCCGTTGGCGACGATCGCCCAGGTCGCGCCCCTGTTGGGTCTGCTCGGCACCGTGACGGGCATGATCATCGCTTTCGGCGAGATCAGCGTCGCGGGCACCGGCAACCCCGGGCTGCTCGCCGGCGGCATCGGTCAAGCGCTCGTCACGACCGCGGCCGGCCTCATCGTGGCGATCCCCGTGCTGATCGGGCAGAACTACCTGGCGAGCCGGGTCGACGCGATCCTGCTCGAGATCGACCGACGACGTGAGGAGCTCATGGCCAACGTCGTCCAAGCCGTCGCCGCCCGCAAGGACGGCGGCGCGGGCGCGGCCGGCGATCCCGACCCGCTCGCTTCGGACCGTCCGGCTTCCCGGTCGAGCGCGTCGGCCGCCGCACCGCGGCCGACGGCGGGCGCGGCGTCGGCTCGGGCGGCCGTCGTACCGCCGCTGTTCGGCACCGATGCGCGCGCGGACGGGTCCTCGGTGACCGCGGCCGGCAGCCGTGAGCGCCCGCGGGTCGAACGATACGGCGACGGCCGGGTCGAGGTCGCCGACGCGCACGGCGACGAGCGTGAACGATGACGATGCGGCGCAGCCTGCGACACCGCCGGCGTTACGGCGCCGCGCCCGGTCTCGACCTCACGCCCATGGTGGACGTCGTGTTCCTTCTGGTCATCTTCTTCATGGTGTCGACGACGTTCATCACGCTCGAGACGGGGCTGCCGGTGGACCTGCCGCAGGCGCAGTCGGCCCAGGCGCAGCCGTCCGAGTTGCCCACCGTCACGGTGACGCGCGACGAGCGCCTCTTCCTGGCCGGGGCCGAGGTCGACAGCGCCGACCTACCGGCGCTGCTGCAAGCGGCGATGGAGGCGACGGGCTTGACCACCGTGGTGCTGCGGGCCGATGAGACCGTGCCGCACGGCTTCGTGGTCGAGGTGATGGACCTGATCAAGCGCGCGGGCGCCCAACGCATCGCGATCGCGACGGGCGGCTGAGGGGCGAACCGCGTGACCGGTCCCGTACCACGAGCCTCCACCTCCAGTCCTCGACGACGGCGCCCACGCGGGTGGCCGGCGTGGTGGCGTGATCCCGACCGGCGCAGGGCGGCGCTGCTGTCGAGCGCCATGCACCTGCTCGTGCTGCTGTTCGTGATCTTGGCCGTCCGCGTGCCCGAACCCGAGCCGCAGGCCACCTTCCTCGTCATCGACATCGGCACGCCCGAGCTCGCGGCCGAGGTGGTGGAGGCGCCCGCGGCGCAGGACCCCGCTCCGCCCACCGAGGTGCCTCAGGTGGCCGACGAGCAGGTGGGCGAGCCGCAGGCGGCGACCGCGCCCGCACCCGTGGCGGCCACCGACGATCCCGAACCCGAGACCGCCCAGGACGAGGTTCCTGCCGCCGCGCCGGACGCGCCCGAGGTGCAGAGCCCCGACGTGCCGATGCCGCCCGTGCCCGCGGCCGTCGCGCCGCCGGCGGCGGCACCCGAGGTGCCGCTGGCCACGCTGCCCGCGACGCCGTTGCCGGAGATCGACACCCCCGAGCTCGAGCCGGCGCCGCTGGCCGACCGCGTGCCCGTACCGTTGCCCGCGGTGGCGACCGTGGTCCCCGAACCGCGCGCCATCGCGCCGACGCCCCAGGTGGCGGTCGCCTCGCCGGTACCGTTGCCGACCCCGGCCGTGAACGCCGCGGTCGAGGCGGCCGCGCCCGTACCGCTGCCCGCAGCGGCCGCCGCGGTCACGCCGGGGCGGCCCGTGGCCACGCCCGACGTGCGGGCGTCCGTGGCCGCGGCGCGCGACGTGCGGGTGGCCCCGCAGGTGTCGGTGGCCCGACCCGTGCCGACGCCGACGCCGCAGATCCGCGCCGAGGTGCGCTCGCCCGTCGTCTCGCCTGCTGCGCCGGCGGTGGACGTCAGCGCCGCGGCCGCCGCGACGTCGGTACCCAGCGAGCGCGACGAAGACCGACCGGCCGGCGGCGACGCGGCCAACCCTGGTCAATCCGGACCGCTCGACCCGGACGCCTCGGCCGCCGCCCTCGGCGCAGCCGCCGGACCGGACGGCTCCGAGGAACCCACGGGCAGCCCGGCGCCACCTCGGCCGCCGTTCTCGCAGGAGCTCGATCGCCCGTTGGCCGTGCTCGTCGACAACGTGGGCGGCTACCCGCAGAGCGGCTTGCGGCCGGCCTCCCTGATCGTCGAGATGCCGGTCGAGGGCGGGCTCACGCGCCTGATGCTCGTGTTCGATCGGACCGACCCCGAGCGGGTGGGTCCGGTGCGCAGCGCGCGCGAGTACTTCGTCGAGCTCGCCGGCGGCCTCGACGCCGTGTTGGTGCACGCGGGTGGTTCGCCGGGCGCCTTGGCCGCCATCGCCGCCTCCCGCACGCCGACCTTCAACTCCTTCGACCGGGGCGAACTGTTCAGCCTCGGCGAGGCGCAGGCGCCCTACAACCTGTTCTCGTTGGGCGACGCGCTGCGCTCGGCCGTGAACCGCCTCGACCTGGCCCGTGGGCGCACCGTGTCGGGCACGATCTACCGTCCGGCCGACGACCTGCCCGCCGTCGACGCCGTCACGGTCCGGTACGGCGCCACGTACGCCACGGGGTTCCGGTTCGAACGTGCGCTCGACGCCTACCGCTGGGTGCGCAACGGGACGCCCGCGGTCGACGCCCAGGGCGAGGCCGTGCTGGTGGACGCGGTGCTGATCGGCGAGATCGACGCTCGGCCGTTCCCCAACGACCCGGCCGGTCGCCTGGCGATCCCGCTCCGAGGCGGCGACGCCACGCTCTACCTGCGCGGCCGCGCCCTGACGGGCCGCTGGCTCGTGACGAACGGGGTGGGGATACGTTTCTTCGCCGGCGAGGAGGAGGTCGACCTCGCACCGTTCAAGACCTGGGTCACCTTCACGCCCACGTACGACGGCCGGACCGTCGAAGCGGGGGAGTGAGGCTCAGCCGTCGGTCTTGCGCGAGATCAGCTCGTCGAAGAACAGACCCCGCAGCCGGACTCGGTACCCGTACGGCTCGACCTCGACCTCGAGGTACGTGTACTCGTCGCCGTGGCCGTTCGTGTCGAGCAGGATCGCACGGCCCTGGCTCGCGATGTTGACGCCGCCACGCACGGGCGTGTGGCCGTAGACGCCGAGCCGGTAAGGGGTCCGGGCCAGGACGTCCTCCTCCTCGTAGATCCAGCGACGTCGGTTCTCGAGGTAGAAGCCCTGGTCGTACGTGTTGTGCTCCGGCAGGGGGCCCACGTGGGCCAGGTGGAGGTCCTCGATCACCACCTCCTTCGGCCAGCTCTCGATCCACGCGCGCAGGTCCTCGGGTAGCTGACCGCCATAGCCGGGTTTCCACTCGAGGTGGCTCACCTCGTCGGTCCGCAACGGGCCTTGGTCGTCGGCGACGGCGTTGTAGTCGTGGTTGCCGAGGACGATCGTCATGCGTCCCGTGGGCACGGCGGCCTGGAACGCCATGACCTCGCGCAGGAAGACCTCCTGCGCCGCCTCGGCCTTGCGCAGGTGGCGCGGGTTGTACTCGTCGTACCGCCGGACCTCGGTCAGGTCGGCGTAGCGTTCGCGGCTCTTGGCATGGACGAGGTCGCCGAGCAGCACGAGGCGGACGTCGTCGGTCCCCGTCAGGCGCTCGGTGGGGCGACCGTCGTCGTCGGCCAGGTCGGCCTCGCGCAAGATGCGCCAGAGCTTGCCCGCTTGCGTGTGGATGTCTCCTACGACGACGAGTTGCACGGTCGCGCGCGACGTCAGCGCGCGGCGCGCGTCTCGAGGATCGGCAGGGGGTCGACGGCGTCGCCGGCGACCCGGATCTCGAAGTGGAGATGGGGACCCGTGACGTTGCCGGTGGCGCCGACCCGTGCGATCAGGTGCCCGGCTGCGACGCTCTGGCCGTCCTGGACGAGCAGCGCGCTCGCGTGGGCGTAGTAGTACTCGGTGTCGCCATGGCTCACGATGACCAGGTTGCCGAAGCCGCCGCGCCAGCCGGCGAACGTGACCGTGCCGTCGGTCGCCGAGCGGATGGGGTCGCCGATGTCGCCGTCGATGTCGAGCCCGTAATGCATGTTGGTGCCCGCGATGCGCAGGCGACGGTAGCCGAAGCGGCTGGTGATCTGTCCCACGAGCGGCCAGACCATCGCCGTCGTCGCGTCCGGGGCCCGCAGGACGTTCGTCGCCGCGCCGCCCAGGTCGGGGCCGGGCACGACGTGCAGCGTCTGTCCGACGACCAGACGATCGTGGGGCAGGCCGTTGAGGGCCATCAGCTCGGCGATGGTGGTGTTGTGTTGCCGGGCGATCTTCCACAGGTTGTCGCCGGGCACCACCCGCACCTCGGCCGCTGCCGCGCCGCCGACGTTGGCCCCCGGCGCGCCGCTGGTGGCACTGACGGCGGCGTACCGGCCCGGCACGCTGACCGCCTGGCCCACGCGCAACACGCTGTTGGACGAGAGGCCGTTGGCCGCTGCCAAGGCCGCCACGGTGGTGTCGTGCGTGCGCGCGATCTCCCAGAGGGAATCGCCAGGGCGAACGTGCACGACCAACGGCTGGGCGGCGGGGGCGCCTTGGGCCGGACCGAGCGTCAGCGTTTGGCCGGGCTTGATCAGGGTGCCGTCGAGGTCGTTCCACGCGATCAGGTCGTCGACGCTGACGCCGGCGCGGAGTGCGATCTGGTACAGCGAATCGCCGGCGGCCACGGTGATGGTCGCCGGCGTCGGGGCAGGCGCGGGGGCGGCGGCAGCCGCGGGTGCCGGAGCTGCGGCGGGTGCCGGAGCTGCAGCGGCCGCGACGACCGGCGCGGGTGCGGGCGCGGGTGCGGCGGTCACGACGGGCGGGCCGGGCAGCCGCAAGGACGTGCCGGGCCGGAGCGTGTCGCTGGTCAGGCCGTTGGTCGCCATGATGCTGGCCACGGTGGTGTCGAAGCGGCGGGCCAGGGACCAGAGGCTGTCACCGGGGGCAACCACGTGGGTGAGGGTGGCGCTCGGCGCCGCCTCGAACGCCGCGCCGGCGCGCGGGACCGAGAGGACCTGGCCAGCGCGTAGGCGTTCGTCGGGGAGCGCGTTCGCGGCCATGAGCTGCGCCACGGTGGTGCCGTGCTCTCGGGCGATCGACCACAGGTTGTCACCGGGTTCGACGATCACCGAGTCTGCGAACGCCGCGGAGGCCCCGAGGGCGACGGCCAGGGAACACGCGTGGACGAAGCCTCGTAGACGTGACATCGCCGGGAAGTGTATCAGAAGGGACGGGGTGGGGCTAGGGATGCAGGCGGAACCGTGGAACGCCGGTACTTGTTCCACGGTTTCGCGGGCGGCGCGCGCGCCGGTCGGATCCGTCGCACCGGGCGAGGATCAACGCGGGTCGGCCACGCCCTGTCGCTCGACGATCTCCCACTGCACACGGATGTAGGTGTCGATGTCGTCGGCGCGAGCCGTGCCGGCGATGATGCGCGCTTCGAGGATCGTCGCGACGCGCAGCAGCGCATCGGTCGAGAGGTCTTGGATGAGATGTCGCATGCGCCCTCCGTTCTGGGTCGGGCGGAGCTCGCTCCACCCGGGATGAGCGAAGGGTAGCCGGGGGTGACTTACGGAAACCTCGCTCGGCGCGCGCGTGCTCAGGGCACGAGCCGCGTTCCCGCCGTACCACTCTGGACCCGCGCCAGCTCGCCGGCGCGGCGGCCGTCGGCGATCACGGCCGCGGGCGCGCCACGATCGAGCGCCGCGAGCGCCGCCTCGACCTTGGGGATCATCCCGCCGGCGATCCGCCCGTCGGCGATCCGGTCCGAGGCCTCGGCCCGGCTCAGCACCGCGATCCGGGTGGCAGGGTCGGCCGGGTCGTCGAGCACGCCCGCCACGTTGGTCAGGAACACGCAAGGAGCGCCGCAGGCGGCGGCGACGGCGCCGGCGACGTCGTCGGCGTTGACGTTGAGCGGGGCGCCCGTAACCTCGAGCGCGAGGCAGCCGACGACGGGTGTCCAGCCGGCGGCCACCAGGGCGTCGAGGAGCTCGCGACGAACGCTCACGACGTGGCCGACCTCGCCCAGGACGGGGTCGACGCGCTCGGCGACGAGCAAGCCGGCGTCGCGGCCGGTGAGCCCGACGGCGTCCCCGAGCTCCGCCGCCAGCCGTTTGCCCAGGAGCGTGAGCTCCCGTTCGACGATGCCGATCGCGTCGACGGTGGTGACCCTCAGGCCGCGCTCGAAGCGGTTGGGCACCCCGGCTGCGGTGAGGGCCGCGGCGATGTGCGGGCCGCCCCCGTGCACGAGCACGGGGCGACCGCCGGCGGCGCGGACGGTGCGCACGTCGGCCATGACCTGCCTGCGCTCGGTGTCGTCGGTGAGGGCGTTGCCCCCGTACTTGATGACCCACATGGCACGAAGCGTACGTCACGGTGGCGCCCGGACGCCGTGGTACCTTCGGCCGCGATGGAGAGGCTGGCGTTCGGAACCGATGGTTGGCGGGCCCTGATCGGCGCCGGCTTCACGCACCGGAACCTCGGCCGCGCCGCCCAGGCGTACGCCGAGCATCTGCTCGACCGTGGGGGCGGTCGTGTGCTGGTGGCCCACGACACACGGTTCGCCGGCGCCCGCTTCGCGCGCGTCGCGGCCGAGGTCCTCCACGCCAACGGGCTCGACGTCTCCCTCCACGACGGTCCCCTGCCCACGCCGGTGCTCAGCTTCGCGATCCGGCATCTCGGCGCGGCCGGCGGCGTGATGCTGACCGCTTCGCACAACCCGCCCGAATGGCAAGGCTTCAAGCTCAAGGGCGCCTACGGTGGGACCGCGCTCGACGGCGTCTACCGCGACGTCGAGCGTCGCGCCGCCCTGACGCCGCCCGAGGCCGCGCGCCAAGGGCGACGTCCACCCGAGCTGCCCACCTTCGACGTCCGCGAGGCCTACTTCGAGCACCTGTCCGGTTTGCTGGACCTGGACGTCCTGCGCGCCGGCACCGGTCGCGTCGTCCACGACGCCATGGGGGGTGCGGCCGGCGGCTGGATCGACGCCTTCGTGCGCTGGGCGGGCGGCGGCGTCGAGATCGAACCCCTCCGCGCGCAGCCCGATCCGACCTTCGATGGGGTGCCGCCGGAACCGCTGCCCGCCAACCTCGCCCGCACCCGGGCCCGACTGGCCGAGCGGCCTGGGGCGCGCTTCGCGATCTGCACCGACGGTGACGGAGACCGCGTCGCTGCGGTGCTACCGGATGGCGCCTACTTCGATCCGCACCAGGTGTTCGCGGCGCTGCTCGACCTGCTCGATCGCCGCGGCGTCCCGGGCGCCGTCGTCAAGACGTTCACGGTGTCGCGCCTCATCGAGCGCCTCGCCGCCGCGCGCGGTCGCGAGGTCCTCGAGACGCCGGTCGGGTTCAAGCACCTGGTCGAGCCGTTGCGGCAGGGGCGAGCGATGCTGGCCGGCGAGGAGTCCGGCGGGTTCGGGGTCGCCGGCCACGTGCCCGAACGCGACGGCATCCTGGGCGGTCTGTTGTTGCTCGAGGCCGAGCTCCGTGCCGGCGTGCCCTTGGCCGAGCGCTTCGCGGCCCTGGAGCACGAAGGCGGGTGGCGCCACGCCTACGACCGGTTGGACCTGCGGCTGGTGGGCGACGGTCTGCCGGAGCGGGTGGCGGGCGCCCTCGCCGACGACCCGTCGCGCTTCGCTGGGGCCGAGGTCACCCACGTCGAGCGCCTCGACGGCGTCAAGCTCAACCTCGCCGGCGACCGGTGGATCCTCTTCCGCGCGAGCGGGACCGAACCGGTCCTGAGGGTGTACGCCGAAGGGCCCGACCCGGCCGCCGTCGACGGCCTCATGGCCGCGGCGCGCTCGTTCGTCGACGCGCTGGTCGATCAGACCTCGACGTAGTCCTTCGGCGCGTGGGAGAGCACCTCGTGGCCGCTCTCGGTCACGAGGACCAGGTCCTCGATCCGCAAGCCGCCCACCCCCGCTTCGTACACGCCCGGTTCGACGGTGACCACCATGCCCGCGGCCAGCGTGTCGGTCGAACGGCTGCTCAGCGACGGCCCCTCGTGGATCTGGAGCCCGGTGCCATGGCCGAGCGAGTGCGTGAAGCGGTCGGCGAGCCCGGCGGCCCCCAGTCGCTCGCGCGCGACGGCGTCGGCCTGCGGGCCGGTGAGACCGGGTCGGATCGCCGCGACCGCGGCGATCTGGGCGTCCAGGACGAGGTCGAACCAGTCGCGCAGCGGCGCCGCCACCGGCCCGACGGCGACCGCGCGCGTCATGTCGGCGTGGTACCCGTCGACCCTCGCACCGAAGTCGAGCGTCACCAGGTCGCCGCGTTCGATGACGCGCGTGCTCGCCACGCCGTGGGGCATCGCGCTCCGCGGCCCGCTGGCGACGATGACGTCGAAGCCCATGCCATCGGCGCCCTGCTCTCGCACGAAGCGCTCGAGCGCCAACGCCACGTCGACCTCGCGCACGCCGGCGCGCAAGACACCGTCGAGCACGTGCGCGAAGGCCGCGTCGGTGAGGCGGGCGGCTTCGCGCAGGCGCGCGAGCTCGGCCGGCGTCTTGACGAGGCGCAGCGGGCGCGTGAGGTCCGACACGGCGACGAGGCTCGCGCCGAGCCGCGACTCGAGGTCGCGCGCCGACTTCCACGTGAGGTGATCGGCCTGGACGGCGGGTCGGCGGCCGCCCAGCAGCTCGGCCACCAGGTCCAACCACGACCAGCCCGGCACGATCCGGACCTCGACCTCGGCCTCCTCGCTCGCCTGCACGCGGTACCGGTCGTCGGTGACGAGCACGGCCTGGTCCGCGGTCACGACCACCTTGCCGTCCTCGGGGCTGGTGAAGCCCGACAGCCAGCGGACGTCGGCGGGATGGGAGAGGAGGACGGCGTCCGCCCCCAGTTCCGCGATCCGGTCGCGCAGCGCCGACAGCCGCGCGTCGACCTCCGAAGGGGTCGACGCGACGCTCACCGGGCCGCCGCGCGCGCGATCGCCAGCAGCGAAGCGCGATCGAGGCTGGCGCCGCCCACGAGACCGCCGTCGACGTCGGGCATGGCGAACAGCTCCGCCGCGTTGTTCGGTTTGACGCTGCCGCCGTAGAGCACGCGCACGTCCTCGCCGAGGGGGCCGAACGTCTCGCGCAACACACGCCGCACGACGGCCGACATGGCCTGCGCGTCGTCGGCGGTCGCGGTGCGGCCGGTGCCGATCGCCCAGACCGGCTCGTACGCCACGACGAGCGCCCGGGCGTCACGAACCTCGAGCCCTTCGAGCGACCCGCGCAACTGGCCGACCACGACGTCCTCGTGGCGCCCCGCGGCCCGGTCGTCCTCGACCTCACCGACGCACACCACGGGCACCAGGCCGCCCGCGAGCGCCGCGGCCGCCTTGGCGCGGACGACCGCGTCGGTCTCATGGTGGTCGGCGCGTCGCTCCGAGTGGCCGACGATGACGGTCGTGGCGCCGGCGTCGGCCAGCATCGCGGCCGAGACCTCGCCGGTGTGTGCCCCGTCGGCGTGCGCCGACACGTCCTGCGCGCCCAGGGCGACGGCGCTCCCGCGCAGCACCGAGGCGAGCGCGAGCAGGTGCGTGAACGGCGTGTGCAGTGCGAGCTCGACGCCCGGCACGGGTTCGACCACCAGGTCCTCGAGGAACGCGCGGACCCAGGTCAGGGCTTCGGACGGGGTCGTGTGCAGTTTCCAGTTGCCGGCGATGAGGGGGGTGCGCATGCGTCAGCGTACCGCGCCGGCGACGGGCGTCTCCACGAAGGCGCCCCCGGCGGCAGCGAGGCCGGCCGGGGGCGCAGGTGGGTCGAGGCGGGGGTCAGGCTTGGGCGGCGGTGTCGGGCAGCTTGTTGCGCCCGGTCGAGCGCTTGCCGCCCGGCGTCTTCCGCTCGAGCGCGGCGAGGCCACCGACGAGCGCGATGTCGAGCACCTCGTCCAGGTCGGCGACGTCGTGCAGCGACAGGGACTTCTTCATGGGCGCCGCGATGTCCTTCATGTCCGCCTGGTTCTTCGACGGGTAGATGACGTGGCGGATGCCGGCACGCTTGGCGCCGAGGATCTTCTCGCGCAGGCCGCCGATCGGGAGCACCCGGCCCCGCAGCGTCACCTCACCGGTCATGGCCACGTCCCGCCGCACCGGGACGCCGGTGAGGGCGCTGATGAGCGAGGTGGCCAGCGCCACCCCCGCGCTGGGGCCTTCCTTGGGCGTGCCGCCCGAGGGGACGTGGATGTGGATCTCGGCGTCGTCGAGGCTGCTGCGCGCGATGCCGAAGCGCTCGGCGTTGGCCTTGGCGTACGTGAGGGCCGCGCGCGCGGACTCCTTCATGACGTCGCCCAGTTGGCCGGTGAGCACGAACCCCGACTTGCCCTGCGTGACGCTCGTCTCCACGAAGAGGATGTCGCCACCGACCGGCGTGTAGTACATGCCCGTCGCCACGCCGACCAGGTCCTCTTCGCCCTCGGACTCCGGGGTGAAGCGCTCGGCGCCCAGGTACCCCTCGAGCGAGCGCTCGGTGAGACGCACGCGCTTGGACTCGCCCTCGGCGATCTTGCGGGCCGCCTTGCGGACGAGCGTGCCGATCGTGCGTTCGAGCTGTCGGACGCCGGCTTCGCGGGTGTAGGCGGTGATCACGCGCGACAGCGCCCCGTCGGTGACGTTGAACTGGTTGGGCTTGAGGCCGTTCTCGCCGAGCTGGCGCGGGAGCAGGTAGCGCTTGGCGATCTCGAGCTTCTCGGACTCGACGTAGGAGGCGAACTCGATCGGCTCCATGCGGTCGTAGAGGGCTTCGGGGATCTGCTGGACGTAGTTGGCCGTGGCGACGAAGAGGACTTCGGACAGGTCGAACGGGACGCCTAGGTAGTGGTCGACGAAGGAGTTGTTCTGGGCCGGGTCGAGCACCTCGAGCAGCGCCGAGGAGGGGTCGCCCTGGTACGAGGCGCCGAGCTTGTCGACCTCGTCGAGCAGGAACACCGGGTTCTTGGTGCCGGCCTGACGGATGCCCTGGATGATGCGGCCGGGCATCGAACCGATGTAGGTGCGCCGGTGGCCGCGGATGTCGGACTCGTCGCGCGCGCCGCCCAGGCTGATGCGGACGTACTCACGACCCAGGGCCTTGGCGATCGACTTGGCGATCGACGTCTTGCCGACACCGGGAGGGCCGGCGAACAGCAGGATCGGTCCCTTGTGGACCTCCGCCGGGTCGATCTCGCCCTTCTCCGCCCGCTGGCTCTTGAGCTTCCGGACCGCCAGGTACTCGAGGACCCGGTCCTTGACCTTCTCGAGCCCGTAGTGGTCCTCCTCGAGGACCTCCTCGGCCACGTCGACGTCGAGCTTGTCGTCGCTCCGGACGTTCCAGGGCAACTCGGTGAGCGTCGTCAGGTACGTGCGGATCACCGAGGCTTCGGCCGAGTCCGGGTGCATCCGCGACATACGGTTGAGCTCCCGGTTGGCTTCCTTCATGACCGCCTCGGGCAGTCCGAGCGCCTCGAGCTTCTCGCGGAAGGCCTCGACCTCGTCCTCTTCGTCGTCGGAACCCGAGATCTCCTTCTGCAGCGCCTTGATCTGCTCGCGCAGGAAGTACTCGCGCTGGTTGCGGTCGATCTCGTCCTTGACCTCGCGCTGGAGCCGGCGCTGCGTCTCCTGCAGCTCGAGCTCGGTGTCGAGGAGCACGAGCGTCTTCTTGAGGCGGTCGGCCACGGTCGGCGCCTCGAGCACCGCCTGCTTGTCGCCCACCTTGAAGTCGAGGTGGTAGGCCACGTAGTCGGCGAACTGGCCCGGGTCCTCGAGGTTGAGCACGAACTGCGCGACCTCGGCCTGGAGGCCGCGGCCGCCGTGCTCCACGAGGTCCCCGAACTTCTCCTTCAGCTCACGGAAGGCGGCTTCGAGCAGCACCGGATCCCCGTCGGGGATCTCGAACGGGGTGACGTCGGCTTCGATGACGCCGCCCTCGGAGGTGTACTCGTCGACGCGGACGCGCGCCACGGCGCGCACCAGCATCTGGATGCTGCCGTCGGGGTTCTTCTTCATCCGCATGATGTGGCACGCGGTCCCGACACCGAAGAGGTCCTTCGGGCCGGGCTCTTCGATCTCGCGATCGCGTTGGCTGACGATCAGGATC
The DNA here is from genome assembly GCA_963728245.1 of uncultured Trueperaceae bacterium. Classification (GTDB taxonomy): domain Bacteria; phylum Deinococcota; class Deinococci; order Deinococcales; family Trueperaceae; genus JAABTL01. Next base: position 54,578 of record CAVSJH010000001.1, read on the forward strand.
GTGCGGTCGCGGTCGAGCGCGGCGTTGATCGCGCGGATCGACACGGGTCGACCGGCATCGATCGGCATGACCATGGTGGGGAAGAGGACCGAGCCCCGAACAGGGCAGACGGGGATGGGGTGGTCGAACGTGGTGGGGGTGCTGGCGTCGTCGGCCATGTGGCTGGCTCCTTCGCCGTGAGGCGCGTGAACGGTAGTTGAGCGTACAGGTTCGCATAAACCTGAGTCTTGCTTTGTCAAGTGTACGGGATGGGAGCCGACCCACCGCGTCGCGGGCGACGATTCGTTCCGCAGTCTACCTCCCGCCCACCGGTGGTACCCTCGCTGCGCCATGACCGACCTGATCCCCGCCCTCCAGGCCGCCCTCCGCGCCGCCGTCCGACCGCTGCTCCCCGATCCGGCCGAGGCGGACCGCCTGGACGTCCCTGTGCAGGTCGTCCCGGACGACAAGCCCGGCGACTACGGCAGTCCGCTGGCGTTCGGGCTCGCGAAGGCGCTGCGCCGCAACCCGGCGCAGATCGCGGCCGAGGTGGCGCGAACGGCCGTGCCCCCCGCTGGCGTGGCCCGCATCGAAGCCGTCGGCCCCTACCTCAACGCCTACGTCGATCCTGCCCGGTTCGTGGGCCTGGTGGTCGACGCCCCGCTGCGCCCCGAGCCCGACGGCCGCAAGGTGGTCATCGAGCACACGAGCGTGAACCCGAACAAGGAAGCCCACGTGGGCCACCTGCGCAACATCGTCCTGGGCGACGCGCTGGCCCGCATCGAACGGGCGGCGGGCTTCGAGGTCGAGGTCCAGAACTACATCGACGACACGGGACGGCAGGCGGCCGAGAGCCTGTTCGCGCGCACCTACTTCGACGAGACGCCACCCGAGGGCGAGAAGTACGATCACTGGCTCGGACGCCTCTACGTGCGGCTCGGGGAGGCGAAGGAGGCCGACGGCGAGGCGATCGAAGAGGGCGTGCGGTCGGTGATGCACCGGCTCGAGCGGGGCGAGCTCCGGGCCGAGGTCGAACGGATCGTCCACGCGCAGCTCGCGACGTACCTCGCGCTCGGCGCGGAGTACGACCTGCTCGTGTGGGAGTCGGACGTCGTGGCTTCCGGGTTCCTGCAGCGCGGTCTGGCGGTCCTCGAGACGCTGCCCACGGTGTTCCGGCCGACGGAGGGCAAGTACGCGGGCGCGCTCGCGATGGACGTGTCGAGCTTCCTGCCCGGTCTGGAGGACCCGCTCATCGTGCTGGTCCGCTCGGACGGCAACGCGATGTACGTCGCCAAGGACATCGGCTACCACCTGTGGAAGGTGGGGCGACTCGAAGGCATGCGGTACCGCCCGTTCGCCGTCCAACCCTCCGGCGAGACGCTGTGGACGACCCATCCGGAGGGAGAACCGGAGGTCGCGGGGCGGCGGTTCGCCCACGGCCACCAGGCGGTCAACGTGATCGACGCGCGCCAGGCCCACCCCCAGGCCATCGTTCGCGCCGCGCTGGCGGCGACGCGGCAGGAGGGCGGCGAGGGCGCGGACGACGCGGCGGAATCGGTGCTCCACCACCTGGCGTACGAGGTGGTCACGCTCGAGGGGCAAGCGATGAGCGGTCGCAAGGGCGTGACGCTGTCCATCGACACCGTGCTCGAGGAGGCGGTGCGGCGTGCGCGCGCGGTCGTGACCGAGAAGCGCCCCGACCTGCCCGGCGCCGACGAGGTGGCGCGTGCGGTCGGCGTGGGTGCGGTGCGGTTCGCGATGCTCAAGAGCGAGGCGCGCCGGGTCATCGATTTCCGCTGGGAGCAGGCCCTGAGCTTGGCGGGCGACAGCGCGCCGTACGTCCAGTACGCCCACGCCCGCGCCGGCAGCATCCTCCGCGCCGCGGCCGAGGCGGGCGTGGTGGCCGGCGTCCGAGACGACGCTCCCCTCGGCCCGCTCGAGGTGAGGCTGGCCCAGGTCGTCGCACGCCTACCCGACGTGATCGCCACCGCCGCCCATGACGACGCGCCGCACGTCGTCGCTCAGTACGCGCTCGATCTCGCGACCGCCTGGAACGGCTACTACAACCACCGCGGACCCGACGGCAAACCCGACACGTCCGTGCTGCGCGCGCCCGAGGGGTTGCGCGAAGCGCGTCTGGCGCTCGTCGGCAAGGTGCGCGACGCCCTGGCCGAGGCCCTCGGTCTGTTGGGCATCGGCGCGCCCGAGCAGATGTGAAGCCGCGAGCCGGTCGTTGAGCGACCGTTCGCGGGCGGCGCGATTCACCGCTTGGGTGTTCGACCACACCTGGGTGACCGTGGTCGTTTCGGTGGTCGTGTCCGGGCTGCTCACGGTCGCCCTGTCGTACGTCTTCAGCGGCCAGCCTGCCGGGCGTGTGGGCCTCTCGATCTCGACCTTCGCGGCGGCCGCCATCACCGCGGTGGCTGCCAGCCAACGGAATCGCTACGTCCGAGCCCTGAGGGCGACGCAAGCGCAACTGGAGGCGAGGGTGGTCGAGGTCGAGGCGCTCCAGAGCGAGTTGCGCGAGCGGGCCACCCGCGACGCGCTCACCGGCGTCTTCAACCGACGGGTCCTCGACGACTTCGCTCCGGGCCTGCTGGCGCGCTCCCTGCGCGCGCACGAGCCCGTGACCCTGGCCCTCCTCGACGTCGACCACTTCAAGGTGATCAACGACCGCCACGGCCATCTCGTGGGCGACCAGGTCCTCGTCGCCATCGCCGCCCACCTCGTGGCGGGTCTGCGGGCGTCCGACGTGGTGTGCCGTTTCGGCGGGGAGGAGTTCGCCGTGCTCATGCCCGGCATCGATGCCGACGCCGCTGCCGAACGGATCGATGGTGTCCGCCGCCTGTTCCAGGGCCAGCCGCTCGACGACCGCGATCCGGACGGATCCGTCGTGGTGCCGCTGCCGTCGCTCTCGGGTGGGGTCGCCGCGGTTCCGCGCCACGCAGTCGACGTCGACGGTCTGATGCGAGCCGCCGATCGAGCGCTCTACCGGGCCAAGGCCGAGGGTCGCGACCGGATCGTCATCGCCCGCAAGGGCTTCGACCCGGAGATCGCGCCCGGCGCGAGCGACGGGGCGTCGCAGCGCCAACGAGCCGTCGATTCGACCTCCGAGGGGCGTCACGCGCAGTAGCATCAGCGTGCATCACGGGGCTGCGGCGGAACGCCGGTAGGCGCAGACGCCGCCGGAGCTCGAGGAGGTCATGATGGCAGGTCCTTCCCGCGTACGCATCACCTCGATGGCGATCCTCGCGCTCTTCCTGGCGAGCTGCGCCACCAACACCCCACCCGTCGACACGTCGTGCGGGACGTACGGCGCCTACGTCGACGCCTTCCCGACGCCGGTCTCGGACGCCACGTCGGTGTTCACGACCGTCGACGACGACAGCCTGCAGGTCGCCTTCACGAACGGCTTCACGTTCCCGTTCTACGGTCAGGACTACGCCTCGGTGTTCGTGAACACGAACGGCGGCCTCACCTTCGGCGCCGGCGAAGCCGACTACGACCTGGCGGCCTCCGACGTCACGGTGCCCGCGATCGCGGTGTTCTGGGGGGACATGGACGCCGGGGATTTCGGCGGTGCCACGCGCGCGAACCAGATGCGCTGGCGCCAGTCGAGCGGTTGCTTCCAGGTCGCCTACCAGAGCCTGCAGGACAACGACGAGGGGACCTGGGCCAACTCGGCGACGCTCACCCTCGCCGACGACGGCACGATCACGGTCGCGTACGGCGCGGTCGAGAGCGAAGACATCATGGTCGGCGTCTTCGACGGGACCCACGTCGACGATCGGACCCCCGCGGTCGCGTCCTCCTTCGACCTCGGCAGCCTGGGGACCGGCGTCGTGTTGTTCGATGACTTCGCCGGCGCCGGCGACCCGCACCTCGGTGAACTCGACGGTCGCACGATCACGTACGTGCCCTGAGGCTCGCCGCTCGTCATCGCTCCCGCAGCGCTCGCGCCAACGTCTCCACGACGTGGCGCGGGCGCACGCCCGTGGCGTCGTGGACCTGGTGGCGACAGCTGAAGCCCGACGCGACGACCTCGCCGGCGTGGGCGCGCACCGCGGGGAACAGCCGCCCCTCGCCGATCGTCATCGACAGGTCGTGGTGGGTGTAGCCGAAGCTGCCCGCCATGCCGCAACACCCGGCATCGAGCTCGGTCACGGCCGGTGACGTCCAGCCGAGCACGGCCCTCGTGGCCGCCGTCCCCAAGACGGCCTTCTGCTGGCAGTGGCCGTGGAGCAGGACCGGTTCGGGCTTCGTCTCGAAGACGGCCTTGGGGTCGAGCGCTCCGCCGGCCCAGCGTTTGGCCAGCCACACCTCGAGCGGCCGGACGTGGTCGGCCAACGCGTCCGTCGCAGCGCCGGGTACCAGTCCCCGGTAGTCGTCGGTGAAGGCGCTGACGCACGAGGGCTCGAGGCCCAGGATCGGCACGCCGCGCTCGACGTACGGCGTGAGCGCTGCGACGTTGGCCGAGGCCTGCACCTTGGCCTCGCGCAGCAGACCCTTGGAGATGAGCGGCCGGCCACAACAGCGGTAGGGGATCAGCTCGACGCGGGCGCCGACGGCTTCGAGGACGCGCACCGCGGCTTCGGCCGGTCCCGTGTCGTGGAAGGTGGACCAGGTGTCGGCGAACAGGGCGACGGTGGGCGCGTCGGCCGCGGGGGTCGGGACGGTGCGGCGGGCGAACGTGCGATCGAAGCGTCGCGACGCGTACGCGGGCAGGGTGCGCCGACGGTCGACGCCGATGGCCTTCTCGGTGAGCCAGCGCACGGGGGCGAGGGGCAGGAGCGCGTTCGCGAGCGGCGCAAGCGCCTGTCCGAGCGGCGCCACCTTTCCGGCGGCGCCGAGCGCCCGTGCGGAGAGCGGCACCCCGTGGTCGTCGTAGTACGCCTGCAGGAACTCGGATTTGACCTTCGCCATGTCGACGCGGCTCGGGCATTCGGCCTTGCAGGCCTTGCACTCGAGGCACAGGTCGAGGACGTCGTACGCCGCTTGGCTCGTGAGCCCGCCCGGAAGGCCCCCCGTCATGGCCTCGCGCAGCACGTTGGCGCGCCCGCGCGTGCTGTGGGCCTCGTCGCGCGTCGCCATATACGAAGGACACATGGTGCCCACGCCGTCCTTGCGGCAGGCGCCCACGCCCGTGCAAGCCTCGACGGCACCCAACAGCCCCTCGTCGCCGAAATCGAACACGGTCGGCAGTGCGACGCTCGGGTACCCCGCGCCGTAGCGCAGGTTCTCGGTCATGGCGGGGGCGTCGACGATCTTGCCGGGGTTCCACACGCCGTGCGGATCGAACGCACGCTTGACCTCCCGGAACGCCTCGTAGAGCGTGTCCCCGAACATCGCCCGGTTCTTCTCCGAGCGGATCAGACCGTCGCCGTGTTCACCCGACCACGAGCCACCGAACCGTCGCACCAGTTCGAAGGTCTCGTCGGCGATGGCGCGGTAGGTGGCGACGCCGGCCTCGGTCTTGAGATCGATGAGCGGACGTACGTGGAGCACACCCACCGAGGCGTGGCCGTAGAGGACGGCCGGCGCACCGTGGCGTTCGCAGACCGCCAACACGGCCGGGACGTACTCGGCGAGATGCTCGATGGGGATGGCGGCGTCCTCGATGAACGGCACGGGTTTGGCCCGGCCTTCGATCGTGGCGTAGACGCCCAGGCCCTGGCGCCGGAACTCGAGCACATCGCGTTGGGCGACCGGGTCGATCGCCAGATGGGTGGCGTAGGCCCGGCCCGTGACCTCGGGGTCGGCGGCGAGTGCGTCGAGGTGGGCCGATAGGCTCGCTTCGTCGTCGCCGTCGAACTCGACGCTCAGCACGGCGGCCGGATCGCCCTGCACCCAACGCACGAACGGGGAGAGGGCCGGGTTCGTCGCGGCGAGCTCGAAGAGGTCACGGTCCATCAACTCGACCGCGGAGGGCCCGTGACGGACGATGGCGGGCACGGCCTCGAGACAGGCGACGAGCGAGTCGAAGTGCAGGAGCGCCAGGCAGCGGTGCCGCGGAACGGGGTGCAGCGCGAGCGTGACGTCGAGGATGGCGGCCAGCGTCCCCTCGCTGCCACAGACGAGTTTGGCCAGGTTGAACGGTCGTTCGGGGAGGAGCTCGTCGAGGTGGTAGCCGCCCACCCGCCGCATGACCTTGGGGGTGCGCGCGCGGATCTCGTCTTCGAGGTCGTGCACCAGCCGGTCGACCGTGCGGTAGACCTCGCCTTCGACGCCCGCGACTTCGCGCTTGGCGGCCAGACCATCGTCATCCACGGCTTTGAACTCCGTCACGGTGCCGTCGGCGAGCAGGACGGTCATCGCGACGACCTGGTCGACCGTCTTGCCGTACTTGATCGAACGCGTGCCGGCCGAGTCGTTGGCCACCATCCCGCCGATGGCGGCCCGGTCGGTGGTCGAGACGTCGGGCGTGAACTGCAGGGCGTGCGGGGCCAGGGCGCGGTTGAGCACGTCGCGCACGACGCCGGGCTCGACCCGGACCGTTCGCGCCTCGACGTCGAGCTCGAGGATGCGGGTCAGGTGGCGCGAGACGTCGACGACGATCGCTTCGGCCACGGTCTGGCCGGCCAGGCTGGTGCCGCCGCCCCGCATCAGGATCGGCACCCCGTGCGCGCGCGCGACCTCGAGCGTGGCCCGCACGTCGTCGACGTGCGCGGGGAAGACGACCCCATGCGGGGCGATCTCGTACGGGCTGGCGTCCGTGGCGTACAGGACGCGGGTGACGGGGTCGAACCGCACCTCGCCGGCGAGGCGACCGGCCAGGTCCGCCTCGAGACGCGCCCTCAGGGCGAGGCGGTCGGCGTCGTCGTGGGCCACCGGCCGCGGCGCGGTCGGGGTCGGCGTACGCGCCGGGGCGCTAGGGTCGGCCATGGGGCAGTATCGCATCGACCCCCGCCGCGACCCTCGGTGCGCCGGACGCTGCCGGACTCACCCCTCGTCGACGCCCGCCAGGGTCCGGGCCGCGGCATCGAAACCCGCGTCGTCCAACCGCGCGTAGGCGTGGACGAACGTCCGCAACGCGTACGCCCGCACCAGACCGGCGCGCAGGCGATCGGACGCGTACGGGTCGATCTTGACGCCGCGCACGGCGTGACCACGGCCGTCGATCAACCCGAGCTCGGCGAGCACGTCCTGAACACGACCGGCGAGGGGGTCGGCGAATGGCAGAGGCTTGCCGCGCGATCGCGCCACCCACCCCGTGCGCACGTCGCCCACGGTGGGCCAGGCGCCCGCCTCGGCCTCCAGCGCAGCCAGGGCGCTCGCCGACGCGTCCACCCACACCGGACCTGCTGCGATCGCCTCGCGTAGGGCCGCGAAGGGGTCCTCGGCCGTGGCGTCGACCGCGGCGGCCCGACCGCTGCCGCTGCCCCGACGCACGCGCAGCGGCCCGTTCGCGACGATGCCCGCGAGCGTCAGCGGTTCGCCCGGCCGCACGGCGACGGCCTGGAACTCGATCGTCGTGCGGCCGTTCCACTCGTTGGGGACGAGGTGCGCGACGGCGTCGATCGAGGCCGCCCCGTCGAGCTCGTCGAGCTGCCGGCCGCGCCGGAACGCCACGCCCTTCACCTCCGCACCGCCCGGATCGCCGAGCCGCAGTTGCAGGTGGGCGCCGCCCGCCCCGACCGCCCGCGCCTGCCGCAGCCGACCGCCGAGCAACAGGGTCGGGGCCGCGTGGCCCTCGCCGTAGGGTTCGAGCGCTTGCAGTGCGGCGTGTAGGTCGGCGCCGACCTCGTCGAGCCCGACGACGGCGTCCGCCAGGACGCTCGGGATGGATGGTGGCTGGGCGGCGACGTACGCCAGGACGGCGTCCCGGAAGGCGTCGAAGCGCGCCATGTCGAGCGCGAACCCCGCCGCCTGCTCGTGGCCCCCCCAACGCAGCAGGTGGGCGGCCGCGGCCCGGAGTCCACCCACCGCGCTGATGCCCGGCGTCGATCGGACGCTGCCCTTGCCCTGCGCGACGACGAAGACCGGCTTGTGGAAGCGTTCGACCAGTTGGCTGGCGACGATCCCCATGACACCCGGGTGACCGTCGACGTCGGCGAGCACGATCGCCGGTGCCGCCGGATCGATGGCGGGCAGCAGCCGCGCCGACATGGCGTCCTGGATCTCGCGCCGCTCCCGGTTGCGCTGGTCGAGGAGGGTGGCGAGCTCCAGCCCGCGCCGTTCCGAGGCCGTGGTGAGGAGTTCGAGCGCGAGTTCCGCCTCGCCCAGGCGCCCGGCGGCGTTCAGACGCGGAGCGAGGACGAAGGCGACGTCGCGTGCGGTGGGCGGGCCCCGCAGCCGCGCCAGGCGAACCATCGCGCGAACGCCGGGCCAGGCCGAGTCGTGCAAACGCTCGAGCCCGAGCTTGACCAGCGCGCGGTTCTCGCCCAGCAGGGGCGCCACGTCGGCGATCGTGCCGATGGCGGCCAGATCGGCGTACTCGAGCGGTGCCTCGAGGCCGAGCCGGCGATGAACGGCCCACAGCAGGTGGTACGCCAGACCCGCTCCCGTGAGTTGCGGCAGACCGTGGCGCGCCAGGGGCGAGGTCGCGGGATGGACGACGAGACACGCCGGCAGCGCTTCGCCGGGCGTGTGGTGGTCGCTGACGATCACCTCGATCCCGGCCGCCTGCAGCCGCCGGATCTCGTCGAGGTTCGAGATGCCGCAGTCGACGGTCACGAAGACCTCGCAGGCGGCGACGTGCTCTGCGACGCGATCGGGGTGGATCCCGTACCCGTCGTGGATGCGGTGCGGTACGAACGGCGTGACCCGCGCGCCGAGGGCACGGAGACCGAGCGTGAGCACGGCGGTGCCGGAGATCCCGTCGGCGTCGTAGTCGCCGTGCACGAGGATCCGGCGGCCCCCCTCGATCGCGTCCACCAAACGCGCCGCTGCCTCGTCGAGGTCGGGGATGTCGGTCGGCGCCAGCGGTGGGTCGAGGTGGTCGCGTACGTCGTCGCGCAGCCCGCGCGCCCACAGGATGGCGGCCAGCCGCGGGTGCACGCCCAGGGCGGCGGACAGCTTCGCGACGGCGGCGGGCGGCGCGGGCGGTCGGACCGCCCAGCGCGGGGCGGTGGGCGGATCCAGGTTCACGGTGGGATCGGCGGTGACGCCGCGCAGGTCGACCGACGTCACAGGTAGTCGGTGGGGTCGTCGCTGCGGCGCACGCCGCCGGCGTCACGATCGGGGATCACCGGTCCGCTCGGGTCGCCTCGCCGCGTGCGCTCGAGCTCGGCCGCGAGCACCTCACGGTCGGCCTCGGCTCGGTTCAGACGGCGCTCCAGACGCCATGCCCGGGCGCGACCCGGCAGCCAACCGACCAACCAGCCGAGCACGGCCGCGAGCGCGACGACGACGGCGGGCGGCATCGAGAAGAGCAGCGGCAACCGCACGTGGTCGGGGTTGACGTTGTGGAAGAGCAGCACGTAGATCGCGATGAGGACGAGGGCGACGATCTGGGCGACCCGGAGCGCTTTCACGACGTACCTCCAGACGCCAGTGTAGCGCGGGTCCGGCGGTAGACTGGCGGGCCGTGAACGACCCCGTCCCCACCCCACCCAAGGTCCTCGCCGCCATGTCGGGCGGTGTCGACTCGTCCGTGGCGACCGCGCTCTTGCGCGACCAAGGCTTCGACGTGGTGGGTTCGATGCTGCGCTTCTGGCCCGACGATCGGCCCGCGGGTGCCTTCGACGTCTGCTGCAGCCCGGAGGCGGCGTTCGACGCGCGCCGCATCGCCGACAAGCTCGACGTGCCGTTCTACCTGCTCGATGCCCGCGAGTCCTTCGAGTCGATCGTGGTCGACCCGTTCGTCCCGGCCTACGAGCGGGGCGAGACCCCCAACCCGTGCGTCTGGTGCAACCGCGAGATCAAGTTCGGCGGTCTGGCCGAGCGTGCGCGCAAGCTCGGGTGCTCGTTCATGGCCACCGGTCACTACGTGCGCCGCGTCGACGGTCCGGATGGGGTGGAGCTGCACCGGGGCCTCGACGACGACAAGGACCAGACGTACTTCTTGTGGGCGCTACCGCGGTGGGTGCTGCCGTACCTGCTCTTCCCGCTCGGCGACCTCACCAAGACGCAGGTCCGCGCCATCGCCGTCGAACGGAAGTTGCCCGTCGCCTGGAAGCCCTCGTCGAACGGGCTGTGCTTCATCGCCGACAGCGTGCACGCCCACCTCGCGGAGCGGGTGGCCGCCCGACCCGGGCCGGTGGTGGACCTCTCGCTGGACGGCGCGGTCGTGGGCGAGCATCGCGGGGTCGCTTTCTACACGATCGGACAGAAGCGGGGTCTGGGGTTGTGGAAGTCGCATCGGCCGCGCTGGGTGATCGAGCTCGACGCCGCGAACGACACCGTCGCCGTCGGACCGAGGTCCGCCTGCACCTGGACCTCGGCGACCGTCGAGCAAGTCAACTGGCTGCTCGACGCGGAGGCGGTTCCGTCGCGGGTCCAGGCGCAGGTGCGGTACCGGCAACGCCCGGAACCCGCCCGGTTGACGCCGACCGCCGAGGGCGGTTTCCGGCTCGACTTCGACGCGCCGCAGTTCGCCGTCACGGTGGGGCAGTCGGCGGTCGTCTACGACGGCGATCGTCTGCTCGGCGGCGGCGTGATCCGGTCTCGCGACGGACGTGGTTCCGCGATAGAGTGACCTCGGAGGTGGCTACGTGACCACGCTCGTCGTGCTCGTCATCCTGATCGCTCTGGTCCTGTACGGCGTCAACGTCTACAACCGGATCATCACGCTCGAGAACCGGTACCAGAACGCCTGGAGCCAGATCGACGTCCAGCTGAAACGCCGCAACGATCTCGTGCCCAACCTGGTCGAGACCGTCAAGGGCTACGCCGCCCACGAGCAGGAGGTCTTCGACAACGTCGCCAAGGCCCGTTCGGCGATGACCCAGGCGCGTAGCGTCGACGAGTCGGCGGCAGCGGCCAACATGATGACCGCCGCTCTGGGCCGGATCTTCGCCATCTCCGAGGCGTATCCCGAGCTGAAGGCGAACCAGAACTTCTTGCTGCTGCAAGAGGAGCTGTCGGGTATCGAGAACAAGATCGCCTACGCGCGGCAGTTCTACAACGATGCCGTCCTGCAGTTCAACACCGTGATCACGACCGTACCCGGCACGTTCTTCGCGGGTCCGATGGGCAAGACCAAGCACGTCTACCTCGAGACGCCCGAAGAGGAGAAGGCCGTTCCTCAGGTGTCGTTCGGGGCTCAGGCTCCGGCCCAGGGCTGAGGCCGTGCCCGTGGCGGGCCGATGAGCATGCCGGGTGCCGCCACGCGGCGCCCGCCCGACGCGATCACCGATCCGACGACGGGTCGGCGCATCAGCCTGCTCGATTGGCAGGCATCGAACCGGCGCCTGTCATGGTTGCTGGCCGGCTTCATGGTCTTGTTGCTCGCCGCGATCGGCTACCTGATGGCGCTCGCGATCGACCCTGCGGCGGCGACCACGTTCATCGTGATCGCCGCCGGGTTGGCCGTCGCCCAATCGTTGGCCGCGTACTGGTTCTCGGATCGCTTGGCGCTCGCCGTGACCGGTGCGCGCCCGGCCCGAGCCGAGGAGCACCGGTACCTCGTGAACGTCAGCGAGGCGGTGGCGCTCGGCGCAGGCGTCCCGACGCCCAAGGTGTACGTCATCGACAGCCCGGCGCCGAACGCGTTCGCCACGGGTCGCGATCCACGCAACGGCGCGATCGCGGTCACGACCGGCATGATCGAGCTGCTCGACCGCCAGGAGCTCGAGGGCGTGGTCGCGCACGAGATGGCGCACGTGAAGAACCTCGACATCCGCTTCGCCTCGATGCTGGCTGCGACCGTGGGCGCCATCGTCTTGCTGCGCGACGTGGCATGGCGCGGCATGGTCTACGGGGGCCGTTCGCGACGCTCGTCGTCACGCGGCGGCGGCAAGGGCCAGGGGCTGGCCATGATCCTTCTGGTGGTGCTGCTGGTCTTGGCCCCGATCCTCGCGACGCTCTTGAAGCTGGCGGTCAGCCGCCGACGTGAGTACCTCGCCGATGCCACGGGCGCGTACATCACCCGCAACCCGGAGGGACTGGCGCGCGCGTTGGCGAAGATCCGCGATTACGCGGGCAAGCCGCTGGAGGTCTCCGAGGGCGTCCGGCACCTGTTCTTCTCCAACCCCGTCCGGTCGCTGAACGCCAACGTCTGGCTGTCGACGCATCCGCCGATCGACGACCGCATCGCGCGCTTGCGTCAGATGTAGTACCCGGCGGCTGGGCGCGGCCGTACGTGAAGAAGGGCGGTCCCGGATGGGACCGCCCTTCTGATTCGTCGTTCGCTTGCGGTCAACCCTCTTGCTTGACCTCGTGCTCGTCTTCCGAGGAGGCCATGTCGTCGTCGGCGGCGTCGTCTTCTTCCGCCTGCGAGACGGGCTCGGGCTGGGCCGCCGCTTCGGTATCGGGCGCCGGCGACGCGTCGTTTGCCGCGGTCTCGGGTTCGGTCGGGCTGGCGGCCGCGGGTGCCGCTTCTTCGGCGCGCGCAGGGCGCTTGCCGTCGCGGAAGGCCGCCGTGAGGAGCGCAGCCGCTTCGGCCGCGTCGATGGCGTTCTCGGGATCCGAGTCGGCCTCTTCCAGCGGGGCCCGTGGGGCGGGCGCCGGGGCCTTGCGGGCCGGGGCGGCGGTGGTGGGCTCGGCGGTGCCGCCGGCGGCTTCCGAAGCCTCGCCCGTACCTTCGGTGTCGGAGGGGGCGGCGGGCTTGCTCGCGGCCTTCTCCGGACGGTCTTCCTTGCTGTCGCTCAGACCGAACTGCGCGAACAGGTCGGCGTAGACGTCACCGAGCTTGGTGGTCGCCTTGCCGCCGCCGGCTTCGGACGCGGCGTAGCTGTAGTCGTAATCGATGCCCTTGCTCCGACGTCCGCCACGACGACCGGCCTGCCGGTTCGCCGAGGGACCACGTGCAGCCGGGCCACCCGTGCCCATTTCGTCGTACCCGCCCGCACCCGCGGTGAACGGCATGAGCCGCTTGCGCGAGAGGCTGGCGCGTTGCTCGACGGGATCGATGTTGAGGATGACGGCGGTCACTTCGTCGCCGCGCTTGAAGTGCTCGTTGATGTCCTCGATGTGCTCGTGGGCCAGCTCGGAGATGTGCACCAGGCCTTCGATGCCCTCTTCGATCTCCATGAACACGCCGAACTCCGTGATGCCGGTGATGGGACCGGTGATCTCGGTGCCGGGCGGGTACCGGTCGGGCAGGCTGCTCCACGGATCGGGCTGGGTCTGACGCAGACCGAGCGAGATCCGCTGCTGCTGCGTGTCGATCTTGAGGATCATCGTCTCGACCTCGTCGCCCTCGTTCACGATCTCCTTGGGATGACGGACGCGCTTGGTCCAGCTCATCTCCGAGACGTGGATGAGGCCCTCGAGGCCGGGTTCGATCTCGACGAACGCGCCGAAGGGCGTGAGGTTCGTGACCTTGCCCGTGACACGCTCCCCGATGACGTAGTTCGTGAGCACGTCCTGCCACGGGTTCGCCATCAGCGACTTCATGGACAGGTTGATGCGCTCGCGTTCGAGGTCCATGTCGAGGATCTCGACCTTGACCTTGTCGCCGACCTTCAGGACGTCGCGCGGGTGGTTGAAGCGACCGTGCGTGAGCTCCGAGCGGTGCACGAGACCGTCGATGCCGCCGAGGTTGACGAACACACCGAAGTCGGTGATCTCGACGACCTCGCCCTCGGTCCGGAATCCCGGCTCGAGGTGCTTGAGGGTCTCCTGCTTCTGCTCGGCGATCTCCGTCTCGAGGATCGCGCGCCGCGAGATGATGACGCGGTTGCGGCGCCGGTTCAACTCGATGATCTTGACCTTCATGCGCTGACCGACGTATGGGTCGAGCTCGTTCACGCGGCGGATGTCGACCTGGCTGGCCGGCAGGAACGCCCGCACACCGAGGCTGGCGACGAGCCCACCGCGGACCTTCTCGACGATCTCGACCTCGACCGGCTTCTCCTTCTCGAAGACCTCTTGTAGGAGGTTCCACGCGCGCTCGGCGTCGGCACGGCGCTTGGAGAGGACGATCGTGTTGTTCGGGATGTCCGAGCGGACGACGTACACCTGGATCTGGTCGCCGGACTTGAAGTACTGGGCGGCTTCCTCGATGTTGCTGTCGTGCTCGAACAGCTGGTTGTAGGGAAGCAGACCTTCGATCTTCGCGCCCACGTCGACCACGATGCCGTCTTGCGACAACATGATGATCTCACCGACGGTGATCATGCCGCGGTGCACGGGCTTGCGGGCGAGCTGCTCGTCGGACGCAGCGAGCACGTCCTCCATCGTGATCTCTGCCTCGGGCGCCTCGGCCACGGCCTCTACGGGTTCGTGGGTTTCCTCGGCGTCGTCGGCACCGGCATCGTCGGCGGTGGAGGCCGTCGATTCGGGCGCATCGGCAGTTCGTTCAGGTTCGTCGGCAGGCGCAGCGGAGAGGGACGACGTGGGGGTAGTCGGTTCCGCTGCAGCGCCGTTGCCCTGCTCAGCTGCCGCAGTGGGGGCCTGTGAGACGTTCGTCTCTGGGGTGGGGTCGGTGGCCGGGGCAGGGGTGTCCACGGCCTGGTTCGGCTTCTGATCCATGAAAGGGGGGTCCTCCTAGAGAGCCTGCGTCGTAACGCAACGCGCCATTACAACACGGTCACGAGCGATAAAGCAAGGTAAGTCATCACCGGCGATCCCGCCAGCATGTGGGATGGGGGGTTGCCGGATACCTGGCCACGGGCCGGTATCCGGCAAGCGGTCGCAACGTGGCCGTGGGGAGTGCCACGTCCGGGATCCCATCCGATGATGAACGAAGCGGCGTCGTTGCCCCCGGGTACCTAGGCGATTGCCTAGATGCCATGGTGCGGCGACGCGTTCGGACGTGGCCTCAGGCCGCCAGGCTCCGGTATCGCTCGAGTGCATGGTCGACCATCAGGGCCCAGTCGTTCCCCGAGTTGGGGAGGAAGGGTCCCACGTTCTTGACCTTCCGGCCAGCTCGGAGCTCGGCGACGTCCCAGACGATGTCGATTTCGGATGTAAGCCGGTATAGCTTAGCGTCCTGGTCATACTCGATCTCGAGTCCGTCAATGCCCTTCTTCAGATGATGCCGAACCTGGTGGAAGTAGGATTTTGCGGAGCGACTTTTCTGGCCCGGGAACACTTCGTCGAGCAAGACTTCCAGGCTGACCGCCTTATGCTCGAGCAGATACGCGAGAAGCTCGACCGCCCTCTTAAGTGGGATGTGCACCCGTTCTCGGCCCACAAACAAGGCTTCCTCGCCGAGCGTCCTCACTTCAAGGACCACTCCAGCCCTACCAACGAGATCAGGGTGAGTACGGCGCGCCAGAGTCTGTAGATTCGGAAAAGCGACCCATTCGCGCGTTAAGAACGAGTTGCTCTGTAGCGTTACGGTAAGCGCTTGGAGTTCATCAAGTACCGGGACAACCAGCGGGCTGCCTATTCTTTCAAGCAATCCCGCGCGATGGAGCTTCACATGGGCCTGCTCCTGAAAGAGCCCCATCTCCTCAAAATCTTCGTCAAGCAACATAAGCTCGGCTTGTGCGTGCTCCTGGGAGTAGGTACCAGATGCCCACATGAAGTGAATCTCTCGAAATCGATACTTCAGTCGGTCTGACTTGTCGAGAACCAGCGCTTGGGCGCGAGAAAGGTAGGTCTTTGCGGCCTCGTGGTTGCCCCTCAGTAACTCAATGCCAACGAGCGACAGGCTGGCGACGAACTCCTCAAAGGGTAGTTGTAGAGACCTTGCGAGCGAGATAGCCTTTTTGAGCGCTACTTCGGCGCCGTCCGTGTCCCGTGCGGCCCAGGCCAACTCGCCCAGGTAATAGAAGAGTTCGGGTTCGAACAGCTTGGGGAGATCCAGGGAGCTCAGGCTCTGTAGTTCCGCACTCGCCTCGTTGTGACGCCCCAGAGTCTGGAGAACTTGAGCCCGCCTCAATCTTGTCTTGAGGTGCTCAACCCCATCTGTGATCTGAAGGGCACGTTCAAGGAACCAGAGGGCACGCTGGGCCCGTCCGATCCGACTGTGGAGTGTTCCTAACTGGGCCAAGATCGATGGGGCGAGGATTGCGTACTCCGGGATGCGCTGAACCCGCCTCCACGCTTCTTCAACGGCCTTCAAGCCCTCGCGGAGGTTGCCATTGTTTTCTTCATGGAGGCTAACAAGGCGGTAATAGAACACCTGGTCATACTCATTCAGTACCGCGTGATTTACAGAACGCAGCTCTTGTGCTCCTTCGTCTCCACGTTCGAGGAACCGCAACAGGTGGGCTAGGTTGATCCTCGCGGCCTCTTCGCCCTTTGCAACCGCTTTCCGGAAGTGCAGCAAGGCTTTCTCATCCTCTATCAGCTGAAAGTAGCAAACCCCCACCCACCGCTCATCAGCGCCGGTCGGGTTGGCGATGAGTCGATACTGCTCAACGCCCGTCGCGAACTCTTCGAGATATGCCCAAGCCTGAATGTCACTCTCCACGCGAATGCCGGGGAACTTGGCCACGACTCGGTCCACCGCACTCGCCCCTGAAACGCCGGAAGAGACTGCGCGAGGTTCTGTTGACGACGTTGCCATTGGCGACCGCAATCGTATCAGCGTCGTTTGCGCTCAGTTGGGGAGAATCGTATATGTGATGTCTATGAGGGCGCACGTTGCACCGATGCTTGTGGTTGAGCAGATGATGCCGACTGCCTCGTATTGACGGTCTGGGATGTGCGCCTTATCGTCGCTATGGAGCTAATGGATTGGGAGATTCTCTGCTCCGAAGTGCTGGTTGAAAGGTTCGGAAGGGTTCGGAAGAGGCGCTTGGGAGGTCTTGGATCTGAACGTTCGTTCAGTCCGCTGACACCCCAACAAATCGCGGGCGTTGAGCCCAACGTTTTCTCTGGAGTTGGGAGGCTCTGGGGACACTGCGACACTAACGTGAAGCGGTGGTTTCTGTTCACTCTGTGAACAAGAGGTGGGATCCACATGAAGAACACCGGAAAGCGCATTTTCTTTGCTGCCGTCGCGTTTGCTCTCGTCAACGTTGCCGTTGTGGTTTCGGCGGGTTCGTTCGCTTCGCAGCGCTAAGCTCCAACCTTTGTCTGTCTGCTTTGTAGCCGCTCTCTGCGGAAGCCGGGGGCGGCTACTGCTGCGTGTTGTGCTCGCTGAATAAACGAACGATCTATGCGCAAAGCGAAGAAGCACGTGTTCGAGTCTGACCATGCGTCTTGGCTGAGTCTTGTGCAAGCCAATGCGACGGCTTGGTCCGAACGGCGGCCGGGACTTGCGTGATGAGCATGAGTCATTCAGTCTGCTTTGTAACTGGTTGCGGGCTTTGTGTAACAGTATGTGGCGGAGGTCTTCATGGCCGCGCCAGAGGTGCACTCTTCTCGTTGGCTAGCACGGTGTCGCCGCGCAGTCTTCCCGTACACCGGAGTTCAGCTGGTGAACGCTTCAAGGCGAAGCGGAGTGTTTGTTGTGCTTGCCGAGCTTCGATCGGTGAAGGCGCCACTTCTCTGGTTGCATCTTGACGCTCGCGACTCGTCCGACTCAGTTTCCATTTCAAACCGGCTGTCCGACGCTCTGCTTGATCTCTACGGCGCACGGGTATTCGGGCATGGTACTCCAGTGTCGCATGGCGTCACTCGCCTCTCGCGGCTCCACTCTCTGTTGGGTCCTTACACTATTGTCTTGTCAAATGCCCATCTGAACGTTGACGCGTCGACAACGATTGGGCGCTTGGGTGCATTTGGGTCAAACGTTGTGCTCGTTGTGCCGGAGGAAGCACAGCGGGTTTCGGCAGCGGTGTTCGGGGCGACGAGAGCGATCGACGGTTCCGCGTTTCGGATGACGCTCGAAGAGGCGGTTGAGATTGCGGAAGGATGTCTGCCGCCAGATGCCGTCGAGGAACTGTGGAAGCGCGTTGACGCGAGCTTCGTCGATTTCGTTGGCGAAATGCGCGCGCGATCTGGTAAACCGCCGCTCTTGGAACCTGAGCCTTCAGGATTCTCAATCTCCGGCAGCACGCTAGACGAAGTCCCTTACGAGCTGCTCGTGGCCTCTTTACGTCGCAAAGGCGCGGAGATGGACGCATTTGAGGTGTCGGCACGAATTCAGCCGGATCGCTGTTGGGAGCTGATCGAGGAAGCAGGACCGCTGTTTTCGGTGGCTGGGTTGCACGACAGGCTCTATACGATCCTTGAAGGCCTTCCTCGGCACGTGCTCGAGGAATCGGACAGTCTCATGCGTTGGTGGTTCACGGCCGCAACCAGCCTCGGATACCATCGAAACGTTCGGCCCTCGGTTGAACGGCATCTAAGAACTCACGAAGCACCAGAACTCCGCGCGTTGTACGCGTCGGCTTTCCCAGGGCCGAGCCTCGTAGCGGAAACTAGGCGGGCAGTGGCGGGCCTCGAGACACCGCTTACGCTCCGTCTGCACGGCTTCGCGTTGGGGCAGGTGGAAGGGGGTGATGGCGGCCTGGACTTCCTGATGCGTGCGTTGCACATGGCCGAAGCATTCCGCGATGTTGATCAGGTCGTAGCGGCTGCAACTGATATCTGCAACTACCACATAAGGCGCGGAAACTATCTTGAGGCGCAAGAGTGGGCTCAGTGGGCGCTCTATCAGCATAGTGCCGGTGGCAGTCGTGACGAACTTCGAAAGCTAGTCGCTACGAGCCTACTAGTCTTCACGCGACTGTTGACCGACCAAACAGTCGGCGTCGAGGCCCTTGTTGAGGAGATTGATATCAATGAGGAACTCCATGGAAGACCAACGACAGAAGCTCTTGTCAGCACCGTGGGGGACTGGCATTTTCTGAATGAGCGATGGGAGGAGTCCGCGCAGCGACACCGTAGCAACGTCGAGGCTATGCCGAGGAGTCAGTTTCCGTTCTTTGCGCCGGACTTGGTCCAGTCGCTCTTGCGGCTGGGACTCGGCGATGAGGCGAGCGCAGTTGGAAACCGGGCGCGCGCCATGACGGCGACCGCCGACACAGTGTCACGCGCACAGGGTTTGCTAGCTGCAGGTATGGCTCTCATGTCGCAGGATCCAGAGTCAGCCGAAGCTGCGCTCTCCGGTGCGCTGAGTCTTCTCGAGGGGAATCTCGAGGCGCATCGCCTCGCGCAAGTCGCAGTTTGTCTCGCTGGGCTTCGGAGTCGCCTCGATGATGCCGCCGGCGCAAGTGACGCCCTGAAGAAGGGTGCTAGAGGCATCGATCAGCTTGCTTTCACTGGCTGGCGACTGGTTGGCGGCCTGCTCCCCGACTCAGAGCTTCGCGCTCTCTGGCGTCTGTACCACCGTGTTGACCAGGAGCTTGAGATCGAGTTCCTGGGAGAACCAGCTGTCCGTTTGCGTGGAGAACCGGTCTCTCTGACACTTCGCCATGCGGAGTGTTTAGCCGTTCTCGCAAGCGATCCATCGGGGCTGACGGGCGATCGCCTTGCAGCGTCGCTGTATGGGGACCGCGCGGTACCAGGAACACTCAAGGCCCTGATCTCCCGCCTCCGCAGCTCTATCCCACTCGAGTCCCGCCCCTACCGGCTCACCGTGAAGTACCAAGCCGACTTCCTCGATCTGATGGAGCACCTGCGGCGGGGGCGGGTGCGGCAGGCCCTGAACCTGTACCGCGGCCCGTTGTTGCCGAGGTCGGAGGCGCCGGCGGTCGTGGAGTTGCGAGAGCACATCGACGAGTCGTTGCGGCAAGCGGTTCTCGGCTCGGGTGACGCCGAGGCGATGATCGAACTGGCGAACCGGACCGACGCGGGCGATCTCGAGCTCCTCGAGACGGCACTGGCCCACGTTCCCCAGAACGATCCTCAGTCACCGTTGTTGCGCGCCCGAATCCGGCAGGTCCGGCGGGAGTGGAGGACGGCCGAGAGCGAGGACCGGCGACCGGGTCGACGCGAACCGGAGTGACGGACACCAAACGCGCTCGTCCATGACGGGCCCGGCGGTGAGCGACGAGGTTCCGAGCGTTTCTTTCGCGTCACCGCCGGTTCAGGCTCCTCCGTGAGCCCGTCAACCCTTCACGTGCGATCGGGCGTCGCCTCTTCGCGCCGGTCGTCGCTTCGCGCGTCGAGGAGTTGCGCGAGGAGCTGGGAACGGCTCTCGGCCGCGGTCTTGCACAGCACGTTGCTCACGTGCGCGTTCACCGTCTTGGTCGAGATCGACAGGCTGTGGGCCAGTGACTTCGTGTCGAGACCGCGCAGCAGCGCGCGGGTGACGCGGAGTTCCATGTACGTCAAGCCCGACTTCCACTGATAGGTCCGCTGGGCGGTGGCGGCGGCGTAGACCCCGGACAGGAGTGCCGGTTCGTCGGTCGACGCGACGACGCCCGACACGTGATACGAGGCGAGACAGTCGAGGTAGACGGGATGCGTCGCCTGGGTCGCCACGAGCGTGCGCGCCCGCAGGACGCTGTCGAGTCCTTCGAGGCGCGCCAGGGCCCAGGTCAAGGGGAAGTCGAGCAGGACGTGGGCCAGGTACGTGGTCGGGCCATCGTCGTCGAGCAGCTTGGCGCGGCGCAACGCGTCCTCGATGAGGCGTTCGTACGCGGGGTGCGACGCGGCGATCTTGGTACCGACCTTCGAGGAGCCCATGAGGCGACCTCCCTTGAGGGATTCCCGATGGACTCCGTCGTGGCAGGCTCCTTCGGGGCCCCATCATGGGCGGCGGGCCGTTGCCCGTCGGTTGCCGCAGGGGTTCGCCCGGCGCCGCATAAGGTTGCATCGTCGGTTTCACGTACCGGAGACGCGAGCGGTCGACCTACCTACGGTCGCGCGTGGATCTCGGCCCGTCGGAGGGCGGCTCCTGGGCCAGGAACCGGATGGCGGCAGCGGCGTACAGACGAGCGGCCGCCACGACGTCCTCGACGCGTACGAACTCGTCGACCTGATGGGGGATCGTCCGGTCACCGGGACCCACGGTGACGATGGGTACGCCGGCCACGTGCAGGAAGGTGCCATCGGTGGCGCCCGGCACGCCGCCGTACCGCGGCGGACATCCGAGGACCGTCGGGTACGCCGCTTCGAGCGCGCGCACGAGCGGGTCCTGGGGGTCGGTGCTCGTCCAGGGCCGGCTCTCGAACCAGTCGAGCTCGATCTCGAGGCGCGGCATCGAACGCATCACCGCGGTCGCCTCACGGCGGAGGCGCGCGAACACCTCGTCGTGATCTTGGCCCGGTACGGTCCGCACATCCAGTGCGGCGTACGCACCGTCGGGCATGACGTTGAGCTGGGGTTCGCCCGTCACCGGGGACCGGACGATCGTGGGCGTGAGCCAGGGCCGGCCGAGGTACGGGTGCTCGCCCAGGCGCGCGTGCTCCTCGTCCTGGAAGGTCCGGACGGCGGTCAGGAACCGGGTCAGACCGTCGATCGGGTTGACGCCGGCGTAGGGCATGGCGCCGTGCGCCATCACGCCGTGCACGTGCACGTGCAGACGCATCGCGCCCTTCTGGTGCAGGCACAGCTCGAGCTCTTCGGGTTCGCACACGATCGCACCGTCGACCTCGTCGGCCCAGCCGCTCGCGACGAAGTCCTTGATGCCCGACATCATGCCTTCCTCGTCGACGACGATGCCGAGGCGGATGCGGCCGGGTAGTTCGGGAGCGACATGCTGGACGGCGGCGAGGGCGGCGATGGCGCCGGCGACGCCCGCCTTCATGTCGGCGCTGCCACGGCCGTACAGCCGGGTGCCGCCACGGGGGTCGGGCTCGA
Source organism: uncultured Trueperaceae bacterium (assembly GCA_963728245.1). Taxonomy (GTDB): domain Bacteria; phylum Deinococcota; class Deinococci; order Deinococcales; family Trueperaceae; genus JAABTL01. Next base: position 76,247 of record CAVSJH010000001.1, read on the forward strand.
GGGCCGCCCCGTACGGATCGCGCGTCCAGCTGCGCCGGTCGCCCTCGGTCACGACGTCGGTATGCCCCTCGAACATCAGCGTGCGGTCTCGGCCCGGCACGAACCCCCTACCGGACCAGTCGGCGATCACGTTGGGTCGGCCAGGGGCGACCTCCTGGACGGTGACGGACGAACCCAGCGCCCGGAGCGCCACCGCGACGTATGCCGCCGCGTCACCCTCGTTCGCGCCGGTTCGCGCATCCCAGACGCTTCGGATACGGATCAGGTCACGCGCGATCTCGATCACGCGGTCCGCGTCGACGGCGGCGGCGGCTTCTCGGGCGAGCTCGGCGACCGCGTCAGGGTCCCGTCCGCCGTGCGCGTCCGCGGTCACAGCGGCGGCGTGAACCGTCCGTCCACGGCCGTCCAACCACCGTCGACCACGGTCAACGTCCCCGTCACGAACGAGGATGCGTCCGAAGCCAGGTAGATCGCGGGGCCGACGAGCTCGCTCGGCTGAGCCCAGCGACCGAGCGCCGAGCGGTCGGCGTACGCCTGGTACCAGGCGGCGTTCGCCTTGATCGGCGCCGTGAGGGGCGTCTCGACGACACCCGGCGCGAGCGCGTTCGCGCGTACGCCGCGCGGGCCCAGTTCGGCCGCCAACGCCCGCACCATCTGGAGCGTCCCCGCCTTCGTGGCCGCGTACACACCCTGGCCCGGCTCGACGACCTGCGCGCGGATGCTCGAGAGCAAGATGATCGAACCCTTGCCCTGGTCCGCCATCTTGCGCCCGGCCGCGCGCAGCACGATGAAACCGCTACGCAGGTTCAGCCGCACCACGCGGTCGAACTCGTCGACCGTGGTGTCGAGCAGCGGCTTGCGGACGTTCACGGCCGGCGTCGCGACGCATGCGTCGAGCCGGCGCAGGCCGCCGATCAACGCGTCGACCGCCGTCTCGTCGGTGACGTCGATGGTGTGCGCGGTGGCGCGACGCCCCTTGGCCCGGATCGTCGCGGCCGTGTTCTCGGCCGCCTCCGCGTGGAGGTCGGCGCAGGCGACGTCGGCGCCGGCGTCCGCGAGGCCCTCCGCGATGGCGGCACCGATGCCGGACCCGGCGCCGATGACGAGCGCCTGGCGGCCTTCGAGGTCGAACAGGGTGCGGTAGTCCATGCGGTTCCTCTCGCGCTCCTCAGAGGTCCTCGGCGCCAGGCACCGGCCAGTCGCCACCGAGCGCCAGCCAGGCGTCGACCATGTCCATGGGCACCTGCGCCTGGAAGGTGATCGCTTGATGGTCGCGGGGATGAGGCACGCTCAGCCGCTGCGCGTGCAGCGCTTGGCGGCCGATGACCGACGAGGCCCGACCGTAGATCACGTCCCCGAGGATGGGGGCGCCCAGGTGGGCCAGATGGACGCGGATCTGGTGCGTGCGGCCACTGTGGGGCAGGGCGCGAACCAGTACGTAGCCCGGGACGCGGGCCAGCACGCGCACGATCGTGGACGCCGTCTTGGCGTTGCTGCCGCCGACCGACATCCGCTGGCGGTCGACGGGGTGCCGGCCGATGGGCGCGTCGACGTGCATCTCGTCGGGCAGGCCGCCCACGGCGATGGCCACGTAGGCCTTCTCGGTGAGGCGCTTCTTGAACGCGGCCGACAGCTCGCGGTGCGCGTCGTCGTGTTTCGCGACGACCATGACGCCCGACGTGTCCTTGTCGAGCCGGTGCACGATGCCGGGTCGGTAGGCCTCGTCGCCGGGGTCCATGAGGCGTTCCTTGCTGAGCTCCATGCGACCGAGGAGGGCGTTGACGACCGTGCCGGTTCGAAGCGTGGCCGTCGGGTGGGCGGTCATGCCCGGCGGCTTGTCGATGGCGGCCAGGTCATCGTCTTGATAGATGACGTGCAGGTCGACGTCCTCGGCCTCGACGAGGTGCGGCCGAGGGGGAGGGATGAGCACGGAGACGAGCTCGTCGCCGCTGAGCTTGGTCGCCGGCTTGCCGATCGGTCGGCCGTCGAGTGTGACGTAGCCTTCGTCGATCAGGTCCTTGGCGTAGGTGCGTGAGAGGGAGAGCGCCTGCGCGATGGCGACGTCGAGCCGTTCACCGGCCGGGGCTTCGAAGGTGCGCAGGTCCACGCGCGCATGCTAGCCCGGCCGCGGCGCGCCGCACGACGTGCGGCGTAGCATGGCGCGCATGAGCGACTCCGTGCCCCACCCCCGTCACGAGCTTCCCATCGCGCTGGACGCGATGGGGGGCGACCACATGCCCGACGCGGCCGTCGACGGCGCGCTGCGGGCCGCCGCCGCCGGGGCGCGCGTCGTGCTCGTGGGCGACCGGCCCCGCCTCGAGACGGTCCTGCGGGCGCGGGGTGGCGACCTACCGATCGAGCACGCCGGCGACGTCATCGGCATGGACGACCACGCCAGCGACGTGCGGCGCCGCAAGGACGCTTCGGTGGTCGTCGCCACGCGACTCGTGAAGGAGGGGAGGGCGTCGGCGGTCGTGTCGATGGGGCACTCCGGTGCCACCATGGCGGCCGCCCTGCTGTTCCTGGGACGGCTGCCCGGCGTCGACCGACCCGCGATCCTCGCCAACGTGCCCACGCTCGAGGGGTTCTGCGCGCTGATCGACGCCGGGGCGAACGCCGACTGTCGGCCGACGTGGCTGCAACAGTTCGCGATCATGGGGACGGTGTACGCCCGTGCGTTCTACGGCCGCTCGGATCCGACGGTCGGTCTGATGTCGATCGGCGAGGAGGAAGGCAAGGGGAACGAGCTCACCCTCGCCGCCCACGCGCTCCTCAAGACCACGCCGGGTGTGCGCTTCCACGGGAACGTCGAAGGCAGGGACCTCCTGGCGGGCACCACCGACGTGGTCGTCGCCGACGGATTCACGGGCAACGTGATGCTCAAGCTCGCCGAGGGTGAGGCCAAGGTGCTCTTCCGCCTCGTGCGGGAGGCGCTCAAGTCTTCGTGGCGCGCCAAGCTCGGCGGTCTCCTCGCGCGCCCCGCCCTGCGGCAGGTGGCCGACCGGCTCGACCCGGCCACCTACGGCGCGCAGCCGTTGCTGGGCGTCGCCGGCGACGCCTTCATCGGGCATGGTTCGGCGGACGCACGGGCGGTCGCGAACGCGCTGGCGACCGCCGGTCGCATGGTGGAGGCCGGCGTGACCGAGCGCATCGCCGCCGGCCTGGCGACCCTCGCCGCCACGATCGGCGACGAGGCTCAGGGCGCGGCGTAGGTCCAGGTCAGCAGCCGAGCGCCCGAGAGTTCGTCGGGGCTCAGCGTGAACTCGCACGTCGCGCTCTCGGAGGGGACCTGGGCGTCGAGCACGCACAGACCGCCCCCGGCACGCGCCACCACCGCGTAGTCGTTGGCCTCGATCGTGGCGCCCAAGGGCGAGATCCCCACCTCCGGTGACGCGGTTTCGGGGAACACGACCTGCGCGCGGTTGGGCGCCAACAGCAAGGCGCCGGGGCTGCGCGCCGCGACGACGCGATTCGCGCCGGAGGGCGCCGGTCGCTCGGTCACCACGTCACCGGGGACGATCCGCAGCAGGCTCGGCGGGTCGGAGATCGGCGCCACCAGCGCCCACCACGCCCCGCTCGTGACGGAGACGTCGAGCAGGTCCACCTCGGCCGGCACGGTGGCCGTCGGTTCCACGTCGACGAGCGGCGCGACCAGGGGCCGCGTCTCGAGCGTGACGTCGCCGCCGATCTGGACCGTACCCAACGTGAAGGTCGCGGCGTCGAGGACACCCGGCCGGATGCCGAACGGGTGCAGCGGCGCGGGTTCGCTGAGCAGCGACACGACCTCGTCGTCGGCCAGGTCGACGACGTGGACGAGCGGGTCGCTCAGGCCGCCGCAGTCGTCCCAGAGCGCGACGTAGCGCTCGGGTTCGGTCGGCGGACCGCCGACGACGAGCTGCGCGAGGCAGCCCGGCGGCACGGCGTCGTCGACGTCGAAGTCGTCCGCCCAAGCGCCCGCCGCGTCGACGAGCGGTCGCGGCGATCCCACGAGCGGGACGGTCGCGCCGGCCTCGTCGCGGACCTCGCTGAGGTCGAAGCGGTAGAGCGTTCGGGCGGGGGCCGACGGGTCGTCGGGCCGCGTCAGCAGCCAGGCGTCGGTGGCGTCGCGCCCCCGTGGGGTGACGTCGAGGGCGATGACGTACGTGTCCGCCGGGAAGGCGTAGGCGGCCTCCTCGATCACGCGGAGGGACCGACCGGTGGGCGTCAGGTCGAGCGCGACGAGGGCCAGCACGGGCGGGCGCGCTTCGCCGGGGACGGCGTCGCGGACCGCCACGACGACCGTGGGTAGAGCGGGCGTGAACGTGCCCGTGCAACCGGTCAGCAGGGCGACGGCGAGCCACGCCGCGGCCCCGACGGTTCGCCTGCGGCCCATCACGGCGTCTCCGGTAGCGGCGTCCGCGGCAACACGAGGTCGGTCTCGATCACCTGTCCGAGGCCCGCACCGCCGCCGGGACCGGTGAGCGCGATCCGGATGTCGCCCGTCGACGCGTCCCACGCCCCGACGAGCGCCCAACAACAGCGGTCCCACACGAAGAACACCTCCGGTCGTACCGTCCACGGCGAACGGTCGGCCACCGTGCCGGTCAGTTCCCAGACGTCCCGGAGTCGCGCACCGACCAGGACCTCGTCGGTGGCTCGGACGGCCAGGGTGAGCTCTTGGATGGCGAGTTCGCTGCGCGCCAGCTCGCCGGTCGCCGGATCGAACGCGCCGGCGTACCCCAAGCGCCCTTGGAACCCGACGCGCTCCCAGGCGTCCGCGCCGAACACGACGGCGGCGCGACGCAGGTACGGCTCGCTCTGACGAGCGTCGGCGAGCGACCACTCCGCCAACCCCTCGACGCTCAGGTTGACGGGCCCGATGCGCTCTTGCACGAGCGCCAGTCGGGCCTCGAACCGCGTGTCGCGTCGACCGCCGTCGGCCTCGAGCGCGGGGTCGAGCGTCGTGCGCCACGTCGCCTCCCAGCGCGGCTGGCCCCGAGCGCGGGCCTCGCCGAGGCGAACGGAGAGCGTGCGGGGGCGCGGCTCCGGTTCGGCGTAGCCGAACCAGGTGGGCGGCAGCCAGACGAAGCCGCGGGCGTCGAGGGTGGCGACGTCGCGCCACGTGACGCCGATGCGGGCGTCGGTCACGATCGCGTCGGGGAGTGAGACACGTTGACGCAGGTCGAGGGCGACCGGTCCCACCTCGCCGCGCGCGGTCACGGTGAGGTCCGTGACGCGGGACCGGGCCAGGTCCAGGTCGGCCTCGATGCCAAGACCGGGGCGCGCGTCGCCCGACCGCAGGCTTCCGATGCTGGCGCGGGCGCGCGCGGCCGTCCACCCCGGCTCGTCCGCCGGGGTCGCCGGGTCGACCGCCCGGTAGGTGCCCTCGAACGAGAGCGCGACCGCCCGATCGACGGCCGCGCTCCACGCCACGACCGTCCGACCGTCGTCGACGACGGGGGGTCCGGGCTCGGGCTGCAGGTCGGCGACGTGGTCGATGGAGAGCCGCAGCTCGGCCGGCGTGGCCCGGCCCTGGACCGAGACGCGCGCCGCGAGCGTGCCCGCGTCGTCGTCGGCGATGGGCCACCGATGCTCGAGGCCGGCGCTCAGCCAGGGCCGGTCCGCGAACAGGTCCAGGTCGGTGACCAGCGGCGCCCAGCCGACGGTCTCGGGTCGGCGCGACTCCACGAACACGTAGCCGCCGCTGCTCGTCAGCGACACCCACGGCGCCAGGCGCGTCGAGAACCGCGCGGTCGCTTCGGTCCGGGCGCGAGGGGAGGCCGCGTCGAAGCGGAACGGGGTCTCGCCCTCCTCGACCTCGCGAACGGCCGCGAGCTCGAGCTGCGTCGATTCGCCGAAACGCTGCAGCAGCGCGAGGCGGGTGAGCCACGTGATGGCCCGCTCTCCGCTGCCGTAATAGCGCCCTTCGAAGACGTTGTCGCCCTCCAGGCGCGCGCCCGGCCACGGCGTCACCGGTTCGAGCCTCACGGTGTGGGCCACGAGCGCGCGGCCGTCGTCGACGATGCCCAACGCGGCCGCGCGGCGGTTGGTCGGGTTGGCGACGTCCTCGAAGACGCCCAGGTCGAGGGCCGCCGCCGTCACCTGCAGCCGCCCGACGCGCCAGGGCACCGCCTCGAGCGGTTCGAGCCGCATCCGGACGCCCGTCCGGCGAGGCGTTCCACGCCCCGCGTACGTGGGCGGCGTCTCCGGGTCCGTTCCCGGATCGGTGTCCACGAAACCTTGGCTCGTGAAGGTGCCGCGAACGCCGTCGCGTTCGTCGGCGAGCAGGGCGGCGTACAGCCAGCGGCCGGGCGCCGTGGTGTCGTCGCGGGTGAGGCCGACGTCGATGTCGGGGCCCGGTCCGCCGGGTTCGGTCGCGTATCGCGCCCGCACCGTCCAGGTCGGGTCGATCGTCGCCCGGCCGGGATCGGTGGCGTCCGGGCCGCGGCCGGGGTCGTAGGCGACGGTCAGGACGGCCGTCCCCCGGTCGTCGTAGGCGCGGTGGTCGAGCTCGAACCCGAACGCGCTCGTCTCCACGGCGCCGCCGAGGAGACGGCCGGCGAGTCCGCCCGGCCGGCTGGCGTCGACCTCGGCCAGGTACCGGACCGTGAACGTGCCCAGGGCGGCGTCGCCGGCGACGTAGGGCCAGCGGACCCTCACCTCCGCCCGTTGGCTGGCCGAACCCGAGGTCACGACGAGCTGCGGTTGGCGGTCACCGCTGGCGAGCGGCAGCACCAGGACCGGCAGCGTGAACACGGGCACGTCGCGGATCACGACCGTCACGTCGTACCCGACCAGGCGGTCGCCGGGGTAGAGCACCAGCCGGTCGGCGTAGAAGCCGTAATCGGGCGTGGACTGGCCGCAGCGCGTGCAGGGGCTGGCGAAGGCGTTCGCGAAGGTCACCTGGCCCGGCAGGCGTTCGGCCAGGTCGCCGGTGACGTCGATCGCCCCGGTGAACACGATCGCGTCGATGGCGCGCACGCGTTCCTCGTCCAGGGCGACCTCCAGGTCGGTGCCCTCGACCCGCTCGTCGCCCACCTCGAACGCGCCTTCGCCCACCACGCGCACCAACTGGCGGTCGACGTCGATCTCGAGCCGCGAACCCTCGATCCGTACGTCGTCGACCGTGACGACGATCGCCTCGCCGGTGAGGACCACGAGCTCGGCCTCGGTGCCGTCGGGCAACGTGTAGGAGCGAAGCTCGAGACGGGCGTCGGGGTCGTCGCCGGCATCGACCGTCAGGGTGGCCGCGAGGGTCGCGCCCAGCGTCACCGCGAGACCCACGGCGAGCAGGACCCGGCGCCAGCCATGCGCCACGATCATCGCCGGGCCGTCCGAGCCAACAACACCACCCCGGCCACCGCGTACAGGACGACCGGCGCCCAGCCGGCGGCCCAGGCCGGCACGGTTCCTTGGGCGCCGAGGAGCTTCGCGACGCTCCAGGTGGCGTAGTAGAGGAACGTCAACACGAGGACGGCCACCATCCCGAGGGGGGCTCGACTGCGCACGCCGGCGAACGCGACCGCGACGGCGAACAGGGCGAACGCGACCGCGGCCGCGGGCTCGGCCAGTTTGCGGTGGAGGGCCGTCCACTCCGCGGGCGTGTCGCGCCCCCCGGCGGCCCGCAGACGTGCGAGGAGCTCGGGCAGCGGCAACGTGACCAGGTCGACGGTGCCGATCGCAGCCGCGGTGAGCCCTCGCACCGGCAGCACCGCCGTCTCGGCGCGGACGTCGAGGGTGGTGCGACCCTCGCGGAAGGCGCGCAGCCGCAAGTCCTCGAGCCGCCAGACGCCAGCCTCGGGGTCGGCGGTGCCGCGCGCGGCCTCGATGAGCTGGCGCGGACCGGCCGAGCCGCCCGGCGCGATGACGGTGATGCCGTTCAGGCGGCCCGCAGCGGTGACCTCGCGCAGGAAGATCGAACGCCCGAGCGCGTCCTGGAAGAAGGCGCCGCTCCGCAGGACCGTCTCCGGGCTGCGCAGCAGGATCTCGCGCTGGACGTCCTGCGCCCTCGCCTCGGTCCAGGGCACGACGATCTCGTTGTTGAGCAGCGTGAGCGTGGCGACCGCTGCGCCGACGAGGAGTGCCGGTCCCACCGTGGCGCGCGGCGGTAGACCGAGGTGGAGCGCTGCACGTAACTCGTCGTCGTTCGTGAGGCGCGTGAGCGCCAGCAGCGCGGCGAACAGGAGCGCCAAGGGCAGGCCCGCGGCCGCGGCGGCGGGAAGCTTCAGCAGCAGGTAGGCGGCCACCATCCCCGCGGGCACGCCGCGCGCCAGGACGTCGGCGAGGACGCCCAGCAGGAACGAGGCCAACAGCAGCAGCGTGAGGACGACCAGGCCGAGCGCGTAGAGCGGCGCGATCTCGCGCGCCAGCGAGCGGCCCCAGGTCGTCATCGGGTGGCGGTCCATCCGGCGAGGCCGATCCCGGCCGCGGCGACGATCCCAGGCGTGGCCCACGCCGCCGCCACCGCGCCCAGGACGCCGCGTTCGAAGAGCGTTCCCGTGAGCGTCCAGGTGGCCCAGAAGCCCACCAGCATCGCGATCGTCAGCGCCAACCCACCGGCGCGCCCTCGCACGCGCAGGGCCAGGGCCCCGGCCGCGAGCGCGAACACGGTCGCGCTCGAGGCGTCCGCCAGGCGTCGGTGCAGCGCGAACCGCGCCTCCGCAGCGTCGCCGCCGACCGCGCCCAGTTCCCGCACGCGTTCGGCCAGTTCGCTGAGGGTCAACTGGGCGGGGCGCGTGAGGGTGGCTTCGGGCGTCGATTCCAGCGGGAACGGTAGCTCGAGCCGCTCGACGCTGGTCGTGGCGGTGGCGTCGGCGTCCGCGGCGGTCACCTGCGCCTCTTCGACCGACCAGGTCCGTTCGCTGGCGTCCCAGACGCCGCGCGGTGCGGTCACCGTGCGCCCGTCGGCCAGGACGGCGAGGACGCCCGTGAGCTCCGCTCGTGCGGGGTCGTCACGGTCGGCGCGGAGGCGCGCGGCGAAGAACGTCCCCACGCCGTCGACCGAGAAGGCCGCGTCGGTCTGTGTGGCCGCCGGTGGCCGCACGTACAAGAAGGCTTGGATGTCGGCCTGGTACGCCGCTTCGCCCCAGGGCTCGAGCCAGCCGTTCACGACGAGCGCGATCGCCGAGACGCCGAGGCCGGCGGCGACGAGCGGGACCAGCAGCCGCAGCGGCGGCACGCCGCCGGCGTAGGCGGCCTTGAGCTCGGCGTCCTTGGCCAACCGCCCGGCCGCGACGAGCACCGCGAAGACGACGGCCAGCGGCAACGTCAGGTGGAGGAACCACGGGGAGCTTGAAGACGACCAGGCGTCCGACCTGGCCGAGCGAGGCGGACTGCTCGACGAGGAAGCGGGCCAGGACGCTGAGCAGGTCGATCGAGAGGAGCAGGCACAGTCCGGCCACGCCCAGGGCGTAGAGTCCGGCCGCTTCGCGCAGCAAGTAACGCCCCAGACGCGTCGTCACCCGACGAGTCTACCCGCGTGGCATGAGCCGGACGGGTAGGCTCTGACCATGAGCGACGACGTGCGGCTCGCCGCGGTCCAGATGGCGTGGCGGCCCGCCGACTACGCCTCCGAAGCGGCCTTCGCCGACCGCGTGCGCACGCTGACGCTGCAGGCCGTCGACGGTGCGCGGGGCCCTGCCCTGGTGGCCTTCCCGGAGCTCGTCGGCCTGCCGCTCCTGGCGACCGCGGGCGGGGTGGCCGACCGGCTCGAGGGCGGCGTGGTGCGCGCCCTCGCGGCGTGGGCTCGTCGCAGTCCCGCACGGCTGGCGCGCGCGTCGTGGCGCCACCGGGTCGGACCGTTGGGCGCCGCCTACGCCGAACTCGGTCCGAGTGCGTTCCGCGTCTACCACGACGCGTTCGCCGCGGCCGCGCGCGCCGCGGGCGCCACCGTCGTCGCCGGGAGCGCCCTCCTGCCGACGGTGACGTACGAGGCCGCCCGGGGCTGGCACGTCGTCGACGCCCGGCCCCGCAACGTGGCGTTCACGTTCGCCCCCAACGGCGCCCTGGTCGGCCGAAGCGCCAAGGTGTTCCTGACCGCCGGTGTCGAACGCCGCGTCGGGCTCGTGGCGGGGCGGACCGAGGACCTGGGCGTGATCGAGACGCCGGTGGGACGCGTGGCGGTGGCGGTCTGTCTCGACGGCTGGTACCACCACGTGTTGGAGCGCTTCGACGGGCTGGGGGCCGACGTCGTCGTGCAACCTTCGGCCAACGACGCCGCCTGGGATCGGCCGTGGCCGCCCGACCCGCGCCGGCTGGAAGGCGACGTCTGGCTTCGTGACGGCCTGCGGGCCGGCCTCCAGGGCCGCGCCCACCTGCGCTACGGCGTGAACGCGATGATGGTGGGCGACCTCGCGCCGCTCGCGCCGCGCGGACGTTCGACGATCGTCATGCGCGTCGACGCGGCCGCGGTCGATGCGCAAGGTGACGCGTCGCGTTGGGGTCCCGGCATCCTGGCGATCGCGCCCGACGCGGAGACGGAAGCGGTCGTGCGGGTCGACGTGCCCCATCCGCGGCTCGGCGAGGCGACGTCGTCGCCTGCGCGCTGAGCGGCCAGCCGCCCTTGGTAGCATGCCGGGCGTGACCGGTACGCTCGGCCTCTTCTCCCTCGTCGACCTGTTCCAACTGCTCGGGGCTTCCGCCCGCAGCGGTCGGTTGGCGGTGCAGCACCCGTTGGGACCCGCTCGCGTCTACTTCGAGCGCGGTCAGGTCCGCCACGCCGAGTTCGCCGGCTTCGAAGGGGAGGCGGCCGTCGACGCCCTGTTCGCCGACGAGCGCGGCACCTTCTCGTTCGTGGCCGGGCTGCCGGCGCCACGGACCACGGTCACCGTCTCCACCGAGGGTCTCGTGCTCGACGCGCTGCGAAGGCTCGACGAGCGGCGCAAGAACGATCCGGACGCCGTGCGCCCCACCTCGCGCGACGCGGTGCCCTACACGGCGGACGAGGCGACCGCGCCCGAGCTCCCGCTCGCCGAGCTCGAGCGGCGCGTGATCGCGGCCGTCAACGGCCACTGGACCGTCGCGCGCATCGCCGAAGAGCTCCAGGTGGACGAGGAAGCCGTGCAGCACGCCGTCGGTCGGCTCGCCCAGGTCGGCTCGCTGAAGCTGCGCACGCGGCGACCCCGCACGGCCCAGTTGGTGGTGCGTCTGGCCAAGGGGCGCTTACCGGACGGCACGGTGGGCGTGGACGCCGGCATCGTCCGCGCCTGGGAGGACGCCGTGGGGTTGCCCGTGCGCTACGTGGCGCTACGGCGCGGCGACGGTCGCACCCTGGCGTTGCCGCTCGAGGCGGTCGAAGGGTCGGGCCCCTACCTGCAGGTGCCCCGCGCGACGCTCGTCCGCCTCGGCTTGGCCGTCGAGGACGCGCTGCTGGCGCGTCCCCACGTGCCCGAGGTCGACGCCCCCTCGTGACCTCGACCGAACGGGTGAACGCGCCGTTCGCAGCGAGCCCGGACGCGGTCCTGCTGCCGTGGCGGCGCCTGGAGCACCCGGTCGGGTGGCCCGACGTCTTCGGTCGCGAGGCGCCCCTGCACCTCGAGATCGGTTTCGGGGACGGCAGGTTCACCGCGCTGCGCGCCCTGGCCCATCCCGAGCTCGACTTCGTGGGCCTCGAGGTCTCGGGGACCAGCGTGCTGCGAGCACGGCGCCGCATGCGGCGCGACGGGATCCGCAACGTGCGGCTGTGCAAGGCACCGGCCGAGATCGCCGTTCGGCAGCTGTTCGCGACCGCGTCGCTGGCCTCGATCACCGTGAACTTCCCCGACCCATGGCCCAAGGAGCGTCACGAGGGTCACCGGCTCCTGCGCGCGCCGTTCTTCCACCTCGCCGCCAGCCGGTCGGTCGTCGGGGGCGAGCTGAGGCTCGCGTCGGATCACCTGCCCTACGTCGAGTTCGCCGTCGACGAGGCGCGGCGGTCGGGCGTGGCCCGTCGGGTGGAACGCGATCCGCCGCCCGAGGTCTTCGAGACCAAGTACGCCCTCAAGTGGCGCGAACAGGGCAAACCGCTCCACTACGAGGTCTTCGTGCTCGATGGCCGCGACGTACCGGCCCTCCCGCCCATCCCGAGGAGCGATCCGATGCCCCACGCCCTGCTGAGCGGCCCCCTGCCGACCGACGCCCCCTTCGAGAAGTTGGTCGTGCCGCACGCCGGCGGCCACGTGGTGGTGCACGAGGCCGCTCGCGCCGTGGGGCGCGACGACCGCTGGCTGTTCCGCGTCACGGTCGACGAGGGCGACCTGACGCAGCAGATCCTCGTGGTGGCGCAGCGCCGCACCGGCGACGAGGTGATCGTGCGGTTGGAGTCGTTCGGCGACCCGCTCGTCACGCCCGTCGTGCGTGGCGCGGTCGGTGCGGTGACCGACTGGCTCGAGCGCGCGGCGGGGCTCCACGTCACGGCGCGCCACTACTGACGCGTGCACGTGGCGCGCGGTTCCCGGAGCGGAGGACCACGTTGACCGATCTCCTCGATGGGCTCGAGCACGGCCCGCTCGGCACGCGCCACGGCTTCTCGCCGCGCGCCGGCGGGGTGAGTCGCGGCCCCTTCGCCTCGCTCAACCTCGGCGCCTCGGTGGGCGACGAGCCCGCGGCCGTGCTCGAGAACCGGCGGCGCCTCGCCGGGTGGTGCGGGGTCGCGCCAGAGCGGATCATGTACGCCAGCCAGGTCCACGGCGCGCACGTCCTGGTCGCCGGCCGCGACGAGATCGGGGCGGAGGGTGACGCGGTGGTCACCGACGACCCGGACTGGTGCCTGGCGGTCTCCGCGGCCGACTGCCTTCCGGTTCTGTTGCTCGATCGGCGCACGGGCGCGATCGGTGCCGCCCACGCCGGCTGGCGCGGCGCGCTCGCGGGCGTCGTCGACGCCACCCTCGAGGCCCTCGAGTGGACCTATGGGACCCGCACCAGCGACGTCGAGGCGTGGCTCGGGCCCGCGATCCAGGGCCGTTGCTACCAGGTCGGTCCCGAGGTGATCGACGCCGTCCACGCGAGGGGCGCTGCGGATGGGATCGCCTGGCCCGACCCAGAAACCACGGGCCGCTGGCGCCTCGACCTGCCCGCGCTCGTCCGCCACCAACTGCTGGCGGCGGGTCTGTCCGGGGACGCCGTGACCGCGAGCACGACGTGCACCCACTGCGCCGCCGATCGCTGCTTCTCCCACCGCCGTGAACGGGGACGCACCGGACGGCACTGGGCGGTGCTTCGGCCGCCCCAGACGCGCTGAGGGCACGCGGCGCCGGCCCGCGCGTCTCGTCGTGCCGGTGGGCGCGACCGGCGAGGCGACCGGCACGGTGCGCGCGGGTACCATGCGGGTCATGGAACGCCTGCTGAACACGATGCGTCGCTTGCGGGGGCCCGAGGGTTGCCCGTGGGACCAGGTCCAGACCCACGAGACGCTCCGGCCGCACCTGCTGGAGGAGGCCGCCGAGGCCGTCGACGCGATGACGGCGGGCGACGCCACGCACTTGGCGGAGGAGCTCGGCGACGTGCTCCTGCAGGTCGCCTTCCACGCCGTGATCGGCGAGGAGGCCGGCACGTTCGCCTACACCGACGTCGAGGGCGCGATCGTCGACAAACTCGTCCGTCGCCACCCACACGTGTTCGGCGACGTGGAGGTGGCGGACGCCGACGAGGTGACGCGCAACTGGCAAGCGATCAAGCTCCAGGAGCGCGGGGGCGTCGCGCTCGATCCCGTCGCGCGGGTGCCGCGCTCGCTGCCCGCGCTGCGTCGCGCCGCCGACCTGGCCGCGGCGCTCGGTTGGCGGACCGATCCCGCACTGGGTCGCCGGTCGCTCGACGACCTCGCCACCGACCCCGATGCGCTCGGTCCCGCCCTGGTGGCGCTGGCCCAAGCGGCCACCGACGCGGGACTCGACCCGGAGCTGCTGCTGCGCGACCACGTCGACGCACGCGCGCGGTCGGCGGCGAAGAGCGAGGCGACGTGACCCACTGGCGCCTCGCCGACGTGGCCCGGGCACTGGCCGTCCCCGGACGGGGCCTGGAGCTGCCGGGGCACGGGCGCGCGGCCATCTTGGTCCCGGTGCTGGACGCGCCGGAAGGACCTGCGCTCCTGTTCACCGTGCGCGCCAGCGGTCTCTTGCGGCATGCGGGGCAGGTGTCGTTCCCCGGTGGCCGGCTCGAACCCGGCGAGGACGTGGTGAGCGCCGCGATCCGCGAGGCCGAGGAGGAGGTCGGCCTGATCGTCCCGCCCGAGAACGTCCTGGGCGTGCTCGACGACCGCCCGTCCCCCTACGGGCTGGTGGCGACCCCGGTGGTGGCGCGCGTCGATTGGCCGGCGCCGCTGCGACTCGATCCGGGCGAGGTGTCCGAGGCCTTCGTCTTGTCGTTGGCCGACGTGGGCGCCGCGCCGCCGTCGCTCGAAGAGCATCACCACGAGGGCACCCTGCGTCGGCTGTACCGCTTCGACGTGGGCGGTCGCGGCGTGTGGGGGTTGACCGGGAACGTCGTCAAGGACCTGCTCGATCGTCTCACGGCCCTGGCCGTGGTGGGGTGAGCGCGTGAAGCGCCGCGAACTGCGCGTCACCGAAGGCGACCAACGCTACCCGTTCGCCATCGGGCCGCTCGTCGAGGCGCTGCAGGCGGCGGGCGTGGCCACCGACGACGCCATGCAGATCGCCCAGAGCGTCGAGCGCCACTACCGGCATGCCGGCGACGAGACGGTGCCGTTGTCGGACCTCATGACGCGGCTGGCGCGAGCGGCGGCCGCGGACGCGGGGGAGGAGGTCGCGGAGGCGCTCGCCCGGCAGACCCCACCGTTCATCGGGCTCGAGGTGCTGCTCGGGACCGAGCGGCGCGAAGCGTTCTCGCGACGGCGGCTGGCGGCATCGCTCGAGAAGCTCGGGCTCTCGTTCAAGGAGGCCCACGGCATCGTGCGGCAGGTCGAGCAGCGGCTGCGCGCCGACGGCCGGCGCGAGGTGCCGCAGCGCGAGCTGTACCAGCGGGTGGCCTCCGCGCTCGAGGCACGCTTCGGGCGCGACGTCCGCGCCCGCTACGAGGCGTCGCTGGCGTTGGCGGCGGAGCTGGTGGTGGTCGAGGAGGGGCGCGTGGCCGGGCTGCCGTTCTCGCGCGGGTTGCTAGCACAGTCGCTGCTGGCCGTGGGGCTCGATCCCGAGCTGTCGCACAGCCTGGCGCGACGCACCGAGGACCAGTTGTGGCGCCTCGGCGTGGGCGAGGTGCGGCCGGAGCGGGTGCGCGCGCTCGTCCGGCGGCTCGTGCAAGAGGAGGCGGGGGAGGAGTTCGCGCGCCGCTACGACCTCCTGCGCCGCGTACGCCACGCGGAACGGCCCGTGGTGGTGGTGATCGCGGGTGCTGCGGGCGTCGGCAAGAGCGTGTTGGCCGCCGAGCTCGGCTACCGCTTGGGCATCGCCCGCGTGGTCTCGACCGACAGCGTCCGGCAGGCGCTGCGTTCACTGATCAGTCGCGAGCTGAGCCCCGTGCTGCACGCCTCGAGCTACGCGGCCTGGCGCGCGGAGCTGATGCCCGAGGACGTGGAGGACGCCAAACCCAAACGCAAGCGGGTGGTGCGGGGCTTCCAGACCCAAGTGCTGCAGATGGGGACCGCCATCGACGCGATCGTCGCCCGACACGTCCAGGAGGCGACCTCGGTGGTCATCGAGGGAACCCACCTGGTGCCCGGGCTGTCGCCGCACGTGTCCCACGAACGGGCGATCGTGGCCGAGCTCGTGCTCGCGGTGAGCGACGAGCACGACCATCGCGACAACTTCGCGCGCCGCGAGGGGCGGACGGCGAGGGCGCGCCCCAGCGACGATTACCTCGAACACTTCGCCGAGATCCGCATGATCCAGGACTACGTGTTGCTGCGGGCGGAACGCGAGGGCGTGGCGGTGGTCGACACGAGCGATCTCGATCGCGCCGTCGAGCGGGCGATCGACGTGGTGTTGGACGCCTTGGCGGGCGAAGAGGCGCACGTGCCCAGCGGTACGTGAACGATGTTATCCCGGGCTCATCCGCGCGACGTGTAGGCTCGCCCCTGAGGTCGACATGCAGAGTCCCAGCGCGAGTGCGCGCCCGCCCGCGATCGAGACGGTCCGCCTGACCAAGCGCTACGGGTCGAGGCCGGTCGTGCGCGACCTGACGTTCCGCGTCCACCCGGGCGAGGTGTACGCGCTCGTCGGGCCGAACGGTGCCGGCAAGACCACGGTGATCCGGCTCGTGTCGGGCCTCGCCTTCCCGACGTCGGGCACGGTCCGCATGTTGGGTGAGAACCCCCACGAACGCCCGAGCGTGCGGCGGCAGTTGGGCGCCGTCGTGGAAGCTCCGGCCGCCTTCTACCCGTACCTCTCGGGACGACGCAACCTGCGTCTCCACGCGCGGTTGTCCGGCGGGGTGCCCGAGACGCGCATCGCCGAGGTGCTCGAGCACATGGAGCTCACCCCGGCCGCCGACCGTCCCGTGGGGATCTACTCCCTCGGCATGCGCCAGCGGTTGGGGGTGGCCGCGGCCCTGCTGACGCGACCGCAGGTCCTCGTGCTCGACGAGCCCGCCAGCGGGATGGACCCGTTGTCGCTACATCTCGTGCACCGGGTGCTACGGGACGCCGCCGCCGAAGGCACCGCCGTCCTGCTCTCGACCCACCACCTCGACGAGGTCGTCGCCTACTGCCACCACGTGGGCCTGATGGAGGAGGGGCTGTTGATCGACCAGGTCGACCTCAGCGACCGGCGGGCGCGCCACCGCGCGCGCGTGTCGGACGCGCCGACGGCGACCGCGCTCCTGCGTGCGCAACCCTGGGTCCGCGAGGCGCATGCGCGCGGTCACGACGTGGTGGTGGCGTTGCGCGAAGACGGTGACGTGGTGAGGTTGGCGCCCACGTTGGTCGGCGCCGGCATCGAGGTGCACGACCTCGGCCGCGACGTGTTCGACCTGCGCGCCCACTACCGTGAGCGCGTGGAGGCGGAACGTGTGCGGCGGACGCAGGGCGAGGCCTTCCCGATCGGTCGCCCGGGTCGCGGCGAGGCGGCATGAGCGCGGTTCTCGCCATGGAGTTCGCCAAGCTGGGGCGGTTGGCCAGCGTTCGATTCGGTCTGATCGTGCTGGCGGTGTTCCCAATCCTGTGGGCGTACGCGCCCGGCGTGTTCGACGTCTACGGCTTCTTCATCGTGTCCGGGTTCCAGGTCCCGGCGCTCTCGCTGCTCTCGAGCATGGCGTTCTTGCTGCCCCTGTTGGTCGCGATCGCCGCCGCCGAGCTGCTGGGGATCGAGATCCAGCACGGCACCCTGCCCACCGTGCTCCTGCGGCCCGTCACCCGTTCCCAATGGATGCTCGCGAAGGTGGTCGTCGCCGCCAGCGTGCCGTTCCTCGCCCTGGCGTGGTTCCTCTTCACGTCGCTGCTGGCCGGGGCGTTCTTCGGCTTCGGCGAGTTCGTCGGCGGCACCGGGTTGGGCCCGGCCGGCCTGTCGGGCGCCGGGGTCCTGACCACCGCCGCCGCGTTCGCCGAGGTCTTGCGGGCGTACCTGATCGCGGCGTACGCGCTGGTGCCGATCGCGCTCCTGGCCGTCTTGTTCGCGGTGCTGTTCATGAACGCTGCCGCCGGCGCGCTGGCGACCCTCGCCAGCCTGATCATGATGGAGCTGCTCGTCGTGATCCCCATGATCACCCCGTACCTGCTCACGACCCAACTGACGGCGTACGTCGCACCCGTCGCCGACCTCGGTTGGGTGATCGCGCTCATCGCGTTCTACTGTGCGGCGTTCTCCGCTGCCGCCGTGATCGTCTTCGAGCGCAAGGATTTCTGACCGTGGCGCGGCCCGCGCGCTTCCTGATCGTCGTGTGGGCGTGGCTCGCGTGGCTCGGAACCCCGGCGGGAGCGCAGGGGATCGCCTACACGGTGCAGGCGATCGCGGTCTCGGAACAGCAGACCGCGATCGACCTGTCGCGCGGTTTGCTGAGGGACGGCTTCCCAGCGTACGTGGTGCGATCCACCGGCGGTCAAGGCGACGTGTACCGCGTCCGGGTGGGCGCCTTCGCCAACCGTGCGGCCGCCCTTCGGTACGCCGACGCGATGCCCGCCGTCGGGGGCGCACGGCCCGTGCCGGCCCTGGCGGAGGCCATCCCGCAGGGCATCATGCCTTGGGCGCCGCGCGTGCTCTGGCAGACGACCTGGACGGGTGAGGAGGTGCGCGTCGTCCCGTGGCCGGGGGGTGGGATCGCCATCCGGGTGCAGTCGGCCTCGCCGCTCCGCGAGGCCAGCTACGCGGTCGTGCAGGCGGGCGAGACCCGCGTCGTCGACGCCTGGCGCATCGTGCCGTTGGCGACCTTGCCCGACGCGCTGGCCGCCGACGAGATCGAGGTCCCCTTCGTCGACCTGACGCTGGTCGATCCACCGGCGCCGGACGCCGCGGTCGGGCCCGACGACGCCCCGGGGGCCGCCCGGGCCGCACCCGGCGATGCCGCCGAGGCCGCACCCGCTGCGCCCGCCGAAGGGGCCGTGCCCGTCGCTGGCGGGTCCCCCGAAGCATCCCCGCCCGCCGAACCCGCCACCCAGAACGACGCGTCCACCGAACCCGCCGCCGGGCCCGTCGCCCCCCCGGCAGCGACCGACGCAGGCGCGGAGCCCCCCTCGGCGCCCGGTGTGGCGGCGGGACCGGCCGTGGCCCCGCCGGAGGGCGAGCCCGAGGCCGGGCTCTGGCTGCTCCGCGATCGTTCGCTGTGGCCGTCGACGTGGCGCGACGAGGGCGAAGACGTTCGGGCGGCGTTCCTGGCGTCGACCGTCACGTTGGTCGCCAACGGCTCGGGCCTCGACCCGGAGGTCGTCGCCGGAGCCGCCTACACGCCCGGCGACGAGCCGCCGCCGGCGCTGGTGGTGGTCGAGTTGAGCGACCGGTCGGGACGCGACATGGGTCTCGTCCGGGGCGTCGCCGACGCTGCCGAGGGGCTGCAGCCCTTCGGGCCACCGCCCCTGGAGGGCACCGACGAGGCCTGGTGGCCGCCGGCCGTCGTCGGCGAGCGGGTCGACCCTCAGGTCGAGGCGACCGGACCCTGGGCGGGCGCGATGGGGACCCTCGAGGCCGACGCCGGCTTCGTCCGTCTGCAGCCCGAGAGCGGCAACGCCTGGCGCGCCGTCGCCGGCCAACCGCTGTGGAGCGACGGTCGATACGTGCTGTTGCGCGACGGCGACGATCTCGTCTTGGTCGATTTCGTCGCGCGTTGAGAAGACCTACGCGGGGTGATCCCCGTCGGAGGAACCTCTGGAGGTCAGGTGACCACGGCCTGCGCCGGCGGCGCCGCCTTGGCCGCGAGCCAGCGCTCGGCGGTCATGGCGGCGCGGGTACCGGCGCCGACGCTGGTGGAGAGCTGGCGGTAGATCTCGTCGGCGACGTCGCCCGCCGCGAAGATCCCCTCGACGTCGGTGTAGATCTCGTCGCGAACGGCCACGTAGCCGTGCGCGTTGAGGCCGACCGTTCCCTCGAGGTACCCGGTGTTGGGTACGTGTCCGACGTAGATGAAGACGCCGTCGGCGGCGATCGTCGCCTCTTCGCCGGTCACGACGTCGCGGGTGCGGACGCCCGTCACCTGGCCGTCGTCCCCGAGCACCTCCTCGACGACCGTGTTCCAGACCCAGCGCATCTTCGGGTTGGCGAACGCCCGCTCCTGGGCCACCTTGTTCGCGCGGAGCTCATCGCGGCGGTGGACGACCGTCACCCGGTCGGCGAACTTCGTCAGGAAGAGGCCCTCCTCGACCGCCGCGTCGCCGCCACCGACCACCACGACGTGCTTGCCGCGGTAGAAGAAGCCATCGCACGTCGCGCACGTCGAGACGCCCCGACCGTAGAACTCGTCCTCGCCGGGCACCCCGAGGCGTCGCGGGTTGGCGCCGGTCGCCAGGATGACGGCCTTGGCCAGGTACTCGCGCTCGTAGCCGCGCACGCGGAACCCCTCGCCCACGCGCTCGATGCCCTCGATCTCGTCCATGACGATCTTCGCGCCGAAGCGTTCCGCCTGCGCCACCATGCGCTGGGCCAGGTCGGGACCGGACACA
This sequence comes from uncultured Trueperaceae bacterium, assembly GCA_963728245.1. Taxonomy (GTDB): domain Bacteria; phylum Deinococcota; class Deinococci; order Deinococcales; family Trueperaceae; genus JAABTL01. Next base: position 96,237 of record CAVSJH010000001.1, read on the forward strand.
GGGGTCGCGAAACCCGGATAGTTCTCGACCTCTTCGGTCTGGGCGATCTGGCCTCCGGGCAGGCCGCGTTCGACGATCACCACGTCGAGTTGCCCTCGACCGGCGTAGATGCCTGCGGTCAGGCCCGCGGGTCCGCCGCCGACGACGAGCACGTCGCATTGGGTTGGGGTGGTTGGTGTCACGAAGCCTCCTCGTACGACCCGAAGGGTAGCACCGGTCCTGGGGGGTCCGCGTCGTCGGTTATACCGGACGGGGGTATACGGCGGCAACGGGCTCGCACGCGTGCGCAGGGTGGGTGACGGGCATCCTTCACGTTCATGAGGGTTCCATGCGTGTTAGCCTTTGCGACGGAAGAGCGTGGGACGAGCGTCGTACCGTCGCCGGGTTGGGAGGCCCAGCGGAGCTGGTGGACGTTCTGGGACGTCGGGGACCTGACGCCGGATGGCTCCAGGTCGAGGCCGTCGCCTGCGCGACCCGTGCCCATGGCCGACGCCGATCCTCAACGACCGACCACCCCCGCCCACCTCGACCCCGAGCGTCTGGCCCGGCTGCGCGAGCGTGTGCTGTCTGGTTTTCCCGACGAGAGCGACGTGACCGAACTCGTGCGACCGCTCGCCGAGGTGTTGGCCGGCGAGACCTTCGTGGTCACCGACCTGCGCCGTGTGGGCCAGCCGGTGGTGCACGCGTCGACCGGGTTCGAGCGTCTCACCGGTTACCCGGAGGACGACGCGCTCGGCCGCGACCTCGGTTTCCTGTTGCGCAACGACACCGATCAAGAGAGCGTCCGCGAGGCCCGAGAAGCGGTCCGGGACGGACGCGCCATCACCGTCACGCTGCGCAACTACCGCGCGGACGGCTCGCTCTTCTGGTGCGAGCAGCGCCATCATCCCCTGCGCGACGGTCGGGGGCGCGTGGGCCACTTGGTCACCGTGCTCCGGGACGTGACCGACCAGATCAACGCCCGCAACGCCGAGGCGGCGGTGCACGAGCTGGCTTCCTCGCTGTCGGGGGACGGCGCCTGGTTCGCGTACGGTGCGCTCGTCGACGCCCGCGGCGGCGTGCAGATCACGTGGGCGGGCCAGGCGTGCCGGTACGTGCTGGGCGTCGAGTCGGGCACGCTGCTCGGGGCCGGTCTCGTCGATCACGTGCTCGCCGAGGACCGCGCCGACGTCTTGGCACGCTGGGCGGCCCTGCGTGGCGACGGCGGCAGCCGCCGCGACCGCTACCGTGTCCGCGCCGCCAACGGCAAGGTGCGCTTGGTCGAGGACTTCGCGGCCGTCAGTTGGTCCGCGCCCGAGGCCGGCGTCGTCGCGCTGCACGGGGTGCTGCGCGACGTGACCGACATGGGTGAGCGCACGGCGGCGGTCGCCTTCGCGGGTGTCGACGCCGCGACCGGTCTGCCGACACGCGAGGTCGCCGAGGACCGACTGCAGCAGGCGGCCCGTCACGCCCGTCGCCACGGGCACGTGGCGGCGGCCGTGGCGATCGAGCTCGACCACTTCGAGTTCGTCCACGTGACGCTCGACCCGCGCCGCGCCGAGCGGCTCGTGCGCGAGGCCGCGCGGCGGCTCCAGCGGGCCCTCCGCCGCAGCGACACGCTCGCCCGCGTCGGACCGTCGACGTTCACCGTCGTCCTGGGCGACCTCGCCACGGCCGACACCGCGTTGCCGGTCGTCGAGAAGCTGCTGGCGTGGGTGTCGCGCCCCTTCGACGACGGACCGCTCCGGGTCGAGCTCTCGGCGTCGGCCGGGGTCGCGATCGCCGCGCCACGCGCCCGCGCGGCGGACGTGGTCGCCCAGGCCGAGGCCGCCATGCGATCGGCGCAGCGGGCGGGGGGCGGCCGCTTCACCTTCCACGACCCGGCGATCGACGCTGCGGTCCGCGCCCGGATGGGCTTCGAGCGCTCGCTGCAGGCGGCCTTCGCCCACGACGAGCTCGTCTTGCACTACCAGCCTCGGGTCGGTCTCGGCGACGGTTCCGTCCACAGCGTCGAAGCGCTCGTCCGGTGGGAGCATCCCGAGCGTGGGCTCCTGCCGCCGGCGGCGTTCCTGCCGGCACTCGAGGGAGCACGCCTCGGTGACGCCCTCTTCGAGCACGTGCTGGCGCGGGCCGCGCAACAGGCGGCGCAGTGGCACCAGGCGGGTACCCCGCGTCGCGTGGCGGTGAACGTCGGTCCCGAAGGCCTGGAACGCGACGACCTGGCGCGGCTCGTCGCGCGCACGCTCGATCGTTGGTCGCTGCATCCGGGTCTGCTCGAGCTCGAGATCCACGAGCGCACGGGCCGTCGTTCTTGGGAGCGGGCGGCCGGGCGCCTGAACGAACTCCGCTCGATGGGCGTGCAGGTGGCACTCGACGACTTCGGCGTGGCCGACACGAACCTGGCGCAGCTGCGCGAGCTGCCGCTCGACGCGCTGAAGATCGACAGGAGCTTCGTCGCGCGGGTGGGCGACGGGGCGCAGACGACGGACCTCGAGATGGTGCGCGCCATGGTGGCGCTCGGTCGCGGTCTCGGCTTGACCGTGGTCGCCGAAGGCGTGGAGACCCATGCCCAGCGCGAACGGCTGCGTTCGTTCGATTGCCATGAGGCCCAAGGGTTCTTGTACGCTCCGGCGCGCCCTGCGGCCGATGCTCTCGACCTGCCACCGCCGGTCGGTCTCGCGGACGGTGGTGCACTGCCTGCCAGCCCGATCGGGCCCTCGTCGGGATCCGTGGCCGGGCCCAACTGAACGCGAGCGCTCGGCTCGCGGACTGAACGGAGCCTTCATGTCGTCGCCCAACCTGGACCTCGCTCTGCTCGACCGTGCCCCCTTGCGCCGCTGGACGGCCGTGGACGCCGAAGACGTACCGGCCGCCGTCGAGGCGGCGCTCGCGCGGGCGCGTGCCGACCTCGATGCCCTCGTTGCCGCGCCGGAGCGGACCTACGAGAACACGGTCCAGGCGCTGGACGATCTGCTCGAGCGCCTCGACCGGGTCTACGAGACCGTTCGGCACCTCGTGGCGGTCGCCACCACGCCGGCGTTGCGGCGAGCCCACCGCCACGTCGAAGCGCCGTTCCAGACGTTCCGCGCCGCGATCCCCACCGATCCCGAACTCTGGGCCGCGTTGCGCGCCTTCGCGACCACCCCCGAAGCCGACGCCCTCGACGGCTTGCGGCGGCGCCATCTCGACAAGACCCTCCGGACCTTCCGCCGGGCGGGTGCCGACCTGCCCGCGACCGACCGCGAGGCCGTGGCCACGCTGCGGGTCGAGCTGGCGGGGTTGTCGACGACGTTCGCCGAGCACGTGCTCGACGCCACGAACGCCTTCGAACTCGTCGTGACCGACGAGACGCACCTCGCCGGCCTGCCCGACGGCGTGCTCGCCCGCGCCGCCGCCGACGCACGGTCGCGCGGCGTCCCGGGATGGCGGTTCACCCTGCAGGCACCGAGCCTCCTGCCGGTCCTGATGCACGCCCACCGGCGCGAACTCCGCGAGACGCTGTGGCGGGCCCAACTCGAGCGGGCCCACGGCGGCGCGTTCGACAACCGACCCGTGCTGCGCGAGATCCTCGAGAAACGCCGCCAGTTGGCGCGCCGGTTGGGGTACGCCACGTTCGCCGACCTCGTGCTGGAGGAGCGGATGGCCGGCTCCACCGAGCGCGCGCGGGCCTTCGTCGACGACCTCGCCGTCCGTACGCGCCCCTACTTCGAGAGCGAGATGGCGGCGGTGGCGGCGTTCGCGGGTGAGCACCTCGGTCTCGAGCCGCTCGCGCCCTGGGACCTCCGCTACGCCTTCGAGCGCCTGCGTCGCGCACGTTTCGACCTCGACGAGGAGTCGCTGCGTCCGTACCTGCCCTTCGACCGCGTGGAGGCGGGCGTGTTCGAACTGGCGCGGCGCTCGTTCGGCCTCACCGTCCGTGAGATCACGGGCGTCGACGTGTGGCACCCGTCGGTCCGCACCTACGAGGCGTTCGCCGAGGACGGCACGCGTCTCGGCTACTTCTACACCGACTGGTTCCCGCGGGAGAGCAAACGCGGCGGCGCGTGGATGAACGGTCTCGTTTCCGGCGGTCCGCGCCGAGACGGCGGCTTCGACCCCCACGTGGGCGTGGTCGTCGGCAACCTGACCCCGCCGGCGGGCGAACGCCCGGCGTTGCTGACGCCCGACGAGATGCGGACCGTGTTCCACGAGTACGGCCACCTCTTCCACCACCTCCTGACCCGCGTGGAGGTGCGTGCGCGAGGCTCGGGTGCGGTGCCGTGGGACTTCATCGAGTTGCCGTCGCTGATCATGGAGAACTGGGCTTGGTCGGGGGAGGGGCTCTCCTCGTTCGCCGCCCATCACGAGACCGGCGCGCCGCTGCCGGCGGAGGAACTCGACAAACTCCTCGCCGCGCGCCGTTTCGGCGAGGCGTGGAACCAGATGCGCCAGCTCTCGTTCGCCGCCGTCGACCTCGCTCTGCACGTCGACCACGACGCGGAGGGCGACGAAGACGCGACGCTGTTCGCACGCGACGTCATGGCCACCTACGAGTGGGACCCGTCGTTCGCGCACCCCGGCTTCATCTGCGGGTTCAGCCACATCTTGGCCGGCGGCTATGCGGCCGGCTACTACAGCTACAAGTGGAGCGAGGTGCTCGACGCCGACGCCTTCACGCGTTTCGAGGCGGCGGGCGTCTTCGACCCGGCGACCGGCCGCGCCTTCGTGAAGAGCGTGCTCGAACGGGGCGATGCGGTCGACGCCGACGAGATGTTCCGCGACTTCATGGGCCGCGGACCCGACGCCGAGGCCCTGGTGCTCCGCAACCTCGGCCCCGTGCCGGCGACGTCGACGGGATCGACCTGATCAGGGTCGCGCGGGGCAGGGGCCGGCGTCGCGGTCGTCGGCGCACCGAGCCAGCGCGGCCGTGACCAGCACCGAAGCCCGGCCGTAGTCGGCGAGGCCGGCGTCGACGCCCTGCGATCGTAAGTAGGCGTCGTAGGTCGTGGCCGCAAGCCGCCGTGTGGTCGGCCAGGCGTACCGCTCCGACGCGGATCGGGCCGCCTCGCTTGCGCGCGAGACGGCCACCGGCAAGCCCGCCACGCGCGTCTCGAGTTCCTGGGCGACCTCCGGGTCGGTCGCCGCGAGGCGGCGCAGGTCGGTGCGAAGCGAACCGATCCCGTGCACGGCGGCGGCGAAGCGGACCTCGTCCGCGTCGCACGCCAGGCCCGCGAGCGTCGCCAGGGCGTCGGTCTGGGCCTCGCCCGCCCAGCCGGCGGCGTGGGCGAGTTCGTGCAGCCCGGTGGCGAGGGCGCTGACGGGCGGGAGACCCCCGTCGACGTGCGGTTCGCGCAGCCAAGGTCCCACGACGCCCCCGAACCCACCGACGAGCAGCGTGCCGGCCGGGAGTCGTCGCACCGTGGTGGGGAGGTCCAGCGGCCGGGAGCGGTGGCTCACCTCCGCGTCGGCGTGAGCGACGCACCGCGAGGCCGCCGGCCACGAAGCCGCGGGCCAAGGGGCCGCGGCGTCGACGCTGCTCGCGTCAGCGGGTGCGGCCGCGCGAGCGACGGCGACCAGGGTGTCGAACGCGTCGAACAGGTCGCGGGTCGCGGGTGCGGTGCTGGCGAGCCCGAGCCGGTCCTCGAGCGGGACGCGGCGGTACGCGACGCCCCAGGCGAGGTCGAACCCGACCGCCGCGACGGCGACGAGCGCCACCGTCCATGCCAGCCAGGGGAGGCGTCGGCGACGCGACGCGACCACCAGGACGACCGGAAGGGCGACGATGCCCGCCAGCGTCCACGAGAACGGGGCGAGGTCGATGGCGCCAGCGCTCCACGTGCTCAACCGGGGAAGCACGGTGTGGAGCCACGTCGTCTCGATCCAAGCGACCGGCGCGGTCCTCGTCGCCCACACGCCGACGGCCGCCACGAGCGCGATGGCGAGGGGCGTTCGGCGGCCACGCGGTGTGGGCGGGCGGCGGGACGGGGTCGGCACGACGCCAGCCTACCGGCTGCCACGGCGGCGCGATCGAACGATCGTGTCGCTCCGGCCGCGCCAGCCCTCGGTCCGGTCGAGTTCGGCGCGCGGCCACCACCACCAGCCCGCAGCCCACCGGCTGAAGTCGCCCCCCGGGTGTCGCTCGCCGGCGACCTGCACGGCGTCCACGTCCGCGACGTAGAAGGCGAGCCGAGCGGCGCCTGCCGCCAGCGCCTGCCAGGCCCAGCCGGCGAGCGACCGATCCTCGAACACGGTCGGCACGAGGTGCGCTACGCGGCGACCCTCGGCAGTGAGGACCCGGACGTGCAGGACTGCGTCCGTCGTCGGGTCGGCGTCATCGAGCCAGGCCCGCAGCCCGCCATCGCTCGGTTCGGCCCACACGATCCAGCCGCCCTCGCGCGTGCGGTACGGGGGGCGTGCCGGGACGGCTTGGTCCTCCCACGCCGCGATGGTGGCCTCCTCGAGCGCGCGACGCCGGGCGCGCCACCGGAGACGCTCGCGCTCGCTCCAGGCCCACGGGTCGTCGAGGGCGGCGTCGGCCTCCGCGCGCGCCGCGTCGACGTCCTCGGGAGCGGCGGCGGGCTCGACGCCGACCGGCGGCGTGCCGACGCGGGGCGGGAGCGGTGCGGTCGCCACGTCCGGCAAACCGGCCTCGCGACGACGCACGCCCCTTCGCCAGCCGGCCAGCCCGCCCCGCCAACGCGTGAGGACGCCGCCCTCGAGCGTGGCCACGTCCGCGGCGAGCGCCTCGATCGTCCGTGCGTCGTGGGTGGCCACGACGACGGCCGCCGACGTGGTGCGCAGCGCGCCCTCCAGCGCCTCGATCGTGCGCACGTCGAGGTCGTTGGTCGGCTCGTCGAGCAACAGCACGTCGGCCTCGCGCGCCATGAGCCACGCCGCGCTCGCCCGCGCACGTTCGCCGCCCGAGAGCGTGTCGATCGCCCGATCGTGCGTCGACCGTGGCAGACCGACGAGCGCCAGCAGGCCCTCGGCGCGGGTCGGCGTGACCCAGGTGGTGAGGACCGCGCGGATGGTCTGGTGGCCGGGGAGACCGCGCCCGTGCTGGTCGGCGTAGAGGACGCGTGTGCCCGCCCGCCACCAGATACGGGCGAGCGGGTCGTCGCTTTCGAGCTCACCCGCCAGGAGCCGAAGCAACGTGCTCTTGCCCGATCCGTTCGGGCCGACGAGGGCCAGGCGCTCGCCCGCGCGCAGCACGAGCGCCACGTCCTCGAGCACGCTGCCGTGGCTCAGACGATCGAACCGGGCGAGCTCGCCGCCCTGGGTCTTCGCGTCGAGGTCGAGCCGGGGCGTCGCCTCGGGCCGCGCCGGCGCCGGCACCCGTCGCAGCGTCGCGGCTTCGCGTTCGGCACGCCGGCGCCGCGTCTGCGCCGTGCGGTGGCCTTGAGCGCGGAGCTCGGCCGCCAGCCCCTCGAGCTCGGCCACCCGTCGCTGGCGCAGGCGTGCGGCCTTCGCGTCGGTGCGCAGGGCGACCGCACGGTCGCGCTGCCAATCGCTCCAACCGCCCCGGTGGACGCGGACGGGGGCTTCGTCGAGGACCACCACGTGGGTGGCGACCTCGTCGATCAGGGCGCGGTCGTGGGCGGCGAACACCACCGCGCCGCGGTGGGCGCGGAGTCGCTCCGCCAGCCAAGCGCGGGCTTCGAGGTCGAGGTGGTTGGTCGGCTCGTCGAGCAGCAACAGATCGACGCCCGCGGCGAGGGCGCCCGCCAGACGGGCGCGACGCCGTTCGCCGCCGGAGGCGGCCGCGGCGGCGGTCTCGCGTGCCGCCGCCAGTCCGACACGGGCGAGCGCTTCGTCGAGGCGGCGGTCGGCGTCGTACCCGCCTCGGTCCTCGAAGGCGCCCTGCATGGCGCCGTAGGCGGCCAGCGCGGCGGCGGCGGGGGTCGGCCCGAGCGCCAGGGCGGCCGCCGCGACCTCGGCCCCCAGTGCGCGGAGCGGCGAGAGCGCTTCCGCGGCGAGATCGAACAGGCTGGCGTCCGGGAGGAGCGCGCGCGTTCCCTCGTCTTGGCCCACGTACACCCACCACGTGCCCGGGGCACGCCGGACCCGCCCGTCGACCACCGCCTCGCCCGCGCCCGCGAGGGCGTCGAGCAGGGTCGACTTGCCGCTGCCGTTGCGACCGACGAGCGCCACGCGATCGCCTTCGACCACCTCGAGATCGAGGTCGCGAACGAGGTCGCGGTCGGCGCGGCGGAGGGTGAGGGCTTCGACGTGAACCAGCATGGCGGAGTGGGCGGTCGGTCGCGGTGAGAACCCGGCGACGGCCGAGTCATCGTACGCGCGTGCCCAGGACCACGGTCGTCGGTCGACGACCGAGCGTAGGCTCCCGCCATGGACCACCCCGCCCTCCGGCCCCCCGGCGTCGAGCCCGACCGTGTCCGCGTCTTGGCCGACGGTGCCCCGTGCGGCCCAGGACCGGTCGTGTACTGGATGGAGCGTGCGCAACGCACCCGCTCGAACCCCGCCCTGGCCCACGCGCTCGCGATCGCCGCGGCGTTGCGCCGGCCGCTGGTCGTCGTCGCCGGCCTCGCGCCCACGGGCGAGCGGGCGACCGCCCGCGCGACGACGTTCGAGCTCGAAGGCTGGCGCGACGTCCGGGACGGCCTCCTCGCCCGTGGCGTGGGCTTCGAGCTGGCGCTCGGGCGACCGCCCGACGTCGCGTCGGCGGCGGCACGACGCGCGGCGGTCCTCGTCACCGACCGCGCCCATCTGCGCGCGCCGCGTGCATGGCGCGCCGAGGTCGCCCAGGGCGCCCCGTGCCCGGTGGTCGAGGTGGAGGCGGACGTCATCGTGCCGCTCGAGGTGGCGAGCCCGAAGGCGGAGGTCGGGGCGCGCACCCTACGGCCGAAAGTCCAGCGTCTCCTCGACGCCTACCTGATCGAGCCGCCCGACGCTCGGGCGACGGTGCCGTGGACGGTCGACCGGTGCCTGACACGTCCGTTCGAGGAGGTATCGGCCGTGCTCGACGACGTCGAGGAGCTTGTCCGCCGTGTCGGCGTGGACGAGGACGTCGCGTCGGTCCGTGCGCTGTACCCGGGTGGTGAACGAGCGGCGGCGGCGCGACTCGACGCGTTCCTGGAGGGCGCCCTGGCACGGTACGCCGAGGACCGCAACCAGCCGCACCGCGCGAGCGTCTCGTACCTCGGCATGCACCTGCGCTACGGGCAGATCTCGCCCGTGACGGCGGTTCGGGCGGTCCGCCGAGCGGCGGCCGGCCAGTCGGCGGACCAGGAGGCGCCGGAGAACACCAACGCGGCCGCCTTCGTCGAGGAGCTGGTGGTCCGGCGCGAGCTCGCGGTCAACTTCGTCGCATACCACGAGGCGTACGACCGGTACGCGTCGGTCCCGGCCTGGGCGCGCCGCTCGCTCGCCGCCCACGCCGACGATCCGCGGCCCTTTCTTTACGACGACGCCACGCTGTTGGCCTGCGAGACCGACGATCCCTGGTGGAACGCGGCGATGCGGCAGAGCGTCGTGACCGGATACCAGCACAACCACATGCGGATGTACTGGGGCAAGAAGGTCCTCGAGTGGAGCGCGAGCCCGGAACAAGCGTACGAGCGCTTGCGCGTCTGGAACGACCGCTTCCACCTCGACGGCGGCGACCCCAACTCGTACGCCGGCGTCGGTTGGGTGTTCGGACTGCACGATCGGCCATGGCGCGAACGGCCCGTGTTCGGCATGGTGCGCTACATGAACGCGGCCGGTCTGCGGCGCAAGACCGATCCCGAGGCCTACGTTCGCGCCGTCGACGCCCAGGTCGCAGCGTTGCAGGCGGTGCGCCCGTAGGCTGGAGCCATGCGTCGCTTCATCGCGATCGGCACCAACGAGCGGTTCGTCTGCGACCATTGCGGGGCGGAGGTGCCGCCCCTGGCGAACGGTTCGTACCGCAACCACTGCCCCGTCTGTCTCCACTCCCGGCACGTCGACGTTCACCCCGGCGACCGCGCGAGCGATTGCGGGGGGTTGCTCGTACCGGTGGCGGTGGAGCACAGCGGCAAGAAGGGCTGGGTGATCGTGCACCGCTGCGAACGCTGCGGCGCCGTCCGTCGCAACAAGGCCGCGCTCGACGATCCGGCGATGCCCGACGATCACGAGGTGCTGGTGGCGCTGTCGGTGGGCGCGGACGAGAAGCTGCGGCGCTGACCGGCCCCCGCGACACCGCCGCCGCGTGGGGACGTTAGGCTCGCTCATGCTCCACGACGCTCCCGACAGGATTCGCGCGTGACCGCCGACGTCGTCGTCTTGCCCGGTACCGTGCGCACCGGTGACCCCGCCCGGCCGAACGTCGAGGCGCTCGCCTGGCGGGGCGGCCGGTTGATCCACGTCGGCCCGCGGGCGGCCGCGCTGGCGCTGCGGGGCCCCCGCACGCGCGTCATCGAGGCGCCCGGTACGTGCGCCGTGCCGGGTTTCCACGACGCCCACGTGCACCTCACGCAGTACGGTCTCGAGCTCGGACACGTGCGGCTCGACGACGCGGCGACGCTCGAAGTGGGTCTGGCGCGCGTGGCGGCGCGGGTGCGATCGACGCCCACCGGTCGCTGGGTGCTGGGCGCCGGCTTCGCGCTGCAGCGCTGGGGCGTCACCACGTTGCGCCGCGACGACCTCGACCGCGTCGCCCCCCATCATCCGGTGCTGCTCCGGTCCCAGGACCACCACGCCGCCTGGGTCAACTCGGCGGCGCTCGCGGCCGCCGGTATCGACGCGACCACGCCCGACCCGGCGCACGGAACGATCGAACGGGACGCGGAAGGCTCGCCCTCCGGGCTGTTGCTCGAGGGCGCGTACGGTCTGGTGCGTGATCGAGCACCGCGCCTGAGCCCGGCCGAGCTCGCCACCGCGCTCGACGCGGCCGGCGCGGACCTGGCCGCGCGCGGCGTCACGACCGTGCACCACATGGCCTTCGAACCCGCCGACCATTGGCGTGCGCTGGCCCTGAAGGCGAGCCGCGCCGACGGGTACGCTTTCCCGCTTCGCGTCTGGGCCGCGATCCCCCAGGCGGACCTGGAGGCCGCCGCCGCGATCGGCCTCGCCGGCGGTCAGGGAGGCGACTTCTTCGTCGTCGGCGGGGCCAAGTTCTTCGCCGACGGCGCCCTGGGCAGTCGCACCGCGTGGATGCTCGACCCGTACCCCGATGGCACGTTCGGCGTCACCGTCGACGGTCCGGACGTGCTCCGCGAGCGGTTCGCGCTGGCGATCCGAGCCGGCTTCGCGCCGGTCACGCACGCCATCGGCGACGCGGCGAACCGGGCCGTCCTCGACGCGCTCGAGGCGACCGCACCGGCGTGGCGCGCGGCGGGGCTGCGACCGCGGCTGGAGCACGTCCAACACCTGCACGAGGCCGACGTCGCGCGCTTGGGCGCCCTGGGCGTCGTCGCCTCGGTCCAGCCGATCCACCTCGCGTTCGATGCCGCGTCGATCCGCGCCCTGTTCCCCGACCGCGTCGATCGCGCCTACCGGGTCCGCGACCTGGCGGACGCCGGCGTGCCCCTCGCGTTCGGGAGCGACGCGCCGGTGGCACCACCCGACCCGTTCGCCGGCTTGCGCGCGGCCGTGCGGCGCGTCGGCGACGACGGCCGACCGCTCGGCACCGACCAAGCGCTCTCCGTCGCCGAGGCGTTGCACGCCTTCACCGCCGGCGCCGCGTACGCGATCGGCCGGGAGGTGCGGTCCGGCACGTTGCGGGTCGGGGCGGACGCCGACGTCGCGCTGCTCGATCACGACCCCGGCGACGACCTCGACGACCTCCGCGCGTGCGCGACCTTCGTCGCCGGCGAGGCGACGTTCGACGCCCTCTAGGACGGGGTCCGTGGACGCGTGGGGAGGGCGCTCACCGCGGGTGCGGGTAGACCTCGAGCTCGCGCAGGCGTGCGCGCGGGCCGAGCGTGAGCACGTGCAGCAAGACGTCGGCCAGCGTGCCGGGATCGATCCATCCCGCCGGGTCGCGGTCGGCCATCGCGGCGCGGTTGGCGGGCGAGTCGATCGTGCCCATCGGGAACACGGTCACCGCGATCACGCCCGACGAGGCCGTCTCCTCGTCCAGCGCTCTCAGGTACGCCGCCAAGGCCGCTTTGGACGACGCGTACGCGCTCGCCCGTCCACCGCCGCGACGCGCCTGGCCGGCGGCGACGCCCACGATCGTGCCTCGGCCGCGGGCGATGAGGCCCGGGACCAGCGCACGGACGACCGAGACCGCCGTCCCCACGTTCAGGTCCCACTGGTGCCGGAGCGCCGCCAGATCGGTCGCCTCGACGGGCGCCGCCGCGAAGCCGCCCGCCAACAGGAGGGCGGCTGTCGGCAACGAGCCTTCGGCCTCGGCCGCCGCCACGGCTGCGGCGACGGCGGCCTCGTCGAGCAGGTCGACGGTCCGAGCCCAGGCCCCCTGGGCACGCAACCGTTCGGCATCGACCTCGCGGCGAACGAGGGCAAGGGGGTGGTGCCCGGCGTCGAACAGGCGCGCCAGCACGACCTGGCCGAGGGCGCCTGCTGCGCCGGTCACGACGACGGTCTCGGGGGCTCCGAGGAGCGGGGGACGTCGGGCGTCGAGCTCGGGCATGCGACCTCCGGAGGGCGGCGCCGACCACGGCGACCGTCGCCGAGCCGCGCTCGGCGCCCATGCTATCGTCCGCGCGTGACCGCCACCGCCGACCCGAACGCTGCACCGTTCGACCTGCAGGGCGCCCTACGGCGCGCGCGCGACGCCAGCCGGCGCCTGCCGGACCTCGACCGCGGGCGGATCCTCCACCTCGTGGCCGACGCCCTCGAGGAAGCCGAGGCCGAGGTCCTCGGCGCGAACGTGAGCGACGTCGAGCGCGCACGTGCGGAAGGTACCGCGGACGCCTTGGTCGACCGGCTCGCGCTCGACCCCGCGCGGCTGCGCGCGATCGCGGCCGCCGTGCGGCAGGTGGCCGACCTACCCGATCCGGTGGGTCGCGTGGTGGCCGGATGGCGGCTGGCGAACGGGCTCGAGGTACGACAGGTGACCGTGCCGTTCGGGGTGATCGGCATGGTCTACGAGTCGCGCCCGAACGTCACCGTGGACGCCTTCGCGTTGGCGTTCAAGGCGGGCTCGGCGGCGGTGCTGCGCGGTTCGGCCGACGCGTTGACCTCCAACCGCGCCCTCGTGAAAGCGATCCACGGTGCGCTGGCCCGCGCCGGCGCCCCCGTCGACGCCCTCGCCTTCGTCGACGACCCAGACCGCGCGCGGGTGACGGAACTGTTGCAGGCGCGCGGGCAGGTCGACGTGGTGATCCCGCGCGGTGGCGCCGGTCTCATCGAGTACGTGGTCACGACCGCCCAGGTGCCCGTGATCGAGACCGGCGTCGGCAACTGCCACCTCTACCTGCACGAAGACGGCGACCTGGACATGGCCGAGTCGATCCTGCTCGACGGCAAGGTGCGCCGCCCGGGCGTGTGCAACGCGCTGGAGACGCTGCTCGTCCACGCGGGCGCCGCCGAACGCTTCGTCCCGCGCGCCGTCGCCGCCTTACGTGCGGCCGGCGTGACGGTGCATGCCTGCGAACGTTCCCTCGCGCTCGTCGGCGCCGTCGACGGCGTCTCGCGCGCGGACGAGGCGGATTGGGCGACCGAGTACCTGGGGCCCGAGATCGCTCTGCGGGTGGTCGACGACCTGGACGCTGCGCTCGACCACGTGCGCCGCTACGGCACGATGCACTCCGAGGCGATCGTCACGCGCTCACGGGCGGCCGCCCGTCGGTTCCAGGCGGAGGTCGACGCGGCCGTCGTGTACGTCAACGCCAGCACCCGGTTCACCGATGGCTTCGAGTTCGGTTTCGGTGCGGAGATCGGCGTCAGCACCCAGAAGCTGCACGCCCGTGGACCGATGGGTCTGGCAGCGCTGGTGACGACCCGTCACCTGGTCGAAGGCGACGGTCAGGTTCGCGGCTGAGGCCTAGAGAATCTCGTCCAGGACGTATCTCGTGAATTGACCCGCCCCTCGGCGACAGGGTAGGATGGGACCCAGCGGCGCCCCGTCGCGCGCGGCGGCCGGAGGGCCGACCGGGCCCGGGCGGCACCCGCGATCGAGCTCCGTGGGAGCTTGGCCCGACCCCTTCGATCCGCCAGGAGGCGACCCTTGACGACCGCATACACCGCCGACAGCATCCGTGTGCTCAAAGGCCTCGAAGGCGTACGCATGCGCCCTGCCATGTACGTGCAGGGCGGCACCGGCATCGACGGGTATCACCAGCTGCTCACCGAGATCATCGACAACGCCATCGACGAAGCGCTCGCGGGCTACGCCGACACGGTCGAGGTGACCCTCCTCGCCGACGGCTCGGCGTCCGTGACCGACAACGGTCGTGGCCTTCCGATCGGCATGATGAAGAGCGAGGGTCGGCCGGCGATCGAGGTGATCTTCACCGAACTGCACTCGGGTGGCAAGTTCGACTCGAACTCGTACAAGGTCTCGGGCGGTCTCCACGGCGTCGGTTCGTCGGTCGTCAACGCGCTCTCGACCTACCTCGAAGCCGAGGTGTACCAAGAGGGTCGCCACCACCGGATCCGGTTCGATCATGGCGTGGTGACCTTCCCGATCCAGGACGTGGGGCCGGCGCCGGCCGGTCGTGTCGGTTCGAAAGTCACGTTCCATCCCGACCCCAAGGTCTTCAAGGAGATCGAGGGGTTCGACTTCACGCGGGTTCGCCGACGCCTGCGCGAGCTCGCCTTCCTGAGCGCGGGGGTGCGCATCGTCCTCGAGGACCGGCGTCAAGCGGACGCGCGGCGCGAGGTGTTCCACGAGGAGGGCGGCGCCGCCGCGTTCGCGGCGTACCTCGCTCGCGAGGAGAAGCGGCTCTACGCGGAGCCACTGCGGATCCAGCAGGTCGTGGGCGTCGAGCGCGAGGGCAAGGTCGAGGAGATCGACGTCGAGATCGGCGTCCTCCACACCACGGGCTATCAACCGACGATCCTCACGTACGCCAACATGATCACCAACCGCGACGGCGGCACCCACCTCACGGGCTTCAAGACCGCCTTCACGCGCGTGCTCAACAACTACGCCAAGAACAAGAGCCTGATCAAGAAGGGCGACCCGGCGCCCGACGGCAACGACTACCTCGAGGGCATCGCCTGCGTGATCTCGGTCAAGCTGTCCGAGCCGCAGTTCGAGTCCCAGGCGAAGGTCAAGCTGCTCAACCCGGAGGCCGCGACCGCCGTCGGGCAGGTCGTCGGCGAGCGGTTCGCCGAACTGCTCGAGGAACAGCCGAAGGTCGGCAAGGCGATCGTCGAGAAGGCGGCCAACGCCGCGCGTGCCCGGGAGGCCGCTCGCAAGGCGCGCGACCTGGTGCGACGGTCGAACCCGCTGGAGAACGACGAGCTGCCGGGCAAGCTGGCCGATTGCCAGTCCCAGGACCCGAGCGTCAGCGAGATCTACATCGTCGAGGGGGATTCGGCCGGGGGTTCGGCCAAGCAGGGGCGCGAGCGTCGCTTCCAGGCCATCCTGCCGCTCCGCGGCAAGATCCTCAACGTCGAGAAGGCCAACCTGGGCAAGATCCTCAAGAACGCCGAGATCCGCGCCATGGTGGCCGCGATCGGCGCGGGCGTCGAGGGGACCGGCGAAGAGGCGTACTTCAACCCCGAAGACGTCCGCTACCACCGCATCATCATCATGACGGACGCCGACGTGGACGGATCGCACATCCGGACGCTGTTGCTCACCTTCTTCTACCGCTACATGCGGCCGCTCATCGACCTCGGGTACCTGTTCATCGCGCAGCCGCCGCTCTACGGCGTGCGCTTGCCGCGCCAGAAGGAGCTGACGTACCTGTTCGACGAGGCCGCGCTGCAGGAAGTGCTCAAGCGGCACCGCGACAAGAAGCTCGAGATCCAGCGCTTCAAGGGGCTGGGCGAGATGAACCCCGAGCAGCTCTGGGAGACCACGATGAACCCGGAGACGCGCGTGCTCAAGCGCGTCACGATCGAGGACGTGCTCGAGGCGAGCGAGACGTTCGAGACGCTCATGGGCACCGACGTCCCGCCGCGGCGCGAGTTCATCGAGACCCACGCCCACCTGGCGCAACTCGACCTGTAGGCCGCGCGCTTCGAGCTCCGTCGACAGCACGAGACGAGCCGACCCCCTCGAGGGGGTCGGCTCGTCTCGTGTGCGCGGGCATCGGGCGCGGCGGCCGAGCGCGGTGAGCCCTCAGGCGGACGCGGTGCCCCCGGTAGCGCTCAGCACCCGCACGATCGCCGACGTGCACAGCGCCGCCATCGCCCCACGCGCTCCCACGGTGGCCGAACCCTGGTGCGGGGCCACCGCGACGTTCGGCAGCGCCAGCAGTCGGGCGGGCACGGCAGGTTCGTGCTCGAAGACGTCGAGGGCGGCGCCGCCCAGGCGGCCCGTCTCGAGCGCGGTCACCAAGGCGTCCTCGTCCACGAGGGCGCCGCGACCGGTGTTCACCACGATCGCGTGGCGCGGCAGGCGTGCCAGCCGCGTTGCGTCGAGGAGATGACGGGTCGTGTCGGTGAGCGGGACGTGCAGCGAGATCACGTCCGCATCCGCGAGGAGGGCGTCGAGGTCGGCGACGAAGCGGGCGTCGAGCGGCTCGGCGCGATCGGGATGGGCGTGGGGGCCGTGGTAGGCGATCCGCATCCCGAACGCCCGCCCGCGGACGGCGACCGCCGTCCCGATCCTTCCCAAGCCGACGATCGCGAGGGTGCGACCCTGCAGGTCGCCGCCGAGCAGGCGCGTCGGCGACCAGCCGGTCCAGGCGCCGTCCTCGATGAGGCTGCGGCCCTCACGCAGGCGGCGGGTGACGGCCAGGAGCAGCGCCCAGGCGAGGTCGGCGGTCGCGTCGGTGAGGACGTCGGGCGTCGTGGCCACGGCCACGCCCCGCGCCCCGCAGGCCTCCAGGTCGAGGTGGTCGGTGCCGGCGGCGAAGCTCGCGACGACGCGGAGCGCGGGTCCGGCCGCGTCGAGGAGCTCCGCGTCCACCCGGTCGGTGAGCTGCACCAGGAGCGCGCTGGCGTTCGCCGCCCGAGCCCGGAGCGTCGCCGGTGTCGGCGCAGCGTCTGCCTCGTACACGTCGACGTCGAAGCCGGCGTCGCGGAGCGGCGCCAGCCACGCGTCCGGTAGCGGGCGGGTGACGAACACCCGCGGCGCGGCGCCGACCGGGCGCATCATCGCGGTGCCGAGGGCGCCCAGAAGACCACGGTCGTGAGCGCGGGCACCGTCGCGCGCCCGCTGGCCGCGTACACGGCGGCGCCGCGCAGCGTCGCCGCGTCGGCGCCCTCGGCCAGCAGCGGGTGCAGGACCCAGGGGCGAGCGGCCATGGGCACGTCGAGGTTGACGCGGTCGGCCGAGGCGTTGATCACCACCAGCAACCGGTCGGTGCCGGGGTCGAGGTCGGCCAGGTCGGGGAGGTCGTCGCGCAGTTCGAGGACGATCACGCCCGGCGTCGCCCCCGGGCCCGTGTGGTGGAAGCCCAGGCGGACGGCGATGTCGTCGGCGGTGCGCAACCGGAACAGCGGCGACGCCTGCCGGAGGCGCAGCATGTCGCGCACCGCGGCCGCGGTGAAGGCCACGTCCGCCGGCGACGGTTGCAGCAGGGGGTTCTCGAGGCGATCGCGCATCAGGTTCCAGCTGTCGCGGTTGTCGGCGGCCAACGGGAGCCCGCGCCCGAAGCCGGTCGTGCGTCCCGTCCAATCGATGGCGTTGAACCAGTCGCCGGCGTCG
Organism: uncultured Trueperaceae bacterium; assembly: GCA_963728245.1. GTDB lineage: Bacteria > Deinococcota > Deinococci > Deinococcales > Trueperaceae > JAABTL01. The sequence continues at coordinate 113,908 of CAVSJH010000001.1, forward strand.
TAGCTGTTGCGGTCGAAGCTCTTGGAGCGGAGCAGGTCGCTGCCGGCATGCAAGAACGGCACGCCTTGCGCGTAGAGCACCGTCGAGAGCGCCACGAGCTGCGCGCGCACCCGCGCCTCGGTGGGCAGGTCTTCGGGCAGCTTGTACTGCGCGATGTCCCAGAGCGTCTGGTTGTCGTGCTTGGAGACGTAGACGACGTGGTCTTGCGGGACACGGCCGTACCCACCCGGGCCCCCGTTGTACAGGACCTCCGCGCCCCGCACGAGCTCTCCGTCGGCGCCCTGGAAGGTCACCGCAGCGAGGTTGCCTGCAAGACCGACGCGCACGAGGTCGGCGTTCGAGCGTGCCGCCGCCGCTTGCGCGATCGGGTCGAGGCGGGCCGTGACCGCGTTGGGCATGGTGCCGAGGCCGGTGGCGAAGCCTTGGGTGCGCACGAGCGCCGCGCCGCCATCGAAGGGACCGCCGCCCCGGACCGCGTCGCGTAGACGATCGTTGAAGGTCCCGATCCCGCTGCCTGCCAGGTTCGTCTGGGTGGCGTTCACCCCACGGGCGTTGGCGGCGACCTCGCCGAAGTCCCAGCCCTCGCCGTAGAGCAGCAGCGCGTCGCCGTGCACGCCGTCGCGTTCGGGCGTCAGCGCGTCGAGGGTCGCGCGCACGTTGGCCATGTTCGACGCCATGTGGTGACCCATGAGGTCGAAGCGGAAGCCGTCGACCTTGTAGGCGCGCGCCCAGAGCGCCACCGCGTCCAGCATCAGACGCTCCATCATGGCGTGCTCGGTCGCCGTGTTCGGGCAGCACGTGCTGGTGGTGACGTTGCCAGCTTCGTCGAGACGGTGGTAGTAACCGGGCACCACGCGGTCGAGGACCGAACGAGACGCCTGGCCCGCGGCGTTCGTGTGGTTGAACACGACGTCCACCACCACGCGCAAGCCCAGCGCGTCGAGCGCGAGGACGAGCTCGCGGAACTCCCGGATCCGCGCTGGACCGTCGGGGTCGCTGGCGTAGCTGCCTTCGGGCACCAGGTAATGCCAGGGGTCATAGCCCCAGTTGAAGCCGTCCCGGTCGCGAACCGCCTCGACGGCGGCCTGATGGCCGGCCGCGCCCGAGGGGAGCGCGGTGTCGGGCAGGTCGGGTTCGAGCCAGGTCGAGCGGTCCTCGTCGATCGTCGCGAGGTCGAACGTGGGCAACAGGTGCACATGGGTGAGGCCCGCCTCCGCCAACGCCCGGAGGTGGGTGGTCCCCGTCGTATCCGCGAGCGCGAAGGCGCCGTACGTGCCACGCAGCGCTTGGGGGACGCTCTCGTCGGCGACGCTGAAGTCGCGCACGTGGAGCTCGTAGACGACCGCGTCCACCGGGTCGGCCAGGGGCGGCTTCACGAGGCTGGTCCAGCCGGGGGGCGCGAGCGCCGGGTCGTCGAGGTCGACGACCTGGGAGCGCGCCGAGTTCCGGCGCAACGACACGCTGTACGGATCGGTGACCCGGTTCGTCTCGATCCGATCGGTGCTCGGGGCGTAGACCTCGACCTCGTAGAGGTAGTCGCGGTCGCGCCAGCTCGGATCACCCGTGATCGACCAGACGCCCGTGACGTGGTCGCGCGACATCGGCAGCGTGCGGGGTTCGTCGCCCTCGAACAGCACCAACCGGACCACGCGTGCGGTGGGCGCCCAGACCGACAGGGTGGGGACCGCGCCCTGCCAGTGGACGCCCAGGGGGGCGTCGGTGGCGAACAGGTCGTCCAACACGCCGGCGACCTGCAGGCCGGTGGCGTCGACCACGGCCCCCGCGGCGTCCTCCATCGACACCGCCACCTGGCCGCGGAGCAAGGTCCGCACCCAGGCGCGAGCGTCCGGGTGGAGTCGCAGGGCGGTCTGACCGGCGAGGTGCGGGAAGCGGGCGAGCACGTCGGCCGGGACGCCGTCGGGGTCGACGGCCAGACCCACGGCCGCGCCACCCACGAGTGCGCCGTCCTCCAGCACGAGTCCGCCCGTCTCCGCGTGATGGAGGCGGTAGCGCGTGTCCGGTAGCGGCACGCCCACGTCCCAGACGATGAGATCGGCGCTCACCCAGTGTGCTCGGCGAGCCCGCAGGTCGCCGCCGCCCGCCTGCCGCAGGTCGGGGCGGTCGGAGAAGACCATCGCGCTACCAGAGACCAGCCACGCCTCGGCGCCGGCGGTCGCCAAGTCCTCGCCGGACAGGTCGAGGAACTGGTCGGGTCCCGGGTCCTTCTCGTCGCCACGATGGACGATGAAGCCGAGCCGCTCGGCGCCGTCGCGCAGGGCGACGTCCCAGTAGGCACCGTCATCGGTGAAGCCGGTCGGCAAAAGGCCGGCGGTCCACTCGACGCTCTCGAGGGCGTCCTCCCAGACGTGCAACGTCCAGCCGTCGTAGAGGCCGTCGGGGCGGAGGTAGTGCAAACGTGCGGTGTGGGGCGCCGGGGCCCCGAGTGGGGGGGCGGTGTGGATGACCTCGCTGCCGGAGACGAGCCAGACCTCGCGCCCTTGCTGTCCCAGGACGAGGAACTGGTCGGGCCCGGGGTCCTTCAGGTCGCCGCGGTGGACGATGAAGCCCACCCGCGCCGCGCCTTCTGCCAGCCCGACGTCCCAGTACGCGCCGTAACCGTCGAACCCGGTGATCGCCAGCCCCGACGTCCAGGTGACCTCTTCGGTCGTGTCCTCCCACACGTGGAGCGTCCAGCCCTCGTAGGCGTCGTCGGTCCGTTGGTAGTGGATCCGGGCGACGTCGTCGGCCAGGGGCGGCGCGTCGCCTTGAGCGGTGGCGGTCGCGGTCAGGCACGCGCAGAGGAGCGCCAGGGCCAGGTGAAGGATGGGATGGCGGGGGCGACGATCCACGGGCACCTCCTGCGGCCGCGCGGAGGCGCGGCACGGTCGAGCCGGTGAGCGAGCCTACCGCGAGCGACGCGGGCGGCCGTGGGGCCGCCCGCGTCGGAGGACGTCGATCGAGAGGGTGCGGTCGTTCAGGGCAGGTCGAGCTCCGCCCGTTCGGCGGCGACGTCGGCGCCGCTGAGGCCGCGTCCGCGCGCGGCGGCGATCTCGTCGGCGGTGTAGGGCTCGTAGGGCTCCGCCAGGTCGTCGGCGTCTCCCCACGCGGTGAGCACGTGATCGAGCACGGCGGCGATCTGGGCGTCGCCGAGCTGCTGCCAGGCCGGCATGAGGCCGTTGTAGGTCTGGCCGTTCACCGTGATCGGGCCCTGGAGCCCGTAGAGGAGGACGTCGATGAGGTACCCGCGATCGGCCGCGTAGAGGTCGCCGACATGGTCGGCGAGCGGCGGGAAGGCGGAGGGGATGCCGGCGCCGGTCGCCTGGTGGCAAGCGGCGCAGTTGGCCGTGTAGACGGCTCCGCCGTCGACGGCTGGGACGGCCGGAGAGGCGTCCGCTGCGGCGGCCTCGGCGCCGGCGGCTGGCGCGCCCTCGGCACCGGGCGCACCCTCGCCGCCGTCGGCCGCGACGGGCGCCTCGGGCACCGCCGCTGGCGCAGCCGGTGCCGCCGCAGCCGGCGCGCCCGCCGCGGTGAGCGGCAGGTCGACGCCGCGTTCGGCGACGAGCCGGATGGCGTGGTCGATGTCGAGCCGTGCGCTTCCGTCGGCGCGCACCTCGAACCCGCTCAGCGCCGCGTCGGCACGCGCCAGGGCCGCCTCGTGCTGGCTGGTGTCCAGCGGCACCACGGCGCCCCTTGGACGTGCGGTCGTGAGCAGCAAGATCCCGAGGATCGCGGCGACCGCGCCGATGCCTCCCAGCACGTAGCCGAGGCGGACCTGGCCGGGCGACACGATGTACCGGCGCACGGCGTCCTCAGGCATGGCGAACCTCCGACGTGCCGTGCTTCGGGTCGGCGACCAGCCCGTGTTCGGCGGCGAGGAGACGGGGGTCGTGCTCGGGGACGACCGAGCGGGCGCCCAGGCTGCGGAAGAAGGCCGCGCACCAGACGCCGCCCACCCCGGCGAAGATGGCCAGGTCGCCGAGGGGCGGCAGCCCGACACGTCCCAGCTCCGGAGCGACGTACCAGTAGAGGTGGAGCGCCTGGTTCAGCAGCGCCCAAGCCGCCATGAAGCTCAGGGCCGCGCGCCGGCGCTTGACCCACCGCGAGAACAGGATCATGAACGGCAGCGCGAAGCCGGCCACGAGCAGGTACGTGCTCATGCCCGCCCACGGCTCGATGTTGAGACGCTCCACGTAGAACGTGTTGGTCTCGACGATGTTGTTCGACCACTGGATGATGAGCTGGCTGGCGTTGACGTACGCCCAGAACATCGTGAACGCCATGAGGAAGTTACCCAGGTCCTGCAGGCGCTTCTCGGTGAGCAACGTGTCCATACGCCGGCTACGCCCGGCCATCCACGTGACGACCAGGATCGTGAGCGACATCGCCGTGATCGCCTGGCTGATCATGAAGACCGCGCCGTAGATGCCCGACCACCACTCCGGGCTGAGCGACATCGTCCAATCGGTGGCGGCCAACGTCATCGTGAGGATGTAGAGGATCATCCAGGCGGCGGCCTGGCTCTTGAGGCGGTACCCGATGCGACCCGCGGGACCCACCGCCGCCTCGTCCTGCTGGCGCGCCCCACGGAGGTAGACCCAGGCGGCGATGAGCCAGATGGCGGCGTAGACGACGAAGCGGATCGTGTACCAGGTGGCGTTGAGGTAACCGATCTTCCAGCTCACCAACGGATGGGCGTCGACGTAGGCCGCGTCCGCCCAGGGGTAGAGCTGCGGGATGAAGAACAGCACCGGCAGGAAGAAGAGCAGGGCGACCGGGAGTGCCGAGACCATGGCCTCGAGCGGGCGTCGAACGACGGCGCCCCAACTGCCGCCGGCCATGTGGTTGACCAGCAGCACCACCAGACCGCCGAGCGAGAGGCCGATCCAGTAGACGGCGCTCTGCAGCACCGCGCCCGGCAACGCACCCTGGGCGAGCGTGAGCACGAGCCCGAGGGCGAGACCGAGCACGCCGACGACGAGGGCCACGAGGGTGGGACGCGCGGTGTCGATCGAGGAGGGCGTCATGGACGCACCCGCCCTTCGTCGGTGGTGGGGTCGGTACGGAACGCCTCGGGGACGTCCTCGGGGGTGCCGTTCTGCGACAGCTGCAGGGCCTTGACGTAGCCCGCGATGGCCCAGCGATCCTCCGCCGGGATCCGCGAGGCGTAGCTGAACATCCGCCCGAATCCGTTCGTCGCGGCGCTGAAGAAGTAGCCGACCGGGGCGTCGAGCAGGCGCTGGGCATGGAACGACGTCGGCGCAGGGAAACCGCGGGAGACGATCATGCCGTCGCCCGCACCGGTGTAGCCGTGGCACACGGCGCAGTAGATGTCGAAGCGCTCCTTGCCCCGGCGCAGCAGGTCGACGCTGAGCTCGATCGGGAGTTCGGTGACGAGTCCGTTGGGTCCGAGGCCGGTGAAGAAGACGGGATCGATGGCGCCGGTGCTGCGCGACACCGCGCCGTCGACCGGTGGGCGGGCGCTGCTGCCGTCGGCGTAGAAGGGCGTCGACTCGAGCGCGGTGACCTTCGGCTGGTCGACCATGTTGTTGCCGCAGGCGGCGAGCAGGAGCGCCAGGGCGACCACCCACCCGGCGGTGCGCAGGGCCCTCATCGCGCCACCTCCTGGACGGTCACGGGCGCCGTGCCCTCGAGGAAGCTGCGGGTGTCGTCGAGATCGAAGCGAGGGTCGGCGCTCTCGACGCACAGGTAGTAGCCGTCGCGCGTCGCGCGCTCGAAGCCGGGCGTGTTGAAGACCGGGTGGTACGGCCGTGGCAGGCCGTTGCGGGCGAGCATGAGCAGGCCCGCCGTGAAGGCGGAGAGCAACACGGTGACCTCGAAGGTGATCACGATGAAGTTCGGCCACGAGTTGAGCGGTCGCCCGCCGATGTTGAGCGGGTAGAACTCGACGCTCGCGAACCACTGCAAGCCGAAGCCCGCCGCGACCCCCATCAGACCCACGGCGAGGACCACGAAGCCGAGGCGCGTCGGTGCCAACGCCAACGCGTCGTCCAGGCCCTCGACGGGATGGGGCGTGTACGCGTCGAGCTTGGTGTAGCCGGCCTTGCGGGCCGACTCGGCCGCCCGCACGACGTCCTCGGGCGTGTCGTACTCGGCGATCAGCCCGTAGGGCAAGGCGGCGCTCCCTGCGACGGCGGTGCTCATGCGCGCACCTCCCCGCGGTAGTAGGCCTCACGGATCGCCACGAACGCGTCGTCGGTGCCGTGGTGGGCTTCGTGGTGGGCGAGCTCCTTCATCTCGGTCGTGGCGATCGACGGCAGCAGTCGGATGAACAGGAAGAAGAGGGTGCCGAACAACCCGAACGAGCCGATGAAGAGCGACCAGTCCCAGAACGTGGGCATGTAGTTGCCCCAGGAGGAGGGCAGGAAGTCCTTGGTGAGCGAGACGACGATGATCACGAAGCGCTCCAGCCACATCCCGATCGACACGAAGATCGAGATGACGAACAGCGCCAGCGGGTTCTGGCGGACCGACCGGAGCCACAACGGTTGGATCGCGACGAGGTTGCAGGCGATCAGCGCCCAGAACGCCCAGGCGTGGTCGGCGCCGAAGACGCGGTTGTACGCCATGAAGACCTCGAACTCGACGCCCGAGTACCAGGCGTAGAAGAGCTCGACGCCGTAGCCGTACACGACGATCATCCCGGTCGCCAACATCAGCTTGGCGGCGTTGTCGAGGTGGCGCAGGGTGATCATGTGCTCGAGGTGGAGCGCCTTGCGGAGCGGCACCGCCAGGAGCAGCACCATGGCGAAGCCCGCGAAGACCGCGCCGGCGACGAAGTAGGGCGGCATGACCGTGTTGTTCCAGCCCGGGACCACCGACACGGCGAAGTCCATGGCGATCGTGCTGTGGACCGAGAGCACCAGCGGGAAGCTCAGCGCGGCGAGGATCAGGTAGGCGCGCATGTAGCGCTGCCACGACTTGGCCGAGCCGTTCCAGCCGAGCGCGAGGGCTCCGTAGAGCAGCTTCTGGAAGCGCGCCTTGGCCGAGTCGCGCAGGGTGGCCAGGTCCGGCACGAGGCCGATGTACCAGAACAGGACCGACACCGACGCGTACGCCGAGATCGCGAAGAGGTCCCAGTCGAGCGGGCTACGGAAGTTGGGGAAGAGGCCGTGGGTGTTGGGGTACGGCAGCAGCCAGAAGAAGACCCACGGACGGCCGAGGTGCAAGATCGGGTACAGGCCCGCGCACACGACCGCGAAGATCGTCATCGCTTCGGCGAACCGGTTGATCGACGTGCGCCAGGGTTGCCGGAAGAGCAGCAGTGCCGCCGAGATCAGGGTGCCGGCGTGACCGATCCCGATCCACCACACGAAGTTGATGATCGGCATCGCCCAGCCCACCGGCTGGTTGTTGCCGAAGATGCCCACGCCGACGGTGATGAGCCGGACGATCGACACCAGGTACAGCCCCAGCAGCAGCGCCGAGAGGCCGAACCCGAGCCACCACCAGAGGGGCGTCCGCTGCGGTCCGACGAGGACGGGCGTGTTGACGACGTCGTCGATGACGCCCGCGGTCTGGCCGGGCCCCAGGACCCGGTTCGTCTCGATCGTCTTCCGCTGGACGCCGGTCGTGACCGCCATCAGTGGACCCCTTCTGTGGTGAGGGCCGGATGCGGGTTGCGCACGCGGGCGAGGTAGGAGGTGCGCGGCTGGGTGTTGAGCTCGTCGAGGAGCGCGTAGTTGAGCACCGACGCCTTGGTCGCCCTGACCCGGCTCGTCTCGTCGTTGAGATCACCGAAGACGATCGCCTCGGTCGGGCAGGCGCTGGCGCAGGCAGTGACGACCTCGCCGTCACGGATGCGCCGGTCCTGGTTGTTCGCGTCGATGCGCGCCGCGGAGATGCGTTGGACGCAGTACGTGCACTTCTCCATGACGCCGCGGCTGCGGACCGTGACGTCGGGGTTGTACGCCAGGCTGCGCTCGGTGGCGCTGGTGGCGAGCTCCGCGAACTGCAGGTAGTTGAAGCGGCGCACCTTGTACGGGCAGTTGTTGGCGCAGTAGCGGGTGCCGACGCAGCGGTTGTAGACCATGACGTTCAGGCCTTCGTCGTCGTGGACCGTGGCCGCCACCGGGCACACCGGCTCGCAGGGCGCTTTCTCGCAGTGCATGCACGTCACGGGCATGTTGTAGAGCGCCGGGTCGTCCAGGTCGCCCTGGTAGTAGGCGTCCACGCGGATCCAGTGCATCTCACGCCCGACCAGCACCTGCTCCTTGCCGACGATGGGTACGTTGTTCTCGGACTGGCAAGCGATCACGCAGGCGCTGCAACCGGTGCAGACGGTCATGTCGATGACCATGCCCCACTTGTAGGAGTCGTAGACGTACTCGGGGAAGAGGTCCGAGGCCGGGTGCGAGACCGGGTGCACGAAGTGCGGGTGCTCGGGTTCGGAACGAAGCTCGTCCAGCGTGCCCGTGCGCACGATGTGGCGGCGTTCGCCCGTGCCCTCGAGCGAGTGGTGGATCTGGGTCGTGGCGAGCGGGTGTCGGCCGGGCACGCGCGTGGCGGTTGCGGGCACCGTCCAACCGGGCCCCATGAGCGGGAAGGTGTCCACGCCCACGCCGTTGCCCACGTGGCCGGACGCCGTCCGGCCGTAGCCGAGCGAGACCGTGATCGTGTCGCGGGCCTGACCGGGCTGCACCCAGACGGGCAGCACGACCTCGCGTCCGCCTGCGCTCACCAGGAGCCGGTCGTGCGACCGAACCCCCAGGCGTTCGGCGGTGAGCGGCGCCACCATGGCGGCGTTGTCCCACGTGAGCTTCGAGAACGGACGCGGCAACTCCTGCAGCCAGCCGTTGTTCGCGTGACGTCCGTCGACCAGACCGTAATCGAGCTGGAAGTGGAGCGTCAGCGGCGCGGGCGCGGGCAGCGGCAGGTCGATGGCACGACGTGTGACCTGGCGCGGGGCGGCGCCGGTGTCGGGCACGACGCCGAGGTAGATGGCGCGCTGCCAGAAGGCGTCGAAATCGCCGGTCACGCGAGCCTGCCAGGCCTCGCGGATGACGTCGTAGCCGGTGCGGTCCGCGCGGCCGAGCAACGCCTGGAGGATCTCGAGGTCGCTGTGACCGCCGTAGAAGGGGGCGAACAGCGGCTGCTGGATCGTGATCGTGCCGTCGAACGCGCGCAGGTCGCCCCACGCTTCGAGCGGGTGGGTGCGCGGGACGTGCCACGTCGCGAGCCGGCCGGTCTCGTCGAGGTACTCCCCGACGTGGACCGTGAGCGGCACACGCTCGAACGCCGCGAGGAAGCCGAGGTCGGCGGGGACCGTGTGCACGGGGTTGGCGCCCAGCACCACGAGGACGTCGACGTCGCCGGCGGCCATGTCGGCGATCAGGTCGGCCAGGTCGTCGCGGTGCACCACCGGGCGCACCTCGGGGCTGGCGACGTAGGTCACGGTGGTGCCGACGTTGCCGAGCTCGACGTTCAGGGCCTGGGCGAGGGCGTGCACGACGGGCGGTTGGTCGATGCCGGCGAACACGGCGCTGTTGCCCCGGTGGTCGCGCAGGTCGGCGACGAGGGCCTCGGCCCAGTCACCGTCGACGGCTTCGGGTAGCGCGCCGATCGGTGCGTCGCCGACACCGAGTTGCGCGGCCACCCAGGCGGCGAAGGCGGCCAGGTCGGCGGGTGCGAGCGCTTTGCGATGGTCGGCGAGGGATCCGGTGGGGGTGGGCGAGGTCTCGACCTGCCACAACCGGTTCATGTCGTCTTCGGCGGTCCGCATGCGGCGCCGCCGCGCGAACTCCTTGGCGTACCGCAGCCGACCGGCGCCCACGTTCGTGAAGTCGGCGCCGAAGCTGACGATCACGTCGGCGGCGCCGAGGTCGTAGACGGGGGTCACGTCGGCGCCCTCGCCGGTGTCGAAGGCGGCGCGCATGCCGGCGACCGAACCGTCGGCGTGTTGCGGGTCCCACTGGTGCCAGCGGGCACCGGCGTGCGTCTCGAGCAGGGCCTCGAGCTCAGTGGCCAGCGTCGGCGACGTCACCGTCTCGGTGAGCACGCGGAAGCGCGACCCGTCGGGTAGTGCCTCGAGCGCCGTGGTGAGCGAGTCCGCGAACGCCGCCCAGGTCCGCACCTGGTTGCGTTCGAGGATCTGTTGCGAGCGATCCGGATCGTAGAGCGAGAGCACGCTGGCCGACGCCGTCGCGTGGATGGCGCCCAGGCTCGCGACGTGGTCGGGGTTGCCTTCGACGCGCGTGGGGCGGCCCTGGTGGTTCTCGGCCAAAACCCCTTCAGCGTAGCCGCCGTCGGGCAGGGCGGTGGCGAAGAAGGACGGCTGACCGGGCACGCTTTCGGCGGGCGCGCGCACGTAGGGAACGATCTTCTCGTGCGGCCGCGGCGGCCGGGCGCAGGCGGTGAGGCCGCCGAGCGCCAGCGACGCGCCCAGCAGCTTGAGGAAGTCGCGGCGATCGAGCGAGGCCTCGAGCGGGCCCGCCTCGCGCGGGAACTCCTTGCGCAAGAACTCCTGGAACTCGTACGTGCCGGCGAGCTCGTCGAGGCTGCGCCAGTACTCGGCGCCCTGCCGACCGGCGAGCTTGGCCCGCACGTCGCTGACGTCGACGCTGCTCACGCCGAGCTCGGGATTCGCGGGGACGTCGCTCATCGGTGGCACGTCGAACACTGCGGGAGCTTCTCGGTGTTGATGTGGTAGGCGGCGACGAGCTCGGTCCCGAGGACGAGCTGATCGCTCGGTCGTTCGTAGGCCATGTTGAACACCTCGCTGCGCGGTCGAACGAAGCGCTCGGGAGCGCGGTGGCATTCGAGGCACCAGCCCATGGTCATCGGCTCGGCCTTCCAGATGTCGGTCATCTGGTCGATCCGCCCGTGGCACGTGCTGCAGCCCACGCCGTTGTTCACGTGCGCGCTGTGGTTGAAGTAGACGAACTCGGGCATGTCGTGCACGCGGTTCCACTGGATCGGGACGTCCAGCGTCCAGCTCTCGGCGACGGCGGCGAGCGCCGGCGCGCCGACGCGCACCTGCGAGTGGCACGTCATGCAGGTCTCGGTGGGCGGTACGTTCGCGAAGGGGGCGACCTCGACCGAGGTGTGGCAGTAGCGGCAGTCGATGCCGAGCTGGGCCACGTGGAGGTTGTGGGGGTAGGCCACGGGCTGCTCGATCGGAACGCCGACGGCGTTGTTGACCGTTCGCGCCAGGATGGGCAAGGACGTCAAGAGCAGCACCACGAACAGTCCGCCGCCGATGAGGGCCCACTTCACGAAGGTGTTGGCGTTCGGTGGGAAGATCTGCGGCATCAGTCGATGACCTCGGGGTGGCGCCGGAACGGGGGAGGAGGGCGGAACGCGGGGCGGGTGCGGTGCCCCGGCGGGTCCGAGCGGGCGGGATGGGGTCGGCCGAGGGCCTGGACCGCTGGCTGGGCCGTGAGCAGAAAGACCTCCTCGTACGAGCGGCAGCGCAACCGACCGAGCGAACGAACCGTCGGTCGAGTGGGCCACGCGCGGTTCCGGTGTGATGGACGAGGGTGCGTCCTACACGGCCTTTCGGCCGCCTTCCGGCATGCGGCGCACGATAACACGACGCGTCGCGCGGTCCCCGGGGGACGAATGTCCCTGCGGCCGGAGCGGTCCCGGCCCGGGTGGTGGAGCCTATGGGATTCGAACCCACGACCTCTCGCTTGCAAAGCGAGCGCTCTCCCAGCTGAGCTAAGGCCCCATGCCGACCGCCGTGCGTCTGATCCGCGGCGCATCTCCGGGAAGGATACGCGCGCGGTACGCGAGGGTCAAGCACCGGCTGCGCGCTGCGGAAGAACACCCGAGACCCAACGGGCCGAGCCCGCGCACATGCGCGGGCTCGGCCGGGAGGGTGGGGACGATCGATCGGATCGGTCGGGTCGGCGGCCGCCTACTCGAGGGTTCGCCAGCTCCAGGAGATGGACAGCTCGCAGGTCCCGGAGGAGACGTCGGGGAGCTCGCCGCGGAGGGTGACCGCGTCGCTGCCGCCGACCACCGGGTACGTATAGCGAGCGCTCATGCTGCCGTAATCGGCGACGGCGGCCGGGTTGAGGCCGAGCGTGTAGTCCTGGCTCTCTTCCAGGATGTTGTTGCTGAAGGCGCGGAAGCTCTGGTCGCGTCCGAGCACGAAGGTCTGCACGGAGCCGGTCAACGCCACCGTGGCGCCGGACGAGATGCCGCTGAGATCGTCGCGCAGGTTCACGACGCCTTCGACGACGCTCAGGCTGCCGTCGCTCTCGGGCACCTCGACGTTCAGCAGGCCGCGGAAGTTGCCAGCAGCGAGGGCACCGTCGTCGAAGTCGTTGGTGATCGCCGGCTGGCCCGTCGCCGCGAGGGTCGGGTTGTCGAAGCCGACCCCGCCGAAGAGGAAGTCGAAGAAGCGTTGCGGTGCTTCGTAGCTCCCGAGGATCTGGATCCCCGCGAGGCCGGTGAGCACCGACTGGAACTCGGCCTGGGAGGGGGCGACGGTGGTGCCGACCTTGACCCAGCCGCCGTCGGCTTCGGTCAGCGGGACCGAGACGGAGGTCCACGTGGTCGATTCGTGCAGCGGCACGTCGAACTCGATCGCGAGCCCGCCGCCGGTCAAGCGCACGTTCGGATCGAAGCGGGTCTGGTCGCCTTCGCGCAGGAACTCGCGCAGGTCGAAGGAGAAGGTGCCGCCGTAGTACGCGGAGCGATCGCCGTGGAAGGTGGCGGGTGCGGTCAGGACGAGGAAGTTCGTCGCGCCGCCGAACAGGAAGTTGCCGGCGCGCAGCCAGAGGTACCCGTCGGGGTTGCCCCCGAAGGTGCTGTAGCGCAGGTCGGCGTACCAGCCGTTGGTGGCGATGCCCCAGCCATCCAGGTTCGCCTCCCCACCGATCTGGTAGCAGGAGTCGAGGATGGTGGCGTTGGCGTAGCGGAACTCGACCACTTGGTCGGCGACCACCGGGCTGCGGCCATGGATGGAGTCGAGCTCCGTCTTGTCCTGGATGCCATCGCCGTCGGTATCGGCGTCGTCGGGGTCGGTGCCGTTGAGCAGCTCGGCGCCGTCGGTCAGGCGGTCGAGGTCCTCGTCGGCGATCAGCGGATCGGAGAACACCCGGTACGGGGTCTCGCCGCGCACCGCGACGACCCACGAGTCGAGGGTCTCGTCGCCGTCGGAGCGTCCATCGGCGTCGCTGTCGAACGCGAGCGGGTTCGTGAAGCGCACCGGGTCGACCGTGTCGGAGGCGAAGGGGACGCCGCGCGCCTCGGCGCCGTCGCCGAGTTCGTCGCCGTCCGTGTCGAAGCGACCGGGGTGGCTGAAGAGGTCGCGCTCCTGGCCGTCCGTGAGACCGTCGTTGTCGGCGTCGGCGCGGTTGGGGTCGGAGGGCACGCGGGCGGGTGCGGTGACGCCGTCGGCGAGCCGGACGTCGACGGTGGAGACGGGGTTGCCGAAACCGTCGATCGGGATGCGGACACCGCTCGGGGTGAGCAGCCGCCCCGCAGCGTTCTGGTACAGGAGGGCGCCGCTGGCGTCGACCCACTGGCCGGACGCGTTGCGGAGCACGACGACCCAGCCGAACTGCTCCTCGATGTTGCGGAGGCCGTCGCCGTCGATGTCGAGGGCGGCGTCGGCGGTGGAGGTCGGGTCGGTCGGGTCGATGCCGATCTGCACCTCGGTGCCGTCGCCCAGGAGGTCGAAGTCGCTGTCGCCGTTGAGCGGGTCGGTGGCCGTGGTCGCGAGGCTGGTGAAACGGCTGGCCCCGTAGCCGGGGTAGAGCTGGAGCGGGAGGTCGCCCACCTGCGCGTCGAGCGGCAGGTAACGGACGCCGGCGAGTTCGGCGCTGTCGCTGAGGCCGTCGCGGTCGCTGTCGAAGCGCGACGGGTCGGTCAGCGCCTCGGTGCCCACGGAGAGGTCGAGGAGCCAGGCGGCGTTCGCGCCCGGAGCGACCGTGGGGACGCCGGGTCGGCCGGTCGCGTCGCGGAAGAGGCCGACGACGGGCCCGCTCTGCGGATCGGCCACGAGGGCGTTCCGCAGGGTGGTCTGGTTCGTGCCGGGGTTGGCGCTCGCCGCGTTCGGGAAGGCGTACACGTAGATCGTGCAACGACCGAGCTCTTGGCAGTCGGTCAGGCCGTCGCCGTCGGTGTCGAAGCGTGCCGGGCTGCTGCTGGTGGGGACGGCGTCCTCGCCCCGGACGACGACCAGCCACGGCTCGTACGGGCCGAAGGACGCATCGCCGAAGATCTCTTCGTCGTCGGAGACACCGTCGCGGTCGGTGTCGCGGCTGTCGGGGATCCCGTCCCCGTCGGGCATCGAGCATCCGGTCTGGGTCGGGTCGCCGAAGCACGCGTTCTTCAAGACGTCGGTGGGCGAATCGACGCTGCCGTAGAACGCCTCCACCTGCACGGTGAGACCGTCGCCGTCGACGTCCTGGCCGTAGAGGAAGCGCACGTTGCGGCCCGACGTGATCGGCGCGTTGCGGAGGTCGTCCGGAGCGGCGGCGGTGAGGGGCAGCTCGATCTCTGCGAACCAGCGGAAGCCGGTATCGTTGGCCGCGACGTTGCGGATGCGGTGGATGACGATCTCGCCCGACGCCAGCTCACGGGTCGAGTAGCTGTTGACGAGCTGGAGGCGCTGGGCGCTCGTGCAGGTCGAGCCGGTGATGCACGCGGCGATGAGGGCGTCGTCGGCCGCGTCGGCGAGGTACTCGAGATCGAGGACGTTCTCGAGGAGCTCGAAGAGCTCGGGTCCGACCGGGTCGCCGTTGACGTCGTAGGTCCCGGGCGTCGCGATCCGATAACGTTCGGCCGCGCGCCGGCCCCCGTAATCGAAGGTGAAGGTCGCGGTGCGGTCGTTGACGTCCTGATAGGTGAAGGAGAAGTTGCGGCCGCCCTCGGCCACGATGTCGTAGTTGGCGACTTCGAAGAGCAGGTTGCGCGGGTTCTCGCGCAGCGCTTCGATGAGGGCGGGCGGCGGGTTGTCGGCCGTGAAGCGGATCGGTCCGCGGGTGTCGGGCGCCGGGCCGAGGTTGATCGACTGCGAGCCGGAGCTGACGAGGGTCGCGATCGGGATGAAGCGGGTGGGGTCCCGCGGGTCGACGAGCTTCGCCGTGATCTCGAGGTTCTCGACCGTGAAGGCGACGTCGCCGAGGCTCACGAGTTCGAGCGACACGGCCATGCTGGCACCCACGACCTCGCGGGTGACGGTCTCGCCGTCGTTGAGTTCGCGTTCGGTACCGAGCGAGGCGGCCTGGGCCTGTTGCGTGGACTGGACCGACGAGGAGCTGAACGACGTCGTCGTCGCTTCCTTGTAGCCGCCGTCCACCGATACCTCACCGGTGAACTTGAAGCTGGCGATCGGTTCGTACTCCACACCGACCTTCACGCCGGCGTTGATGAACCACTCGGTGGCCTTCGCGTTCTCCGAACCGCTGGTGCGGCTCGACTCCGTGCTCAACGTGGTCTCGCTGCTGCGGGTCTCGAGCACCCGCGAGCCGCTCGAGCTCTCGGCGGTGAAGCGGACGTCGAGGCCGAGCTGGACGTCGCCGACGATGCGGAGGTCGAAGGTGGGCAGGTCGGCGATGAGCGGGTTGCGGTTCTGCAGGCCCACCTCTTCACCGTCGTCGATCTGGTCGCCGTCGGTGTCGGCGAGCAGCGGCGACGAGCCGAAGAAGTTCGTCTCCAGGCCGTCGACCAGGCCGTCGCCATCGGTGTCCTGCTGGGCGGGCTCGCTGTAGTAGACGTTGAGCTCGGTCCAGTCGTCGATGCCGTCACCGTCGGTGTCGGTCGAGCGCGGGTCGGTCCCGTAGATGCGCTCGTCGAGGTCGGTGAGGTCGTCGCCGTCGGTGTCGGGGAGGTCGGGATCGGACGTGACCTCGTAGCGGCGGGTGGTGCCGTCGGCGTTGCGGACGTTGACGAACCAGCCCGCCTGCTCGGCGACGTCGCTGAGCCCGTCGGTGTCCGTGTCGTCCTGCGGTCCGCTCGGCGGCGTGCCCTGGAACGTGACCGTGCTCGGGTCGTTGAGGAGCTCGGGCGGCGCGATCTGGTTGCCCGCCAGGTCCGTCACGTTCGTGACCGAGACGGTGTAGAGCAGGTCCGACTGGGCCATCGTGGTCAAGGTGACCGTCGTGCGATCGGCGCTCCGTACCGCCGACAGCACGCGGAGCGTCGCGAGCGTCTGCAGGGCCCCGTCGAGCCGGGCCGTGATGCGGTAGTGCGCGGCCGTCTCCGCCGAGGTCTGCTCGATCGGCTCGGTGAAGGTCACGAGACCGTCGTGTTGCCGGTCGAGCCGGTGTTCGCGACCCGGGGCGGCGTGACGTCGCCGTCGATGGGGCCGGTGCGGAAGACGCCGTTGAAGTCGGCGCTGTCGGGGGAACCGATCGCGTTGCCTTGCCGGTCGGTCACACCGGTGACGGTGACGGTGTACACGGTGAGCTCGTCGCGCTGAGGCGCGGTGGTGAGCAGGACCTGGGTGGCGTACGGGTTGGCGTACGCAGCCGAGAGGACCTCGAGGGCGCTGCCGTCGGTGGCCACGACGATCGTGTACCGGTCGGCGCGGTCGGCGCCGACGACGGGCTCGCTGAAGTCGACGAGCACCTCGGTGTTGCTGATCGCGGTCGCGCCGGCGACGGTCGGGGCGTCCGAGTCGTCGACGGGAATGCCTCGGAAGGCCGCGGTGTTGTTCGTCGGGTCGAGGAGCTTGTCGCCCGCCTGCGTCACGACGTTCGTCACGCGCAGGACGTAGCCGGTGTCGGTCTGGGTCTCGGTGGTCAGGATGACGCGCGTTCGGTCGGTCCGGCCTCGACTATCGACGCCGAAGCGGATGGACTCGATCGTGAGGTCGGAGGTCTCGTCGAGCGTGGGGGCGTCCTCGACGACGTCGTAGAAGCGAGGATCGAGCGCCATGTCCGACATCTCGGCGCCGGCGCCGGGAGGGGGATCCGCGAAGTGCACGAGCACCTCGGTCGGGCTGAGCGAGATCGCGGACGCGACGATCGGCGCGTTCACCGACGTCCCGCCGAAGCTCGAAGCCGAGGTGCCCAGGGCACCACCCTGCGCCGCTGCGACACCGCTGACGGTCAGGGTGAAGTTGACCCCCTCCTGGAGGGGCCCGGTGGCGAGGAGGACGATCCGACCATCCCCGGCACGCTGCGCGGTGAAGACCTCGATCGGGCCACCGGCGTGCCGGATGCCGTAGTTGGCCGCGACGTCGGCGGCGGCGTCCACGGGGGCCGAGAACTCGACACGGACGCTCGTGGAGCTCGTCGCTTCGGCCACGTACTCGAGGGACGCTTGAGGGACAGGGGCTCGACCGCACGCGATCAGCGACGCGGCCAACACCAGGAATACGACGAGCAGGGTTCTCCGACGAGTCGGCAAGGCAGACCTCCAGGACCAGCTTCCGCGAGCGCCGGACGGCCGTGTCGGTGGATGTGGGATTTCGCACCGACACGGCTGGCTTGGGCTGGTAATGAGGGACCCTAGCACACGATCTCATCATTCCCACATAGAACGCCGCGGCGGGGTACACAGCGGCGCGCGAAGGGTCGGCGCCGTGGTGCGCTTCGGGGGTTGGTGGGACCGACGGCCGTCACACGCGCGGCGACGCCGGACGCATCCCTCAGCGGTCGGCGGCCACCTCGGCGCGATCGGACGTGGCCGGCCGACCGAAGATCATCCGGCCCATCTGGGTCTGCAGGCTGCTCGTCACGACCACGTCGATGCTGCGGCCGACGAGGCTGGCGGCATCCTCGACCACCACCATCGTCCCGTCTTCCAGGTAGGCGAGACCCTGGCCCGCCTCGCGGCCCTCCCGCACGATCGTGAGGGCCAGTCGCTCGCCCGGCAGGAAGGCGGCTTTGACCGCGTTGGCGAGCTGGTGCAGGTTGAGGACCCGCACGCCCTGCAGGGCCGCCACGCGGTGCAGGTTGTAGTCGGTGGTGATCAGGTCGGCTCCCCGAGCCAGGCACACGCGCACCAGACGATCGTCCACGGGGCCGCCGTCGCCCTCGTCGTGGACCACCTCGGTGTCGAGGCTGGCGTGCGCCACGAGCCGGTCGAGCGTCTCGAGGCCGCGCCGGCCGCGACGGCGTTTGAGCGGGTCCTCCGCGTCGGCGACGCGCTGCAGCTCCGCGAGCACGAACTGCGGGACCAGCAAGCGACCCTCGAGGAAGTTCGCTTCGGCCACGTCGACGAGCCGGCCGTCGATGATCGCCGACGAGTCGAGCACCTTGGCGGGCGCTTGCGGTGGCGCGGCGGCGTCGGCGGCCGCGCCGCGGTCCAGTTGGCGCGCGACGGCGAACAGATGCCGGTTCACGACGAAGAACCACGAGGCCGCGCTCACGAGCACCGCGGCGATGAGGAGCGACCAGTACCAGGTGAAGCCAGGCACCGGCGCGAGCACGTTGTTGAGGAGCACGGTGATCAAGAGGGCCACGGTGGCGCCGGTGCCCGCCGCGAGGACGGCCTCGGGCGGCACCTCGCCCGCCCGGCGGACCGCGCGCTCGACCGCCCGCGAGGCGAGGACCGCCGGGCGTCCCCCCACGAGGTAGCCGAGCAGCAGGCCCAACACCGACAGGTACAGGAGGTTGTTCGGCCCCACGAGCCAACCCCGCTCGAGCAGGAAGGCGGCCAACAGTCCGGCGACGATCGCGGAGGCAGCGGCGATGCCGATGCGCACGACGAGCGGGTTCACGGGCGACCCCAGAGGGCGGCGAACGCGCCCGCGACGTCTCGGACCGCGCGCCACGACACGGCGTCGCCGCCGCCACGCGGGCCCACCACGTCGGGGTGGTCGGCGCGCGCCGACTCCGCGGCGCGGCGTCCGCCCTGCGCCACGGACCGGAGCTCGCCTGCCAGCCCGACCTCGCCGAACACGGCGGTGCCCGCGGCCACCGGCCGGTTCGTGACCGCCGAGGCGACCGCGATCGCCACCGCCAGGTCGACGCCGGGGTCAGTGAGTCGCAGCCCACCTGCGACGTTGACGAACACGTCGAGGCCGGCCAGGGGTAGGTCGAGGCGGCGCTCGAGGACGGCCAGCACGAGGTCGACGCGCCGAGCGTCGAGGCCTTGCACCACGCGTCGCGGCGAAGCGAAGGGCGAAGCCGAGGCCAGGGCCTGGACCTCGACGAGCAGGGGCCGTTGCCCCTCGAGCGCGGCAACGACCACCGAGCCGGGCACGCCCACCAGCCGCTCCGCCAGGAAGGCGTCCGATGGGTTCGCGACGGCGCGCAGGCCACCGTCGGTCATCTCGAAGACGCCCACCTCGCCCGCCGCTCCGAACCGGTTCTTGGTCGCCCGCAACACCCGGTAACCGCCGGCGGACTCGAGCGACAAGGTCGCGTCCACGACGTGCTCGACCACCTTCGGGCCGGCGACGTGACCCTGTTTGGTGACGTGACCGATCAGCACCAGCGTGGTGCCCGCCGACTTGGCGGCCTGGGTGAGCAGCGCGGTCGCGTCGCGCACCTGCGTGAGGGAGCCCGGCGCCGCTCCGTCAAGGGCGGTGAGGGTCTGGATCGAGTCCACGATGGCCAGCGCCGGAGGTTGGCCGACCAGGTGGGCGGCCAGCGCGCGGGCGTCGGTCGTGCGGGTCAGCTCGATGGCGCCCGTCACGCCCAGGCGCCGCGCCCGCAGCTTCACCTGCGCCGGCGACTCCTCGCCGCACACGTAGAGGGTGCGCCGGCCGTCCCGGGCGGCGGCGTCTGCGAGCTGCAGGAGCAGCGTCGACTTGCCGATCCCCGGTTCGCCCGCCAAGAGCACCGCGCTGCCGGCCACCCAGCCGCCGCCCAACACCCGGTCGACCTCGTCCAGCCCGCTGGGTGCACGGGCGAACGCGAGGTCGGAGACGTCGTCGAGTCGCGCGGTGACGAGCGGCTGCACGGTCGACGACCGCACGCCGTCGGCCGCCGACGGCGCCTCGGCCTCCACCGTGCCCCACCCGCCGCACCGAGGGCAGCGGCCGAGCGGTCCCGGGCTGCGCGCACCGCACGAGGTGCAGGCGTATGCCACGCTCACGCGCGCCATGAACGGCTCCTCGTCGGGGGGCGCGCGCCGCGGACGTGCATTCCGAGCAGTCTAGCGCTCCTCGTGCTCGTGGGGCCTCACGCGATGGGCACGGGCCGGGCGAACACGAGGCGGCCGTCGTCGACGGTCACCAAGATGGGGATGTCGACCCCACCCTCGAGCAGCTCGAGCGACAGCGGATCCTCGACGTGCTCACGGAGGACCGCGCGGAGCGGTCGTGCGCTCTCGCCGGCCGGGAGGCGCTCGACCAGGAAGGCCGCCACCTCGGGTCCGAAACGCACCTCGACGTCGCGCGTCGCCAGCTCGCGCTCGATGTCGTCGAGCATCTGCGACGTGATCACGAGGATCCCGGCACGGTCGAAGGTCTGGAAAGCGATCACCTCGTCGAGCCGGTCGAGGAACTCCGGCGCGAAGATGCGCTTGAGCGGGGCGTCGACGTCCACGACCTCCTCGGCCTGGAAGCCGACGAGCGCACCGCGGTTGAAGCCGGTGTTCGACGTCATGATGAGGATCACACGGCGGAAGTCGACCTGCCGCCCCTGGCCGTCGGTGAGGCGGCCGTCGTCGAGGACCTGCAGGAAGGTGTTGTAGATGTCGGGGTGGGCCTTCTCGATCTCGTCGAGCAACACGACCGAGAACGGCTGACGTCGAACGGCTTCGGTGAGGCGGCCGCCCTGCTCGTGCCCGACGTAGCCGGGAGGGGCGCCGATGAGCTTGCTGATGGCGTGGGACTCTTGGTACTCCGACATGTCGAGTCGCACGAGCGAACGTTCGCTCCCGAACAGTTCGACCGCCAGCTGCTTGGCGAGGTACGTCTTGCCGACGCCCGACGGACCGACGAACAGGAACGACGCCGACACCCGCGTGCGGCCGCCCAACCCGACGCGCGCGCGGCGCAGCGCCGCCGCGAGGGCGCTGATCGCCTTGTCCTGGCCCACGACCGCGTGCTTCAGGCGACGCTCGAGGTCGGCGAGGCGGGCGCCGTCTTGCTCGTCGACGTACACGCCGCCCCAGCTGTTCACTACCGCCTCGATGTCCTCGCGGCTCACGATGGGGGTGCCGTCGGAGCCTTCGAGCACGGGGAAGCCGAGCGACTTGTTGAGCCGCGTCCGCGCCGCGGCCTCGTCGATGAGATCGATGGCCTTGTCGGGGAAGTTGCGGCCCGGCAGTGAGCGCTCGCCGTACCGAACCGACAGCTCCAGGATCGCCTCGGGGATGACGACGCCGTGGTGGGCCTCGTACTTCTCGCGGAGACCGTGGAGGATCTCGAGCGACTCCTCGGGCGACGGTTCGAGGACGATGACCGGTTGGAAGCGACGCTCCAACGCGGCGTCCTTCTCGATGTAGCGGTGGTACTCGCCCGTGGTGGTCGCGCCGACGACCTGGACCTCGCCGCGCGAGAGCGGCGGCTTGAGGATGTTGGCCGCATCGAGCGTGCCTTCGGCCCCGCCGGCGCCGACGAGGGTGTGGAGCTCATCGATGAAGGCGACGACCTGGGCGGCCTTGAGCTCCTCGATCACCTGACGCAGACGCTCCTCGAACTCACCGCGGTACTTGGTGCCGGCCACGATGTTCGAGAGGTCGATCGACAGGACCCTCACGTCGGCCAGGTTGGGCGGCACGCGCCCCTCGACGATCGCCTGGGCCAAGCCCTCGACGATGGCCGTCTTGCCGACGCCGGGTTCACCGATCAGCACCGGGTTGTTCTTCGTCCGGCGGGTGAGGATCTGGATGACGCGGCGGATCTCCTCGGTCCGGCCGATCACGGGGTCGAGCTTGCCGTCCCGCGCCTCCTTCGTGAGGTCGCGCGCGTACTCGTCGAGGAACGGCGTCGCCACCGTCTCAGGCGTCTTCTTGGGGTCCGCGGCGGCCAGGAGGCGCCAGCGCACGGTGTCGACGTCGCGCGTGAGCTGCTGCAGGATCCGATAGGCGACACCGTCGCCCTCGCGGATCACGCCGAGCAGGATGTGCTCGGTGGCGATGACGTTCGACCCGAGGCTGCGTGCCTCGCTGCCCGCCAGCTCCATGACGCGGCGCGCGCGCGGCGTGATGGCGGCGGTCTCGTTGCGGGGCAGGCCGTCGCCGCGGCCCACCATCTCCTCGACCTGCTTGCGGAAACCCTCGAGGGTGGCGCCGAACTCGGCCAGGACCTTGCTGGCCGTGCCGCCCTCGCGCATGAGCCCCAGGAGCAGGTGCTCGGGCCCGATCATCGCGTGACCGAGCTTCGAACCCTCCTCTCGGGCGAAGTGGAACACCAACCGGGCGCGGTCGTCGTAACGGTTCATCGGGTACCTCGGGGGGGCCGCGCGGGGCCGGAAACGATGACGTACGAGGGTGGCGTGGCGGTCGCCGGCGGGCCGGCGTGCTCGGGGACGGTGGGTTCGACCCCGTCAGGGACGTGCATCCTGGCCCAGACCGACATGGTGTATAGTACGCGCTCGGCGTGAGCGCCGTGTGGACATCCGTTACGTTGCGCGTCCAGCGCGCGTCCACGGGCTGCCCCCGCTCCGTTCTGAAGCCCGTGCCACCCGCGAGGAGCCCGACATGACGTTCCAGGATCTGATCATGAACCTCGACCGCTTCTGGGCCGCGCGCGGTTGCGTGATCGTACAGCCCCACGACACCGAGGTCGGGGCGGGCACCTTCTACCCGACCACCTTCTTGCGTGCGCTCGGCCCCGAACCGTGGCGCGCCGCGGGCGTCGCGCCCAGTCGCCGGCCCGCGGACGGTCGCTACGGCGACAACCCCTACCGCTTCCAGTACTACTACCAGTACCAGGTCGTGCTCAAGCCTTCGCCCGCCGACGTCCAGGACCTCTACCTGGGCTCCTTGGTGGCGTTGGGGATCGACCCGCTGGCGCACGACCTGCGCTTCGTCGAGGACAACTGGGAGTCGCCCACGCTCGGCGCCTGGGGTCTGGGCTGGGAGGTCTGGCTCGACGGCATGGAGATCACGCAGTTCACCTACTTCCAGCAGGTGGGGGGGCAGGACTGCCGGCCGGTGTCCGTCGAGCTCACCTACGGCCTGGAACGGTTGGCGATGTACCTGCAGGGGGTCGACCATGCGTACGAGGTGGTCGTGACGCCGGGGGTGACGCTCGGCGACCTGCGCAGCGACTTCGAGGCCCAGCACTGCGCGTACAACTTCGAGCTCGCCGACACCGACCTGCAGCGCCTGCTGTTCGACCGCTTCGAGGCGGAGGGACACCGCTTGCTGGGCGCGGGTGTCGTGTACCCGGCGTACGAGTTCGTGCTCAAGTGCTCGCACGCCTTCAACCTGCTCGACGCGCGCGGCGTCTTGTCGCACACCGAGCGCCAGGGGTACGTGCAACGTGTGCGGCGGCTGGCCGAGGCGAGCGCCCGTGGCTACCTCGTGCAGCGTGGCCACCTGGAGCCGTCGGTGCCCAAGCCGGGTGCGGGCGCGAAGACCGCTGCATCGAAGGCGCGCGCCGACGGGGCCGCGGGCTGATGCCGCACCTTCTGTTCGAGATCGGCACCGAGGAGCTCCCGGCCTGGTACGTCCGGACCGGTGGCCCGCTGCTGGCGTCCGCGGTGGCCGCGCTCCTGGACGAGGTCAAGCTGCCGCATGGCACCGTCCGCTCCTTCGCGACGCCGCGACGTCTGGCGGTGCTGGTGGAGGACGTCGCCGACGTCACCGAGGTCCACGTCGAGCGGCGTCGGGGTCCGGCGGTCGCCGCGGCGTTCGACGCCGAGGGACGCCCGACGCGCGCTGCCGTCGGTTTCGCGAAGGGCGCCGGGGTGCGCGTCGAGGACCTGGAAGAGGAAGAGACCGACAAGGGTCGCTACGTCGTGGCGCGCCGCGAGGTCGGCGGCGAGGACGGCCGCGCCGTGCTCTCCGAGCGCTTGGGCTCCGTTGTCGACGCCCTACCCGCGCCCCGCAAGATGCGTTGGGCCGACGTCGAGACGCCCTTCGTGCGACCCGTGGCGTGGCTGGTGGCGATGTGGGGTGACGAGACGCTCGACGTCCGGGCCGCCGGCCTGGAGGCGGGCACCGCCACCCGTGGGCACCGCTTCACGCATCCGGGGCCCCTCGACCTGCCCGGTCCGTCGTCGTATGAGGCCTGCCTACGCGACGCGGGCGTGATCGCCGATCGTGCCGCCCGCACGTTGGCCGTCACCGACGCCATCGCCGCGGTGATCGCGCCCGAGGGGTGGACGGCGGACGCACCCGACGCGCTGCTCGAGGAGGTCGTCGACCTGGTCGAGTGGCCGGTGGCGGTGCTCGGCGCGTTCGACGACACCTACCTGGCGTTGCCCGACGAGGTGCTGGTGACGGTGATGATCCATCACCAGCGCTTCGTCCCGCTGCGGACGAGCGACGGGCGCCTGGCGCCGCGCTTCGTGGCGATCTCGAACCACCAGCCCCGCGACGTCGACGTCGTGCGCGGCGGATACGAGCGCGTGCTGGCGGGTCGGTTGTACGACGCACGCTTCTTCTGGGAGGCCGATCGCCGCAAGAGCCTGTCGCAGCATGCCTGGGCGCTCTCGGGCATCGCCTTCCAGAAGGACCTCGGCACCATGGCCGACAAGGTGGCCCGCACGGCGGTGGCGGCGATCGCGATCGCCGAGGTGTTGGGCGTACGCGAGGACGAGCGTGCGACGCTCGACCGAGCGCTGCCGATCTTCCGAGCGGACCTGGCGACCGAGATGGTGGCCGAATTGCCCGAGCTCGAGGGGACGATGGCGCGCGCCTACGCCCTGGCCGAAGGGGCGCCCGCAGCGGTCGCCCAGGCGCTCGAGGACGGCGTGTTGCCGCGCGGTCCGACCGACGCGCTGCCGGCGACGCGCATGGGGGCGGTGCTGGCCGTCGCCGATCGCCTCGACAAGCTGCTCGGCTTCTTCGCGTTGGGCAAGCGGCCCACCGGCTCCGCCGACCCGTTCGCCCTGCGCCGCGACGCGGTGGCCATCGCCCGGATCCTCTGCGCCCAGGGGTGGCGATTGCCCCTCAGTCGGTTGGTCCAGGCCGCCGCCGAGGCCTACGCCGACGGCCCGGTCGCGGTCGAGGCCGAGACCGTCGCGGCGGTCGAAGCGTTCCTCTGGGATCGGGTGGCGGGTCTGTTGCACGAGGAGGGGCTCGGCACGAACGTGGTGCGCGCGGCCACCGGCGGCAGCCGGTCGGTGATCGCGTCCGCGCGCCGCGCGCACCTGTTGCGCGCGTTGGCCGCCGCCGACACGCCGGCCGAGCGCGAAGCCTTCGCCGACCTGCTCGCCCTCTACAAGCGTGCGTCGAACCTGGCCGAGAAGGCGGAACCCGGCGTGCTCCCCAAGACCGAAGCTTTCGTCGAGCCCGCCGAGGAGGCGCTGGGCGCCGCGCTCCCCGCCGCCCAGCGCGCCGTCGAGGGGTTGTTGGCCGCGGTGCGCGAACGGCTCGAGCCCTGGGACCTGGGGCGCGGTCCTGCCGGGAAGCTCGAGGGCGTCGCCGATCAGGCCGCCGGCGTCCTGCGCCTCAAGGCGCCGCTCGACGACTTCTTGGACGACGTGATGGTGATGGTCGAAGACCCGGCGCTGCGCCGCAACCGCTTGGCGCTGCTGGCCCAGGTCACCGCGATCCTGCGCGAGCTCGGGTGGCTCGAACACCTGGGGGCCTGAACGAAGCGTCGCCCGTGCGGCGACCGGACGTCGAACACTGACGTCGAACACGTGACGTCGAACACGTGACGTCGAACACCCCCCGAGCTGATGCCCGGGGGGTGTTCGCGTTGGTGCCGAAGATGGGACTTGAACCCACACGACCTCGCGGTCACACGACCCTGAATCGTGCGCGTCTACCAATTCCGCCACTTCGGCAGGTCGGGGCGAACGCTCGAACCCCCGTCTTCGCGAGCGTCGACTTCGTCGACGGCGATGACGACACCGTTCAGGCGACGGTGCGGACGCGAGTCTACCCGCTGGGTCGTGAGCGAAGCAAGGGGTGTGGACGCTCAGGTCGTGGGCGCTTCGGTCGCTCGGCTCACCGCCACCAGCAGGCGCGTCACCCGACCGGCGGTGCGCCCGTCCGGTCGACGCCCAGGGCGCGCGCACGCGCCAAGGCCAGCGCGCCAGCCGCCATCGCGACGGCGGCCCACACGAACAGGGCCCGCAGGCCGAACAGGTCCATCGCGGCCCCCAGCACGAACGGCGCCACGACGGCGGCCGACATGCTGACCAGGTAGTAGAGGCCGGTGAAGAAGCCGATGCGCTCGCGTCCCCCGAGGTCGGCCACGAGCGGGTAGGCCTGCACGTTGACGAGTGCCCAGGCGAGCCCCGCCAGCACGAGCGCCGCAGCCGTGAGCGGCACCGAGCGCGTCGACGCGAGCAGCGCGAAGAGGACCGGCAGCGCGGTGAGGCCGTAGCCCATCGTGCGCGCCTTGCCCCAACGCGTGCCCAGCAGGCCCGCCGGCAGCGCCGCCAGGACGAACGCCAGCGAGAAGCCGCCCAGCAGCAGACCCGCCAGCCCGCCGCTGAGCCCGAGCGCGCCGACGGCGTACGTCGTGAACTGCGCTTCGACGGCGGCGAAGCCGAGGAAGTACAGGAAGATCGAGAACAGGGCCCAGCGGGCGGCGCGCGCGCCGGGCTCGTCGCGCAGTCGCCGCAGGTCGCGCGCCAGGGCGCGCAGCGGCGCCGCGTCCTCGGCGCCCGCCCCCTGCGCCACGAACGGCGGATGCCGATCGGCCGCGCGGGCGAGCACGAGGGCCGCGAGGAGCAGCAGGGCGCCCGCCAGCGCGAACGGCAGCCAGGGCGCGCGGTCGTACAGCGGTGCCAGCGCGAAGAACGCCACCAGACCCCCGACGCCCCCCATCAGGTTGATCACGCCGTTGGCCGTCGAGCGCCGGTCGGGTGCCACGTGGTCGGGCATGAGCGCGATCACGGGTGCCCGGAAGACGGTCATGGCCAGGAGGAACACGACGTCGAGGGCGATGAGCGTCCCGAACGCCCCGGCCGAGAACGGCAGCACCGCGAACGCGAGCGCCGCCAACGGCATGCCGACGAGGACGAACGGCAGGCGTCGTCCCCAGCGCCCGTCCACCCGGTCGGACCAGGCGCCCACCACGGGGATGAGCAACAACGCCAGCAGGTTGTCGAGACCCATGACGGCGCCGCGGAGCGCCGCGCTGTCGATGAACCGCGCCAGCAGCAGCGGCAGGTACGCGTTGTAGACGCTCCACACGAGCGTGATCCCGAAGAAGCCGGCGCCGATGGCGGCGACCTTCGCGAGGGGGACGGCGGGTGCCGGCGCCGCCGCGGCGGTGGTCACATCGAGAAGCGTCCGTCGCGCTGGAAGGTCTCGCCGTCGAGCAGGAGCTCGCCGCCGGCGCGCAGGTCGGTGATGAGGTCCCAGTGGATGGCGCTCTCGTTGGTGCCGCCGGTCTCCGGGTACGAGCGGCCCAGCGCCAGGTGCACCGTGCCGCCGATCTTCTCGTCGTAGAGGGTGTTGAGGATGGGGCGCACGATGTTCTGGTTGGTGCCGATGCCGAGCTCGCCCAGGTACCGGGCGCCCGGGTCGGTCTCGAGCTGCGCCTGGAGCAGGTCGTCGCCCTCCTCGGCGCTCGCCTCCACCACCCGGCCGGCCTCGAACCGCAGCCGAACGCCGCGCACGACGGCGCCGTTCACCGACGACGGCAGGTCGAAGGTCACGACGCCTTCGGCGCTGCTCTCGTGGGGGCCCGTGAACACTTCGCCGGAGGGCATGTTCTTGCGACCGTCGGAGTTGACCCAGGTCCGGCCCTTCACCGACAGCACGAGGTCGGTGCCGGGCCCCTTGATGCGCACCTCGTCGGCCTGCGACAGGCGCGTGACCAGGTCGGCTTGGAAGGCACGCAAGTCGCCCCAGCGGGCGATGGGGTCGGGGTCGTTCAGGAACATCGCGTCGTACACGAAGGTCTCGAAGGCATCGAGGCTCATGCCCGCGTCCTGGGCCGCGGCTTCGGTGGGGAAGAGCGTCCCCACCCAGCGCGTCCGGTTCAGGCGCGTCTCCTGCACGGGCCGCTCGCGCCGCGCCAGCCGCGACTGGCGCTTCGCGTCGGCCGTCTGCAGGGCGCGCGAGTTGGTCGGCGCCGACACGCGGATCCAGGCGTCGACCGCGCGCACCTCGGCGAGGTCGAGGGTCGGCTCGGACTCGAAGTAGGCGTCGGACGCCAGCTCGAGCAAGTCCTGTCGGAGCTCGGGGTACGCGACGCGGACCTCGGGGAAGCCGCCGGCGCGCAAGACGGAGCGGGTCAGGGCGCGCGCCATGGCGATGGCCGAGGACGGGACGTGGATGGCCACGGTCTCGCCGGCTTCGACGCGCGTGCAGTACCCGACGAGGAGGTCGGCGAAGCGTTCGTGCATGGGATGCAGCATGTGCGCGAGGCTACCACGCGTTCCTCACGCGGTTTCGTGGTGAACTCGGGCATGGACGAGGCCCGTACCGAACCGATCGACGCGGCGCCCGACGGGGGGGAGCGGCTGCAGCGGTTCCTGGCCCGAGCGGGCGTGGCCAGCCGCCGCAAGGCCGAGACGCTGATCACCGCCGGCCGCGTGAGCGTCGACGGCGCGGTCGCCACGTTGGGTCAGAAGGTGGGCCCGGGCGCCCGGGTACGCGTCGACGGCGTGGAGGTGACGCCGGTCGCCGCACACCAGACGTTCGCGCTCCACAAGCCGCCCGGCGTCGTGACGACCGCGTCGGACGAGCGGGGACGACCCACCGTCTTCGACCTGGTACCGGCCGTGCCGGGTCTCCATCCGGTGGGCCGGCTCGACCTCGACTCCGAGGGCCTGCTGCTGCTGACGACCGACGGCGACCTCACGCTGCGCCTCACGCACCCGCGGTACGGGCACGCCAAGACGTACCGGGTCTGGTGCCGGGAGGGCGTGCTGTCGCGCGAGACCTGTCGAGCACTGATGGCGGGCGTGACGCTGGACGACGGGCTCGCCCGAGCCCTGCGCGCCCGTCCGGCCCCGGGCGGCGCCACGATCGAGCTCGGCGAGGGCCGCAAACGCCAGGTCCGGCGGATGCTGGCGGCGCTGGGACACGACGTGGTGCGGCTCGTCCGCACGCACGTCGGAGCCCTGGCGCTCGGCGATCTGGCGCCCGGCGCGTACCGCACGGTGACGTCCGCCGACCTGCGGCGCCTCGGTTATACTCCCGACCAGAGCGACGCCAGCACGTCCAGCACGGCGTCGGAGCGGCGAGGGCAGACACCTGGCCGCCCGAGCGAGGAGCCATGAGCGACGCGCCCACCGTCTTCCAGACCGGCCCCGGTCCCGTCCAGATCGACACCACCGTCCTCGCCGACCGCATCGTCGAGTTGGGGCGTGCCATCACCCGTGACCACGTCGGCCAACCGCTCCACCTGATCTGCGTGCTCAACGGCGCCTTCTTGTTCATGGCCGACCTGGTGCGCTCGATCGACCTGCCGCTCACGGTCGACTTCATCTCGGTCGCCTCGTACGGTTCGCGCACCGAGTCCTCGGGTGAGGTGCGGCTCGTCAAGGACCTCGACCAGTCGCTCAAGGGCAAGCACGTCGTGCTCGTCGAGGACATCGTCGACACCGGTCTCACGATGCGTTACCTCCTGGGCTACCTCGAAGGCCGCGGGCCCCTGTCCGTGAAGGTCGCCTCGCTCCTGAGCAAGCCTTCGCGGCGCCTCGTGGAGGTGCCCGTCGACTACCTCGGCTTCGAGATCGCGGACGCGTTCGTGTACGGCTACGGCCTGGACGTCGACCACCGCTACCGCAACCTGCCCTTCGTGACGAGCATGGCGGACGGCGAGTCGGGGTGAGCTCGGTGCGGGTCGCGTGGGTCGTCGCGGCGCTGGTCGGCTCGCTCTCCCTGGGCGTGGGCGTGGTGCAGGCCTTCCGCGACACCACGCCGCCCGAGCTGTGGCTCGAGGCGCCCCGACGACCGATGGCGGTGGGGACGCCGTTCGACGTCTTCGTGACGTCGAGCAAGCCGGTGACGTTCACGCTCCGGTACGGCGACGTGGTGGTCGAGGAGGTCGCCACGGAGCTGCGGGTCTCGTTGCTGGCCCAGGCCGGACGCCGGGTGGTCCAGGTGGACGCCGAAGACGCCGTCGGGCTGATGGCGACGGTGGCGCGCGAGATCGAGGCGCTCCGGCCGCCGCGGCCGTGGCTCGAGGCGCCCGCGGCCCTCGACGTCGGTGACCCGCTCGTCGTGCGCGTCGTCAGCGGCACGGCGGGCACGCGCTGGGACGCGCGGGTCACGTCCGTCGGGTTGACGCTCGACGGCGACGACGTGCCGTTGCGGGTGGCCCCCGACGGTTGGTGGGCGCTGAGCGCCGTGCCGCTCGAGGCCGCAGCCGGCGTGCGGACGCTCGAGGCCCGCCTCGTCGACGAGTTCGAGGCCGAACACGTGGTGCAGCACGTCCTCGAGATCCGCCCCAACCCGCGGCCGGTCGAGCTGCTCGAGATCCCGGCCAGCACGCTCGCCGTGGTGACGCCCGCCGGCCGCGAGCTCGAGGCCGAGACGCTCGCCACCGCGTTCGCCCAGGTGTCGCCGGAGCCGCGCTGGGCCGACCCCTTCCTGCTGCCGATCGAAGGGCGTGACACGTCGGGCTTCGGCGCGCCGCGGCGCTACGGCGTCGGCGGCAACGTCAGCTACCACCTGGGCGCCGACCTGGCCGCCCCCACCGGTACGCCGATCGTGGCGACCAACGACGGCGTCGTCCGTGTCGCAGGCATGTTCCCCATCAAGGGCGGTCTGGTGGTCCTCGACCACGGTCACGGCGTCACCAGCCTGTACTTCCATCAGTCGGTCATCGAGGTCGCGGTGGGGGCGGTGGTCGTGCGCGGCGACACCCTCGGCTACGTCGGGTCGACGGGCCTCTCCACCGGCCCCCACCTCCACTGGGAGATGCGCGTGAACGGCGTGCCGACGGACCCCATGCGCTGGGTGGGCGTGCGGTACCCGATCGCCGGCCGACCGTGAGGCTCCTGCGCGCGTGGGCGTGGACGCTCGTGTGCGTCCTCGGCGCCGGCGCGACCTCGGCCCAGGCGCCCCTGCCCCCGTCCGCCCTGGTCCACCGGCCGCCACCGACCACGCCCGTGGAGCGCTGGGCGACCGACCCGGGCGCCGGCGTCTACTACGAGGTCTTCGTCCGCAGCTTCCAGGACTCCGATGGCGACGGCGTCGGCGACCTGCGCGGTCTGACTGCACGGCTGCCGACCCTCGCCGACCTGGGCGTGACGGGTCTGTGGCTGACGCCGATCCACCCGAGCCCCTCGTACCACGGGTACGACGTGACCGACTACCGCGCCGTCCACGAGGACCTGGGCACCCTGGCCGACGCGCGCGCCCTCTTCGCGGCCGCCCACCGCTACGGGATGCGGGTGGTCCTCGACCTGGTGGTCAACCACACCAGCGACCGCCACCCGTGGTTCGTCGCCGCGAGGGCAGGCGACCCGGAGCGGCGCGACTGGTACCGCTTCGAGGACGACCCCCCGGCGACGGTGGGTACGCTCGGCGGCAACGCCTGGCACGACGCCGGCGACGGGACGCGCTACCTCGGCCTGTTCGTCGCCGAGATGCCCGACCTCGATCATCGCAACCCGGAGGTCGTCGAGGCGCTCCTCGACGTCGCCACCTTCTGGGTCGACCTCGGCGTCGACGGGTTCCGGGTCGACGCCATCCAGCACGTGGTGGAGGGCGCCGACGGGCGCATCGCCAACGCGCCCGAGAACGTCGATTGGGTGCGGTCGTTCGGCGCTGCGCTGCGTGAGCGTCGTCCGGGCGTCTTCCTCGTCGGGGAGACGTGGACGGCGACGCCGACGATCGCCGCGTACCACCGCGATGCCGACCTGGACATGTCGTTCGATTACCCACTCTGGCGCGCGATCCTCGCGGCCATCGGGGGCCGCAACGCGATCGACCTGCGCGCGCAGCTCGCGCTGAACGCCGAGGCGTACCCGGTCGGGGCGCGACGCGGCACGTTCCTGAGCAACCACGACCAGACGCGACCCGCCAGCGTCCTCTCGCCGCTGCGACGCGACACCGGCCGCATCGCGCTCGCGGCGCGGCTGCTGCTCGCGCTGCCGGGCACGCCGTTCCTCTACTACGGGGAGGAGATCGGCATGCCCAACGGGCCGGGCGACGACGACCGCTACAAACGCACGCCGATGCGCTGGACGGCGACCGCCGACGGCGGCTTCAGCGCCGGGGCGCCGTGGTTCGCGTCCGCCACGGATGATCCGGCGATCAGCGTCGCCGCGCAACGCGACGACCCGTCCTCGGTGTGGTCGGCCTACCGGGAAGCGATCGCGCTCCGCTCGACTTGGCCCGCCCTCGCGCGGGGCGACGCGCACGTCGTGGACGGTGTGCCGAGCGCGGCGCTGGCGGTGTGGCGCACGCTCGACGGTGCGCCCCCGGTGCTCGCGCTCGCCAACCTGGGTCCGCGCGAGCTGAGGATCGCACGCGCCGACCTGCCGGTGCCGCGTGGCGCCACCGCCGGGGGGCGGCTGGTCGACCTCCCGACGCCCGGGGGCCGGGGGCCGGCCGCCACCGCCGGCGCAGGGTGGGCGGGCGCCGCGACCGACGACGATGCGTCGCTGGTCGTGCCGCCTGGCACGCTGCGGCTGCTGACACCCGCACGGTAGACTCGCGCCCATGACGATCCACGACGCCGAGCGCGCCGCTCGTGCGGCCACCGACCGCGCGGCCGCCGACCGCACGCCCGACCGCCGACCCCGCGTGTTCTCGGGCATGCAGCCGACCCACGACCTCCACATCGGCAACTACCTGGGAGCGCTCAAGCAGTGGGTGGCCGGCCAGCACGAGCGCGAGAACGTGTTCTGCGTGGTCGACCTGCACGCCCTCACGATCCCCGAAGCCATCGAACCGGCCGAGCTGCGCGCGCGCAGCCGCGCGGTCGCAGCGATGTACCTGGCCTGCGGCATCGACCCGTCGACGTCGCTCGTGTTCGTGCAATCCCACGTGCCCGAACACAGCGAGTGCGCCTGGATCCTCAACTGCGTCACGCCGCTCGGCTGGTTGCACCGCATGAACCAGTTCAAGACGAAGGCCGAGGGACGGGCGTCGATCGGCACGGGCTTGCTCGATTACCCGGTGCTGCAGGCGGCCGACATCCTCCTGTACGACACCGACGAGGTCCCGGTGGGCGAAGACCAGGTCCAGCACATCGAGCTGACGCGCGACATCGCCGACCGGTTCCACCACCTCTTCGGGGAGGTCTTCGTGCTGCCCAAGGCCGTGGTACCGACGTCGGGCGCGCGGGTCATGGGTTTCGACGACCCCACGGCGAAGATGAGCAAGTCGGTGGGCGCCGAGCGCGGCGGGCACGTCGTGCGGCTTCTGGACCCGCCCGACGTCGTGCGCAAGACGATCATGAGCGCGGTGACCGATTCGGCGCGCGAGACGCGCTTCGAACACGCCTCACCTGGCGTGCGCAACCTCCTGACGATCTGGCAGGTCCTGTCCGAGCGGCCCATGCCCGAGCTCGAAGCGGAGGTCGAGGGCAAGGGATACGGCGCGCTCAAGAAGGCGGTCGTGGCCGCGGTCGTGGAGGCGCTGACGCCGATCCAGGCCCGGTACGCGGAGCTGCAGAGCGACCCGGCCGAGCTCGACGCGCTCCTCGCGCGCGGCGCCGAGCGCGCGCGCACGACGGCCGCGGCGACCTTGGCCCGGGTCAAGGCCGCCGTCGGGGTCGGCAGCTGAGGCCGTCCATCCTGGTGCTCTTCCTCGACGGCGTGGGTCTCGGTCGCGACGACCCGGCCGTCAACCCCTTCGCGCGCGCCGCCACGCCCGCGCTCGACGCGCTGGCGGGCGGCCGGTGGGTCGAGGGTCTCGCCGACCGGACCGAGCCAGGTCGCACCGTCCGGTCGCTCGACGCCACGCTCGGGCATCCGAGCCTGCCCCAATCGGCGACGGGACAGACGACGCTGCTGACCGGGATCGACGGTGTGGCCGCCATGGGGCGACCGTACGGCCCGTGGCCCGGCCCGACGCTCGTCAAGCTGCTCGAAACGGACAGCCTGTTCCACGACGCCGCGGCCGGGGGCGCCGTGCTCGCCAACGCCTATGCGGCCGGCTACCTCGACGCCCTGGCGAACCCGACCGGAGCGCGGCGGCGCATGCGTCCGTCGGCGGCGCTGGTGGCCGCCCGCGGGGCCGGCCTCGCGGTGCGCGGCGACGACGACCTGCGCCACGGACGAGCGGTCGCCGCCGACCTCGGCTTCGCGACGGCCGACCCCCGGGCGGCGTCGACCGTCGCCGCCGCGCGGCCGTTGGCCGCCCTCGCGGCCGCGAACGTCTTCACCTACCTCGACGTCTGGATCACCGATCGTACCGGGCACCGCGCCGACGTGGCGCTCTCGACCCGGCTCGTCGAACGGCTCGACGCGTTCGTCGGCGCGCTCGTGCCGGCGCTCCGGTCCACGACGCTGGTGGTCGTGTCGGACCACGGCAACCTCGAGGACGCGGCTTCGACCCGCCACACGCGTGCGCCTGTCCCGCTCATCGCGCTCGGTCCCGCCGCGCCGGCGTTCGCCGCCGCCCGCGACCTGCGCGACGTGGCGCCGGCGGTGCGGCGTGCCTGGACGGGCAACGCGGCTAGGAGCCGATGATCAGCACGATGGCCTCGTACCAGGCGCCGACGAGCAGCAGCAGCCCGGCCGGCACCAGGAGCGACGCGGCCTGGCGCACGGCGTCCGGGTACGCGCCGAAGCCCCGCCGGAAGAGTGTGCCGAGGACGATGCCGCCGCCGGAGACGACCAGGAAGTAGGCGGTCAGCTCGATCCCGACGAGCACGACGACCGGCACGAGCGCGAGGACGGCGGTGTCGGTGAGAAGACCGAACGGCAGCCCGAGCAGGAAGAACTGCGGCACGGCCAGCAGGTACGTGGGCGCACCCAGGAGCAGCGACAGCAGGAAGTGCACGCTGAAGGTCACGACCACGAAGTTCTGGTAGAAGGTCACGACGGCGGCCCGAGCGAGGTCGCCGCTGGCGTACGCCTCGACCGCCCCCAGCTCGGCGGTCGCGTTCTGGACGACGGTGAGCACGGCCGCGTCGCACGCATCGGGCAGCGACGCACCCGCCAGCACCCCCACCGTGAAGGTCGCGTACAGGGCCGCCATGGTGAACAGCACGGTGCGGCGATGGCGTCGGATCGTGACGACCGACGTGGCGAGGGCGCGCCTCAGCGGGCTCGGACGGACGAGCAGGAGCACCACCAGGAGCGTCAGCACGCCGAAGCCGACCGACGCGGCCGGCGTCTGGAGCCAGGCGCGCCCGGTGGTCGTGGGGTCGACCCGGAAGCCGACGCGGTCGACCTGCCACGCGTCGTCGACGCGGCGCAGGTCGACCTGCACGACGTCGAGGAGTTCGCCGGAGCGCACCGCCGCGTACGTGAAGGCCGCGCGGTCCTCGTCGCCCTCGAGCGGGACCGCCAGCCGCTCCTCGACACGCACCCGCGTGCCTGTCGGCGGCGGCGGGTTCGCCACCAGGCCGGGGAGGGCCTGACAGACTTCCTCGGCGGACCGACCGGCGAGGTCGGTCAGGTTCGTGGGCGTCTGCTCGAGCCAGACGGCGACCGCCTCGTCCGCGACGCGAGCGGGGTCCTCGCCCGTGGGCCAACCCCGTGCATCGAGCGTCGGCGCGGCCGGCGCCTCGAGGGCGGGGGTCGCGGCGGGGTCGCCTTGCGCCCACGCCGCACCGACGAGGAGCGCCGCCAGGGCCAGGAGGAAGATGAGGGTCCGTCGCATCGCGCCTCATGATACGGGCCGGGCCCGGGCTAGACTCTCCGCCGTGGACGCGTCTCGTCGCTGGATCGCCTTGATCGCGCGCACGGTGCGTGCCTTCGTGCCCGCGCTGGCGCGTCCCGACGACGACTTCGCGGCCGCTTGGCTCGACCCGGCCGAGTGGGCGCTCTACCGCACGATGGACCGCCGCGACCGCGATCACGCCTGCCGCGTCGCGCGGCGGTTGCTGCACGACGGAGCGGACGTCGACCCGACCTGGGTGCGCGCGGCGCTGTTGCACGACGTCGGCAAGGCGACGTCCCCCTACCGACCGATCGAGCGGATCGTCGTGCACGTGGTCGGGCCCGACACCGCGCTCGCGGCGCGGCTGCCACCGACGTGGGCCGAGGCGGTCGAGCGCCAGCGGCTGCACGCGGACACCGGAGCGCGCCTCCTCCGAGAAGCGGGCGCCGACGAGCGGGTGGCAGCCCTCGTCGCCGCCCACCACGCGACGGGTGAGGCCGGGCCCGGCGCGCGCGCGATCGCGGCCGCCGACGGGCGCGCCGGATGACGCGACCCGACGACGCCTGGGCGTGGGTGGAGGGGCTGCAGCGGTTCGGCATCCGGCC
Source organism: uncultured Trueperaceae bacterium (assembly GCA_963728245.1). GTDB lineage: Bacteria > Deinococcota > Deinococci > Deinococcales > Trueperaceae > JAABTL01. The sequence continues at coordinate 150,198 of CAVSJH010000001.1, forward strand.
CGGGCTGGACACGACCCACGCGCTGCTCACGGCGCTCGACGATCCACAGGACGCGTTCGAGGTCGCCCTGGTGGCAGGGACCAACGGCAAGGGCTCGACGACGGCCGTGCTCGACGCGATGCTCCGCGCCGCCGGCGGCGGCCCGGTCGGACGCTTCGTCAGCCCACACCTGAGTCGCTTCGAGGAGCGCGTCCACGTCGACGGACGGTCGCCGCCGCGCACCGACCTCGAGGACGTCCTGGAGGCGGTGCGGGTACCCGCGACCGCGCTCGGGGCGACCTTCTTCGAGGTCCTGGTCGCCGTGGCACTGCTCGCCTTCGCGCGCGCGGGCGTGCGCCGCGCCGTGCTCGAGGTCGGCATGGGGGGGCGCCTCGACGCCACGAACGCCACCGAGCCCGTCCTCAGCCTGGTGACGTCGGTGGCCCTCGACCACGAGCGCGTGCTGGGCGACACGGTGCGTGCGATCGCCGCCGAGAAGGCGGGCGTCTGGCGACGCGGGCGTCCGGCGCTCACGTCGGCCCAGGGCGACGGGCTCGAGGTGTTGCGCGACGCCGCTCGGGCACGCGGGGCGATCTTCGCGTCGCTCGACGACACGTCGTGGCGCCCCCTCGAGCGCGGCTGGGACGGTGTGGGCGTCGCCGGTCTGGGGGAGGGGCCCGTCTTCGCGCCGCTCCTCGGCGCGCACCAGGCGCGCAACTTGGCGCTGGCGGCGCTCGGGGCGTCGGCGTGGGGCGTCCCCTGGGCGTCGGTCGTGCGCGGGGCGGCCGAGGTCCGTTGGCCCGGGCGGCTCGAACCCCTTCGGGCGGACGATCGGCGCTGGCTGCTCGACGGCGCCCACAACCCTGCCGGTGCGGTCGCCCTCGCGGAAGCGCTGACCGCGCTCGGGGTGCGACCGGCGGTGGCCGTCGTCGGCGTCTCGGACGACAAGGGCGACGGGCCCCTGGGCGCCGCCCTGGCGCGGTTGGCGCCCGACGTCGTCGCCACGCGCGCGATCGCCAGCCCCCGCGCTGCGGACCCCGCGGCCCTGGCGGTCGCGCTGCGCCGCGCGCCCGACGCGGGCCGGGTCCACGTCGCCGACACGCCGGCGGCCGCGCTCGACCTGGCGCGGTCGCTGGCGCCCATCGGAGCCACCGTCGTCGTCGCCGGCAGCTTGTTCCTCGTCGGCGCCGTGCGCGACCTGCTCACGGGCGACGGACCGGAGGCGTTCGAACGTTGGCAGTGACCGACGTCAGGCCGCGCGGGTCGGGCGTGCCGGTCGGTGCTTCGCGAGCGAGATCACGGCGAGCGGCAGCGTCCACGTGAACAGCGTGAACGCGGTGTCGAGCGTCGCACCGGTACGGAGCGCCACGAGCGCCACGACGAGCGGGTAGAGGGCGAGGGTGACGACGGTCGCCAGGACCCAACGCCGCGTGAGCAGCAACAGCGACAGCACCAGGACGATCCCGGCCACGCCCCCCCATGGGTAGAGCGGCAGCGACGCCCCGAACAGCGTGGCGAGACCCTTGCCGCCCCGGAACCCGACGTAGACCGACCAGGCGTGGCCGGCGACCGCGCCGGCACCGGCCGCCAACGCCACCCCGAGCGCGGCCCCCGGAGGTACCTCGGCGACGCGCGCGATGGCTTGCCCGAGGACGGTCGCGAGCGCCCCCTTGCCGACGTCGACGAGCAGGACGAAGACGCCGAGACCCCAGCCGAGGTTGCGCCCCGTGTTCATGGCGCCCATGTTGCCGGAACCGACGTCGAAGATGCGCCTCCCCTTGATGCGTGCCGCCAGGGCGGCCGTCGGGATGGCGCCGAGGACATACCCGGCCGCCAACGCGGCGAAGAGCGTCAACACGGTGCGGCCTCGGGCGGCAGGGCCTCGTCCAGCGGAGCGGCCGGCCTGTCACCCCGCGGGGGCCGGCTCACCGACAGCGTCGTCAGGCTGCGGACCTCGCCGACGTGCCAGCGCACGTACCGGTGCAGGGCGCGCCAGTGGGCGTGCCGATCCTGGGGCGGGCTGGCGACGGCGGCGCCGAGCGGTCCTCGGAGCACGGCGTCGAGCTCGCGGAGTCCGTCCTCTCCCAGGGGAGCGTCCCGCCCGGTGGGGTCGGCGTGCTGGGCGCAGTGCGCGGTGCCCTCCTCGACGGCGAGGTGCGTGGGCGGCGCGCCGCAGACGGTGCACGTGCGGACGTCGGGTGCGAGACCGGCGGTCACCACGAGGCGCCAGGCGTACGCCAACGCGACCGCCTCCGGGTCGTGGTGCGCGTTCAGCCCGCGCAGGCCGCTGGCGACGAGCGCGTACCAGCGATCGCTCACGGGATGGTCGACGGTGAGCGCATCGGTGAGCTCGGCCAGCAAGTGGGCGTACGGGTACGTGTCGGGTCGCACGAGGCCCGAGAGCGCACCGTTGAGGCGCACTTGCGTGATGAGGGCCAGGTCCTCGTCGCGGCGACGCCAGTACTGCACCGTCACGTCGTGGAACAGCGACAGGCGCGCCAGGTTGCCACCGGGAAGGCGCCCCTTGCGCACGACGGCGCGCCACGTCCCGGCCGGCGACAGGAGGGTCGCGACGACGTCGCCGCTCGGCAACGGGCTGCGCCGCAGGACGAGCGCGTCGCGGACGTGGGTTCTTCGCACGCCTCAGTCTAGCTGCCCCACACGGCCGCGACGGTACCGGCACGAGCCTCAGCCCGGCGGACCGTCGAGCCAGAGCACGGACACCGCCGCCTTCACCGGTTGGAGCCGAAGCTCGACGTCGGCGGGGAGTTCGAGCGCGTCACCACGCTGCAACACCCGGAAGTCGCCGTGCGGTAGGTCGACGATGAGGGCGGCGTCGAGCGCCAGCAGCCAGCGCGGCCGGCTGAGCCGCCAGGCGAGCGGCCCGTCGAGCCGTGCGACCACCCAGGGGCGCCCGGGAAGTTCGGCGCCGGCCGCGCCGGCCGCCCGGGCCAGACCGAGGACGGCCACGACGTCGCCCACGGGAGCCCCGTCCTGGACGGGAGGCCCGTCACCGGCGGGGGCGCCGTCGCCGACGTCGCCAGCGTCGCCGCGCCGACCCGTGCTCACGCGTCGGCCGCGCGCGCCTTCCCGTACGCCATGCGCAGCTTGAAGCGCGCGCGTTTGGCCCGCGCCTGCGCTTCCTCCTCGGCGACACCGAGCCGCTCGGTGACGGCTACCAGCGACTGCTTGGGGCGTCCGATGCCGTCGAGGCTGGCGACGACCTCGCGGTCGACCGGGTCGAGCCCGTCGAGGAACGGCACGAGGTCCTCGGGCTTCGCCTTCGGCTTGGCGGCGGTCTTCTTGGCCGCGGTCTTCTTGCCGCCGCTCTTCTGGCTGCCCGTCTTCTTCGTCGCGGCCGCGCGCTTCGAGCCGCTCTTCGTGCGGCCCTTCGCCGCCCGGCCGCCGCCCGCGGCGATCCGCGCCTCGAGCAGCGCGAGGGCCTCGTCGAGCGTCACCGCGTCGGGATCCTGCCCTTCGGCGAGCGACGCGTTCGTCTTGCCATGCTTGACGTACGGGCCGAACTTGCCGTCGTGCAGCGTCACGGGCTCGCCGTCCTCCGGGTGGTCACCCAACGTGCGCCGCGGCGCACCGCGACCACGCTTCTTGGCCAGCAGCTCGAGCGCCGTCGCCAGGTCGACGCTCAGCACGTCCATGCCCTTCGGAAGGCTGGCGAACACGCGCTCGTGGCGCACGTACGGACCGAAGCGGCCGATGTGGGCCTCGATCGTCTGGCCGGTCTCGGGGTGGGTGCCCAGCGTCCGCGGCAGGTCGAGCAGCGCTTGCGCCAACTCGCCGTCGACGTCCTCGGGGGTCACGCCCGGAGGCAACGAGACGCGCTTGGGTCGGTCCTCACCCGTACCGTCGCCGAGCTGCAGGTACGGCCCGTAGGGACCCCGTTTGAGCAGCATCGGTTCGCCGCTGGGGTCGTGGCTGGCGATCGCCTCGTCCGGCGTGTTGCGTTCCCGCAGGGCGTGCTCCAGGTCCGCGCGCGTCAGGTCGGCGGGGGCGGTGTCGTCGGGCAGGCTGGCCTTGAGCGTCTCGCCTTCGATCGGCCCCTCGACGTACGGACCGTACCGGCCCACGCGGACGACGAAGGGCGCCCATTTCTCGTGTTCGACGGTGCTGATCTCGCGGGCGTCGAGGTCGGCGAGTCCCGACTGCACGAGCGCCGCGATGCCCTTGGGTCCCGCGTAGATGGCGTCGAGGTACGGGACGCGTTCACGTCGACCGCTGGCGATCTCGTCGAGGTCGGCCTCCATGCCGGCGGTGAAGCCGGGGTCGACGAGGTGCGCGAACTGCTCCTCGAGGAGCGCGTTGGTGGCGAAGCCGGTGAAGGTGGGCACCAGCTGGCTGCCCGCCTTGCGGGCGTACCGACGCTGCTGGATGGTGTCGAGGATCGACGCGTAGGTGCTCGGTCGGCCGATGCCCTGCTCCTCGAGCGTCTTGACGAGCGTGGCTTCCGTGTAGCGCGCGGGCGGCTTCGTCTCGTGGCCGCTCGGGAGGAGTTCGCGCACCTGCATCGGGTCGTCGACGGCCAGCGGCGGCAGCGGCTGTTGTTGCGCGTCGAGCGCCGCGTCGGGGTCGTCGCTGCCCTCGACGTAGGCGCGTTGGAAGCCGGCGAACAGCGTGGTGCGCCCGGTCGCCCTGAAGGTGGCCGTTCGCTGCGGCGTCGACGCTTCGATCCGGGCGGTCACGAAGCGGAGGCGGGCGTCGACCATCTGGCTGGCGACGGCGCGCTTCCAGACGAGGTCGTAGAGGGCGGCGTCGCGGTCGCGCAGACCGAGCTCGTCGCCGGTGCGCATCTCGACGCCGGCGGGACGGATCGCCTCGTGCGCCTCCTGGGCGTTCTTGGAAGCCTTCGCGTAGCGGCGTGGCGCCTCGGGCAGGTGATCCGCTCCGTAGCGGTCGCCGACGGTCGCCCGGATCGCGTCGAGCGCCTCGGCGGCCAGGTTGGTGCTGTCGGTGCGCATGTAGGTGATGTGACCGCGCTCGTAGAGCCCCTGGGCGACCCGCATCGTGTCGCGCGCCGACCAGCCGAGCTTGCGCGACGCCTCTTGCTGCAGGGTCGAGGTCGTGAAGGGCGGCGCGGGCTTCCGTGACTCGTCGCGGGTGTCGAGGTCGGCGACGCGCCAGCGGGCGTCCGCCAGGTCGGCGGCCAGGCTCCGGGCATCGGCTTCGCCGAGGTGGACGACGTCGCGTCCGGCCTGGACGTCGGCCTTGAGCCGGCCGGTCTTCTCGTCGAAGTCGCGGCCGCTGGCCAGCCGGATGCCGTCGAGCTGCGTGAGCGTCGCGGCGATGGCGCGACCGCTCTCGGAAGTGGCGTCGGCGGCGCGCACCAGCGAAGCGGACAGGTCCCAGTAGCCGCCGGCCACGAAGTCGAGCCGTTCCTTCTCGCGCAGCACCAGGAGCCGCACGGCCACGCTCTGGACGCGGCCGGCCGAGAGCCCCTGTGCGATCTTGCGCCACAGCAGCGGGCTGATCGAGTAACCGACGAGCCGGTCGAGCACCCGCCGCGTCTCTTGCGCCTCGACCAGGTTGAGGTCGAGCTCGCGGGTCTGCTCCAAGGCGCGCTGGATGGCGGCCTCGGTGATCTCGTGGAACGCCATGCGCCGCACGGGCACCTTCGGCTGCAACACCTCGACGACGTGCCAACCGATGGCCTCGCCCTCGCGGTCCTCATCCGTCGCGATGAACACTTCGTCTGCGCCCGCGAGTGCCTTCTTCAAGCCGCGCACCTTCGTCTGGTTCTGCGGCGAGATCACGTAATGCGGTCGGTAGGCGTCCTCGACGTCGATGCCGAACGTGAGCCGCTTGGCCTCTTCACCCGCTTGTTTGGCGTTGGCGGGGAGGTCGCGGACGTGGCCCATGCTGGCGACGACCCGGTAGCCGTCGCCCAGGTAGCGCCCGATCGTGCGCGCTTTGGTGGGCGACTCGACGATCACGAGCCGGGTGGGTGTGCTGTCGGCGACTTTTCTCTTCGCCACGTGTCACGTCCTCTCGAAACGGTCGCCATTATATGGATGGCCTCCGTTTCGTCAAGGTCGGATGGACGGAACTACACCGGACGCCGATGCGCGATGGCGCGACCGAGCGTGACCTCGTCGGCGTACTCGAGGTCGCCCCCCACGGGCAAACCGTAGGCGATCCGGCTGGTGCGAACGCCGCTCTCCTGCGCCGCGCGGGCGAGGTACATCGCGGTCGCTTCGCCCTCGACCGTGGTCGACGTGGCGAGGACCAGCTCTTCGACGTCGCCGAGCCTTGGCCAGAGCGCTTCGACCGTCAACTCGGCGGGACCGACGCCGTGCATGGGGGAGAGCACGCCGTGCAGAACGTGGTACCGACCCTGGAACTCGCCCGAACGCTCGATCGCGAGGACGTCGGCGGGTTGCTCGACGACGCACAGGACCGTCGTGTCCCGGCGCGGGTCCTCACAGACGGCGCACAGGTCCGCGGCCTTGGCCTTGACGTGGAAGCAGACGGGGCACCGGTCGAGGCCGCGCTTGGCCTCGAGGAGGGCGTGCGCCAGCGCCTCGACGTCGGCCTCGGACCGGTTGAACAGGTGGAACGCGAGCCGTTGCGCCGACTTGGGTCCGATGCCGGGCAACCGGCCCAGCTCTCGGATGAGCGTGACGAGCGGGGCAGGGAAGCGCAAGGAGCTAGAACATCCCCGGCAAACCGCCGAGGCCGCCCATGGCGGACCCCATCTCGCGCTCGTGGAGCTCCTTGGCCTGACGCTGGGCGTCGGCGACGGCGGCGGTGACCAGGTCCTCGAGCATCGTGAGATCGCTCGTATCGACGGCGGCCGGGTCGATCTTCACCGCGCGGATCGTGCCGTCGCCGGTGGCCGTCACGCTCACGAGACCACCGCCGGCGCTCCCTTCGACGGTCATCGCGGCCAGCCGCTCCTGGGCTTCGGCCACCTTCTTCTGCGCGCGCTGGGCTTCCTTCATGAGCTTCTGGACGTTCATGGGTTCCTCCTGGTGAGGTCGCGGGTCTCGCCTGCGGCGAGGGTCTCGCCTGCGGCGAGGGTCTCGTCGTCGACGAGGTCGAGGGCGTCGGCGCCAGGCGCCAGGTCGTCGGTCGCTTCGTCGGTCGCTTCGTCGGCGGCATCGTCGGCCGCGCCCGCGCGGGGCACGACCGAGGGTCGATCGATCTTGAGCACGCGGCCGGGGAACACCGCTTCGAGGAGCGGAAGCCCCGTCAGGGACGCCAACCGTCCTGCGGCTTCGGTCGTCCGGCTCGCGGCTGGCGGAGGATCACCGGCGCTACGCTCCGTGACCGCGCGAGAGGGTGCGGCCCGGGGTGGGGGTGGGTCGTCGGAAGGGCGGCCACCTTCGGACGCGGGCCCGCCGCCCCTCGGTGGGCGAGCGACTGGACCCTCGCCGGGCGGTGGCTCGTCGCCGGCGGCGTCGTCCCAGAAGCCGGCCGGCAGCTCTTCGATGGTGGTCACGGTGGCGGGTGGCGGCGACGGATCGTGCGGCGGCCGGTCGGCCGCGGCAGCGGACGGAGCGGGCGCCGGCGTCGTCGCGGCCGCCGCCGGGGCGTCGGACGTGGGCGCCCCGTTCACGTTCGACACACGTCGCGTGGCGGCCGCGCTGGTGGGGGGTCGATCCTGCACGGTTCGCGCGGTGGCTTCGGGCGGCTCGGTGCGCGCAGGTGGTGGCGACGCGACCGCGCGGGGCGTGGGCGGCGGGATCGACGGCGCCGACGCCGACCCCGTCAGGCTTTTTTTGAGGGCGAACCCCCGCTCGGGTCCGCGGCCTTCGTCGAACCCTGCGCCGCGCCGTGCGTCCGAGGAGCGTGTTGGGATCGTCCCGCAGGGCCTTCGATCGCCACGGTCAGGTGGGCGCCGCCGTGCTCGTCGATGAGGGCCAGCACCTCCGCCTCGCGTTTGCGCAGCTGCGCGTGGTGGAAGGCGTGGCGTTCGTCGAACCGCAACGTGAGCCAGTCGTCGGCGACGTCGGCCGCGGCAGGGAGCAAGAACGCCTTCAGCTGGGTGGGCGCCTGCGTGAGCGTCGGATGCCACGAGAAGCGGGGGGCTGCGGACGTCGCCGCGGTGGCCGCCGGCCGCGCCGGGGGAGCGGTGTGCGGTTCGAAGGCGGGCGGGGCGCTCGGCTCGGCCGCCGTGTCGGGCGTCGGCGCGGGCGCCGACCGGCTCGCGCCCTGCCGTGCGGCTTCCGCGGGGGCGGTGGCCTCGCCCCCCGCCCGTTCGCCCGAAGGGGCCGGCGACGGCCGCGGTGACGGGGCGGCGGCGCGTTCCGCCGGCGGTTCGCTCCTCGTCAGGCCCGTGGCTGCCGCCGCGGTCCGGAGCAAGGCGACCTCCAAGGCGTAGAGGTCGTTCTGGCGGACGAAGCGCTCGCCCATCTCGTCCAGGGCGTCGATGGCGCGCATGAGGAGCGCGACGTCGTCGGCACCGTCGGGCACGCCGTCCCCCCCGTCGTCGCCCCCGTGCACGGCCGCGAACAGCCGATCGCGCAGCGCGCGGCCGAGCTGCTCGGCCACCGTGCGCGGCGCGAAACCGTCGCGGTAGAGCGCGCCCGCCTCGTCCAGCAGGGTGTCCCAAGCGCCCTCCGTGACCGCACGGCCCAGGGCGTCCAGGCGTTCGCGCGGCGGCAACCCCAGGGCGGCTTCCGCGTCGGCCAGGGTCACGCGCCCACCGTCGACGAGCAGACGTTCGAGCATCGACTCGCCGTCGCGCATGGCTCCGTCGGACGCCCGCGCCACGAGCGCCAAGGCATCGTCGTCGGCGCGCACCCCGGCGGCTTCGGCGAGGCGCGCCAACTTGCCGCGGATCTGGTCCTCGCTCAGGCGACGGAAGCGGAAGTGCTGGCAACGTGAGAGCACGGTCGGCGGCAGCTTCTCGGGTTCCGTGGTGGCGAGCACGAAGACCAGACCCGTCGGCGGTTCCTCGAGCGTCTTCAGCAGCGCGTTGGCCGCGGCGCGCGAGAGCATGTGGGCCTCGTCGAGCACCCACACCCGGCGACCGCCGCGCAGCGACGCCAGCGCCACCTTCTCGCGGAGGTCGCGGACGTCGTCGACCGAGTTGTTCGAAGCGGCGTCGAGTTCGGTGACGTCCGGATGATGCCCGGCCTGCACGAGCGTGCACGACTCGCAGACGCCACAGGGCCGTTCTTCGGGCGCGGCGTCGCAGTTGACCGCCATCGCCAGCAGCCGCGCGGTGGTGGTCTTGCCCACGCCGCGCGGTCCTGAGAAGAGGTACGCGTGCCCGACGAGGTCGCGCCGCAACGCGGCGGCGAGGACGTCGAGCACGTGCTCCTGCCCGACCACCTCGTCGAATCGTCGCGGCCTCGCGCGTTGGTAGATCGACGCCATCGGCGCCAAGCTACCACGCGTCCCCAGGCCTCCCGGATGCGCACTCGAGACGGTTAGCATGCGCCATGGCCGGTTGGCGAGGTGGCTTCGGGGTCGCCCTCGGAGGCGGGACCGCGCGGGCGTACGCGCACGTGGGCGCGCTCCAGGCGCTCGAGGCGCACGGCTGGCGGCCGACGGCGATCGCCGGCACGAGTTCCGGCGCGGTCGTGGGCGCGATGCTGGCGCTCGGCGCGACGGCCACCGAACTCGAGTACACGATGCGGCAGCTCGACGTCGCCGAGCTCTGGCGCCAAGGCTTCGATCCCGGGCTGCACGAGGCGAGCCTGGTCCGTGGCCGCCGCTTCGAGGCCTGGCTCGATCGCAAGGTGTTCGGGGGTGCGACGTTCGCCGACACCGCCATCCCCTTCGTCGCCGCCTGCACGGATCTTCTCACCGGCGAGCTCACGTTGCTCAGCGAGGGACCGCTCGCGCGGGCGGTCGTGGCGAGTTGCGCCCTGCCCGGCGTCTTCGCGCCCGTGCTCCACGGTCCGCATGCGTTGGTCGACGGCGGCTTCGTCGAGAGCGTGCCGTTCCGCGCGCTCGCCGCCCTCGACCCGGAGCGGTTGCTGGGGATCCACGCCGGCATCGACGCCTACCGGTCGCGCTTCGTCGGCCTGGTGCGCACGTCGAACGCCAGCGCGCCGGGTCGCGCCTGGCTGCGGTGGTGCGCGCGGCGATCGGGGCGCCACGCCTGGTCCCGGCTCGGCCGCGGGCTGGCGTTGGCGGCGGCGTCCTACGAGCGCGAGATCGTCGCGCCGCCCGGCGGATGGCTGCTGGAGACGCGGCCCCCCATCGCATGGTGGGACTTCCACCGCTCGCTCGAGGCGATGCGTGCCGGCGTGGACGCGGTGGAGGACGCCCTCGAGCACGGCCTGGAGGCCTGGCTGCAGACCCCATCCGGTCGCCCCGACCGACCGGCGGTCGCGTGACCTGGTACCTGCTCGATGCGGTCGGGCGTTCGCCGACGGGGACGGCCGCTGCCGCGGCCGCCGCCGACGCCGACGACGCGGCCTACGCCGCCGTGTGGCGCGGGGCCCGCGCGGTCGGTGGTGACGTGGCCGACGCGCTCGCGGACGCGGCGCTCTACGGCGCGGGCGTCTGGGCCGCGCTGGCCGCCGAGCAGCCCCGCGCCCTGGACGACGGCGACGTCGCCGCGGCGCTGGCCGCCGACGTCGAGCGCGTCGTGCGTACCCTCGCCGCGGTCGTCGTGCCCGCCGGTGCGCCGCCGCTGCCGGCGCCGCGGGCGCGTTCGGTCGACCCGGTCGCCGCGGAGGTGGCCGCTCGTCTGCGCAGCGGCGACGTCGCCGGCACGGTGGCGGCGCTCATCGCCCGCGCCCGCACGCACGGCGCCGGTCCTCTCGCGCGCCACGCGGCGCTCGCCTGGGACGCCGGGACCTGGACCGCCGCCCCGCCCCGTCCCGCCGACCTCTTGTGGGGGGTCGACGACCAGTTGGCGCGCCTCGACGCCAACGTGCGCGCCTTCCTCGACGGCCGCGCCGCGCACGCCACGCTGCTCTACGGCCCGCGCGGCAGCGGCAAGTCGACGGCCGTGCGGGGTCTGCTCGACCGCCACGGCGAGCGTGGCTTGCGCCTCGCCGAGGTGGGCGACGTCGGACGGCTCACCGACGCCCTCACCGCGTTGCGTCCCTGGCCGTACCCGACCCTACTCGTCCTCGACGACCTCGCCTTCGAGGAAGGGGAGACGGGCTACCGGCCGCTCAAGTCGCTGCTGGAAGGCGGTCTGCGCGGTCTGCCCGAACGCTGCCTGGTCGTCGCGACCTCGAACCGGCGCCATCTGGTGCGCGAACGCCTGAGCGACCGCCCCGACCCGCTCGACGACGACGTCCACGCTTGGGACACGCACCAGGAGCGACTCGCCCTGGCCCACCGTTTCGGCCTGGTGCTGACCTTCCCGGCGCTCGATCGTCGCCGCTACCTCGAGCTCGTCGCCGACCTCGCCGCGCGCGAGGGGCTGCGACCGCCGCCCGAGGGCTGGGGGCCCTCCGCGGTGGCCTTCGCCGAGCGCGGCCAGGGGTACGCCGGCCGGACCGCGCGGCAGTTCGTCACCGAGGTTCGGCAGGGCCTCCCACCGACGGGTTGACGACGTCGGCCCGGGCGAGCAACAGGTGCCCCAAGGCGTAGGTCTCGCCCCGGAGGAGCGGCCGTCCCGGATCGGTGAGGTCGAGACCCAACATGCGCAGGTCGGACCAGGTCGGCTCGGGCCCGAGGTCCACCCCCGTCGCCTCGCGCAGGAAGTAGCCGAACACGGCTGCGGCGTCGTCGGGCTCGACGTTGGCGCCCTCGATGCCGGTCCGGGCGATGGCACGACGCGCGGCGGCTTCGTCGCCGAACGCCCTCTGCACGACGTTCGCGAGTAGGTACACGAGGCCTGAGCGAGGAACCGGTTCGTCGAGCCGCGGGTCGTTGTCGTAGCCGCCCAGCGCGAGCCCCCAACGGAGCATCGCGCGGTAGTCGTCGTAGCGCGGGTGATCGGCCGGACCGGCCGCCGCCCGCGCCCGCACCGGCGGCAGGTAGGCGCCGCGGGCGACGAGTCGGGCGCGCACCCGGGCGATCGCGGCGCCGTCCTCGGACAGGTGGGCGGGCGACCAGCCCTCGCGCACCCCGAGGGCGGCGGCGACGCCGACCGCCTCCGCCACGGCCATGCCGAAGGGCACCACGCGGGCGCTGCTCTGGGCGATGGGGTCCGCACCGAACGAACGTCCGACCACCCAGAGGTCGGACACCGACCGTGGCACGGTCATGCACAGCCGGGCGCCGTAGACGTCGGGCAGTCCGAACACGTAGCCGTCGTCGGTCGGTCGCAGGGTCTGGACGTCGAGCGGGTAACCGCCAGCCGCCACGTCGAACTCGGTCACGACGTGGTCGAGCACGTCGTCGATCGTCAGGGTGCAGCGCGTGGCGATCTGGCGCGTCTGGCGCACGTAGAGGCTGTCGGCCACGCCGGCCGGCGTGGCGGCCTCGAAGCCGGGGACGGCGTCCGACAACCAGTCGATCACCCGGGGGACCTCGGCGGCCGCGCGCGCCCGCCCCTCGGCTAGGTCGGCGGCATCGAACGGGTCGAGGCCGTAGATCAAGAGCGCGTTGACGAGCACCGATCCGTCGTCCTGACGGCCGAGGTTGAGCCCGCGCAGCCGCAAGTCGGGGTCGAGCGGTGGATACGCCGCGGGGTGGCCGCCGAAGTGGCCGTAGGCGATGCGGTCGTCGGCGTAGGCGTAGGCGCGGCCACGTTCGGCGACACCACGCCGCAGGGCGGCCCAGTCGACGCCCGTCACGCGGAACACGAGCGTGTCCACCATGCGCGCGTCGAGGCCGAGCGACGACCACCCGAAGCTGGCGTCCGCGCCGGCGGCGTAGGCCAGGTCGGCGTCGGCCGTTCCGTCGATCACCTGGCCGGCGGCCAGATGGCGGTCGCCGATCCGAACCCCGACCACCTGCACGCCCCCCTCGTCGTCCGGGCCGGTGTCGTCGGTCACCCACGGCGTCACGGGCGGACTCGACAGGCGCACCTCGACGCCCGCCCCGTCGAGCAGGTCGGCGAAGGCACGTTCGGCGCGGGTGAGGTCGAAGGCGTTCGCCCGGCCGACGCGACGCCACCAGCGCTCGAAGAGGCCTGCCTGGTAATCGACGGGGGTCACCCGCAGGTCGAGTACGTTCAGCGCGCCGCGGACGAAGAGGCCGCCCAGCCGTGGGTCCTCGCTCACGAGCAGCGTGCGCGCCCCCTCCTCGGCGGCCGCGACCGCCGCCGCGATGGCCTCGGGTTCGCTGCCGACCACGATCACGGCCCAGATCTCGTCGCTCGTTTGCGCCAGCGCCGAACCCCAGGTCGCGAGGGTCACCAGGAGCAGACCCGCGACGCCGGCGCGCCAGCGACGCAATGGACGCATCACGCGTGCACCCGTTTGCACGCCCGCGCGCGCTTGCGCGCCCGTGGCTGCTTCACCCACGCTGCCGCCTCACACCCGCGGCCGCCTTCACGCACGCGGCCGCCTCACACCCGCGGCCCCAGCCATCCCGACGTCTCCATGTCGTCGACGACGTCGCGCGCCGCATGGGGTCGGCCGAGGGCGCGCGCAGCGGTCGTCATGGCGGTGCGCCGCTCGGGCGATTCGAAGAAGCGTTGGACCTTGTACTCGAAGGTGGTGAGCGGGTCGATCCGCATGCCGGCGCCGTGCTCGAGCAGGTAGTTGGCGTTCGCCTCCTCCTGGAGCGGGTACGGCTCGACCACGGCGAACGGCAGCCCGGCGGCCAGGGCCTCCGACGAGGTCAACCCGCCCGGCTTGCCCGCGAGGAGATCGGCCGCCGCCATCCAGGTCGGGACCTCCGTGGTGTACCCCAGGAACCGGAACCGCACCAGACCCGTCGACCCCTCGACACGCGCCGCGAGCACGTTGCGCAAGGCCTCGGAGCGGCCGGTGACCACGGCCACGGTCAGCGGCCAGCGCAGGTCGCGCAACTGGCGCACCAACTCGCCGGCCGCCCGCGCTTCCATACCGCCCACCATCAGGAGCAACAGGTCGCGTTCGGGATCGAGTCCCAGCGCCGCCCGCGCTTCGGGACGCGAGGGCAGGCGGCCGAAACGGGAATCGATCGGGATGCCCGTGACGCGCAGCTTCGTCGCGTCGACGCCGACGGCGCGCATGTGGATGGCGAGTTCCTCGTCGGCGACGTAGTAGCGACGGATCCCCGGCTGCATGTGCAGACCGTGCACCAGGAAGTCGGTGATCACGGCCGTCTGGGGGACCGCGAGCCCGCGTCGGCGCGAGGAGAGGATCTCGGCCGACAGGAAGTGCGTGTGGACGATGAGACCCGGCGCGAACGCGTCGAGCGCGCGTGGCAGGTGGTAGCTGATCATGCGCGTCAGGCGTGCCCGCACGCGCGCCTGACGCCCCTTCGCCTCGCGGCTCGTGTCGAGCCGCTTGCCCAACCAGTCGACCAGGTCCGGGGCGGTCCGCACGAGGTCGAAGTAGGCCTGGCGGTAGAGCCGTCGGAACGGCAGGGTGGTGAAGTCCAACAGGTCGATGTGTTGGACCACGGCGCCCCGTTCGCCCAGCGCCGTCGCCAGCGCACGGCCGGCGGCGACGTGGCCGGAGCCGATCGAAGCCGAGATGACGAGCACACGCGGACCACGGGCGTCGGGCACGGCGCGAGTCTACCAACCGTCGCGACGCGGTCCGGGGTCCCCTCACACGACCTCAGCTTCGTCGGGTAGCCTCTGAGCGTAGGAGGCCACCCCATGCGCCCTTCCCCCGCGCGTCGCACCGCGTTCCTGATCGTCGCGGTCGCCGTCGTCCTCAGCGCCTGTGAACCCGACGCCGCCCCCGAGCTCCACGACCTCACCGTGACCGGGGCCATCGACCAACGCGTGACGTGGCTCTACGGCGCCCCACGCGCCTTCACCCTCGAAGGCGTCGAGCGCGAGCTGACCACGCCGTCCGAGGATCTCACCGTCGATCCCTGGGCCGTCCCCGACGCGCTGTGGATCGATGGGGCGCCCGCGCTGACCCAGGACGTCGAGGGTGGTCCGGCGCCGGTGGAGGTGAGCCGGATCCCGTTGACCACCGACCTGCAGGTCCGCACCCGGCGCGAGACGCGCGCCCTGCTGTATTACGACGGCAGCGCGTGGCTCGAGCTCGGAACGTTCGACCCGGCCGGTCTGAACGTACGCGTCACGCCGCGCCCTCGCCTCGGTGGCCTCCGGGGCCTCGGCGAACTGACCGCGCCGGAGGCGGCCGCCTTGCGCGGCGTGCTCGAGGATCTCGGCGGCCCGCTGATCGTGGCCGTGCTCACTGGCGACGACGTGCCACGTCGGGCCGTGGACGGCACGGCGGAGCAGCGGTCGACCGCCGTCCACGTGGTCGCGGGCGTGGAGACCGACACGAGCGCCTTCCGGCCGACGCCGCGCGACGTGCCGTTCGAGGTCGTTGCCAGCGGCAGCCAAGCGGCCGGCGTCGAGGGGGCCGAGTACCGCATGCTCACGACCCGCGAAGCGTTGACCCGAGCCTGGAACCAGGCTTATGGCACGTCGCTCACGGTGCCGCCGCTCCCCAGCGTCGACCTCGAGCGCGAGACGCTGGTGGCGATCTTCCTAGGCACCCAACCGACCGGTGGCTATGGGCTCGAGGTCGAAACGGTCACCGTAGAGGGCGGCGACCTCTACGTCGACGTCGTCGAGACGTCGCCCGCCGCCGACGCCATCGCCACCCAGGCGCTCACGAACCCCTGGGTCCTGCTGCGCGTACCGCGCGGCGACGTCGACGCGGTCTGGTTCCGCGACGCCGAGGACGGCCGCTTGTTGGCCGTGGCGCGTAGGGACGACTGACCTCGCGCTTCGAAGCGCCGCGGTGCGGAACGTGGCTCAGGTGAGCGCGGTCGGATCGAACAGGCGCCGGTACTCGTCGGTCGCGAAGCGGTCGGTCATCCCCGAGAGGTAGTCGACGACGGCGCGTCCCAGGCCCAGCCGGTCGGCGGTGGCGTGCACGGCTGGAGGCAACATGTCGGGCGCCTCGAGGTAGGCGTGGTACGTGCGCTCGAGGATGTGGTCAGCCTTGCGGGTCATGCGGATGAGCCGGTGGTGGAAGTAGAGGTTGGCGTACAAGAAACGCTTGAGCTCGCGCAGCTCGCCCTTCAGGGTCGGCGTGTGGGTCACGAGCGTCGTCGGGTGGTCGCGCACGGCGTCGAGCGAGTCGATGCCCGCGTCGGTGAGCGCCCGGTTCGTGTGGTCGATCGTGTCGGTGATCATCAGGCCGAGCAGCTCGCGCACGAGCGCATAGCGCGCCTTGTTGTCGAAACGGTTCGGGTCGATCGACAGGGCCGCCATGAGCCGGGCCACGACGGGGACCTCGGTGATCTGGTGGGCGTCCAGATGCCCCGAGCGCAAGCCGTCGTCGAGGTCGTGGGCGTTGTAGGCCAGCTCGTCGGCGACGTTCACGACCTGCGCCTCCAGGCTCGGCCGCCGGTCGGGCTCCCAGGCCGCGTCGGGCACGTCGTACTCGGTCTCGTGCTTCATGATGCCTTCGAGCGTCTCCCAGCTCAGGTTCAGCCCCTCGAAGCCCGGGTAGCGGTCCTCGATCTCGGTCACGATCCGCAGGCTCTGACGGTTGTGGTCGAAGCCGCCGATCTCGCCGGCGAGGCGGTCGAGCGTGCGTTCGCCGGCGTGCCCGAACGGCGGATGCCCGAGGTCGTGGGCCAGCGCGATCGTCTCGGCGAGGTCCTCGTTCAGCCCGAGCGCCCGCGCGATCGACCGCGCCACCTGCGCCACCTCGAGCGTGTGCGTGAGGCGGGTCCGGTAGTAGTCGCCGGCGTAGTTGACGAACACCTGGGTCTTGTACTCGAGCCGCCGGAAGGCGCTCGTGTGGATGACACGGTCGCGGTCCTTCTGGAACGCGGTGCGGTAGCTGCTCTCGCCTTCGGGATGCAGGCGGCCGCGCGACGCGTCGGCGAAGGTGGCGTAGGGGGCGAGCGTCGACCGCTCGGCGGCTTCGAGGCGCGCGCGCGTCATCAGCATGATGCCCGCCATCGTACCGCGTGTCGCGCCGGCGCCGGGACGTCGTCCCCGTCGCTGCCGGCGCTCGGGTAGGCTGCGCCATGCCCGACCTGCAGCGTTTCCTCGATGTCGCCCTCACCGCCGCCTTCACGGCGGGTCGGCGCACGCTCGCCCACTTCGGCACCGGGGTCGCCGTCGACCTCAAGCACGACGCCTCCCCCGTGACCGTGGCCGATCGCGAGGCCGAGGCGGTGTTGCGGGCGCACCTCCATCGCGCCTTCCCCGACCACGGCATCGTCGGCGAGGAGGAAGGCGCCGAGAACGCCGACGCGAGCCACGTCTGGTGGGTCGACCCGATCGACGGCACCAAGTCGTTCGTGCGCGGCGTCCCGCTCTACGGTGTGCTCGTCGCGCTGGCGATCGAGGGGCGGGTCGAGGTGGGCGTGGCGCACTTCCCGGCGCTGGGTGAAACGGTGTCGGCGGCCACGGGGCTCGGCACCCGACTCGACGGTCGGCCCGTGCGGGTTCGCGAGACGGCGCGGCTGGCCGACGCCTACGTCGGCTTCACGGACGCCGGCGCCTTCGCCCGCCACGGCCGCGCCGGCGCCTGGTCGCGGTTGCAGAAGGCGACGGCGTTCCAGGCCGGCTGGGGGGACGCCTACGGCCACGCCCTCGTGGCCAGCGGTCGCCTCGAACTGATGCTCGATCCGGTGATGCATCCGTGGGACTGCGGGCCGTTCCCGGTGCTGCTGCGCGAAGCCGGTGGGCGATTCGGGGACTGGTCGGGTGTCGAGACGATCCATGGCGGTGAGGCGCTGTCGGTCACGGCGGCGCTCTGGCCCGAGGTGGCGGCGCTCATCGGCCCGCGCGAAGCGGTCGACGCCCCATGATGGTGCCCCGCTGACGGTCGCGCCGTTGACGACACGTACACTGGCCCCATGACCGACCTGCCCCGCCGCGCCACCGTGACCGTCCCCGTGGGCCCCGTGCTGCTCGGGGGCGACCACCCCGTGGTGGTGCAGTCGATGACGAACACGGACACCGTCGACGCCGCCGGCACGGCCGAGCAGGTCGCCACGCTGGCGCGCGCGGGATCCGAGATCGTCCGCATCACCGTGAACACGAAGGCGGCCGCGGCGGCCGTGCCCGAGATCCGAGAGCGCCTCGACGACATGGGTCTCGACGTACCGCTCGTGGGCGACTTCCACTACAACGGCCACCAGCTGCTGCGCGCGTACCCTCGAGCGGCCGAGGCGTTGGCCAAGTACCGCATCAATCCCGGCAACGTCGGGGTCGGCGACCGCCACGACGCCAACTTCGTGACGATGATCGAGGTGGCGCGCGATTTCGACCGCCCGGTGCGGATCGGTGTCAACTGGGGCTCGCTCGACGCCGCGCTGCTCACCGAACTGATGGACGCGAACGCTCGCAAGGCCGAGCCCGAGGACGCGCGCGAGGTCACGATCGAGGCCATGATCCAGTCGGCGTTGCGCTCCGCCGAGCTTGCCGAGGCGACGGGCCTGGGCAGCGACCGCATCGTGCTCTCCGCCAAGGTGAGTCGGGTGCGCGACATGTGGGACGTCTACCGGCGCCTCGCCGCCCGCTGCCGCTACCCGCTGCACCTGGGACTCACCGAAGCGGGGATGGGGCTCAAGGGCGCGGTCGCGTCGACCGCGGGCCTGGCGCCGCTCCTCACCGAGGGCATCGGCGACACGATCCGGGTGTCGCTCACGCCCGATCCCGGCGCACCGCGCGAACGCGAGGTCGAGATCGCGCAAGAGGTGCTGCAAGCGCTCGACCTGCGCCGCTTCGCACCGGACGTGACCGCCTGCCCGGGCTGCGGTCGCACCACCAGCACGCTGTTCCAGGAGATGGCACGCGACATCCAGGCCTACCTGCGGGCGCAGATGCCCGCCTGGCGCGAGAGCTACCCCGGCGTCGAAGGGTTGCGGGTGGCCGTGATGGGGTGCGTGGTGAACGGTCCGGGCGAGTCGAAACACGCCGACATCGGCATCTCGTTGCCCGGCACCGGCGAGACGCCGCGTGCGCCCGTGTATCGCGACGGCGCGTTCGTCGGGACGCTCCAAGGGGCCGACATCGTGCCCGGCTTCCAACGACTGCTCGACGCGTACGTGCGCGAGCGCTACGGCGGCGCCCCCCGTGCGGTCGACGAGCGCGTGGCCCTGCCGACGCACCCCTGAGTTCCGCGCCGACGACCGGCGTCCGGACGGACGTGCCTGGCGAACGTCCGTGACCTAAGCGAGGTTAGGCGAGCCCACGATTCGGGCTCCAGGTCGCATGCTAGCGTCGACGGCGACGTGACGGGAGCGACGTGACGGGAGCGACGTGACGGGAGCGACAGGGGCCATGACGGTCGAACAGGCGATCTCGGCGTGCACGCGCTCGACGCAGCGGCACTCGAGCACGTTCTACCTGGGCTCGCGTCTGTTCCGCGGCGAGCGTCGCTCGGCCGTCACCGTGATCTATGCCGTTTGCCGCGCCGGCGACGACGCGGTCGACGAGGCGCCGTCGGTGGAGGTCGCCCGTGAGCGGCTCGCCGCCTGGTGGGCGGGGATCGAGCGGTCGTACGCTGGCCGGCCCGATCCTTCGGTCGCCGTCGAGGTCGGGCTCGCCTGGTTGCTGGAGCGCTTCGAGGTCCCGCTCTCCGCCTTCGACGAGCTGCGGCTCGGGCTGGCGTCGGACCTCGAGCCCACGGACGTCGCCGACGTCGACGAGCTGATGGTGTACTGCCGCCGTGTGGCCGGGGTCGTCGGATGGCTCGTCGCGCCGGTGGCCGGGTTCCGCGGGGGCCAGGAGACGCTCGACCAGGCGCTGGCGCTCGGCATGGCGATGCAGTTGACGAACGTGCTGCGCGACGTGGGCGAGGACCTGCGTCTCGGTCGGTGCTACCTGCCCGCCGACCTGAGGGCGAAGCACGGTGTCGAGCTCGCGGACCTACGGGCCGGCCGGGTCAGCCCTGGCTACGTCGCGCTGATCGAGGAGCTGGCGGAACGCACGCACGGGCTCTACCGCGAGGGTTGGCGCGGCATCCCGCGCCTGCACGGCGTCGCGGCGCTGGGGGTGGCGGTCGCGGCGCTCAACTACGAAGGTATCCTGCGGAAGCTGCGCCAGAACCGCTACGACAACCTCAACCGGCGCGCCTACCTGCGCCCCGTGGAGCGCATCGCGCTCATCCCGCGCGCGCTCGTCGGCGTGATGGCGGGCGGTCGCTCCTGAGCGGGGGGCGCGCAGCGAACGGAGGGGCTCTGTGCCCGATTACGACGTCCTGACCATCGGTGCCGGGCACAACGCCCTGGTCGCGAGCGCGTACCTGGCCCAAGCCGGGCTGAAGGTGGCCGTCTTCGAGCGTCGCGCCATCGCGGGCGGCGCCGTGTCCACGATCGAGCACGTGCCGGGGTACCAGTTCGACCTCGGCGGTTCGGCCCACATCCTCATCCGCAACACGCCGATCGTCGAGGAGCTCGGCCTGGAGCGCTTCGGTCTCGAGTACATCGACGTCGACCCGCTCTTCTTCGCGCCCTTCGAGGACGGCGATCACCTGCTCTTCCACCGCTCCGAGGCCGCCACCATCGAGGGCCTCGAGGCCCGCTTCCCCGGCGAGGGTGAAGCGTACGGACGCTTCCTCGACGAGTGGCGACCGTTCGCCCGCACGGTGCGCGACCTGTTCCTGGCGACGCCGAACCCGTTGCGCCTCGGCGCCGCGGCCATGTCGGGGAAGGCGGTCCCCGGCGACTGGAAGCGGGCGCTGCCGCGCATCCTCAAGCCCTACGGCGAGCTGGTCGACGACTACTTCCGCGAGGAGAAGGTCAAGGCGCCCCTGGTCTGGATGGCGGCTCAATCGGGTCCGCCACCCACGGAGCCGATGACCTCCCCGTTCTTGCTGTGGCACCCGCTCTACCACGAGGGCGGCATGGCGCGCCCGAAGGGTGGGTCGGGCATGCTGACCCAGGCGCTCGCGCGTCACGTCGAGGCGCACGGCGGCGAGGTGCACCTCGGCGCCGGCGTCGACGAGATCCTGGTCGAGGGCGGTCGCGCGACGGGGATCCGCGTGGGGGACGAGGTCTACACGGCGCGTGTGGTCCTTGCCGGCAGCCACGCGCTCGAGACGTTCACGCGCCTGCTGCCCGAAGCGCACCGGCCGCCGGCGGCCGCCAACATGCGCGTCGGGAACGGGTTCGGCGCGATCGTCCGGTTGGCGCTGTCCGAGCCGATCCGCTACACGGCCCATCCGCACGACGAGGCGCGTCGCGCGCTTCAGCTCCTGTGCCGCGATCGGGCGCAGGTGAACGCCGCGTACGGCGACTACCTGGGCGGGCGCCCGGCGGCCGATCCGCCGATCGTGGCGATGAGCTTCAGCGCCGTCGACCCCACGCTCGCGCCGCCCGGTGGCGAGGTCCTGTGGCTGTGGGCGCAGTACTTCCCGTACGCTCTCGCCGGTCGTCGAGGCTGGGACGAGATCGCGCCCGAGGTCGAGGCGAACATCGTCGACGCCTTCGAACGCTACGCGCCGGGGACCAAGGACACGATCGTCGGTTCCCTGTTCCAGCATCCGCTGTGGCTCGAGCGCGAGCTCGGTCTCTTCAAGGGCAACGTCATGCACCTGGAGATGTCGCTCGATCAGATGTTCGCGTTGCGGCCGTTCCTGGGCGGACACGCTTACCGCGCTCCGGGCGTGAAAGCGCTGTACCTGACGGGCGCGAGCACGCACCCGGGCGGCGGCATCATGGGCGCTTCGGGTCGCAACGCGGCGCGTGAGGTGCTGAGCGACCTGCGCCGGCGGTGGACCTCGTTGGTCCCGCGCCGCCGATCGCCCACCGGCTCCCCGTGAGATCGGTGCCCGCCTGGACGTGGGGGCTGCCGGTCGTCGCGGCGGTCGTGGGGAGCGTCGTCTTCGGCGAGGCCATGACGTATGCGCAGTTCCACCTCACGTTCACGCTGCCGTGGTTGGCGGTGCTGGCGGTCGACGCCGTCCTCGCCGAGCGGAGCGGCGGCGGGATGCGATCCCGGGCTGCGTGGACCGCGCTCGCCGTGCTGGCCGCCGTGGCGTTCGCGTACACGTTCCCCTGGGACCACCACCTGGTGGCGCGCGGGGTGTGGGGCTACCCGCCCGGCCGGGTCTGGGCGACCCTGGGGGTCGTACCCGTGGAGGAGGCCGCCTTCTTCGTCGTGCAGACGCTGGCCACGGGTTTGCTGGTGCTGGCGCTGGCGCGGCGCCGGCCGAACGCACGCGAGGCTGGGTCGACGCCCATGCGGCCGCCGACCGGGTCGGGCTGGGTCCGCGCGGTCCCAGCCGCGGGTGCGCTCGCGGCCGCCGCGGTGGGGCTGCTCCTGCTGCCCACCGACGCCGGCACCTACCTGGGTCTGATCCTCGTCTGGGCCGCCCCCGTCCTGGCCGTCCAATGGGCGTTCGGCGCCGACCTGCTCGCCGCACGCGGTCGTCTGTTCCTCGTCGCGGTGGCGCTGCCCACCGCCTGGCTGTGGGTCGCCGACCGGATCGCCATCGGCCGGTCGATCTGGTGGATCGCGCCGGAGCTCACGCTCGGTTGGCGCCCGCTCGGCCTGCCGGTGGAGGAGGCCGTCTTCTTCCTCGTCACCAACACCCTGGTGGTGGGCGGGATGCTGTTGGCGACCGACGCTCGGTCCTGGCTGCGCCTCCGCGAGCTCGCCGACCAGGCGCGACGACGCCCTTGGCGTCCCCTGCTCGGTCTCTGGGTGGTGGCCATGGTGCCGACGCCGCTCGTGCCGACGCTCTTCGTGCCGCTGGCGTACCTCAGCACGAGCGCGTTGGCGGCCGCCGTGCTCGTCTTCGCGCTCCACCGTTACGGTCGCCGGGCCTGGGGGCTGCTGGCGATCGCGCTCGCGTTCGGCTGGGGCGTGGAGGTCCTCGGGTCGCGCACGGGCGTCCCCTTCGGGGCCTACGCGTACACCGCGGCGGGACCGACCCTCGCCGGTGTGCCGCTCCTCGTGCCGATCGGCTGGTTCGCCTTCAGCCTCATCGCCCTCGCGGTGGCGAGCGGCCGGCGGGCGCGCTGGTGGGCGCCGGCGGCCCTGGTGGCCTGGGACCTGGGCCTGGACCCGCTCATGGTGCACCAAGGTTTCTGGGCGTTCGAGCGCGGTGCGTACTTCGGGGTCGCCTGGACGAACTTCTTGGGCTGGTACGTGGCCGGCGTCGTGCTGGTGACGCTCCTCATGCGCGTCGAGCCGCGTCTGGCGTCGCTCGAGGGCGTCGCAGAGACCGCCGACCTGCGCCTCGCGTACCTGGCCCAGGCCTTCTTGATCGGCGTGGGGCTGGCGTTCTACGGTCTGCCGCTCGCGGGAGCGGTCGCGGCGGTCGCGATGCTGGGGACGTGGGCGATCGCCCGCGCCAGGCGCGGGCCCCGCGTGGTGGGCGTCACGCCGTGAAGGCGCGCCTCGACGCCGCGCTCGAGCGGCTCGTGGCGCGTTTCGTACCCGCGCGCATCGACCGTGCGCTGCGCCGAGGTCTCGCCGGCGTGTGGGGCAAGCTCGAGGCGCCGCCCCCGGCGGGCGGCGCCGTCGTCGTGGCCAACCACCACGCCTGGTGGGACGCGTACCTCGCGTGGGGCCTCGCGGTCCACCACGGTCGCCCGTCGGGCGCGGTCATGGACGACGACCAACTGGCGCGCTTCGGTTTCTTCCGGCACCTGGGCGCGGTGCCCGCCAGCCGGCCCCGTGCCGCTGCCCGCCACGCCGCCGCAGGTGCCTGGCTGGTCGTGTTCCCGGAAGGCGAGTTGCGGCCGCCGGGTCCGTTGGGGCCGACGCGCCCCGGCGCGGCCGCCATCGCCCGTTGGGCGGACGTACCGCTGTGGCCGGTGGCGTTCCGCGCCGTGATCCGCGGCTTCGAACGGCCCGAGGTCTACGTGCGCGCGGGGACGCCCTTGCCGTCGGGGACGTCGGCCGAGGCCGCCATCGCGGCGCTGGCGGCGGTCCTCGCCCGGCTCGACGCGGACCTGGCGGCCGCCGACGACCCGGAGGTGCCGTTGCCGGGTTACGAGCGCTGGTGGCAGGGCACCCGCAGTGCGAGCGAGCGCGCCGCGTGGGTGGCGCGGCTGTGGGGCAGGAGCTGATGGCCCTCGATCTGACGTTCGCCGCCGTGGCTGCGTTCCTGGCGTGGCAGGGGCTCGTGCTGGCGATCAACGTGGCGACGTTCCCGGTGCTCGGTGCGCGCGCGCCCCGGCGCGCGGGCGCGCCGCCCGGCGCGCGGGCGCGCCCCGGCGCGCACGACTCCGGGTCTCCCTCCTCGTACCCGTCCGCGACGAGGCCGACGTGCTGCCGACCACGTTGCCGAGCTGGTTGCGGCAGGGGGCCGACGAGGTCCTGGTGCTCGACGACGGTTCGAGTGACGGCTCCGCCGCCTTGTTGGCGGCAGCTGCCGACGGGGAGCCCCGCCTCCGGGTGCTCGCCGGCCGACCGCTCCCGCCGGGCTGGACGGGCAAGAACTGGGCTTGTCAGCAGCTGGCGGCCGCCGCCGACGGCGACGTGCTGGTGTTCACCGACGCCGACGTCACGTGGACGACCGGGGCGCTGGACCGCGTGACGGCCGAGCTCGTCGCGACGCGCGCCGGGCTGCTCACGGTCTGGCCGCGCCAACGCTGCGTCACGCTCGGCGAGCGCTTGGTGGTGCCGCTGGTCGACCTCCTGCTGCTCGCCAACCTGCCGCATCCCCTCGTGCGCGCGCTGCCGTTCGCGGGTTTGGCGGCCGGCAACGGCCAGCTCATGGCGTGGCGCCGCACGTCGTACGACCGCGTGGGTGGCCACGGCGCCTTGCCCGCCGAGGTGCTCGAGGACGTCCGCCTCGCGCAACGGGCGAAGCGCGCCGGCGTCCCGCTGACGCTCCGGTTGGGGGGCGATTGGGTGCAGACGCGCATGTACCGCGGTGGGTCCCAGGTGGTGGCCGGCTTCGGCAAGAACGCCCTCGCGGCGGCGGGGGGCACGGCCCTGGGGCTCGTCGCGGTGTGGGCCGTCAACCTGACCGCCTACCTCCTGCCCTGGCCGCTGGCGTTCCTCGAGGCGCGGTGGTGGTGGTTGGCGGGTGCGGGCCTGGCCCTGCGGGCGGTGAGCAACGCCAAGAGCGGCCGGCCCGTCTGGGAGGCCGTTCTGCAACCGCTGGCGCCGCTGGCCCTCGTCCCGATCGTGGCGCGCGCGCTGTCGCGCGGGCGGGGCTACGAGTGGAAGGGGCGGGCGTACCCGTGAGCCCGGCCGCATCCGCCGCGCGCCCCGTCGTGGCCGTGGTCGGCGCTGGTTTCGCGGGCCTGGCGGCGGCGATCGACCTCGCTCGTGCCGGCGCCCGGGTGACCTTGCTCGAGCGCGCGGACGCCGTGGGTGGCAAGGCGGGGGAGTGGTCGGAAGGGGGGTTCCGCTTCGACGTCGGGCCGTCGGTCTTCACCCTGCCCGACGTCGTGGACGCCATCTTCCGGGACGCCGGCCGGGAGAGACCGTTCGAGCTCCGGCCGCTGGCGCCGCTCTGCCGCTACGTCTACCCCTCCGGCCGTGTGTGGGACGTCCACGCCGACCTGGAGCCGACGCTCGCAGGTCTCGACGCGCACGAAGGGCGCGTCTACGTGCGCGCGCTCGAGGCTGCCCGGCGGCTCTACGAGGCGGCCGCGCCCACCTTCGTGCGCGGCCCGGCGCCCGGCCTGGGGCAGCTGGCCGCGTACGGCCTGCGACACGGTCTTCGGGCGAGCCCCGGTCGCCGGCTGCCCGACCTGCTGGCGGCGCTGGGGGTGGACGGCGACCTGCTGCCGTTCTTCCTTCGCTTCGCGACGTACTTCGGGGGCGACCCGTACCGCGCGCCCGCGGTGCTCCACAACATCGCCTGGGTGGAGCTGGGGCTGGGCGTGACGTGGCCCGTGGGCGGCGTCCACGGCGTCGTCCGGGCGCTGCGGGCGTTGGCCCAGGACCTGGGCGTCGAGGTGCGGACGGGTACCGAGGTGCGGGCGCTGCCGCAGCGCGGCGGGCGGGTGCGGGAGGTCGTGACCGACGCCGGCACGCTGGCCGTGGACGGGGTCGTGGCCGCCGTCGATCGCCGATGGGCGTTGGCGCTCCTGGGCCGACCCACGCCGCCTCGCGCACGCCCCAGCCTCTCGGGCACCGTGGCGCTGTTGGGCGTGCGGGGCGTGACACCCGGTCTCGTCGCCCACAACGTGCTGTTCCCGCGCGACTACGCCGCCGAGTTCGACGACCTGCGGGCGGGACGGCACCCGGTCGACCCGACGCTGTACCTGCACGCCTCGGTCAAGGGCGACCCCGGCGACGCGCCCCCCGGCTGCGAGAACTGGTTCGTGTTGGCGAACGCGCCGGCGCTGCCGGCGGGCGACGCGACCGGCGAGCCGGGCGCCGCCCGTCCACCCCACGTCGAAGACGACCCGGGCGCCGGTCGACGCGAAGAGGACGCCGCGGCCGCTCGGCGCCTGCGGTCCACGCTCGCCGCCCGAGGCCTCGACCCGGCGGGGCGGACGCTGGTGGAGCGCGACCTGGGGCCCGCCGAGTGGGCCAGGTTCGGCGATCGCGGCGCGATCTACGGGGCGGCACCCCATGGGCTGACGTCGGCCCTTCGACCCGGCCCCCGGGTGCGCGGCGTCGCCAACGTTCGCCTCGCCGGCGGGACGGTGCACCCGGGCGGCGGCATGCCGCTGGCCCTGCTCTCGGGACGCCAGGCGGCCACCGGCTTGTGGGCGGCGTTGCGGCGTTGAGCCCCGGGTACGTGGCGGCTGCGACGCCTCGTACGGTCGGCCGTCGGCAGCGGCGCTAGACTCCGGGCATGAAGATCTACACCAAGACGGGCGACGACGGGACCACGGGGCTGTTCGGCGGGGGCCGCGTGCGCAAGGACGACCTGCGGGTCGAGGCGTACGGTGCCGTCGACGAGGCCAACGCCTCGATCGGGGTGGCGCGTGGCGTCGGCCTGGACGCCGACGTCGACAAGCTCCTCGGGTCCATCCAGCACGAGCTCTTCGACGTGGGCGCGGATCTCGCGACCCCCGCCGACGCCGACGCTCGCAGCCATCTCGAACCCGTGACGGAGGCCGACGTCGACGCGCTCGAGGCCGCGATCGACCGGTTCGAGGCCGAGGTCGAGCCGCTACGGCAGTTCATCCTGCCCGCCGGGCACGCCGGCAGCGCGGCGCTGCACGTCGCGCGCGCTGTCGTGCGGCGGGCCGAGCGGCGCACGGTGGCCCTGGCGGCGGTCGAACCCGTCGAGGGTGCCGTGTCGCGCTACCTCAACCGCCTGTCGGACCTCCTGTTCGTGCTGGCACGGGTGGTCAACGCCCGCAACGGGGTCAGCGAAGCGCGGTTCCACGTGGCGCGGCGCACGAAGGGCGAGCCGGTCGACGAAGCCTGACGCCGGCGCGGCTCAGCGCCCGTCGCCGCCGTCCGTCGCGGGCGGGCCCGCCTCGTCGATCCAGGCCCGACCCCGACCGGTGGGCCGGAGGCCCTCGCCCACGCGTCCACGTTCCACGAACCCGCCGTCGAGCGCGTGCCGCACCACCCGGTCGACCTTGCGCGGCGTCCACGAGAGGTGCTCGCGCAGGTCCACGCGGGTGTTCTCGCGCTGGCCGGTGGGCGCCGTCTCGTGGCTCCCGAGGTGCACGAGCAGGGCGCGGGCGTCGAGGTCGAGCGCCCGATGACGCGTGCGCGCGAGCCGGGCCACGAGCCCGTGGCGCGGTCCCACCACCAGCGCCACGCCCACCAGGGCGCCCGCCGCGAGCGCCATCGAGGGCGCGATCGCGAGGTCGAACGCGAGCGCCGCACCGTACCCGCCGACCGACGCCAGGACGCTGCCGACGAGCCCGATCGCGAGCATCGTGCCGACCCGGTCGGCGAGCAGCAGCCCCGCCGCGGGCGGGGCCACGACGAACGCAACGAACAGCACCGCGCCGACCGCGTCGAAGGCGGCGACCGCCGTCAGCGAGGTGGCGCCGAGCAACACAGCCGTCACGAGGCTGGGTGCGAAGCCGATCGTGGCGGCGTGGACCCGGTCGAACGCCACCAGCTTCAGCGCGTTCCACAGAGCGCCGACGAGCAGCAGGTCGAGGGCGAACACGACCAGCATCGTGCGCAGTGCCCGTGGCATCTCGAGTCCCAGAAAGCCGGCCACGTCGATCCATGCGAACCCGATCTCGCCGACGAGGACCGCGTCCGCGTCGAGGTGGGCGTCGCCGGCGTAGCGGCCGGCCAGGAGCACCGCGAGCGCGAAGAGGAACGGGAACACGAGCGCGATGGCGGCGTCCGTGCGCACCCGTCGGCTCGATTCGAGCAGCCGCGTGCCTATCACCGTGACCAGCCCGGCCAACGCGGCGCCGGCGGTCAGCGCCGGGTGGTGGAGGTCGCCGACGATCAGGTACGCCACCACGATGCCGAGCAGCGCCGCGTGGGCGATCGCGTCGGTGAGCATGGTGCTGCGATGCAGGACCAGGAAGGTGCCGATCACGGTCGCGGCCCCGCCCACGACGGCGCCCAGCACCATGGTGCTGATGGCCGGATCCAGCAGCCAGGCCTGCAGCGTCGCGATCACGTCGATCGCCGCCCCGCTCGGCGCCGCGTGAGGGTCTCGGCGAGGGCCACCGAGCCGAAGGCCGCCAGCGACACGGCCACCACGACCACCGGGCCGGTGGCGGCGTCGCGCTCGATGGCGCTGGCGGCGGCGCCGACCACGCCGCTCAGGGCGCCGACGCCGGCGGCTGCCAGCACCAACGGCGCGAGACGATGGGCCCACGGACGCGCGGCGACGGACGGCGCCACGACGAGCGCCGTCATGAGCACCACCCCCACGAGCTGGAGCCCGAGCACGACGGCGACCGCCAGCCCGGCGGTGGTGGCCGCCTCGACCCACGCGACCGGGACGCCGATCGTGCGCGCGAAGCTCGGGTCGAAGG
The DNA here is from genome assembly GCA_963728245.1 of uncultured Trueperaceae bacterium. Taxonomy (GTDB): domain Bacteria; phylum Deinococcota; class Deinococci; order Deinococcales; family Trueperaceae; genus JAABTL01. The sequence goes on from CAVSJH010000001.1 coordinate 178,971, forward strand.
ACGTGATCGCCAGGGCCGGCCAGGCCAGGGCCGTCACGGCGGCGAGCGCCGCGGTGACCGACGCGAGGAGCACGACGTCGCCGGGCAAGAGCGACGCCGCCTGACCGAAGAGGAACGACTGCAACCCGGCGGTGCCGCCCTCGCCGCTCTGCTGCGCGCGCGTCAGGAGCGCCAGACCGAGCGCGAACGACACCGACAGCGTCAGGGCGGTGGCGGCGTCCTCGGCCAAGCGCGTACGGCGTGAGAGCGTCCCCAGCAGCGCCGACCAGAACGCGCCGGAGACGAGCGCGCCCAGCAGCAGCAGCGGGAGCTGTCTCGAGCCGGAGAGCAGGAACGCCACGACGATGCCCGGCAGGGCGGCGTGCGAGAGCACGTCGCCGAGGAGGCTCTGACGGCGCAGGACCGCGAAGGTGCCGATGGCGCCGGCGAGACCACCGAGCAGCGCCGACCCCACCAGCACCGTGCGGGTGCTGCCGTCGGTCAGGGCGATCCAGATCTCGTTCACGACGGGACGTCGATCGACCGTGCGCCGCCTCCGGCGCCGTTGCCGGCGAGCACGCCGCCCGCGGCCGCCACGCCCACCGGTCCGCCGTACGCCCGCCGCAGGGCGTCGGAGGTCAGCGCGTCGGCGGCGGGCCCGCTCGCGACGACGCGCACCTGCACCAGGGCCACCCAGTCGAACCGGTCGGCCACCGTCTGGAGGTCGTGGTGCACCACCACCACGGTCCGTCCGCGCGAGCGGAGGTCGTCCAGCACGCTCAAGACGGCGGCCTCGGTGGTGGCGTCGACGCCCGCCATGGGTTCGTCCATGAGCACCAGGTCGGCGTCCTGCGTGAGGGCTCGGGCGAGGAACGTCCGTTGCTGCTGGCCGCCCGAGAGTTCACCGATCTGGCGCCGCGCCAGGTCGACGAGGCCGACCTGCTCGAGCGCGGCGAGCGCGCTCGCGCGGTCGGCGCGTCCGGGGCGGCGCCACCATCCGAGGTGGGCGTAGCGTCCCATCATGGCGACGTCGAGCACCGTCGTGGGGAAGTCCCAGTCGACGGCCGCCCGCTGGGGCACGTAAGCCACCCTCCGGCGCGCGCGCACGAACGGCTCGCCGAAGACGCGCACGTGTCCGGCTGCCGGCCGCACCAACCCCACGATCGCCTTGAGCAGGGTGCTCTTACCGGCGCCGTTCGGGCCGACGATCGCGCCCAGAACGCCGTGGGGGACGTCGAGGTCGACGTCCCAGAGCACGGTGCGGTCGCCGTAGCGCACGGTGAGGTCCTCGACGTGGATCGCCACGCCGGCGGGATCGTGGTTCACGGCGCCTCGAGGGACGCGAAGGCTTCGGGCCAGGCCTCCGCCCAGGCGGCGAGCGCGCCGGTCGGTGCCGCTGCCGTGCCGCCGAGCGCGCGGGTCACGGTGAGGACGTTGTGGACGATCATGCCCACGTAGGTGCCATCGGCCGTCCCGGCGGCGCCCGGGGCGTCGGCGTAGAGCTCGCCGCCGAGCATCACGTCGAAGTCCCGGTCACGGACGGCCACCTGCACGGCTTCGATCGTTCGCGGGTTCACGGTGGACTCGACGAAGAGGGCGGGCACCTGCCGCTCGGCCACCAGATCGGCGACCTCGCGGACGTCGGCGAGGCTGGCCTCGGCGACCGTGGAGAGACCCTGCACGCCCACCACCTCCACGTCGTAGGCGACACCGAAGTACCGGAAGGCGTCGTGCGCGGTGACGAGCACCCGTCGATCGGCGGGAACGGACGCCAGGGCCGCATGCGCCCATTCGTCGAGCGCGACGAGCACGGCGTCGAGCTCGGCGGCGCGGGCGGCGATGCCCTCGGCGCAGTCGGGCGCGACGTCGATCAGGGCCGCTTCGATCACCGGCACCACCGTGCGCCACAGGCCGGGGTCCATCCACACGTGCGGGTCGATCACGCCGCCTTGGCCCGTGAGCCTGCGGTCCTCGGCGACGGCGTCGTCGGCGACGGCCACCACCGACATGCGGTCGGAGAGCCGCGAGAGGACCTCGCCGAGGCGCGCCTCGAGGTCGAGACCCACGTAGAGCACCAGGTCGGCGTCTTGCAGGTTCCGCACGTCGGCGGCGGTGGCGCGGTACGCGTGCGGGTCGACGCCGGGCCCCATGAGCGTGTGGACCTCGGTGCAAGCGCCGCCGATCGTGCCGGTGACGTCGCCCACCATCCCGACGGTGGTCAGGACCTGCGCGACGCCCGCGGCGGGGGGCGCTTGCGCCGCGACGGCGCCGACGGCGAGCGCCGCGCCTAGCGTGACCAGCGCCCGGCGCATGGATGAGGTGAGGCGAAAGCAGATGTTTGGCATGCCTAAACCTAGCGAAGCGGATGGACCCTTGTCAAGCTAGGCGGTCGTCGCGCACAGTGTCGCGCGCTGCGTCGCGCGCTGCGTCGCGCGCCGCCAGCCGCGCCTGGAGGTCGGCGTGGCCCGCGGCGACTGCCCAAGCGGCCACGCCGGCCAACAGGCGCCGGGGCAGGCCGGGGCCCTCGTAGATCCAGCCCGTGTACACCTGCAGGAGCGTCGCACCCGCCTCGAAGCGGGCGACGGCGTCCGCGGCGCTGGCGATCCCGCCGACGGCCACGAGCGGCAGGCGTGTGCGTGCGCGCACCGCGCGCAGCACCGCGAGCGCCAGTGGACCGAGGGGTTCGCCCGACAGCCCGCCCGCTTCGCCCGGGTCGTGGCGCAAGGCGTCGCGCCGCAGCGTCGTGTTGGTGAGCACCAGTCCGTCCACGCCGTGACGCTCGGCCAGGTCGACGGCCTCGTCGAGCGCTTCGGGAGAGAGGTCGGGCGACAGCTTGAGCAGCACCGGGCGCGCGCCGAGCTCGCCCTTGAGCCCGACGGCGCGTTGCAGGAGCTCGGTCAGCGGGCCCGCGGCTTGCAGGTCGCGAAGCCCCGGCGTGTTCGGGGAGCTCACGTTGAGCACCAGGTAGTCGGCGACCGGCCAGACGTGGCGCAGGGCGACCTCGTAGTCGGCGACCGCGTCCTCGAGCGCGACGACGCGGCTCTTGCCGACGTTCACCCCCAAGGGTGCCGCCGGCCACCAGGGCCGCGTGCGCGCCTCGCGCACGCGGGCGGCGAGCGCCGCCGCCCCCGCGTTGTTGAACCCCATGCGGTTGATCACCGCCCGCTGTTCGGGCAGCCGGAACAGCCGAGGCGGCGGGTTGCCCGGCTGCGCGATCGCCGTGACGGTGCCGACCTCCGTCGTCCCGAACCCGAGCGCCGGCCACGTCGCCGCCGCCAGGGCGTCCTTGTCGAAACCGGCCGCCAGGCCGAGTGGGTTCGGGAAGTCGAGGCCGAACGCGCGCACGCGCAAGCGCGGGTCGTCCACGCCGAAGGCCGCGCTCAGGAGACTGAGCGCGCCCGGGTGCTCGGACGCGAACGCAAGGAGCGCGAACACGCGTTCGTGAGCGGTCTCGGGGTCGAGCCGGAACAGCGCGCGGCGTGCGACCGGGTACACCCCGGCCTCAGGTGCTTCGGGTGCGGGCCGGGCGGACCTCGATCCGCGAGGGGAGCGTGCGGGCCGGGGTCCGCAGCAGGTACAAGACGGCATCGGCGAGGTCTTCGGGCTGGATCTTCCAGGCGTCGGCGTCGTCGGGCTCGCGCCCCCCGAAGCCGGTCGCCACCGACCCGGGCATGATCGTCGACACCCGGATGCCCTGGTCACGCAGGTCGAGCATGATCGCGTGCGTGAAACCCACGAGCCCGAACTTGCTGGCGTTGTAGGCGCTGCCGCCCGAGAACGCGTTGACGCCCGCCAGCGAGCCGATCGTGACGAACATGCCGCGGCGGTCGCGCAGCGCCTTCAGGCTGGCCTTGACGGTGTGGAAGACGCCCGTGAGGTTGACGTCGAGGGTCTCGCGCCAGGCCTCGGTGGTCAGGTCCTCGATCGACGCCATGCGGCCCACGCCGGCGTTCGCGATCACGGCGTCGAGACCGCCGAAGCGGTCGACGGTGCCGGCGACGGCGGTCTCGAGCGCCGGCAGGTCGCGCACGTCGGCGGCGGCGCCCCACACGCGATCCTCGTCGACGTCGGCCGCGGCGGCGACGTCGGCGGCGGCCGCTTCGGTCGAGCGTGCCTCGCGTCCGGTGAGCGTCACCCGGCAGCCGTGGGCGGCGAGAGCGATGGCGATGGCGCGCCCGATGCCGCGGGTGCCGCCGGTGACGAGTGCGACGCGTCCTTCGAGATCGTTCATGGGAGGCAAGGTACCACGGGGTACCGGCGCGGCCGGCGCGGGCCGCGGGGTACCATGCGGCGCGCATGCGACGACTCACCCTCATCCGGCACGCCCTCACCGACTGGAACACCGCGGGTCGCTTCCAGGGCCACAGCGACGTCCATCTCTCGGACGAAGGGCGCGCGCAGGCGGAGGCGTTGGCGGGGTACGTCGCGAGCTTCCAAGGGATCGACGCGTTGATCAGCAGCCCCCTCGCCCGGGCGGTCGAGACCACCCGGATCGCGTTCCCCGACCTGCCCTTCACGACCGACGACCGCCTGCGCGAGCTCCACTTCGGGTCCTTCGAGGGGCGCACCCTGGCCCAGAACGAGGTCGACGTCGCGTGGCCCGACTGGATCGCCGACCCCTTCGACCGGACGCCGCCCGGCGGTGAGTCGTATCGGCTCCTGCGCGAGCGGGTGGTGGCGTGGTTGGCCGACGCGCGCCGGGCCCATCCCGGAGCGCACGTGGTGGCGGTGACCCATTCGGGCACGATCCAGATGCTGCTCTCGGATTTGCTCGGCGTCGAGCGGCCCCGCTGGCGCAAGCGCATCTTCCTGCGGCACACCAGCGTGAGCCACGTCCTGTTCCGGGCGAGCGACGCGATCGTCGAGCGGGTGAACGACACGCGGCACCTCGTCGCCGACGGGGAAGACCCGTTCGGGGAGTGAGCCTCGTCGCGACGCGCGAAGCGCCGCCGCCGGCGGGGGCCGAGGCGCCGTTCGTCGTCCGTTTCGAGGGCTTCGAGGGGACGCTGGGTGAGCTCGCGCACGCCTTGCGCACCGAGCGGCTGACTCCCTTCGAGGTCGACCTGTTGGCCGTGGTCCGCGAGGTGCTGGCACGCTTCGAGGCCTTCGCCGAACGCGACCTGGAGCGGGCGACCGAAGCGCTGCCGCGGGCGGCGCTCGTGGTGGAGCTCAAGACCCGCCTGCTCCTGCCGCGCCCGCCGCGTGAGACGGGCAGCGAGGATGAGGCGGAGGCCCAAGCGGAGGCGCTCGCCGCGGTGGCGGCGCTCGAGGCCCTCGAGGAGGCGATCGTCGAGCTGCGCGAGCGACGCGAGCGACGCCGCAGCCTGCTGACGGCGCGCGCGCCGCTGCCGTCGTACCCGCGGCCGCGACGACCGTTGGGCGTGCCGTTGGGTCGGCTCGCGGAGCTGGCCGGTCGCTTGCGACCCAACGGTTACTTCGAGCTGGCCGCCGACCGCCTGACCCTCGCCGGCGCCATGGCGCGACTCCTGGCGGCGCTCCGGCCGGGCAGGCGGCGCACCCTCGACGACCTCGTCGCCGACCGCAGCTGGTCGACGCGCACGATCACCTTCGCCGGCGCCCTGGAGTTGGTGCGCGACGGACGGGCGCGCGCACACCAGGCCGAGACGTACGGCGCCATCGAGCTCGAGGGGTTGGGGACCACGCCCGCCGACGACGAAGACGCCTGAACGAGCGCGCCCGCCGGTCGGGACCGGCGGGCGCGTCACGGGGTGCTCGGGGAATCAGCCGGCGCCGACGGCCTCGGACGCCTTCTTCGCCTCGCGCTTGCGGTTGTTGGGATCGAGCACGCGCTTGCGCAAGCGCAGGCTCTTGGGCGTGACCTCGAGCAGCTCGTCGTCGGCGATGTACTCCATCGCCTCCTCGAGCGTGAGCCGCTTGGGCGGCACCAGGGTGATGTTGTCGTCGCTCCCCGACGCCCGCACGTTCGTGAGCTTCTTGTTCTTGCAGACGTTGACGTCGAGGTCGCCGCCGCGGGTGTTGGCGCCCAGGATCATGCCGACGTACACGGCCACGCCCGGGTCGATGAAGAACGTGCCGCGGTCCTGCAGCTTCCAGATCGAGTAGGCGAAGGCCTCGCCGGCCTCCATCGCCACCAACGAGCCGTTCTGGCGCGTCTTCAGGTCGCCCACGTGCGGCTCGTAGCCGTCGAAGACGTGGCTCAGCAGACCCTCGCCGGCCGTCATCGAGAGGAAGCCGTTGCGGTACCCGAAGAGCCCGCGCGCGGGGATCGAGAACGTCAGCCGCGCGCGCAGCTCGCCTTGCTCCATGTCGACGAGCTGGCCGCGGCGCGACGAGAGCGACTCCATGACGGCCCCCATGGCGTCGATCGGCACGTCGGCGACGACTTTCTCGAAGGGCTCGCACAGCACGCCGTCGATCGACTTGAGGATGACCTCGGGCCGCGAGACCGAGAACTCGTAGCCGTCGCGCCGCATTTCCTCGATGAGGATGCCCAGGTGCAGTTCGCCCCGTCCGGACACGCGGTACGACTCGCTCCCCAGCTCCTCGAGTCGCAACGCCACGTTCGTGAGCAGCTCGCGCTGCAACCGATCGGCGATGTGACGGCTGGTGACGTACTTGCCCTCGAGCCCGGCGAAGGGGCTGGTGTTGGGCGAGATCGTCACCGCCACGGTGGGCTCGTCGACGCCGGCGAAGTGGAGCGCTTCCACGCGCGCCGGGTCGCACAGCGTGTCGCCGATCTGGACGTTCTCCAGACCGCTCACCGCGACGATGTCGCCGGCGGTGACCTCGTCGGCCTCGACGCGGTGCAGGCCGAGGTGCGTGTAGACCTTGGTGAGCCGGCCGCGCACCTGCTGACCGTCGCGGCCCACGCGCACCACCGCGTCGCCGGTCCGGGCGGTGCCACGCCGCACCCGGCCCAAGGCCACGCGTCCGAGGTAGTCCGAGTAGTCGAGGTTGGCGACCTGCATCTGGAACGGGTCGGCGGGGTCGCCGGTGGCGACCGGCACGTGCGCCAGGATCGCCTCGAACAGCGGACCCAGGTCGTCGCCGGGCTCGTCGCCCTCGCGCCACGCACGGCCCTCGCGGGCGACCGCGAACAGGATGGGGAAGTCGAGCTGCTCGTCGGTGGCGCCCAGCTCGACCATCAGGTCGAAGGTGAGGCCGGTGACCACGGCCGGGCGGGCGTCCTTGCGGTCGATCTTGTTGACCACGACGATCGGACGCAGCCCGAGCGCGAGCGCCTTCTTCAGCACGAAGCGCGTCTGCGGCATCGGCCCCTCGGCCGCGTCGATGAGCAGCAGGCAGGAGTCGACCATGCCCAGCGCTCGCTCCACCTCGCCACCGAAATCGGCGTGACCGGGCGTATCGACGATGTTGATCCGGTTGCCGTGCCACTCGACGGCCGTGTTCTTGGCCAGGATCGTGATGCCGCGCTCGCGTTCGAGCGCCCGACTGTCCATGACGCGTTCCGCTACCTGTTGGTTCTCGCGGAAGGTGTTCGACTGGCGCAGGAGGCCGTCGACGAGCGTGGTCTTGCCGTGATCGACGTGGGCGATGATCGCCAGGTTGCGGTAGTCCATCGAGGGCCTTTCCGGGCGGCGGCACGCGCACGTCTTCCCGACGGAGGTTCCGTGGCGGGAGGTCCGAGAGCGCGCGGCGCGGCTGGGGACGGCGGCGACGCACCCGTCGGGGGGACGGTGTCACGGCCACCGGCCACCTTAGCAGATGCGCGTGTCGCGCGTCGTCGCACAGGGGTGGGCATGCTCGCTCCCTCGTGCCGCGCCGCGACGTTCGGCCAAGCGCGCGACACGCCGCCGCGCGTGGCGCGGGTAGCCTCCGCCGATGGCTCACGACCTCGTCCTCTACAGCACGTCTTGGTGCGGCGCGTGCGCCGCGGTCAAACGCGCCCTCGGCGAACGCGGCGTCGCGTACCGGGAGGTCGACTGCGACACCGACGTGAGCGCGGCGGCGGTCGTCGAGGCGCTCAACGGCGGCCGCCGCTCGGTGCCGACGCTCGTCCACGGCGGTCAGGTCGTGAACCTGGCCCGCTTCTCGCTGCCCCGGCTCGACGCCTTCCTCGTGGACGCCGGGTTGCGCTGATCGGCTTCGCGCCCGGAGGGCGGCGGTCGGCGCACCCTCGCGGTCCAGGCCCCGGAACGGCCCACGTCGGCGTGGTAGGGTCACGCGCCATGTCGGTCCGCGAGAGCGTCTCACCCCCCATCGGCGAGGGCGATCCTCGCAAGGGTGGCGAGGTGCGCGCGATGTTCGACGACATCGCCCCGCGCTACGACCTGGCGAACGCGGTCCTCAGCCTCGGCCTCGACCGCGGCTGGCGGCGTCGAGCGGTCGCGCTCGCGGTGGCCCACGATCCACGCGACGTGCTCGACGTCGCCACGGGCACGGCCGACCTCGCCATCGCGCTGCGCCGGGCGCGCCCCTCCGCTCGCGTCGTCGGGGTCGATTTCTCGGAGGCGATGCTGGCCCGTGGCCGCGCCAAGGCAGCCCGAAACGGTGTCGACGTGCGGCTCGAGGTCGGCGACGGCACCGACCTGCCCTACCCGGACGCTTCGTTCGACGCGGTCACGATCGCCTACGGTCTGCGCAACTTCGCCGACGTCGACGCCGGCCTGCGCGAGTTCCGCCGCGTGTTGCGGCCCGGCGGCCGGCTCGTCGTCCTCGAGTTCCCACCGCCGCCGAAGGGCGCCTTCGGGCGCCTGTTCCGGTTCTACTTCACGCGCGTGATGCCCGTCCTGGGCGGCTGGGTGTCGGGACGCCGTAGCGCCTACGCCTACCTGCCGGCTTCCGTCATGGCCTTCCCGGCGCCCGACGCCCTCGCGGAGCGCATGCGCTCGGCAGGCTTCGTCGGCGTCCACTACCGCCTGCAGACCTTCGGGGTCTCAGCGCTCCACCGAGGTGACGTCCCGTGAACGCGAACCCCGACCGCCCGAACCCCGGTGTCGTCATCAACACCGACGCCGCCTTGGTCGACCCCGACTGGGACGTCTTCGCCGCCGAGCACGACCGGCGTTTCGGCTTGGCCATCTCGCACCTCAAGAGCCTGGTGCGCGGACGCAGCTACGACAACGAGGTCATGAAGGTGCGCGTGGGCGCGGGCGGCTTCTACGTCCAGTCACGCCGCTTCCCGGCCGCGTTCTACGGCGACACCCAGACGCCGAAGGTGCGGTTCGTCGACGACGCCGAGGCCGAGGTCATCGCCTGGGAAGCCGCCGCCCACTACCGCGCCGGCGAGGCGCGTTCCCTGACGTGCGTCTACGGTGACGACGACCCGCCCGACGTCTTCTTCGGCTACCGGCTCGCCGGCCTGCGTCGCTACGAGCTCGGGGCGCTGCGGACGCGTCTGCCGCTGCACCTGCGCGTGTTGATCGAGGCCGAGGCGACGGTCGATCTGTTGCCCGGCGGCGCCGGCGTCATCGTGATGCAGCGCCTGGCCGACGGCCGCATCGTGCTGCTGACCGCCCCCGGCCGGCGCCCCCCGTTCGCGGGCACGATCGAGACGATCGGCTGACGCCCGTGATCCAGGTGGTCGGGGGTGGCGCAGCGGGCTGCGAGGCGGCCTGGGGTTTGGCGCGTCGGGGCGTCGGCGTCCGTCTGATCACCACCAGCCTCGACACCCTCTACCCGTTGCCCGCCGACGTCTGGCCGGCCCCGCCGCCGGCCGACACGCTCTGGGCCTCGCTCTCGGACGAGGCGCGCGACCCGAGCGGCGGGCAGCACGCGACCCGGCTGCGGCGCGCGGTGAAGCGCGAGCTCGAGCGCCTGCCCGCGCTGTCCGTGTTGCAGTCCAACGCGGTGGCCCTCGTGCGCGACGGCGACACGGTGCTGGGCGTGCACACCTGGGAGGGCCCCGTCCACCGGGCGGACGTCACCGTGCTCGCGGTGGGCACCTTCCTGGCGCCGCGACTCCGCGTCGGGCACGCGGTCGAGCGGGCGGGGCGCCTCGGTGAGATGGCCTACGACGAGCTGCGCGACGACCTGGCCGCGTGGGGTCTCGGCTTCGTGCGCCGGCGCCTGCTCGCCGCGGGCGACGCGGTCACGCCGCCGTACGAGGTCGAGCACGACGCCTTCGACCCGAGCGGGAGCGAGAGGCTCGTGCAGGGCGGACGCGAGGTGACGGGCGCGCGACGCTGGCCCGACCGGCCGGGTTGGTGGGCGGTCGGCGCGTGCGCGGACCCGGTCGACGTCGAGGTCGCGGCGCGCGCCGGTCGTGACCTGGCGGCCTTCCTGGCCGGAACCCCCGCCGAGACCTGACCGGCGTCAGCGGTTGCGGACCGAGCGGTCGGTGTCGTCGTTGGGCGTCGTGTACGCGGCGATCTTGCGCAGTTCGGTCGGCGCCACCCAGCGGACGACGGCGCCCTCGGGCGTGGTGGCCAGCACCCGGTACCGGGTCGGCGGCGTCCCCTCGATCCTGGAGACGACGTAACGCATGTCGTCGACGAGCACCTCTTCGCCCACGGTGAAGGTCATGGCGTCATCGTAGCCGAAGCGACTTGCCTCACCGTCCCGACGCCGTGAGGACGAAGATCGTCGTGAGGGTGCCGGGCACCAGGAACACGGCCAACGCGTAGGCGAGGACCACGCGCACCCGGTGGCGCACGCCGAACGCCGTCAGCGCGCCATGGACGAGCGCGAGGTGCCAGATCGGGAAGGCCAGAGTGCCGGCCGCGGCCGCCACCGTGGGCGCGAGCGGGACCACCGGCAGGAGCGACACCGCGAGGACGCCGGCCGGTGCCCACGCCCAGCCGACGGCTTCCCACGCGCGGGCACCGAGGCCGCCGGGGCCGAGGAGGATCAGCCCACCCAGCAGCGAGACGAGCACGACGAGCGGCAACCCGAGCGCGGCGACGAACACGAACACGAGCCCGTACCCGTCGGAGCCCGTCGTGCGGACGAACGCCAGAGCGCCCACGGCCGCCGCGGCGACCGCCGCGACGAGCGCGGCGAGGAGCGCCGGCACCGGCCGGGCCGCCTCACGCTGCGCCAGATGGGTGAAGAAACCCTGCGGCGCCGAGCTCGCCCACCACGCCTGGCGAAGCCCGCGGAGCGCCGTCGCCCCGCCACCGGACCCCAGCGACCGCGTCACATCGGGACCGGCGGCACGAAGAGGTCCTCGGGGGGCGCGGCGATCAGACCGATCGCCTGCGCTTCGGCCAGCAGGTGGCGGACCGCGGCTTCGCCCTCCGACCCCACGTCGAGCGACCAGCGGTTGACGTACAGGTCGATGTGGGCGCGGCGCACCTCGGGGCTGAGTTCCTGGGCGTGCTGCGCCACGAACGCTTCGCTGGCGGTCGGGTCCGCGAAGGCGGCGGCCACGCTCGCGGCGACGGCGCGCTCGACCTCGGCCGCCACCTCGGCGCCGAGCATCCGGCGTACGGCGATGCCCCCCAGCGGCAGCAGGTGGCCGGTGCGGGTCTCCCACCAGGCGCCCAGGTCGGCGAGCGACCGGAGCCCGTGGTCGGCGAAGGTGAAGCGGCTCTCGTGGATGATGAGCCCGGCGTCCACCTCGCCGGCGGCCACGGCCGGCATGATCCGGTCGTAGCGCAGCTCGACCTCGTCGACGCCGTCGGGCACGAACAGGCGCAGCAGCAGCTTGGCGGTCGTGAGGCCGCCCGGTACCGCCACCCGGCGGCCGACCAGGGTGGTCGCGGAGCCCTCGGCGGCGCCGAAGGTCTCGGGTCGGGCCACGACGAGCGGCCCCACGCCGTGACCCAGCGCGCCGCCCGACCGCAGCATCCACCAATCGCGGGCGAGGCGGCCGAAGGCGTGGTAACTCACCTTCGCGACGTCGAGCCGACCGGCCAGCGCCGCCTGGTTGAGCGCCTCCACGTCGTCGAAGACCGGCTCGAACCGCAGCGGCGTCTCGACGCGGCCGTGGACGAGCGCGTCGAAGACGAAGCAGTCGTTGGGGCACGGCGAGAAGCCGAGTCGCAGCGGGCGGGCGGGAGCGGCGTCCATGGGTCCAGGCTACGACGGCGTGTCGTGTGTCGAACGTGGACGCGGACGCGCTGCGTCTGCTAGACTCGGACGCCGCGCGACCCGTGTCCGCTCAGCGAGGGCAGACGTGGGCCGCGTATTCAACGGAGGTGAAGTCCATCGCGAGAGACATGAAGGTCAACGACCAGATCCGGGTGCGTCAGGTGCGCCTGATCGAAGCCGACGGAACCCAGCGAGGCATCGTGGACACCCGCGACGCCCTGCGCATGGCCCGGGAGCAGGACTTGGATTTGGTGATGGTCGGCGAGCAAGCGCAACCCCCCGTCGCGAAGCTGCTGGATTACGGCAAGTACCGTTTCGAGCTCCAGCAACAAGCGAAGGAGACGCGCAAGCGCTCGCGTCAGCACGACATGAAGTCGATCAAGTTCCGCATCAAGATCGACAAGCACGACTACGAGACCAAGGTCAACCACATCCGTCGCTTCCTCAAGGACGGTCACAAGGTCAAGGTCACGATCATGTTCCGCGGACGCGAACGCACCCACCCCGAGCTCGGGCAGGAGATCCTCAACCGGGTCGCTGCCGACACCACGCAGCTCGCGGCGGTGGACTCGGCCCCGATCATCGCGGGCATGGACATGAACATGGTCCTGCGCCCGCTGGCGCCCCAGGCCCCCGCGGCCGAATGACCCTCGCGCAGGACCAGCCCCACCCCTAGGAGAGACGAACGCATGCCTAAACTGAAGACCCATAAGGGCACCAAAGCCCGTGTCAAGATCACTGGGCGAGGTAAGGTCATGGCCATGGCGTCCGGGAAGCGACACCTGAACTACAAGAAGTCAGGGAAGCGCATCCGTCAGGGCCGCCTGAACCTCATCATCGCCAAACCCGACGCCGAGCGCATCAAAGCGCTCCTGCCGTACGACTGAGCGGGGTCAGCGATGCCAAGAGCCAAGACCGGGATCGTCCGTCGTCGTCGTCACCAGAAGCTCCTCAAGCGCGCCAAGGGGTTCTGGGGGCTGCGCTCCAAGAGCTTCCGTATCGCCCAGCAGACGCTGCTGAACGCCGCGGATTACGCGTACCGAGATCGTCGTGACAAGAAGAACGTGTTCCGGCGCCTGTGGATCGCGCGCATCAACGCCGCCACACGCCAAGAGGGCATGAGCTACTCGGTGTTCGTCGCGGGCCTGCGGCGCGCCGGTGTGACCCTCGACCGCAAGGTGCTGGCCGACCTCGCCGTGCGCGAGCCGGCGGCCTTCCGCTCGTTGGTCGAGCGGTCGCGCGGGGCCTGAACCCGACCCCGGGCCGCGATCCACGCACCACCATCGGCGGCCGTACCCTTCGGGGTGCGGCCGCCGCGCCGTGAGGCGTGCGCCGGGTAGGATGCGCGAGCATGCCCCGCGGCGACCGTCCCCCCACCCAGCGTGAGCAGGCCACGGCCGAGCGCCGCCGGCGGATCCAACGGGCGGCGCTCGCGCTGTTCGACGCGCACGGGTTCCAAGCCACCACGATGGAGGACGTCGCCCGGGCCGCGCACGTGTCGCGCGGGACCGTGTTCAACCACTTCCGACGCAAGCAGACGATCCTCGTGGCCTGGTTCGCCGACGCCCTCTCGGACGTCGTGGCGCGCCTGCCCGTCGAGGGCGACCCGCTGGCGTCGCTGCAGCGCCTGTTCGACGAGCTCGCGATCCTCACCGAGGCGCACGGCGACCGGGTGTTGCCGCTCATGGCCGAGCTGCTCGACCCCGACCTGGAGCGATCGCGCGCGGCGTTCCTGGCGCTCCCCCTCAACGACGTGCTCCAGCGCCTGCTGGCACGGGCACACGCCGAGGGGCGCGTGCGCAGCGACTACTCGTATCGCCGTCTGGCGCGCGTCCTGGCGAATACCTACGTGCTCACCGCGCTCCAGTGGGCCGCCTACCGCCGGGATCGCTCACTGCGCGACGAGCTGCGGCGGGCGCTGACGCTGGCGCTCGAGGGCATGCGCGCCGAGCCGTCCGACGCCACGACGACCGGTCAGTAACCCGCCGTGACGTCGACGCGGTGCCGGGTCTCCCCGCGGGCGATCGCCCGCAGCGTCGCGCAGACGTCTTCGAGCCGCGCTCGGTCCGTCACGTCGGTGGCGTCCGCCCGATGGGGGCTGAGCACCACGTTCGGCAGCTCCCAGAACGGACGGTTCGCAGGCAGGGTGTCGCCTTCCGCGTCCCGGTCGGGCGGGTAGTTCCACCACACGTCGAGCCCGGCCGCCGCCACGCGGCCGTCGACCAGCGCTTCGTACAGGGCCGTCTCGTCGATGACGTCGCCGCGACCGACGTTCACCACCAGGGCACCCGGTTCGAGCCGGCGGAGCGCCGCGCCGTCGAGCAGACCGCGTGTGGCGGGTGTGCCCGGCAGGCTGCAGAGGACGGCTTTCGCGCGCGTCAGCGCTTCCGGTAACGCGTCGGGCCCCACCATCCGTACGCCGTCCTCCTCGGCGGCCGCAGGGCGGCGGCGGAGAGCGGTGACCGTCATCCCCAGCGCCCGCAGCTGCGGGGCGAGGTGGCGCCCGATGGCGCCGTACCCCAGCAGCAGCGCCTCGCGACCGGCCAGGTGGTGGGAGCGCGCCGGGTCGTGGCGGTCGCCCCAGTCGCCTCGGCGCAAGGCGCGGTCGGCGGGGAGCAGGCCGTGGGCGGCGGCCAACAGCAGCGCCAGCGCGTGCTGGGCGACGAACGGGGCGTTGTGATGGGCGTTGTGGACCGACAGGTGGGGGCGCTCCAGCAGGGCATCGCGGAGCGTGGGTGGGAGCCCCGCCCACGGGAAGATCACGTGGCGCAGAGAGGCGCCGTCGAGGAGGTCGCTCGGACGCCCGTCGATGAGCACGTCGACGTCGTCGCGTCGCGCCAGGGCGCGCGTCAGGTCGCGTTCGACGACGAGCTGGCAGCCGGGGGGCAGAAGGTCCGGCTCCGGCAACGGATCGGGCGGTGCCGCGCGCCAGAGCACGCGCAGGGGGCGATCGGTCATGGGCCATCTTCGCCCACCGCGGGCGCGCGTGCCTCGGGCGGCGAGGTTCTCGCGGTCAGACCACCCGCTCCTCGCCGTCGGGGTGAGCCGACGCGCCGTCGGCCGCGTGCGTGAAGCGGTCGGGGCGGAACGGAGCGAGGTCGAAGCCGGCGTCCCCGCCCGACGTGAGACCCGCGGCGACGATGGCGCCTGTGGCGGGCGCGTGTTGGACGCCGTGGCCCGAGAAGCCGGCCGCGTGCCACAGCCCGGGTGCGTCGGACGCCGGTCCGATGGCGGGCAGGTGGTCGGGCGTGACCTCGTACCAGCCCCACCAGCTGGCTCGGCGGTCGAGGGCGACGCGCTCCAGGAACGGGAAGCGCGGCAGGGCGAGCGCCAGCACCGTCTCCAGGTACGGCCAGTCGACGCCGGTCCGTTCACCCGGTGGTTCTGCCGGGTTGGAGCGCCCCAGGATCACGCGCTCGCCCTCGGAGCGCCACCAGATCCCCGTGGCGACGTCGACGACGAGCGGCGTGGGGAATCGCAGACCCGGGACGGGCGTGGTGACGAACACGTCGCGGCGCGAGGCGTGGACCGGCAGGTGGGCGCCCGCGAGCGCCGCCACGGCGCCCGCCTGGGGACCGGCGGCGTTCACGAGCCGGTCGACGTGGTGCACGCCGTGCGGCGTGCGCACGCGCCAGCCGTCCCCCGTCGCGTCGAGCGCTCGCACCGGCGCTTCGAGGAGCACCGTCGCGCCCGCGGCGCGTGCACCGGCCAGGTAGCCGAGCGTGGCCGCGTGGGGGTCGAGGACCCCGTCGCCGGCCCCGAAGCTGCCCTCCGCCAAGCCCGTGCGCTCGACGTAGGGAGCTCGTTCCGCCAGGTCCTCGAGCGACCACCGCACCACGTCGGCGCCTTCCTCGCGCTGCATGGCGCGGTCGCGCGCCCAGCGCGTCGCCCCCTCGGGTGGCACGAGGAACAGGTAGCCCACGCGGCGGAAGCCGGCGTCGGCACCGACCTCGTGCTGGAAAGCGGCGTAGCGTTCCGCGCCGTACCGCGAGAGGCGCACGTTCGCCCGCAACGAGAACTGGTGCCGGAGGCCGGCGGCCGAGCGGCCGGTCGATCCGGTAGCGGGCGCGCCCTCGCGTTCGAACACGGTGACGCGGGCGCCGGCGCGGGTCAGCGCCCACGCCACGGACGCACCGACGATGCCGGCACCGACGACGCCGACGTGCAGGGGAGCGGACATGAGCGGCATGGTACCCGCACGAGGGCGACGGTAGACTGACCCGTGATGCGCATCCTTTCCGGCCGCTCGGCCGCCCTCGCCGCCTTCCGCGACCGCGGCAGCGCCCAGACCGATCCCGAACGCCGCGCCGTCGTCGAACGTCTCCTCGCCGACGTCCGCGCTCGGGGCGACGCGGCGGTGATCGACGCGAGCGAACGGTTCGACGGCGTCCGCCTCGACCGCCTGGAGTTGCCCGGCGCCGATCGGGCGCGGCTCGCTTCGACCGTGCCCGTCGACCTGCGCGCGGCCCTCGACCTCTCGATCGCCCGGGTGCGCGCGTTCCACGAGCGGCAGCCGAGCGAGGGTTTCCTCACCGCCACCTCCGAGGGGGTGCTCGGTCAGCTCATCCGGCCGCTCGAGCGGGTGGGCTGTTACGTGCCCAGCGGCGCGGCGACGCTCGCCTCGTCGCTCGTCATGAGCGCGGTACCGGCGCAGGTCGCCGGCGTCGGGGAGATCGTCGTCGCAACGCCGCCGCGCGCCGACGGCGGCGTCGACCCCGCCGTGGCCTACGTGGCCGAGGCGTTGTCGCTCGGGCCCATCTACCGCATGGGGGGCGCCCAGGCCGTCGGGGCGCTCGCCTACGGCACCCAGAGCGTGCCACGGGTCGACAAGGTCGTCGGTCCGGGCTCGGCCTGGGTGGTGATCGCGAAGGCGCTCGTCTTCGGCGCCACCGGCATCGAGTCGCTGCCGGGCCCCACCGAGACGCTGGTGGTGGCCGACGCAGGTGCCGATCCCGAGCACGTCGCCGCCGACCTCTTGGCGCAGGCCGAGCACGACGGCGCGGTGCCGGTGCTGGTGACGAGCGACGCCGCCTCGTGGCCGCGCGTGGAGGCGGCCCTGGAGCGGCGGCTCGCCGACCTGCCCACCGCCGCTGCGGCCCGCGAGAGCCTGAGCCAGCGCGGCACGGTCGTGTTCGTGGACGATGTCGCCGAGGCCCTCGACGTGGCCAACGCCTTCGCCCCGGAGCACCTGTGCTTGCTCGTCGACGATCCGTGGTCGTGGCTCGGCCACGTGCGCCATGCCGGCGGCGTGTTCGTGGGCGCGAGCTCGCTCGAGGCGTTGGGCGACTACGTCGCCGGACCGTCCCACGTCATGCCGACCGGCGGCACCGCCCGCTTCACGAGCGCGCTCAACGTCCGCGACTTCCAAAGGGTGGTGCCCGTGATCGGCTTGACCGCGGCCGGCGCCGAGGCGATCGGACCCGCGGCCGCGCGCTTCGCGCGGGCCGAGGGGCTCGAGGCCCACGCACGCGCCATCGAGGCCCGCGTGGGCGAGGGCGCTGCCGGAGCCCGCTCCTGAAGCGGGGGGGCGCCGCCACCTGGGTGTTGGCGCTCGCGCCCCTGTTGCTCGTGGCGTACGGACTGCAGAGCGCGTGGAACGTGTGGCGCGAACCGGGTCTGGATCCGGCGAGCGCACGGGGGTGGTCGGCGGTCACCGAGGACGTCTGCCCGGCCGACGCGGTCGTGGTGATGGGCGCGGCACAGTACGACGGCCACCCGTCGCCCGTGCTGGAGCGCCGGTTGACGGGCGCGGCGCGGCTCTACGAGGCGGGCTGTGCGCCCGTCATCGTGGTCAGCGGCGGTCGGCGCGACGGGGACCGGTTCTCGGAAGGCGAGGCGGGCGTGGCCTGGCTGCGGTCGCAGGGGGTGCCGGAAGCCGCGCTGATGGCCGAGGCGGCGGCGACGACGAGCGTCGAGAACCTGAGCCTCACCGCGGCGGTGCTGCCGGCGGGCGGCCACTGGGTCGTGGTGACCGACGATCTCCACGCGGTGCGGACGCGCGCGGTGGCCGCCCGTTTACGGCTCGACGCAGCCGTGGTCGGCGTGCGGTCCGACGGCGACCGCTCGCGCTACGCCTTGCGCGAGACGCTGGCGCTGATCGCTTACCGCCTGGGGGCGTTCCGCTGAAGTGACTCGCGGACGAACTGGCGGACGATCTCGCCGTACATCCGCCAGCGCACCCGCTGGCCCCGCCACCAGCCGCGTTTCTCTTCCTTCATGACCTGCGACACGCCGGCAAGCGCGACGTCGCACGTTCGCCAGCGCTGCCGGCGACCGTGGCCGGTGATGGCCACCTCGACGCCGTACCGGCTGCGCTCCAGGCCCACGACCTCCAGCAGCAGCTCGCGGCGGATGGCGCGCTGACCGTTGAGCAGCGGGGCGACGTGCTGCGCCGCCGTCGTCATCCAGCGACCGCCCTCGAACACCCCGCGGGTCATGTCGACCTCACCCTCACGGACGGGTCGCGCCAGCGCGCGCACGTGGTCGGGTCGCAGGCCCGTCAGGTCGGCGTCGAGCAGCACGACGACCGCTTCGCTGCGCGCGCGGGCGCCGGCCGCGAGCGCGCCGCCCTTGCCGACGTTCGTCGCCAGCCGCAGCACCTCCGCGCCGGCGCGCTCGGCAGCGGCGGCGGTGGCGTCGCGGGAGCCGTCGTCGACGACCACGACCGGTCCGACGTCGGCGTCCAGGGCGACGCGGACGACGGCGCCCACGGTCGACGCCTCCTCGAACGCCGGGATCAGGACCACGCAGGACGAGGGTTCGTCAGGTTCGCTCATCCGCCGAGGAGGCCCCCCAGCTCCTGCACGGTGATCAGCACGATGAGGGCCAGGACGGCCGCGATGCCGACGAAGTTGATCGCCTCTTCCTGACCGGGCCGGAACGGGCGCCCGCGCACGGCGATGACGGTGGCGAGCAGCATGCGGCCGCCGTCGAGGCCCGGGATGGGCAGCAGGTTGAACACGGCCAACGAGAAGTTGATCAGGGCGGCGAGCAGCAGCACGGGGGCGACGCCGACCTGGGCGGCCTGACCCACCATGTTGACCATCCCGACCGGGCCGGCCACGTCGTCGTTCGGCCGACCGGTGAGCGCCGAACCGAAGCCGCGCACGAAACCGACCACCATCTCGGGGAAGACGCGCACGCCGAAGGCCGCGGACTCGGCCAGCGCGGTCGGGAAGCCGACGGCGGGCACCGAGGCCGGCACCAGCTGGACGCCGAGCAGCGGCGTCTCGCCCTCCGCCAGGTCGACGGGGGGCCACGGCGCGACCACCTCGCGGGTGACGCCCTCGGCGGACGTGATCGTCAGGCGCAGCTCCGTGGCGCTGCGGATGGCGTCGACCGCTTGGGCCGGGGTGGGATCGACGACCGCCCCGATCGACGCCAACCGGTCGCCGGTGGTCAGCCCGAGCTCCGCGGCGATCGACCCGTCGGCGACGCCGGCGATCACCGCGCCTTCGACCTCGGGTGCGACCCCGGTGACCACTTCGCGGTAGGAGGGTGCGAGGACCACGGCGATCGCCAGCAGGAGGATGCCGAGGGCGTAGTTGGCGAGCACGCCGCCCACCAGCACCCACAACTTCTGGTGCAGCGGGCGCACCGCCATGCCCTCGTCCGGATGCGAGAGCGTGCCGTCCTCGGCCACCTTGGGCGCCATGCCGGGCAGGTCGACGTAGCCGCCGAGCGGCAGCAGCGACAGGCGCCACTCGGTGCCCTTGGCCCGCCAGCGGGCGATCACGGGCCCCATGCCGATGCTGAAGGCACGGACCGGCAAACCGATGCTGCGGGCGTTGAGGTAGTGGGCCAACTCGTGGACCAGCACCGCCGTCATGAGGACGGCGATGAAGACGACGGCGGTCAGCACGGGTCGAACCTGGGCGGGTGCGTCATGTACTCAGTCTGGCACGCGAGGGCCGCTTGCCCCTGTCGCACGGTCGTCGTCGCCCGAACGCTGCAACCAGCGCACCACGTCGCTCTTGGTCAGCAGGCCCACCGTGCGACCGGTCGCGTCGATCACCACGAGCCGGCCGCCTTCGCTGGCCGCCAACCGGCGGACGGCGGCTTCGAGGTCCTCGCTCGCACGCACGCTTTCGACCGGCCGCAGCAGGTCGCCCGCCATCGTGTCGGGCTCGACGCCCTCGAGGTCACTGCGCCGCACCAGACCCAGCGGCTCGCCGTCGACGGACACCACCGGGTACGCCCCGTGCGCGCGGAAGGCCTGCAGCCGCCGCAGCTGCTCCGCGGTCCAGGTGAGGTCGACGGTGATGGGGTCGCGCGTCATCGCGTCACGCACCTGACGGCCTTCGAACGCGCGTTGGGCGCGCACGGCGTGCACCTCGGCGCGGCCCGCCGCGTCGATGAAGAACGCGATCGCCAGCAAGAACACCTGGAGGGTGAGGAAGCCGTAGACGCCGAGCAGGATCGCCACCCCGCGCGACACCATGCCCGACACCCGCGTGGCACGTTCGCGACCCAGTGGGATCGCCATGAGCGAGCGCAGCACGCGACCGCCGTCGAGCGGCAGCGCGGGGAGGAGGTTGAACAGGGCCAGGCCGGCGTTCGTGATCGCCAGGTAGCTCACGACGAACGCGGCGCCACCGTCGATCGCCGTCGTGCGCAACGACACCGCCAGGCCCACCGACAGGAGCCCGCTGGTGATCGGACCCACGATCGCGACGACCGCCTCGGCGCCACGGCGGCGGGGGATCTCCTCGAGTTGCGCGATGCCGCCCAGGAACCACAGCGTGATGCGCGCGGTCCGGACGCCGTAGGCGCGCGCGACCACGGCATGACCGAGCTCGTGCACGAGCACGCTGGCGAACAGTCCGAGCGCCCCCACCGTCCCGAGCAGCCACGGGGTGACGCCCTGGGTGAGCGGCGCGGGGTCCAGGACGACCCCGAGTTGGGCGAGCAGGTCGACGTACGCGGGGACCTGCGAGCCGATCAACCAGGCGAACAGCGGCAGGACCAGGGCGAAGGACGGGTCGAGCTCGACCGGGATGCCGAACGGTCGGAACGGCAGGCGCCAGCCGCGCCGCATCATGCGGTCGTGCCGGTCCGCGGACGTGCGTCGTCCGCCGGGTGGACGCCGCGCGCGGAGGCCTCGCGCGCCACCGCCTCGCGCGCCAGCGCACGCGCCTCGGCGTCGACGCCGTCGAGCGTCTCCCAGGTGGGCGCTTCGGGTAAGGCGTGCGCGAGGGCGGCCTCGAGCACGCGTGCGATGCCCGTGAACCGAAGTCGACCCGCCAGGAAGGCCTCGACCGCCACCTCGTCGGCGGCGTTCAGGCGGACGGACGCGTCGCCCCCCCGCCGGCCGGCTTCGAAGGCGAGCGCCAGGGCGGGGAAGCGGTCCACGTCGGGCGCGTGGAACGTCCACGTCCCCTCGAGCGGCAACGGTTCGAGCGGCACGGGCGGTCGGTGGGGGGCCTCGAGCGCGTACTGGATCGGCAGCCGCATGTCGTGGGGACCGATCTGCGCCTTGACGCTGCCATCGAAGAACCGCACCAGGGCGTGCACCAACGACTGCGGATGCACCACCACCTCCACCCGCTCGAGGGACAACCCGAACAGGAAGGCGGCTTCGAGCACCTCGAGCCCCTTGTTGAAGAGCGTGGCGGAGTCGACGGTGACCTTCGGGCCCATGCGCCAGGTCGGATGGTCGAGCGCCTGGGCGGGCGTCACCGCGTCCAGGTCGGCGGGCGCCAGCCGGAACGGGCCGCCCGAGGCGGTCAGGACGAGCGACGCCACCCCCTCCCACGGCTCGCCCAAGAGCGCTTGATAGAGACCCGCGTGTTCGGAATCGACGGGGGTGAGACGCGCTCCGGACGCACGGGCGTCGGCCCACATGAGCGCGCCCGCGCACACCATCGCCTCCTTGTTGGCGAGCGCCACGTGGCGGCCGGCCCTCAGCGCGGCGCGCGTCGGTGCCAGGCCACGGAAGCCGGGGATCGCCGCGACGACGGTGTCGGCGTCGAGGGTCGCCACCTCGGCCGCGCCTTCCGCGACCCGTCACGAGTCGGGTGCCCGCCGGCAGCCGCGGCCGGACGCCGTCTGCGACGTCCGCGTCGCAGGCGACGAGCTCCGGGCGCCAGCGGGCCGCCTGCCGCACGAGTTCGTCGACGTTGCGGCCGGCGGCCAGGCCGACGACGCGGTGCCCGCGCCACTCGGCGACGTCCAGCGCTTGCGTGCCGATCGAACCCGTCGACCCCAGCACCACGAGGCGCCGGGGCCGCCCGGGGTCGACGGGCCAGGGTTGACCGAGGGGGTCGGTCGCGGTGGTCATGGGGGCATCATGGCACGCGTCGGCGACGGCGCCGTGTGCCGATCGCGGCCCGTGCGGACGGCGCTCGGACCGTCCTGGACGGACCTTGGCGGAGGGCGACCTGGTATCGTGGCGTTCGACCGGAAGGAACCCGCGCCTCGCGCCGATCGCGCCCGCCGCCGGCGAGGGCACCGCCTTGGAGGAAGCATGCTCGTAAGCGACTGGATGACCGCCGAACCCCAGACCGTCACCACCAAGACGACCGTCATGGACGCCATGCAGCGCCTGCGCGAGGGCGGGTACCGGCGCTTGCCCGTCCTGCGCGACGGCAAGCTGGTGGGCATCGTCACGGACCGGGACCTCAAGGAGGCGACGCCGTCGAAGGCGACGACGCTCTCCGTCTACGAGCTCAACTACCTCCTGTCGAAGCTCACGGTCAAGGACGTCATGCGTTCACCGGTCATGACGATCGGTCCCGACGACCCGATCGAGGCCGCAGCCCTCGTCATGGAGACGAACCGGGTGTCGGGGCTGCCCGTCCTCGACCGGGGGGCGCTCGTGGGCATCCTCACGATCACCGACCTGCTGCGCGCCTTCGTGCAGTTCCTGGGTCTGCGCGAGGGCGGCACCCGGGTCACCGTCGACCTGCCCGACGAACCCGGCGTCCTCGCGCAAGCGACGGCGGCGGCGCCGCCGTCGAACGTGGTGGCGGTGGTCACCGCTGGCGTCGTCGAGGGCGAGCGGCGCCGCTTGGTCCTTCGGGTGGTGGGCGACGGGGCCGAGGGTTTCGCCGACCGGCTGCGCGCCAAGGGCGTCGACGTCCACGACGTGCGATGAAGGTCGACGCGAACGCGCTCGTCAGCGCGGCCCGCGGCGGCCGGGTGGCCTCCAGCCCGTTCCTCGATCCGACGGAGGCCGACGCGTTGGCGGCCGAGTTGCGCCGGGCGGACGTCGGCGTGAGCGTCGACGGGGGACGACCGGCGGCCGAACGGCGCGTGGTCACCGCCCATCCGACCGAGGTGCCCCACGCCGGACCGCGCCTGGCGGCGGTCTGGTTCGAGGGCGCCCGCGACGAGGGCACCGTCCGGGCGGAAGCGACGACGCAGGGGGTGCCGTCCGGCGACCTGGGCGACGTCGTGGTCGACGCGGACGGGGCGTCGGTCGTGGTCCGGGCGGACGCGTTGCCGGCGTTGCGGGCCGTGCGGGTGGCGGGGGCGGCGGGTGTCGAGGTGCCGCTCGAGCGTTTGGCGCAGGGCCGCACGAGGCGCCGCGACGCGGTCGTCCCGTCGCTGCGGGTCGACGCGGTGGGTGCCAAGGCGTTCGGCGTGTCGCGGTCGTGGTTCGCCAAGGGCGTCGCCGCCGGCCGCGTCCACGTCAACGGTCAGGCGGTGGGGAAGAGCGCCGAGGCCGCCGCGGGCGACGAGGTGTGGGCCGACGGACTGGGACGCTTCCGGGTGCTGGCCGTGCACGGTGAGACGCGCAAGGGCAACCTGAAGGTGACGATCGAGGTCGAGGGCTGAGCGGGACGCGCGCTGGTGCCCCCTGGCCCGTCGCGTGACCGTCAGGGACGTCGCGTCGCCGTCACCTCGTCGGTTCTGAACTCGCGCACCCCGGTGCGGACGATCCGCATGAGCGCTTCGCACTGCGGATCGGGGCACCGCACGAGGTCGTCGGTGCTCATCCAGTCGTGCTCGTCGGTCACCCGTTGTTTGGCCGGCAGCAGCGGCAGCACGGCGGCGAGCGCGTAGAGGCTGAAGGTCTTGCCCGCCGGGATGCTCAGGTTCTCGCCGGAGAGCTCGAAGTAGTCGCCGAGGTGGTGGTTGCAGATCGCTTCGAGGCCCGGCTTCACCGCCACGATCTCGACGCGCAGGTCGTAGAGCCGGAAGGTGCCGGGTTCCGACGGCGTCACGACGGCGTCGCCTCGTTCAGGCCGAACTTCATGATCCGGCCGTGGCGACCGGTGCGGTCGCGCTCGAGGTCGTAGACGTCACCGGGCACGTCGGGGTGGGCGTCGCGCGCCCGCTCGAGGCGTTCGAGCTGGTCGGGGCGCAACGGCGAGGCGTCGCGTAGCGCCACGTGGCGCGCCAGGTGGCGCCGCGAGCGGATGCCGACGATGGCGGCGCGCACGCCCGGTCGCTCCAGGCACCACGCGGTGGCCACGCTGGCGATGTCGGCGTCGCGTTCGTCGGCCACGGCCCGCAGCTCCCTCAGCAGCGCTTGGAGCGCGTCCCAACCGCCGATCTCGTCGACGATGAGGCGGTACTTGGTGAGCGAGCGGTTCTCGACCCGGTCGCCGGGGTCGGGGCGTCCGAGCCACGCGTCGGAGAGCAGCCCGCCGGCGACGCTGCCGTACGCCAGCAGGTCGACGTCGTGGGCGAGCGCCAGGTCCGCGAAGGCGCCGGCCGGGCGCCGGTCGAGCAGCGAGTACTGGACCTGGATCGAGGCCACGGGGATGCCGTGGTCGAGGATCTCACCGAGGTGGGCGCGATCGAAGTTCGTCAGGCCGATCGCGCGCACCTTGCCCTGCCGCTGCTGTTCGACCAGCGCTTCGAGCGCGCGCAGGAACCCGGGAACGCCGAGGTCCCACCAGTGGAACTGCACCAGGTCGAGCGCGGGCACGCCCAGGCGCGCCAGCGACCGGTCGACCGCACGCGCCACCTCCTCGGGCCCGAAGCGCGGCAGCGCGGCCAGGTCGGGCACCATCTTCGTGTGCACGCGCATGTCGCCGCCGCCCTGCAGACCGTGCGCCGCCAGGAACCGCCCCAACAGCGCCTCGACGCCCGTGTAGATGTCGGCCCCGTCGAAGGTGCGGAAGCCGGCGTCGTAGTACGCCTCGAGCACGGCGGCGCCGTCTTCGACGTCCGTGCCGTGGCCTTGCGCGAGTTGCCAACAGCCGAGGATCAGTCGGTCGAGGTAGGGGAGCGGCATGGGGCGGAGGATACCGCGGTGGCGCGCGCGGTTCGCCTCTCTAATACGGTGAGTTCGTCGGATGACGGCGTGATAGATATCGAACGAACCGTGCAGCACGCGCCGACGGACCGCGCCGGACCGAGCGGTGCATCGGTGTTCGGCGACTTCGCCCGCCTCAGCGCAACGGCGTGAGGTCGATCAGCCCGAGATCGAGCGGGACACCGGCGGTGGCCGTGACGTCGGCGACGATCAGCGGCTCGTGCCCCGGGGACTCGAAACGCAGGTCGTACACGCCAGCCGGCAACGCCGCGAACCCGAAGGCGCCCTCGACCCCGGTGTACGTCGTGCTCTACCAGGTCGAGGGTTCCCGCGACGAAGACGTCGAGCCGGACGTCGGCGATCCCCGCCATGGTGCCCCGCTCGACGACCTCGCCCGCCATCACGGCGGCTTCGGAGGAGGCCCGTAGCGCGGCGGGTGCGAGCTCGTACCGGCCGCTGCCCGGCGGGTTCTCGACCACCGCTCGTTCGGCATCGAAGTCGACGACCAGTGCGCGCGCCTGGCCGCCGGTCACCGCGAGCGGCGGTTCGACGGCGATCTCGAGACCGTCCGCGGCCGCGTCCGGGACGGCGACATCGAACGTCTCCTCGCCGATCGCCAGCGTGACGGCCGTGACGGCGAGCCGCAGCCGGCCGTAGGTGCCGTCGGGGACCTCGGCCACGCCCAGGGTCGCCACGGACCCGTTCGTGAGGTCGAGGACGTCGAGGCGAACGGGCGCCTCGGCCACCGAGATCACGCCGGCACCCGCCCCCGACGACAGCAGTTCGACCCCACCGAGGGCCACCGTCAGACTCTTGGCCCCGGGCCTCGGAGCGCCGCTGATCGAGACCGTGACCGGGTCGGGGCCCGGCGCGTCGGCTTCCGGCGCTGCGCACGAGGCGAGCAGGACCAAGAGGCCGAGGGCGATCGGTCCGAGGCGATGGTTCACGCGGCTTCTCCCATCTCGAGCACGGTCGGGGTCGGGTTCGGATCTTGAGCGCAGCGTACGAGGCGTTCCTGAACGCCATTTGACCCTCATCCAGAAGTGACCGGTTTCACGCAGGGTTCGGCGCACCGAGACGATCCGGGGCGCCCAGCCCGGGGCCGGCGTGCGACGCTGGGTCCATGGAACCCATCCCGTCGGCGGCCGACGCGCATCCGCCCACCGAGATCGCGCATCGGGTGGCGCGCCAGGGCGTCGCCAAGGCGCACCTCGATACCCTCACGCTGCTCGTGTTGGCGCTGATCGCGGGCGCCTTCATCGCGCTCGGGTCTGCCTTCTACCTGATCGCCGTCACGCACACCGACCTCGGGTTCGGTCCGACGCGGGTGCTGGGCGGCTTCGCCTTCAGCCTCGGGCTGGTGCTCGTGGTGGTCGGCGGGGCGGAGCTGTTCACCGGCAACAACCTGCTCGCCATGGCGTGGGCCAGCCGCCTCATCGGGACGCGCGAGGTCCTGCGCAACTGGGTGTACGTCTACCTCGGCAACGCCGTGGGCTCGCTCGGCACCGTCGCGCTGGTGCTGGCGGCGGGGACGGCGGCGCTCGGGGACGGCGCGGTGGGGGAGACGGCGGTGCAGGTGGCGACCGCCAAGGCGGGTCTGACGTGGATCGAGGCGTTCGCGCGTGGCGTGCTGTGCAACGCGCTCGTCTGCCTGGCGGTGTGGCTCGCGCTGGGGGGCCGGAGCGTGACCGACAAGATCGTGGCCGTGATCATGCCGATCACGGCCTTCGTCGCGCTCGGGTTCGAGCACGTCGTCGCCAACTGGTTCCTGTTGCCCTACGGCATGGCGTTGGCGGGTGGTGCGATCCCGGTCGCGGGTGTCGCCGTCAACCTGGTCGCGGTGACGGCGGGGAACGTCGTCGGTGGGACGCTGCTGGTGGCTGGCGTGTACTGGGTGGCGTACCTGCGCGGCGGGTTGGGCGCGTCCGAAGCCGTCCGCTGAGCCGGCGTGCGCCGACGCCGCCGGTCCGTCCGGCGTTCAGAACAGCGCCGTGAAGAGCCAGATCGCCAGGACGACGGCGATCACCCAGAACAGCACGCGGAACAGCACCGCGCCGACCGTGAACGCCAGGACGATCACCAAGACCAGTCCGAGGATGCCGATGATCTCCATGGGTACCTCCTGTCGTCACTCTAGCGGCGGTGGTCCCCGGTGTCGCGGGCGGGCGTACGTCCAGGACGCACGCCCGCCGTCGCGACGGCGAAGGACCGGGTTCGACGGGCGCATCGCGAGGCTACCCGGGGGGATCACGGCCGACCGGCGCCGACTCGGCGCGGCGCTAGGCGTCGGTGCGGGCGAGGGGGAGGCTGAACCAGAACGTGGCGCCCTCGCCGGGCTGGCTCCGGACGCCGGCCTCGCCGCCATGCAACGCGGCGACGCGGCGCACGATGGCGAGCCCCAGCCCGCTCCCCTCGCCCCCGCGCGCACGTTCGGCGCGGAAGAAACGTTCGAACACCTGGTCGAAGAGCGCCGGATCGAGGCCCTCGCCGTCGTCGTCCACCTCGAGGACGGCGCGGTCGCCGTCGCGGTGACCCCGGACGACCACGTGACCCCGGGGACGCACGTGACGCAGCGCGTTGTCGATCAGGTTGCCGAGCGCCCGCTCCACGAGCGCGAGGTCGCCGGCCACGAAGGGTAGCGACGGCTCGACGTCCACGTCGAGTGCCACGTCCACCGCCTCGGCCCGCGAGGCGAACTTCTGTGCCACGTCGTGGGCCAACTCGGCCAGCGGGAACGCCTCGACGTGCAGGGGCGGTTCGGGCCCCTCGAGCGTGCTCAGTTCGAACAGTTGGTCGATGAGTCGCGCCAGACGCTCGGCGGATCGACGCGCGGTCGCGAGGTGACGGTCGGGGGCGCCCGTGGACGCGGGTTCGGCCGCCTCGAGCGAGGCCCGCAGGGCGGTGAGCGGGGTGCGCAGGTCGTGCGAGACGTTCGTGATGAGCTCGCGGCGGGTGCGGTCGGACGCTTCGAGGTCGGCCACCTGGGTCCGCACCCGTGTGCCGAGGGCGGCGAACCCCGCGGCGAGCGCGTCGATCTCGTCCCGTGGACGCTCCGGGACGTCGATCCCGAGCGGACCCGCCACGGGATCGAAACCGCGCACGGCGGCGTCGAGCCGCCGAAGGCGTCGGGTCAGCAGGGCGAAGGCCGCCGCGCCGACGAGCGCCGCCACGCCGAGGCCCACCGCCCCGCCCCACAGCACCAGCCGCAACGTGGTGCTCGTCTGGACGCTGCGCAGGAGCGAGGCGCGCGCCTCGTCGGTGAGGACCACGTACAGGTAGCCGCGATCGTCGGCGAGCGGCGCGGCCGCGAACGGCGCCCGCCCGCCCCGGCGCGGGTCGGTGCCCCAGACGGGGAACCCCGATGCGCGGGCGGCGCTGCCGGGGGCGGCGCCTCCCGCGGCCGCGACCGCAAGGAAGCGTTCGACCGCGCGCAGGTCGACGCGTTCGGCCATCACCTCGACGTCCTTTGGGGCGCCGACCACGCCGCCCGTGGGGTCGAGCAGGTAGATCTCGACGCCCGGGTTGGCCATCGCCATCATGTCGATCAGGCCGTCGAGATCGGCGGCGCCGACGTCGGCCGGCGTGGCGCCGTCGCTTCCGTCCATGAGGAGGTTGCGCGCCAGGTCCACGTTCTGACGCTGGATGACCTCTGCGTGGTACGCGCGGGCGGCGCCGAGCGCGGTGGCCACGAGCAGCGCGCCCGCGGGCAGCAAGATCGCCAACAGCGTGACCAGCAGCCGTAGGTGGAGCGGTCTCACGCGTCGGCGTCGCCCGGCGGCACCAGCTTGTAGCCGCGCCCCCACACCGTCTGGATGAGCGTCGGGTGCGCGGGATCGCGCTCGACCTTCGTGCGCAGGCGGTTGATGTGCGAGTTGACGGTGTGCGCGAAGCCGTCGAAGCCGGCGCCCCAGATGCGATCGAGCAGGTCGTGGCGGCTGAACACCTGGCCGGCGTTCCGGGCCAGGAAGACGAGCAGGTCGAACTCGCGCTGTGTGAGGTGCACGGGTTCGCCGCGGAGGGTCACCGCTCGGCCGGCGAGGTCGAGCGAGAGCGCGCCCACCTCGAGCGCACCCGTCGCCGGCGCCGCCCCCGACGCGTCGCGGCGTCGGAACAGCGCCTTCACGCGGGCTTGCAGCTCCCGCAAGCTGAACGGCTTGGTGAGGTAGTCGTCGGCGCCGAGCTCGAGACCGAGCACGCGGTCGAGCTCGGTGGCCTTGGCGGTCAGCATCAGGACCAGCGCGTCGGGACGGACTGCGCGCAGCCGGCGGCAGACCTCCAACCCGTCGAGACCGGGCAGCATCAGGTCCAGGACCACCAGGTCGATGGCGGGATCGAGCGCGCGTTCGAGACCGTCCACGCCGTTGCGCACGACCTCCACCGCGTAGCCCGCCTCGGCGAGCGCATCGCGGACGAGGCCCGCGATGTCGCGGTCGTCTTCGATCACCACGACCTGGCGCTCCGACATGCCGCAGTCTCCCACGCAGGGGTTCACGGCCGCATCACGCCGGCGGTGCGGGTCCGGGTGTCGCCGTGAACCTTCCGGGAAGTTTCGCGAGGCACGCGTGAGCGGGCGACCCCTACCGTGCGGCCAGGAGGTCGACATGGACGTTGTCCTTGCACGCCACCCGGCGCCCCTTCCGGCTCGCCCCGCCTTCGCCCCGGCGCGGTTCGAGACCCCCGTGGTGCGGGCGCACTACGAGGTACGCCCCGGGCGTGGGATCGTCCACGCCGGCGACCCGGCGGACGCGGTCCTGCGCATCGAGCGCGGTCTGGTGAAGCTGGTGTCCCAGACGATGGCGGGCCAGGACCGCATCGTCGCGGTGCTGGGCGCCGGCGACACGCTCGGCGCGTTCGAGGTGCTGGCCGGTCGACCCCACGCCGTCGACGCGGTGGCGCTGACCCGCGGCTCGCTCGCGGTCGTGGACGCCGACACGTACCGGCGCCACCTGCGCCACGACGCCGCGGCGGCGCTGGCGCTGGTCGACACGCTCGGAGCCCGTGTCCACGCGGCGTGGGAAGACCTGACGAACGTCTACCTGCCCGTCGAGACGCGGCTCGCCGGCGCGCTGCTCGACCTGTCCGAGCGGTTCGCGGAGCCCGCCGCCCATGGGCGCAGCGTGCTGCGCTGCGGCCTGAACCACCACGCCTTCGCGGCGCTCATCGGCGCCCAGCGCGGCAGCGTGTCGGCGGCGATGAAGACCTTCCGTGAGGCGGGCGTGGCCACGGGGGCGCGGGGGACGTACGTGATCGACGTCGGACGCCTGCGCCGGTTCGCGCCGCCCCGCCCGGTGCCCGCACACCCCACATGGCAAGCGCCGGTGGCCGTCAGGTCTGCGTCCGCACCCGCTTCCCGCCCTGCTTCCGCCGCGACTTGAACACCAGGTGGAACGGCACCTCGGCGAAACCGAGGTCCTCGCGGATGCGGTTGATGAGGTACTGCTCGTAGGAGCGGGTCACGAACTTCTCGCTGTTGACGCTCATGTGGAACACGGGCGGCGCGACCTCGACCTGGCTGGCGTAGTAGATGCGCAGCGGCTTGCCGCGGAAGTTCGGCGGCGCCTGGCGCGTGGTCCAGACCTCGATCCAGGCGTTCAGGTCGGCGGTCGAGACGCGTTGGCGCGCCATGTCGTAGACGCGTACGCAGGTCGAGATCAACTCGTGCAGCCCGAAGTCGGTGAGCGCGGAGGTGTACACGCGCGGAGCGAAGTCGAGGTGGGGGATCGTCTCGTCGATGAGCTTGCGGCGCTCCACGAGGTCGGCGTCCTCGACCAGGTCCCACTTGTTCACGGCGACGACGGTCGGGATGCCGCGTTCGAGCGCCAGGTTCGCCAGGCCCATCTCGTGGTCGCCGAGTTCGAAGGGGTCGACCACCAGCACGGCCACGTCGGCGCGCCGCAGCGCCTCCTCGGAGCGCATGGTCATCCAACGCTCGAGCTCCTCCGTCGGCTTGC
Organism: uncultured Trueperaceae bacterium; assembly: GCA_963728245.1. Classification (GTDB taxonomy): domain Bacteria; phylum Deinococcota; class Deinococci; order Deinococcales; family Trueperaceae; genus JAABTL01. Next base: position 210,084 of record CAVSJH010000001.1, read on the forward strand.
GGCGGATGCCGGCGGTGTCGACGAGGACGAACGGTCGACCGCCGACCTCGAAGCGCACGTCCACGGCGTCGCGGGTGGTGCCCGGTATCTCGGCCACGATCACCCGGTCCTCGCCCAGGATGGCGTTCACCAGGCTCGACTTGCCCACGTTGGGACGCCCCACGATGGCGACCCGGATCGGCGTCTCGTCGGCGAACGCGTCCTCCTCGTCGTCCTCGGGGAGGCGCGGTTCGATCGCCTCGAGGAGTTCCCAGATGCCGCGATCGTGCTCGGCGGCGGTGAAGAGCGGCTCCCCGAAGCCGAGCGAGAAGGCTTCGAAGGCGGCCGCCGTCTCCTCGTGCCGGGGGTCGTCGACCTTCGTCGACACGAGCAGCACCGGCTTGCCCTGACCGCGCAACCACGCGGCGATCTCGAGGTCGCCCGCGTGCACGCCCTCGCGGCCGTCGACGCAGAAGAGCACCAGCTGCACGTCCTCGAGCGCCCGCGCCACCTTGGCCTTGATGTCGCGCTCCCAGCGGTCGCCCGACCACAGGCCGCCGGTGTCGAGGAGCGTGAAGGTGCGACCCGAGTCGAAGACGGCCTCGCCCTCCTTGACGTCGCGGGTGACGCCGGGCTGGTCGGCGACGATCGCCTCGCGCCGTTTCACGAGCCGGTTGAACAGGCTCGACTTGCCCACGTTGGGTCGACCGACGAGCGCCACCTTAGCCAAGGCGCACCCCCTCCCGGATCCGCACGCCGTTCGCCCAGGCGCGCGCTTCGGTGCGAGCGCGCCCCGGCGCCTGCACGACGGTCAGCCGTACCGTACCCTCCGAGCAGGCCACGCGCAGTCCGGCGGGATCGGCCCCCACGAGGGTGCCGGGCGCGAGACCGGTCTCCTCGTCGCTCACGAGCTCCAGACCGTGCACCTTCAGGGTCTCGCCTTCGCCCTCGCCGAACCGGCACCACGAGCCGGGCCAGCCCGCCACGCCGCGGTGACGGTCGAGCACGCGCGGCGCCGGCTCGTCCCAACGGACGCGACCGTCCTCCTTCGTGAGGCGCGGCGCATGCGTCACCAACGCCTCGTCCTGCGGCTCGCTCGGCAATCGACCGGTGGACAGGAGCGCCAGGGCCTCGAGCAGCGTCTGGGCACCCAGGTGGGCCAGCGCGTCCAGGAGCTCGGGCGCGTCCTCGTCCGCTTCGATGCGCCGACGCCGCTGCAACCGCACCGGGCCCGTGTCGAGACCCGCCTCGGTCTGCATGATCGACACGCCGGTCTCGTCGTCGCCGGCGATGAGCGCGTGTTGCACCGGGGCGGCTCCGCGCCAACGAGGGAGCAGGCTGGCATGGACGTTGAGGAACCCCTCGCGCGGGACGGTCAGCAGCGAGGCCGGCAGGATCTGACCGTACGCGGCCGTCACCGCGACGTCGACGTCCAGCTCGGAGAGCCGCTCCGCGAAGCCGGTGTCCTTACGCAGACGCGCCGGCTGCGCCAGCGGTACGCCCAGCTCGTGCGCCCGCCGCGCGACGGGCGGCGCCTCCGTGCGCAGGCCCCGCCCCACGGGTCGGTCGGGCTGCGCGACCACCAGCACGAGCCGATGCTCGCGCTGCAGCGCCTCGAGCGTGGGCAACGCGAACCCGGGCGTGCCGAAGAGGGCGACCCGCAGGGCGCTCACGGCCACGGCCGGGCGGGCAGACCGGCGCTCGCCAGCGCCTTGAGGTGGGCCTTGGCGTCGCGCTGCATCTGCGCCAGCGCCTCGCGGTGGCGCTCCATCAGCTCGCGCCGCTCCGCTTCGGGGAGCCGGTCGAGGAACAGCACGCCCTCGAGGTGATCGAGCTCGTGCTGGATCGCCTTGGCATGGTTGACCTCGGCGGGCTCCTCGTGCCAGGCGCCGGTCAGGTCCTGGTACCGGAGCGTCACGCCGGCCGCTCGCTTCACGTCGGCGTAGACCCCGGGGATGCTGAGGCAGCCCTCGACGTCGATGCGTTCGCCGCGGCGGTCGACGATCTTCGGGTTGACGTAGACCCGCGCGGCGGCGCGCTCCGTCGCGCGGTCGTGCTCCTCGTCGGGGTCGAGCGTGCCGGCGTAGGTCCCGGCCAAGGCGAAGGCGCGCACCGGCACGCCGAGTTGCGGGGCCGCCAGCCCGGCCCCTTCGGCGTCGAGCATCGCCGCCACGAGCGCGTCCCCGAGACGGGCCAACTCGGCATCGAAGACGCCGAGGGCGCTCGAGCGCCGTCGCAGCATGGGATCGCCGTAGAGGCGGATGGGGAAGGTGGTCACGGTGGGGCTCCTGCGGTCGCGCGCCGGTGCCGCGCTCAGGGTTCGAGCGGTGGCGCGTCGTACCGAACGCTCACGGTGGGCGCCTCGAGCGCGATCGCGCCCGGCGGCAACGCCAATGCCAGCGGAAGAGTATACCGGCCGCTCGCGGGTGGCTCGGTAGGCAGGTCGACGGAGGCCCCCACCTCCACCAGATCGTCGAGGACGCTCGGGGGTGCGGCGATGGCGACGTCGGTGGGTGCATCGGTGAGATCGGACCAGCCGGGCGCCCCCGGCGCGAACAGCGTCAACGGCACCCTCCGCTCGATCCGCACGCGTTCCATGACGACGTCGATGGCCACCCGCGGCGGTGTGATGACGAGTTCCGGCAGGGGGCGCCCCGTTTCGTCGACGGCATGGACGGCCACGCCCGTCGACAGGAGGCCCCCGCGGACGTCTTCGACGAGGACCGGTGCCACGACGGCGAACACCTGCGCGACGATCGTGGCCCTCCCCCGCACCCGCGCCTCCTGGGGATCGACCGACGGCAGGAGCCGCTCGTCGGGTCCGACGTCGCCGATCACGGACGCCCGCACGGGGACCGTTCGGTTGGTGATGGCCTCGAGCACGCCGATCACCTCGTTGGGGTTCACGCGCTCGAGCGTGATGCCCTGTGGTCCGGCCACCTGGACGTCGGCCTGGAAGTCGCCGACGACGTCCGACAGCTCCAGCACCGCCTCGAAGCTCTCGGGGCGCAACCGGTCGATGCGGGCGGAGGGCCCCGAGACCGACACCTCGACCACGTCCGGCAGGCCAGCGGCGACCAGGTCGCCGCCGAGCCCCTCGACCACGATCGGCACGAGCAGCGAACGCTGCGAGATCGCGGTCTCGTCCGTGGTCACGACGAGCCACAGCGTCACGGCCACGAGGAGCGCGCCCAGCTTGCGCGGCCAATGGTGGATCGCCCGCCGGGCCAGCGCCAGGAGCGGCGTCACGAGGCGTACACCCCGCGGAGCGCCGCCAGCACCGCGGCCGGGGCGATGTCGACCCGCAGGACGCCGTCATGGGCGACGGAGACGGTGCCGCGTTCCTCGCTCACGACGAGCACCAAGGCGTCGCTCACTTCGGAGAGGCCGAGCGCGGCGCGATGGCGGGTGCCGAGCTTGGCCGACCAGCCGTCCTCCTGGTCGCGGTCCGACAGCGGGAAGATCGCGCCGGCGTGCGTGACCACGTCCTCCTTGACGATCACCGCGCCGTCGTGGAGCGGGCCGCGGCTCGCGAAGAGCGTCTGCAACAGCGCGGCGCTGACGGGGGCGCCGAGCGAGGCACCGGCGCGGCCGTACTCGTGGAGCGGGGTGGCGCGTTCGATGGCCACGAGCGCGCCCACGCGTTGGCTGGCGAGCTCGCGGACGGCGGTCATGAGCTCCTGGACCGGGTCGCCGGCCACGCCGACCCGTCGCCGGCCGCGACCGAAGCGCTCGAGCGCGGTGCGCAACTCGGGTTGGAACACCACGACGACCGCCAGGAACGCCACGGGCGCCAAACGATCGAACACGGCGCCGGTGGCGTCGAGGCCCAGTTGGGTGGCCAGGAACCAGAGCCCGGCGAGCGCCGCCATGCCGCGGAACACGTTCCACGCGCGCGAGTTGATCAACAGGGCGTACGCCTGGTAGATCAGCGCTGCGAGGACGAGCACGTCGATGACGTCGAGCGGGCCGAAGCCGTCGAACAGAGCCAACGGGCGCCTCCGTGGGATCGAGGTCGGATCGCGAACCACACGTGGGGCACGGCGTTCCGGTCCGAGCATCGTACCACGGGTGTCGCGGGGTACACTCTTCGGGCACGGATCCCGGCTCCCGTCGGCGCGCTCGCCGCGCCAGGGGCACCGGGCGTGTGGAACAGGGAGGCACCGCGATGGACCCGCTTCGTCAGCGACTCGACGCCCTCCGGGGGTATCTTTGACTTGGTCGGGAAGCAAGCCCGCCTGGCCGAGCTCGAACCGGAACTGAACGACCCCGCGCTCTGGAACGATCCCGAGCGCGCCCGCACGATCAACCAGGAGGCCACCCGGTTGCGCCGCGTGGTCGACACCTATCAGGGCCTGTCCAGCGACCTGACCGGTCTCGCCGAACTGCGCGAGATGGCGGGGCCCGAGGACGAGGCCGACCTCGACGCCGAAGAGACCCGGATCGAGGAAGACCTCGAACGGCTCTACCGTGAGACGCTCTTCCGCGGCGAACACACCGACCGCGCCGCGATCGTCACGATCAAGCCCGGGGCCGGAGGCACCGAGTCCTCGGACTGGGCCGGCATGCTGTTGCGGATGTACCGGCGCTTCGCCGAGCGCCAGGGCTTCAAGGTCGAACTGCTCGACGCCGTCGGCAACGACGCCGCGCCGCACGGCGTGGACTACGCCCAGATCATCGTCCGCGGCGACCGGGCGTTCGGCCTGCTGAGCGTCGAAGGCGGCGTGCACCGCCTCGTGCGGGTCAGCCCGTTCGACAGCCAGAACCGGCGCCACACCTCGTTCGCGTCGGTCGAGGTGATGCCCGAGATCGACGACGCGATCGAGGTCGCGATCGATCCCAAGGACGTGCGTGTCGACGTCTACCGATCGTCGGGCCCGGGCGGGCAGTCGGTCAACACCACCGATTCTGCCGTGCGCGTGGTCTACAAGGGCGGCACGCCGGACGAGGTCGTCGTGACGTGTCAGGACGGCAAGTCGCAGATCAAGAACCGCGAGAAGGCGATGACCGTGCTGCGGTCGCGCTTGTGGGAGCGCGAGGAGCGGCGCCGGCTCGAGGAACAACTCAAGGCGCGGGGCGCGCAACAGGCCATCGAGTGGGGCTCCCAGATCCGCTCGTACGTGCTCGACAAGCAGTACGTCAAGGACCACCGGACGGGCGAGATGCGCCACGACCCCGACGCGATCCTCGACGGCGACATCGAGGGCCTCATCTGGTCGGGGCTCGAGTGGCAGGCGAAGGGCGCGGTGGCCGACACCGCCGCAGGCTAGGGCCGGCGGCGGGATGCGGGTCCTGGCGCTGTCGGACGCGGTCTCGCCGGTCATCTACTCGGAGAACTTCCCCGGCAACCTGCCGCCGTTCGACGTGGTCGTGTGCGCCGGCGACCTGCCCGGCTACTTCCTCGAATACGTGGCCACCCGACTGCGTACGCAACCGCTCTACGTCATCGGCAACCACGCCAACGCCTACCTCCGCAGCGCCGACGACCCCGAGGAAGCGCGCTTGCCCGGCGGCTGCATCAACGTCCACGGTCGTGTCGTCGAGATCGGGGGCTTGCTGGTGGCCGGTTTCGAGGGCAGTGCACGGTACCGACCGGGTCCGCACCAGTACTCGGAGGCCGCCTACGGCCGCATGGTGGCGGCGCTCACGCCGCGACTCCTGTGGCAGCGCTGGCGGCGCGGGCGTGCGGTCGACGTGCTGCTGACGCACGCGCCACCGCGCGGGCCGCACGCCGGCGAGGACTGGCCCCACCGCGGCGTCGGCGCCTTCAACCGGTTCCACCGGCTCTGGCGCCCCGCCGTGCACGTCCACGGGCACGTCCACCTGAGCGGGGCGAACGCGTCGCGCCGGTACGTGACCGACGACGGCGTGGAGGTGATCAACGCCTTCGAGTTCACGCTGTTCGAGATCGACCTGGACGCGCGGCGGGTCGCGAGCGGGCGCCCTCCGGGGTCGACCCCGTCGTAGCCTGAACGGATGACCGACCGCACCCCGACCCCCGATCCGACCCCCGCCGGTGCCGGACCGCGACCCGCGTCCGTCTGGCGCTCGTTGCTGGACACGCCGGTGCTGGTCGGCGCCGGCGTGCCCTGGTTGGCGCCTGCCTCGCTCGATCACGTCGGCGACCCGGACGGGGAGCGGGTGCACCTCCTGCGCGGCGGCGCCTCGCTCGTGCCGCGTTTGGCGCGGGGCCACCTGCGCGTACGTGGCGCCGACCGCGTCGACTTCCTCCACGGCCAGCTCACCCAGGACGTGCGTTCGCTCGCCCCCGGCGCGGCCGCCGACGGCCTCCTGCTCGACCACCGTGGCCGCCCGCAAGCGGCGCTCACCGTCGTCGCGCGCCGCGACGACCTCTACGTGAGCGTCGACGACGGGCACGGTCCGCGGGTCGCTTCGTCGCTCGAGGCCCACGTGGTGTTCGACCAGGTCGAGATCGACGACGTGGCCGAAGGGGTGGTCGGTGCGCGCGGCCTGACCGCGTTCACCCTGGTCGTCGGCTCGCGCGCCTCGGCGCGCGCGCTGCTCGCCGCGGCGTTCCCCGCGTGGAGCGACGACCTACCGGCGGCCGGTGCGGTCGCGAGCGCCCCGGCCGGTGCCGGCGACGCTCCGTCGACCGCGCTCCTGCGCGCCACCGAGGTCGGTCCGCTGACGGCCGTCGACGTGACCCTGCTCGCCGCCGACCTGCCCGAGGTCGTGGCGCGGGCGGTCGCGGCCGGGGTCCGTCCGGTGGGCGAGCGCGCCTGGACGGCGGCGCGCGTCGCCTTCGGTCTGGCGACCGTCCGTGGTGAGGGTCGGGCGGGCCTGCCGCAAGAGACGGGCCTCGGCGGCCGCGTGCACCCGCGCAAGGGCTGTTACCTCGGGCAGGAGATCATGGCGCGGGTCGAAGCCCGCGGACGCCTGCACCGGGGTCTGGTCGCCCTCGAGCTCGACGGCCCGCCGCCCGCCCTGGGCGTCGCGGAGGGCTGGCACGTCGCGGTGTCGGGCGGCACCACGGTGGGCACCCTCGGCAGCGCCGCCCCGGCACCCGACGGCGTCGGTTGGCGGGCGTTGGCCTCCGTGCGCCACGACGCGCCCGAGGGCGTGCCGTGGGTCGTGCGCGCCGACGGCGAGGTGCCCAGGGTGGGACCGGCCGAGGTCGGGGCGCGTCGGCGCGACCCCTGAGGTCGTCTGGTACCATCGGCGACGAACGTTCCCGTCCACCCACGACCATGGAGCCCCCCATCCGCGTCCTCATCGCCAAGCCCGGTCTCGACGGTCACGATCGGGGCGCCAAGGTCGTCGCGCGAGCGCTGCGGGACGCTGGCATGGAGGTCATCTACACGGGGTTGCGGCAGTCGGCCGACGCGATCGTGAACGCCGCCTTGCAAGAGGACGTCGACGCGGTCGGGCTCTCCGTGCTCTCGGGCGCCCACCTGCACCACTTCGCCGAGCTCGTCGAGCGCCTGGACGCGGCGGGTGCGGAGGACGTGCTCGTGTTCGGCGGTGGGATCGTCCCCGACGCGGACCGCGCAACGCTCGCCCAGCTCGGCGTCGGCGAGGTCTTCGGGCCCGGCGCGACCACCCCGGCGATCGTCGCCTACGTGGAGCGCGAGGTGGCCGAGCGTCGCCGGCGGTCGGGACGATGAAGGCGGCGCTCATGCAGCTCTCAACGCATCTCGTTACCCTGTTTCTCAGCGTGTGCTCATCCGAGGTCGACCGTCCGTGAGTGGCCGCACCGGGACCCGCGCAAGGGTCCCCGTGGTCCGTGTACTCCGATCCCTCACCCTCGCCTTCGTGTTCGTGATCCTGCACGTCGCGCCCGTGCTCGCCGACGGGTACGCGGTCGTCGAGATCCGGCCGGGCGACGCCATCGGCACGATCGCGCAGCGGTACGGGGTCGACGTGGCGGTGCTCCTCGACGCGAACGGCCTCGACGGTCATCTCGTCCAACCGGGTCAGACCCTGCGCGTACCGCTGCTCGCCGCGCGCGGCGGCCTGGCCGAACCGGCCCCCGAGCCACCGCCCGGCTTCCGTCGCCACACGCTGGCGGCGGGGGAGACGCTCTCCGGGGTCACCGAGGCGTACGGCATCTCCATGGCGGCGCTGGTGGGGGCCAACCCCGACCTCTCATCGCTCGATCGTCTACCGCTCGGCGTCGAGTTGCTCATCCCGCCCGGCGAGGGCCTGGTCGTGACCCTCGAGCCAGGCGTCGCGCTCATGGACCTGCTCGAGGCGTACGGCGCCGACCCGGTGGTCGTCGCGCGAACCAACCAGATCCGGGGTCCGTTCGACCTGCGCGCGGGCATGCTGCTCTTCCTCCCCGACGTCGCGCCGGTGGCCGCCCTCGAGCGTCTCGCGCACGTGCGCGAGATCGAGAACACGTACGTGTGGCCGCTCCACGGGCGGCTGACGTCCTACTACGGCCGGCGCAACCTGGGTCTCGGGACCGCGGCGTTCCACCGCGGGCTCGACATCGCGGCGCCCACCGGTTCGACCATCGTCGCCGCGCGCCGCGGCACGGTCACCTTCGCCGGTTGGTCCGATCGCGGCTACGGCAACCTGGTCAAGGTCCGCCACGCCGGGGGCGCCGAGACCTGGTACGGCCACGCCAGCCGCATCCTGGTCCAGGTGGGGCAGAGCGTCGCCCAGAACGACCCGATCGCCCTCGTCGGCTCCACGGGCATCTCGACCGGGCCGCACCTGCACCTCGAGCTCCACGTCGGTGGGCGCGCCATCGATCCCCTCGGCGAGCTGCGCTGACCGCACGCCTCACGGCAGTCACCCGTCGCGGATCGCCTGCGACGGCCACGGACGAACGCGGCCGCCCCCTCGCGGGAAGCGGCCGTTCGCCCCGCCCGGGCGTCAGCTAGGGTCGGCCCGCAACAGGCGTCCGCACGAGGGGCATCGCGTGACGCCCTGCCCCTTGCGAACCTTCTGCACGACGTGGATCGGCAGCTGCACGTGGCAGCCGCCGCAGCGTTTGCCGTCCTCGAGGCCGACGAGCGCCAACCCGCGCCGCGCCTTGCGGATCTGCTCGTACTGGCGCAGGAGCGCCGCGTCGATGCTCGTCGCCATCCGCTCCCGACGGTCGACCAGGTCGGCGTCCCGACGCTCGACCTCGACCAGGCGCTCACGCTCGGCCTCCTCGAGCGCCTCGAGCTCCGGGAGGAGCTCGTCGAGCTGCGCTTGGAGGCCCGCGAGCTCGTCCGCGCGCGCCTCGAGCCGCTCCATGAGCGGCAGCGCGTCCTCCTCGAGCTCCTGCGCCCTCGTCGCGAACTGCAGCTCCTGGTTCTGGTACTGCGACATCTCCTTGGCGCTCGCCGCGCGCAAGGCGGAAGCGGACGCGTCTCGACGCCGCTCCTGGAGCGACTTCAGTTCGAGGTCGGTGGCGGCCACCTGGCGTCGCAGGTCGTCGTGGTCGGCCTTGACGCGGGCGTGGTCGGCGAGCAGGCCGACGTGACGGACGCGGGCGGCCAGCAGCTCGGCGGGCGTCTCGCCGCGCGTGACGGCGATCGCGTCGCGTTCGAGGTCCAGGGCCTGGACCTCGATCAGGGTCTCGAGCATGCGGCCTCCTTAACGACGAACGCTCCGTGCGAAACGGGTCACACGGAGCGTCGGACGAGGCGGTGGGGATGCGAGTCTCACGCCCCGCAGTCTACCACCCGGTGAGCGGCGACCCGAGCGGGTGGCAGGCGACCCGAGCGGGTGGCGAGGCGACCCGAGCGGGTGGAACGCCACCCGAGCGGGATACACTTGCGCCGTGATCGAAGATTCCGTCGAAGGGTTCATCGCTCGGTGGCGCACCTACGCCACGGGGGCGACCGCCTTCGCCCGGGCCGAGGGTAGCCCGCTCCTCGAGGTCGCCATCGGGAACACCGTGCTCCAGACGCTCGAGCGCACCGGGCCCTACGGCGCTCCGACCGGTCCGATCCGGCTCATCCTGCACGCCATGACCGACGCGTTGGCGCCGGCGGCGTCGGAGGAGCGGAGCCTGAACGCGGTCGGCCTCGGTCGGCTCGAGCTCACGGGGATCGTGGTGGCGCGCGAAGGCGCGGTCACCGTCGTCGATGCCGGCGCACCCGTGGTGGTGGGTGTCGACGACGGCCGTGCCGGCGGGTACGACGTCCTGGACGAGGAGATCGACGGGCCTGAAATCGGCGCGTGGGTCACCTGCTCGAGCATGGCTCCGCTGCACGCGTTCGTGCTGCCCCCCGAGCGCGCGCGTTCGGCCGTACCGCCGCCCGACGACCAGGTCTGAAGCGTGCCGCTCGCGTTCAGCCCGGCCCACGTCGCCGCGCCGCTGCCGCCCGGCCACCGCTTCCCCATGGCCAAGTACGCGTCGCTCGCCGAGCGACTGACGGACGCGGGTTGGCGCATCGAGCCCGCTCCCGACGTGGCCGACGCCGATCTCCGCCGAGCGCACACGGCCGACTACCTCGCCGCCGTCGCCGCTCGGGCGCTCGATCCCGCCGCCGAACGACGCCTGGGGTTCCCGCAGAGCGAAGCGTTGGTCCGCCGCGCCCGCGCCTCGGTGGGCGGAACGTTGGCCGCCGCCGAACACGCGATGGCGCACGGTCTCGGCGTCGCGCTCGCCGGCGGCACGCATCACGCCTTCGCCGATCGTGGCGAGGGTTTCTGCGTCTACAACGACCTGGTGGTGGCCGCGCGGCGCTTGCTCGCCGAGGGCATGGTGGAGCGGGTGCTGGTCGTCGACCTGGACGTCCACCAGGGCAACGGCACGGCGGACGCCTGTGCCGGTGACCCGCGGGCGATCACCTTCTCCGTCCACGGCGCGCGCAACTACCCCTTCGTGAAGGCCCGCAGCGACCTCGACGTCGCGTTGCCCGACGGCACCGACGACGCCGCGTACGCGGCGGCACTGGCGACGAGCCTGCCGCCGCTCTTCGAGAGCACCGCGCCCGACCTGGTCTTGTACCAAGGCGGCGTCGACGTCCTGGCCGGCGACCGCTTCGGACGGATGGCGCTGACCGAGGCCGGCGTGGTCGCCCGCGACCGGTGGGTGGCCAGGCTGTGCGCCGACGCCGGCGTGCCGCTGGTGACCACGCTCGGCGGCGGCTACCACCACGAGGTCGAGCGGACGGTGGCGGCCCACGCAGCCGGGCTCACCGCGGTCGCCGAAGTGTTCGGGTTCGCCTGACCGCGCGGGCGGTACCGGGCGCGCCGCCGGGTTCGCGTCGTCCGGCGGTCGGCGACGCCGGCACGACCTGCTAGGCTGTCCCGTCGTGCCCCACGCCCCTCGTCCCCCCGTCGACCCGTCGGCCCCGCCCTACGTCGCGCCCGTGCGCGAGGTCGTGGCCGGCTCGCCGGCCGACCTGGCGGGCGTGGGCGCCGGATGGGAGCTCGTGCGCGTCAACGGCGCCTGGGTGCCCGACGTGTTGGCCTACCGTCGGGAGCTCGAGCGCGGCGTGGCCGACCTCGAGCTGCGCCACCCCCTCTCCGGCGCCGAGGTCCGGCTGCGCGTCGAGTGGGAGGACCCGGGCCTCGAGTTCGACGACGTGATCTTCGACGGCCTCCGTCTCTGCGCCAACAAGTGCGAGTTCTGCTACGTCCACCAGATGCCGCGTGGCTTCCGCAAGAGCCTCTACGTGATGGACGACGACTACCGCACCAGCTTCCTCTACGGCAGCTTCGTCACGCTGACGAACCTCACCGAGGACGACGTGAACCGCATCCTGGACGAGGGTCTGTCGCCGCTGTACGTCAGCGTGCACACCGCCGACGAGGACCTGCGGCGCGACATGATGAAGTGGTGGCGCCTGAAGGTCAAGGACCCACGTGCCACGAGCGTGCGCGGGATGATCGAGCGGCTCGAGGCGATCGACCTGTTCACGCAGGTCGTCGCCGTGCCGGGCCGCAACGACGCCGAGTCGCTCGACCAGACGCTCGCCTACCTCGCCTCGCGGCCCAACGTGCAGGCGGTCGCGGTCGTGCCCGTCGGTCTGACGGGCCACCGGCGCAACCTGCCCGAGGTGCGGACGTTCACGGCCGAGGAGGCCGACGACGTCGTCCGGCGTGTCGAGGCGTTCCAGCGGCGCATGCTCGAGGAGCGTGGCGAGCGCTTCGCCTTCCTGAGCGACGAGTTCTACCTCGTGGCGGGCCGTCCCATCCCTCCGGCGACGGCGTACGAGGGCTTCACGATGCTGGAGAACGGCGTCGGCATGGTGCGCGACTTCCTCGAGGCGCCGCGCCCGGTGCTGCCCGCCGCCCTCGACGCGCCGCTGCGCGTGCTGGTGGCCACCGGCGCCCTGTTCGGTCCGGTCCTGGCCGAAGCGCTCGACCCGCTCCACGCGGTGGAAGGTCTCGAGCTCGAGGTGCGCCCGCTCGTCAACCGGACGTTCGGAGCGGTGACCACCGTCACCGGCCTGCTCGCCGGGCGCGACGTGCTCACCCAGGTGGCGCCCGGCGAGGCCGACCTGTTGCTCCTGTCGCCGAGCATGCTCAAGTACGGTACCGAGACGCTCCTCGACGACCGCACGCTCGACGACCTGCGCGCCGAACTCGGCATGCGCGTCGAGGTCGGCGGTACCCACGTCGGTGAGCTCTACGACGCCATCCTGCACGGCCAAGGCCGTGGCCACGGTCCCCAGTTCGGGTACTCGACGCACGCCGTCAAAGAGTCCGCGACACAGCACTAGGGGGCGCCCGTCGGCCGGGTTACCCTCGCGCCATGCACGCCGCAAGCACCCTGCGCCCGCGCCGCACGCTCGGTACCTACCTCGCGCTCGTGCGCTTCCAGCACACGCTCTTCGCCCTACCGTTCGCCTACGCCGGCATGCTTGCGGCGGCCGGAGGTTGGCCGGGCGGCTGGACGTTCTTCTGGATCACGGTCGCGATGGCGGGCGCGCGGACCTTCGCGATGGCCGTCAACCGGGTGCTCGACGCGCACCTGGACGCCCTCAACCCGCGCACGGCGGGACGCGAGCTCCCCTCGGGCGCGCTCCGCCACGTCGACGCTTGGGCGCTGGCGGCCCTCGGTCTGGTGGCGTTCGTGGTCGCCGGCCTGGCGCTCAACCCGCTCACGGCCACGTTGCTGCCGGTCGCGGCGGTCTTCTTGGCGCTGTACCCCCTCACGAAACGGTTCACCTGGGCGTGCCACCTGTGGTTGGGGGTCACGATCGGCGCCTCTGCCGCCGGCGGCTGGATCGCCGTGACCGGCTCCTTCGCGCCCGCCGCCTGGGCCCTCTGGTGGGGGGTCGGCGCCTGGATCGCCGGTTTCGACGTGGTGTACGCCCTGCTCGACCGCGACTTCGACGTCGCCCACCGCGTGCACAGCGTGCCCGCACGCTTCGGCGAGGACGCCGCGCGGTGGATCGCCGTCGGGCTCCACGGGGCGGCGGTGGTGGGGCTGGCGGTCTTCGTCCCGGCGGCGGGCCTCGGTGTCGCCACGGCGCTGGCGGTGACGGTGGTGGCGGTCGTCCTGGTGGTGCAGCACGCTTGGGTGGCGCGCCGAGGCGCCGCCGCCGCGCTGCGCGCGTTCGACGCCAACCTGATCGTCGGCCTCGTCGTGTTGGCGGGGGTGCTGCTCGACGTGGTGCGCGCGCAACGCCGGGTAGCGTGTCGCCGACGTCGTTGACACCCGAGGCGACGACCCCGTAAGCTCGTGAACGCGTCTGGAGCCGTAGTGTAGCGGTTAGCATATCTGCCTGTCACGCAGAAGGTCGCGGGTTCAAATCCCGTCGGCTCCGCCAACGAAGCGCCGGTCCCCTCGGGGCCGGCGCTCCGCTTTGCGCCGCACGCGGAGGGGGCGAAGCAAGGGCGCGCGTACGGTCCGGGCGGCGGGGCCCTGGTACCTTGAGGCCATGTCGGAGCTGGCGGTGTTCCCCCTCGACCTCGTCGTGTTCCCGGGCCAGACGGTGCCCCTGGTGGTGTTCGAGCCGAGGTACAAGCGGCTGGTCCAGCACGTGCTCGAGCTCGACGAGCCGCGGTTCGTGATCGCGCATGCCCGCGGCGGTGAAGGGCCTCCGTTCGACGACGTCGGCACGGTCGTGGGGGTGGTGGAGCTGGCGGAGCGCCCCGACGGGAGCTACACGCTCACCGCCCACGGGCGCGAGCGCGTCAAGGTCGCGGTCGCGCGCCGCGAGGACGTCGCCGACGGGGACGGCGGGACGAAGCCGCTGTACTTCACCGAGGAACGCGTGCTGGGCGTGCGGCGCGACGACCCGAACGCCGAACGCGTGGCGGCTTGGGACGCGCTCGAGGCGTTCCGACGCTACGCGCGGACCTTCTTCGTCGGCGACGCCGCCGAGTTGATCGACGAACACGTGCCCGACGAGCTCTTGTACCAGGCCTCGTTCATCTGCGCCAACGTGCGGGTCGAGTCCGCCGCGCGCCAGACGCTGCTCGAGGCCCCGTCGCTCATCGACCGCTTCCGGCGTGCGGAGCGGCTCATGGACGAGCGCGTGGCCGCCCACGCACCGGTGAAGCTGGACTCGGGCCGACCGGACCGGGTGTGAGCGCCGCCCAGGGCGCCACGCTCGACGCGGACCTCGAAGCGCGGCTCACCTTCCGCTGGTCGGACCTGCCACCGGTCACCGGTGACCTCGCCGGCACGGGCGGCGTGTTGCGGGTCGATCCCGACGATTTCGCCGTGCGGGAGTTGCCCGCGTACCTGCCGTCGGGCGACGGCAGCCACGCGTACGCCAGGGTCGAGAAGGTGGGTCACACCACCCGCGATCTGCTCCTGGCGCTCGCCGACGCCGGGATCCCCGAGGCGAACGTGGGCGTGGCGGGCCTGAAGGACAAGGTGGCGCGGACCGAGCAGTGGCTGTCGGTGCCGCGCCGTTTCGAGGACGTGGCCTGGCCGGCGCTCGCCGCCCTCGACGGCGTCACCGTCCTCGAGACCAGCCGTCACCGGAACAAGCTGGGCATCGGTCACCTGCGGGGGAACGCCTTCACGATCCGGATCCGCGACGTGGCGGCGACCGATGGTGGCGCCGCGGCGGACGCCGCGCGCGCGGTCTTGGCGCGCCTGGCACGCGACGGCTCGCCCAACTACTTCGGTCCCCAGCGCTTCGGTCGATTCGGCCGCAACGCCGTGGACGGCTGGCGCCTGGTCCACGGCGAGGCGGTGCCCGGGGGGCACCGGCTGAAGCGCTTCTTCGTGTCCGCCCTGCAGTCGCAGCTGTTCAACCTGTGGTTGGCCGAGCGCGTGGTCGACGGCACCTACACGGGCGTCGTCGTCGGCGACTGGGCCCGCAAGCACGACACCGGCGGCACGTTCGAGGTCGGCGAGGACGACTGGGCCGACGCCCAGGCACGCGCCGCCTCCCTGGCGATCTCGGCGACCCTGCCGCTGTACGGCAAGAAGGTGCGCCCGTCGGCAGCGGAGGCCGGTCGGCGCGAGGCCGCGGGTCTGGCCGCGCTCGGCCTGCGCTGGCTGGACCTGGTGGGCCGCCACGGTGACCGTCGCTCGACGCGCATCGCCGGCCTGTCGGCCGAGGTCGAGGCCGCGGGCGACGACCTGGTGCTCCGGTTCGACCTCCCCAAGGGGAGCTACGCCACCAGCGTCTTGCGCGAGGTCATGAAGGTCGAGGTCGACGCCCCCCTGGATGGGGCCCCGAAGGATGGGGGCCCCCTCGATGGGGCCCTCATCGACGGAGCCGCCACCGGCGGCGAGCCGGCGGCGACGCCCCCGGCGTGAGCTCGGCCGGGTCCGACCCGAAACGGCGCCACCCCAGTTCCAGCAGGAGCAACGCGAACGCCAGGGCGGCGGGGTAACCCCACATCGGGCGGGGCGTCGTGGCGCCCGGAGGTCGGTACGCGGCCGGGTCCTCGACGAGGCTGCCGCCCGTTCGCCGCGCGAACGCGGTCAACGCTCCGGTTCGGTCACCGCCCGCGAGCTCGGGGTCCGGGGTGGCCACGGCGTGACGCGCGACGACGTCCGCGCCATCGGCGACCACGAGCGTGCCGCCGCTCCCGCTCACCGGAACCTCGCCCTGGTACCGACCGGGCGCCACCTGACGCAGGGGCACCTCGGCACCCTGGAAGCGGGCGACCAGCGGCCGGTCGTTGACGTACGCGCCGGCGACCACGGCGTCGACCACCACCTGGAGGACGCCGCCGCGGGTGGTCGTGGTGGCGCTGTAGGGCGCGGGCCGTGCTTGCAGCCAGCGCACGACCCCACCCAGGACGCCCGGCAGGTCGCTCCAGCGACCGAAGTCGCCGGCCCAGGCGTTCAGGTCCGTCGTGAGGGCGGCGCTGCGCCCCAGCCCCGCCCGCCCGACCGCCAGCACCGGCTCGCCGTCGAGGGCCAGGAACAGCGGCTCGCCCCCGGGTTTGAGCGTGGTCGCGACGTAGGCGTCCACGGCCGGTGCGGTGCCCTCGAAGGGCGACAAGGGATGCCGTCGCGCCTCGAGCGCGACCCGTTCGTCGCGCAGCAGGTCGCGCGAGGCCGTGAGTGCTTCGTTGGTGAACAGCTGCGGCAGCGTCGAGACGTCGAACGCCTCGTAGAAGCGCCCACCGCCGCCGCGCGCCAGGGACTCCAACGCCACCGCGTCCGCGTCCTGACCGATCGCGATCGTGCTCGTGGTGATGCGTCCGGCGCGGGCGCCCGCCGCCAGCGCCGCCCACTCCGGCGCGCCGGCACCGGCGAAGGCGCCCTGGCCGTCGTAGAGCTTCCCGTCGGAGAGGACGATGACGTGCCGCACCGACGCGTCGGAGGCGGCGAGACGTTCGATGGCGTCCGCGTAGGCGGGGGCGAGCACGGTCCCGCCCTGCGGTTGGATCGCCAGGATGGCGTCGAGCATCGTGCGCTTGCCCGCATCGGTCGCGGGGCGCAGGTCGAACACCCAGCGGGTGGTCCCGGGGTCGGAGAAGGCCAGCAGGCCGAGCAGGTCGGTCTCGTACGCCAGGTCCACGACGTCGATCGCGCCGCGCTTCGCGAGCTCCAGCCGGCTCGGATCGCCGGCCGCCATCGACTGCGAGACGTCGAGGACGATCACCATCGCCACCTGGGGGGCGGTGATCTCGGTGCGGACGTCGCTCGCCACGGGCAGGACGGCCTCGACGGGCGTCCGGTACCAGCCGCCGAGACCGAACGCGTCGGGACCGCCGGTCATCAACAGGCCGCCGCCCTGGTCGACGTACCGAGCCAGCAGCTCGAGCTGGCCCGGCGTGAAGTCGCCCGCGCCCGCCCGCAACACCACCGCGCCGGGCTCGAACGGGGCGGCCACCCGCTCGGGCGTCCCTTCCTCCACGTCGAACCCCTGCGCACGCAGCAGGGCGGCCGCGGCCGGGTCGTCGATCACCAGCACCGCCTCGCGCGAGGTGATGGCGATCTCGGTCGCTTGCTCGTCGTCGCCCGGTTGCTGCTCGAAGTCGACCTCGATCGAGGAGCGCACGCGGAGCGTGGCGTCCGAGCGCGCGCCGCCGTCCGTCGGCGCCGCCACCCGGAACGTCAGCGCGTGACGGCCCGCCTCGAGGACGTGCTCCTGCGGTTCGAGCGGCTGGCCGTCGGCTTCGGGCCGCAGTCGCAGACGGGCGGGACGGTCGAGCTGGACGACGGCCACGACCTCGATCGTCGCGCCCGGGGTCACGCGGTCGGGCGCCAGGAGCGCTTCCAGCCGAGCGTTGGGTGCCGAGGGCACGGGCACCACGTCGACCGGCACCGGCGCCGTGGTGGGAAGCCCGGTGAGGCTGGTGTCGATCCCATCGGACACGAGCACCACGCGACGGGCGCCGTCGGCGACGGCCACCGAGACGGCGCGCCCCACGTCGCTGCGGCCGCGGTCGAGCGCGCCGTCGAGACCGTCCACGTCGTCGAACGCGTCGGCGGCGTCCACGCTCGCCACGTCGCCGGCGAAGACGTAGACGTCGACGCCGGAGCCGAGCGCCTCCACGAGCGCGCGGCCGACCTCACGCGCGGCGTCGCCGACGCTCGCCGAGACGTCGACCAGGACCGCCACCCGGTCCTCGACGCCCGGCACCTGCGGTTGGGCCACCGCCACGACCAGGGCGGCCACGACGGCCATCCGCCACGCGCGGCCCCGTCCGCGCGGCAGCAGCGGCAGGAGCAAGAGGCCGGCGAGCGCCCACGGCAGGGCGAACAGTGCGAGGGGTCCGGTCACCCCGCTACGGTACCCGAGCGCGGACGGGCGCCCCGCCGTCGGGAGCACCGTCTCGCGCTATGATGCCGGCACATGCAGGCCACGCAACCGCCTTACGTCCTGATCGCGATGGCCTCCGTCGCCCGAGGCGAGGGACTCCGCTCCGTGGTCGAGACGCTCCGCCTGGGCGTGGACGTGTTCGACGACGTCGAGAAGCTCCTCTACCACACGCGCGGATCGGTGCCCGAAGCGATCGTCCTCGAGCACGCGCTCGTGGACAAGGTGGCCCAGCTCGACCTGATCGCGCTCCTGCGCCGGCGTGCGTCGCTCGTCGACGTGCCCATCGTCTACCTGGGCCCACCCAAGCCCGACCTGGAAGCGAAGGTCGTCGATCAGGGCGTGGACGCGTACCTGGTGCTGCCCACGCGCCCCGACGTGGTGCGTGCGACGCTGCGGCGCTTGCTCGATCGGCGGCAGGTGGAGCGCGGCCTACGCCATGCGCTCGAGCAGTCGCGGCGCTTCGAGCAGGCGTACAAGGAGTCCGAGCGGGTCAAGGACGACCTGATCCACATGCTCGTGCACGACCTCAAGAGCCCCATCTCCAGCGTCATGGGCCTGCTCGACCACTCGCTCGACATGCTCAAGGTGGGCCCGAAGGAGGACGCCGGGCTCGACGAGCTGCTCGGCCTGGCGCGGAGCGAGGCACAGCATCTGCTCAACCTGGCGGCCAACATCCTCGACGTCCGGCGCATGAAGGAGGGCCACATGCCCTACGCGCCGGCGGTCGTGCCCAACCTCAGCGAGCTGGCCAAGGAGGCCCTGGGCGACGTGTCGGGCGGTCCGCGCGACCGCCACTTCGGCTTCTTGGTGCGACCCGAATCCGAACGGATCCTGGCCGACCCGAACCTGCTCCGGCGCGTCCTGGCCAACCTGATGGCGAACGCGATCAAGCACACCCGCCGCGGCGGGTACATCGACTTCCGCGCGTGGAAGCAGGACGACGACTTCGTGTTGTCGGTGCGCGACGACGGCGAAGGCATCCCCGAGGCCGACCAGAAGCGCATCTTCAACGCCTTCGAGCAATCGCGCCACACGGTGCACGACCGCTACGACACCGGCATGGGGCTCACCTTCTGCAAGCTCGCGGTCGAGAAACACGGCGGCCGCATCTGGGTCGAGTCGAAGGTGGGCCGCGGCAGCACGTTCTACTTCACGATCCCCGTCGACGTGGCCGCCGCGGTGGTGCCCGAGGAGATCGTGACCACGAGCGCGTGAGCGTGGACGCCGTGGGGTTCGACCTCGAACGAGCCTTGTGGCAGGGCGGCTACCGCCACGTCGCCGGCGTCGACGAGGCCGGTCGCGGTGCCTGGGCGGGCCCGGTCGTCGCGGCCGTCGTGGTGTTGCCCGACCTGCCCGACCTGCCGTACCGCGACTCGAAGACACTCACGCCCGACGTCCGTGAGGTCCTCGCGGCGCACGCGCGCGAGCTCGCGATCGCGTGGGCGGTGGGCGAGGCCGACGTGGCCGAGGTCGACGAGCTCGGGCCGCTATGGGCCACGCACCTGGCCGTCCACCGCGCGATCGCCGTCCTCGGGCTCGTGCCCGACGCGTTCGTCACCGACTTCCTGCGCCTGCGGTTCGACGACGACACCGTCCCGGTGGTCGCGCCACCGCGGGCGGACGGCACGTCGCTGTCGGTCGCCGCGGCCTCGCTGATCGCCAAGACCCATCGCGACGCCCGGATGTGCGCGGCGGCGGTAGATTGGCCCGTGTACGGATTCGAGCGCCACAAGGGGTACGGCGTACCGGCGCACCGCCACGCGCTCGTGCACCACGGTCCGTGCCCCTGGCACCGCATGAGCTACCGGCCGGTGGCCGAGCTCGCCTGCCCGCCGGTCTTGGGAGGGTCCACATGATCGACGCCATCGGCGTCACGTTCGAGAACGGTCCGAAGGTGCACTACGTCGAGGCGCCCCCCGCGCCGCCGGCGGTCGGCGCACGGTGCGTGGTCACCACGCGTCGCGGCGTGGAGGTCGCGCGCGTGCGCACCGACGTGCGGGTCGAGGAACGGACCGTGGGTCACGTGCTCCGCGAAGCCGACCGGGCCGACCTCGAGGCGTTCGAGCGTCTGCGCGCCAAGGCCGACGACCTCAAGTGGTTGGTGCGCGCGCGGGTGCGCGACACGGGTTCCGACGCCAAGATCGTCGCGCTCGAGTTCACCCTCGACGAGCAGACGTTGGTGGTCAACTACGGCACCGAAGGGCAGGCGCCCCTGCGGGCGATGGCCCAGGCGCTGATGGCGCACACCGACGCGCGCCTCGAGTTCGTGAACGTCGGTCCGCGCGACCAGGCGCGCATGTTCGGCACGCTCGGACGCTGCGGCTCGGGCTCGTGCTCGTCGACCTGGCTGCAATCGTTCAACGCCGTCTCGATCCGGATGGCGCGCGACCAGCAGCTGCCGCTCAACCCCGAGAAGATCACCGGCCCGTGCGGCCGGCTCATGTGCTGCTTGCAGTACGAACACGAGCAGTACCGCGAGCTCCTCAAGGGCATGCCCAAGAAGGGCGGGCAGGCGTGCCACGAAGAATCGGGCGTCTGCGGTCGGGTGGTGAAGGTGAGCCCGCTGGTGGGCACCGTCGAGCTGCGCACCGGCGAGGGCGAGTACCACGAGTTCCCGGCGTCCGAGGTGCATCGCGTCAAGGGCGGAAGCTAGGGTCCACCGGGACCCGCCGCTACGGCCGTTCCCGCAACCGCAGCACCCACGCCCTCAGCGCCAGGTCGCGATGGGCGTAGGCGGCCCACGCGCGCTGGAGGTCGTCGGTCGCGGCGTCGCCGTGCAGGTACACCTCGGGTCCCGCCGCCCGCCACGCTTCGCGCAGCAGCCCGACGACCTCGTCCTCCTCCGGCGTCCAACGTTCGGCCAGGGCTTCGGCGGCCGCGAACGCGTCGGCGAGGTCGCCCGGTAGCGCGGCCAGGAACGCGTCGACGGCCCGTCGTCGGGCCGCCGTGGCGTCCTCGTCGGCGAGGGCGGCGCGCCAGGCGGCCGGGCGGCCGAGCCTCAAGGCGGGATGCGGGGCGAGCCGGTCGCGCACCGCCGGCGGCGGTTCCGCGGGGCCGAAGCGCACCGTGGTGCAGCGCGAGGCCACGGTGGGCAGCAGCGCGTCGGGTCCCGGCGCGATCAGCACGATCGTCGCGTGGGTGGGGGGCGCCTCGAGCGTCTTCAGGAAGGCGCTCGCGGCCTCCTCGGTGAGGGTCTCGGCGCGCACGATCACCCCCACGCGGTGGTGGGCGGCCGGCGGACGCGCGAGCCACGGCCCGAGCGGGTCGGGTTCGTCGCTTCGCTCCCGCGGTACGAGCTGGTCGAGCCGCAGCTGGGGGCGCCGCGTCGGTTTGCCGTCCCGCGTGGTGGTGGCCGGGCCGACCTCCCGGTAGTCGGTGGAGGCGACGTGGTCGTCCGCATCGGGCAAGAACGTGAGGCACGACGCGCAGCGGCCGCACGGGTCGTCGAGGCGGGCGGCGCAGGCTCGCAGGGCCGCGTACCAACGCGCGGCCGCCCGGCGCCCCACGCCCTCGGGGCCGGCGAACAGCAGCGTGCGCGGGGCCCGGTCGCCACGAGCCGCGAGCGCGCGCAACGCGTCGAGCGCCGCCGCCTGGCCCTCGGGGACCAGGTCGTCGAAGGCCGTGGATGTGGGCGTCGTGTTCATCGTCCGCGGGCCAGACGTTCGCCGAGCGCCGCGGGGTACCCCTCCTGACGGACCCGCCGCTGCACACCCGCGACGTCGTAGGGCACCCGGCGGACCGTGAAGCGCCGCGCGCTCGGTTCGAACAGGGCGTACGCGGCCGCCGGGTCGCCGTCGCGGGGTTGGCCGACGCTGCCCGGGTTCAAGAAGGCGCGCGCCCGCGGCGGCACGTGGTAGCTGGCCTGGGGCCCCGTGAACTCGACGCTGCGCCAGAGGGGTGCGCCGTCGGCTTCGACCATCGCGAAGGCGCGCGGCACGTGGGTGTGACCCGTGAGGCCGAGGGGTGTCGTCAGGTGCGACAGGTTGGCGGCGACCGCGGCGAGCCCGGAGAGATACTCGAAGCGAGCCCGGAAGCCGCCATGCGTCGCCGACCAGACCTCGTCGATCACGTGCTCGACCGCGTCGGCGAGGAAGCGCACGGCGTCGGCGTCGAGCAGGGCCAGGTGGCGCTGGACCACCTCGACCACCACCGACCCCTCCTTGGTCTGCGCGGCGTCGGCCCCGGCCGCCAACTGGACCAGCAGCGCGTCGTGGTTGCCGGCGAGGTGCGCGCGGGGCGCCAACGAACGCAACCGGTCGACCACCTCGACCGGATAGGGGTAGTAGCCGACGAGGTCACCCAGGAACACGACCTCGTCGTACCCCTGTCGAGTGGCGTCCTGCAGCACCGCGTCGAGCGCGGGGGCGTTGCCGTGGACGTCACCGAACACGAGATAGCGCATGGGCTCGCACGATACACCGGGGCTCGCGGGACCTCGGTCGACGGCTGCTAGACTGGCGGTGATGAACCCACGCAGTCTGCTGACGGCGATCGTCTTGACCTTCGTGGCGGTCTGGTCGCCGCGAACGGCGCAGGCCGAGACCTTCGCCGTGCCCGACCTGCCGGCGCGTGGCGGGGTCGAGGAGGTCGTCGCCGTCCGCTTCGTGACCGCCTTGCGCGAGGCCCTGCGAGCGCTCGGCCACGTGGTCTCGCCGGCATCGTTGGTGACGCCCGGCATCGCCGGCAGCCTCGAGCCCGAGTTCGCGGTCTTGATCGCCCAACTCGAAGGCACGCGCTACGGCGTCTCGGGTGAGGTGGTCGCCCGCGACGCGGTCGAGGGCCCGTTCGCCGTCGACCTGTTGGCCGCCGACACCCTCGAGGGGCGGGCCACCGACCTCACCTCGCGCGCCTTCGGTCTCGCCACGCTCGAGGCCGCCGCCGCCGAGGTCGCGGCGACGCTCTCCGCCTTCGCGGCCCAAGAGGCGACGCTCCCCGTCGGCGACGCGGGCCTGTTCGTCTCGACCGTGCCGCGCGGTGCGGAGGTGCGCGTGAACGGCATCGCGGTGGGGCGCTCGGGCGCGCTCGACCTCCTGGGGCTGGCGCCGGGACGCTACGAGGTGGAGGTGCGCCTCGACGGCCACCTGCCCGAGGTCCGCACCCTCGACCTGCGGGGCGGGGACACCCGTTTCCTCCACGTCGAGTTGACCCAGATCGTCGGCGGCAGCCTCCAGGTGGTCAGTCGCCCACCGGCCGCGGTGATCGTCGACGGCGAACCGGCGGGCCGAACGCCCGTCACCCTGACCGCGCAACCCGGCGAGCGGGTGGTGGAGGTGCGCCGACCGGGCTTCCTGCCGCGCGTGCTCACCGTGCCCGTGCGTGGCTTCCGGGTGACGCGCGTCGACGTCGAGCTCGAGGCGATCGCCGACCCGATCGTCACGTGGGGGATCGATCGCCCCGTGCGGGTGTTCGTCGACGGTGTGCAGCAGCCCGAGGGGTACGCCCTCGTGCAACCCGGTCTGCGGACCTTCGAGGTGCTGATCGGCGGCGAGGTGCGCCGTTGGCTCAAGGCCGTGCCCGTCGAGGGCGTGTTCGAGCTCGACCTCGACGACGGCGCGCTGCGGCCGCTGGGACCCTAGCTCCCGGGCACGTTCAGGGCGTGAGCGGTCGCGACCAACCGACCTCGAGGACGCCCCCGCTGCCCCGCCGCCAACCGACCCCCAACCGCCACTGCCCGCCGGCCGCCGGCGCCCGGGCGTCGAGGGCGAGGTAGGCGTCCGGGCGATCGCTCCAGAACGCCGCCCAGCCGGCCCTGAGCGCCGTCTCCGCGGCGCCCTCACGCACCGTCCAGGCGATCTCCGCACCAGGCCCGTGGCCCGACGACCCGCCCCCGTACCACAGCGTGGCGCTCGACGCCGGCGCGCGACGCGGGACGTGGTGCAGCGTGACGCCCACCGCTGCGTGGCGCGCCGCCCGCCCCGGCGCCCACACCGCCCGGAGGCTCGCGTCGAGGTCCTCGGCCCAGCCTGCGCGCCGAACGCTCACCTCGCCGCCGCCCGTCCAACCGGTCGGCGTCCATGCCCCGTGCGGCTCCGCGATCACCGTCCAGGCGCGGTCGATGCGCCAGGTCGCCGCCACGGCTGCGGTGACGACGACGGCGTCCGCCGTCGCGCCCGTTCGACGTCGTGGATCGGCGAGCGGGCCGGCGTCGACGGCGGTCTCGAGCAGCGCCCACGGTCCGGCGGGACGGGTGCCGGCGTCGAGGCGCACCGCGAGCGCCACCGGGCCCGCCGTGCCGCGAGCGGTCAGCCCCGCGCCCACGCCGGCGCCGTCGACCCCGGCGTGACCCTCGACGAGCAGGTTGCCGATGGGGCCCGCGGCCAGCGTCCGACGCCAGCGGGCGGCCGCCGCGGCCTCGCCGTGCGACCAGCCGAGACCGACGTCGAGGACGTCGTCACCCGAACGCCAACCGCTCAGGACGACGCGGCCGCGCACGCCGCCGTCGTCGGCACCCGCCGCCACGTGCACGTCGGCGGCCAAAGCAAAGGTCGCGCTCAGACACAGCCACACCAGCGACCACCGCACGAACCGGGTTCCCCACGCGACGGGCATGTGCCAGCCTACCCGAGGGTGGTAGCCTCACGACGCCCTGCCCGGGCCACGGGAGATCTCATGAACATCCTCGGACGCCTCACCGTCCTGCCGCAGCTGCCGACCCCGCTCGAACGTCTCGACGAACTCGCCGGCAACCTCATCTGGACCTGGCAGCCGGACGCACGCGCGCTGTTCCGCGAGCTCGACCGCGACCTCTGGGACCGGGTCGACCACAACCCGGTCGTGCTGTTGCGCGACATCGACCAGGGCCGGCTCGAGAGCAAGGCGCGCGACCCGGAGTTCGTCGCGCACCTCGAGCGCGTGCTCGCGCGCTTCGACGCCTACCTCGCCGATCCGGGCTGGTTCGGGCGTACCTTGCCCCAGCGGACCGACGACGTGATCGCCTACTTCTGCGCCGAGTACGGCTGGCACGAGGGGATCTCGATCTACTCGGGCGGGCTCGGGGTGCTCTCGGGCGACCACACCAAGGCCGCCAGCGACCTCGGGGTGCCGCTCTTCGCCGTCGGCCTGTGGTACCCGGAGGGGTACTTCCATCAACGGGTGGCCGCGGATGGGCAGCAGGAGGCGGTGTACGTCCGGAAGAGCCCCTACGACCTGCCGCTCGAGGCCGTCACGGACGAGGCGGGCGAGCCCGTGCGGGTCAAGGTGTCGGTCTTCGGGCGCGACGTCGCCGTGGCCGCCTGGCGCGCGCACGTGGGACGCGTCCCCGTCGTCCTGCTCGACGTGGACCTGCCCGAGAACCACCCCGACGATCGGGCGCTCTTGGCCCGCCTCTACGGTGGCGACCAGCGCACGCGCATCGCCCAGGAGATCGTGCTGGGGGTGGCGGGCGTGCGCATGCTGCGCGCGATCGGGATCGCCCCCACCGCCTGGCACATGAACGAGGGGCACTCGGCCTTCATGGCGCTCGAGCGGTGTCGCGAGCTGGTGGCGGACGGCATCCCCTTCGACCAGGCGCGCGAGGTCGTGGCGGCGTCGACCGTCTTCACGGTCCACACGCCGGTGGCGGCGGGCAACGACGCCTTCCCGTTCGAGCTCGTCACGCAGGCCTTCGGCGGCTACTGGGGCCCGCTCGGCCTGCGCCAGCACGACTTCCTCGAGCTGGGGCGCGCCGATCACGGTTGGGGCCCGGTGTTCAGCATGCCGGCGTTGGCGCTCCGCTTCACCACGGGGCGCAACGGCGTGGCCAAGCTCCATGGGGAGACGAGCCGCCACATCTGGTCCGACCTCTGGCCCGAGGTGCCCGAGGACGAGGTGCCCATCGGACACGTCACCAACGGCGTCCACGCGGCGACGTGGCTGGCGCCCCAGGTGAGCGACCTGCTCGACGGCGTCCTGCCCGTCGATTGGCGCGATCGGCTCGACGACGAGGCGATGTGGTCGCAGGTGATCGACGTCGATCCGGCGGCGCTCTGGCGCGTGCGCCAGGACATGAAGGCGCAGAGCGTGCGATTCGTCCGTCGCCGGGTGCGGCACCAGCTCGACCGGCAAGAGGCGAGCCCGACCGTCATGGCCGACAGCGGCGAGCTCCTCGACGCCCACGCCCTCACGATCGGCTTCGCGCGGCGGTTCGCTGCGTACAAACGGGCCACGCTCATCTTCCGTGACCTCGATCGCCTCGAGCGCCTGCTCTCGGATCCCGAGCGGCCGGTCCAGCTCGTGTTCGCCGGCAAGGCCCATCCGGCCGACCAGGCGGGGCAGGCGCTGATCCAGACGATCCACCGGCTCTCGAACGAGGGGCGTTTCCGCGGCAAGGTGGTCTTCGTCGAGGACTACGACATGGCGCTCGGCCGCGCCCTGACCCGCGGGGTCGACGTGTGGCTCAACAACCCGCGGCGACCGCTCGAGGCTTCCGGCACGAGCGGCCAGAAGGCGGCGATGAACGGCGTCTTGAACCTCTCCGTGCTCGACGGTTGGTGGCCCGAAGGCTACGACGGCGGCAACGGCTGGGCCATTGGCGGCGAGCGCTCGTACGGCGACGAGGCCCGCGCCGACGCGGCGGACGCCGACGAGCTCTACGCCTTGCTCGAGCGCGAGGTGGTGCCGCTGTACTACGCGCGCGACGAGCGGGGCGTGCCGACGGCGTGGATGGCGCGATCGGCGCAAGCGATCGCCACGATCACGCCGCGCTTCAACGCCCAGCGCATGGTGAAGGATTACGTCCAGCAGTACTACCTTCCTGCCAGCGAGCGGGCGGCGGCGTTCGCGGCCGACGACCACGCACTGGCCGCCGACCTGGCAGCGTGGCGCAAGACGGTGGCCGAGGGTTGGCCCACGGTCTACTTCCAGGGGCGCCCGGCCGCCGACGGCGTGCGCCACGTCGGCGACGAGGTGGAGCTCGAGGCCGTCCTGAACCCGCGCGGCCTGCGCGGCGTCGACCTGGTGGTCGAGGCCGTCTACGGGCTCGAGGCCGACGGCCTGCGCCATCGCCTCCACCGCGTACCCATGGAGCGGGTGGACACCTACCCGGACGGTGGCGAGCGCTACGTCGCACGCTTCGCACCGTCGATCAGCGGCCGGCTGGTCTATGGCGTACGGGCGTACCCCACCCATCCGGGGCTCGCGCATCCCTTCGACGCGATGGCGGTGCGCTGGGGGTAGAGCGCGTCAGCGCTCGTCGTTGCCGAGTGCGCCGGCGGCGGCGCGGTCGGCGAACACGCGGAGTGCCTCGCGGGGCCGCACCGCCGTCAACGGGAGCTCGTCGAGCGTGCCGGACCTCGTCCACGTGCGCTCGAGCGCGTCGCGCTTGTCGGCCCCGGCCACCAGCACCCATGCCTCGCGGGCGCGACCGAGCGCCGCGGCCGTGAGCGACAAGCGTGCGGGTGCGTCCTCCGCGGGTCGCACCACGGTCGTGATACCGGCCGCCGCGGTCGAGCCGGTCCCCGGGAACAGGCTCGCCGTGTGGGCGTCGGCGCCCAAGCCCAGCAGCGCCAGGTCGAGGTCGAGCGGGTCCCCGAAGACGGTCGTGAGCGTGCGGGCGTGCGCTTCCGCGGCGGCCTCGGGCGTCTCCGCCCTGGGCCAGGCGAGCACGTGGCCCGGGGCGATGGCGACGTGGTCGAGCAGGGCTTCACGGGCGGCGCGGGCGTTGCGGTCGGGGTGATCCTCTGGGACGTCGCGTTCGTCGCCCCACGTCACCCAGACCCGTTCCCATGGGAGGTCGCGACGCTCGCGCAGCCGCCGGTAGCCGGCCAAGGGCGTGCGGCCGCCCGCCAACGCCACGACGAAGCGACCGCGGGCGGCGACGGCGTGATGGCAGGCCGCCACGAACCGAGGCACCCACGCGTCCTGGATGTCGTCGACCACGATGAGTTCGGACGCGTGCACGGGCCGAGGGTACCACCGGCCTGCCGAGTCGATGCGGGGCGGTAGGCTCGCGCCATGACCTTCGATCGAGCCACCGCCTACGACCTGATGACCGAGTGGACCTCCGGCGAGAGCCTCCGCCACCACATGCTCGCCGTCGAGGCCGCCGTCGTGGCGTACGCCGAGCGCGAGGGCGCGGACGTCGAGCTCTGGGCGGCCACGGCGCTCCTGCACGACCTCGACTACGAACGCCATCCCCATCTCGGCCCCGATGGTCATCCGTTCGTCGCGGTCGAGCACCTGCGCTCGCTCGGCGCGCCCGAGGAGATGCTCGACGCCATCCTGGGCCACGCCGACCACACCGGCGTGCCGCGCACGACCCGCCTCGCCCGCACCCTGTACGCGTGCGACGAGGTGACCGGCCTGGTGACCGCTGCGGCGCTCGTGCGACCCGACAAGGACGTCCGGCAGCTCGAGGTGCGGAGCCTGAAGAAGAAGTTCAAGGACAAGGCGTTCGCGCGGGGCGTCGAGCGCGAGGGCGTGGTGCGCGCGGCCGAGGAGCTGGGTGTCCCGCTCTGGGACCACATCGCCAATGTCCTCGCCGCCATGCAGGCGCGCGCCGACGTGCTGGCGCTCGACGGTCGCCGCGCCGGGTGAGGCCCTCCGGCCGGATCTAGAGGCGGTGGACGTTCCACCGCCACACGCCGTCGTCGCCGCGACGCCAGGGGGGCCAGACCACCCACGCCGCGCGCCCGGCCACCTGCTCGACGGGGACGGGTCCGAACGCGCGCGAGTCGCGCGAGGCGAGCGGCGCACGGTTGTCGCCCAACACGAACACGCTCTCCTCGGGCACGCGCACCGGGGCCAGGCTCGCCACCGTCACCGGCGTGCCGTCGAGGTACGGCTCCGCCACCCGCTCGCCGTCCACGAGGAGCCTTCCACGCTCCATGGACACCGACTCGCCGCCGACGGCCACCACCCGCTTGATCAGGAACGGTCCCCCGGTCAGCCGGTCGATCCAGCCGTTCGGATCTGCGCCCGGCGGCCGGAAGTACACCACGTCACCTTGCGACCACGTCGTGTCCGTCCGCCGGTGCCACCACGTCTCGAACCGGGGCACCAGCGCGCGGTCTCCGTCGTGCAACGTCGGCGCCATCGACACGCCGTCGATGCCGACCGTGGTCACGACGAACACCGCCGTGAGGACGCCCAAGATCAGGACCACGGCGACCTGGGCGAGCGACGAGCCCCAGCCGCTGGACGGCCGCGGGCGAGGGGCGGAGCCATCGGGCGAAAGGGTCATACGCGTCAGGGCGTTCGTGCCACCGCCTCGGGCGGTGGTACTTCGGCGAACGCGGACGGCGGCTGCAGCGCCCGCCAGTTCCATTCCCCGTCGCGGCGGGGTGGCCAGATCACGGCCGTCGCCTTGCCGGCGATCGCCATCAGGGGCACGGGACCGAACAGGCGCGAGTCTTCGCTGCCGCCGCGGGCGCGCTGGCGGTTGTCGCCCATCACGAAGTAGTGGTCCTCGGGCAGCACGATCTCGTGGACGAACGGCACGCCTTCCGGCGCGTCGTCCGGCAGGGGCGCCAGCGCCTCGAGCGTCGGTCCGTAGTAGAGCTGCACGCGGGGGTCCTCGATCGGCAGGGCCGGCGGGTAGAAGCCGCTGACCGGAAGGTCCGGTGCGGGCGTGCCCGAAGGGGTCGTCGCGAACCGGATGACGAGCCCGTCGAGCTCGTCGTCGCGCACGGTGATCACCGGGAAGTCCTGCCGGTCGGCGGTGATCTCGCCCGTGCCCTCGATGAAGCCCTGGTCCACCGGGTGGCCGTTGAGGATCACCCGGCCGGCTTCGATGCGCAACCGGTCGCCGGGGATCGCGACCACGCGCTTGATGAAGAACGGCCTCGAGCCGGTCTCGAGCGCGGTGGGGGAGTTCGCCGGGTCGCGCACGACGACGATGTCGCCGCGGCGGTAAGGGCCGAGCACCCCGGCGCGACGGAGCCACGTCTCGTACTTGGGGATGAACACGCGGTCGCCCGTGAGCAGCGACCGGAGCAGGTTGGAACTGCCGACACCACCGTCGAGGTTGGGTCGCATCGAGCTGCCGACGACGCCCACCGTGTTGAACACGAAGGTGACGACGAGGAACGCGATGACGAGCGCCTCGGCGTAGCCGCGGACCTCGATCCAGAAGCGCTGTTGGACGGTGCGGGGCGGGGCGGCGGGGCGATCCTCGCGAGCGGTCGGTCGGACGGCGACGCGGGGACGCGTGTTTTCGGCCATGACGGGCAGTCTACCCCCGCCACCTGGGCGTGCGATGTGGCGCGCCGGCGGGCACCGCGTCCGCGCCGTCGGCCGCGTCGCGCTCGGCGCCGTCCGCGGGCAGGGCCGGCGGTCGGTTCGCGCCGTGGCCCACGAGGGCCTCGCCGTCGCTCGCCACGTCGGGCAGCGAGCGGTGGACGGGTTTGCGACCGGACGCGGCCTGGAGACGCGCCAGCAGGTCGGGTCGCGACCGGAAGGCGGCCTCGGCGTTCGACTCGCCCGCCGCGACGATCGCGTCGAGCTCCCAGAAGGCCTCGATCCGGACCTCGGCCAGCTCGTGCTGGACGCGCAGGTCGGCGGGGTGGTGGACGTACTGGGTGTCGGTGAGGATGCGCATCATGATGTCGGTCGCTCGCAACGTCGCCGTCGCCAGCGGGGTGCGACGCTCGAGCGTCACCGTCGCCACCATCCGGTCCCACCACGACCGCGACGCGTCGCCCGCGGTCGAGAACGTCGAGCGGCGGGCGGGCCCGACGTCCGACGCGATCGTGACGTCCGCACGCATGAGCGCCAGCGCGTCGACGGGCAGGTTGTTGCAGATCCCGCCGTCGGCGAGCGTGCGACCGGCGTGCTGCACGGGTTCGAACGCGCCTGGGAAGCAGGCCGAGGCGCGCACGACCGGGATGAGGTCGCCATCGGTGTACGTGACCTCCTCACCGTGTTCGATGTCGGTGCACGTGACGGCCAGCGGACGCCCGAGCTCGGCGAACGTCGACGGCAGGTACGTCGCGAGCAGCGCGTGCAGCTTCTCGCCCTTGAGCAGACCGGCGTCGAACGAGACGTCGAGCACGTCGCGCCACGAGACCGACGCGGCGAGCTCGTGCAGGTCGTCGGCGCGGTAGCCGTGGGCGTAGAGCGCGCCCACGATGGCGCCCATCGAGGTGCCCGCCAGCACGTCGACCTCGATGCCGTGTCGTTCGAGCACACGCAGCAGCCCGATGTGGGCGAAGCCGCGTGCGCCGCCACCCGACAGCACGAGCCCGATGCGCTCGGTGCCGGGGACGCGGTCGGACGTTCGTGGGTCGGGTCGCTTCACACGTTCACTCTAGGCTGGGCAACCCATCGAGCCAAGACGCGCCGCACACCAACGTGCGGGCGCCCGCGTGGCCAGGCGGGAGGTCCAGCGTGAGCCGGCCGTCGCCCTCGATGCGCTCGCCGCTCAGGGCGTCGAACCACGGCCCGCCGACGGGCACCGCCGTGAGCGGGACGTCGACGCGTCCGCCACGACGGTGCACGACCACCACCACCGCCTCGGCGTCCAGGACGCGTGCGAACGCGAAGGCGTCCCCCTCGGCGAGCAAGGTCCGGTAGCGGCCGCGGGCCAGCGCCGGGTGACGGCGCCGCAGGTGCGCGAGCCGCCGCACCGTGCGGTGGATGCGAACGTCCCAGACGGCCGTGTCCCACGGCATGGGCCGCCGGTTGTCGGGGTCTTCGCCGCCCTGCAGGCCGACCTCGTCACCGTAGTACACGCAGGGCACGCCCACGTACCCGAACAGCGCGTGGTGCGCGGCCAGGAACGCCTCGACGTCGCCCCCGAGGCGCGTCAGGAAACGCGGCACGTCGTGCGACGAGAGCAGGTTGAATTGCGAGAGCGCGATCGGCCAGGGGAGGCGGGTGCGCACCCGTGCGAGACGTCGGTCGAGCTCGGCCGCGTCGACGCGTTCGGGGTCGCCGCGGAAGTCGATGCCCGCCCAGAACGCCAACATCGGCCGCAGGAAGCCGGCGTAGTTCATCGCCCCGTCCTCCTCGGAGCCCTGCAGCCAGGCGGTGGCGTCGAAGAAGTGCTCGCCCAGGACGTATGCGTCGGGTCGCTCCTCGCGGATCGCACGCCGGATCGCGGCGACGTGCACGTGGTTGTTGCGTGCGCCCGCGCCCTCGCCCAGCATGTGGATGACGTCGAGCCGCCAGCCGTCGACGGACCAGGGCGGGCGCAACCAGCGCCGCACCACCGCGTCGTCGTCGGCGTAGACCTTGGCGCGTACCCCCGCGCTGGCGAAGTCGAGCACGGGCAGCGAGCGCACGCCCGCCCACCCGACGTAGCTGTCGGGGTTCGCGGGGTCGGCGAACACGTAGTGGTCGCGGGTGGGCGAGGCGGCGTGGGCGTACGCGCCGGGCGGGTCGTGGCGCGCCTCGCGGTCGAACCAGGGGTGGCGCTCGCTGGTGTGGTTGACGACCGCGTCCAACACCACGCGCATGCCGCGCGTCCGAACGTCGTCGAGCAGGCGCAGGAGCGCGCGCTCGCCGCCGAGGTGCGGGTCGACGCGGGTGTAGTCGGTGGTGTCGTACTTGTGGCTCGACGGGCTCTCGAAGACGGGGTTGAGGTAGAGCGCCGACGCGCCGAGGTCGGCGACGTGCTCGAGGCCCTCGCGCACACCGTCCAGGTCGCCGCCGAAGAACTCGCGTGCCCCCATGCCGCGGGTCGGCAGCTCGTGCCACGCACGTCGCACGATCGGTCGGCCGTCGACGAGCCAGGCGCCGTCCTCGGGATCGTTGGTGGGATCGCCGTTGCGGAAGCGCTCCGGGAACACCTGATAGAAGACCGCGTCCCACACCCATGCGGCGGGAACGTGGTCGGCGGCGTGGCGGAAATGGACGGCCGGGTCCGGGTCGCCCAGGTGCTGACCGGCCGCCGTCAGCCACACCTGCTCGTCGTCGAACACGAAACGGAAGGCGTACCGGGTGACGGGGTCGTGCGGGGCGATCGCGACGTCCGCTTCGTACACGGACCATCCGCGGGCGTCGACGCCGCCGAGCCGACGCATGGGGGTGAGCCGCTCCTCGTGGTCGGGCTCGGTCCGGACGAAGGCTCGCAGCGGCGCACGGCCCCGCGTCCGCACCCGCAGCCGCAACGTGGCGCCGCGGTCCTCGAAGAGCTCGGGGACCGCGGCGTGATCGGCGACGAAGAGCACGTCGGCGACGAAGTGCACGTCGGCGACGAAGTGCACGTCGGCGACGAACGGGTCGTTTGCGGCGTCGGTGAGGCTCATGGCCTCAGCCTACGGTGAGGGCCTCAGCCTTCGGTGAGGGCCTCAGCCTTCGGTGCGGGGCGGCGTCAGTCGCCGTTCGACTCCTCGTCGGTCGGGTCCTGGCCGTTGCCCTCGGTGGGCGGCACGCTGAGGGTCACCTCGACCGTCCGGACCTCGCCGTCGCGCCACACCTCGAGCTCGACGACGTCGCCGGCCTCCTTCTCGAAGACGATGCGCTGCAGGTCCTCGGCCCGCGGCACGGGCCGTCCGTCGGCGGAGACGATGATGTCGCCCCCGGCCGGGAACGAGCCTTCCGGGAACTCGGCCGTGAACGTCGGGCCGCGCAGGCCGGCCTCGTCGGCGGCGCTGCCGGGCGCGACGCCCGTCACGACCAGCCCCTCTTCGGGGAGCTCGAGCGATTCACGCACCTGATCGGGCACGTTCTCGAGCTGTCCGATGGTGACGCCGAGACGGGGACGATCGGGGTCGGCGGCGGCGGCCGCGATGCCCGACAGACCACCGGCTCGCAGGTCGGGCAGCGCTTCGGCCAGGAGCGTGGCGGGAACGGCGAAGCCGATCCCGATGTTGCCCGCGCGACCGCCGGCGCCCACGCCCGGCACGATCGCGGTGTTGATGCCGAGGAGGTTGCCCTGGCTGTTGAGCAGGGGACCGCCCGAGTTGCCCGGGTTGATCGCCGCGTCGGTCTGGATCATCGGGACCTCGATCTGGCCGATCGACGTGAGCTCACGACCGACGGCGGAGACGATGCCCGTGGTCACCGTACTGGCGAGACCGAAGGGGTTGCCGATGGCGATCGCTTTCTGGCCCACTCGGGGTGCGTCTTCGGCGATCTCGATCGGGCGCGCGTCGGGCGCCTCGCTCTCGTCGACGAACTGGAGCAACGCCAGGTCGACGTCGGGGTTGGCCCCGACCACGGTCACGTCGAGCGGATCGTCGCTGCCCGGGAACGTCACGGTCAACTCGGCGCCCTCGACCAACTCGACGCTGTTTCGCTCGAGCGCGTTGACGACGACATGGTAGTTGGTGACGACAAAGCCACCCTCGATGAGGAAGGCGCTGCCCGAGCCTTCGCGGCGCCGAGGCTGATCGGGCGTTCCCGGCATGCCGAAGAAGTCACGGAACTGCGGCGGCAGCTGCTCGCGGAGTTGCGAGAAGGGGTCGACGGTGACGCCCTCCACGACGACGCGGACGGCGCCGACGCTGGGACCGTACAGCTCGACGACGGCGACGTTGTTCGCTTCGTCTTCGAGCAACGCCGATTCTTCGAGCGGCGCGAGCTGGGCGAGACCCGGGCTCACGAGGGGCGCGGCGAGCAGCGCGGCGGCGGCGAGCAGGATGAACGTCGTGGCGATCGCGAGCGGGCGACGGCTCGCGACGGTCACCGTAGGTGGCGCGTCGTGCCGGGGCGGGTGCGGGGTCTTGGTCATGGAGATGCCTCCCGCAGGTGAGCCTAGCGGACCCTCATGATGGGCGAACCGATCGGCGATGAACTCGATGAGAGCGTACCGGACGACGGGCGTCAGGCCCTTCGGCGGCCCCAGGCGTCGAGCGTCAGGACCGCCGCAGCGGCCACGAGCGCCAGGGCGGCGGCCGCCGCCCCCGCGAGCGCGTCGGGGGGCCCGAACAGCACCAACCGGACGTCGTCGTCGCCCTGCCATGGCCACACCCGACGCAGGCTGCCCGCCAGGAACCCGGCCAGCACCGCATGGGTGGTCGAAGGGAAGCGCCGGAGCCAAGCCGCCAACAGGCGGGCGAAGCCGAGCAGTCCCACCGCGGCGCCGAGCGCGAATGGTGCCAACACCGTCAGGTCGGCGCGCGCGATGGCGCCGAGCACCCGCTCGTACTGACCGAGCAGCACGAGCAGGAACGCCCCCGAGACGCCCGGCAGCACGAGCGCGCAGATGCCGATGGCGCCGCTCAGGACCAGGTACCACGTCGCGTCCGGCGTGGTCACGGGGGCGAGGCCCACCAACACGAACGCGGCCGCCGCGGTGACCAGGAACGCCAACGCCTGCGCGAGACCACGGCGGTGGACCTGGCGCCAGACGACGAAGGTCGACGCGACGATGAGGCCGAAGAACGCCGCGTACACCCACGGGCGGTAGGTGGCCAAGGCGACCTCGATGACGCCCGCCAGCGCCACGACGGCGACCGCGATCCCGGCGACGAGCGTGGTCAGGAACGTGCCGTCGACGGCGGACCAGGCCGCCGCCCAGCGCCGGTCGACGAGCGCCCGCCAGGTCGGTCGGCCGGTGAGCGCCGCGAGCGCGGCGATCAGGCGCGGGTAGACGCCGAGGACGAGCGCCATCGTGCCGCCCGAGACCCCGGGCACCACGTCCGCCATGCCCATGGCGCTGCCGCGCCAGAACACGCCCCAGGCGCGGGCGAGGGTGTTCGGGGGTCGACGTTCGAAGTCGGGATGGGGAGCGGGCAGGGGCGGGGGAACGGGCACGTCGCGACGCACGAGCGCCAACCTAGCACGCCCCGTCGCGCCTCCCAGGACGCGTGCGGAGCGTTGGGTACGGTACGCTTCGACCATGAACGACCCGAGGACCGAAGAGCGCGTGCGAGACCTCCTGGACGGTCTGGGCGTGGAGGCCGAGACCCTCGACGATCTCGCCGGTTCGTTGTTGTGGCGGATCGGCCGCCCTGCCGAAGACGGCCCCGTGACGGTGCGCGTGGGCTTCGCCACCAGTGCGGCGCTGTTCGGTGAGCTCCCGCGGCTGCGCAACGCGAGCGAGGAAGAACTCGCCGCCGCCGTCGACGCCGGCGAGGTCCGCGTCGAGTGGGTCGGGCCCCGCGGTCGGTGAGGCGCGCGTGACGCTCGAACACCACGTGGCGTTCGACCTCGACCTGGCGTTACCGCGGGCCGAGGCGTTGGCGTTCGTGCGCGACGTCGCCCGCAGCCTCGCGCGCGCCACCTTCCTCGAGGACCTGACGGTGAGCGACGGTTCGCCGCGGCTGGTGACCGCGACGCTTCCGGTCAACGCCGCGCTGATGGGGCAGCGCTCCCTGCCCTTCACGAGCGTGCTCGAGACCACGCCCGACGGCGCGCGGCTGGTGGCGCAACCGCTCGACCCGCCGGGACCGGGCTGGGCGCAAGTCGATGGCGAAGCCGACGTCTTCGCCGAGGAGGGCGGGAGCCGCGTCGCCTATCGCTTCCGCGTGCGGGTGCACCTGCACCTGCCCGAGCCGGAGCGCTGGGGAGGCCGAGCCCTGCTGCGCATGATCGAGTTCACCGCCCGTAGCGTGCTCGAGCGCGTCATCGCGGCGTTTCCCGCCGCCGTGCGTGCCGCTGCCGACGAGGCGGCAAGTGATCGGGTCAGCGTCATTCGCGGAAAGCGTGCGAACGACC
Organism: uncultured Trueperaceae bacterium; assembly: GCA_963728245.1. Classification (GTDB taxonomy): domain Bacteria; phylum Deinococcota; class Deinococci; order Deinococcales; family Trueperaceae; genus JAABTL01. The sequence goes on from CAVSJH010000001.1 coordinate 246,686, forward strand.
TGACAGGATCACTTGCCGACGCAGAACCGCGCGAACACCTCGCTCAGCGTGGCCTCGACGACGTCGCCGCGGCCGGTGATCCGGTCGAGGGCCCGCAGGGCGGTCTCGAGGTCGAGCCCCTGGAGGTCGTGGGGTGCGCCCGGGACGCGTTCGAGTGCCTCGAGGGCGGTCCGTAGCGCATCGACGTGGCGCTCGGCCGTCACCCACGTCTCCTCGCCGGCCGCGTCCCCCAACAGCCGCTCCTCGAGCAGCGCCCGCAACCCGTCGAGACCGTGGCCCGTCCGACTCGAGACACGCACCACCGGCACCCCGAGGGCCGCGTCGTCCCAGGCCGAGGGCCGGTCGGACTTGGTCGCCACCCACACGACCCGGTCGGGCCCCAGCTCGGCGACCAGGTCGAGGTCGTCGGGTTCGAGCGCGCGGGTCCCGTCGATCAGGGCCACGACCACGTCGGCGGCGGCGGCGAGGGCGCGCGCGTGCGCCACGCCGCCGGCCTCCACGTCGTCCTCCGTGGCGCGCAGACCGGCCGTGTCGACGGCGGTCACGCTGACGCGACCGAGCTCGAGGGGTGCCTCGAGGTAGTCGCGCGTGGTGCCGGGGCGTTCGCCCACCAGTGCGCGCTCGAACCCGAGCAGCGCGTTGAGCAGGCTCGACTTGCCGGCGTTGGGTCGACCCACCAGCGCCATCCGGGCACCGCGCGCGGCGAAGCGACCCGCACGGGCGGTCCCGAGCAGGCGCGCCAGGTTCGCGCGGGCCCGTTCGACCGGCACCTCGACGTCCTCTTCCGGCACGCCCTCTTCCGGGTAGTCGAGCGCCGCCAGCACCTGGGCGTACGCGGCGGTCAGGTCCACCTGGACGCCTGCGAGCGCACGCGACAGACCTCCGGCGAGACCGATGCTCGCTTGTCGCCGGGCCGCGTCCGACCGCGCCTCGACCAGGGCCAGCACCGCTTCGGCCTGCGCCAGGTCGAGCTTGCCGTGCACGACCGCACGGAGCGTGAACTCGCCGGGGCCGGCGGCCCGGGCACCGTGGCGCAGGGCCAGGTCGAACACGGTGCGCAGGACCGCCGGGCCGCCGTGCACCTGGAGCTCGACGGCGTCCTGGCCGGTGTACGCATGCGGCGCGCGGAAGCTCAGGAGCACACCGTCGTCGACGAAGGCGTCGCCGTCGACCACGCGGCCGAACGTCACGCGTCCGGCGGGCAGGTCGGCGGCGCGGCCGCCCCGGGCCGGCCGGAACAGCGCGTCGGCCACCCCGTAGGCGTCGGGGCCGGCGATGCGGACGATGCCGATCGCGCCGACGCCGGGTGCGGTGGCGATCGCGGCGATCGTGTCGTCGAGGCTCGGCAGCGACACGGCGAACCCCTCAGGGGGCGACGGCGCGGAACGCCTCGGCGGCGGCCTCGGCGACCTCGCCGAGCAGCGCGTCGTCGAGCGCGTGACTCAGGAACGCCGCTTCGTACCCCGACGGCGGCCACCAGACGCCGGCCTCGAGCAGGTGGTGGAACCAGCGTCCGAAGGCGGCGGCGTCGCTGCGACCCGCCGTCTCCAGGTCGACCACCGGCCTGGGCGTGAAGAAGACCGTGAGCATCGAGCCGACCTGGTTGACGGTGACCGGCACGCCCGCGGCGGATGCGCCCGACCGCAGGGCGTCGGCCAGTTCGGCGCCGCGCCGCTCGAGCGTCTCGTAGAGGCCCGAGGTGGCATCGATCGCGTCGAGCGTGGCGGCGCCGGCCGCCATCGCCAACGGGTTCCCCGACAGGGTGCCGGCCTGGTAGACCCGCCCGACGGGCGAGACGTGGTCCATGAAACGACCCGGGCCGCCGTAACCGCCCACCGGCAGCCCGCCCCCCAGGATCTTGCCCCAGCACACCAGGTCGGCGTCGAGCCCGTAGCGCTCGATCGCACCCCCCCGAGCGAGCCGGAAGCCGGTCATGACCTCGTCGACCACCAGGAGCGCACCGTGGGCGCGCGTGAGGTCGCGCAGCGCCTTCAGGAACGCCGCCGAGGGGGCGACGACGCCCATGTTGCCGGCGACCGGCTCCACGATGACCGCGGCGATCTCCGGGCCGCGCGCGTCGAAGAGGGCGGCGAGCGCTGCCGGATCGTTGTAGGGCGCCACCAGCGTCAGTGCCGCGATCTCGGCCGGGACGCCCGCCGACGACGGCACGCCGGTGGTCACGGCGCCCGATCCCGCCGCCACCAACAGGCCGTCGGCGTGACCGTGGTACCCGCCGGCGAACTTGACCACCAGCGGCCGGCCGGTCACGCCCCGGGCCACCCGGAGCGCGCTCATCGTCGCCTCGGTGCCGCTGCTGACGAAGCGCAGGCGCTCCACGGCCGGGTAGCGGTCGACCACCCGTTCCGCCAGCGCGACCTCGGCCTCGGTGGGCGCCCCGAACGAGGTTCCGCGCGCGAGCGCCGCGGCGAGGGCCTCGTGCACCCGCGGGTGACGGTGCCCGAGGATCATCGGTCCCCACGAGCCGACCAGGTCGAGGTAGCGCGAGCCGTCGGCGTCCCACACGTACGGGCCTTCGGCACGGGCGACGAAACGGGGGGTGCCGCCGACCGCGCCGAAGGCACGGACGGGGGAGTTGACCCCGCCGGGGAACAGGCGGCGGGAACGGTCGAAGAGCGTGTCGGAGGTCGCGGTCTCGCGCATGGCCCCATGGTCGCACGACGCGTCCACGGGGTTAGGATGCCGGCGACGTCGGGACCGCCCCAGACCCGCCCGCGACGCGGGCGGCGCGCCCCCTGAGCCGGGCCGAGGGCGACGCCGGTGGCCCGCGCGGGAGAACCCATGGAGACCGTCTACCTGATCCAGAGCGTCGCGACGCCGTGGCTCGACACGCTGATGACGTGGATCACCGATCTCGGCTCCGAAGAGGCCTACGTGGCGCTCATGGTGATCACGTACCTCGGGATCGACGCGGCCGCCGGCCGCGCGATCGGGATCGCGTTGCTGTCGAGCTTCATGGTCAACCAGTACGCCAAGGGTTGGTTCGACACGCCGCGGCCGTTCACGGTCGATCCGAGCGTCGTCCGGACGCAGCGCGCCCTCGACGGCGCGCTCGGTGCGGGTTTCCCCAGCGGACACGCCCAGAGCTCCGTCACCTTCTGGGGCCTCGCGGCGCTGCTGGCGCGACGCGTCCCCTTCACGGTCCTGGCCGTCGTCGTGATCGTCGCGGTCGCCTTCTCGCGGCTGTACCTCGGCGTCCACGTCCCGATCGACGTCTGGGGCGGGCTGGCGATCGGGCTTCTCGTCGTCGCCGTGGCCGGGGTCTGGGTGCGGTCCGGCTTCGAGCCGCCGCTGGCGCTGGTCGTGCTCTTGGGCGTGGCCGTCCCCCTGACGCTGCACCTGCTCCTGCCGACGCCCGACTCCGACCTGCTGACGGGCGCGCTGGCGGCCCTCGCGGTCGGCCCCCTGCTCGTACCGCACCGCACCGACGGACCGATCCTCGGGCGCGTGGGCGTGACGCTGGTCGGGCTGGTGCTGGCGTTCACGTTCCTGGCCGCCAGCAGCGAGCTGCTCCCCGAAGTCGTCAAACGGCACCCGTTCGGCGGGTACGTCCGCTACGTCCTGTTGGCGTCGATGGCGACCGTCGTGGCGCCGTGGATCGGTCAGGCCTTCGGCTGGGTGCCGTCCGGACCGCCCGCCCAGCGTCCCATGCGGCTGACCCGGCTGTCGGCCGGCCGCTCGCGCTGAAGGTGGGGACGGCGGACGCCCCCTCCCCGACGACGGTCCCGCAGCGCCGCGTCCGCCTGACCTTGGAGTTCGACGGCACCGACTTCGCCGGTTGGCAGTGGCAACCGACCGGGGAGCGCACCGTCCAGGGCGCCGTACGAGCCGCCTGGGCCGCCTTGCCCGGTCACCACGGTCCGGTCTTCGGCGCCGGGCGCACCGATGCGGGCGTGCACGCGCTCGCCATGGTGGCGCACGTCGACACGACGACCACGATCGGCGACGAGAAGCTCCGCCTGGCACTCAACGCCCACCTGCCGCGCGACGTGGTCGTCCTCGACCTCGCCACCGTGGCCGATGACTTCGAAGCGCAGTTCGGCTGCCGCTACCGGCGTTACCTCTACCGCCTGCGCGTCGCCCGCGACGACCCCAGGGGTCTCGCGCTCGAGCGCCACCGCGTGCTGCCGGTGTTCCGCCACCTCGACGTGCCGGCGATGCAGGCGGCCGCCGCCCATCTCGTCGGCACCCACGACTTCTCGTCGTTCGCCACCCAGGAGACGCGCTCGCCGGTCCGCACGCTCTACCTGTGCGACCTGCGCGAGGCGGGGGCCGAGCTGCGACTCCACGCCGCGGGCGACGGCTTCTTGCGCAACATGATCCGGACGATCGTCGGTACCTTGCTCTGGGTGGGGAAGGGCCGGCTGGCCGCCGAGGCCGTCGGCGACGTTCTCCGCGCGCGCGACCGATCCAGGGCCGGGCCCAACGTGGGGCCGCAGGGTCTGTACTTCGTGGAAGCCGGCTACGGCCCGTGGGATCCGCGCGTCTCCGAAGCGTGGGCCACCGAACGCGCGCCCGGCGCGCCCGCGCGCCTCGACCCGGCGCGTACCATGGCGCCATGAACGCCGCGCTGCGACCCGTCGAGGTCGACGACCTCGACCGACTCCTCCCGATCGACACCGCGTACGCCTCGGCCCACGACGTCCCCGTCGTCGTCAACCGGGGCTCCTTGGGCTTCTACGCCCGCAGCGGCCACGCGTTCGTCGCCGAAGCGGGCGGCCGCGTCCTGGGTCTCTCGTTGGCCCACGCCGTCTGGGACGGTGCGCGACCGACCGTCACGATCGCGCGGACGGCCGTAGTGGACGGGGCGACCGAGGCCTGCCGCGCGTTGCTCGAAGCGGTCGTCAAGAGCGCCTACGACGCCGCCGTCTACCACCTGGTGGCGAACGTGCCGCTCAGCGACCGGGCGACCGCCGCGGTGCTGGAGGAGACCTGGCGCGAGCGGCCGCTGCGGCGCTTCGAACGGCAGCTCGGTTCGCGCGCCGCGCCGGCGGCGGGGACCGCGTGAACCCGCCCCCCCTGGATCGCGCCATCCTCACCGTCCGCGGGCTCGACACCGACGCCGCCCGGACCAAGGTGCTGAGCGCGCTGCAGGCCGTCCCAGGCGTCGCCCGGGTCGAGGGCCACGGCGACGACGGCGCCCTGGTGACGTACGACGGCGGCGAGGTGACGGTGATGGACCTGATCCGGGCGCTCCGCAAGCTCGGTTTCCTGGCGGGCATGGGATGAGGTCGGCGGCCCCCTGGGTGGGCGTGTTGCAGGTCGAGATCGGCACGCCTTGGGCGCACAGCCTCAAGGAGAAGCGCGCGCTCTTGCTGCCGCTGTTGACGCGCTGGCGGCAGCGCCCGGAACTGTCGGTGGCGCGGACCGGCGGGCTCGACGCCCACGACTGGGAGTCGTGGGTGGTGGCGACCGTCGACGCGGACGCGTCGCGGGTGCGCGACCTGCTCGAGAGGACCCGCGCCGACGTGGTCCACCAGGGCCTGGAACTCCGCGCGGCGCGCATCGACGTCGAGGACTGGGAGCCGCTCGATCGACGCGACACTGTGGGACACGTGATCGGCCCCGACCCGACGGCGGGGTAGCATGGAGCATTCGCCGAGGAGGACCACCATGGCCCGAGGCCCGGCCGACGCCGAAGGCGCGCCCAAGCCCCCCGTCACGCTCCCGAAGCCACGCCGCGGACGCGCCAAGCGCACCGGCTCCGACGCCATCGATCGGATTCGCGTCGGGGACGGTTCGCTCGCGACGATCGTCGGCCTCGCGGCCCACGAGGTCCCCGGGGTGGTGGGGATGGCGCCCGCGAGCCTCAGCGAGGGGTTGCGCCGCATCCTCGGCGTGTCCCAGGTGGACGAGGGCGTCGAGGTCACGAGGTCCGAGGACGGCGCCTCGGCGGCGTTCGAGCTCCACGTGGTCGTCGCGTACGGTGTGAACATCCCGGCGGTCGCCGAGTCGGTGGTCGAGCGCGTGCGGTACGCGTCGACCACGTACGCCGGCGTCGACGTGACCGACGTCAGGGTCCACGTCGCCGGGGTCAGCCGTGGGTGAACCGGAGACGGCGTCCGGAGCCCGCGTCGCCGCGGTCGGTGCCGACGCCTCGCATCTCACGGCGGTCGTGCTCGCCGACGCGTTCGTGTTCGCCACCGACTTCCTCGGTGTGTTCGTCGACGAGGTGAACGCCCTCAACGTCTACCCGGTGCCCGACGGCGACACCGGGACCAACATGCACCTCACGCTCCAGTCGGTGCGGCGGCAGTTGCTCGAGGCCCCGCTCGACGCGATGGACGAGGTCGCCCACGCGCTGGCGTACGGGTCGTTGCTCGGCGCGCGTGGCAACTCCGGCGTCATCCTGTCGCAGGTGCTCAAGGGGTTTGCCGACACGATCAAGCGCACCGAGCGACTCGACGCCACCGTCCTCGCCAAGGCCCTGACGGGCGCCACCAAGGCCGCCTACGCCGCGGTGATGAAGCCCGTCGAGGGCACGATCCTGAGCGTCGTACGGGCCGCGGCGGAGGAAGTGGCGAAGGCCGTCGACGACGAGAGACCCGTCGCGCTGCTCGAGCGCGCGCTCGAGGCCGGACGTGTCGCGCTGGCGCACACGCCCGAGCAACTGCCGATCCTGAAGCAGGCGGGCGTGGTCGACGCCGGCGGGCTCGGCTTCCTGCGCCTGCTCGAAGGTTTGATCGCCGCCTTCGACGGCCGGCCGTTGCCGCCGCCGCCCGTGGTCACCCTGCGCGCCCAACAGCAGTTCGAGGAGGAGGTCTTCGGGTTCTGCACCGAGTTCCTGCTCTCGGACGTCACCGTCGAGACCACCGAGATCCAAGAGGCGGTGGCGCCCTTCGGCGATTCCCTGCTGGTGGTGGGTGCGGAAGGTTTCGTGAAGGGCCACATCCACACCGAGGAGCCCGAGAAGCTCCTCGCCCTGGTCGCCCGCTACGGCCGCATGGTGCGGTCGAAGGTCGAGGACATGACCGAGCAGCACTCGGAGATCCTCGCGAACGTCGACCCCGAGGCGGCCGAACCGCCCAAGACAGGCCTCGTGGCGGTGTCGAGCGGCTACGGCATCACCAAGATGTTCCGCAGCCTCGGCGCGCGGGTCGTCGGCGGCGGGCAGACGAACAACCCGTCGGTGCAGGACATCGCCGACGCGGTCCGGTCGCTCGGCGCCACCGACGTGATCGTCCTGCCGAACAACAAGAACATCATCCTGGCCGCCGAGCGGGTGGCCGAGATCGTGCCCGAGAAGCGCGTGCACGTGCTGCCGACCCGCACGGTAGGTCAAGGCCTGGCCGCCACCGTGCAGTTCGTCGAGGGCGAGGACGTCGAGGCGTTGCTGCCGGGCATGGCGGACGCCTCCGCGTCGGCACACACGCTCGAGGTCACGGTCGCCAGCCGCGACGCGTCGATCGACGGCGTCGACGTCCGCGAGGGCGCCTACATCGGCCTCTTGGACGCCACCCTGCGTGAGACCGCCGACGATGCCGAGGCGTGCCTGTTGGCGCTGCTCGCACACGTGGCCGGTTCGGTCGACATCGGGACGTTGTTCTACGCGTCCGCCACGGGTGAGGCGTCGGCGCGCGCGGTCACCGCCCGCATCGCCGAGGCGTACCCCGACCTGGAGGTCGAGGTGCAAGGCGGCGGTCCCGACCTCTACCCGTTCGTCATGGTCTTGGAGTGAACGGATGCCGGCGATCGCGTCCTGCGTGAACGATCGGTGACGGTCTGGTCATCCTCGCGTGTACACGAAGGCTAGAGTGCTCGTGTAGGAGGTCGACCATGACCCTGTTCCACTCCGTCGCACGTTGGGCGCCCATCGCGATCACGGCGCTCGTCCTCGTGGCGTGTTCCGTCGAGGTGACCTTCGATCCGATCGTCGAAGACACCGTCACGACCGTGAGCAGCCCGTCCCCGTCCCCCCGTCTCACGAACCAGACGATCGGTGGCGGCGATTCCCTCATCTACCAAGTCGACGTGGCGAGCTCGAGCGACGAGCTGCTCTACGTCGAGGTCGAGGGTGCCAGCGACCTGCGCGTCTCGTTGCTGCGCAGCTCCGGCGCGACGATCGGCGTCTCCGGGTCGCCGACGTACTTCGCCTCGTCCGTGTCGGCGTTGAGCACGGCGGTGGCGATCGAGCGCCCAGGCGATCGACGTGGCCTACGCCTGCGTCGGGCCGTGCGTCGCCACGCGCATCTCGGCCTCCACCTACTACGTCGAGGTCGAGAACCGCTCCGGCTCCTCGCGCACCTTCGACCTCTACGCGTACACCTTCGACCAGAACGACAGCTTCGAGCCGAACGACGGCACGTCGTCGGCCGTGGAGGTCTTCGGCGCCGAGACGCTCGTGGGCGCCATCGAGACGCTGGGCGATGTGGATTACTTCGAGTACACCGGTGCCAACCCGCGCGTCCTCGAGTTCGATGCCTACGACGCGAGCCTCGGTCTGGTGCTCGACGTCGACGGCGGTCCCACGCTCGACGACGGCGACTCCGACGTGATCTTGCCCGGCGAGCGGTTCCGCGTGCGGTCCACCGCCGGCCGTGCCGGTCCGCCGGCCTCATCGGGCTACGTCGTGACCGTCGGTGCGGAGACCTCGGGCGGCGGCGGCGGCGGAGGCGTCGACGGGACCGTCACCGCCACGACCAGCCCCTCGGTGCTGCGGAACGACGTCTCGATCGCCGGCGGCGCCACCCGGACGTACGCGGTCGACATGCCCGCGTCCGTGCGCGACCTCTTCTATGCGGAGGTGGACGGCAGCGACCTGCGAGTCACGCTCCAGAGCGCCTCGGGCAGCACGCTGGCCGTCTCCGAATCGCCCGACTACTTCGCGGCCACGGCCGGCGCGCTCGGCGTCGCCGCGGACGGCCTGGCGCCGATGGCCATCGAGACCCTGTACCAGTGTGTCGGTCCCTGTGCGGCCGTGCGTCGGACGGCGTCGACCTACCGGATCGTCGTCCGGAACCTCAGCGCCAGCACGCGCACCTTCGACCTCTTCGCGTACACCTTCGATCACAACGACACCTTCGAGCCGAACGATGCCTCGCCCGACGCCGAGGTCCTCCCGGGACCGGCCGTGTACGGCGGTGCGATCGAGACGCTGGGTGACGAGGACTGGTTCGTCTACACCGGCGACGACATCCGCGTCCTCGAGTTCGACGCCCTCGACGCCGTCCTCGGCCTGGAGCTCCAGGTCCAGGGCACCGGCGCGCCCACCCTCTCCTCGGGCGACACCGACGTCATCTACCCGGACGAGCGCTTCCGCGTCGTGTCGAGCAACGGCTACGCGGGACCGCCGGCGAGTGCCGGCTACTACGTCACGATCGGCGGCGTCACCGCCGCGCCCACCTCCCTGCGTTGACCTCCATGGGGCGCGTGGACGCTCGGGCTCTCGAGCGTCCACCGCTGGCGCCCGTCGAAGGCGGGCGTCGGCCGCTGCGCGGGGCGGCGAGGGGCTGGTTCCGTGGTCTCGTCGCCGTCGGTCTCGCGCTCGCGGGCGCCGCCGTCGCCTGCGACGAGGCCCCCTTCCCGACCGACCCGCTCCCCGCGCTGGCCCACGTCGTCCGCACGCTCGAGCCGGCGCTGCCCCGCACGCTCATCGCGAGCACGTTCGAGCTGCCCGAGGAACATCCCGACCACGACGACCTGCGCTACCTGCGCGAGCGCCGCGTCATCGGCCACGGCGCGGCCGTCGACCCGATGGCGCCCGACGTCTGGCAGGGTGCGTTGGACACGATCGCGGGCTGGTACGCCCTGCCGCCGATGCCGGCCGGCGACCCGACCGATCCCGTGCAGGTGCGTGCCGACCTGGACGCGCTGGTCGGGCGCGTCGGCGCTGCGGTGCGCCCCACCGCGCTCGTCGCGTGGCACCCGGAGAACGAGCGCCGATTGGCGTTCCTGGGCCTGCTGTGGAACTGGTCGGCCTACCCGCGGCTCATCGTCTGGCATCCCAGCGAGGACGAGACGCTCGATGGCGGCTTGCGCGACGTCGCCGCGCGCCTCGACACGTGCGCGTACGCGGTCACGTCCTTCGTCGGTGCTCCGGCGCCCGTGGCGCGCGACCTCTTCCTGAACGAGAACCGGGCGACCATGTACATCGTCGGCAGCGAGCCCGATCTCCCTGGCGCCTGGCCGTTCGAGGTGCCCGCGGGCGAGGAGGTCGACGTGTTCGCGTTCACCCATCCGCTCGTGGAGGGTCTGGAGGCGTACTCGGCCGTCTTCGTGGGCGACGCGGCGCCCTTCTTCACGTTCGCCCGTCTGTTGCCGAGGGTCCGCACCAACCTGTCGCCCATCGCCGTGAGACGCGTGCTGCAGACACCGCCCCGCTAGCGGGAAGCGGGCGCGGCGTCAGGCGCCGGCCACCCGCTCGAGGGCGTCCCGCATCGACGTGGCCGCCGCCCGGGCGGCGGCGGCGACGTCGTCGCCCTGGGTGGGGTAGAGCAGCGTGCGGCTGGCGCTGACGACCGCGCCGAGACCGCCGGGGCCGAACGCACCGCCCAGGTCCTCGGCCCGTCCGCCCTGGGCGCCGTAGCCGGGCACGAGCAGCACGGAGCGCGGGAGGCGCCGTCGTAGCGCCGCCAGGTCCTGCGGGTACGTGGCGCCGACCACGGCGCCCAATGGCGAGTAGCCGTCGTCGCCTGCCGGAAGCTCCCGCGCCCGCTCGTCGAGCGCGTCGGCGAGGCGTTCGTGCAGCCGCCGGCCGTCGTCGCCGACGACGTCCTGGAGGTCGCCGCTGCCCGGGTTCGAGGTCTTGACGAGCACGAACACGGCGCGGTCCGCGGCCACCGCGGCGTCGAGGAACGGCTCGATCGTGTCGAGGCCCAGGTACGGGTTGACGGTCAGCGCGTCGGCGCCGAAGACGCCGTTGCCCAGGTACGCGGCGGCGTACGCCTCGGCCGTGGTCCCCACGTCACCGCGCTTGGCGTCGAGGATCGTGGGGATTCCGCGGTCGCGGAGGTCGGCCAGGACCTGCGCCAAGGCGATGACGCCCGGCACGCCGAGCGCCTCGAAGAACGCGCTCTGCGGCTTGGCGCAGGCGATCAGGTCGTGGGTGGCGTCGAGCACCTCGCGCACGTACCCGACGACGGCGCGGGCGGTGCGCGCGGGGTCGCCGTCGAAGCGATCCGGGTGCGTGCTGGGGTGCGCGGTCGGGCGCGGGTCGATGCCCAGGCAGACGCGCGTGCCGAGCGCCCGCACCCGGTCGTGGAGTCGTTCCGTGAAGGCCACCGGCTGCCTCAGGCGGCGGCGCGCCCGTGGCAGTGCTTGTACTTCTTGCCGCTGCCGCAGGGGCAGGGGTCGTTGCGGCCGACCTTGTCCTCGGCCGTGATGGGTGCCGTCGCGGTGGCGGCGGGGGCCGCCGAGCGACCCGCGGCGGCCGCCAGCGCGCTCACGCCGCCGCCGGCGTCGAGCGTCGTCGGTCGTGCGGGCGCACGCCGCTCCAGACGCTGGTCGGTCTGGACCTGGACCCGGAAGAGCAGCTTCGCCACGTTCAGGCGGATGTTGCCCTTCATCTCCTCGAAGAGGTTGAAGGCCTCGAAGGCGTACTCCTGCAGCGGGTTGCGCTGGCCGTAGCCGCGCAGGCCGATACCCTGGCGCAGCACGTCCATCGCGTGGAGCTGCTCCTTCCAGTGCTGGTCGACCACCTGGAGCACGATGAAGCGCTCGAGCTCGCGCAGCAGCGGGGCGCCGAGTTCCGTCTCGCGCTCGGCGTAGGCGGCCTCGAACGCCTCGACGAGCGCCTGCGTGGCCTCGTCGGGCGCGACCTCGCGCAGCGCCTCGAAGTCGAACGCGTCGAGCTGCGGGATGGCCTCGAGGACCGCCATGCGCAGCGCGCCGGTGTCGCGTTCCTCGGGCTCGAGCTCCGGGTTCAACTGGCGCTGCACCTGGGCGTCGACGTACTCGGCGATCATGTCCTGGACGTCGTCGGAGATGTCGTGCCCCAGCAGGATCTCGCGCCGCTGCTGGTAGATCACCTCACGCTGCTTGCTCATGACGTTGTCGAAGTCGAGCAGCTGCTTGCGGATGCCGAAGTTGCGGTCCTCGACGCGCTTCTGCGCACGCTCGATGGCGCCCGTCACCATCTTCGCCTCGATCGGCGCGCTGTCGTCCATCCCGAGGCGGTCCATCATGCCCAGCACCCGCTCGTTGGCGAAGAGGCGCATGAGGTCGTCCTCGAACGAGACGTAGAAGCGGCTGCTGCCCGGGTCACCCTGGCGCCCGGCGCGCCCACGGAGCTGGTTGTCGATGCGGCGCGACTCGTGACGTTCGGTGCCGATGATGTGCAGGCCACCGAACTCGACCACCTTGACGTGGTCGCGCTCGGCATCGTTCCGTAGCGCGACGATCCGTTCGAGGATGCCGTCGGGCAACCCCTCGAGACGTCGCGCGATGTCGCGCGCCTCGTCCTCGCGGTGGAGCATGAGGGCCTTGATGAACAGCTCCGTGTCGGAGTCGTAGCGGTCGAAGCCCTCGCGCTCGAGCAGCTGGCGGGCCAGCGCCTCCGGGTTGCCCCCCAGCACGATGTCCGTACCGCGGCCGGCCATGTTCGTCGAGATCGTCACGGCGCTGATGCGACCCGCCTGCGAAACGATCTCGGCCTCGCGCTGGTGGTACTTGGCGTTGAGCACCTGGTGCGTGACGCCCTTGCGCTGGAGCATCTTCGACAGGCGCTCGGAGGCCTCGATCGTCACGGTGCCGACCAGGATCGGCTGGCCGGTGCGGTGGACCTCGACGATCTCCTCGACCACCGCGTCGTACTTGCCATTCTGGGTGCGGTAGACCATGTCCTCGTGGTCCTTGCGCACGATCGGCTTGTCGGTGGGGATCACGAGCACGTCGGAGCGGTAGATCTCCTGGAACTCCTTCTCCTCGGTCTTGGCGGTGCCCGTCATGCCGGCGATCTTGTCGTAGAGCTTGAAGAAGTTCTGGTACGTGATCGTGGCCAGCGTCTGGTTCTCGCGCTCGATCTTGACGCCTTCCTTGGCCTCGATCGCCTGGTGCAGCCCCTCGCCGAAACGCCGGCCGGGCATGAGGCGACCGGTGAACTCGTCGACGATCACGATGTGGCCGTTCTCGTCCTTCACGTACTGCTGATCGAGCTTGTAGTGCTCGCGTGCGCGCAGGGCCTGGCGGAGCATGTGGCCCAGCTCCATGTTGGCGGCGCTGAAGATGTCCTCGACGCCCAGCGACTCCTCGGCCTTGGCGATCCCCCCCTCGGTCAGGTGGATGTCCTTGGTCTTCTCGTCGGCCGTGTAGTCCCCCGTGGGCGGGATCTCCTTGCTCTCGCCCGCCTCACCCTTCTCGAGCTTCTGCGCCAGCTTCGCCATCACGAAGTACTTGTCGGTGGCCAGCTCGGCCGGACCCGAGATGATGAGCGGCGTGCGGGCCTCGTCGATGAGGATCGAGTCGACCTCGTCGATGATCGCGTAGTGGAGCGGGGTCTCCTCGCGCAGCACCAACTGATCCGGCCGGAACGCCATGTTGTCGCGCAGGTAGTCGAAGCCGAGCTCGCTGTTCGTGATGTAGGTGATGTCGTTGCGGTAGGCGGCGCGACGCGCGGCGTTGTCGGCGCTGTGCTCGATCACGCCCACCTTGAGGCCCAGGCCGCGGTAGATGGGACCCATCCACTCGGCGCCCGTGCGGGCGAGGTAGTCGTTCGTGGTGACGAGATGCGTGCCCTTGCCCGTGAGCGCGTTCAGCGCCAGGGCCAACGTCGCGACGAGCGTCTTCCCCTCGCCGGTCTTCATCTCCGCGATCTTGCCGTAGTGGAGGGCCGCTCCGCCCACGAGCTGGACGTCGTAGTGGCGCAAGCCCAAGTGCCGCTTGCCGGACTCGCGCACGAGCGCGAACGCCTCGGGCATCAGGGCGTCGAGCGTCTCACCGTCTTCGAGATGGCGGCGCCGCAGGTCGTCGAACGCCACCGCCAGGTCGGGCAGGGCCGCCATCGCGTCCTCGAGATCGTTCGTGCGCTGCACGACCTCGTTGTCGAGACGCTTGACCTCACGATCGTTCTGATCGAACAGCTTCTGGATGAATCCGAGCATCGGGTGGTCCCCTTCGGGAGCGGCGCGGGCGGCCCCGGCCGTTCGTCGCGTACGGTGCGCTCACGCGGTGCGAGCCGAGCGGTCGGCACGCCCGGGAGCGCGCACCGGGCCCTGCCCCGCGGCATCGCGCGAGTCTAGCACGCGTCGTCGACGCCTCCCGCGCGCGTGGCGACGATGGCCGGGTGGCTCCGGGCGACCGCCTAGGGTGCCTCGGTCGGGTCGGCGTCGGGACCGGTCGGCACCTCGGGCTCGACGTCCCCGGCTGCCGGGCCCCCGACCTGGGCGCCGTCCGCAGAGGCTCCAGCGTCCGGACCTCCGGCGTCCGGGACGCGGACCCAGGTGAGCGCGTTCGAGCCGTAGGTCCGTCGGTCGTCGGGCAGCGTCGCGCCGCGGAAGGTCAGGTCGAGGGGGAGCGACGACGGGTGCTGGAACACGTACCGCCCGCCGGGTGCGACGCACTCGCTGTCGAGCAACGCCTGGAAGATCGCGGGCAGGTCGGCGGGGTAGGGGGGTGCGGCGCTGCACACCGACACCCGGCCTTCGAGCGTGCGCGCGACCGCGAGGGCGTCGGCGCGGCGCACGTCGACCTGGAGCCCGAGACCGCGCGCGTTGCGCCGGATGACCTCCGTCGCCTCGCGCGCCAGGTCGACGCAGATGACGTCCCAGCCGCGCGAGGCGGCTTCGAGCCCGAGGGCGCCGGAGCCGGCGAACAGGTCGAGGAACGTCCCTTTCGGCGCGAACGCGAGGACGTCGAACATCGCTTCGCGGACCCGAGCGGGCGTGGGACGGGTGCCGCGACGGGGGGTCTCGAGGGCGCGGCCGCGGGCGCGGCCGCCGATGACGCGAGGCTTGGGCACCCCGCCATCGTACCGAGCGGCGTGGCATGCGCGCCGAGCGGCGTGGCATGCGCGCCGAGCGGCGTAGCATGCGGACGCCGTGATCCGACCCCTCGCCCCCGACGAGCTCGCCTGGTACCTGGCCCGCTCCTTCGCCTTCCTGGGTCATCGCGACCCGTGGGGCCTGGCCCGGCGCACCGTCACCCTCCTGCGCGATCCGCGCCGCGACGCCGCCCGCACCTGGGTCCGCACGGACGACGGCGAGCCCCGTGCCGGCGTGGTGGCCTGGCCGCCGAACCCGGATGTCGACGATCCCACCCTCCGCTTGGCACAGCCCTGGTTCGCGGACCACGACGCCGGTGCCTTCGTCGAGCTCGTCGTCGAGGTCCTCGATCGTCACCCCCACGAAGCGGTCGAGCTCGACATGTCGGCCGTACCGCCGGAACCGGCGTCGAGCCTGGCGGTCGCCCTGGCACGGCTCGGATTCGAACCCGACGCGTTGCGCGCTCTGGCGTTCGACCTGGCCGAGGTCCCGCCCCTGGGCCGGCCGCTCGTGCTCGAGGCGTGGCAACTCGACGACGACCCGACGTTCCGCTCGTTCGTCGGTCGCGCCGAGGGTTGGATGCTCGGCGATGGCCGCTGGGCCTGGCTCAAGCGGGCGCACGGTCGGTTCACCCCCGACCTGTGGTGTCTCGCCTACGAGTCGCTCGACCGCGGGCCCGTCGGGTACGCGCTCGCGGGTCGGCGCCGCGCGGGCGTCGACGGTGACCTGGCGCTGACGGCGATCGGTGTCGCGCCCGAGCATCGGGCGTCGACGGAGATGTTGCGGCGGCTCGTCCTGTCGCTGCTCCATGAGCTCGCGGGCGCCAGCCCGTTGGGGCGCGTGCGCGCCGAACTCTCCGACCGCGACCCCAAGCTCGTCGCCATCTTGCGCTCCGTGGGCTTCGACGTGGGCGAACCGCGACCGGTGCTGCGGCGGCTGCCCTCCTGAAGGGACGCCGGTGACGGCGCCGGTCTCGGCTGTTACCCTACGCTCATGAACCTTCTCGTGCGCTGGGCCCTCAACGCGTTCGCCCTGTGGCTCACCGTCCAGCTCGGCATCGGCGTCTCGGTCGCCCGGCCCGACCTGGGGTCGTTCCTGCTCGCGGCCCTGGTCATCGGGTTGGTGAACGCGGTCGTGCGGCCGATCATGGTCCTGCTCACCCTGCCCATCACGGTGCTCACCTTCGGGCTCTTCCTGCTCGTGGTGAACGGCCTGGCACTCGCGGTCGCCGCGGCCGTGTCGCCGCTCCAGCTGTCGGGCTTCGGCGCCGCCGTCCTGGGGTCGATCGTGCTCTCCGTGATCAGCGCGGTGCTGTCGCGCCTGTTCGCCGACTCGGGCCGCCGACGCTGACGCGACCGGCGCGGCGTGCGCGGCCGTCGCGGCCGCGACGTCAGCGGCCGCGCGGCAGGTAGGCCTCCCACGCCGGATCGACGTCGGGGAGCAGGCCGTAGGCGGAGCTGAACATGAACGCCGGCGCACCTGGCTTGCGGCGCAACCCCATCCCGGCCTCGGAAGGGGTGCGATCGCGTTTGCCGGCATTGCAGCGGCGGCAACACGCCACCACGTTCTCCCACGTCGTCGGGCCGCCCCGCGAGCGCGGCAGGACGTGGTCGAGCGTGAGGTCGTGGCTTCGCACCCCGCAGTACTGGCACGTGTGGTCGTCGCGCCGGAACACGTTCTTCCGGTTGAACGCGACGCGTTGACGGTGCGGCCGACGCACGTACCGGCGCAGGCGGATGATGCTGGGTACCGCGACCACGGACGAGGGCGAGCGAAGCACCCGGTCTCCGTCCAAGACGCGTTCGGCGAGGTCGTGCATGAGCAAGGTGATGGCGCGCTTGACCGAGCAGACGTGCAGCGGTTCGTACGAGGCGTTGAGGATCAGGACCCGGGCCGCGGACAGGTTGGTGAGCGGCGTCCGGCCGTCGGTGCCGGCCACGACGGCATCGTGCGCGTCGTTGCCGAGGTCGTCGTCGGCAAGGGTCGCTTCCACCGCTGCTTCGTACCGCGTCCGACCTTGGCGGGCGACGGGCGCGCGCCGGTCGTGCACCGGCGCTTGCCGGTGCAAGGCGTTCAGGTTGTCCCGGCGCTGGCTGGCGACGACACCTCCGCGGACGAGGTTACCTCAGCCGGGCCGCGCCGTCAGCGTTCGACGAGCGCGAGCCCTACCAGCCGGGCGGCGAGCTCGGGGTAGGGGACGCCGCTCGCTGCCCAGAGCCGGGGGTACATCGACGTCGCGGTGAAGCCCGGCATGGTGTTGATCTCGTTCACGACCAGGCGGCCGTCGAGCGGCGACCAGAACAGGTCGACGCGGGCCAGGCCGGCGGCGTCGACGGCCGCGAAGGCGCGCCGCGCCAGGGCGCGCGCAGAGGCCGCGACCTCGTCGGGGACACGGGCGGGCACGTCGAGCTCGGCGCGACCCTCGACGTACTTGGTGGCGTAGTCGTAGAAGGACGTGCCGTACCGGATCTCGCCCACCACGCTCACCTCCGGGTCGTCGAGCCCGAGCACCCCCACCTCCAGCTCACGGGCGTGCGGGAACGCCTGCTCCACGATGACGCGTCGGTCGAAGCCGAAGGCGGCTTCCAGCGCGGCGTCGCGTTCGGCGGCGTCGGCCGTCCGCGCGATCCCGATCGACGAGCCGAGGTTGGCCGGTTTGACGAACGACGGCCAGCCGAGGGCGTCGAGGCGCGTGCGCACCGCGCCGGGATCGCTGCGCCACGCCGCGCGCGTGACGAGCACGTGGGCCACCTGCGGCAGGCCCGCGGCGCCGAGCACGGCCTTCATGGTCGGCTTGTCCATCGACACCGAGCTGCCGAGGACGCCGGACCCGACGTACGGGACCCCCAGCACCTCCAGGGCGCCCTGCAGCGTCCCGTCCTCGCCGAAGGGACCGTGCAGGAGGGGGAAGACGACGTCCACGTCGGCGAGCGCGTCCAGGTCGAGGCTGGACCCGGCGCTCGCCGACGGCGTCTCGACGCCGGGGATCGCGCTGAGCAGCGCCGCGCTCACGGTCGCGTCGTGCCAGCGGCCGGCCCGGTCGATCACGCGCGGGTACCAGTCGACGCGATCCGCCGTCGCGGCCAGCAGCGAGCGGGCCGAGGCGAGGGAGACGTCGTGCTCGGCGGAGCGCCCGCCACAGAGCAGCAGGACGCGGGGGCGCGACGAGGGGGCGCTCACGCCGAGCGCCGTGGGCCGACGTGCCCGGCCATGTGTAAGTTACACATCATGGGGTACATGCTAGGCGTCCACCACGGTGGCGTCAAGACCTCGTAGGCTGCGCGACATGACGCCCCGATGGCTCCTCGCCCCGCTCGCCCTGATCGCGTCCCTCGTCGCTTGCGTGCCCGGCGCCACCCCCGCCGTGGGCGCACCCACCTTCCGCCTCGTCGCCGACCGAAGCGGAGCGCTGCGCTTCGACCTCGGCCCGGCGGGTCCGACGCTCACGACCCGCTTCCTCCTCGAGGTGACGAACCCCAACCCGGTCGGGTTGCGTCTCGCCGGTCTGGAGGGCGCCTTGGTGCTGGCCGACGCGCTCCCCGTCGACCTGCGGTTCGTGGGCGGCGTCGACCTGCCGGCCGGCGGCGTCACCGAGTTGACCCTCGACGTCGCCGTACCGGTCTCGGACGCGCTCGGGGTGGTCGACGTGGCGCGCGCCCTGGTGGCCGGCCAGGGCGTCGCGTACCGGATCGAGGCCGCCGTCGCGGTCGAGTTGTTCGGGATCCCCACCCGCTTCCCCCGCACGACGCTGCTGGCGGGCGAGGTACGCGGCCCCGCCCTGACCGCCGTTGCCCCTCGCTTGCGCTGGGTGCCCGAGGGTTCGGGACTGCGCGCGGGACCGGGGGGTCGTTGGCTGGTGTCGCTGGCGTTCGACGTGACGAACCCGAGCCCGCTCTCGTACCGCGTGAGCGCCCCCGACGCGTCCCTCCGGTTCGATGGGCGCGACGTCGCGCGCGTCACCGTGCCGGGCACGCTCGTACCCGCCGGCGGCACCGTGCGCTGGGTTCAGGAGGCCGCGGTCGACCCAGCGGCGCTGGGCGCCGTGCTGGCCACCCGCCTGGCCGGGGTGGCCGCCGGCGTCGGCGGTGTCGAGCTGACGCTGGCGGGTGCGTGGTCGCTCGACCTCGGACCGTTGGGCGTGCGCTCGACCGGGCCGGGCGAACTGGGCGGCGGCCGGCTCGACTGAGCGTCCGGCCCGATCAGCCTGCCAGGAACGCGTCGAGGCGGGGGCGGATCTCTGGGTCGGCCGTGTCGACCTGACCCTCGATCTCGCCGTCACGCAAGAAGACGATGCGGTCGGCGGTGAGCGCGGCGTGCACGTCGTGCGTGACGATGATGACGGTCCAGCCGTCGCGGTCGACGCCCTGACGCAGGAGCTGGAGCACCTCGCCGCCCGTGCGGCTGTCGAGGTTGCCCGTCGGCTCGTCGGCCAACACGAGGACCGGATCGTTGATGAGCGCACGGGCCAACGCCACGCGTTGCCGCTGGCCGCCCGAGAGCTGGTCGGGACGGTGGTCGAGCCGATCGGCGATGCCGAGGGAGGTCGCAAGCGTGGCCAGGCGGCGTTCGGCCCGCGCGCCCTCGCCGGCGATCTCGGCCGGCAGGACCGCGTTCTCGCGGGCGGTCAGGTTGGGCACCAGCTCGAAGGACTGGAACACGAAGCCGAGCCGGCGGCGGCGCAGGTCGGTGAGGGCGTCGTCGTCGAGGCCGCCGGTCGGCTGACCGGCGAGCGCGATCGTGCCGCGGTCGGGGGCATCGAGGAGCCCGAGCAGGTGCAGCAGGGTGCTCTTGCCGGAGCCCGAGGGGCCCATGACCGCGACGAACTCACCAGACCGGATCGTGAGGTCGACGCCGCGCAACGCGTGGACGGTCTCGCTGCCGAGGACGAAGCTCTTGTGGAGCCCCAACGCTTCGAGCGCGGGAGCCGACGGGGGTGCGTTCATGCGTTCTCCGATCCGCCGAGCGCCACCCGTGGGGCGAGTCGTGCCGCCCGGCGGGCGGGGAGCCACGACGCGAGGAACCCGAGGGCGGGCGTGAGGAGCGCGGCCGCGACGAGGATGCGCCACGGGACGACGGCGTCGATCTGGTACCCCGTGAGTGCCCGCGCGCCGGCCGTGATCACGTCGGCGAGCAGCAGGCCGAACGCCACGCCGAGGACCGCACCGAGCGTCAACACGACGATGCCTTCGGCGACCACCAGCCGGCGGACGCCCGAGCGGCGCAGGCCCACCGTGCGCAGCACGGCGATCTCGTGACCGCGGCGCGCCAGGTTCATCCCGAGCGTGTTGGCGACCCCGAGCGCGGCGATGAGGGCGGCGAGCAGGAGCAGCGTGTTGGTGGTCGCGAACGAGCTGCGCGTGAGCTCGAGGATCTGATCGCGGTAGACCTGGTTCGTGGTGACGTCGAGGAGCACGTCGGGGAAGGCCGCCAGCAGGGCCTCGCGGGCCTCGGCCGGGGACGCGTCGTCCTCGATCGTGAGGACGTAGAGGTCGGCGCTGCCGCCCCCGAACAGCGGCAGGTCGTCGATGGAGGCGATGAAGGTCTCGCCGCCACCCGTGTAGTCGACCACGACGCCTTCGATCGGGAAGTCCCGGAACCCCTCGTCCGTGCGCAGGCGGGCGACGTCGCCGACGCCCACGCCGAAGCGGTCGCGGATCGTGTTGGCGGCCAGCACCACCCCACCGCGTCGGAGCGCTTCGAACCCACGGGCGGCGTCGCCCTGCCCCGAGATGTACTGCAGCGAGCCGAACCCGTCGGCCGGGTCGAACCGGCTCGGGTCGACGAGGACGATCGCCACCGTGCGGCCGCGAGGCACGCCCTCGGGCTCGTACCGCACGACGCGCAGACCGACGCCGGAGACCTGGTCGACGCCTGCCACCTCGGCCGCGCGCGCCTCGAACCCCTCCGGGAAGGGTGACGCGGCGGTGACGAACAGGTCGCCGACGATCGTCGTGTCCACCCAGTCGGAGACCGCGCGGTTGATCCCCTCCACCATCGAACCGACGCCGACGATGAGGCCGGTACCCACGATCACCGTGCCGATGGCGACCCCGTTGCGCGAGGCGTTGCGCAGCGTGAAGCCTGCGCCCAGGCGCCCGGCGGGCCCCAAGAGCCGCGCCAGCAGCGGCGTCGCCAGGCGCACGGCCGGCCGGATCAGACCCTCGGCCGCCAGGGCGACGCCGGTGAAGAACGTCGCCATCGCGAGCGCGGTGCCTGCAAGCGCGGCGTAGCCGCTCCACGGGAGTTGGCTCAGCACCACGCCCAGGGCCACGAAGCCCCAACCGACCGCGATGAGGCGCGGTGAACGCGGGGTCTCGGCGCTGCGTAGGGCCCCCAGAGGCGACGTCCGCGCTGCCGCCTGGGCCGGCAGGCTGCCCGCCAGGAGGGCCACCACCACGCCCACCAACGCCGCGAACGCCGCCGCCTCGAACGGGACGACGAGGGTCCGGGGCTCATAGGCGAGCGCCAAGGCGTTCACGCGGTTGAGGCCTGCCGCGAGCGCGACGCCGAGCGCGAGCCCGACCACCACCCCCGCCAGGCTCACCCAGGCCGCTTCCCACAGCGCCAGCTTGCGGACGTCGCCGCGTTTGAGGCAGATCGTCCGCAGCAGCGCGTACTCACGCGTACGCTCCACGACGCCGGCCATGAAGGTGTTGTAGGCCATGAAGCCGCCGAGCGCCATCAACGTGGCGGCGAGGATGAGCAGGCCGCTCTGGAGCGTCTGCACGATGCCCGACGTGGCGTCGCCCGCGCCGGCGGGGTACGTGACCGTGTAGGCCTCGCCGACGGCCGCTTGGAGGCGGCTCTGCACGGTCTCGAGGTCGGCGCCCGACCGCACGCCGACCTCGAGGTGGCTGGCGCGTCCGGCGAAGGCGAGGGCCCCTTGCAGGTCCGAGAGGTGCGTGACGCCGACGCGACCCCCGTTCGTGGTCGCGAGCGCGTAGGCGTCGTCGAGCAGCCCCACCAGCGCGAGCGCGAAGCGCCCGGCCTGGCTCGAGAACACGACCTCGTCGCCCACCGCCAACCCGCGGCCGGCCGCGAAGCCCTCGGCGATGGCGACCTCGGCCGCGCCCACCACCGGCAGACGACCGGCGCTCAGGCGCACGGGCAACGCGGCCTCGACCTCGGTGAGGCGACCGCCCAGTTGGAAGCCGCTGTCGACGCCGGGCAGCAGACCCGACGCCCCCGCCACCTCGGCACCGCGTTCGGGCTCGGCCCGGACGTTGAGCACCGGGACCGCCCACGCCACGTCGGGGTCGGCGTCCACGAGGTCGAGGATGGGGGAGAACTCGAACACGGCACGGCCGGTGGCGCCGGGGGTGACGAGCAGGTCGGCGGGTCCGGCGGCGGCCTGCAGGGTCGCCCGGACGTTGGCGTCGACGTTGGCACCGACGGACAGGGTCGCGAGCACGGCGGCGATGCCCAGGCCGACGCCCAAGACGGTGGCGAGCGTGCGCCAGCGGTGTCGGAGGAGGTTGCGCAGCGCGAGGCGCGGGAGCAGAGGCACGGGCGATTGTAACGGCGGCGGCCGCCCCGCCGTGGGTGCGCGGCTGCGCCTCAGGTGCGCGGGCGTGCGCCTTCGCGCGCCCCGCCCTCGGGCGCCCCGCCCTCGGGCGCCCCGCCCACGGGCGCCCCGCCTTCGCGCCGGGCGGGCGACGCCGCGCGACGACCGCGCCGTGCGAACCGTGCGAAGGAGGGCGGCGTCGGCGACGGACCCGGCAACGGGTCGAGCGCGCCGGAGCGGGGGTCGAACCCGAGGGCGTCGCGGAAGGCGACCGCGACGTCGTCGAGGTCGTCGGCGCGCACGAGCGCGTCGCGCAGCCCGGCGGCGTCGCGCGCCTCGCGCGGATCGCGCCACGGCCGCCCCGCGCCCTCGCCGCCGGCCACGCCCTCGCGCGCCCGCAGGGCCGCGTTCGCGTACGCCGCGAGCTGTCCTCGAAGCCGCCGCAGGTCGCGGTCGGCCCCGTACCAGGCGACGTGGTCGCGAGCGTGGCGCCAGGCGATCGCCGCCACCTCGGCTGCCGACGGCGGGGGGCCACCCCGCACCGCCTGGAAGACCCAGGGCCGCCCGAGCGCGCCGCGCGCGATCATGACGCCCACCCCCCGGGCACGGGCGCGGGCATGGCCCGCCACGTCGACGACGTCGCCCGAGCCGAGGACGGGCACGTCGACGGCGGCGGCGACGGCCGCGATCGCGTCCCAATCCGCCTCGCCCGCGTACTTCTGCACGGCGGTCCGACCGTGCACCGCGACCGCCGCCGCGCCGGCGTCGACGACCGCGCGCGCGACCTCGATCGCCATGAAGCGATCGATCCCGAGCCGGGTCTTGACCGTGATCGGCACGGGTACCGCCGCCACGAGGGCACGGACGATGGCGGCGGCGCGTTCCGGGTCGCGCATGAGTTCCGCGCCACAACCGCGGTGGAGCACCTTGCGGACCGGGCAGCCCATGTTCAGGTCGAAGGCGGTCGGCGCGAACGCCTCGTGCAGGCGGACGGCGGCTGCCGCCGCCTCGTTCGGGTCGGCAGCGAACAGCTGGACGACCACGTCGCGCTCCCCCTCGAACGGCGCCGAGATCGCGAGCCCCTGGGGGTCACCGAGCGAGAGCGCGCGCGACGACACCATCTCGGTGACCGCCCAGGCGGCCCCGTAGGCGCGCGCCAACCGACGGAACGGCGCGTCGGTGTAGCCGGCCATGGGCGCCAGGACGGCGCGGCCCTCGGCGAGCGCGGCCAGGAAGCCGGGCGGCAGGGCGCTCACGGCGCGCGGTCACGCGCGTCCGGGGCCGCGCGGATCACGGGGCCGGCAGGGCGCGGCGGAGGAAGCGGAGCCAGTGGTCGCCGAGGACGCCGCGGCGGTGCTCGGCGGGCGCGATCGCGGCGAGCCGGTCGAAGTCGGCCCCGCGCGTGAGCTCACGCGGGCTCTCCTCGAGCCCGAAGCCGCCGTCGAGGTCGCTGCCGATGGCGACGCGCGACCAGCCGACGCGCCCGGCCACGTGGGCCGCCTGACGGGCCACGGACGCCAGGGTGACGCCTTCCGGTCCCGGCGTCGGGTCGACGAAGGGGTTGCCCAGCACCAGACCCACCACGCCGTCGCGTTCGGCCAGCGCGTCGAGCATCGGGTCCGAGAGGTGCCGGTCGGTGGGGGTCAGGGCTCGGGCGTTCGCGTGGCTGGCGAGGACGACGCCGTCGTGATGCTCGAGGGCCTCCCAGAAGGACGCCTCCGCGAGGTGGCTCACGTCGAGCGGCAGGCCGATCCCGGCCATCGCCTCCACGAGCGCGACCCCGAGGTCGGTGAGCCCGCCCGGGGCGCCGGTGCCCCCTGCGTAGCGGGTGGCCCCCCAGGCTGGCCCGAGCAAGCGGACGCCCGCCGACCACCACCGCGCGAGGTCGTCGGGCGTCCGCACCGGGTCGGCGCCTTCCATGAGGACGACCACGCCCGTCCGGCGCGCCTCGGGCGCGGCATCGGCGCGCTCCCGCAGGTGCGTCTCGAGACCGACGCGGTCGCGGATGAGGCGCGCGTGACCGGCGTCCTCCGCCCGTTCGTACCAGTCGAGTTGGGCCCGGGCTTGATCGAAGGCACCCTGCGCGTCGTGGTAGCCGAGCGGCGTGGGGTGCGCGTCCGCGGCCGCGTCCTGGGGCCGGGGCCGGTGCGGCCGCGCGAAGAGCGTGCCGAACACCACGTCCACGTTCGCCGCTCGGAGCTCGGACCAGGTCACCATCGCGGTCTCGCGCGACCGCCCCTCGCGGGCGCGCAACGCCTCGAGCGGGAGGGTGAGGTCGCGTCCGAGCGCGACGGCGTTGTAGGCGAGGTCGAGGTGACCGTCGATGCGCACCGGGCGTTCGGTCTGGGCGGGTTCGGTCATGACGGGCAGCCTACCAACCGCCGGTCGGCGTCCCGCGCTCGTGCACGCCGCCCGCTCGCGGGGTCCATGGACGTGCGTGAGGCGGTTTCCTCATCGGGACGCGTGGTAGCGTTCGCTCGATGCCCGACGTCGACGCACTCGACGTGGCGGTGCGCGACGCGCACGGCCCGGACGTACCCGCGCCGTTCCTCAGGATCGCCGACGCTGAGGACGCCGGCGTCATCCACACCCTCTACGTCGCCACCCCCAGCTACTTCGAGGCGATCAGCATCCCGGTCCCGACCTCCAGCGAGGTGCGCACCGACCTCCTCACGGCGGCCCGCGACGAGCGCCGCACGGTGGCGCTGGCGCTCGGTGAGCCGGTCGCCCGCCTCCCGCTCGGCGTGCCGATCGATCCCCGCACGCAGCGTCCGGTGGTGGCGTACCTCGATTACAAGCTCGACTACCCGGAGACCGGCGACGCCACGGTCAACCTGTTGCTCGTCCACGGTTCGCTCCAGTCGCGCGGTTACGGCGCCGCGATCGTGACGGAGCTCGAACGCCAGCTCGCCGGGCGCGCGGTGCGCGTGCTCGCGTCGATCTACGGCCGCAACCCGCGGGCGCGCCGTTTCTGGGAGCGGCTCGGCTACCGCTTCGCGATCGATGCTCGACCCGTCCTCGACTGGTACGCGAAGCGGCTGACGGAATGAGGGGCGCCGCGTCGTGACCCGCGCCGTGCACGTGGTGAGCGTCTCGCTCGGCTCGTCGAGCCGCGACGTCGACGTGACCGTCGAGCTGCTCGGCGCCGAGGTGCGCATCCAGCGGCGCGGCGTGGACGGCTCCGTCGCCGCCGCCCGGAGGCTCGTGGAAGAGCTCGACGGACACGTCGACGCCATCGGCCTCGGCGGCATCGACCTCTTCATCCAGTGGAGCGGTCGCCGCTACCACTTCCGCGAGGCGCGCCACATCGCCTCGGCGGCGCTGAAGACGCCCGTCGTGTGCGGGGCAGGGCTCAAGGACAGCCTGGAACGGCGCGCCGTGGCCGCCCTCGACGGGCCCATCGGCTGGCGGGGACGGCCCACGCTCATGACCCTCTCGGTGGACCGGTTCGGGATGTCCGAGGCGCTGTTGGCGCATGGCGCGGACGTCCGCTTCGGCGACCTGATGTTCGGCCTCGGCGTTCCGTTGCCGCTGACGTCGTTCGGCCAGGTCGACGTGGTGGCGCGCCTGCTCGGGCCCATCGTGACGCGGGTACCGTTCGCGTGGCTGTACCCGACCGGCGAGAAGCAGCAGATCACCACCACCAACGAGCGCTACGCCGCCCACTACGCCTGGGCCGACGTCGTCGCCGGCGATTGGCACGCCATCCGCCGCTACGCGCCCGCCCGCCTGGACGGCATCACGGTGCTCACGAACACGACCACGCGCGCCGACGTGGCCTTCCTGGCCGCCGCAGGCGCGTCGCGGCTCTTCACGACCACGCCCCGCTACGAGGGGCGTTCGTTGGCGACGAACCTGCTGGAGGCGGCGTTCGTCGCCTTGCGCGGGCCCGATCTGGGCCGCGCCGGGTACGACGCGATCCTCGACGAGATGGCCTACGCGCCCACCGAGGTGCCCTTGACGGAGGCCGCACCGACCGCCGCTTGACACCGACCGGCGGCGGTGCATCCAGGTGCTAGACTCGTTCATCTTCGCCCCGCGGGGCGCCGTGGCACGCGCGCCAGCCGAGGGAAGCGGGCCGCGTTCGCTCGGTGTGCCCCCGCCGGCAACCCGCTCGACCCCCTCCGGAGGACCCCTGCATGATCAGCGTCACGGACCTGCGCAACGGCACCAAGGTCGAACTCGAAGGCGGCCTTTGGGAGTGCCTCGACTACCAGCACCAGAAGATCGGTCGCGGCGGCGCCAAGGTCGTCGCCAAGTTCCGCAACCTCACCACCGGCTCCATCGTCGAGAAGACCTTCAACTCGGGTGAGAAGCTGCAGGACATCTTCATCGACTACCGCACCATGCAGTTCCTCTACGCCGACGGCGACGTGTTCACGTTCATGGACGTCGAGACGTACGAGCAGCCGACGCTCGACCGCGGGCAGATCGGCGACACGGCTCGTTTCCTCAAAGAGAACACCGAGGTCACGGTCGACTACTACCAGGGCCGCGCGCTCAAGGTGACCCTCCCCAACGTCGTCGCCCTGACGATCGTGGAGACCGACCCGGGGATGAAGGGCGACACCGTCTCGGGCGGCACCAAGCCGGCCAAGCTCGAGACCGGCGCCACCGTGCAGGTACCGCTGTTCATCGATCAAGGGACGACCGTCCGCGTCGACACCCGTACGGGCGAGTACCTGGGACGGGCCTGATGGACGTCAAGGAGCTCAAGCGTCTGATGGACGCGATGGCGAACGCCGACGTCACCGAGCTCGAGTACGAGTGGGACGGCACCGAGGGTTCGCCCGGCGGCCGCGTCAACCTTCGCCGCGGGGGCCGCGTGACCGACGACGCCGGCGTGCGCCCGACCGCGTCGGCCGGTCCGGCGCCGATGCCGGCGGTCGCCGCGGCGGCGTCCCAGCCCGAGCCCGCCGCGTCGGCCGCACCGGCGGCCTCGCCGCGTGGGGTGGAGGTCATCGCCCCGATCGTCGGCACCTTCTACGCCGCGCCGGCACCGGACACCGCCGACTTCGTCAAGGTGGGCGACCGTGTCACCGTCGGACAGGTCCTGTGCATCATCGAGGCCATGAAGTTGATGAACGAGATCGAAGCCGAGGTCGCCGGCACCATCGTCGAGGTCCTCGTCCGCAACGAGGACCCGGTCGAGTACGGGCAGGCCCTCTTCCGCATCGCCCCGGCCTGAGGCCGGGCGGACCGTGTTCAAGAAGATCCTGATCGCCAACCGCGGGGAGATCGCCCTGCGCGTCCTGCGCGCCGCGCGGGAGCTCGGCGTGAAAGCCGTGGTCGCCTACTCGCAGGCCGACGAGACCTCGCTGCCGGTCCTGCTGGCCGACGAGGCGATCTGCATCGGGTCGGCGCCTGCGTCCGGCTCGTACCTCAACGTCCGCAACCTCCTGTCCGCGGCGCTCGTGACCGGCGCCGAGGCGATCCACCCGGGCTACGGCTTCCTGGCCGAGAACGCCGAGTTCGCCGAGATGTGCGAGGAGCACCACCTCGTCTTCATCGGCCCGAGGCCGGAGAACATCGCCCGCATCGGCGACAAGGCGAGCGCGCGTGCGGTGGCGGTGGAGGCCGGCGTACCCGTGACCCCGGGGTCCGACCCGCTGGCCGACGTCTCCGCGGCCATGGCGTTCGCGACGACGATCGGTTACCCGGTGATCCTCAAGGCCTCCGCCGGCGGCGGGGGGCGCGGGATGCGCGTCGTGCAGAGCCCGGGTGAGCTCGAGCGCCATTTCGTACAGGCGCAGGAGGAGGCGCGCGCCGCCTTCGGCGACCCGAGCATGTACATGGAGCGGTACCTCGAGGAGCCGCGCCACGTCGAGATCCAGGTGTTCGGCGACGGCGAGGGCGAGGTCATCCACTTCTACGACCGCGACTGCTCGATCCAGCGCCGCTACCAGAAGATGCTCGAGGAGGCGCCCTCCACCCTCGACGCCGACCTGCGCGTCCGCATCGCCGAGGCGGCGGTGCGGGTGGCGCGCCACATCAACTACCGCGGCGCCGGGACGTGCGAGTTCCTCGTCGACCGGGACGGCAACTTCTTCTTCTCCGAGATGAACACGCGGATCCAGGTCGAGCACCCTGTGACCGAGATGGTGACCCGCTTCGACCTGGTCCAAGAGCAGTTCCGCGTCGCGGCCGGCGAGGGCCTGTCGTTGCGTCAAGAGGACGTCCGGGTCGAGGGGCACGCCATCGAGGTCCGCATCAACGCCGAAGATCCCGACCACGACTTCCGGCCCTCGGCGGGGGTCGTGACCGACGTCCACTGGCCTGGGGGTCCCGGGATCCGCGTCGACTCGCACGTCTACGCCGGCTACCGGATCCCGCCGAACTACGATTCGTTGATCGCCAAGGTCATCGCATGGGGTCCCAACCGGGACGCGGCGATCGCCCGCATGGAGCGGGCGTTGCGCGAGACCGTGGTCGAAGGGGTGAAGACGACGATCCCCTTCCATCTGCGGGTGCTCGACAACGCCTTCTACCGGCGGGGCGCCGTGTACACCAACTTCATCACCAGGAGGATGTCGCCGTGAACCATCCGGAACTCGAACTGTCGCCCGACGCCCTCTACGGCATCGCCCAGCTCGCCCTCGATCAGGTCGAGGGGGTCCGGACCGTGACGCCGCCCACCCGCGTGGGTGAGTTCCTCACCGGTCGGCGGGCCAAGGGGATCCTCATCGAACGCGACGAGGACGCGGTGTCGATCTCGCTCAACGTCTCGATCACGTACGGCATGCGGGTTCCCGAGGTCGCTCGCGCGGCCCAGCGTGCCGTTCGCGAGGCGGTGGGCTCGATGACGGGTCTCGAGGTCCGCACCGTCGACGTGCACGTCGAAGCGGTCGACCTCCCGGACGAGGCCGTGACGCGTGGCTAGACGGCGTGCCCGCGAGGTGGCGTTCCAGGCGCTGTTCCAGGCGGAGCGGGGCGAGAGCCCCGTGCTCGAGGTGTGGCACGAGATCCGCGCCGACCTGGCGGTCGCGGCCGACGCAGAGGCCGAGGACGCGTACGAGGACGTCCTGCCGGCCGACGACGTCGCCTTCGCCGACCGGCTGGTGCGCGCGTACGCCGACCACAAGGCGGCGATCGACGCGGACCTGGCCGGGCTCATCGAGGGCTGGACGTTCGGCCAGATGGCCCAGACCGACCTGAACGTGCTGCGGCTGGCGCTCGCCGAGTTCGCGCTGGAGGAGAACCCGGCGCCGGTCGCCGTCGAGATGGCCGTCCGGCTCGCGAAGCGCTTCGGCGGCGAGGGCTCCGGTCGCTTCGTGAACGGCGTCTTGGCCAAGGCCATGCGCCGGTCGCTCGTGGGCTCGCAGGAGAGCGCGTGACCGCCGTCGGTGCGTCGACGCCCGCCGACGTCGCTTCGGACGGGCGCGCGCGTTCGCTCGACGGCCGGGCGGTCTCGGACGGGGTGGCCCAGCGCCTGGCGGCGCGGGTGCTCGAGCTCCCGTACACGCCGAGGTTGGTGTTCGTCCGCGTCGGCGAGGACCCCGCGAGCGTCTTCTACGTGCGATCGAAGGGCCGGTTCGCGAAGCGCGTGGGCGTCGACGCCGAGACCCTGGTCCTGCCCGACGACGTCTCGCAAGCCACGCTCATGTCGACGATCGAGAACCTGAACGCCGACCCCGACACCGATGGCATCCTGGTCCAGCTGCCGCTCCCCGCCCACCTCGACGCAGCGCCCGTGCTCGAGGCCATCGATCCCGCCAAGGACGTCGACGGTTTCCATCCGATGAACGTGGGTCGCTTGTGGTCGGGCGCGCCCGCCCTGGTCCCGTGCACGCCGCTCGGGCTGCTCGCGATCCTCGACCACTACGAGCTCGAGGTGTCGGGTCGCCACGTGGTCGTGGTCGGCCGCAGCCACATGGTGGGCAAGCCCGCGGTGGCGCTGTTCCTCGGCCGCAACGCCACGGTGACGGTCGCGCACTCGCGCACCCGGGACCTGCCAGGCGTCGTCGCGGCGGGCGACATCGTCGTCGCCGCGGTCGGTCGGGCCGGACTGGTGCGCGGCGACATGGTCAAGCCGGGCGCCGTCGTCCTCGACGTCGGCATGACGCGCCAGGACGACCGCATCGTGGGCGACGTGGCCGACGACGTCTGGGAGGTCGCCGGGCACGTCACCCCGATGCCCGGCGGGACGGGCCTCGTGACCGTCGCCATGGTCCTGCAGAACACGTTGACGGCGGCGGAGCGCCGTCGCGCGTGAGCGTGTTCGACAACGTGCCGCTCATCGCCGCCGTCATCGGCAACCTGGTCGCGCAGATGATCAAGGTGCTCCTCGTGCTCGCCACCGAACGCCGCTGGGCGCCCGAACGCCTGCTCGAGACCGGCGGCATGCCCTCGTCGCACTCCGCTTCGGTGGCGGCGCTGGCCACGGCCGTCGGTCTGATCCACGGTTGGGCGCACCCGTACTTCGCGCTCGCCGCGGTGTTCGGCTCGATCGTCATGTACGACGCCACCGGCATCCGCCGCGCGGCCGGGCAGCAGGCGGCGCTGATCAACGACCTGGTCGAGGAGCTCGGACACCTCTTCGACGAGGGGTTCCAGCCGCAGGCGCTCAAGACGCTGCTCGGGCACACGTACCCGCAGGTCGTGGTGGGGGCGATCGTGGGCATCGCCACCGGCTTCTTCGTCGCGCGCTGAGGCGGCGCGTCCGCGCGGCGCGGTGCTCATCGCGAGCGGGCCACGACGGCCACGACGATCCGGCCGGCGCCCGCGCCTCGCAGCGCGGCGGCGCAGGCGCGCGCGGTGGCGCCCGTCGTGAACACGTCGTCGACCAAGACCACCGACCCGCCTCGGAGGTCGACGCCGGCCACGGATCCGATCGCCCCGTCGAGGTTGTGGGCGCGCGCGGAGGGCGTGGAGCCCGCTTGCGAGGGGGTCGCGCGCAGCCGCCGCAGGAGGGGCCCGTAGCGCATCCGAGACCCACACGCGGCAGCGACCGCCTGCGCCAAGCGAGCGGCGTGATCGGTGCCGCGCCGACGGCGCCGATGCGGGTCCGCCGGCGCCGGGACCACGTACCAGGTCGTCCCGTCGTCGGGCAAGCGCGCTCGTAGGCGGCCACCCAGGGCGGCGCCGAGCGCGTCGAGCAGCGCGTGGTCGGGCCGGTACTTGGCGGCCCGCACGAGCCGCCCGAGGCCGCCCCGGTACGGACCGAGCGCCACCCACGCGGGCGGCTCGGTGGTCGGCGGGGCGGCCACCGCTTCGGCCACCACCCAGCGGCGCCAACACGGCGCGCAGGCGCCCACACGGCCGGTGCGGCGCCGGCCGCACGCAGGACACGGCAACAGGGTGCGCCAGACCGCTGCAGGGTTCACGCGTTCATCGTGAGCGCGAGGCTCGCCGCCGGGGCCGGGCGCTGGGCGGACGCCGGTCAGGACGCGGCGCGCGCCTAGCGTGTCTGGGCGACGGCCTAGACCTGGCGGCGGGTGAGGTCGGCGAAACGCTCGAGCAGGGCGTTCGCGGCGACCCGATGCGGCAGGTCGGCGAAGGCGTCCCGGAGGCCGGTGAGGGCCGCGTCGGCCTCGCGTTCGGCGATCGATTGGGCGTAGCGGAGCGAGCCGTACCGCTCGATGAGCGCCAGCAGCCGTTCGACGTCTTCGGGCCTGCGCCGCGCACGCGAGCGGCTCAGGAGGCCCTCGGCCTCGGCCACCTCGTCGCGCCCGGCGTGGGCGAACAGGTGCGCCAACACCAGCGTGCGTTTGCCTTCGTAGAGGTCGCCGGCGAACTCCTTGCCGGTCGCGGCCTCAGGCGAGAGGTTGAGCACGTCGTCGCGGATCTGGAAGGCGGCCCCCAGCCGGGCGCCGAGCGGCACGAAGGCCGGGTGCGGGGCCGAACCGGCGGCGAAGGCACCGATCCGCATGGGGCCGATCGTGGTGTACCAGCTCGTCTTGAGCGTCACCATCTTCAGGTACGCGTCCTCGTCGATGGCGAAGCGGTCTTCGGCGAGCCACGTCAGGTCGAGGTGTTGGCCCTCGGCCGTGCGGTGGATGATCTGGACGAACTCCTGGCGGATGGCGTCGGCGTCGAAGCCGGGCTGCGCGCGCAGGCCGAGCAGCAGCGCCCACATGTACACGTGCATGGCGTCGCCGACGTTCAGGGCGACCGGCACCCCCACCTGTCGGTGCAGCGCGGGGGCGCCGCGCCGCTCCTCGCTGTCGTCCTCGATGTCGTCGTGGACCAGCACCCAGTTCTGGAACAGCTCCAGGGCGGCCGCCGGTACCAGCGCACGTTCGCCGTCGCCGCCGTGCGCCACCGTGGCTTCGACGACGAAACGCCCGCGCAGGCGTTTGCCGCCTCGGGCCGGGTAGTCGCGCATGAGGTCGAAGAAGCGTTGGAGGTCGGGATCGTCGTGTCGCTCGGGGAGCGCCGCCAGGACGGTCGCTTGCAGGCGTTCGGCGAGATCGTGCGATCGAGCGGGCGGCGTCGTCGCCGCCCGCTCGTCGGGGTTCAGAACAGCACCTCGGTCACGAACCAGACCGCACCGAGGAAGAGCACGAGGAAGACCAGCAGGTAGGGGAGCGACGTCTTGTACGTGTCCCAGACGAGCGAGCGTACGTCGCGCGGGCTCAGCTTGGGCCGGTCGTTGTCCTCCGGGTCGTGCCGTGCCATGGCCCCTCCTCGTCCACCCTCAGCGGTGGATGCAGGCCTTGAAGTGACCGGGCGACACCTCTTCGAGCGGTGGGACGACGTGCTTGCAGTCTTCGGTGGCCAGCGGACAGCGGGTGCGGAACACGCAGCCCGAAGGCGGGTTGATCGGCGAGGGGATGTCGCCCTGCAGCAGGATACGGTCGCGCTTGACGGTCGGGTCGGGAATCGGTACCGCCGACAGCAGCGCCTCGGTGTACGGGTGGATCGGGTTGCGGTAGAGCTCCTTGGCCGGCGCGATCTCCATGATGCGGCCGAGGTACATCACCACGACCTTGTCGGAGATGTACTCGACCACCCCGAGGTCGTGGGCGATGAAGAGCATCGTGAGCCCGAGCTCCTCCTTGAGGTCCTGGAGGAGGTTGACCACCTGCGCCTGGATCGACACGTCGAGGGCCGAGACGGGCTCGTCGGCGACGATGAACTTCGGGTCCACGGCCAGGGCGCGCGCGATGCCGATGCGTTGACGCTGACCGCCCGAGAACTCGTGCGGGTAGCGCCGCATGTGGCTGGCGCTCATGCCGACGCGTTCGAGCAAGTCGGCAACGCGGTCTTCCTTGGCCTTGCCGCGTGCCAGGTTGTGGATCGTCAGGGCCTCGCCGATGATGTCGCCCACGCTCATGCGGGGGTTCAAGGAGGCGAAGGGGTCCTGGAAGATGATCTGCATCTGTTTGCGGTAGTCGCGCATCTTCGACTTGGGCAGCTTGGCGATGTCGACGCCGTCGAAGATGATCTCACCGTCGGTCGGCTCGATGAGGCGCAAGATCGCGCGGCCGGCGGTGGTCTTGCCGGAGCCGGACTCGCCCACGAGGCCCACGACCTCGCCCCGGGCGATGGTCAGCGACACCTCTTCGACGGCTTTCACGTTCGCGACGACGCGCGAGAACACGCCCCCGCGAATCGGGAAGTACTTCTTCAGGTTGCGGACCTGGAGCAGTTCGCCCTCGGCGGTCCCCGTCGCGGTGCTGGCCCGCGTGGCGGCGGCGTCGTTCGGCACGGCGTCGCTCACATCACCACCTCGTTCTTCAGGTCGAGCTCGTCGTGACGGATGCAGCGCACCATGTGACCGCCGCCGGCGTCTTCGAGCTCGGGGATCGCCACCTTGCAGCCCTCGATCATGAACCGGCAGCGCGGGTGGAACGAGCAGCCTTCGGGCAGCCGCAGCGGGTTCGGGACGTTACCGGGGATCGCCTGGAGCCGCTCCTGGTGCTCGGCGGCCTTG
This sequence comes from uncultured Trueperaceae bacterium, assembly GCA_963728245.1. Taxonomy (GTDB): domain Bacteria; phylum Deinococcota; class Deinococci; order Deinococcales; family Trueperaceae; genus JAABTL01. The sequence goes on from CAVSJH010000001.1 coordinate 280,998, forward strand.
TCGACGCGCGGGATCGAGTTCATCAGACCCAGCGTGTAGGGCATCTGCGGGTTCTTGAAGATGTCGACGACGCCCGCCTCTTCGACGGCGCGCCCGGCGTACATGACGACCACGCGCTCGGCCATCTCGGCGACGACGCCGAGGTCGTGGGTGATGAACAGGATCGACATCCCGATCTCACGCTGGAGGGTGCGCATGAGGTCGAGGATCTGCGCCTGGATCGTCACGTCGAGCGCCGTGGTCGGCTCGTCGGCGATCAGGAGCTGGGGGTTGCACGAGAGCGCCATGGCGATCATCACGCGCTGGCGCATCCCGCCCGACATCTGGTGCGGGTAGTTACGCACGCGCTTGGCCGGTTCCGGGATGCCCACGAGCTCGAGCATGTCGGTGGCCTTGCGCAAGGCTGCCCGAGGCGTCTCCTTCTGGTGCAGCACGATCGCTTCGGCGATCTGGTCGCCCACGGTGTACACCGGGTTGAGCGACGTCATGGGCTCTTGGAAGATCATCGAGATGTCGTTCCCACGGATCTTGCGCATGTCGCGTTCGCTCTTCTTGACCAGGTCCTGGCCGTCGAACAGGATCTGTCCGCCGGCGATGCGACCCGGCGGTGTCGCGATCAGGCGCATGACACTGAGGCTGGTGACGGACTTACCCGACCCGGATTCCCCCACGACCGCGAGCGTCTCGCCACGGTCGATGTGGAAACTGACGCCGTCGACGGCCTTGACGGTGCCTTCGTCGGTGTCGAAGTAGGTCTTGAGGCCGACGACGTCGAGTAGTCTCTTCTCGCTAGGCATGCGCAGGTACCCTCATGGGTTCGGAGCATACCGTAGATGACCCGCCGTGCCGCAGCGCGAGGCCGTGAGGACGACACCGGGGCCCCGGTGCGCCCCGGCGCAGCTCCCCGAGCGGCCGCTTCAACGTCGTTTCTTGGGGTCGAACGCGTCGCGCAGGCCGTCTCCGAGCAGGTTCCAGCACAAGACGGCCAAGAAGATGGGGATCCCCGGGATGAGGAGCCAGGGGACGAACTGGATGCTGATGCCGCGGGCGGTGGCGTCCCGGAGCAAGATGCCCCAGCTCGCCGTGTCCACCTCGGACGGCCCGAGCCCGATGAACGACAGACCGGTCTCGGCCAGGATGAAGCCGGGGATCGCGAGCGTCAGGCTCACGATCACGTACGAGGCGGTCGCCGGCAGGAGGTGGCGGAACATCACGCGGCTCTCGCTGGCCCCGAGCGCCTTGGCGGCCTGGGCGTAGTCCATCTCGCGCAGGCTCAGGATGAGACCGCGGATCACGCGCGCCAGGCCCCCCCAACCGATGAACCCCAGCACGATGACCACCATCAGGAAAGTCTGCGCCGAGTCCATGCGCAACCCGAAGGCTTGGGCGAGCGGGTTGCGGGGGTCCTTGAGCAGGGTCGCGAGCACGATCAGCAAGAAGAGGTCGGGGATCGACGCGAACACCTCGACGAGCCGCATGATGAAATCGTCGACCAAGCCGCCGTAGAACCCGGCCAGGGAGCCCAGCACCAACCCCAGGATGAGCGACACCCAGACCGCCAGGATCCCGATCGTGAGCGACACCTGACCACCGTAGAGCACGCGCGAGAAGACGTCCTTGCCGAGGTTGTTGGTCCCCCACAGGAAGATCCGGGCCGGTTCCTCGACCCCGAAGAGGCGCAGGTCGCTCTCCCAGATCCCGAAGAGCTTGTACGGGTGGTCGGGGCGTCGCACGAAGAACTGGATCGGGTACGTGCGGCTGGTGTCGGCCACGTAGACGCGCTGGCGCGTGACCGGATCGCGATCGGAGGCGATGTCGTAGATGAACGGACGGGTGAGTCGTCCCGTCTCGGGATCGATCCAGTGCACCTCGGTGGGCGGGACGAACGCGGCGACCGGCGAGCGACGGTACTCGTTGATGCCGTACGGGGCCAGGAAACCGGCGAAGCCCGCCATCAGGTACATGAGCACGAGGATGGTGCCGCCCACGAGCGCCACGCGGTGCTTGGTGAACTGCTCCCAGACGATCCGTCCCTGCGACTTGGAGTGCTCGTGGACGTGCTGGTGCGAGCGGGCGTGGCGCGGGACGGTCATGAGTACCGGATCCGGGGGTCGACGAGGGCCAGCAAGAGGTCGGAGATCAGGTTGCCCACCATGAGCAGCAGGGTCGAGATGACCAGGAAGCCGAGCACGACGTAGATGTCCTGGCGCGTGATGGCGTCGAGCAGGCGCGGCGTGATGCCCGGCCAGGACACGACGATCTCGACCAGGCCGGCGCCGCCGATGAGGCTCGGCAGGAGCCCGCCGATGCCGGCGACGAACGGGATGATGGCCGGTCGCAGGGCGTGCTTGTAGGTGATCTGGCGCTGGCTTAGGCCCTTCGAGCGCGCGGTGCGGATGAAGTCGCTGCCCAGGTACTCGATCATCTGGCCGCGTAGGACGCGCGTGAAACCCGCGATTCCGGCCGTGGCGACGACGAAGGCGGGCATGAGCGTGTGCCGGGCGATGTCGGCGAACTGTTGCACGGGGATTGAGGTTCTCGAAGCCGTTCGACGTCATGCCCGCGACGGGCAGGAGCACCTCGTTGTAGCCGAACGTCTCACGGGTGAAGCCGCGTAGCACGAAGATCCCCAGGATCAGCACCTGCGCGAAGAAGAAGTTGGGGATCGCCAGACCGAAGTAGGCGAACGCGGACACGAGCTGGTCGCCCATCGTGTACTGGCGCACCGCGGAGTACACCCCCAGCGGGATGGCCATCGCCCACAGGAGCACGATCGACACGACCACCAGGATCATCGAGTTCTGGATGGGGCGCGTGATCACGTTGGACACCGGTTGGTTGCTCGAGAACGACAACCCGAGGTCGCCCTGGACGATGTTGGCCATCCAGCGGACGTACTGGACGTAGACGGGCTGGTCGAGTCCGTACTGGGCCCGCAGGCGTTCGATCGTCTCGGGTCGCACGTTCGGCTCGAGCGCCTTGGCGGCGAAGAAGTCGCCCGGCACGAGTTGGCTGATCAAGAACGCCAGCATGGTGGCGCCGATGAAGGTCGGGATCAGGTGGAACAGGCGCCGGATGATGTAGGGGAGCAACGATCTTCTCCTGGGGTCGGAGGCTGCCGACGGTGGAGTTCAAGATACGGCGGGATAGGAAGATAGGAGGGGTCCGCCGCGCGGCGGACCCCGATGGGATGACGGTTTACTGAGCCTTGAAGGTGAGCTGGAGCTCCCGCGCACCGAGCAGCGGGTTGAGGAACTCGACGGGGTGCTCGCCACGGACGTCCTCGAGCCAGCTGTAGTTGGCCCGTGGGCTGACCGTGTAGAGGATCGCCGACTGCTCGGCCTCCGCCTGCTGGATCTGGAAGCCGATGTCGCGGGCGGCTTCGGTGTCGAGCGTCTGGCGGCCGACCTTGGTCAGCTGATCGACGAGCGTCTCGTTGGCGCCGATGCAGGAGCCCGAGGTGTTGAACATGTGCAGGCCGCCGGTGCACAGGTTGACGTTGTCACCGAAGGGCCAGTCACGGCTGCCGCCACGGAGACCGATGAGGATGGCCTCGAAGGGACGGTCGTCGCCGGTCGAGAAGAGCTGGTCGACGAGCAGGTTGAAGTCGATCGGCTGCGTGATCACTTCGACGCCGGCCTCGCGGGCGCTGTCGGCGAAGAGCTGGATGATCTGCTCGCGCTGGTTGTTGCCGGCGTTCGTGGCCAGCGTGAAGCTCAGGCGCTCGCCGTCGGCGTTCGTGAGGAAGCCCTGGGCGTCGCGGTTGGCGTAGCCGGCGCGCGCCAGGAGCTCGACCGCACGCTCGGGGTCGTACGCGTAGGTGGGCACGTCGTCGTTGACCCAGAACGCGTTCACCCGGTAGACGCCGGTGTACATCGGGTCGGCGTTGCCGCCGTAGACGAGCTCGATGATGGCGTCGCGATCGATCAGGTGCGCCATCGCCTGGCGGAAGTTCGGGTTGCGGAAGGTCGCCTGCTTGCCGGGGTTGCTCGCCAGGTTCCAGTTGAAGACGATGAACTGGCTGGACGCCACCGGAGCGACGGCTTCGAGCACGACCGCGTCGATGTCGCCGTTGTTGACGGCCACGTTGATGACGCCGATGTCGTCGAGGCTGCGCGGCGCGAAGAGGTCGAGCTCGCCCGCGAGGTAGAGGTTGAGCGCGGCGTCTTCGTCGCCGACCAGCGTGATGTTGTAGGCGTCGAGGTACGGCAGCGGGTTGCCCTGCTCGTCGACGTTCCACTCACCGAAGTAGGGGTTGCGCTCGAAGTTCAGACGCTCGCCCGCGGCGTAGAGGGTGGGGCGGAACGGACCCGTGGTCAGCACTTGGCTGACGTCGGTCTCGGTGCCCCATAGCGCGCGCACGGCTTCGGCGCCACCGTTCCGATAGGCCTCGCCGAAGATCTTGTCGGGCAGGGGCCAGCATCGCGGCGACGGGGAACGCCAGGCGGTCGGGGCCGGGGAAGGTGACGCGCAGGCTGTCCTCGCCGGTGATCTCGACCTGGATCAACTGGTCGTTCAGGAACCAGCCGTCGTACGAGTTCGACTGGGCGTCGGCGTCGGTCTCGATCAGGTACCGGATGTAGTAGTCCTGCACGGTCACCGGCGTGCCGTCCGACCACTTGATGCCGTCGCGGAGGACCATGTCGACGAACGGTGCCGTCGTCGCTGAGCGTGAAGGACTCGGCCGCCCAGGGGATCCACTCGTCGCTGTCGGGACCACGGGTCAGGAGGCGCAGCGCCGAGAAGGGTCGGCGGTGTCGATCATCGCGTTCTGCTCGGCCGAGACGATCGGGTTGAACGTGCGGGGATCGGAGATCGAGTAGTCGCGCAAGGTGCCGCCCATGACGGCTTCGCCGGGCTCGGCGGTCGTCCAGGCGTTGGGCCAGACGAACGGTTGCGCGAACGCCATCGAGACGATGGCGACCGCGGCCAGGCTCATGAAGATGCGATGCATGCTACCTCCCAAGAGATCGCCGAGGTCCTCGGCGTCGTGGCCGAGACCGAACCGCGCGGCGCGCGGGCGTTCGGAACTCGGGTCGTACCGTGCACGCGTCAGGCTACCGCGCAGCGACGGGCGGCGCAATCACACGTGGCGTCGGGAGGCCGAGGAACGGCGTGTCGGACGCGATGCCCGTGTCCATGACGAGCGTCACGCCGCTGGCACGACGCCGAGCCCCACGCCGAGGGAGCGGGCGTGAGGCTCGAGTTGCGTTCTGCACGGTGTCGGGTGGAGCCAAACCGCCGAAGGCGCCGTTCACGGAACCTTCATGCCGGCCGAAGGCCCGTGGGTCAGCGCGGGACGACCTGCAAGAGGAGCGCGAAGGCGCCCCAGAGGATGCCGACGTAGATGGTGACGCGTTGGAGGCCACCGGCGGTGCCACCGCGGGTGCCGAAATCGACCCCGCCCCCACCGCCGCCGGTGAGACCGTCGCCGAGCCCCGACTGCTTCGGTTCCTGCATGAGGACGACGAGCGTGAGAACGGCCGAGAGGATGAGGAAGGGGATCAGGACGAGCCAGAACATGGGGGCTCCTTGCGCGCGCGCCAGGGGGCGCGGGAGGGTGGGTCGAGATCGAGGTGGTGCCGAGAGCGGGATTCGAACCCGCACGGGTTGCCCCGGTCGATTTTGAGTCGACTGCGTCTACCGTTCCGCCATCCCGGCACGTCGCGACGGCCGCCCTTCGGGCGGCACGGCTCGCCACTATATCAGGGTCAGGGTGCGGAGCGCGCGCGGTGCGGGGGCACGTCGCCGCCTTCCTCCGGCCCCCCGTCGCTCGGGTGCTAGGCTGTCACGTCGCCCCACCCGGGGCCGAGTCGCACCGCGGTCCCCTCATCGGGCGCCCGTGCACCGGCGCCCGGCGTCTGGAGCGCCTCGCCTCGCGTTCTCGGCACCCCGCGTCCCGGCCCTCGCCGGGGGAGAGGCACGACCCGACCCATGACGCTCCCCATCCCGCCGGCCCGACCGTGTCCTTGACCCCCTCCGCGAACGCCGCTGCCGACCTGGCCGTCGTGCGTTTCCCCGGTTCGAACTGCGATGACGACGCTCGATACGCGCTCGAGCGCGCCGCCGGCGCCTCGGTTCGGTTCGTGTGGCACACCGAGACCGACCTCTCCGGCGTGCGCGGCGTGTTGGTGCCGGGCGGCTTCAGCTACGGCGATTACCTTCGTTCGGGCGCGCTCGCGGCCCAGAGCCCGGTGATGGCGGCGGTGCGCACGTTCGCCGACCGCGGCGGCCCCGTGCTCGGGGTGTGCAACGGCTTCCAGGTCCTGACCGAGACGGGGCTGCTGCCCGGGGCGCTCGCCCGCAACGCCGGCTTGGCGTTCGTGTGCAAGACGGTGACGGTCCGGGTCGAGCGCGACGACCTGCCCCTGCTCGCCGGGCTCCGCCGCGGCGAGCTGCTGCGGTTGCCGGTGGCGCACCACGACGGTCGGTACGTCGCCGACGCCGCGACCCTCGACGAGCTCGAGGCTGCCGACCGGATCGCGCTGCGGTACCTTCCGGTCGAGGCGCCCGAGGGCAACCCCAACGGGTCCGAGCGCGACGTCGCCGGCGTCCTGAACGCGGCGGGCAACGTGCTGGGCCTGATGCCGCATCCGGAACGCGCGGCCGAAGGACTGTTGGGCGGCGTCGACGGGATGCCGCTGCTCCGGGCCTTCGCCCGCGCCGCGGGGGTGGCGGCGTGACGGCCCGTGACGTCCTCGACGCACCCCCGAGCGGCGAGACCGTCTCGGTCGCTCAGGCCGCCACGTTCGGGCTCGACGCGGCCGAGTTCGGCGCCGTCGAGGCGCACCTGGGTCGCGCTCCGGTGGCGCTCGAGGCGGCCATGTTCGGCGCGCTGTGGAGCGAGCACTGCGGCTACAAGAACTCGCGACCGCTGCTGCGTCGTCTGCCCACCGAGGGACCACAGGTGCTGCAAGGCCCGGGCGAGAACGCCGGCGTCGTCGACGTCGGCGACGGTTGGGGCCTGGCCTTCAAGATGGAGTCGCACAACCACCCGAGCGCCGTCGAACCCGTCCAGGGAGCGGCCACCGGGGTGGGCGGCATCCTCCGCGACATCTTCGCCATGGGCGCCCGTCCGATCGCCGTCCTCGACGCGCTCCGGTTCGGCGACCTGGCGAACGAGCGCACGCGGTACCTGTTGCATGGCGTCGTCGAGGGCATCGCGCAGTACGGCAACGCCATCGGGGTGCCGACGGTGGGCGGTGAGATCGGTTTCCATCCGAGCTACGAGGAGAACCCGCTCGTGAACGTCATGGCCTTGGGTCTGCTGCGTCACGAGGATTTGCAATCGGCGACGGCGGGCTCGGTGGGCCACGTGTTGCTGTACGTGGGCTCCAAGACGGGGCGAGACGGTCTGGGCGGGGCGGTGTTCGCCTCGGCCGATCTGAGCCACGCGTCCGACGCCGACCGGCCGGCCGTCCAGGTGGGGGACCCGTTCGTGGAGAAGCTCTTGTTGGAGGCCTGCCTCGAGGCGATCGACGCGGGCCTCGTCGACGGCGTCCAGGACATGGGGGCGGCCGGCCTGACCTCCAGCGTGGCCGAGATGGCGCACCGGGCCGGGTTTGGGCGTCGACCTCGACGTGGCGTTGGTGCCGCGGCGCGAGCGCGGCATGACACCGCTCGAGGTCATGCTCTCCGAGTCGCAGGAGCGCATGGTGCTGACGGCCGTCCCCGGTCGAGAGCCAGAGCTGATCGCCCTGCTCGAACGTTGGGAGCTCGACGCCGTCGCCGTCGGCGTCGTGCGCGACCACGGCCGCCTGCGCGTGTTCGACGGCGACCGTCTGGTGGGCGACATGCCCGTCGAGGGCCTCAACCGGGCGCCGACGTACGTCCGTGAGGGGCGCGAGGACCCGGCGGTGAGCGCCGCCCGCGGTCGCGACCTGGCCGGCGTCCCGGTGCCCGACGACCTGAGCGCCGTATGGCTCGCGCTGCTCGCCGATCCTTCGATCGCTTCGAAGCGCGCCGTCTTCGAACGCTACGACCATCAGGTCATGACCAACACCGTGGTCGTGCCCGGCGCCGCCGACGCGGCGGTGCTGAGGATCAAGGGCAGCGGCCGTGGCGTCGCCGCCACCGTCGATTGCAACGCGCGCTACGTCTACCTGTCGCCGCGTCATGGGGCCGCCCTCGCCGTGGTCGAAGCCGCCCGCAACCTCGCGGCCGTCGGCGCCACGCCGCTGGGCGTCACCGACAACCTCAACTTCGGCAACCCGACCGTGCCCGAGGTCTACTACCAGATGCAGGAAGCGGTCGAAGGGTTGCGCGAGGCCTGCTTGGCGCTCCGGACGCCCGTCACGGGTGGCAACGTGAGCCTCTACAACCAGTACCGCGGCGGCGACGGTCGGGTGCGCGCCGTGCTGCCCACGCCCACGGTGGGCATGGTGGGCGTGCTGCCGGACGTGACGCGGCGCGCGACACTGGCGCTGGAGCGCGACGGCGACGTCCTCGTGCTCGTCGGCGCCGGGTCGCCCTCGTTGGGTGCGAGCACGTACCTGTCGACGTGGCACGGCCTCGAGGCGGGCGAACCGCCGACACTCGACCTGGCCGCCGCCGACCGCTTGGTGACCGCCCTGGCGACCTGGGTCCAGGGGGGTCTCGTGACGACGGCGCACGACGTCGGCGACGGCGGGCTCGCCGTCGCGCTGGCGGAGATGGCGCTCGCCGGCGGACGCGGATGCGACGTCGCGCTGCCCGACGGCTGGGCGCCGCGCGCCGACGTCGCGCTGTTCGGCGAGGCGGCGCACCTGGCCGTCGTCGCCGTGCCCGAGGACGTCTGGCCGGTACTCGAACGGTCGGCGGCCGAGCGGGGTCTTCCCGCCCACAGGCTCGGGCGGGTGGGTGGCGACACCGTCCGCGTGCGGCTGCCGGACGGCGTCGTCGAGCTCGGTGTGGCGGTCGCGCGCGCAGCGTACGAGGGCACGCTCGCCGAGGCGCTGGCGTGAGCCCGCGCGCCGGCTCCCAATACGACGACGACCACCCGCACGAGGAGTGCGGCGTCGTGGGTCTGCACCTGCGCCCCGACGCGTTGGGGCTGGACCCGGCCGGGTTGCTCCAGGTGGGGCTGTTCGCGTTGCAGCACCGCGGCCAGGAGTCGTGCGGCATCTGCGTGGCCAGCCCGGACCAGATCCGCATCGAGAAGGACATGGGTCTGGTCACCGAGGTGTTCGACGAGACCCGCCTCGACGCCTTGCGGTTCGAGGGGGCGGCGACCGGCATCGGGCACACGCGCTACTCCACCACCGGCGCGTCGTTGCGCTTCAACGCCCAGCCGCTGACGGTGCGTTCGAACAAGGGTCTGCTGGCGCTGGCCCACAACGGCAACTTCACCAACGCACGGGTCATCCGCGACGCCATGCTGGCCGATGGCGCCGTGTTCCAGACCACGAACGACTCCGAGGTGATGATCAACCTGGTGGCCCGCTACGCCGAGCTGTCGCTCGAGGACGCCACGGCGCGCGTCATGGGGGAGCTCGAGGGCGGCTTCTCGGTGGTGCTCATGGATCGCCGCCAGGCCATCGGCTTGCGCGACAGGCACGGCGTGCGTCCGCTCGTGATCGGTGAGCTCGACGGGGGTCGCGGGCACGTGTTCGCCAGCGAGCCGGCGGCGCTCGCGTTGATGGGCGCCCGGTTCGTGCGCGACGTGCGGCCCGGTGAGTTGGTCGTGGCCGACGACGACGGTCTGCACGCACGGCAGGTCCTGGAGCCCGTGCCCACCCCGTGCGCGTTCGAGTGGATCTACTTCGCCCGCGGTGACGGGGCGCTCGACGGTGCCGACGTCCACGCGGCCCGGATCCGGATGGGCGAGACGTTGGCGCGCGAGGCGCCGGCCAGCGCCGACGTCGTCGTCGGCGTGCCCGAATCGGGGCTGGCCGCGGCGGTCGGCTACGCCCGGGCGTCGGGCATCCCGTTCGACCTGGGGTTGCAGAAGTCGCCGTACGCCGGCCGCAGCTTCATCGCGCCCAACCCGCGGCTGCGCGACCAGAAGGTGCGGCTCAAGCTCGCGCCCACCGGCGCGGTTCGCGGCAAACGGGTGGTGCTGGTCGACGACTCCATCGTGCGCGGCACGACGTCGGGTCGCATCGTGGCGCTCCTGCGCGAGGCCGGGGCGCGCGAGGTGCACTTCCGCGTGTCGAGCCCACCCATCGAGTACCCCTGTTACTACGGAATCGACACCGCGGCGCGCCAGGAGCTGGCCGCCGCGTCGATGAGCGTCGAGCAGATCCGTGCCCGGATCGGCGCCGATTCGTTGGCCTTCATCTCGGAAGCGGGGCTGACGCAGGCCATCGCGATCGGCCGGACGTGCCTGGCTTGCTTCAACGGTCGGTACCCGGCGGGGCACCCGGGCGACGACGCGCACGAGGGGGGTCTCGAGGAGACCGGCGAGGCGCGCGCGGCCTTGGCCCGCGCCGCCCTGGCGCGCGTGTAGCGCTCGCCCCGAAGGAAGGTTCGGTCAGCGCGAGGATCGAGGGGCGTCGTCGGACGGCTCGTCGGCCGTGAGCGCCAGTCGGGCGAAGCGCCACAACCGCGGCGCGCGGTGCCAGCGGGCGGGGTCCGATCCCACGCGCCAGGCCCACTCGACCCCCAGCCGGCGCGTCCACGCCGGCGTGCGACGCGCCGTGCCCGCCAGGACGTCCAGCGTCCCGCCGACGCCGATGAGCACGGCCGGTCCGAGGGCGCCGCGATGCGCGTCGAGGAAGCGCTCTTGCCCTTCGCCCAGGCCGGCGAGCACGAGCTGCGCGCCGCTGGCGCCCACCTCGGCCGCCACCGACGCCCCGTCCCGGGCCGCATCGAAGTAGCCGTCGCGGGCACCCACGACGTCCGTGCCCCACCGCGCGTGGGCGATCCGACCGGCGGCTTCGGCCACGCCGGGCCGTCCGCCCAGGAGGTAGACACGCAGGTCGGGGGCCGCGGCCAGTGCGGCGAAGGCCAGGTCGACACCGGGCACACGCCCGGGCAACACGATCCCGCGGCGACGCGCCGCCCAGACCAGACCGACCCCGTCGGCCACGACCAGGTCCGCGCGGCGCAGCGCGGTCGCCAGGGCGGCGTCGTCGTGTGCGCGGACGACGAGCTCCGGGTTGAGCGTCACGACCAAACGCGCGGCCGTCGCTCGCCGCGCCGCCTCCACGACCCACGCGGTCGCCGCCTGGAGGTCGACGGGGTGGACGCCATGGCCCAGCACCCGCCGCGGTCGCGGCAGCGCCAGGGGATCGGGAACGGAGTGGGCCGTCATCGGGACCGCCGACGCTACCACGCGTCCCCCGCACGCGTCCGGCGCCGGGGTGCGGCCGCGCATGCGACGCGCGACCGGCGTCCAGGGCGATACATTGGCGCGTGCCTACGACCCCGTCCACCGCGCAGCGTTCCTTCATGGACGCCTACCGAGACGGTCAGCTCGCCGAGGCGTTCGCGTTGCCCGCGGGCGACCTCGCCGGCGGCCTGGCCGTGGCCCACGACATCGATCGGCCGCGCCTCGCGGCGCGCCTGCGCGCCGGGCACGCGCGGTGGGGGTTGCGGCCGGCCCAGGCACGGTCGCTGGACCGCTTGGCCCACCCGGAGGCGCGCGTCGTGGTCACCGGGCAGCAGGTGGGCTGGCTCCTGGGCCCGACCTACACGCTCTCGAAGGCCGTCACCGCCGTCCGGCTGGCGGCCCAGCTCGACCGCGAGGAGCGACCCGTGGTGCCGGTGTTCTGGATGGCGACGCAAGACCACGACGTGGCCGAGATCGATCACGCCTGGGTGTTGGGCCGCGACGAGCATCTGCATCAGTTGCGGCTCCCGCTGCCCATCGGTCCAGCGGTGGGTCGCGCCGACGTCGACCCGGCCTGGTTCGAGACGACGATCGCGCAGCTCCGTGCGATCGACTTCGGGGACGGACACGGCGGCCCGCACGTCGACGACGTCGCGCGCTGGTTCGAGGCGGCGGCCGCGGTGCCCGGGACCGAGCGACCGCGTTGGAGCGACGTGTTCGCACGCCTCATGACCGCGCTGCTGGGCGACCAAGGGCTCGTGCTGCTCGATCCGCTCGACCCCGACGTGGCGCGTCTGTGGCGCCCGATGCTCGACCGCGAGCTCGAGCGGCCCGAGGCGTCCGCCGGACGCGTGCGCGAAGCGGGCCATCGGCTCGAGGACCTCGGTTGGGCGCCGCAGCTGGGTCGGGCGGAGGGCGCCACCAACCTGTTCGTGGAACGGGATGGCGGGCCGCGCGAGCTGTTGCGGGTCGAAGCGGACGGCTTGCGGGTGGGCACGTCGGCCGTCACCGTCGCCGACCTCCACGCCCTGCTCGACGAGGACCCCACCGCCGTGACGCCGGCCGCCGGCTTACGCCCCGTCGCCCAGGACGCCATCCTGCCGACCGCGGCGTTCGTGGTCGGTCCCGGCGAGCTGCGCTACCTCGCCCAGCTCCGAGGGGTGTACGACCTGCACGACGTGCCGATGCCGCTGGCGTGGCCGCGCGCCTCGGCCACCGTTCTCCAGCCGCCGGTGCGGCGCATCTGCGAGCGCTTCGGGCTCGATTGGCGCACGGTGCAGCGCGACCCGCAAGGCGTGTTGTGCGAACTCGCCCTGCAGCGTCACGGCCACGCGGACGCGTTCGCCGGCGCTCTGTCGCTCATCGAGCGCGAGGCCGCGGTCCTGCTCGACCGGGTCGACGGCATCGATCCGACGCTCCGCCGTTCCGTGGCGAACGGTCGCCACCACCTGGAGCGGACGGTGCTCACGCTGCGGGACAAGACGGCGCACGCGTTGGCGCGTCAGGACGACGAGCTGAGGCGGCAGTTCGCGCGGCTCGAGGCGCACCTGCGGCCGAACGGCGGGCTGCAAGAACGCGTCCTCAGCCCGTTCAGCTTCTTCCTCACGCTCGGTGTCGCGCCCGTCCGAGACGCCTTCCTGAGCTTGGCGCCGACCGGCGACCAGGCGCTCGAGTTCTGAGGACCAGCTTCAGCGACGTACGTAGTTGGGGGCGTCCTGGACGATCGTGACGTCGTGCGGGTGGCCCTCGATGAGGCTGGCCTGCGTGATCGTCACGAAGCGGGCGTCTCGCTGCAGTTCGGTGAGCGTGGCGGTGCCGCAGTAGCCCATGGCGCTGCGCAGCCCCCCCACCATCTGGAAGACGACGTCCTCCACGGGACCCTTGTAGGCCACCATGCCTTCGATGCCCTCGGGCACCAGCTTCTTGGCGTTCTCCTGGAAGTAGCGGTCGCCGGAACCGCCCGCCATCGCCCCCATGCTGCCCATGCCGCGGTAGGCCTTGTAGCGACGGCCGTCGCGGAGCAGGTCCTCGCCCGGCGCCTCGGTGGTGCCTGCGAGCATCGAGCCGACCATCACCGTGTCGGCGCCGGCGGCGATCGCCTTGGCGACGTCGCCCGTCTGCTTGACGCCGCCGTCGGCGATGAGCGGGACGTCGGCGCCGCGGGTCACGTCGGCGACCTCGAGGATCGCCGAGAGCTGCGGCATCCCGACGCCGGTGACGACGCGCGTGGTGCAGATCGAACCCGGGCCGATCCCGACCTTGACGGCGTCGGCGCCGAGCTCGACGAGGTCGCGCGCCGCGTCCGCGGTCGCGACGTTGCCGGCGATCACGTCGACGTCGAAGCGACCCTTGAGCAGCGCGAGCGCGTCCAGGATGCCCTGGCTGTGGCCGTGCGCGCTGTCGAGCACGAGCGCGTCGACGCCCGCTTCGACCAACGCCGTCGCGCGCGCCTCCAGGTCCCGGCTCACGCCCACCGCGGCTGCCACGCGCAAGCGGCCCAGCTCGTCCTTGGCGGCGTTCGGGTAGGCCAGCTTCTTGGTGATGTCCTTGATCGTGATCAGACCCGTGAGTCGGAAGGCGTCGTCGACGACGAGCAGCTTCTCCACCTTGGTACCGCGCAGGATGTCGCGCGCCTGCTCGAGCGTGGTGCCGGTGGGCACGGTGATGAGGTCGTCCTTCGTCATGAGCTCGGCCACGCCGCGCGACATGTCGTCCTCGAAGCGCAGGTCGCGGTTCGTGAGGATGCCGAGCAGCTTGCCGTCGGGCCCCACGATGGGGACGCCCGAGATGCGGTACTCGGACATGAGGTGCTCGGCGTCGCCGATCGTCGCGGTGGGCGGCAGCGTGATCGGGTCGACGATCATGCCCGACTCGGAGCGCTTGACCTTGCGCACCATCTCGGCCTGGACCTCGACGGACACCTTCTTGTGGATCACGCCGATGCCGCCCAAGCGCGCCATCGCGACCGCCATCTGGGTCTCGGTGACCGTGTCCATCGCCGCCGACACGAGCGGCAGGCGGAGGGTGACGCCACGCGAGAAGCGGCCGACCACGTCGACGTCGGCGGGGAGCACGGCCGACCGTCGCGGGACGAGCAGGACGTCGTCGAACGTGAGCGCTTCGCGCAGGATCTTGGGATGACGGGTCTCGGTCGGGTGCGACGTGGTCAGGGTCATGGGGGCCTTTCGGGGCGTTCGGACGGCGGCGGCACGGCGGTTGCCGACTACGGGCACGTCGGGCGACGACGGGCGTGTCGGGCCCGGAGGCCGGAGTTGGGTTGGAGCCTAGCACGCCGTGGGGCCGTGCCCGACGCCCGCCAGCGGGGTCAGGACAGGCTGGGCGTCGGGGGCGGCAGGAGCGCTTCGACCGCCGCGAGCCAGCGCGCCGGTAATCGGATGGCGGCGCCCGAAGCGTCGGTGGGCACGTGGACCGTGTGGGCGGTCGCCACCAACCGCGCGTCGTCGGACTGGAGGAGGCGGTAGGCGAAGCGCAGGCGGCGCGTCTTGACCTCTTCGAGGACGACGTCGATCCGCAGCAGGTCGTCGAAGCGCGCGGCCGAGCGGTAGGCGACCTCGACGGCCGTGACGGCCAGCGACACGCCCTCGGCCTCGAGGTCGCGGTAGCTCAGCCCGTGCCCCCGCAGCCACTCGACCCGCGCCGCCTCGAGCCACACGACGTAGGCGGCGTGGTGGGCGACGCCCATCTGGTCGGTCTCGGCGAAGCGCACGCGCAGGTCCACGATCGAGTCTACGCGGTGGTCCCTGGTACGTCCTCGGTCGTCGGCGCCAGGCCGAGCGCCCGCCGATCGACCTCCGCGACGCCCAAGCCGCCGAGGTCGTGGGCCGAGACCCAGCGCAGCACCGCGCCGGGCGGCGCGGCGGGGGTCGCCCACACGCTCGCTTCGACCCGCCGGTGGGTGAGCGCGTGGGTGAAGGAACCGAGCAGCCGCCCGCCCTCGGGTGGGGCGTCGCGCCAGGGGAGACCGTGCAGACCGCCCCAGGGGCCCATCTCGGGGCGTCGCTCGAGCGCCACCAGCGGTGGGCGGCCGGCCTCCGGATGGCCGCGTCGTACGAGCCAGCCGTGGAGGGGCCACGCGCGTGGGGCGGTCCGGCGTCTGGGGGCAGGGAAGCGGGCCGGGTCCGGCGTGCGGGCGGCGCGGCAGGCGGGCCGTAGGGGACAGCGCCCACAGTCGGGCGCGCGCGGTGTGCAGACCGTGGCACCCAGCTCGACGAGCGCTTCGGTGACGAAGGCGTCGTCGGCCGGGCCGAGCGACCCGTCGCGAAGGTCGGCCGTCGGCGGGGGCCGCAGCAGCAGTTCGCCGAGGGCGGCCCCCACCCGCGCGGCCGTAGGGTCGGCCTCGGCGAGGACGCGGGCACCCACACGACGCACGTTGCCGTCGACGGCGATCCCGGGGACCCCGAACGCCTGGGCGGCGACCGCCGCGGCGGTGTACGGGCCGATGCCCGGCAACGCCGACAGACCTGCCGGCGTCCCCGGGAGGACGCCGCCCAGTTCGTCCATCACCTGCCGCGCGAGCGCATGCAGGGCCCGTGCGCGACGGTAGTAGCCGAGCCCCGCCCACGCCGCGAGCACGTCGTCGAGCGGCGCGGCCGCCAACGTGGCCAGGTCGGGGAAGCGTGCCAGGAAGCCGGGGAGGCGTTCGGCGACGGTGGCGACGCGCGTCTGTTGCGACATCGTTTCCACCACCAGGCACCGGTAGGCGTCGAGTCGTCCGTCGCGCCATGGCAGCGGTCGTGCTTCCCGCTCGAACCATCGCCGCAACGCGTCGCGCATGGGGCGAGCCTACCGTCTCGGTGCGCCGTGCGGCCCGGTGGCACCGTGCTAGCGTGACGGTCCCGATGGCTCCGCGAGCACGCCCCACCAGCGCCACGGTCCTGGACCTCACCAAACTCCGACCCGGCGAGATCGTGCCGAGTGGGACCGCGCCGACGGCGCGGTTGAAGGTCTACGCCAACCCGCGCGAGGTCGTCACGCTGCCGGCGCCGCAGCGTCGCGGCGGCCCCCCCACCTGGGACCTGCTGGGTCGCGCGGCCGGGGGTCCCATCGAGGGTGGCCAGCTGCGCAGCGAGGAGCTCGCACAGCTCCTCTGGGCGGCGGCGGGCACCGACGGCGCGCCGGGTCCGAGGCGGGTGCGCTCGGGGCAGCGGTCGGCGCTCGAGACCTACGTCCTGGTGCGCTCGGTGGTCGGCCTCTCGGTCGGCGTCTACCATCACGCGCCGCGCGAACACGCGCTCGAGCAGCTCGACGACCGCGCGCCCGACGCCGGCCTCCGCGCCGCGCTCGAGGAGGTGCCACGGGCCGCGGGCGGAGGACGGTCGGTGCCGCCCGCCGACGTGCTCGAAGGGGTGGCCGCCGTGGTGATCTGGACCGGCGTCCTGGAACGCTTGCCCGAAGCGCGCGGCCGGGCGGTGCGCCACCTGTCGTTCGAGGCGGGGGCGGCCGCGCAGGCGTTGGCGTGGGCGGCCGAGGCGGTGGGCCTCACGATCGAGCTCCTGGGCGACTTCTTCGACGACGTGTTGGCCGGTCACCTGGGGCTCGACCCCCGCCGCGAGCCACCGTTGGCGTTGGCGCTCGTCGGACGCTGAACCGTACCCTCGCCGGAGGGCCACCTTCGAATCGTAACCGCACGGCGGCGCCGACCGTCGCCCTACGGGCCCGTTGTGCGATCGACGCATGACCCTTAGGTGGGCCGACGATACGGCGAGAAACGCGATCTGAACGTGTGAAACCGCTGTTCGCGACGGCTTGACAGGGCGCCTTCCGGACCTCTAGGATGCCCAGGTTGCGCTCACCCGAGTTCGTCGAACACGGGTGGTCGCTTACGAAACGAAACCCCTGCCCTGGAGGCCCCCATGCCCGCCACCCTGATCGCCACCCCCTACGGTGCCCTCGACGTCGACCCGGCCATCCTCGCTCTCGGAGAACTCGTGGTGACCGACGACGGGGTCGAGCTCGAAGTCGTCGCCCTCGCACCGCTCCGCTTCGAGGTCGCGCCCGAGGAGGCCGAGGACTGGGGCGAGTGATCGCCGCTCCGGTCGCCACGACGGACCCACCACGGATCGCCGTCGTGTACGACCGGCTGCGTCCCGAGGAGCGCCTGCTGTTCGACGCGTTCGAGCGCCGCGGCGTCGCCGTCGAGCGGGTGTTCGCCCCACAGCAGACGTTCGACCTCGGCACCACGCCCCCACGGCCCTTCGACGTCGTCTTGCAGCGGTGCGTGTCGCAGACACGCGGACTCGCGGTGTCGCGGCTGTACGAAGCGTCGGGCGCTCGGGTCGTGAACCCGTCGGCGGTGGCGGAGACGTGCAGCGACAAGCTCGCCACCAGCGCGCGCCTCGCCGCGGCCGGCGTCCCGACACCCCGCACGATGGTCACCTTCGGGGTCGAGGAGACGCTGGCCGCGTGCGCCGCGATCGGCTACCCGGTGGTCCTCAAACCCGTCGTCGGGTCGTGGGGTCGGCTGGTGAGTCGCCTGTCGGACGCCGACGCGGTCGCCGCCGTCCTCGAGCACAAGCAGGTCCTCGGCGGCCCGTCCCACCAGGTCTTCTACGTCCAGGCGTACGTCCCGAAGCCGGGTCGCGACCTGCGCGCCTTCGTGATCGGTGATCGCGTCGTCGCCGCCATCTACCGCAGCGGCGAGCACTGGATCACCAACACCGCGCGGGGTGGCAGCGCGTCGGTGTGTCCGGTCACCGCCGACCTGGCGGACCTGACGCTCCGGGCGGCCGAGGCCGTCGGCGGTGGCATCCTCGCCGTCGACCTGGCCGAAGCCGAGGACGGCCTGGTCGTGCTCGAGGTGAACCACACCATGGAGTTCCGGAACTCGATCGACACCACGGGGGTCGACCTGCCCGGCTTGGTGGTCGATCACGTCGCCGCGCTCGCGGCGACGGTGTGCACTTCCGCCACGGCGGAAGCGCCCACGGTAGGTTGAGCCGATGTCGGAGCGCCTGACCGTCGCGATCGTGGGTGCCAGCGGCTACGCCGGCGGCGAGTTCCTGCGGCTCGCCCTGGGTCATCCGCACCTCGAGGTCACGCAGGTCACGAGCGAGCGCCATGCCGGCCTGCCGGTGGCGCTGGTGCACCCCAACCTGCGGTCGGTGAGCCGCCTGCGCTTCCGGCCCCTGGCCGACCTCGAGGCCGCCGACGTGGTCGTCTCGGCCCTGCCGCACGGCATGCTGGGGGGGCAGGTCGACACGTTGGCCGAGCGGGCCGAGACCCTCGTCGACCTGGCCGCCGACTTCCGGTTGCGCGACGCCGACGCCTACGCCCGCACCTACGGCGCGCCCCACCCGCGTCCCGAGCTGCTGGACGGTTTCGTCTACGCCAACCCGGAGTTGGATCGGACGCGGGCGACCCCCGCCCTGCCCGGTGCCCGCCATTTGGCCGGTTGCGGCTGCATCGCCACCGCCACCGTCCTGGCGCTGCTGCCGCTCGTCCTGGGCGGGGTACTGGCGCGGCGCGAGGTCATCGTCGAGGCGAAGGTCGGCTCGTCGGCGGCGGGGAACCAGGCGGCGCCCGCGAGTCATCATCCCGAGCGCGCGGGGGTGGTGCGCACGTACGCGCCGGTGGGCCATCGGCACACCGCCGAGGTACGCCAGGCGTTCCCCGGCCTCGAGCCGCACCTCACGGCCACCGCCGTGGAGCGCGTGCGCGGCATCCAAGTGACGGCGCACGCCTGGCTGCACGACGGCAGCAGCGAGCGCGACGTGCAGGCGGCGCTCGACGAGGCTTACCGCGACGAGCCTTTCGTCCGTCTCGTGTCGGCGCGCAAGGGCATCCATCGGGTCCCGGATCCGAAGATCCTCGACGGCACCAACTGGTGCGACGTCGGCTTCGCGCTCGACCGTGACACCGGGCGGCTCGTGATGATGGCGGCCCTCGACAACCTCGTCAAGGGGACGGCGGGTCACGCCCTCCAGGCGCTGAACGTCGCGCGCGGCTGGGACGAGACCGCGGGTCTCGGTTTCCCGGGTCTGCATCCGTGAGACCGCTGGCGCTGTCGCGCTTCGAGGCGCGGCGCGCGCTCGTGGCCCATCACCTGCGGATCGGTCCGCTCGACGAGGTGGTCGAGCGCCTCGGCACCGTGCAGGTCGACCCGCTCGCGCCGCTCGGCCGCAACCACGACCTGGTGTTGCAGGCGCGTGTCGACGGCTACCGCGTGGACGGTTGGCACGCGCCCGCCTACCGCGACCGCCGCTGGCTCGACGCGTGGGACAAGCAGGCGTGCCTCACCCTGGCCGAGGATTGGCCGGCGCGGCGCCTCTTCTTCGAACGCTTCGCGGAGCGCTGGGGGCCGTTCCTCGACGAGCACGCCGACGCCGTGAAGGCGACCCTCGGCGCGCTGGAGGCCGGCGGCCCGACCTCGGCGCTCGGTTTCGACGACGCCCCGCGCGAGGCGCTGCGCGGCAGTTGGTACGGTCCTCGCCTCGTGAAGCACGTGCTGCGCGCGTTGTGGGACACTGGCCGGGTGGTGACGGTGGGGCGCGAGGCCGGGCGTCACGTCTACGACCTGGCCGAACGCGGCCTGCCGGCCGCGGCGCGGCTGGCACCGGCCTTGAACGACCGTGAGGCGCTCGCACGGTTGGTCGTCCGGCGGGTCCAGGCGGCGGGCGCGCTGAGGCCCGCCGCGGACGCGGTGACGTGGACGCTGCCGGTCGACGCGGAGGGGCGCCGGCGGGCGATCGCGGAGGCCGTGGCCGACGGCCGGCTCGAGGCGTGGGACGTCGAGGGCGTCGCCTACGTGGCGCCGCCGGGTCTCGCCGACACGTCCGCCGACGTCGACCGGGACGTGGCGCGCGTATTGGCGCCGCTCGACGCGCTCCTGTGGGACCGTCGTGGGCTGGCGGGCCTCTTCGACTTCGAGTACGTGTGGGAGGTCTACAAACCCGCCAGCCAGCGGCGCTGGGGGTACTACGTGGTCCCGGTCGTGGTGGGCGACCGTTTCGTCGCTCGCTTCGATGCGCGCCGCGAGGACGACGGTGCGGGAGGTCGCCTGCGCGTGCACGGATGGTGGTGGGAGGACGCCCTCGAAGGGCCCTCGGCCGACGTCCTGACGGCCGTCGAGGCGGGGCTGGCCCGCTTCCTCGGGTACCTCGACGTGCGCCGCGTGGCGTTGCCGCGCGGGCTCGATCGGGGGACCCGGGCGGCCTGGTTCGCCGCGGCGCGACGTGCGGCCGCCGCGGGCGGCGCCGAAAGCAGCCCGCCTTCGGGGCGCGGGGTGGGCGCGTGATCGTCGTCAAGGTCGGCGGGGCCGAGGGTATCGACCTGGACGCCGTGGCCGATGACGTCGCCGCGCTCTGGCAAGAGGGTCGCCGCTTGGTGCTGGTGCACGGCGGCAGCAGCGAGACGAACCGGATCGCCGAGGCGCTCGGGCACCCGCCTCGGTTCGTCACCAGCCCCAGCGGTCACGTCAGTCGCTACACCGATCGGGCCACGCTCGAGGTGTTCGAGATGGTCTATGCCGGCAAGGTGAACAAGGGCATCGTCGAACGCCTGCAGGTGCGCGGGGCTCCGGCCGTGGGGCTCTCCGGGCTCGACGGCCGGCTGTTCGAGGGCCGCCACAAGCGCACCGTCCGCAGCGTCGAGGGCGACCGCACGGTGGTCCTGCGGGGCGACCACACCGGCACCGTCGACCGGGTCAACGTGCACCTGCTGCGCCTGCTCCTGGACGGCGGCTACCTCCCCGTGCTGACGCCGCCCGGTGCGTCCGAGGAGGGCGTGGCGATCAACGTCGACGGCGACCGGGCCGCCGCCGCCGTCGCGGTTGCGCTGGGCGCCGAAGCGCTCCTGCTCCTCTCGAACGTCCCCGGCCTGCTGGCCCGCTTCCCCGACCCGGACTCGCTCGTCGAGCACGTCCCGGCCGCCGACGTCGACCGGTACATCGACCTGGCGCAGGGGCGGATGAAGAAGAAGGTGCTCGGCGCCGGCGAGGCCGTCGCCGGGGGGGTCGGCCGCGTGGTGCTCGGGGACGCGCGTGGACCGCAGCCGATCACGAACGCGCTCGCCGGCCGCGGTACCGTGGTGGCTTGACGGCGCTCGCCCGTCCCCCGAACCCCCCTCAAGGAGCCCAGCCGTGACCAGCACCGACACCCGCGCGACCCCGTCCCTCCTCGCACGCGACGCCCGGCACAACGCCGGTCTCTGGTCGCCCGACATCGCCTTCGTGCGCGGCGAGGGCGCCCGGTTGTGGGACGCCGACGGCCGGCGTTACCTCGACGGCATGGCGGGGATCGCGGTCGCGAGCGTGGGGCACGCGAACGCCCGGCTGGCCGAGGCGATCGCCGCGCAGGCGCGGACGCTGATCGTCTGCCCGCAGAACCTCGCCAACGACGTCCGCACCGACTTCCTCGAAGCCCTCGTCGCCCACCTGCCCGAGGGGCTCACGCGCGTGTTCCTCGCGAACTCCGGCACGGAGGTCAACGAAGCGGCGCTCAAGTGGGCGCAGGTCGCGACCGGCCGGCGCCGCGTGGTCGCCGCCAAGCGCGGTTTCGCGGGGCGGTCGCTGGGCGCGCTCGCGATGACGTGGGAGGCCAAGTACCGCGAGCCCTTCGAGCCCCTCGCGGTGCCCGTCGACTTCGTGCGTTTCGACGACGTGGCGGAGCTCGAGGCGGCCGTGAGCGACGAGACGGCCATGATCTGGCTCGAACCGGTCCAGGGCGAGGGTGGGGTGCATCCCGCCAGCGCCGCCTACCTGCGCCGGGCGCGCGAGCTGGCCGACGGGCACGGCGCGCTCCTGGGGTTCGACGAGATCCAGTGCGGCGTCGGGCGGACCGGCCGCTTCCTCGCCAGCGAGCACGCCGGCGTCGTGCCCGACCTGGTCGTGTTGGCCAAGGGATTGGCGGGCGGTGTCCCCATCGGCGCCCTCGCGATGACCGAGGCGGTCGCCCGCGCCATGCCGGCGGGCGGTCACGGCACCACCTTCGGTGGCAACCCGCTCGCGGCCGCAGCCGGGCGCGCCGTGCTCCAAGAGATCGACGAACGTGGCCTGATGGCGCACGCCACCGCGATGGGCGAACGCTTCCGTGCGGGCATCGAGGCGCTGGGGAGCCCTCGGGTGCGCGAGGTCCGGGGCCTCGGCCTGATGCTGGGCGTGGAACTGAAGGAGAAGGCGGCCCCGGTCATCGCCGCCCTGCGCGACGCGGGTCTGCTCACGATCAACGCCGGCGCCACGGTGGTGCGGTTCGTGCCGCCGCTCGTGATCACCGCCGACGAGGTCGACGAGGCGGTCGCGATCTTCGGACGCGTGCTGGCTGCGTGACGCGTCCGCACGCGCCGTACGAACTGACGACGGCCGAGGGTGCGCGTCGGCTGCTCGAAGCCGCGGTCCGCACGCCCAGCCCGAGCGGCGCGGAGGGCGCCGTCGCACGTCTGCTCGTCGACGCGTTGACGCCGTACGTCGACGGCGCGTCCCTCGACGAGGTCGGCAACGCCGTCGCCGTGGCGGGTACGGGGCCACGACACGTGCTGCTGCTCGGCCACCTCGACACCGTGCCCGGCGATCTGCCGGTCACGGTGCAGGGCGGCGTCCTCCACGGACGCGGCAGCGTGGACGCCAAGGGGAGCGCGGTCGCCCTCGCGGTGGCGCTCGCTCGCGCGCGACCCGAGGTGCGCGCGGCGCTCACGCTGCGCTGGGTGGGGGCGGTGGAGGAGGAGGTCGCCAGCAGCCGCGGTGCGCACCACGTGCTCGCCACCACCCCGCGCCCCGACCTGCTCGTCGTGGGCGAACCGAGCGGTTGGTCGGCGGTCACGCTCGGCTACAAGGGGCGTCTGCGGGTGCGTCTGAGCGCCGTGCGGTCGACGGCCCATCCCGCCCGCGACGAACCCACGGCGTCCGAAGCCGTCGTGGACGCCTGGCGAACGCTGCAGCGGTGGCGGGAGCGTGCCGATCGGGCGGACGTGACGGGCGTGTTCGATCGGCTCCAGGCCTCGCTCGTCGCGATGTCGTCGTCCTCGGACGGTGTCGAGGACCGGGCCGTGGCCGACGTCGCGTTCCGGTTGCCCCCCGCCTGGCCGCCCGCGTCCGTACGCTCGGCGCTGGCCGGACTCGACCTCGGGCCGCTCGTGCGGCTCGAGGTCGACGACGGTGAGGTCGCCGTCCGGGGACCGCGCGACGGCGTCCTGGCACGTGCCTTCCGCGTGGCGATCCGCGCCGAGGGCGGCGCGCCGAGCGTCAAGGTCAAGACCGGCACGAGCGACTGGAACGTGCTAGCGCCGGTCTGGGACGTCGAGGCGCTCGCCTACGGTCCCGGTGACGCCAACCTCGACCACACGCCGGAGGAGCGGCTGCCGCTCGAGGACTTCGACCGGGCCGTGGCCGTCTTGACGACCGTGCTCGAGCGCCTGGCGTCGGACGTCGGGACGGTCGCGGCGCCCCGTCCCCCGTCGAACCCCTCGGTCTAGACGCCCGAGAGGTCGTAGTTCTTCTGGATGAACGAGGTCCACTCCTCGGGCGTGTCCTCTTCGGTGAAGATCGCCTGGACCGGGCAGGCCGGCACGCAGGCACCGCAGTCGATGCACTCCTCGGGGTGGATGTAGAACTGGTCGTCGGCTTCGTAGATGCACTCGACGGGACAGACGTCGACGCACGCCTGGTCCTTCACGCCGATGCACGGTTCAGCGATGATGTGGGGCATGATGCTCCCTCCTCAACACGGGTCGCGAGCGGTTTGGCTGGGGCCGAGACGCCCAAGGTGCGAAGCAGCAGCCCGTGGCGAGCGCGTCCCGTACGCTCCCCGGCATCATGACCCCGACGGCATGGCCCGTCAAGAGGCGTTCATCGCACGCGGCCCGTCCTGGACGGCGGCAGTGCGCTCCATTGCCAAGGAGTTCACCGCCGCCGCCGAACCCCTCCGCTAGACTGGCGAAACATGCTCACGCTGGAGCGCGTCGCCCTCGAACTGCTCGAGTACAAGATCGACGCCCTCGCCGCGCGCCGCACCTTGCTCGGCGGCATCCCCGCCCTGTGGGAGCTCCATCGCACGGTCGAGGGGCGGGTGTCGACGCTGGACCCCTCCGAGCGCGAGCGGTTCGCGGAGGCGGCGCGGCGCCTGCGCGCGTTGGCCGAGATCCCCACCCGCGGGTCGGGCCGTCGGGCCGAGTTGGCGGCGCTGACGTTGGGCGACGGCCTGGTGGGCGGCGACGTCCTCCTCGAGACCGACCTGCCGGCCACGCCGGTGCCCTCGCGCGAAGCACGAGAGGAGCAGCGCGCGTTGCTGCGGCTGGCCGAGCGTGTGGGCAACGAGGACCTCGACGACGTCATCGCACGCTTGGCGGCGGCGTGGCGCGCCGAGCGCGATCGTTTGACGCCGCGTCTCGTGTACGCCACCCTGCGCAACCTCCAGCGCTTCGCGGCGGGCGGCGGGACCGTCCAAGACACCCAGTTGCGCGGTTTCAAGGTCATCGAGCCGATGCCGGAACGCCACGATCCGCTCATCTCGCTCTCCGACCTCGACAGCCTGGGCGAGGTCGGGCGTGAGCTCATCGACGTGATCTTGGACCTGGGCCGGCCGGAGTCGCGGTACCCCGGCATCGCGGTGGCCGAGGCGCAGTCGTTGTCCTTCATTCGGCAGCTCGCGTCGCTCGTGGCCCAGGACCCCTATGCCGGCCGCCTGTCGGCCGTGCCCCGCAAGGGCCCCTCGACGGACGGTCTGCGCCTGGCGATCCAGGAGCTCGCCAAGGAGCGCTTGCCCGAGGCCCAGCGAGCGATCTTGCGCGGCGAGCTCGAGTCGCGCCTCAGCGAGGCGCTGGCGCACGAACGGCAACAGCGTCAGGCGTTCCAGCGCGACACCGCCCGCAACCTCGAGGTCATCCGGCTGCTGTTCGAGCGCCTCGAACCGCACTTGCCGAGCCGCGTGGGCGGCAGCGCCGCACCCTCGCGGTTGGGCGGCGGCGTGCTGTTCGCGGTCTCGGCCGCGCACCGGTGGGAGCGTGTGCCGCACGGCGCCGAAGCGTTGACGCTGCGGCTGGTGGGCCCGGTCCGGTTCACGTTGGGGGGCCACCCGATCGCGGTGATGGGCACGGGCGACAGCCGGACGCTGTTCATCGACGACGAAGCGCATCCGCTCGAGGACAAGATGGTCGTCCGGGTGGGTCGCGGTGAGATCCGGGTGGACCGTGAAGGCGAGTACGTGCACGTGCGATGGCGCGACGGTGGTCGCTCGGTGGCCGTCCGCCTCGCGGAGGCCCTCGTCACCAGCCACGTCCTCACGCACGAGCGGCACGCTGCCCTGCTCGACGTGCTCGGGGCCGTCGCGGGTGTCGAGGGGGGTGCCCCCGAGGACCTCGTGTCGGCGGCGCTCCAGCGCGCGAGCCTCGTGACCGAGCGCGCACCCAACCGGCGCGCAGCGCTCGAGGGGCTGGTGCGCGGCGCGGCCAAGGCCGCCGGCGCCGAGCTCGAGGACAACGTCGTGCTGGGTCTGGTGCAACGCCTGCAGACGGCGGTCTCGGCCGAACCCGGCGACCTGGCGTCGCTGCTCGAACGCGAGGAGCTGGCCGATGGTGCGGCCTACACGATCGGCGACGAGCCCGTCACGGCCGACCTCGGTCCGCTGAAGCTCACCTTGCGCCGCTACCGCGCGCGCGGTCGGGGCGCCACCGAGCAGCTGGTGGTCATGCTGCCCGGACAGGTGGTCGGTGCGTTCAGCACGACCGCCGTGGAGAGCGTGCCGGGCGGCGTGCTCGTGTGTGCCCGGGGCGACGGCGAGGTCGCCGTGCTGTTCTTGCGTGAGCGCACGTTGCGAGGGAGGGTGGTCCGGTGAGCGAGGCCCAGATCGCGTCCGACGAGCAGATCCGAGCGGGCCTGGCCGAGGCGCCGGGCTGGTCGCTCGACCCCACGGGCGCCCTGCTCGGCGAGCGCCGTTTCCCATCGCCGGCCCAGGCCGTGGGCTTCCTCGTCGCGGTCGCGCTGCTGGCCGAGCGCCACGGCCACCATCCGGAGACGACCTGGGTCTACCGCGACGTCACCTTGCGCCTGATCACGCACGACGCCGGCGACCGCGTCACCGAGCGCGACCTGGCGCTGCTGGCCGACATCGTCTCGTTGGGCTGAACGACGCGTTCGCCGGGAACGGCGCCGCGTCGATCGAGACGCGGCGCCGCGACCGTTCAGGGCGCTTCGGGTTCGGGTTCGTCGAGGTCGAGGTCCTCGTCGGGTTCAGCGCCGGGGCCGTCGTCGCCCGGCACCGGTGCGGTCTCCTCGTCCTCGGGGTTCTCGCTCGGGTCGGCCACGGCGTCGGCTTCTGGATCGTCGGGGTCGGTGAACGTGTAGTGCGTCCGTAGGACGTCCAGGTCGCCGTCCCCGACGATGCCGTCGCCATCGAGGTCTTCGGTCAGGTTGACGCCCTGGCGGCCGTAGGCGGCCGCGACGGCGAGCAGGTCCTCGAAGGTCACCCGGCCGTCACCGTCGACGTCGCCCTCGACGCCCGAGGCGCGGGCTTCGACCGCGAGCGCGTCGGCGGCGGTCGGCGCGCGCGGCGCATCCGGCACCACCCGCGGATCGAGCGCACCTTCCCCGAGGACGCCGCCCAGGACGACCCCCAAGGCGGGGATCAGGGCGGCCCTGACCCCGTCGGCCACCGGGTTCACGAGGACCTCGTAGTCGACGTCGTCGTCGGGCCGCGCGACCACCCACACGATGGCGTCGGGTCCGAACAGGTCGGCGGCGCCGTAGCGGACGCGCACGCTCCGGTCGACGAGGTCGACGTCGACCCCGGCCGACCGCCAATCGTCGAGGACGGTGTCGACGAGCTCCGGGAGGACGAGCGGACCGTCGACCGGATCGACCTGCACGTCGAGGGCGAACCCGAACGGAAGGTGGGCCAGACCCACGACCAGAGCGAGCTCGCGGAGGCGTGTCACGGCGCGCCTCGGCGCGTGACGAACGCGGTCGACAGGGCCTCGAACAGCTCGTCGTCGGAGGTCGTCTCGGCGCCCAGTTCGGGGAGCCCGTTGGCGTCGACGCCCAGCACCGCGCCACGCGGCCCCGTCCACACCCCGCCCACGTCGCGCCACACGCCTTGGTCGACCCCGACGAGGGGCGCCGCGAGGCCCACGTCGGCTTCGTGCAGCAGCCAGATCACGCGTTCGCCGACCGAGAAGGTCGGCATGCCCGCCACGAGCAGGGTCGGCACGCCGGGAGCGCGACCGCCCCAGAAGGCGACCTCGAACGTCCCTGGCAGGTCGGTGGCGTCCGGGAGCACGACCGTGCCGTCGCGCAGGAGCCAGCGTTCGACGTCGAGGGTGACGATCGTCCACGGTTCGTCGTCGCGGACGTCGACGTCGACCGCGCTCACCGTACCGACCACCGCGTCGTGGGCGGCGGCGAGACGCTCGTCGAGCTCGAGCGCGCGCCAACCGCCCGCCCAGGCGGCGGGTACGAAGAGCGCGAGCGCCGCGAGCACCAAGGCGCGCGTCCTCATGGGGCGTCCGTCTCTGGGTCCGTCGCTTCCGGCTCCGGTGTTTCGGGCTCGGGTGTCTCGGGCTCCGGTGTCTCGGGTTCCGACGCGTCGGGCGGCGGCGGCACGGGGACGAGCGGGTCGTCGCCCTCGGCGTTCGTGGGCGCGCCGCTCGGGTCCGCCGGGGCCGCCGCCGGGGCGGGCCCCGGGATCGGTCCCAGCAGCGTGCCCTCGCGCCGCTCGGTGCGGAAGCTACCGCCGGCGTAGCGTGACGTGGCGACGACGTCGAGGGTGATCCCCGCCGGGGGGTCGAGCGGTACCAGCGTCCAGCGCGCGAGCGCGGCAGCGCCGTTGCGGGGTTCGCCGAGCGCGGCGATCGCCAGGTCGAGCTCGCCGGGCGCCTGTTGTGCGAAGACGACGATGCGCGGGTCCGCCGCCTCGACGTCGCCGCGGAGCTCGAACCGCTCGGCGTCCCAGCGCACCGACACCTGGGCGCCGCGCCAACCGCGCGCGTTCTCGAGGCGCGCCACGAGGGGCAGCGCGTCGCGGACCTCGGTGGCGGGCGCCGCGACCGTGATCACCGGCGTGGGCAGGTCCTGGACCCGCAGGGTCATCTCTTGGAGGGCCTGGGACAGGTTGCCGTCGCTGACGGTGACCATGAAGCGGTAGGTGCCGACCTCGGTGGGGGTCCCCACCAGCCGACCACCCTCGAGGACGAGGCCCGCTGGCAGGCTGCCGTCGACGACCTCGAAACGGTACGGGCGCAAGCCGCCGGTCGGGCGCAAGGCGCCGTCGAAGGCTTCGCCCGCGTAGGCCTCGGACCAGTCCGGCTGGAGCAGCCGCAGGGGTTCCGTGGGGGCCGCGAGTTGGTCGGCGCAAGCGCCCAGGACGCCCACCAGGACGGTGAGGACCGCAGCCAGGGCGGCCGCGCGCGGCCCCGCGCGGCGTGGCGTCACGACGCAACCCACCAGGCGTACCCGTAGGGGTCGAGGCGAAGCGGCAGCCGGTCGCCGATGACCTCGTCGGTGGTCGACGCGTCGCCCCCCGCGAACACCCGCCGCCAGCGCGCCTCGTTCGGAAGCGCCAGCGTGCCCGTGAGCGGTTCGTCGGCCAGGTTGTGGACGGCCACCACCCGCTGCCCTTCGCTCTCGTGCAGGAACGGGCACAGGCGCGCGTCGTCGCTCGGGAGCACGGAGAAGCGCCCGCCCGGTCCGAGCGCGGACAGCGACCGGCGGGTGCGCACGAGCCGGCGAACCCAGTGGAGCAGGCTGTCGGGATCGCGTTCCTGGGCGGCCACGTTGGCGGCGTGGTACCCGCCGGGGCCCTCCGCGACGGGCGGGAGGTAGGGGCTGGGGTTCTCGGTGAAGCCGACGCCGGGCTCGTCGGTCCAGGGCATCGGCGTACGGACGCCGTGCCGGTCGGGCTGCTGGATGTCGTCGCCTAGGCCGATCTCGTCGCCGTAGTAGAGGATGGGGGTACCGGGCAGGGTCATGAGGAGCGAGTTCATGAGCTCGAGCCGCCGCCGGTCGAAACCGAGCAACGGCGCCAGCCGTCGCCGGATGCCGACGTTCAGGCGCATCCGCGGTTCGGGTGCGTAGGTGGCGTACAGGAGGGCGCGCTCGTCCTCGGTCACCATCTCGAGCGTCAGCTCGTCGTGGTTGCGCAAGAACACGACCCAGCGCCCCCCCTCGGGCGGCGAAGGCGTCCGGTCGAGGATCCAGCGGATGCCGTCGACGCGCCCCTCGGCGAGCGCCCGGTACAGGCGGGGCATCACCGGGAAGTGGAAGAGGTAGGAGATCTCGTCGTGGCCGTTGCCGAAGTACGGCAGGGTGTCCTCGGGCCACTGGTTGACCTCGCCGAGAAGGAACGCGTCGGCCTTCATGCGGTCGACCAGGCGTCGCACCGTCTTGAGGAAGTCGTGCGATTCGGCGAGGTTCTCGCTGTTCGTGCCCTCGCGCTCGAACAGGTACGGGATGGCGTCGAGCCGGAAGCCGTCGACGCCGAAGTCCAACCAGTACCGGACCGTGTCGAGCATCTCGGCCTGGACCTCGGGGTTGTCGTAGTTCAGGTCGGGCTGGTGCGCGAAGAAACGGTGCCAGTAGTACTGGCCGCGCACCTCGTCGTAGGTCCAGTTCGACGTCTCGGTGTCGGTGAAGATGACGCGGGTGCCGCCGTAACGGGTGGGGTCGTCGGTCCAGACGTACCAGTCGTCCTTGCCGTCTTGCCGGCGGCGGGACGCCTGGAACCAACGGTGATCGCTGCTGGTGTGGTTGAGCACGAGGTCGGTGATGACGCGCAGACCACGGGCGTGGGCCGCCGTGAGCAGCGCCCGGAAGTCGTCGAGGCTGCCGAAGTCGGGGTGGATCCCACGGAAGTCGCTGACGTCGTACCCGTCGTCGCGCAAGGGCGACGGCGAGATCGGCAGCAGCCACAGGATGTCGACGCCGAGCGACGCGATGTGGTCGAGCTTCTCGATCACCCCGCGCAGGTCGCCATGACCGTTGCCGGTCGTATCGCGGAAGGCTCGAACGTACAGCTCGTAGAGGACGACGTCGCGGGCTGGGTCCATGGGACCTCCTGAACCGACATGGTACCCAGACGACGTGAGTGGTCGTCCGCGGTCGGCGGTTCGGGACGTGCATGCTAGCTTGGGGCATCGAACGGAACCCTCCTCCCCCCACTTTCCGCGTGCCCTGGCCCGTCTCCGGTCCCGCCCGCGCGTTCCACGTCAGTCTCGACGCGCGCCTCCGGTACGACCTCGACGAAGCCTGGGTGACGCTGCGCGGCGATCTCCTGTTGGCCGATCCCGACCGTACGGCCCAGGTCGCCGCCCGCGTGGCGCGCGACCCCGATCCCGCCGCGCCCCCCCTGCGGGCCGCCGATCTCTACGCGGGCGCGCTGCTCGAAGAGGTCTACCACCTGGTCATCGCTCGGTACCTGCAGACGGTCGACGCCGGGCTGTTCACCGACGTCGAGGTCCGTGCGCGCGCCTGGTTGGGCGACCGCTACGGAGAGGTGTTGCGGGGTTTCGTGAACCGGTACCCGCCGCCCGACGTTGCCGCCGGCACGCCCGCCGACGCCGCGCTGGAGCGGGTGATCGACGGCGTGCCCGGCTCCCACGTGGCGCTCGAGGAAGCCTGGACCTGTTACCTGGCGAACGTCAACCCCGCGTTGGCCGGCGCACGACCGCTCGTCGACGTGGCGCCGCTCGCGGCCGCCGTGCCGTTCGACGCGCTCATCGACGCCCTGCGCGGCCACCTCGCCGATCGACCGGGACTGCCCGGACGCCGTCAGGTCTCGCTGTTCGACGTCTTGCTCGAGCCCTCACGCGCCCATCCGAACGATCTCTCGGCGCAGCTCCGTTTCGTCCGTGAAGCGTGGGGTGCGCTCCTGGGCGACGCTTTCCAGACGCTGTTGGGACGCTTCCTGGAGGCGCTCGCGGCGGTGCGCGAAGCCGACGTCGCCCGCGGTGGTGCCATCGTCGGACCGCCCCCGCCCCCGGGTCGTGCCGACCTGCGGGCCGGCGAGGACGAGCCCGAGCGCTTCAGTCCCGACGGGGACTGGATGCCCCGCGTGGTGATGGTGGCGAAGAGCGTGTACGTCTGGCTCGATCAGCTCGCGCGCGATCACGGCACCCGGGTCGAGCGGCTCGACGAGATCCCGGACGCGGCCCTGGCGGAGCTGTCGGCGCGTGGGATCAACGCGCTGTGGCTCATCGGCGTGTGGCAGCGGAGCGAGGCGTCGCGCACGATCAAGCGCCTGCGCGGTCAACCCGACGCCGAGGCCTCCGCCTACGCGCTCTACGATTACGCCATCGCCTCCGAGCTCGGCGGCGAGGCTGCCTACGACGTGCTCAAGGTGCGCGCCGCGCGCCACGGTGTGCGGCTGGCGACCGACATGGTGCCCAACCACGTCGGCATCGACGGCCGGTGGGTGCTCGAGCACCCGGAGCGGTTCGTGCAGCTACCGCACACGCCGTACCCGGGCTACACGTTCGGCGGGCCCGACCTCTCGAGCGATCCACGCATCGAGATCCGCATCGAGGACCACTACTACGACGGCAGCGACGCGGCGGTCGTGTTCGAGCGACGCGATCGCGCGAGCGGCGACGTCACGTACGTCTATCACGGCAACGACGGCACCACGATGCCCTGGAACGACACCGCCCAGCTCGACTACCTGCGCGCCGACGTGCGCGAGGCCGTGTTGCGGACGATCGTCGAGGTCGCCCGCCGGTCGCCGATCATCCGCTTCGACGCCGCCATGACCTTGGCCAAGCGGCACGTCCGCCGGCTCTGGTACCCGGCCCCCGGCGACGCCGGCGGTGTGCCCTCACGGGGCCGTTTCGGAGCGATGAGCGACGAGGACTTCGAGGCCGCGATGGGTTCGGCCGGTGACGGCGAGTTCTGGCGCGAGGTCGTGGAGCGCGTGGCGCGCGAGGCGCCCGACACGCTCCTGCTCGCCGAGGCGTTCTGGATGATGGAGAGCTACTTCGTCCGTTCGCTCGGGATGCACCGCGTCTACAACAGCGCCTTCATGCACATGCTGCGCGACGAGGACAACGCCGGCTACCGGCGCATCATCAAGGAACTGCTCGTGTTCGACCCGCGCGTGTTGCAGCGCTACGTGAACTTCATGAACAACCCCGACGAGGAGACGGCGCGCGACCAGTTCGGGGACGGCGACCGATACTTCGCCGTGGCCACCCTCCTCGCCACCCTGCCCGGCCTGCCGATGTTCGGCCACGGCCAGTTCGAGGGGTACCGCGAGAAGTACGGCATGGAGTACCGGCGCGCCAAGCGGGGCGAACGCCCCGAGGGCTGGCTCGTCGAGCGGCACGAGCGGGAACTGGTGCCGGTCTTGCGCCGGCGCGCCACCTTCGCCGAGGCGGAGGCGTTCCGTCTGTTCGACGCCGTGGAGAACGGCGGAGGGGTCCTCGAGGACGTCTACGCCTTCACGAACGCCACCGCGTTCACGAACACCGCTCAGGCGAGCCGGTCGCTCGTGATCGTGAACCACCGCTACGAGCGGTCGACGGGCCGTCTGCGGACGTCGGTCCCGTTCGTGCCGCAGGCGGGGGAGACCCCGAGGACCTCGGAGCTCGGCGAGGCGCTCGGCCTCGCGGGCGGCGAGGGGCGTTTCGTGGTGGCACGCGACCTGACCCGGGACGTCACGGTCGTCCGCTCGGCCGACGAGGTGCTGCGCGAAGGCTGGGCGTTCGACCTCGACGGCTTCGCTCGCCGCGTCTACGTCGACGTCCACGAGCGCAAGGACCCGGACGGCTCGTTGGCGCGGGTCGCGGCCGAGTTCGGCGACGGTGGCGTGGCGTCGCTCGACGAAGCCCTCGACGACCTGCGTTGGGGGGCCGCGTACCGGGCGCTCGACGCAGCCGTGGACGCGCTGTTGTCGCCGGACACCGACGACCGGATGGGTCGACGGTGGAAAGCGCTGGTCGAGGCGTTGTCGACGCCCCTCGGAGCGACCTGGACCTCGGTCGCGGGGGCGCCACCCGAGACGCCCAGCCTGGCGGCCGCGACGCGCCTCGTCGAGGGCTTCGGCCCGACGGCGACGACGGCGGCGGCGTACGCCTACCTGGTGGGCGCCCTGCCCGACGCTCAGGGCGTGTGGCGGCGGGCGCGGCTCGGCCGTCCCGTCGCCCGACGTCTCTCGCGGGCGGGCCATCACGACGGCGAGATGTGGGCCGCGGCGGCTGCGGCCGCGGTCGCCACGGTGGCACTCGACGGTCGACCGCGCACGCCGGCGGGAGCCGTCGTGTCCTGGTCCCGCGACGCCGATGCGCGTCGTGCGCTCGCCGTGCACGAGCATGGCGGTGTGGTCTGGTACCGCGCGGAAGGGCTCGACGCGTTGGCCGCCGTCAGCGCCGTCCTCGGTCGGCTCCGGCGACCGGGCGGCGGTCCGGCTCGCGCCTGGGGTCTGTGGCGAGACCGGTTGGACGCCTGGGTCGAGGCGAGCGGGTACCGTTTCGACGCGCTCCTCGACCGGGCCGGGCGGGACGCCCAGGCGCCGCGCCGGGCGGCAACCGGGGAGCGCGCACGTCGTCGCGCGCCGAAGGCCGGCGCCGAGGACGCGGCCGGCACCGAGCCTGACCGCGGGGCCACGGTCAAGAAGGCGCGCCGCAAGACGGGCGCCGCCGAGCCCACCACGGAGAGCGCGAAGAAGAAACGGGCGACGCAGGACCGCACGTCGGCGGAGGACGAAGCCGCGGCTCGGAAACCGTCGTCGAGGCGGCGGGGGCGCAAGCGGCGCGATTCGGATTGATCTTCAGCGGGTCGTGCGACCGGTCGCCGGCCGTGTCGCGAGGCTCGCCAGGCGTCGGCGTGCGAGGTGGGTCAGGGCCAGCGCGAGAGCGTCGGTGACGTGGTGGCCGGGGTCGCCCGCGGCGCTCGCGGCGCCGAGCAGCGCGCGCACCATGTAGGCCACCTGCGCCTTGTCGGCGCCGCCGGTGCCGACCAGCGTCTGCTTGACCTCGAGCGGGCCGTACTCGAACACCCGTACGCCGCGGGACTCGGCTGCGAGGCGCACCACGCCCACCGCTTGACCGACCTTGAAGGCCGCCGCTCGCTGATGGTGGAAGTACTGGCCCTCGAGGGCCAGCGCCTGCGGGTCGACGGTGTCGATGGCGGCGATCGTGGCCGCGTACAGGCGTGCCAGGCGCGCCCCGTCGCCGTCACGGGGGCGGGTGCGCACCAGCTCGCCGAAGAGCAGCGTCGCGTCGCGCCCGCGCTCGAGCACACCGCCCAGCCCGAGGTGGGCCAGGCCGGGGTCGACGCCCAGGACGCGGAACTCGCCGGCGATCACGCCGGCATGGTACCCGCCGCGAACGCGCGCCGGATGCGATGCATCCGGCGCGCGTTCGCCTGCGGCTCGGGGGGTGCAGGCCTCAGTACTCGGCCAGGTACTCGTCGAGCTCCCAGTCGTGGACGGCGATCCGGTAGGCGTCGAACTCCGCTTCCTTGGCGGCGAGGAACTTGCCGAACACGTGCTCGCCGAGCGCTTCGCGGATCACGCGATCCTTGCGCAGCGCGGCGAGCGCTTCGCGCAACGTGCCCGGCAGCTCGCGGATCTTGTGCTTGCGGCGGTCGCGCACGCTCATCTCGTAGATGTTGCGCTGGATGGCGGGGGGCGGCGTGAGGTCGCGCACGATGCCGTCGAGGCCGGCGGCCAGCATGACCGTGAGGGCCAGGTACGGGTTGCACGAGGGGTCGGGCATGCGCAGCTCGGAGCGGGTGCCGACGCCGCGGCGCGCCGGGATGCGGATCATGGCGCTGCGGTTCGACGCCGACCAGGCGATGTTGGTGGGTGCCTCGTAGCCGGGGGTGAGCCGCTTGTAGCTGTTCACGAGCGGGTTCGTGACGGCCACCATGCCGCTGGCATGCTCGAGCAGGCCGGCGATCCAGCTCTTGGCGACGTGCGACAGCTGGTGCTCGGCGTTCGGATCGAAGAAGGCGTTCTCGCCGTCCTTGAAGACCGAGAGGTGCACGTGCATGCCCGAACCGTTGATCCCGGCCACCGGCTTGGGCATGAACGTCGCGTGCAGGCCGTGGTTGAGGGCGATGCGCTTGACCACCATCCGGAACGTGGCGATGTTGTCCGCGGTCGAGACGGCGGTGCCGTACTTGAAGTCGATCTCGTGCTGGCCCGGGGCGACCTCGTGGTGGGCGGCCTCGATCTCGAAGCCCATCTCGACGAGGGCGTTCACCATGTCGCGCCGCGCCTCCTCGCCGAGGTCGACGGGCGCCAGGTCGAAGTAGCCCGCGGCGTCGTTCGTCTGGGTGGTCGGCGAACCGTCGGGGCCGCGATGGAACAGGAAGAACTCGGGCTCGGGGCCGGCGTACATGTCGTCGAAGCCGGCCGCCTGGAGCCGGGCGACCTGCTGTTTGAGGACGTAGCGCGGGTCGCCCTGGAAAGGCGTGCCGTCCGGCAGGTCGATGTCGCAGATCAGCCGAGCGACCTTGCCGCGCGCGTCGCCCTCGATGATCGAGGGGAACACGAGGAAGGTGTCGTAATCGGGTCGCAGGAGCATGTCGGACTCCTCGATGCGGGCGAAGCCCTGCACCGACGAGCCGTCGAACATCATCTCGCCGTCGAGCGCCTTCTCGAACTGCGACGTGGGCACCTCGACGTTCTTGTTCAGGCCATGGACGTCGGTGAACTGCAGCCGCAGGAAGCGAACGTTCTCCTCTTCGAGGCGGCGGGCGACTTCGGCACGGGTCATGGGCATCGTTCCTCCGGGGGTTGCGAGCGTCGGGAAGGGTGGGGGCCGGGCGACCGTCCGTGGACGATCGGGCGGTTCGCGCATCATTGCGTACGTATGCAGGCGTGTCAATCTGCCGAGCGTGCACCATGTGAGATGACAACTTGTCGCCAAATCGGTTACACTCGGCGGGTTCGGGCCTGGCACCGTCGGCGGCGGCGACCCGAACGCGTCTGGAGGTCGGTCCAGACCGAGCCGCCGACCCGAGGCCGCGACGTCGGTTCGTGCATGAGCCTGCAGGTGCTTTCGTGAAGGGACCTTCAGGCACCTGTGCTTGACGACGTCGCGAACCCCTGCATAGGATGCAGGACCGCGCCCGTCCACCACGTTTCACTGCAACTGAGGAGGAACATGAAGAAGACCATCGTTCTGATCGTCGTCCTGATGCTCGGCGCCGCGTTCGCCCAGACCGCGCGCATCGGCGTCAACCTCGAGCTCTCCGGCCGTTTCGCCACGATCGGCACCACGTCCCTGCAGGGAGCCGAGGCCGCGCTCGCGCAGTCGGGCGCCGACGTCGAGCTCTCGATCTGCGACAACGCCACGACCGTCGAGGGTTCGGTGGCTTGCGCCAACCGCTTCGTCGACGAAGGCGTGACCGCCGTCATCGGTCCCATCGCTTCGTCCTTCGCGATCCCGGCCGCCGAGGTCCTCCAAGACGCCGGCATCCCGATGATCACGACGGCGTCGACGAACCCCGCCACCACCCAGATCGGCGACTTCATCTTCCGCATGGCCTACACGGACGACTTCCAGGGCCGTGTCGCCGCTCGCTACGCGGCCGACGACCTGAGCGCCGACAGCGCGATCGTGTTCCGCCAGCAGGACGACGACTACAGCTTCGGCCTGGCCGGCTTCTTCGTCGAGGAGTTCGAGGCGCTCGGCGGTGAGACGGTCGTGGTCGACTACGTCTCGAACACGGTCGACTTCTCCGCGCAGATCAACGACGTGCTCGGCGTCGACGCCGACGTCATCTACTTCTCGGGCTTCTGCGCCGAGGGTGCGACGCTCGTGCCTGCGCTGCGCGCGGCCGGCTTCGAGCAGCCCATCCTGGGCGCCGACGCTTCCGACGATTCGCAGTGCCCGGTCGGCGGTGGCGACGTGTTCGACGGCTTCGTCTTCACCGGCTTCGGCGGCGCCGAGGTCCTCTCCGGCGAAGCGGCCGAACGCGCCGCCGCCTTCGCGGAGTTCTTCGCCACCGAGGTGCCGGAAGCCACCGACTTCAACGGCTTCACCCTCTCGGGCGCCGACAGCCTCAACGTGGTCGTCGAAGCGATCGAGGTCGCCGGCAGCACCGAGCCGGCCGCGGTCCGCGACGCCCTCGCGAACCTGAGCGACTACCCGGGCGTGTCGGGTTCGATCACGTACGCCGGCACCGACGGCACCCCCGCCGACCGCACGATCGCCTTCTTCCGCTACAACGTGCCCGGCGACGACGGTTCGGAGTGGAACAAGACCTCGCTGTTCGGCCTCAGCACGGCCAACTGAGCCCGACACCGACAAGAACGAGCGGTACGACGGAGGGCGGGAGCGATCCCGCCCTCCGACGTAGCGCCTCGGCGGCACCGTTCGCGCGTCGGGGCGCCGCCGAAGGCGGCGGCGTCGTTTGTTACGATGCGCGCTCAGAACGGGTCAACCCACCGCAGGCACCCCACCCACAGGGAACGTGGACCAGGGTGTCGGTCCACGCACGAGAAGGAGCCACCGTTGTCCGTGAGGAACCTGAGTCCTGCCTCCCGCTTCCGTCGCTGGCTCCCCTGGCTCGCCCTGCTGGTCTTCGCCGCCCTCGTGGTCGCGCGGATGGTCTACCTGAGCGACGTCAGCGAGCGCTTCAACGCCGCCTTCTTCGCCCGGTCGGCCATCGACTCCGTCAAGCTCGGCAGCCTGTACGCGCTCATCGCGCTCGGTTACACGATGGTGTACGGCATCATCCGGCTGATCAACTTCGCCCACGGCGAGGTGTTCATGGTCGGTGCGTTCGCGACGTACTTCCTCTTCACCGCCACACCCTATGCGTGGCCGAGTGCGTTGGCCTTCGGCGCCGTCCTGGGCTTCGGCGTCCACCGGGTGGTGGGTCTGTTCCGCGCCTCGTCGAACGACCGGGTCTCGGTCGGCGCGGGCCTCGTCGCCTTCGCCGTGGCCTCCTGGGCCCTCACCCTGGCGGTCTGGCCCTTCTGGGCCGCTCTGCTCGGCAGCATGCTCGCCACGGGCGTCCTCGGCGTCGTGATCGACCGCGCCGCCTACCTGCCGCTGCGCACCGCACCCCGCAACTCGCTCCTCATCACGGCGATCGCGGTGTCCTTCCTGCTGCAGAACGTCGGCTTGCTCGTCTTCACGAACCGCCAGACCCCGTTCCGTCCCGACACGCCGCTCACGACGCCGATCACGCTCGACGTCGGCGGCGTGGCGGTCCCCACGAACGGGCTGCTCTTCGCGATTCCGCTGGTCACCGCGGTGCTGGTGCTGGTGCTCGACGCCTTCGTGCGCCGGACGCGGCTGGGTAAGGCGATGCGGGCGTCGGCCCAGGACGCCGAGACCGCCCAGATGATGGGTGTGTCGGTCAACAAGGTCATCGCCACCACCTTCCTGCTCGGGTCGATGCTGGCGGCCGCCGGCGGCGCGATGTGGGGACTCAACTTCGGGTCGCTCAACCAGCCCGCCATCCTCGGCATCCTGCCGGGCATCAAGGCCTTCGCCGCGGCCGTCATCGGCGGCATCGGCAGCCTGCCGGGAGCCGTGATCGGCGCCATGGTCATCGGCTTCTCGGAGAACTTCCTGACCGCGCTGTTCCCGCGCACGCCCGATTTCGCCGGCATCACCGAGTTCAAGGACACCTTCGCGTTCGTGCTGCTCATCATCGTGCTCCTGGTACGCCCGAGCGGCATCGTCGGCGAAGACCTCTCGGAGAAGGTCTGATGGCGAGCGTCCGGACACCCACGGCGCTCGACGACGTCGATCCTCGCCGCCGCTGGCGCAACGCGGCCCTGACCGCGCTCGCCTTGGGGCTGGGGGTGCTGGCGCTGGCCGGCCTGCAGGCGGTCGGTAGCAGCAAGCTCGAACAGGCGCTGGCACTCTTCGCGATCTGGGGCATCGCCACGGTGAGCCTCAACCTCGTGAACGGCACGCTCGGCATCCTGTCGCTGGGGCACCACGGCTTCATGCTCATCGGCGGCTACACCACCGGGCTGCTGACGCTGTCCGAGGCCAACCGCGAACGCATCCAGAGCTCGGCCCGCAGCGTCATGACCGACGAGACGCTCGGCATCAGCGTGAGCAACTTCCTGTCCGGCCTCGGCCTCGACGGGCTCACGACGCCCGAGACGCTGTGGGTCCGATTCGTGCTGGCCGTGTTCGCCGGCGGCCTCATGGCGGCGGTCGCGGGCCTGATCGTCGGCATCCCCAGCCTGCGGCTCCGCGGCGACTACCTGGCGATCGTGACCTTCGGCTTCGGCGAGATCATCCGCCTGTCGGCCTCGACGCGCGTGTTCGCACCGCTGACCAACGGGGCGCTCGGGTTCCCGGGCGTGGAACGAGCGTTCGGCACCAGCCTCTGGTGGACGTTCGGCTTCCTGGCGCTCACCGTGTTCGTGATGTCGAAACTCAAGTACTCGTCGTACGGCCGCGCCATGCAAGGGATCCGCGAGGACGAGATCGCCGCCGAGGCCATGGGCGTCAACGTGCCGTACCACAAGGTGCTCGGCTTCGTGCTGTCGGCGTTCTTCGCCGGCATCGCGGGGGCCTTGTGGGTGAGCTGGCTGGGCGGCGTCCGGCTCGACTTCTTCTTGTTCCAGCTCACGTTCTTCTTCCTGGTCGCCATCTCGGCCGGGGGTACCGGTTCGATCACCGGGGTGTTGCTCGGCACGGCCCTCGTGGTGTTCGTGCGGCAGTACGGCGACCCGCTCGAGGAGACGTACTCGCTCCGGACCTGGGCGACCGTCGGCGGCGTGGTGCTCCTCGGGGCGTCGGCGGCGTTGCTGGCTTTCCGCCACCTCCGGCGCCTCCGACCGCGCTGGTCGCCGGGCGTGCTGGTCGTCGCGGGCCTGGGCGCCGTCGTGCTCGCCGTCGCGGCGCTGGACCCGGCGTTCCTGACCGGCACCTTCCGCGGCTTCGGCATGCGGGCGATCTTCCTGTCGCTGCTCCTGATCGTCATCATGATCTTCCGCCCCGAGGGGATGCTCGGCCGGGCCGAGTTCAGCTGGGCCGGTCTGCTGCGTGAGCGCCGCACCGGTCCCACCG
Organism: uncultured Trueperaceae bacterium; assembly: GCA_963728245.1. Lineage (GTDB taxonomy): Bacteria > Deinococcota > Deinococci > Deinococcales > Trueperaceae > JAABTL01. The sequence continues at coordinate 321,172 of CAVSJH010000001.1, forward strand.
ACGAGGAGCGCGCCCAGGACGCCTGGCTCAGCAACCCCGCGCTGGGCGGTCGCGACGGGTCCGAGGACGACGCGGCGCCGGCCGCGCGCCCCGACGAGGAAGGGGGTCGTTGAGCGTGCCGATGCTCGAGGTCGACCGCGTCCACAAGTCCTTCGGCGGGCTCCAGGCCACGAACGACGTCAGCTTCGCCGTCGAACCCGGCGAGATCGTCTCGATCATCGGTCCGAACGGTGCCGGGAAGAGCACGATCTTCAACCTGATCACCGGCGTCTACCGCCCCGACCGCGGCGACGTTCGTTTCGAGGGGCGCTCGATCGTCGGCAAGGCGCCCAACGCCATCGTCGACCTCGGGATCGCGCGCACGTTCCAGAACCTGCGGCTGTTCACGAACCTCTCCGTGCTCGACAACGTGCTCGTCTCGCAGCACCACAAGTTCCGGTCGACGTGGCTCTCGGCGGTCCTGCGCACGCCCGGCTACCGTCGACAAGAGCGAGCGGCGCGGGAGCTGGCCACCGAAAAGCTGGCGTTCTTCGGGCCGCGGCTCATGAGTTTTCGCCTCAACCAGCCGGTGCTCGTGCTGAGCTACGCCAACCGCCGCCGGATCGAGATGGCGCGGGCGATGGCGACGGGCGCCAAGCTGCTCCTGCTCGACGAGCCCAGCGCCGGCATGAACCCGAAGGAGACGGCCGAGATCACGCGGATCATCCGCCGCATGCGCGACGAGGGGGGCTACACGATCGTGCTCGTCGAACACAAGATGAACCTGGTGGGGGAGATCAGCGACCGCGTGATCGTGCTCGACTACGGCGAGAAGATCGCCGAGGGCGACTACCACGGGGTCGTGAACGACCCGAAGGTGGTCGAGGCCTACCTGGGCAAGAAGGCGACCTCGGACGACGACGAGCCGCCGACCGTACGCACGCCGACGATCGACGACCCCTCGGGCGGGACCGGGACGCGCCATGGCTGAACGTGAGGCCCTCCTCGAACTGCGCAAGGTGACCACCCACTACGGGCCGATCCGCGTGCTCCACGACGTCGACATGGTCGTCTACCCGGGCGAGATGGTGTGCCTGCTCGGGGGCAACGCCTCGGGCAAGTCGACCACCCTCAAGACGATCTTGGGGTTGGTGCCGGTGTCCGAGGGCGAGATGACGTTCCGCGGCGAGCGCGCCGACACGCTCACGACCGCCCAGCGGATCGAGCGCGGCATGGCGGTGGTGCCCGAGAACCGGCGCATCTTCCCGCGGATGACCGTGCGCGAGAACCTCGAGATGGGCGCCTACCTGCGCAACGACCGCAAGGCGATCGCCGAGGACCTCCAAGACGTGTTCGACCTGTTCCCCCGCCTCGCCGAGCGTCTCGACCAGCAGGGGGGCACGATGTCGGGCGGCGAGCAGCAGATGCTGGCGATGGGGCGCGCCCTCATGAGCCGCCCCAAGCTGATCCTGATGGACGAGCCGTCGATGGGGCTGGCGCCGCTCTTCGTCGCGCGGATCTTCGAGATCATCAAGCAGGTCAACGAGCGCGGCATCAGCGTGTTCGTCGTCGAGCAGAACGCCAACGTGGCCCTGTCGATCGCCGACCGGGGCTACGTGCTGCAGACGGGCGAGGTCGTGCTCTCGGGGCCCGCCCGCGAACTGCTCACGAACGAGGCCATGAAACGCGCCTACCTGGGCGAGGTCTGAGGGTCGCGCCGGCAGGGTCGCGCCGGCAGGGGCGCGCCCGCACGGCGCGCACGATCACTTGGCCGCGTCGTGCAGGGCCTGCCGCGTGACCAGCTTCACCCGCGGCCGCCCTGCGGCGGTGCCGGCGGTGGTCTCCGCGGCGTCGATCCGGCGCCAGCAGTCTCGGTCGAGCACCGTCACACCGCGCCCGGACAGCAGCACGTCGACCGCGCCGTCGCTCGCGTCGTCGGGTGCGAGGGTCCGCACCGGGTCGGCCAGGAGAGCGGTCGCGGTCTCCACCGCGTCGGGCTTGTTGGTGCCGATGACGCCCGAGGGGCCGCGCTTGATCCAACCGGCCACGTAGACGCCCGGCAGGGCCGCCCCGTCCTCGTCGAGCACCCGACCGTGCTCGTTGGGGATCACACCGCTGCGTTCGTCGAAGGGGTAGCCGGGGAGACCGCGGCCACGGTAGCCGACCGAGCGCAGCACCAGCGAGGCCGGCAGGCGTTCGGTGACGCCGGTGCCCTTGGCGCTCAGGCTGCCGTCGGGACGCTCGACGAGCCGGTTGCGTTCGAGCACGATCGACCCGACCCGTTCGCCCGAGGCGTCGGCCTCGAGGGCGATCGGGGACACGAGGAAGCGCAGATGGACGCGGCGCGGGCGCCCCTGGAGCGGTCGCGCGGCGAAGTCGGCCAGGACCTCGAGGTTCTTCAAGGCAGCCCGGTCGTCGGCGATCGCAGCGCGGCTGGTCGGCAAGAGCTCCAAGTCGTTCGGATCGACGACCACGTCGGCGTCCGCGAGCTCGCCGAACTCGCGCAGCTCCTTCGTCGTCCACTTCGCTTCGGCGGGTCCGCGCCGGCCGAGGATGACGATGTCGGTGAGCGTGGAGCGCTGCAGCGCCGCCGTGGCGTGATCGGCGATGTCCGAGTCGGCGAGCTCGGCCGGCGTCTTGGCCAGCACGCGAGCGACGTCGACGGCGACGTTGCCGACCCCGATGACGTAGGCCCAGGCGCCGTCGAGCGGGGGGTCGAGCTCGGCGTAGTCGGGGTGCGCGTTGTACCAGGCGACGAAGTCGGTGGCCGAGAGGCTGCCCTGCAGGTCCTCGCCGTCGATGCCCAGCCGCCGGTCGCCGGCGGCGCCGTAGCACAGCACGGTCGCGTGGTAGTGGCGCGCGAGGTCGTCGGCGGTGAGGTCCTCGCCCACCTCGACGCCGCCCAGGAAGCGCACCCGCGGGTCGTCGAGCAGGCGTTCGAACACCCGCGTGACGGCCTTGATCTTCTGGTGGTCGGGGGCGACGCCGTAGCGGACGAGACCGAAGGGGGCCGGGAGGCGGTCGATCACGTCGACACGAACGTCCTCGCGCCCTTTCAAGAGCGCTTCGGTGGTGTAGAAACCGGCGGGGCCGGCGCCCACGACCGCGACGCGGAGAGGCTGGTCCATGCGAGGTTCTACCACGTCGCCTCCGGGACGTCCGAAGCCGTTCCCGTCGGTCCGCAGGGGCGGTACGGGCGGCCTCGGCGGCGCCCTGGTACGCTGCGCGCTCATGGACGCCGCCCACACCGTTCCCGCGCCGCCCTTCCCCTTGCGGGTGCAGAAGTTCGGCGGCACCAGCCTGGGCGACCTCGAACGGATCCGCAAGGTCGCGCTCCGCCTGCAGCGGGCCGTGGACGAGGGCGCCAAGCTCGTGGTCACCGTCAGCGCCATGGGCCACACGACCGATCGCCTGGTCGCCACCGCCCGCGAGCTCTCCCCGCGCCCGGACCGGCGCGCGCTCGACCTGCTCATGGCGACGGGCGAGCAGGCGTCGGCGGCCCTCGTCACGCTGGCGCTGCACGCGCTCGGGGTCCGCGCGCGGGCGTTCACCGGCGCCCAAGCGGGGTTCGCCACCGACGCCACCTTCGGGACCGCGCGCATCCTCCGCGTCGATCCGCACCGCATCCTGCACGCTTTGGAGGACGTCGACGTCGCGGTGGTCGCTGGTTTCCAGGGCGTCGACGCCGACGGAGAGGTCACCACCCTCGGGCGCGGCGGCTCGGACACCACCGCCGTGGCGCTGGCGGCCGCCCTCGGCGCCGACCAGTGCGAGATCTTCACCGACACCGACGGGGTCTACACCACCGACCCGCACCAGCTCCCGAACGCCCGCAAGCTCGAGCGTGTGGACTACGACGTCATGCTCGAACTCGCGGCGCTCGGCGCCCGGGTCCTGCACCCGCGCAGCGTCTGGTACGCACGACGCTATGGCGTCGAGATCCACGTCCGCTCGTCGTTCTCGTTCCGATCCGGCACCCTCGTCACCCGGATCCCGCCCGAGGAGGCTCGCATGGAGACCGAACGGCCCGTCACCGGCGTCGCGCTCGACGACCAGCACGCCCGCATCGACCTCCTCGGGGTGCCCGACGTGCCGGGGATGGCCGCCCGGGTGTTCCGTGCGCTCGGCGACGCGCGCGTCTCGGCCGACATGATCATCCAAGGCGTGCGTGGCGCGGGCGACAGCCGCCAGCAGATGGCGTTCACCGTGCCGCTCGACATGGCCGACGAGGCGCTGGAGGCGGTTGCACCGCTGCTCACGGACCTGGGCGGTCGCGCCGAGCTCGACCGGGCGGTGGCCAAGCTGTCGATCGTGGGCGTCGCGATCGGTTCGACGCCCGGCGTCGCGGGTCGCCTCTTCGCCGCCGTCGCCAGCGTCGGCGCGAACATCGAGATGATCGCCACGAGCGAGGTAAGGATCTCGGTCGCCATCCCCTCGAACCTCGCTCAGGAGGCGCTCCGCGCCGTGCACGACGCGTTCGAGCTCGATCGGGAGCCTGCCGCGGCGCCGTCCGCGACGCCGTGAGGGCGGAGCGACTCGAGCAGGTGTTCGTCGGGCGGCGGGCCGGACGCGTCGAGCTGCGGCTGGTGCTCGAGGACGCCGCCGGGGCCCGCACGCGCACCACGCTCCAAGCGCCCGGTTCCGACCCCCTCGAAGCGGTCCGCTGGGCGGGCCGCGCCCTGGCTCGGGCAGGCGAGGTGCACGACCTCTCGCGGCTGCGGCTGCGCATCGAGCGCGGCGGCGAGCTCGTCGACGACGCTCGGCTCGCGTCGGAGCTGGCGGCCGCGTTCCGGGCCGAGGTCGGCGGCGGAGCCGACGCGACGTGAACGGCGACCGGTTGCGGTTGGCCACCCTCGCGTACGTGCGCGACGGTGACCGAACGCTCATGATGCGACGCGACAAGCGTTCCGACGACGCGCACTTCGGGAAGTGGAACGGTCTGGGCGGCAAGTTCGAGCCCGGCGAGTCGCCCGAGGCGTGTTTGCGACGCGAGGTGCGCGAGGAGTCGGGGCTCGAGGTGGTGCGCGCCGAACTCAAGGGCGTGCTCACGTGGCCGGCGTTCGACGAGGTGCACGACTGGTACGCCTTCGTCTTCGTCGTCACCGCCACCACGGGAACCGTGGACGTCGACCCGCCCGAGGGCACCCTGCGCTGGGTGCCCACCGCCGACCTGCCGTCGCTCGAGCTCTGGGAGGGCGACCGTGTGTTCCTGCCATGGCTCGACCGTCCCGGTTGGTTCAGCGGCCGCTTCCGCTACCAGGAGGGTCGCCTCGTCGACCACGAGGTCGACTTCTACGCCAGCGAAGCCAGCTTGTCCTGATCGACGAGCTCGACGAGGCGCTGCGCCAGGCGCACGTCGCCGCGCATCTTGATGCGTCCGGTCATGAACGCCATCGCCGGCTGCAACCGGCCGTCCATCAGGGCCACGAGGTCGTCGTCGCTGATCGTCACGGTGAGGTCGGGCGCGTCGGCCTGTCCCTCGAAGGCCGCGGCCCGGCCGTCGTCGATGACGTGGTACATCGGGGTGCTCACCTCGTACTGGATGACGGCGTGCAGGTCGCCGGCGCCTTCGGCGTCGAGTGCGTCGGGTAGCTTGGTCAGCAGTTCCTTGGCGGTCATGGGTCAGCCTACGGCGTGGACGCCCACGCCACGACGTGGTGTGACCGGATGGCGCCGTCGGGGCCGTGGTAGCCTCCCCACGCCCAGGAGGCCCCCGACCATGGACTTCGCTCTCCCCGACGACCTGCTCACGCTCCAGGCGGCGGTGCGCACGTTCGCGCAGCGCGAGATCGCCCCGGTGGCGGCCGAACTGGACCGTCACCCCCGCTTCCCGTGGCCGACGGTGCGCAAGATGGGGGAGATGGGGCTGCTCGGGGTCATGACGCCCGAGTCGTACGGCGGGCTCGGTCTCGGACAACTCGCCTTCACGGTGCTGCTCGAGGAGATCGCGGCGGCGGACGCTTCGCACGCCACGATCGCCGCGGTCACCAACGGGCTGCCGCAGACGCTGGTGCTCGAGCACGGTACCGACGAGCAGCGCGCCCGCTGGCTGCCCCGTTTGGCCTCGGGGGCATGGCTGGGCGCCTTCTGCCTCACCGAATCGCAGGCCGGCAGCGACGCGGCTGCCCTCCGCACCCGGGCCGACCGGGTGGACGGTGGCTATCGGCTCAACGGCGCCAAGGCCTGGATCACCTCCGGCGGCGAGGCCCAACTCTACGTCGTGCTCGCCAAGACCGACCCGAGCGTGGGCGCGCGCGGGGTGAGCGCCTTCGTCGTCGAGCGCGAGACGCCGGGCGTGACCTTCGGTGCGCCCGAGCGGAAGCTCGGCCAGCATGCGGCCACGACCACCTCGGTGCGCTTCGAGGACGCCTTCGTTCCCGACGACCAGCGCCTGGGGGCGGAAGGGCAGGGCTTCGTCATGGCGATGAGTTCGCTCGACGGCGGGCGCATCGGCATCGCGGCGCAGTCGCTCGGTATCGCCCGCGCCGCCTTCGAGGCCGCGGTCGCGTACGCCGGCGAGCGCGTCGCGTTCGGTCAGCCCATCCGCGAGTACCAGGGCGTCGGCTTCAAGCTCGCCGACATGGCGACGAGGCTGGAAGCCGCGCGCCTGCTCACGCACCGGGCCGCCTGGCTCAAGGACCGCGGCTACCGGGTGACCAAGGAGGCGAGCATGGCGAAGCTGTTCGCGTCCGAGACGGCGACCTTCGTGACCGACGCCGCCCTGCAGACCTTCGGCGGCTACGGCTACTCGGCCGACTACCCGGTGGAACGCTACCTGCGCGACGCCCGCGTGACCACGATCTACGAGGGAACCTCCGAGATCCAGCGGATCGTGATCGAACGGCAGGTCTGGCGCGACGCCACCCGCTGACCGGCCGACCCGGCGGAGGCGCGTGCGATACTGACGCCGACAACGAGCGGAGCGGCGCCCGACGATCGCGGTGGCCGCCCGCGGTCGGAGGACCCGGATGATCATCGTCACGTTCGTCAAGCACGTCCCCGATGCCGAGGCCCGCTTGCGGCTCGGCCCGGACGGCCTCGACCTCGCCGACGTCGGCTTCGCCCTCGACGGGATGGACGAGTACGGCGTCGAGGCCGCGTTGCGCTTGCGCGAAGCCGGGGTCGCCACCGAGGTGGTGGCGTTGGCCCTCGGCCCCACGCGGTCGCAGGATGCGCTCCGCGCGGCCCTGGCGCTCGGCGCCGACCGTGCGGTGCTGCTCGAGAGCGACGCCGACCTCGACCCACTCAGCCAGGCGACGGCCCTCGCCGCCGCGGTCGAGGCCACGGGCGCCCAGATCGTGTTCGCCGGCGGCAAACAAGCCGACTGGGACAGCGCCGCCCTCGGGCCGGCCCTGGCCGAGACGCTCGGCTGGCCGCTGCTCGACTGGGCGACGGAGATCGAGGTGGCGGGCGACGAGGTCGTCGCCGTCCACGACGTCGACGACGGCAGCGAATCCTGGCGGTCGCCGCTGCCGGTGGTGATCACTACCCAGCAAGGGCTCAACGAACCGCGCTACCCCACCCTCCCGAACATCATGAAGGCGAAGCGGAAACCACTCGACGTCCAAGCGCTCGACGCCGGCGCTTCGCGCACCGAGACCCTGTCCGTCAGCCTGCCGTCGCGCGATCGCCTGGGGGTGCGCCTCGAGGGAGACGCCGGCGTCGCCGCCCGCGAGCTCGCCCGTCGCCTCCGCGACGAGGCGAAGGTCCTGTGAGGTCGTGCCCATGATCCTGATCGTCGTCGACCACGCCGCCGGCACGCCCCGGCGCACCGCCTTCGAGCTCGTTTCCGCCGGCCGGCGTCTGTCGGACGCCATGGGGCTGCCGCTGGCGGCCCTCGTGACGGGCACCGAAGGGGACGCTTCGGACGCCGCGACCGCGATGGGCGGGTTCGTCCCGAAGGTAGTTCGGGTCGCCGCCGACGCCCTCGCGACGGGTGGGCACGAGCCGAGAGCGCGCGCGATCGTCGACGTCGCTCGGTCCCAGGGAGCCACCGTCGTGCTGCTCGCCGCGTCGCGCAGCGGCCAGGCCGTCGCCCCGCGCGTCGCGCAGCGCCTCGGCGGCGCGCTGCTCGAGGACGTCAGCGACCTCCGGTTCGAAGGGGGCTCGGTGGTCGCCGATCGGCTCACCTACCTCTCGCGCGCCCTGACCACCTTGCGCGCCACGGCCGAACCGGTGGTCGTGAGCGTCAAACCGTCGGCGTTCCCGGTGGCCGACCGGGCCGCCGAGACCGGCACCGTCGAGGACGTGACCGTGCCCTTCGAGCCGAACGACACGCGGGCCACGACCACCGCACGCGAACGTGCGGCGCGCGTGCGCGTGGCGCTCGAGGAGGCCGACGTCGTCGTCTGCGGAGGTCGCGGCCTCGGGGACGGCGAGGCCTTCGAGCGCCACGTCGTCGGTCTGGCCGACGACCTCGAGGGTGCCGTGGCATCGACGCGTGCCGTCGTCGACGCCGGCTGGCGACCGTACGCGGAGCAGGTGGGGCAGACGGGCAAGAGCGTGGCCCCGAAGCTCTACGTGGCGCTGGCGGTGTCCGGCGCGGTGCAGCACCTGTCGGGCATGAACCGCTCGAAGGTGGTGGTGGCCGTGAACAAGGACCCCGACGCACCGATCTTCAAGGTCGCCGATTACGGGATCGTCGGCGACGTGCGTGAGGTGGTGCCGGCGCTCAGGACGGCCCTGGCGGCGCTCGATTGACCAGCGCGCCGTCCGCGGAGCGACCTCCCGTCCTCGTGCGGCGCGCGCGGCGTGCCGACCTGCCCGAACTCGTGCGGCTGGAGACGTCCTTCCCGGGCGACCGCTTCTCGCGCGCCTCCTTCGCTCGGTGGATCGACGCGCCCACGGCCGACGTCTGGGTGGCCGAGGTGCGCTCCGGTCCCGGCGACGGCGGGCGGGGCCGTCGAGACCGAGACGCCGCCCGGGCTCGCCGGCGACGCGGTGGTGACCTACCGCAGCGGCTTCCACGGTGCCCGCCTCTACTCGCTGGTGACCGATCCCGCCCACCGTGGCACGGGCGTGGCGAGCCGCTTGCTGGCCACGGCCGAGGAAGTGGCGCGTGAGCGTGGGTGCGTCTCGTTGCGGCTCGAGGTCCGCGTCGACAACGAGGACGCCATCCGGCTCTACGGACGCCGCGGGTTCGAGGTCGTCGGCGTCACCGACGACTTCTACGAGGACGGCAGCGACGCGTTGCGGATGCGCAAGCGCCTGCGCGACGACACCGCGCGTCTGTTGAACGTTCCCTACCAACCCCAGTCGCTGGAGTTCACCTGTGGGGCCGCCTGCTTGCAGATGGCGCTGCGTTCGTTGGGGCACGCCACGCCGCTCGGACCGCGCGGCGAGTTGGCCCTCTGGCGCGAGGCCACCACGGTGTTCATGCTGGCGGGTCACGGCGGGACGAGCGCCTACGGACTGGCCGTCGCCGCCTTGCGGCGCGGCTTCGACGCCGAGGTGTGGGTCGAGCGGCTGGGGGTGCCGTTCCTCGAGACGGTGCGCGGCGCCGCCAAGAAGGAGGTCGTGACGCTCGCCCACGAGGGCTTCGTCGAGGAGCTCGATCGTTGGGGGGGCCGGGTGCGCGAGGGCGAGTTCGGCGCGGAGGACGTCATCGCCCAGTTGCGCGCCGGCCGTGTCCCGCTGGTGTTGGTGTCCGGTGCGCGGCTCTACGCCGAACGGATCCCGCACTGGGTGGTCGCGACCGGCTGGGACGCCGACCACCTCTACGTGCACGACCCGCACCTGCCCGAGGGCGCCGACCGCGCCGACGGCGTCCACCAGCCGCTCCGTCGCAGCGATTTCGCGGCGGTGGCGCGGTACGGGCGGGCGCGCCACCGGGCGATGGTCGTGGTCTCGCGGCGCACCCGGCGTCGGCGCCGTTCACCGTAGCGACGGCCTCGCCGCCGCCCTCAGCCCGGCAGGTGGTCGAGGGCCGAAGGTCCTTCGGCCAGGTAGCGCACCACCTCGCCGTAGATCTCGGGGTTCGCCTGGTCCTCCTCCGTGGCGGCGATCGTCGGGTTGTCGTTGACCTCGATGACGAAGTACTCGCCATCGATCTCCTTGAGGTCGACCCCGTGGAGGCTGTCGCTGATCGCCGCGCTGGCGGCGAGGGCGACGTCGAGGAGCTTCCGGGGCGCTTCGTCGCGGGGGATCGCGCGGGTCGATGCTGACTCGCCCTCCGCACCGCGCTGCATCACCTTCCACCGGTCAGCGGCGAAGCGGTACTCGACGACGGCCAACACCTTGCCATGGAGGGTGATGACGCGCCAATCGAAGGCCGACGGCAGGTACTGCTGGATGACGATCCGGTCCGCGCGCCGCAAGAAGCGCTTGCCGATGGTCACGAACTGCTCGGGCGACGTCGCCTTGTCGACGTAGGTCGAGAACGACGAGTTGGGCGCCTTGAGCACCAAGGGGGTGCCGAGCGTGTCGAACAGGTCGGTCGCGGTGGCGAGGTTCACCGCACCCTCGTCGAGGAACCGGGTCTCCGGGACGGGTACACCGGCCTGCTGCAGCCGCCGGTACATGTTGACCTTGTCGCAACAGATGCGGATGGCGTCCGACGTGTCGAGCACACGTTTGCCGAGCGCTTCGGCCCAGCGGGCGACGACGTAGGAGGTGTTGAGCGGGTCGGTGAGCGCCCGGATGAAGATGGCGTCGTACTGCGCGAGGTACTTCAGCTCGTTCTTGAACACGAAGTCGAGCTCGTGACCCAGCTCGAAGGCCGCCAACCTGAAGTTCGTCAGCGCGGTGAGCTCGACCGCGGAGCGGATGGTGTAGCGCTCGGTGAAGATCGCTAGTCGCGCCACGTTCCGGCCCCTTCCACGACGCGCCGTTCGTCGGCGGTGAGCGACTTGTACGGCAACGGTTCGATGCCGGAGAACAGGAACGCTTCGCGGGTGACGATCGTGCGCACCTTCATGAGCGGTAGCCGGAAGACGCGCCACGCCTCGAGCGCGAAGGCCTCGTACTCGGGCACGCTCGTGGTCCCGAGCACCACCCGCACCACGTCGACGCGGCAGTCGGGCGGCAACGACTGGCACAGCACGGCGTACTTGCCGGTGTACGTCAGGCCCTTGCGTCGCGCCTCGATGGCGGCGAGGTCGGGCAGCAGCTCGCCGCGACTCGAGAACGGGTTGACCGGGTAGGCCATGACCGGCGGGGCCAGGAAGCGATCGGTGACGAGCTGCGACGCCGGCACCGCCAGCCCGGCGCGCTCGGCGACGACCATCGCGATCGGCACCACGTACGCGTCGAGGCACTCCGCAGCGGTGGGCACCACCCGTTCGCCGGCTTGCTCGCCATCGAGCGAACGGTAGTAGCCGCGCGTCAGGTAGGTGTAGTCGCCGAGGAGGTTCGCGAGGACCGGCCGCATGGCGTCGGTCTGCCAGGCGGCCGGTACGTGGGCGGGCTCGAGGGCGAGCCAGCGATCGGGCGGGTTCAAGGCCAAGGAACGGTCCCCAGGGCGGACACGCCGGGCAGCGTCTGACCCTCGAGGAACTCGAGCGACGCGCCACCCCCCGTGCTGACGTGTTCGATGCGGTCGGCGAGGCCGGCCTTCGTGATCGCGGCGACCGAGTCGCCCCCGCCCACGACGCTCATCGAGCCCGACGAGGCGACGGCTTCGGCGATGGCGCGCGTGCCGGCGTCGAACGGCGGTACCTCGAAGACGCCGAGCGGGCCGTTCCACAGCACGGTGGCGGCGCCGGCGAGGGCGTCGCGGAAGTCGGCGATGGCCTTCGGTCCGGCGTCGAGACCCTTGAGCCCGTCGGGGATGGCGTTGGAGGGGTGCACGCTCGTCTCGACGTCCTGCGCGATCTCCGCGGCGCACACCGAGTCGACCGGCAGGTGGATGGGCACCTTGCGCGCCTCCGCCTTGCTGAGCAGCTCGCGCGCGAGGTCGAGACGGTCGTCCTCGACGAGCGAGTCGCCCACCTCGCCCCCCTGCGCCTTGATGAAGGTGTAGGCCATGGCGCCGCCGACCACGAGCGCATCGGCGACGTCGAGCAGACGCTCGATGACGCCGATCTTGTCGGAGACCTTGGCGCCGCCGAGCACGACGACGAACGGGCGTTCGGGGGCTTCGAGCAGGCCCCCGAGCACGGAGAGCTCGCGCTCGAGCAGCAGACCGGCGGCCGAGGGGAGCAGGTGGGCGACACCCTCGGTGCTGGCGTGGGCGCGGTGCGCGGCGCCGAACGCATCGTTGACGAAAGCCTCGCCGTAGCCGGCGAAGACCTTCGCGAGCTCGGGTGCGTTCTTCGTCTCCCGCGGGTCGAAACGTGTGTTCTCGATGAGCGTCACCGAACCGTCGGGCGCGGCGGCCACGAACGCCTGCTGCTCGGGGGCGGCCGGACCGTCGGTGGCCTGGTAACGGACCTCACGGCCGAGCAGCTCGCCGAGACGCACCGCCACCGGGCCCATGCGGGCGTCGTCCTGGGGCCCCTTGGGGCGCCCGAGGTGGCTGGCGAGGACGAGCGTGCAGCCACGCTCGAGAAGACGCTCGAGCGTGGGCAGCGCCGCCCGGATGCGCGTGTCGTCGCCGATCTCGCCGCCCTTGATGGGCACGTTGAGGTCGAGCCGGACGAAGACGCGCCGCCCATCGAGCGGCGCGTCCGAGAGGGTGGGCAAGGGGGCCACGGTGGTCTCAGCGGCGCTCGGCCATGAGCTCGAGCACGTCCACCATGCGGCTGCTGTAACCCCACTCGTTGTCGTACCAGGAGAAGAACTTGAGCATGCGCCCCATCGTCTTGGTCAGGCCGGCGTCCCAGATCGCCGAGTGCGGGTCGCCGACGATGTCGGAGGAGACGATCGGGTCCTCCGTGTAGCGCACGATGCCCTTGAGCGGGCCCTCCGCGGCCGCCCGGATCGCCTCGTTGACCTCTTTCTTCGTCACCTCGCGCTTCATGATGGCGGTGACGTCGGAGAGCGAGCCGGTCGCCGTCGGGACGCGGACGGCGATGCCGTCGAAGATGCCCTCGAGGGCGGGGAGCACGCGGCCGACCGCCTTGGCGGCCCCGGTGGAGGTGGGGACGATGTTGGTCGCGGCGTTGCGGGCCCGGCGCAGATCCTTGTGCGGACCGTCGAGCAGCATCTGGTCGTTCGTGTAGCTGTGGATCGTGGTCATCATGGCCTGCTCGATGCCGAACGACTCGTGCAGCACCTTCATGATCGCGGCCAAGGAGTTCGTGGTGCAGCTGGCGTTCGAGACGACCTTGTCTTTCTCGGGGTCGTAGGAGAGCTCGTTGACGCCCATCATGACGTCGGCATCGGCGTCCGGCGACGGTGCGCTGATCAGCACGCGTTTGGCGCCGCCCTCGAGGTGCTTGGCCGCCGCCTCGCGCTTCGTGAAGAAGCCCGTGGACTCGACGACGATCTCGACGCCGTGCTCGCCCCACGGGATCTCGCTCGGTTCGCGGATCGCGGTCGCGAGGATCTTCTTGCCATCGACGATGATGTGCTTGTCGTCGTGGCCGACCTCGCCCGGGAAGCGGCCGTAGCTCGAGTCGTACTTGAGCAGGTGGGCAAGGGTCGCGTTGTCGGTCAAGTCGTTCACGAGCGCGATGTCGAGCCCTCGGGCGTGCGCGATCCGGAAGATCTGTCGGCCGATGCGCCCGAAACCGTTGATGCCGATCTTCATGATGGTGCCTCCTGGCTGGCCGCGTGGGCTGACGTAGCGCCGGGCGACCTCGCCGATTCTACCGCAAGCTTCGTTCCGGCCCGTCCCGTACGCGCCTGCACCGCCGGGAGGCCGGCGACGGCGACGCCTCCCGGCGGTCGTGGACCCGGTGTCATGCCGCTGGTCCGGAGCTCAGGCGGACGCGCGTCGCAGCGCCACCCGCAGGCGCCCCTCGCCCAGGTCGGCCTCGAGCCGGAAGGCCTCGCCGGTCAGGTCGCCCGCGAGGACCTCGCGCGCCAGCACCTCGGCCGCGAGCTCGTCGCCACGCTCAGAGAGCGCGCGGGCGGCCTCGGGATCGGTGGCGTCGAGCGCCAGCTCGATCCGGTCGGCGACCTCCAGCCCCGCCTGCTTCCGGGCGTCCTGCACGAGGCGCATGGCGTCGCGGACCAGACCCTCGCGCCGCAGCTCCGGGGTGAGTTCGGTGCGCAGCGCCGCGAGGATGCCGCGTTCCTCGACCGCGGCGTACCCCGCCGGGCTGCGGGCGTCCAGGAGCAGCTCGTCCGGTGCGAAGGCGATCGTCTCGCCGTCGACGTCGAGCTCGAACGGCTCGCCGGCGGCCACCGCGCGGGCCACGGCGCGGCCGTCGGCGGCGGCGAGCGCGGCGCGCACCGCGGGCACGCGCGATCCGAGGCGCCGGCCGACCTTCGGCAGGTGCGGCTTCACGTCGTAGTCGACGAAGGCCGCCGTCGGCTCGAGGTACCGCACGGCCTTGACGTTCAGCTCGTCCTTGAGCGCGTCTTCCAGGCGCCGCAGGCCGGCCAGCTCGGCCTCGCTGGGCACCCGGACGAGCACCTCGGGGAGCGGCTGTCGGACCTTGTGGCCCGTGGCCGCACGCGCCGCCCGGCCGAGCTCGACCACCTTCTGGAGCGTGGCCATGTCGCGCAGGAGCGTCTCGTCGACCCCGTCCGCGTCGACGGCGGGCCAATCGCACAGGTGGACGCTGACGGGCGCAGCCGGGTCGCGCCGCGCCACCAGGTTGCCGTAGAGGGTCTCGGACACGAACGGCGCGAAGGGCGCCATGAGTTTGGCGAGCGTCACGAGGGCTTCGTGGAGCGTGGCGTAGGCGGAGCGCGCGTCGGCGCCGGCGTCGCCCTTCCAGAAGCGCCGCCGGTTGCGGCGGACGTACCAGTTGGAGAGCTCGTCGACGATCACGTCACGGATGCGGCGCGACGCCGTCGTCGCGTCGAAGCCCTCGAGGTCGGCGGTGACGTCCCGCACCAGCGCCTGCAGGCGTGCGTGCAACCAGCGGTCCATGAGCGGGCGCTCGCGGGGTGGTGGCGCGGCGGTCAGGTCGGGGCGGTCGAGGTTGGCGTAGAGGACGAAGAAGGCGTACGTGTTCCAGAGGGTCATGAACACGTCGCGGACGGTCTCGTCGACACCGGCGAGCGAGAAGCGCTTCGTCGCCTCGGGCGGGCTCGAGGCGAAGAGGTACCAGCGCAACGCGTCGGCGCCCTGGCCGTCGAGCACCGTCCAGGGATCGACCACGTTGCCTTTCGACTTGGACATCTTCTCGCCGTTCTCGTCGACGATGTGGCCCAACACGATGGCGTTCCTGAAGGCTCCCGTGGGGCCGGCCAGGTCGTGCAGCGGCCCGGGCGCGCGGCCTTCGTCGCCGGGATCGGTGAGCAGCGTGGCGAGCGTGTGCAGGCTGTAGAACCAGCCGCGGGTCTGGTCGATCGCCTCGCAGATGTAGTCGGCGGGGAAGTGCGCCGCCAGCGCCGCGGCGGCGCCCGGGGGCGAGCTCTCGCCTCGGTAGTGCCACTGGGCGTAGGGCATCGCGCCCGACTCGAACCAGACGTCGACGGTGTAAGGCACCCGCCGGAACGTCTTGCCGTCCCGCTCGAAGGTGATCTCGTCCACCGCAGGTCGGTGCAGGTCGAGGTCGCTCAGGTCGGCGCCCACCAGGTCGGCGAGCTCGGCCACGCTCCCCACCACGTGGGTCTCGCCGTCCTCGGCCCGCCACACGGGCAGCGGCGTGCCCCAGTAGCGTTCTCGCGACAGCGCCCAGTCGACGTTGTTCTCGAGCCACTTGCCGAAGCGTCCGGTGCGGATGTGGTCGGGGTGCCAACCGATGCGGTCGTTGGTGGCCAGCAGCCGGTCCTTGAGCGGGCTGGTGCGGATGTACCAGCTCTTCTTGGCCACGTTCATGAGCGGTCGGTCGTCGCGCCAGTTGAACGGGTAGGTGTGGTGGATCGTGCCGGACCGGAACATGCGGCCGCGGGCGCGGAGGTCGGCGGTGATGGCGTCGTCGGCGTCCTTGAACCAGCGGCCGGCGTAGGGGCCCGGACCCTCGGGCGCGTCGGGCGCCGCCACCTCGGGCAGCACCAGCCCCGCGAGGTCGACCGACCAGACGGTCGGCAGACCGTGGCGGCGGCCCACGTCGAGGTCGCCGTACGCGGGTGCCAGGTGCACGACCCCCGTCCCGTCCTCGAGCGTCACGAACTCGTCGGCCACCACCCGCCAGCCAGCTCCACCGGCGGCGCCGTCGGCATCATCCGGTCGACCGCGCAGGAGCGGCGCGTAGCGCGCGCCCACGAGGTCCGTGCCCGGGAGGCGCGCCAGCACGGCGTGCGGCGTGTCGGCGAAGACCTCGTCGACGAGCGCTTCGGCCAGCACGTACAGGCGGTCGGCGGGCCCGGTGTCGCCATGGTGGGCGGGCCCCTCGACCAGGGCGTAGGTGGCCTCGGGGTGCACGGCCAGACCGGTGTTGGCCGCGAGGGTCCAGGGTGTGGTCGTCCAGGCCAGGAAGGCCACCTCACGGCCGTCGTCGGCGGGGACGAGGTCGCGCTCGACCAGGTCCTCGCGACGGGCGAGGAAGGCTGGGTAGACGCTGGGGTCGGGCACGTCGTCGCGGTAGCCGAGCGCGACCTCGTGCGAGGCCAACGTGGTGTTCGACGACGGCGAGTGCCAGGTGGTCTTGTAGTCCTCGGCCAGCAGGCCGCGCTCCCAGAGCGCCTTCATGACCCACCAGCAGGACTCGACGTAACCCCGGTCGTACGTCACGTACGCGTCGTCGAGATCGACCCAGTAGCCGATCCGCTCGGTCAGCTCGTTCCAGTCCTGGATGTTCTCGAAGACGTAGGAACGGCAGAGCGCGTTGAAGCGCGCGATGCCGTAGTCCTCGACCTCCTGTTTGCTCTTGAAGCCGAGACGTTTCTCGATGGCGATCTCGACGGGCAGGCCGTGGGTGTCCCATCCGCCCTTGCGGGTGACGTGGAAGCCCTGCATCGTGCGGAAACGCGGGAAGAGGTCCTTGAAGGCGCGGCTGATGACGTGGTGGACACCGGGTTTGCCGTTCGCCGTCGGAGGGCCCTCGTAGAAGACCCAGTTGCCCCGGGGCGACGCTTTGTCGAGCGACGCGCGGAAGACGTCGGCCTCGCGCCAGAAGGCGAGGACCCGCCGTTCGAGATCGGGGAAGCGCACGTCGGTCGCGACGCTCTCGAAGGGCGCGGCGGCGGTGTCGGACGGTGGGCGGACCTCGGACATGTCGGCTCCTTCCCACGCGCAGGGCCCCTCGTGCACGACGAAGCGCCCCGCGCGTTCGCGTCGGGGCGCCATGGGAGGGGCGCGGTACCACCCGACTTCGCCGGTCACGCTGGACCGGCCTCGGCGCCACCCGGCGTGGCCAAGAGCGGCACGACGGAGGGCGGGGACGCGTTGACGCGCGTCAAGCGGTGGGCTCTACGTCCGCGCTGCGCGCGGCTTTCGACCCACGGGCTCGGGGAGGATCTTCGGCGGTCGGCCTGCCACCGGGCTCGCACCGTCCCCGGTTCGCTGGGGGGGCTCGCGACCGCGTACTCGTTCCCGTCATCGCCCCGACGCCACCACGACCCGCATCGCCCCGCCTCGCGAGAGCTTTACAGGTCGCCGCGGCGACGTGTAGGATGCAACGTAGCAGTCGGCCTCCAGGAGCGTCAAGACGCCGTCTGCCCCCCAATCGCAACACGAGTCGTCGGTCGCGCCGTTGAGCGCCTTTGCCCAGGTGGACCGCGGGGTCGAGGACCTCGTCCAGCAGCGACGTTGCGTCGAGGACGCTCCAGTCCGTTCCGCCCGTTCTGCGTCCGGTCCCTCCGGCGCCGACGGCCGGTCGCCTCCCGGCCTCGCCGCGTGCACCCCTGCCGGCGCCCCCGGCCTTCCTTCGAGGAGCATCATGAGCCCACGACCCCGCAAGAACCCTGACGGCGCCGAGCCGAGCGAGAGCTCTGCGACGTCGGCCCCCACGACCGAAGCGGCGCCCAAGCGGCGCGGTCGGCCCCGCAAGGTCGATGCGGTCGCCGTGGCCGAACCGGCTGTGGCGCCCGCCGCCGCGGTGGCGGGCCCAGACGGGTCCGACGGCGCACCGGCCAAGCCGCGCCGCGGTCGCCCGCCCAAGGCGAAGGCGCCGACACCCGCGGACCCCGAACCGGTCTCGCGGGACGCCTCGACGGGCAACGGTCCTGCATCGCCGAGCGAAGCGAAGCGCGGAGGCCGTTCGGGTCGCGACGAGGACGGTGGCGACGGCGCTGCGGGCGCTCGCGACGAGGCGCGTGGACGGTCGCAGGGCGGCGCGCGCGAAGGCACCGACGGGCGTGAGGACGCGGGTGGCCGCGAGGCCTCCGGCGGGCACCAGGACCGTGGTGGCCGCGACGACGGCGCCGACCGCGACGACGGCGGCGACCGGGACGACAGCGGTGGCCGCGACGAGAGCGGTGGCCGCGACGACGCCAGCGGTCGCGAGGAGCGCGGCGGGCGGCGCGGTCGTCGCGGCGGCAACCGTCGGGGCGGGCTCAACTTCCGCGACTTGCAGGGCAAGATCCTGCCCGAGCTGCACCTGTTGGCCAAGGAAGTGGGCCTCGACGAGTACCGCCAGATGGAGAAGGACGAGCTCGCCGTGGCGATCCTCGAGCGCGCGGCGGAGAGCGAGGGTCTGCGGATCGTCCAGGGTTACCTGGAGATCTCGAGCGACGGGTACGGCTTCCTGCAGGAGTCGCTGCTGCACAACAACACGCGCAGCGTGATCGTGTCGGCCGGTCTGATCAAGCAGTTCCGTCTGCGCACCGGCGACCGCATCCTCGGCAAGGCGCGCCGTCCGCGCGACAACGAGCGCTACGGCACGCTGATCCGCGTCGAGGCCGTCAATGGCGTCGACCCGTTCCAGGCCTCGAAGCGTCCGCGCTTCGACGACCTGGTCCCGACGTTCCCCGACACGCGCATCCGACTCGAGACGGCGCAGGAAGACCTCTCGGCGCGGGTGATCGACCTGTTGGCACCGATCGGCCGGGGCCAGCGCGGCCTCATCGTGGCGCCGCCCAAGGCCGGCAAGACGACGCTGCTCAAGGCCATCGCCAAGTCGGTCATCACCAACGAACCCGACATCCAGGTGATCGTGCTGCTGGTCGACGAGCGGCCCGAGGAGGTCACCGACTTCCGCGAGAGCGTCTCCGGCGTCGAGGTCATCGCCAGCACGTTCGACGAACCGCCCGCGAACCACATCCGTGTCGCGGAGTTCGTGCACGAGCGGGCGCGGCGCATCGTCGAGGAGGGCGGTCACGCGATGATCCTGCTCGACTCGATCACGCGCCTGGCCCGGGCCAACAACCTGGTCACGCCGGCCACCGGCCGCACGCTCTCGGGCGGTCTCGACTCCAACGCGCTGCACTGGCCGAAGCGGTTCTTGGGCGCGGCCCGCAACATCCGCGGCGGCGGCTCGCTCTCGATCCTGGCCACGGCCCTCGTCGAGACCGGTTCGCGCATGGACGACGTGATCTTCGAGGAGTTCAAGGGCACGGGCAACATGGAGCTCCACCTGTCGCGCCGCCTCGAGGAGCGCCGGATCTTCCCGGCGATCGACATCCTCAAGTCGGGCACGCGCCGCGAGGACCTGCTGCTCGGTGAGGCGATCCTGGCCAAGATGTGGCTGCTGCGCAAGGTCATCAGTGACATGGACGCCGCCGAGGCCATGGAGATGTTGCTGTCGCGACTCAACCGCACCAAGGACAACGCCGAGTTCCTCTCGACGCTCGGCCAGGGCTGAGCCGAACGGCGGTCGGCAGGGTGCGCGCCGTCGTCGCCGCGCTCGTGCTGGCCCTCGCGGCCGCCTTCGTCGGTGGCGCGGCCGCCCAGGCACCGATCGCGCTCGCGGCGGCCGCCTCGCTCGACGAGGCCGGCCGCTGGGCGTGGCACGCCGACGCCCAGGCGCAGGTGCTGGCGCGCGTGGCCGCGTTGGCGCCGCGCATCGAGCCCTCGGGGACCGGCTTCGTGCGACCGATCGCCGGCGGGGTGAGCTCACCCTTCGGCTGGCGCGACATCTCGGTCGCCGGCAACCGCTTCCATGGGGGCGTCGACCTGGTCGCGCCACCGGGCACGGCCGTGGCCGCCACACGGGGCGGGGTCGTGACCTTCGCCGGTTGGGCGGGCGCCTACGGGTACGCGGTGTTCATCGACCACGAGACCGGGTGGCAGTCGCGCTATGGCCATCTCAGCCGCATCGACGTCCGGTTGGGCGACCGGCTCCGCCAGGGCGCCGTCCTGGGTGGCGTCGGTTCGACGGGCGCCTCGACCGGGCCGCACCTGCACTTCGAGATCCGCCACGAGGGGCGCGCGCTCGACCCGTTGTCGTTCGTGCCGCGCTGACCGAGGAGCCGCCGCGTCGACGCGACGCGTGTCCTGGCGACCTCTTCGTATAGTGCGGCACCGGGTCGTGTCGAAGCGATCCAGAGGGAGGACCGCCGATGTGGGTGTCGACCAAGGCCCAGTACGGGATGCGGGCGCTCGTCGAGATCGCCGTCGGCGGGGACCGGCCCACGAGCCTCAAGCAGGTCGCCGAGCGGCAGGGCCTGTCGCAGCAGTACCTCGAGCAGATCTTCGCCGTCCTGCGGCGCGCGGGCGTGGTCGAATCGGTCCGCGGCGCGCACGGTGGCTACCGTGTGGTGCGCCCCTTCGATCAGATCCGTGCCCTGGAGGTGATCGAGTTGCTCGAGGGCTCGGTCGCGCCGGTCGCGTGCATCGACGACGCCGACGGGTGCGAGCGCACCGGACAGTGCTCCACCGAGGGCTTGTGGCGCGACGTCGACGCCGCCGTGCGCCGCGTCTTGGGCGCCACGACCCTCGCCGACCTGGTCCGCCAGCGCGCCCTGCTCCAGATCGAACCCCTGCCCGCCGCCTTCGCCGTCGGCTGAGCCGCGTGTCGCCCCCGACCGCGATCGATCTCGACCGCGCGGCCACGACGCCGCTGGCCGACGAGGTGGCGGCGGCGATGGCACCTTGGCTCGGCGCGCGGGGCGGCAACGCCGCGGCGATCCACGGCGGCGGCCGCGCCGCTCGCCGTGCGGTCGAGGACGCGCGCGAAGCGGTGGCGAACGCCCTCGCGGTGCGCCCCGCCGAGGTCGTGTTCACGTCGGGGGCGACCGAGGCCGACCAGTTGGCGGTGCTGGGAACGCTCGCGATGCGTCCCGGTGGACACGTCGTCGCCAGCCGGATCGAGCACGCGGCGGTGTTGCGGGCCGTGGAGCGGGCCGCGGAGCTCGGGCATCCGGTCACGTGGGTCGACCCCGAGCCCGACGGCCGGGTCGATCCCGCGCGCTTGGCGCAGGCCGTGCGCGACGACACGGCCCTCGTCACCGCGATGCGCGTCAACAACGAGACCGGTGTCCGCACCGACGTACGCACGGTCGCCGATGCGGCACACGCCGTCGGCGCGTGGCTGCTCTGCGACGCCGTTCAAGCGCTCGGCTACGAGCCGATCGATCGCGACGCCTGGGGTGCGGACCTCCTCGTCGTGTCCGGGCACAAGGTCGAAGGGCCGCAGGGGATCGGGGCGCTCGTGGTCGCCCCTCAGGTGACCGTGCGGGCACAGGCGCTCGGTGGACCGCAGGAGCGCGGCCGTCGGGCCGGGACGACCCCCACCGCCCTCGTCGTCGGTTTCGGTGCGGCCGTGACGCGCGCCGCGGCCGGTGCGACCGAGCGGGCGCAGCGCACGGCGGCCGCCCGCGATCGCTTCGAGGCGCAGGTGTGGTCATGGCCGGGCGTGCGTCCGTCCACCCCGGGCGTCGATCGGGGACCGAAGCACGCCCACGTGCGGGTGGACGGCCTCGGTCGCGATGGCGGCGAGACACTGCTGCTCAACCTCGACGTCGAGGGGGTGTGGGCCAGCGCCGGTTCCGCCTGTGCGGCCGGTTCGGTCGAGCCGAGCCACGTGCTCCGTGCGATGGGGTGGACGACGGACGAGGCCCGCGGCGCCGTCCGCTTCAGCTTCGGTCCGGACCACGACGCCGCCACCGTCGACGACGCCGTCGCCCGGTTCGAGCGTGCGTTGGCGCGCACGCGACCGGGCTGAGCCCGGTCGCGACGTTCAGGCGCTCTTGCGGCGGGCGGCGCGTTCGAGCGCGCGCAGCGGTGCGTCGAGGTCGGCCTCTTCGACGAAGACGTGATCGACCGTGGCTTCGGGCAGTTCGAACACCAGGTCCTCGAGCACGCGTTCCATCACCGCCCGCAGGCCGCGGGCCCCACTGCCGCGCTCGGCGGCGCGACGCGCGACGCCGCGCAGGGCGGCTTCGCTGAACGACAGGTCGACGCCCTCGAGGGCGAACAGGGCCTGGGCTTGGCGCACCAAGGCGTTCTTGGGCCGGGTGAGCACGTCGACCAACGCGTCCTCGCTGAGCGCGTGCAGCCGGGCGACCACCGGGAGCCGGCCGATCAGTTCCGGGATCAGACCGTACGCGCGCAGGTCTTCGGGCACCACGTCGGCGGCCGCCACCGTGGCGTCGTCGTCGAGGGCGTCGTGTTGGAAACCGACCCGTGTGGTGGCCACCCTGCGTCGCACGATGTCGTCGATGCCCTCGAAGGCGCCGCCGGCGATGAAGAGCACGTTGGCGGTGTCGACGGCAATCAGCTCCTGCTGTGGATGCTTGCGGCCGCCCTGGGGCGGCACGTAGCAGACGGTGCCCTCGATCATCTTGAGCAGCGCCTGCTGCACGCCTTCACCGGAGACGTCGCGGGTGATCGACGGCCCTTCGCTCTTGCGCGCGATCTTGTCGAGCTCGTCGACGTAGACGATGCCCTGCTGGGCGGCCGCGACGTCGTAGTCGGCGACTTGCAGGAGCCGCAGGACCACGTTCTCGACGTCGTCGCCGACGTAGCCAGCCTCGGTGAGCGTGGTGGCGTCCGCGATCGCGAAGGGGACCTGGAGCAGCTCCGCCAGCGTCTGGGCGAGCAGCGTCTTGCCGGTGCCCGACGGGCCCACCATGAGGATGTTGGACTTCACCAGGCCCGCCTCGGGGTGCTGCAGCCGGCGCATGTGCTGGTAGACGGCGACCGACAGCGCCCGTTTGGCCGCCTCCTGCTCGATGACGTGCTCGTCGAGCGCCGTCTTGAGCTCGCGCGGGGTCGGCGCGCGCAGCGGTGGGCGTTTGGGGTTCGGCGCAGGATGCTGGTGCAACCGCTGGTGCGCGCGGTCGACGCAGGCGTCGCAGATGTGCGTGCCGCCCTCGCCCTGGAGCAGCTGGCCGACCTCGGTGACCGATCGCCCGCAGAACGCGCACCGGGGGAGGGCGGTGCTCATGACGAACCGGGCTCGAAGCGGCCGAGCGCCGCGGGGGTCACGACCCGATCGATGAGGCCGTACGTGAGCGCCTCTTCGGGACTCATGAAGTTGTCGCGCTCCATGTCGTGACGCAGCTTGGAACGGCCGTGGCCGGTGTGACGTTCGTAGATCGACTCGAGGATGTCGCGGAGCGCGAGCACCTCACGGGCCTGGACCTCGAGGTCGGGGGTCGTGCCGCGGAAACCCGCGGAGCCGGCATGGATCATGATGCGCGAGTTCGGCAGGGACACGCGGTGTCCGTTGGCGCCCGCCATCAGGATCACGGACCCCATGCTCATCGCGATGCCGACGCAGTTCGTGTGCACCGGCGCGCGCACGTACTGCATCGTGTCGTAGATGGCGAGACCGGCGTAGACCTCGCCGCCGGGACAGTTGATGAAGAGGTTGATCGGTTGCTCCGAGGACTGCGAGTCGAGCAGCAGCAACTGCGCCACCACGACGTTGGCCACCTCGGAGTCGATGGGCGTACCCAGGAAGATGATGCGTTCCTTGAGCAACCGGCTGTAGACGTCGTACATCCGTTCGCCACGGCCGGTCTGCTCGATGACGTAAGGGATCAGCGGCATGCGGACACCTTACCGAAGTCGAGGGCGCTCGCGAGGTCGCGGCCCACCAGGGGGCCCGTGGGTCTAGGCGTCGTCGTTCTCTTCGTCTTCGGCGTCGGCACGTCGGGCTGCTTCCGCCGCGGCCACGGCCGCCGAGGCGCCCGCCGCAGCGTCCGCCGGGGCCCGGCCGGTCTTCTCGCGCACGAGGTCGTCGAGCGCACGGTCGCGCGCCAGCAAGAACCGGTAGTTCTCGATCCACGCCTCGCCCTGGTCGCGCTTGAAGCGAGCGACGTCCTTGCGTTCGCGCTGGGCGAGATGGCGCAAGGCGTCCTCGAGTTCGTCGTCGTCGACCCGCGTCCCGCGCACCTCGAGCAGACGTTCGAGGACCAGGTCGCGCTTCACGCCGCGTTCGGCGGCGGCGCGCAGTTCGGCTTCGAAGCCGGCACGCTGCTCGTCGGCCTCGAGCCGTTCGAGGTAGGCGGCGAGCGTGGTGCCGCGCCGCTCCAGGTCGCGCGCGAGGTCCTCGACGAGGTGTCCCTCACGACGCCGGACGAGCGAGGCGGGCAGGGCGACCTCGGTGCCCGCCATCAGCTTCTCGACGATCTCCTCGCGCTGGGCGCCGAAGCCTTCGCGTTCGCGCTCGACCGCCAGCCCACGCCGGATCTCGGCGTCGACCTCGCTCCACGTGGTGAAACCGAGGGTCGCGGCGAAGGCGTCGTCGGGCTCGGGGAGGTCCTTCTCCTTGACGTCGGTCACCTTGACCGCCAGGCTCCGGTGGGGCGGCTCGGCGTCCGCGGGCGTTTCGGCTTCGCCAGCGGGGGCGTCGGTCTCGCTGGCGTCGCTCGTGGCGGCGTCCTCGGAGGCCGCGTCGGCGGAGGCCGCGTCGTCGTCGGCAGCGGCCGTCGGGTCGGCGCCGAGATCGAGGGTGACCTCGTCGCCGACCCGGCGCCCGAGCAGTTGATCGCGGATGTGCGCCTCGGTGCGGGTCAGGTCGACGGGCATCGCGCTGCCGCCGCCCTCACCCTGCGTCTCGACGTAGACCACGTCACCGTCGGCGACGGGGCGATCGACGGGCACGAGCGTGGCGTTGTCCTCGCGCAGGCGAGCGACGGTGCCGACGACGTCCTCGTCGCTGACGGCGGCGACCTGGGCGTCCACCACGATGTCGTCGACGTCGGGGAGCGTGAACTCCGGGTACAGGTCGGCGTGGACCGTGAACGTGTACGCCGCACCCGCCGTCGGCGCGTCGCCGTGGAAGTGCGCATGCACCGGCGTGAGACCGAGCTCCTGGACGGCGCGGGCGTAATGGTCGTCGACCAAGGCCTCGCGCACCTCCTCGGCCAGCGCCTCGGCGCCGACGCGTTGGATCAGCACGCCCCGCGGCGCCTTGCCGGGTCGGAAACCGGGCACGCGGACCTGCCGGGCGAGGGCGCCCATGACGCGCTCGAACGTGGCGTCGACGACCTCGACGGGGACCGTGATCTCGAGCGTCGCGGCGGCGTCGTGCTTCTCGGTGATGCGTGCGTCCATGGGTCCTCTCGAGGCGGCGCGCTGCCCCGAGGGGCGGGCGGCACCGCGCGTGGCTGATACGTGTCGCATCGGCGCGGGTGGGGCGTGGTGCGAGGAGCGGGACTTGAACCCGCACGTCAAAGACACCAGATCCTAAGTCTGGCGCGTCTACCAGTTCCGCCATCCTCGCGCGAAGCCGCCCGCGTCGGGGCACCCGTCGCCGGGCACCCCCTGTCGGGTTCGTACGTGGGGTGGGTGACGGGATTTGAACCCGCGACCCCCGGAACCACAATCCGGTGCTCTAACCTGCTGAGCTACACCCACCACGCTCGCGAAACGAGTCTAGCAGACGCCGCAGGGCGGCGACCGAGGGAGGATACACCCCGTGGAGGACGGCTGTCGAGGGGTGTGAACCGTCCGCCCTCCGCGGCCGCTCGTCGCCCGCGACCTGTGACCCCGGTACCGCCCACCGACGGCCGCCCCACCTATCGTCCTGGTTGTGGAACCCCGACACCGGACCGTCCGACATCAGCTTCCCGTGGCCAGCGCCGCCGACACCGCGGCCCTGGCCGTCGACGTCCTGATCCCGACGCTCGCGCTCGGGCCCATCATCCGGCGGCCGCGGGTGGTGCACGCGATCGAGCGCCACGACCTGGTGCGTCGCGCCGTGGAGCGTATGCAGCGTCTGCACGAGACGTACGGCGACGGTCCGCTCATGCTCAGGATCCCCGTGCGGAACCAAGCGGTGGTGCTGGCTCCGCAGCACGTGCACCGGGTCCTGGCCGAATCGCCCGAGCCCTTCCGGCCCGACAGCAGCGAGAAGCGCGCGGCGCTGTCGCACTTCAACCCCGAGACGGTGCTGATCTCGAGCGGACCCGAGCGGTCCGAGCGGCGGCGGTTCAACGAGGACGTGCTCGACACCGACCGACCGATGCACCGCCTTTCGGCTCGCTTCGCCGACGTGATCGAGGAAGAGGCGATCACGCTCGTTGCGCAGGCGCGTCAGCGCGAGGAACTCGACTGGCCGGCGTTCGGCGCCGCCTGGTTCCGCGTAGTCCGCCGGGTGATGCTCGGCGACGCCGCGCGGGACGACGTGGCGTTGACGCAGCTCCATGCGCGGCTCCGCGCGTACGGCAACCTGGCCTTCCTGCAGCCGCAGCGGCGCGGCTTGCGCGCGGAGTTCCTGGAGCGCGTCCGCGGCTACCTGACCCGCGCCGAGCCGGGCAGCCTGGCCGAGGTGATCGCGTCCGCCCACCGCACCCCGGTGACGAAGGCCGAGCATCAGGTGCCGCACTGGATGTTCGCGGCCGACCCGGCCGGCATGACGACGTTCCGCACCCTGGCCCTGCTGGCCGCGCACCCCGAGCACGAGCGGCAAGCCCGGGCCGAGGTGGCGCACCGCGACCGGACGCCCGAACTGCCGTTCCTGAGGCGATCGGTGCTCGAGTCGCTGCGGCTGTGGCCGACCACGCCGGCGATCTTGCGCCAGACGCCGGTGGAGACGTCGTGGGAGGCCGGAACGATGCCCGCGCACACCGGGGTGCTCGTCTACACGCCGTACTTCCATCGCGACGACCGTCATCTGGACCATGCCGATCGCTTCGCTCCCGAGATCTGGTGCGAGGAGCGCACGTCGGCGGATTGGCCCCTCGTCCCGTTCAGCGAAGGCCCGGTGGGCTGCCCGGCGCAACACCTCGTCCTCATGCTCACCAGCATGATGCTCGCCGAGTTGCTGCGGCTCGACACGTACCACGAGCGGGTGCCGGTGAAGCTGGTGGCGGGACGGCCACTGCCCCGCATGCTCGACCCGTACACCCTGCGCTTCACGCTCACCGGTTGATGCCCACGAAAGGACTCGCCATGCCCAAGACGACCGTCGCCGGCCACCCTGCCCATCCCCAACTGGTGAGTTTCCCGCTGGCGTTGTTCCCGTTCACGCTCGTGCTCGACGTCCTGCACCTGGCCACGGGCGACCGTCGGTTCGAGGAGGCGGCGCGGATGTCGTTGACGGGTGCGATCGCCGGCGCCTCGGTCGCCGGCGTCGCCGGATCCCTGGACTACCTGGCCATCCCCGAAGAGCACGCCACGAAACCGATGGCGCGACTCCACGGCGGTCTGAACCTTGGGCTCGTCGGCCTCGCCGTCGTCAACCTGCTGACCCGGCGTTCACGGCGTCGACCCTCCGGTCCCGTCCCCGCCATCCTCTCGGCGGTCGGGAGCGCCGGGCTGCTCGTGTCGGCGTGGTACGGCGGGCACCTGGTCTACGCCCACGGACTCCGGGTCGAGGGACGGAGCCCGCTCGCCGAAGCCGACGAGTTGGCGCTGCCCGGGGACGACGCGATCGCCCACGGGCTCGCGTCGTGGGCCGGTCATCGACACTGAGCCGGTCGGGGCGGCCGTGTGCGTGCCGCCGTTCCGGCCGGTCGGATACGCTGATGGGAGGCACATCGCGTCCGACGGGAGGCCGCGGGCGGCTCCCATCGTCGATCGACCCATCTGGAACGATGCCTCCGGTGAGATGATGACCCTGTCCCAGGTCCGGCTCCTGCTCGTCGAAGACGACCCGATGGACGTTCGGCTGTTCGGTCTGATGCTGGATGAACTCGGCGTCCCGGTGGGAAGCGTCCGTCAGGTCGGGAGCCTCGACGCGGCGCTCGCCGTCCTGCGCGACGAGGTCGTGGACGTCGTCTTCCTCGATCTCGACCTGCCCGACAGCGCCGGTCTCGCGACGGTCGAGCGCATGCTCGCCAGCGACCTCGACGTCCCCGTGGTGGTCCTGACCGGCCACCGGGAGGACGACCTCGGGCTCCGGGCGGTCCAGTTGGGCGCCCAGGACTTCTTGGAGAAGGACCGCGTGCAAGCCTCCGTGCTCGACCGCGTCCTGCGCTACGCCGTCGTCCGACAGGGGGTGCTTCGGCAGAAGCGCCGCGAGAGCGCCCGGGCGGCGGCTGCGGCCGCGCGCGACGCGGTCACCGTCGAGGCTCGGCAGCGGCTCGAGCACGAGGTGGGCGAGCGGCAGGTGGCGCAGTCGCGCTTGTCGTTGTCCTTGGCACGGTTACGGGCGCTCGGGGGATCGGACGCGACCTCGATCGTCGACCTACCGATCGATCGCCAGCTGGGCGCCACGCTCGACGCCATCGTGCCGCTCGTGCCCGTCGAAGCGGCCGTCTTCTCGCTCGTCCAGGGGGACCGTCTCGTGGCGGCCACCAGCCGAGGCTGCGAGCAGTTCGTGGGCCTGACGTTGCCGCTTCCCGTCGTCGATCCGGCCGTGGAGGCGGCCTGGCGGGAGCGACACGCGACGTACGGGGTCGAGCCCGGTGGCGACGGGCCTGATCTGGGGCGTGCCACCGCGATGCGCCGCGGCGGTCTGCGCACCTACCACGTCTTCGCGCTCAAGGCGGGCGACGACGCCCTCGGGATCCTCGAGTTGTACGGCCATGCGCCGACCGACGGCCGTGCACCCGATTGGGCGCCGTTCGTGGAGACCCATTGCGTCCAGCTGGCCCACGTGATCGACACGCGAGCGCTTCGGTCACGGCTCGTGACGGCCAACACCGAGATCCAGGGCGCGTACGACGGGGCCATCGAGGGCTGGGCGCGTGCGCTCGACCTGCGCGACCACGAGACGATGGGCCACAGCCGCCGGGTGGCGGAACTCGCGCTCCACCTCGGACGCAGCATGGGCCTGGGCCAGGTCGAGCTCGACGGGTTGCGTCGCGGTGCCTTGCTCCACGACATCGGCAAGATCGCCGTTCCCGACGCGATCCTCCGCAAGGGTGGGAGCCTGGACGAGACGGAGCGCGCGGTGATGGAGCGTCACACCGTGTTCGCCCGCGACCTGCTCGAACCGATCCCGTTCCTTCGCTCGGCGATCGACGTCCCCTACGCCCATCACGAGCGTTGGGACGGCTCTGGCTACCCGCGCGGCCTCAGGGGCGAGGAGATCCCGCTCTCGGCGCGGATCTTCGCCGTAGCCGACGTCTACGACGCCCTCACCTACGATCGACCGTACCGTCGGGCCTGGAGCGTCCCCGACGCCCGCGCGTACGTCGCCGAGGGTGCCGGGACGCTCTTCGATCCCGACGTCGTGGCCGCGTTCCTCGCGCTGTAGCCGTGCGGGCGTCGCCCGCTCGGCGTGCGTCGCCCGCCCAGCGTGCGTCGCCCGCTCAGCCGGCGGCCGCGGCCTGCCCTCGGGAGGGATCGGGCAACCGGACCGTGAAGGTGGCACCGCGCCCGATCTCGCTCTCGGCGCTCACGCTGCCGCCGTGCCGTGTGACGATCCGTTGGACCAGCGCGAGGCCGATCCCGGTGCCTTCGAACGTCTCGGAGGGATGCAGGCGCTGGAAGGGCATGAAGAGGCGACGGGCTGCGCGCGGGTCGAAGCCCGCGCCGTTGTCGCGCACGTCGAAGCCGTGCTCGCCGGGGACGTGTCGCGAGGCGACGTCGATCCGTGCCTTCGGTTCGTGGCGGGTGTACTTCCAGGCGTTCTCGAGCAGGTTTGCGACGACGACGCGCATCAGCCGCCGGTCTCCCTGGACGAGGATGTCGGGCTCGACCGTCGTCGCGACGTGTCGTCCCGGCTCGCGCGAGTGGAGTTCGGCGAGCACGTCCTCGGCCAACGCCGTGACGTCGACGGGCTCGTACCGCACCTCGCTGCGACCCACGCCCGACAGCTCGAGGAGACCGTCGATCAGCTCGCTCATGCGCTTCGAGCCATCGGCGACCTGTTCGAGCAGCTCGCGACCCTGGTCGTCGAGACGTTCGGCGTAGCCGTCGAGCAACGCCTCGCTGAAGCGCCGGATGCCGCGCAGGGGTGCGCGGAGGTCGTGCGACACCGAGTGGTTGAAGGCTTCGAGTTCGTCGTTGGCCCGTCGCAGCTCCTCGGTTCGCTGCGCGACCAGTTCCTCGAGGCGCGCGTTGACCTCGCGGACGCGCCGCTCGGACTCCTTGTGCTCGGTGATGTCCACGAACGTGATGACGACGCCCTCGATGCGGTCGTCGGCGGTGCGGTACGGGTGGACGCGGGTGAGGTAGCAGTCGCGGCCGTCGGTCTCGAGTTCGCGTTCGACGGGCACGAGTCGGTCCAGCACGCTCCCGGCGTCCTGGACGAGGTCGTGCGCGCCGAAGCGATGGGTGAGGTCGGCGAGCGGGCGACCACGATCGCTGTGGCGCACGTTGAACAGCGTCGATACGCGCGGCGTGAAACGGAGGATCCGCAGGTCGCGATCGAGGAAGAGGGTGGCGATCTCGGTGGCGCTCATGAGGGTCTGCAGGTCGCTGCTCATCTGCGCGAGCTCCTCGACCTTGTGGCGGTTCTCCTCGTTGACCGTGATCAGTTCCTCGTTGACCGACTGGAGCTCCTCCTTGGACGTCTCGAGCTCCTCCATCGCCGACCGGAGCTCCTCGTTCATCGACTGGAGCTCCTCGTTGCTGGCGCGCATCTCCTCGTTGCTCGACTCGGTGTCTTCGATGACGCTCTGCACGCGCTGACGCATGGCTTCGAGCTCGCGTTCGAGGTCCGTGACCACCGACGCCTCAGACCAATCGTCGTTCGTCCTCTTCAGGCGCACGTCTATCGCGTCGGCGGGGTGGTCGTCGAACACCACGAGCAGCACGCCGGCGTGGCGCGGGTCGGCCGAGGGCCGGACGTCCAGGACGACCGTTCGCATCGTCCCGTCGCGCGTGAGCGTGACGGGAGCGCTGCGGCTGGGCCGACCGGTGCTCCGGGCGGCATGGACGGCCCCGCGGAACTCCGGCCGTAGCGACTCGAGCACGAGCTTGAAGGCGTCGCCCGTCAACGTTCCGGCTGGGTGGTAGAGGTACTCGCCGGCGCGCTGCGAGAAGTGCAGCACGGTGTTGTCCCCGCCCATCAACAGGCTCGCCGGCCCCATGCGATCGAGCAGTTCGCCGTGGACCTCGGCGAAGCCGAGGCGGCGAAGTGGCCGACCGTCGTGCCCACCCGCTCCGAAGCGGGACGTGAGGGGGAACGCTGGGAGCCGCCGTCCGTCTCGCTGGTCCGCTTCCTGAGACTTGCGGAAGAGCGAGGAAGCCTTGTCCTCGGTGGTGAACACGTCGTCGCGCTCGATGCCCTCGGAGGGCCCCAGCAGCAGGTACCCACCGGGCAGCAGGGCGTAGTGGAACAGGTCGATGACGTCGCGTTGGACGCTGCGATCGAGGTAGATCAGCAGGTTGCGGCAGGTCACCAGGTCGAGCCGCGAGAACGGCGCGTCGGCGAGCAGGTCGTGGGGCGTGAACACGATCGACTCGCGAAGTTCCTTGCGGACGCGGAAGCCGCCGTGTTCTGGGACGAAGAAGCGACGGAGTCGCGACTCCGCGACCACCGTCTCGATCGTCTCGGGGTAGGTGCCCTCTCGCGCCCGGCGTAGCGAGGTTTCGTGCAAGTCGGTGGCGAAGACCTGGACCGATGGCGGCGCGTCCAGCGTCGCCGCGTGCTCGAGCAGCAGCATCGCCAGTGAGTACGCCTCCTCGCCGGTCGCACAGCCGGCCGACCAGACGCGCACGGCGTCGCCGGGCCCCTTGCCCTCGAAGAGCTGCGGGACCACCTCGCGCTCGAGGTCGGCGAAGATCTCGGGGTCTCGGAAGAACTCGGTGACGGTGACGAGGAACTCGTCGGAGAGCGTCTCGAGCTCGGCGGGGTTGCGGCGAACGAGGTCGAGGTACTGCGTCGAGCGCTTCCACACGCTGGATCTGCATGCGCCGAGCCATGCGGCGCAGGAGCGTCGAGCGCTTGTAGCGCGAGAAGTCACGGCCGGTGCGGGAGCGGATGAGCGTGAAGAGCTGCTGCAGGAGCCGTTCCTGGCTGGCGGCGTCCTCGACCTCCGGGTCGAACACCCTGGGTTCGGTCTGCGTGAACGTGACGATCGCGTCGGGTATCTCTTCGAGGCGCAACACGAGGTCGACCATGCCCGACTGGATCGCTGCCTGGGGCATGCCGTCGTACTCGGCCTCGTTCGGATCCTGGGCGATCGTGAGGCCGCCACGCTCCTTGATCCGTCGCAGTCCGAGGGTGCCGTCGCTGCCCGTCCCCGTCAACACGACGGCGACGGAGCGGCCGTCATGGGTCTGCGAGAGGGTCCGGAAGAAGTGGTCGATCGGGGCGCGCTCCCGGCGATCGCGCTCGAGCGCCGACAATCTCAGGTGGGTGTCGACGCTGGACACGTTGGCGTTCGGTGGGATGACGTAGACGTGGTCGGGTTCGAGCGCCATGGTGCTCGAGATCTGCACCACCGGCATGTGGGCAAACGGCTGGAGCAGGTCGACCAGATGACTCTCGTGGTCGGGGGAGAGGTGGACGATGATCACCACGGCGAGGCCGCGATCGCCGGGCAGGGCGGCGAGCAGCCGTTTCAGTGCCGCGAGGCCGCCCGCGGACGCGCCGATCGCGACGACGGCGACGGGAACTCGGTGGTCGGGGACCGTGGCCGGCGATGGCACGACCTCCGGGCTCGACGCCGGACCCTCGGTCCGACCATCCGTTTGGGTTGACCCGGCGTCTTCCATGCGGTCTCCTCACCTCGCCCGACACTGTACGACCCGCTCGCCCGCAGACGCGGACGGTTGACCCCTCGGAAACCCGCTTCGAAGGCGTGGTCGAGTGAAAAGTCACCGCGGGACCGACCTCGACGCGGCGGTACCATGACGCGTGCTCGAGGTCGTCACCACCGCCTGGTACTTCGACCGCAGCAACGTGCTGCGCGCTTGTTACGCTGCTCTCATCGATGGTCGCATCATGCTCGCCGTGGACCTGGACGGCGATCACATCGACGCGCCGCTCCACGACGTGTTGATCGAACGCCCGGAGCGGACGCTCGAGCGCTGACGTGCCATGGCGCACCCGCCAGGATTCGAACCTGGGACCGACCGCTTAGAAGGCGGCTGCTCTATCCACTGAGCTACGGGTGCGTACGGGGTGCGCCGGACCGGAAGACCGGTCCGGCGTCCTGTGCTTGGAGCGGGAGAAGGGATTCGAACCCTCGACATACAGCTTGGAAGGCTGTCGCTCTACCAGCTGAGCTACTCCCGCCCGACGGCCTGGGGGCCGCACGGCGATGATACCGGAGGAAGGCGACCGCGTGGGCGACGACGACGCCGTTCGGCGCGCGTCAGCCGTGACCGATGCGGGACTTCGCTTTCCCGCCACCCCTACCGTGAGCGGGGAGGTGGACGATGGCAAGCCACGAAGCGTCGGTCGAGGTGAACGTGCCGCTCCCCGAGGTCTACGAGGCGTGGACGGATTTCGCGTCCTATCCGAAGTTCATGGAGGATGTGCGGGACGTCCGGCCCCTCGGCGACGGGCGGATCCAGTGGCACGCCGAGCTCGGCAGCCGGGTGCGCGAGTGGGAATCCGAGACGACCCTTGACGCCGAGGACCACGTCGCGTGGCGCAGCCTGACGGGCGCCACCTACGACGGCGACGTCTGGTTGACGTCGGACGGCGACGGCCGGACCACGGTTCGGCTCCGCATCGAGTACGACCCCGACGGTGTCATCGAGGGCGCGGCGGCCGCGACCAAGGCGGTCCGCTCGCACGTCGAGGGCGGTACGCGGGCGTTCAAGCGCTACGTCGAGGAGCGTCATGCCGGTCGGCAGGAGGCCCGGAAGGCCGCCTCGAAGCGATCGCGCGACGACGCCTGACGACCGGTCGCCCGCCGCTCCAGGCAACCACCCCATGCAAGGAGGACGTCATGAAGACGATGTTGATCACCCTCACGTTTCTGCTGCTCGGTGGCAGCACCCTGGCGCAGCCGGCCCAGCCCTTCCGAGACGTGGCCGCCGACCATTGGGCCCGGGCGGCGGTGGAACGCATCGCCGACCTGGGCATCGTCGTGGGTTTCCCCGACGGCACCTTCCGTGGCAACGAGGTGTTGACGCGCTACCAGGCGTCGCTCGTGCTCGACCGGCTGTTGCGGGTCCTGAGCGAGAACCCGGACCTCGTCGCGGGCGCCGACGCCGGCGCCGATGACGAATGGCGCGCGGCCGTCGCCGACCTCTGGGACATGGTGGGGAACGTGAACGTCCGACTCGACACGCTCGAGGCACAGTTGGCGCTGGTCCGTCAGGACGAGCTCGAGGAGCTTCGCGCCCAGGTGGAGGCGCTCTCCGACGAGGTGGCGCGGCTGCAGGCGCAGGTCGAAGCCGGTGCTGCGCCCGGCGTCGCCGGCGCCCCTGGTGAGCCGGGCGCCATGGGCGAGCCCGGCCCAGCCGGCGTCGTGGGCCCCGCTGGCCCCGCTGGCCCTGCCGGTCCCGCCGGTCCGGAAGGTCCGGCCGTCGCCGTCGAGCCCGACGTCGAGCCCGACGTGGCTGACGCCGCCGAGCTGCCGGCGCCGCCGCCCATCGTGCCCGACGTGATCGTCGAGTCGCCGCTCGAGGAGCCGCTGCAGGTCGAACCGGTCGTGCAAGAGGAGCTGGACGCCGAAGCGCCCGCGCTGGAGGACGTCGTGCCGATGCTCGGTCTCGAGGCGCGTCCGCCGCGCGCCGACCGCGTCTACGTCGGTCTGGCGGCGGTCGGCGCGCGCGGCGCGGTACCGCTGCGGCTGACCGTGGGCGCGCCCCGCCTGTTCGAGGGGTTCGGCGTGCGTGCGGCGCTCGACTACGGCCGCGACAGCGGTCTCGACCGCGGGGCGGTCGCGTTGACGGCGCACGCCACGTACGCGCTCGACACCGAGGCCTGGCGTCTGTACGCCGGCGCCGGCGCGGGTTGGCAGTTCACGAGCGACGCTTGGCCCGACGCGCGGACCGGCGTGTTCCTGAGCGGGCTCGTCGGCGCCGAGTACTTCCTCACGCCCTCGTTCGGACTGGTCCTGGAGGGCGGGCTCGACTACTACCTCGCGGCCGAGGCCGACGACGTCGCGCCCGACGGCTCGCCGCGCGGTCCGATCTACCCGACGGTGGCCTTGGGGATCGCCTACCACTTCTGAACCGAGCGGTGATCTGCACGCGTACGGACGTCCGAGCCGGCGCAGCCTCTCCCTCGAGGTCGCGCCGGACTCGTCGGTCGTTTGACGGATACCGACACCTTCGCGTGATACATATCAGCGATCCGATGTGTCCCGCCCAGATCCGATGGGCTCCGCGACGAGTGATCGGTTCGATGGTCCGAGTCCGTCGCGCGACGACGTCGTTCGTCGACAAGGCGCGAGAGGGAGTGTCGCTGACATGGGGCATGACGAGGGGCATCCGAGGGCTCGACTGGTCGGCCGCGACCGGGAGCGCGGATCTCTGTTGGCCCGGGCGAACCTGGCCCGAGGCGGTCACGGGGGTTCGGTGTGGGTGACGGGCGAAGCCGGTATGGGCAAAACCGCCCTCGTGCGTGAGGTCGTGGCGGAGTCCGGGTTCGCGGACCTATGGGTCTACACGAGCGACACCGTGACGCCCCCGTTCGAACCCGTGCGGTCCCTCTTGCAGGCCCTGTCGAAGAGATCGGCCGCTGCGAGACGGGCGTACGAGGCGCAGGGCCAGGTTCTGGCGTCGATCCAACCGCACGCATGGTCGACGACCGAAGTTCGCGAACCCGGCGACGTCACGCTTGCCATCGCCGCCGTGCTCCAGGCCGCCGTGGTCGAGGCACCCTTGGCGATCGTGCTCGAAG
The DNA here is from genome assembly GCA_963728245.1 of uncultured Trueperaceae bacterium. GTDB lineage: Bacteria > Deinococcota > Deinococci > Deinococcales > Trueperaceae > JAABTL01. The sequence continues at coordinate 357,063 of CAVSJH010000001.1, forward strand.
ACCTCCAGTGGGCCGACAACGCCACCCTGGACCTCCTGCCCGGGATCGATGACGTCATCCGCGCCCTGCCGGTGGTGGTGATCGGGATCTACCGTAGCGATGAGGTGCCGCGCGGTCATCTCCTGCGTGGCGTCCGCGACACGCTTCGGCGCAAGGATCGTCTGCATGAGGTCCCGCTGGGCCCGCTCTCGGAACGTGACGTGAAGTCGATGCTGCATCATGCTCTGAAAGCCGAACCCGACGACGCTCTGGTCCGCCTGCTGCACGAGCGCGCCGACGGGCTCCCGTTCTTCGTCGAGGAGCTCGCGCTCGTGCTGGCGGAGGCGGGCGGCGCCGAGAACGGACCGGGGAGAGATTTGGACCCAGTCCAGGGGTTGCCGCTGCCGGAGACCGTCCGAAACGCCGTCTCGTACCGACTCGACCGCCTGTCTCCGTCGGCCAGGCACCTCCTCGAAGCCTGTGCGGTCCTCGGCGTGTCGTTCGGGTGGGAGGCTGTCCTGCACGTCGCCGGACGAGAGGACGGTCTCGACGAACTCCTCGCGAGTGGCGCGATCTTCTCTCGCGACGAGGGCACCGGCGCCTTCCGTCACGCCCTCGTGCAGGAGGTGGTCTTCCATGAGACGACCTGGACCGTGCGGCGCGACCTGCACCTTCGCGCCGCCGAGCACCTCGACGGCATGGGCGCAAATCGCTCCGCGGTCGCTTGGCATTGGCACAAGGGCCGTGACATGCTTCGCGCCCGTCACGCATTCCTCGAGTCCGCCCTGCATGCCTGCGCCATCCACGCGTACCGAGATGCCTACGACGCCGGCAAGCTCGCACTGGAGTTGTGGCCGTCGCACGTCGAGGAGAACGAGCGTCTGGCGCTGCTCGATCGCATGGGTGAGTGCGCCCAGGTCTCGGGGCTGCTGCCGGAAGCCGCTGGTGCTTGGAAGGAGGCGGCGGTTCAGCGGCAGTCCATGGGCGACGAGGTCGCTTACGCCAGAACGCTCAGTCGACTGGCGACCGTGTTCGGTCTGCAGGGCATGTGGGCTCAGACGTCCGAAGCGCGAGAGCAGGCGGCCGTCGCCTTCGCAAATGCAGGGCTGCATGCTGAGTCCGCCGACGAGCGCTTGACGGCGGCGGCGCACGCCCATCTCGCCGGCCGGTTCACGGCGGCGATCGAACTCCTGGAACCGGCCGAGCGCGACGCAGCGGTGGCAGGTCGCACGGATCTCATGGCGCGTGTCCTGGGGCTCAAGGGCGCCTCGTGCACGAAGCTCGGGCGCACCGAGGAGGGTCGGGAGCTCGCCCGCCGAGGCTTGGAGCTTGCCCTTCGGGACGGCCATGACGCGGCGGCCGTCGAAGCGTATCAGCGTTTGGCGAGTGCGATCGAGAACGCATCGGATTACGAGGCGGCCGAGGAGGCCTACGCTTCGGCGCGGGTCTTCTGTGAAGACCATGGGGTGGTCGGCGGCGTTCAGTACTGCAACGCGTGTGTGGCCGGCGTCTTGTGGCAGCGCGGCGAGTGGGACCGCGCCGCCAGCGTCTGTGAGGAGGTGATCGCCAGCCCGCATACCAGCGTCACCGTCCTGGCCGCCGCTTCCGGCTGGCTAGGTCTGGTCCTCGCCTCCCGCGGCGAGGCCGCCGCAGCCCGACCCCTGCTGATGAGGTCGCTCACGGGATCGCAGGAGCACGGCTTGTTGGCGCTGGAACTCGTCAGCCTCGGGGGGCTCGCCCTCGTCGAGGCGGCCGACGACCCCACGGCCACCATGGCCTTGGGCGACCAGCTCCTGGAGCGCTGGAGGTCGACCGAGGAAGGGCACTACGTGATCCCGGCTCTCCGATGGTTCTCGACGTACTACGGTCTGCGCGGCGAGGCGGAGAGGGTGCGTGCTTGCGCAGTGGGATTGTCGCGGATCGCGGAGACGGTCAAGAACGTCGAGGCCCTCTCCTCGTTCGCGCACGGTATTGGCGAGGCCGCTCTCGTCGACGGTCGTGGTGAACGGGCCCTCGAACACTTCTCGAATGCGGTGGCCCTGTTGGAAGACGCCGACATGCCGTTCCAGCTCGCCCACAGCCGCGCCCGCGCGGCAGAAGCGATGTATCTGGTCGGCCGAGAGAGCGAGGCGCGTTCTCAGCTGGTCCTCGCGCAGAACATCGCCCGTGACCTCGGAGCATGGCCGTGGGTGGTCCACTGCACGCAGCGTCTGGAGGCGCTCTCGGCGTCGCCGCCGGAGCGGAACGAGGTGGCGGATGGACTCCTGACCGCGCGTCAACTCGACGTGGTCGGTCTGTTGGCGCAAGGGCTGACGAACAAGGCGATCGCAAAAGCGTTGGGCCTGAGCCCACGAACGGTCGAGATGCACGTCGGCCATGTACTCGGTGCCCTCGGCTGTCGAAGTCGACGAGAGGTGGCGAATAGGGCCGAGGTCCTGGGGCTGCTCGCATCCGAGCGTGCATCCGAGGCAGGCGGCTGACGTATAGCTATGGCTGCTGTCTCCGCCGGTACCGTAGTGCGAGCTCTGAGATACCGTATCGACGCCGAACGCGCCCGTAGGCGCTACGGATGTGCTCGTCCAGACTTCGCCGCTAGGGTTCGTTCATGGAAGACACCCCCATCCGAGCCGACGAAGCCCCGAGACTCCGCGCGATCCTCCGGTTCCCCTTCGATCTCGTGGCAGCGGCCTCCCGGCGTCGGCGCGTCGATGCGGCGGTCGTCCGCGTTCATCGTTGGTTCGCGAAACGGCACCCTGAACTCGCAGCGTCCCTCTTCGATCTCCACTTGATGACCCACGGCGCCCGCCACCTCGTACTGGAGGTCGCCGCCGGCGCGGAAGTCGACGCCAGGGCGTTCGCCGAGGCCTGGGCCGACCAATGGGCGTTCTCGCCATCGAGCGCGGCCCGCCACGTGGCCCAGTCCATGCCTTGCATCCAGGAGTTCACCGCCGCGCTCGTCGATGAGATCGGTTCGGGCGCTGCGAAGCGTCCGGCCGCATTCGACCGCGTCGGCCAACGCGTCACCCTCGATGCGCGTCCCATCGCGCCACTCCGGTCCCAACGTCAACGCGGGTAGAGCACCTCGGTCATTTCGCCCTCGGGAGACAGCATCGCGTCCCGGCACGCGCGGGTAAGGACGTGCTGTTCGCTCGATGCGGTCACACGCGAACCAGCAGCCTCGTGGGCCGCGCGGTTCGTCGTACCTGGGAGAGGAAAGGTGGTCGGGGCGAGAGGATTCGAACCTCCGACCCCCTGCTCCCAAAGCAGGTGCGCTACCAGGCTGCGCTACGCCCCGACGCGGTCGACATGCTACCGCGTGAGGTGGACTTCGGATGTCGGGATCTCGCGCAGCGCCAGCGTCGTCCACGCCCGGATCTCGTCCGTGAGCGGCAGGTCGTCCAGCGCTGTGTGGGCGTACCAGCCGAACGTCGGTTCGCCCACCAACGAACCGTCGTAATCGCCGCCTCGGGCACCGCGAAGTAGATCAGGTCGATGTGCTCGTGGCCCGGCTCGATCTGCGACAGTTGGACGCCGCGCGGCGGCACGAGCGGCCGTGGACCCTTGGACGCGACGGGTGGCGTGCCGAGCAGCCGCACGTGCACGCCCGACTCTTCCAACACCTCGCGCACCGCCGCGTCGTCGGGCAACTCGCCCAGTTCGACGTGCCCCCCGCACGGCAACCACAGCTTCAGCTTGGCGTGACGGTGCAGCATGACCTGGTCGCGCCAGACGACGAAGGTGGCGACCGCCCAGTCGCGGCTGGGCGCAGTCGTCACGACGCCATGGCCAGCGGTAGCGCCTCCACGTCGGCGCCCACCACGCGCCCGTAGAGGGCGTGCGGCGTGGCGTGGTCGACGTGCACCTGGTGCAAGCCCATCCGCCGGACCTGGTCCTTGGGCACGAGCACCGTGTGGTGCTGGTCGGAGTGTCCGACCACGTGGGCGCCGTCGCGGCCCAGCTCTTTGACCAGCACCCGCACCTCGCGGCCTTCGAAACGCCGGTTGCCCTCGAGCGACCAGTGCTTCTGGCGCTCGACCAGGCGGCCGAGTCGCTCGCTCTTGAGCCCCCTCGGCAGGTCCTCGAAACGTGCGTGAGCGGGCGTCCCAGGGCGTGCCGAGTAGGCGAACATGAATGCTCCGTCGAAGCGGACCTCGTCGTAGAGCGACAGCGTCGCCTCGAAGTCCTCCTCGGTTTCGCCGGGGAAGCCCACGATGAGGTCGGTGGTCAGCACCACGTCGGGGACCTTGGCGCGCAGCTCGCGGACGATCTCGAGGTAACGCTCGCGCCGGTACTCGCGCGCCATCCGCCGCAGCACCCGGTCGCTGCCCGATTGCACCGGCAAGTGGACGTAGTCGCACACGTTGGGCGACGACGCGATGGCGTCGATGACGTCGCTGGTGAAGTTCATCGGATGGCTGGTCGTGAACTTGACCCGCGGGAACCCGAGGTCGGCGACCGCCAGCAGCAGTTCCGCGAAGGATGGCACGCTGGGGTCGTCGCGACCGTAGCTGTTGACGTTCTGGCCGAGGAGCACCACCTCCTCGATGCCGGCGTCGCGCATGGCGGCCGCCTCGTGCAAGATGGCCTGCAGGGGCCGGCTCACCTCGGGCCCGCGGGTCTGCGGCACGATGCAGTACGTGCAGTGATGGTCGCAGCCCCGCATGATCGTGACGAAACCCGTGAGGGTTCCGGCCGGAGGCGGCGGCGTCAGGTGATTCACGAGGTCGTCACGGAAGGCCAGGCGATCGACGCGCCCGCGCGCACCCGCCTCGCGTGCGCGTTCGAGTTCGTCGAGCGCCGACAGCACGTCGGTGATCGCGCCGGGCCCCACCAACACGTCGACGCCGAACTTCGCGGCCAGGTCGCGCCCCTCGTCGAGCTGCGCCAAGCAGCCCATGAGGCCGATCGTCACGTCGCGTCCGGCGGCGCGTTCCTTGCGCAGGTCGCCCAGGATCGACACGACCTTCTCGACCGGTTTGCCGCGCACCGCGCACGTGTTGAGCAAGATCAGTTCGGCGTCCTGCGGCGCGCTCACCAGGTCGTGGCCGCCCGCCACCAGCTCGGACTGGATGGTCAGCGTGTCGTACTCGTTCATCTGACAGCCGAAGGTGATGACGTGGGTCCTCACGGCCGGCCTCCTCGGTTCGCGGTCACGCCGGGCATGGTAGCAGGGCGCCTCAACCCAGGAGCAGGGCGCCGAGACCGACCAGCGCGAACGAGGCGATCGTCAGGCCGAAGCCGAGGAACAGCACCTTCGGGTAACGCGCGCGGACCGTCGGGACGGCGTACGCGACGACCAACGCGATGCCGACGAGGAACACCAGACTGCTGCCGAAGGTCCAGGTCTCGAGCGCCGGGTTCACCAGACCGCTCACGGCCGGGCCTCCCAGACGACCCGGTCGCCCTCGCGGCTGAGCCTGACGACGTGGCGCACCACGAGCGTCCCGGGCACGCCCGGCCGTCCGGGCGCCCCGATCTCGGCCAGCGCGACGAGGGCGCTCGCCCCGGGTTCGAGCGCGACGAGCGTCTCGAGCGCGCCTCCGTCCCGCGTGGCTTCGGGTCGGTGCGTCCCGTCGACGAGCAGCGCGAGCCGTGCGTGGCCGGCGTCGGTGGCGATGGACACCCGCACGCGCTCCTCGGCCACGCTGTGCACCGCGAGGCCCACCACCTGCAGCCAACGCCGGGGGGCCGGCGAAGGTCGCCAGGCGCTGAACGCGTCGACGCCGCCCACCTCGTCCAGCACGTAGCTGCTCGTCGCCGCGGTGCGGAGCGCCAGCCGGATCGCCACCGGGCCTTCGCCTGCGAGGGTGCGCTGAAGACGGTTGTCGCCGCGCGTCCACGTGACACGCTCGGCGGCGCCGTCGATCTCGAGGAGGCCGGCGATGGGGGCCGGCACGTCGGCGCGCACGTCGAGCGTCAGACGTCGGTCGTAGCCGTGGACGGGTACCGCGCTCCAATCGATGGGAGCCCAGGGCACGGCGGCCAGGACTTGCACCAACACCAGGCCGCCGGCGGCGTCGGTGGCGGAGCCGAAGCCGACGCGGTCGAACTCGGCGTGCAGCAGGTTGGCGCGGTGCCCTGGGCTGGCGAGCCAGCCGTCGACGGTCTTGCCGACGGGATCGGCGGCGCCCAGCACGTACGCCAGGTTCTCGCCGTGGTGGGCGTACGGGGCGCCGGCGCGCGCGAGCCGGTCGGCGACCGTGCGCGTGGCCGGCGTGGCGCCGGTGTGGTCGAGGACGCCGCGAGCGGCGAGCTGGGCGGCGTGTTGCCGCGCCGCCCGCGCCAGGCCGTCGTCCCAGGTCGTCGCCCGTAGGCCGGCCGCGGCCCGGGCGGCGTCGGCGGCGTCGTGGAGGTGGACGACCAGCTCGGGATGCGGTTCGGGCACGTCGTCCAGGCCGGGGAGCAGCCAGCCGGCGGCGTGTCCGACGGGACCGAGGACGAGCCCGAGGACGGCGAGGACCGGTGCGAAGGTCGCACGCGCGCGAAGGAGGGATGAGCGAGCCGACATCCGACCGTGCTACCACGCGGGTGGTCGGGCGACCGCGAACCTCGCCACGCCGCGCCCTGTAGCCTGGGGTCCATGACGACGTTCCGGGATCGCGTGCTGACCGTGGTGCGGAGCGTGCCGCCGGGCCGTGTCGTGACCTACGGTCAGGTGGCGACGTGGGCCGGATCGCCGCGGGCGGCCCGTCAGGTCGGCGCCGTGCTCTTCGGCCTGCGCGAGACCGACGGGGACGTGCCCTGGCAGCGCGTGGTCAACGCGAGCGGCGGGATCTCGACGTTCCGCGTGGGCGCCGGCGAGCTGCAGGTGGCGTTGCTCCAGGCGGAAGGGGTCGACGTGAGCGCGGCCGGGCTCGACCTCGGCCGCTGGCGGTGGGACCCGCCCCCGGACGCCTGGACCTGGCAGGTGCCGACGGCGCCTTGAGCTCGAGGTGGTCGCCTCAGCCGGCGGCGATCGTGTCGCCCACGTGCACGATCACCACCCGCTGCTCGAAGCGACGACGCCAGAGACCGCGGCGCAGCGTGGCCCGCACGAAGAAGCCGCCGTGCTCGCGCAGGTTGCGGGCGTGGTGGCGCAGGCCCGGCACGAGGAAACCGAGGGGCTCGAGCAGGCTCGCGCTGATCTGCGCGCCCAGGTGCTCGTGCACCGTCGAGGGGAACGGCGCGTCGAAGACCAAGTGGAAGGTGTGCTCGCGGCGGCCGGCGAGCGTCTCGTCTTGCGCCAGCCGGACCCGTTCGACCACGCGCTGACGGGTCTGGACCTGCTTGCGTCCGTCGCGGTGCACGTCGACGTAGTAGCGGTCGACCAGCTCGACGGTCAGGTGCACGCCGTCGACGCGTTCGTAGGGGACGAGCGTCAAGGCGACGTCGACGCCGGTCCCCGTGCGGACCTGGCGCGGCGCCTCGAGATGGGCCGTGTTGAAGCGGCGCTGGAACCAGGCCTCCTGCGAGGCGGACCAGAAGGCGGCGCCGGCCAGCAGCACCTCGAGCGCGATCCACTCGGGTGCGAAGCCCAGGCCGGCGCGCCACGAGGGGACCGCGTACACGAGCAGCCCCGCGAGCGTGAGCGCGCCGAAGACACCCGCCGACCAGGTCGCGGGCACCTCGAACGGACCGGGCGCTCGCGGCAGGTCGAGCGGAGGGTCGTCGTGCCACCGGCGCGCCACGCCACAGGCGTCGCACACGAGCACGCCGGTGTTCGCGTGGCGGCACCCAGGACACGTCCAGGTCACGGTTCGAGCATAGCGCCTGACGTGCGACGGCGGGCTGGGTACGATGGCGCCATGATGCCTGAGGCCGTCGTCGACCTCGCGCGCGATCTCGTGCGCGCCGCCAGCCCTTCCGGACACGAGCGGCCCGCGGTCGACGCGTTCGCGACCGCGCTCCACGGTTTGGGCTACGACACGGTCGAGGTCGACGCTGCCGGGAACGCGATCGGCACGTTGCGCCGCGGCGAGGGACCCACCCTCGTGCTCAACGGCCACCTCGACACCGTCCCGACCGGCGACGCGAGCGCGTGGCCCGTCGATCCGCTCGGTGGCGAGGTCGTGGATGGCCGCCTCTGGGGGCGGGGCTCGGTCGACATGAAGGGGGCGCTGGCCGCCATGGCGGTCGCGGGGCGAGCGGCCGCCGACGAAGGCTTCGCCGGCACGCTGGTGGTCGTGGGCGTCGTCCAGGAGGAGGTCGGGGGGCTGGGCGCGCGCTGGTTCGCCGAGGGCGCGGTGCGCCCGGACCTGATCGTGCTGGGCGAGCCGAGCGACCGAGGCCTGCGGCTCGGTCATCGCGGACGGATCGAGGCCCACGTCACGCTCACCGGTCGCATCGCCCACGCGGCCAAGGCGGAGCTGGGCGACAACGCGCTCGTGCGCGCGGCCCGGTACGCCTTGGCGCTCGAGGGGCTGGCGTTGCCGAAGGACCCCCGGTTGGGCCGCTCGACCGCGACCCTGACCCAGCTGAGCGGCTTCCCGAGCGACGGTCCGAACGTCGTCCCGGGTCGTGCCGAGCTGACGATCGACTACCGCCAGGTGCCCTCGGACGCCCTCGACGACGTCGTGGCGCGTTTGGCGGCGCTCGATCCGAGCGCCGTGGTCACCGTCCCCGACGAGATCGCCCAGAGCGAGGACGGTGCCGTGCACCGTCGCTACCCGCGCGTGAACCACGCCTACCTGCTCGATGCCCACCATCCCTGCGTCGACTGGGCACGCGACGTGCTGAGCGCGTCACGCGGCGCGACCGGCGAGCCTGCGACCGTCGACGTCGGGACCTGGTGGTTCGCGACCGACGCGCCCTACCTCGCTCAGCTGGGCGCCCCGGTGCTCGGTCTGGGACCCGGCGATCCCGAGCTCGCGCACACCACCCGCGAATCGCTGCCGGTGGCCGAGCTGCGCAAGGCCGTCGACGACTACCGTCACCTCGCCACCGCCTTCCTGCGCGGTCGCCTGCCCTGGGAGGGCAACATGCGCCAGACCCCCGTGAACCGCTCGTGAAGGGCACCACCGTCACGCTCAACGGCGACCCGTGGACGGTCGTCGACGTCGCCCCTGCCGCGCCGCTGGCCGAGATGGTGGCCGCGCTCCTCGAGGACGAGGGCTTCGTCGCGGTCACGCGTGGCATCCGCGCGCTGGGCGACGCGCTGTCGCACCTCGGGATCGGGAGCGCCGGCATGACGCTCGTCCTCGTTCCTGCAGACGACGCGGAGCGGGCCCTGGCGCTCATCGCCGAGACGGTCACCGATTACGAGGGCGACGACCTCGACGAGGCGTTGGCGGCCCTGGCGCACGATCCCGACGCGTTGGGACGTAGCGAGGCGGGTGCGGACGACGACGCGCTCGACGACCCGGACGACGTCGACGACCTGCGCAGCCTCGACGGCGAGGCGGAGGAGCTCGACGGTGGCGGCGGGCCCGACCGGCACTGAGTCGCCCGCCCAAGCGCCGTCGACGCCGACCGCGACGCTGACCGCCCTGGCGCGCGCGAGGGCCCGCGGTCGCGCGGCCAGGATCAGCCTCGCGGGTGCCTTCGGGGTGCTCGCGCTCAAAGCCGCGGCTTGGCTCGCGACCGGGTCCGTGTCGTTCCTCTCCGACGCGGCCGAGTCGCTCGTCAACGTCGTCGCCGCGGTGACGCTCATCGCCGCCTTGCGCCTGGCGGCGCGGGGGCCCGACCTCGAGCACCCCTACGGCCATCAGAAGGCGGAGTACCTCGCGAGCGTGTTCGAAGCGGTCCTCATCCTGGTGGCCGCCGGCGGCATCTTGGTGTCCGCCGCGCAGCGTCTGAGCGCGCCGCGCGAACTCGAGAACCTGGGCGTCGGTCTGCTGGTCGCCGGCCTGGCGACGGCGATCAACGCCGCGCTGGGCGCGTACCTCGTGCGGAGCGGGCGGGTGCTGGATTCGGTCGCGCTCGGCGCCAACGGCCGCCACGTGCTCGTCGACGTCTGGACGTCGGTGGGCGTGGTGGCCGGTGTGGGTCTGGTCGGGCTCACCGGGTGGCGCATCCTCGACCCGCTGCTGGCCATGGTCGTCGCGGCCAACGTCGTGCGCGAAGGGGTGCGCGTGCTGACCGCGAACATGTCGAAGCTGATGGACGAACGTTTGTCGCCGCGCGAGGAGCAGGTGATCCTCGACGCGCTCGACGACAACCCCCAGGTGCGCGGCTACCACCGGCTCCGCACCCGCAGCAGCGGGCGCGCGCGGTACGCCGAGATCGACGTATTCGTGGACCCGAACCTCTCCGTGCGGGCGGCGCACGAGGTGATGGGCCAGGTCGAGGACGTGGTGCATGCGCAGCTGAGCGAGCTCACCACGACGCTGCACGTCGAGCCGTTCGTCGAGGGCCAGCGCTCGGGCACGGTGCGGCCCGAGGAGGAGCTCCCCACCGGACGCAGGCGCCGCCGACGCTAGGGGCGTTCGGGGCCGAGCGGCGTCAGCCGCCACGGCAGCACGTCCACGGCGTCGCCCGGGTTCAGGTCGACGTCCGCCGGGATCACCGCCAACGCGTCCGCGGCGGCCGCCGACGCGAGCACGCCCGATCCCTGGTCGCCCACCGACACGGCCCGCCACCCGGCCTCGGCGCGTGCGAGGTGCACGCGCGCGAAGTGGACCTTGCCCTTCGTGCCCCGCAGCGCACTGCCGGCGCGCGCGGGCCACGGCGCCTCGGTGGGCGCCGGCGACCGGTCGCCCTCGAGCGCGTGCAGCGCCGGCCGTCCCAGCACGTGGAAGGTCACGAACGTCGACACCGGGTTGCCGGGTAGGCCCAGCACGGGCGTCCCACGCCACCGGCCGAAGAGCACCGGTCCGCCGGGTTTCATCGCCACCCGCCAGAAGACCACCTCGCCCTCGGTTTCGAGCAGCGCCCGCACGTGGTCGTGGGCGCCCATCGACACGCCGCCACTGGTCAGCACCAAATCGGCGTCGGCGGCCGCGGCGTCGAGGCGCGTCCGCACGTGGTCGCGCTCGTCGCGGACGCGTTCGACGCGCACCACCTGGGCGTGCGCTTCCCGGAGCAGTGCGGCGAGGCCGGGCCCGTTCGAGTCGAAGCGTTCGTCCGGTCGCAGGTCGGCGGTATCGACCGGGCGCAGCTCGTCACCCGTCGTGAGGACCACGACCCTCGGGGCCCGGGTGACCTCGACGTGTGCGGCACCCGCCGCGTGGGCGAGCGCGAGGGCGCTGGCGTCCAGACGGCGTCCGGGCGTCAGCACGTGGGCGCCCGCGCGCAGCCCCTCGCCGCGGTGGCGCACGTCGCGAGGTGAGGCCGGTCGTTTGACAAAGACGACGTCGTCCACGACGTGGAGGCGTTCGACCGGCACCACGCCGTCGGCGCCGTTGGGCATGAGGGCGCCGGTGTGGATGGTCACGGCTTGGCCCGCCTCGACGCGGCCGCCGAACGGTCGGCCGGCCGCGGCGTCGCCGACGAGTTGCAAGGGCACGGGCGACGCCGGCGTAGCGCGCGCGGTGTCGGTCGACCGGCACGCGACCCCGTCGAGCGCGGCGTCGTCGCCGCCCGGTAGGTCGGCGCGTGCGACCACGGCGGCGCTCAGCACGCGACCGTGGGCTCCGCCCACCGCCCTACGCTCCGACGGCAGTCGACCGAGCTCCGCGCGAAGGCGCGCGACCGCGTCCCGGACGGAGATCCCTACCGCGCCAGCCATGGCGGGGAGCATAGCAGCCGCGTGATCGCGTCCCGCCACGAGGGGGTTGCCGCAGCGTGAGCGACGACGAACGCGTGCGCTTGGAGGTCGTCGACGGGGCCTGGGTCGACGTCGTGCTCGAGCCCTGGGACGACACGTCGTGGCGACGTCAGCTGACCCGACGGGGCCCGCGTCCGTCCCAGCCGGCGTAGCTGTAGAAGCGACCCGACACGCGATCGGTGAGGAAATCGACGAGGGGGTCGCGCAACGGCGGCAGCGGCACGATCGCCCGCACCTCGTCGGCCGGCACGAAGCGAGCTTCGACGATGAAACCGTCGGGGTCGCGGGGGTTCAACAGGCCGTCGTAGTCGGCGACGAACGCGAAGCTGATGGCCCGGTCGTTGCGGCGCTGGTCCTCGACGTGCACCGCGTACGCGAGCTGGTGGACGGCCGTGATCGACAGGCCCGTCTCCTCGAGCACTTCGCGGGCCAGCGCGTCGAGGGTCGACTCGCCGCGCTCCACCATGCCGCCGGGGAGCGTCCAGCGCACCTTCCCGTAGCCCTGCCAGTCGTTGCCGACGAGCAGCACCCGACCCTGGCGGTCCAGCAAGATGGCGGCGGCGACGACGAACTCACGCCGAGCCACGTGCCGGCCCCCTTCGGTCGGCTTCCTCGTCCGCCATCGTCGTCGCCGCACCCTCGTCGGCGGCAGCCGCGAGTCGCCGCGCCTGCTCCTCATGGGCCAGCGCGGTGTGCAGCTCCGCGAAGCCGCCTGCCAGGACGCCGGCCAGGTCGTGGGTCGTGAAGCCGATGCGGTGGTCGGTGACGCGCGACTGCGGCACGTTGTAGGTGCGGATCTTCTCGCTGCGGTCGCCACCGCCGATCTGCACCAGCCGTGCTTCGCGCGCCTCGCTCTGTGCCCGCTCGCGTTCGCGGGCGAGCAGGCGTGCGCGCAGGACGCCCAGCGCCTTCTCCTTGTTCTTGAGTTGCGACTTGCCGTCCTGGCAGGTGACCACCAGCTCGTCGGCGGTCCCAGCGCGGTAGGTGACGCGTACGGCCGAGTCGGTGGTGTTGACCGACTGACCGCCCGGACCCGAGGACCGGTACACGTCGACGCGAAGATCGGCGGGGTCGATCGAGACGTCGACGTCCTCGGCGACCGGCAACACGGCCACCGTCACGGTGCTGGTGTGGATGCGCCCCTGCGCCTCGGTGGTGGGCACGCGCTGGACGCGGTGGACGCCCGACTCGTACTTGAGTTTGCCGTACGCCCCGGTGCCCACCGCCTCGAACGACACCTTCGAAAACCCCCCGACGTCCGTGGGGTGGCTGTCGAGGACCTCGGTCCGCAACTCCTGGCCGGCGGCGTACCGCAGGTACGCGTCGAGCAGCTCGGCGGCGAACAGCGAGGCCTCGTCGCCGCCGGCGGCCGCCCGCACCTCGACGATGGCGTCCCGGTCGTCGTCGGGATCGCGCGGCAGTAGGGCCACCCGGAGCTCGTCGGCGAGGCGGGCTTCATGGGCGCTCGCGTCGGCCAGCTCTTCGCGCGCGACCTCGGCGAGGTCGGGATCGTCGAGGGCCGCTCGGGCGTCGGCGAGCCGGGTGCGCTGGCGCTCGAGCTCGCCCACCAACGCCACCACGGGCCGCAGCGCGGCGTAGCGCCGTCCGGCCCGACGCGATCTCGTGGGATCGGCGAGCACCGCGGGGTCGGCCAGCTGCCGCTCGAGCGCCTCGAACTCGTCGAGGAGAGGTCGGAGCGGAGGAATCATCCCGGCACTCTACCGCGCGCCTTTCCGTGGGCCCGACGTGCCTCGTGCGACGGTCAGGGCGCAGCCGGCCCGACTCCGGGCAGGGCCTCGTCGACCCGCGCCACCAGCAGGCCGTCCCACCGCGCCGCCTGGGAACGACCCTCCATCGCGTCGTACAGGCCGGCGGCCAACGGCGCCGGGGGTGCGCCGATGAGCGCGTCCCGGATCGCCTGCCGCCGAACCCCTGGATCGTCGTCCAGGCCGAGGGCCGCCACCTGTTCGAGCGCTTCCAGCAGCCAGACCAGGGCGTCGTCGACGCGCGCCAGGACGGTGCGTTCGGCCGCGCCGACCGCGGTCGGGTCGCCGGCGAGCGCGCGATCGACGAACGCCGCGACGGCGGCGGCGTGCGGGATGGTCGGGCGCGAGGTGGGGCGCGAGGGTGGCGGGGGAGACGGCCGCCCGGAGGCCGGTCCAGAGGTCGGTGACGCCCGGTGCCGAGCGGCCCAGGCGGTCGACGACCGCGTTCGGGAGCACCTCGGCGCGGCCGTACACGATCCCCTCGAACCCGCGCCGCCGCAAGCCGTCCAGAGCGATCGGCAGGTCGCGCGTGAGGCCCCACACCGTCACGGCGCCCGGCTGACGCGTCGCGATCCAGAGCGCCTCCGGCGTGAGGACCGTGGCGTCCGCAGGGTAGCGCGCCTCACCTGCCACCTGCCGACCTGCATCCTCCATCGCACGCGCGAAGCCTTCGGCCGCGGCGTCGCCGAAGGGCGTGCGCAGCGTCATGAGGCCCAGGCTCACCTTGCCCGCGGCCGCTGCGTCGACGCCGATCGCCGTCATGCGGGTCCGGTCCGTGGGGACGAGGCCGAAACCCCAGAAGCCGCCGCGCAGGTCCACCTCGGCGATGGCCAGCAGCGGTGTCCCGGCCGCTTCGAGGACGGGTAGGACGCGTTCGGTGGCGGCGGGGGTGGTGCAGCACACCACGGCGACCGCGCCCTCGGCCGCCAGCTCACGGGCCAAGGCGACCGCGCGGGCCGGGTCGCCGGCGTCGTCGCGAACGTCGACCCGGATCGGCGTACCGAACACGCCGCGAGCGCCGAGGGCCTGCTCGAAACGCTCCGCGGCGACCGCCTGGAGCGCGCCCGTCTGCGCGAACGGCCCGGTCCGCGAGACGATGACACCGACGTGCCATGCCGCGGGTTGCGCGTTCACGTGCGCGACCGAGAAGACGAGGAGGAGCAGGACGGTGGGGAAGAGCGCACGCGGCATGCCCGGTCGTACCGCACCGGTGCGTGAAGCCGATGAAGGGCTTGGTGGGCCCGGCCAGAATCGAAGGGGCGCGCAGGGCGGCCCTGCTGTGCGCTGTTTTGCTTGGCTTGGTGGGCCCGGCCAGAATCGAAGGGGCGCGCAGGGCGGCCCTGCTGTGCGCTGTTTTGCTTGGCTTGGTGGGCCCGGCCAGAATCGAACTGGCGCGCAGGGCTTAGGAGTCCCCCGCTCTATCCACTGAGCTACGGGCCCACGCACCGGACAGGTTACCGGACGGCGCCGGGTCCGCGTCCGGGCCTCACGACCTGGCGCGCTCCTGCGAGCGGAGCACCTGGTACGGTAACCGCCGATGCGGCGAGCGGTGTGGTGCCTGACGGTCGTCGTGGCCTTGTGCGCGGGTTTGGCCGTGGCCCAGTCACCGAGCATCACCGGCCCGCCCGATCGGTTCGTCGCACCCGGTGGGTTCGTCACCCTGGTGTTCCGCCTCGAGGCTCCCAGCGCGACCGAGTTGGACGTCACCGTCGACGTCGACCTCGGCTGGAGCGTCGTCCGTCCGCCCGGACGCGTCGAGCTGCGGCCGGACCAGAGCGTGCCGATCGCCGTCACCCTGGAGGTCCCGGCGGACGCCCCGGCGGGAGCGATCGCGCGCGTCACGCTCGAGGCCGTGGGTCCGGGCGGGACGGCGGAGCGCACGGTCGAGCTCGGCGTGACCGAGCGCGCCGACGTGACGCTGCAAGCGCCCGCGGAGGTCACCATCGCTCCCGAAGGTCTCGGGGTGGAGGTCGCGAACGCCGGCAACGTGCCCGAAATCCTGACCGTCGCGTTCGGGCGTGACGGGGCCACGCTCGACCGCGAAGAGCTCGCGCTCGAGCCCGGCGCCCAAGCCACCGTCCGCTTCGAGCTCGCCGAAGAGGGTCTGCACGAGGTGGTCCTCACCACCGAACGTGGCCTCGTCGTCCGTCGCACCGTTCGGGTGCTGCGCTTCGGCTCGCCGGCCGACGACCCGTTCACGCTGAGCGGCGAGGTCGCGGTGGTCTTCGGAGCATCCGGTCGGCGTGGCCTCGAAGTCGGTCTCCGAGGCGCTCTCTCGGACTTCACGACGGTCGACGCACGTGTCGACTTCGGTACCCTCGACCGCTCGTTCGCGGAGGCACGCGCGGAGACGTGGTCGGTCCGACTCGGCAGCGGGTGGCGCGACCCGTACGGGCTCCAGCTGCCCGGCGACGTGGGCGTGGGTGCCACGTGGACGGGCGAACGCTGGTCCGCGTCGGGCCAGGCCGGCTGGCTCGGAGAGGACCGCTTCGGTGCCAGTGTGGCCGCCGGTTGGTACGGCAACGGACACGAGGCCGCAGGGGCGATCGGCATGCGGGCGGGCCGTCCCCTGCTCGCAGTCCGCTGGGAGGCGAACCCGAACGAGGCGCTCAGCGTGTTGGCGTCGGGCGGCCTTCGCGCGGGTGTGCTGGACGCGTCGCTGCAGACGGACGTCGTCGACGGCGCGGGCTCGTCGCGGGTCAGCCTCGAGGGCCGCGACCTGGCGGGCGCCACCGCGCGCGTCTCGTTCGGCGTCCGTCACCGGTTGGCGACCGCCGAGGTCTACGGCGACGCCACGGCCCCCTTGACCGACACCGGCATGTGGCAGGGGCGTTTCGGGTTCCGCGAGACCCTGGTCACGCCGTTGCCCGGAGCCCTGGACCTGTCGGCCCAATGGGGCACGGCCGAGAGTTTCGCCCGCCTCGGCTACCGTTCCGAGTTCCGCGCGGGCTGGCGCGGCGGTGCGACCGCAGGCGTGCGCCAGAACGCCGAAGGCTTCGGTGTCACGCTCGACCTCACGACCGGTCGCTCTGGGACCGACCCCGTCGACGTCGACGCGCGTCTGGTCTACCTGCCCGAGTCGGGCGCCTTGACCGGTCAACTCGGTGCACGCACACGCTTCTTGGTGGCGCCCGTGGACCTCGGCCTGGCCCTCGGCTGGAACATCGACGAGCGCGACGTGGCGGTCGGCACGAACGTGGCGTGGTCGGACGACGCTTGGTCGCTGGTGCTCGACGCGACGGTGGGGGTCGGCTACGCCGACGCGACGCGCTGGCGTGCCGACGTGACGTTCTCCGGCGCCTACGCCTTCGACCTCGCCGTCCCCGAGGCCCTCGTCACGGTCGCCGGTGGACGTCGTGTCGGGTTCCTCGAGGGGCGCGTGGCGACGGCGGCGGGGGAGGGCGTCGCGGACGTGGTGCTGTCGGTGGGCCGCTACCGCGCGCTCACGGACGCCGAAGGCCGCTTCCGTCTCACGCTGACGCCGGGCCGCTACACCGTGGTCGTCGACGTGGCGACCGTGCCGGTCGCCTACCGCCTGACGGGCGACCTACGCGCCGACGTCGAGATCACCCTCAGGTCGACGACCACCTTCGACGTGCCGGTGGTGTTGGGCTCGGCGCTCCTCGGCCGTCTGCTCGAGGACCGGGACGGCGACGACGTCGCCGACGAGCCCGCGCGGGGCGTCGTCGCGCGCGTGCTGATCACGGACGCCGACGGTCTGGGGCGGGTGACGTTCGCCGACGCCGAGGGCAGGTTCGAGATGCGGGCGCTGCCGCCCGGCGCCACGAGCATCGAGGTCCTCGACTTGCCCCGCGGAGCGTCGGTCGTGGGTGACGCGGTCCGTTCGGTGACCTTGACGCCGGCCGCCGTCGAGCGGATCGATCTCACCGTACGGTCCGTGCCCACTGCCGTGCGCTCCTTCGGCGCGGCGACGCTGCGCATCCGCGGCGTCGACCTGGAGGTGGCGCGGGTTCCTGCAGGCGCCGCACCGCTCGTCCGTGTCGAGGTCGCGGGTGAACCCCGTTCGGTGCAGATCGCCACGAGCGCCGGCACGGTCGACCTCGCCGTGAACGACGGTGTGTGGATCGGACGCGTGCCCGTACCGCGGGACGCGCCTCCGGGGGTGCTCCCGTTCAGCGTCCAGGCGCGCTCTGCCGATGGCGACGTGGAGCGTCGCGGACAACTCGTCGTCGATCCCGAAGCGCCCGCCGTCCTCGTGACCGGTGACGCCCCGCTTCGGCCTGGGGAGACCCTGGGGGTGGAGGTGACGGCGTACTTCGCTGCCTCGACGGTGCGCGGCAGCGGGCTGTTCGGGGACGTCCTCTTCGTCGAGGGCGAACCCGGTCGGTGGTCGGGGGATCTGGTCGTCCCGACGGACGCCGAGGACGCGGTCGAGGAGTTCAGGGTGACGGCCGTCGACGCCGAGGGACGTGAGATCGAGGAGACGTACCGGTTCCGGGTGCTCGCCCCGTAGGTACCCTCAGGGGCCGGGTGTGCCGACGTAGCGAAGCGTGAACCGGTAGGCGCCGGGGGTCTCGCTGCCGTCGACGAACAGGCCGAAGTCGGCGGGCGTGGCGAGGGTGACGAAGCCGCTCGTGGCGCCCTCCCCCACGAAACGGAGGCCGTCGGCGGGTCGACCGGTGAGGCGCAGCTGGGGCGTCAGGTCACTGGCGAAGGGCGGCGCATCGACCGCCGTGACCCCGACGGTGACGACGTAGCCCGTCGGGTGGTTGGTGCTCACCTCGAGCCGCTCGAAGTCGGCCGAGGTGGGCGCCAGCAATGCCCCGGTCGTGACGGCCTGGACGTAGGCGGACGGCGCGTCGCCGTACTCGAAGCGGAGCGTGGCGTCCGGCAGAACCGACCCTGCCCAACGAAGCGTCAGGAACGTCGGCAGGGTGACGACGACGGGGTGCGAGACCGTCGAGCCCGACTCTCGGATTCGGTACACCACGGCCGCCGTGTAGGCGCCGGCGGCTTCTTCGCCCGACAGGCGCAGACGGTAGGCGACCTCGACGCGCGCTCGTACCTCGCCAGCGGTGTCGTCCTGGCTGAACAGCGCCTGCGGGACACCGTCGACGGATCGCCAGCCCGTGGTGAGGAAGACCGTCCGGCCGTCTCGCGACGTGACCGTGTAGCGCGCCTCGAGGCCGGGTCCACCCATCGGGATCCAACCGTCGAGGGACACGTCGACCGTGTAGATGCGGTTCGGGTTCTGGCGCCGCACCTCGAGCACGACCGACGGCCCTGGGACGGGCTCGACGACGACGCAGCCGTTGCACCCCTGGGCGGCGACGAGGTCGCTCTCGCTCACATCGAACGTGACGGTGCCGCCGGAGCTCAACGAGACCCGGCCGTCTTGTGCCTGCGCGAGGGAGCACACCAAGAACAAGGCGACGAGCGAGACGAGCCGCCGAGGACGTCTCACGGCACCTCGAACGTCATCTCCCCGGCCATGAGCCCGCCACGATCGTCCTCGAGGAGCGCCAGTGCAACGTAGAAGCCGGCCGCGACGTCGTCGGGTAGGTCGAAGCGGATCTCGCGTTCGGCGTCGCGCAGGATGGGGACGTCCGGTACGGGCAGGATGTAGCGGACCTCGCCGGACTCGTCGCGGATCTCGACGGCGCCGCCCAGCCGCATGACCGTGTTGCCCGTGTTGACGACGACGGCCGCGAGCGCTCCGTCCTCGGTTCGGTATAGGTCGACGAGCTCCGAGCCTTGCTGCTCGGTGCCCGCGACGGTGACGTACACCGTGAGGCCGATGCGGGTGGTGGTGGTGACCCCGACCCCCGGTGTGGAGGTCGGCGGTGGGACGACGGTGAAGAAGACCATCGCGTGATGCGTGCCCTCGGCATCCGCCGGCACCGTGACCTCGATCCTGAGCTCCCTGGCGCCGCCGGGATCGAGCACGAAGTCGTCGGTCTCGAGGGCGAGCCAGTCGGCCGCCGAGTAGGGCACCGTACCGGCCGGCAGGTATGTCAGGTCCCCGGCCGGATCGAGCGTCCAATCGCTTCGCTCGGAAGTGATCTGCTGCTCCGTCCCCGCGGTCGTGAGGACGGTGACGGTCGCGACCGCGGTCCCCCCGGCGGGGACCGTGAGGTTCAGGCGCGGTGGGGTGAGACCGATGTCGGCCGCGTGGGCGGTCAGGGTCAGGAGCGAGGCGAGCAGAACGAGCGCGTGGCGCATCATGGCGCCGAGTCTACGCAGTGGCTTCTCATGGAGCGGTGAGGAAATACGTCACCGTGGTCGTGTACGTGCCGGCCGCTTCATCGCCGTCGACGGTGAGAACGTAGTCGGTCCCGTCGAAGCCCAGGCTGCGCCAGCCGCCCGTCGCACCCGTACGAGACGCGATCTGCCGTGCGGTACTCGAAAGCGTCCAGGACGTCAGGTACCAAGCCGACTTGCCGGGACCCACGATGGCGTCTTGCACGAGGCCGGAGACTGCGCCACGGTCGACGCGGAGGTCCTCGAGCGTCAATCCAGCCATACTGGCGCTGCCCGTGTAAGCGAGCGGGCTGGCTACGACCTCGACGTACCATCGGCCGTTGCGGGAGGCGTTGACCTCGATGCCGTCGAAGCGAACGACCTCCGTGGGTGGCAACGAACCACCCGATTCAAGCGCGCTGAGGTACGCCTCTGGGGCGGCGGCATAATCGAAGGTGACGCTGCGGATGCCGCTGCCCCCGCCCAAGAGGCGAATCCCGATGATCTCCGGCATCCGCACCCGGACGTCATGGTCGGCCGCCTGCGCCAGGACCCTGGTCGATCCGAAGACGATCAGGGCCAGCAGCGCGTGCCAGAGCAGACGATGGGTCCGTTGCATCCTGAACCTCCCCCCGTGGGTCGTGCCAGAGTCCGTCTCGTCGAGCCCTTCGTCGACTGGGGTCCGCAGCCAACTGCGGACCCCAGTCGAGGTCAAACGCGAACGGGTCCTCAGGGGGCGGCGATCGAGTACGTGACCGTCGCCACGTACGTGCCCGGTGCCTCGTCGCCGTCAACCGTCAGGGAGTAGTCCGATCCGCTGATGCCCAGCGAGCGCCACCCCTGCGTCCGCTGACCGTTGGCAATCGGGCTGGACGTCGTGCTCAGGTTGAACGAGGCAGCGACCGTGGTGACGTTCGTGCCCTTCGTGCCACTCGGGACCACGGTGACGTCATCGAGGTCCAAACCCGCCGCGGCTTGCCCCGCGACGACGTCCGCCGTGAAAACGAAGAGGGTCGACACGACGTCGACGCGCCACAGTGCGCGGCTGGAGAGCACGATGATGTCGCCGAAGTTCGTGGTGCTCGTCGGCGCCAAGGGCGCTGAGCCGCCGGCGTCGATGGCGTTCATGTACGTCGCCCAGTCGCTCACGAAATCGAAGTTGACGGCGGGATTCGTGGCCGCGGCGTTCGAAGACCCGTCGGTGATGCGGAGCATGAGGAGGTCGGGGATCTTGACCTCGACATCATGGGCGGCGGAGCTTTGCGCAAACGCCCCCCCGAACCCGACGAGCGCGAGCATGGCGAACATGGTGGCAGCAGTCTTCTTCATGGTGTCCTCCGGAATCCTCGGTTGCGCTACTCGCTCCTTCCAGCCCAAGCGCCCAAGTACGGACTGGAGATCATCGCTTTCCGAAGATCAGACGAGCGCAAGTGGGGCTTGCGGCGCCTGTCGAACTGGGGCGCAGCATGCCTGCTGCCGTCTGACGGAGGACTTACTTTCACATGCACGTTTGCGTCGGATTCCTCACATGCGGGTTCCCTTCGGACCCTCTGTGAAAAGGGGCACGAGGCCTGTTCCCGACGAGATCACGGGTAGGCCAAGGTGTACACGACGGTGCCGTGATGGGTTCCATCCGTAGGTATCTGTTTGACGGCGTAGGCGATCGTCAGGCCGGCCCAGCCCGCGGTCGGGTCGCCGCGAGTCAGGCACACGCCGCCCGCGAGCGGCACCCAAGTGACGCCGTCGAGCGAGGCGTGGAGCGCCAGGTCGTCCCCGGGGGAGGCCGCCACGAAGCGGGCGTGCAACTCCCAGGGAGCGTTGGCGCGGAGCGCCAGACGGGTGGTGGCCGGGTCGATGCGGACCCGGCCGTCGGAGGCGATGATCGCCAACGCGACGCTCACCTGGTCGCCGGCTTCCGAGTCGAGACGCAGCCGCAGCACGTTGGGCACGGTCACGCTGAGATCGTGCGCAGCGCCGTTCCCTTCCGCGAGGCCCCATCCGACGAGCGCCAAGATCGAGGTCAGCAGGACCTTCGTGCAGGTGAGAAGCTCTTGTCGACGCATCCGAACCATCCCCTGTGGTCTGGACGCAACCCGTTGTCGTCGGCATCCCGACCCAGCCGTTCCGTTCGACGTCGACGACGCCGAGGTGCCGGGTGTAGGTCTACCGTTCGGCCGGTTGCATCACTGGCTCCCCGAGTCCCATGATGCCCAGATCGGGATCCTCGGTTCATCGCCTCCGAACGTACGTTCGTTCGTCGAGGGGCGCTTGAGGGCGCGTCGGTCGGTTCGTCCCGGCGAGCCTCTCGCGGGGTCGCTCCACCCGGTCCAAGCGCCCATCGGCGGCCCGGGTCTCGAAGCGTCCTGCCATGATCATGACCTCGGCCACTCTCGGAACTCGCACGGCAGCGGGACCTCGCGCGCGTTCGTCAGTTCGCGCCGCCCCAGGCAGCGGCGCCCGTCGTCACGCTGGGTGACGCGTGGGACGCCTAGACTCGAGGGAACGAACGACGTGTGATCACGCGCCGTGAAGGGATGGACCGGCTTCCGTGATCCCGCCGCGAGCCGCGTTCATCCCGGGATCGAGGGGCTGCATGGCACGCTTCAAGGACCGAACCGACGCTGGTGTTCGCCTGGCCCGCGCGCTCGAGCGCTACCGAGGGCGCGACGACGTCGTGGTGCTGGCGTTGCCGCGGGGGGGCGTACCGGTCGCGTACGAGGTGGCAGCCGCGCTCGAGGCGCCGCTCGACGTCTTCGTCGTCCGCAAGCTCGGCGCGCCCGGACAGCCCGAGCTCGCGATGGGCGCCATCGCCAGCGGTGGGGTCGAGGTGCGCAACGAGGACGTCATCCGGTACCTCGGGGTACCGGAGCCGGCGGCGCGCGAGGTCATCGAGCGCGAGCGACGCGAGCTCGAACGTCGCGAGCGCACCTACCGGCATGGGCGCCTGCCCCTCGACGTCGCCGGCAAGGTCGTCCTCCTCGTCGACGACGGCTTGGCCACGGGCGCCACGATGCGGGCGGCCGTGGCGGCGCTGGGCCGTCGCGATCCCGCCGCCATCGTGGTCGCGGTGCCGACCGGGGCCCGTGACGCGTTGGGCGAGCTCGAGACCCTGGTCGAGGACGTGGTGTGCCTCTCGGCACCGGAACCGTTCTTGGGCGTCGGTCGCTGGTACGAGGACTTCACGCAGGTCACGGACGCCGACGTCGACGAACTGCTGGGGCGTCGATGGCCGGAACCTTGAGGAGGACGTCATGGCGGCAGCGACCCTGCGCTCGGTTCGGATCCCGACGGGGGAGGTCCTGGTCCAAGGCGATCTCGTCGTCCCCGCCGGCGCCTCGGGGGTCGTGCTGTTCGCGCACGGAAGCGGCAGCGGACGCCACAGTCGACGCAACCGCTTCGTCGCGCAGGGCTTGAACGAGGCGGGTTTGGCGACGCTGCTGTTCGACCTGCTCACCGACGACGAAGAGCGGATCGACGCGACGACCCGGCACCTGCGGTTCGACATCGAGCTGCTGGCGAGCCGGTTGACCGGGTCGATCGCGTGGTTGGCTGACCAGAGCGAGGCC
This sequence comes from uncultured Trueperaceae bacterium, assembly GCA_963728245.1. GTDB lineage: Bacteria > Deinococcota > Deinococci > Deinococcales > Trueperaceae > JAABTL01. The sequence goes on from CAVSJH010000001.1 coordinate 380,258, forward strand.
CAACGCTTGCCGATCGGTCTCTTCGGTGCCAGCACCGGGGCGGGCGCCGCGCTCGTGGCGGCGGCCAGGAGCCCGGACGCGGTGCGAGCCGTGGTCTCGCGTGGGGGCCGGCCCGACCTCGCTGGGGACGCCCTCGCCGGAGTTCGGGCCCCCACGCTGCTCATCGTGGGCGGCCGCGACACCACCGTCGCCGACCTGAACGAGGAGGCGCGCCGACGTCTACCGCCCGGGACACGCCTCGAGATCGTCGCGAACGCCGGCCATCTGTTCGAGGAGCCAGGTGCGCTCGACCAGGTCGTCACGCTGGCGCGCGACTGGTTCGTGGGTCACCTGACCGGTTGATGAGGCGGCGTCGAGGAACGCGACCCGGCACGAGGCGCGCCCCGGAAGAGCTCGATGCTTCCGGGGCGCGACGTGCCTGGGTAGAACGGGCGAACGACCGTACTTACTCGGTATCGGTCTCCATCTCGTTCATGCTCAAGCGCTCCGGGTACGTCTGGATGCCCTGCTCGTCACGGATCTCCTGGAACCGCTGGTTGAGCTGTTCACTCATGAGCCGGGCCTCGACCTCGGGGCGAACTTCCTCGAGCGGGCGGTCCTGGAACAGCTCCGCCTGGTTCTCGTCGTAGAACGTCTGGACCTGGTCGTCCGAGATCTGGACATCGGTGCGGAGTTCATCCACGACGCGCTGGGCGAGCAACCCTTCGCGAGCGACCTCGCGGTACTCGTCGACCGAGTCGTAGCCGAGGTCGGTGATGGCCTGCTGGAACGCTTCCTCACCGCCGAGAGCGTCCTGGGCCTGCTGGATCTGCCCGTCGAGCTCTTCGTCCGAGACCGCGATCCCGCGGGCTTCGCCTTCGCGAAGCAGCGCCTGCTGGGTGGCGTACTGGTTCAGGAAGTCGGCACGGAAGCGGTCGAACAGCGCGCGCGTCTCCGTGTTGTACGGCAGGCCCTGCTGAAGGGCGAGGGCGCGCATCGCCCGGTCGAACTCTTGGGCGAACTGCTGCTGGTTGACGGTCTCGTCCATGCCCAGATCGATGACGGTCTCGTTCGGGTCGACCGTTGCGGGCAGGGTGGAGGCGTCCTGGGCGGAGCCCGTGCCGAACCCGAGGGCGACGACGAGCGCGAGGAGGGAAGCGGCGAGCGTCTTGGCGGCGTTCTTCGGCATGACGGCAACGTGGGTCATGGGAGTCTCCTTCGATCGAGTTGGTTCGCTGTTGCGAGTGGGCCGGATTGCCCCCCGCAATCGAGAGGATAGGAACCCCACTTCGAGAGGTCACGCCCATCCGTACGTTTGGGGGACAATTGACGATGAGTACCCCATGAAGTGCCTGTGGGACGCGTTTTGCGCGGTTGCCCTACGGTCGTGTGACGCGTCGACGGGCGAGGTTCCGGGCGGTCTTTAGGGTGAAAGTTGGTTGGGCCGTACAGCAGTCGGACCGATGCACGACGAAAGGAAGATCACGTCCGCACCGTTCAGCGACAGAGAGGACACGCCATGACTCAACTCCGTTCGATCTTGATCGGCACGCTCCTGGCTCTCGGCGGCGCCTTCGCACAGCAGGCGTCGATCACGGTCCAGGCCGCGACCTGGCAGCTCGGCGCCACGCTCGCCACCGGCATCGACGCGATGCCGACCCCCGACGTCGTCTTGGCCTTCGGTGACTTGCGCACGAGCGCCGAGGCGTCTGGCGACGCGCGCCTCATGGGGCTCGTCCAGCCCATCCAGGACGTCGAAGCTGTCCTCGTGGCCGAACCCTTCGAGGCACCCGCACTGGTCTCCGCCCTCGAGACGCTGGCTCTGGAGCTCCGTCGCGCGGCGGAGGAGGGCGGGCCCCTGCTGCTGACCGAGCTGGCTTCGTTGGTCGACCAAGCCTCGCATCTCGTCGAAGGCGGCGACTTCGTCCCTCGGATGGACGTGGAGATGGAATGACGCGTGTGACGCGTCGACTTGGGTCCCGCGCAGGGCCCCTACCGTGAACTCGGGCGAGACGAACGCCGCCCGGTTGGAGGAACCATGAAGAAGCGACTGCTCACGATCGGTCTCGCGCTCCTCACGCCCCTGTTTCTCGCCGCCTGTGACACGAACGACGACTACGCGACGTTGGAAGGCGAGGTCGTGGGCCTGCGCGACGACTACGCCAGGCTCGGGGAGGACTTCGCCACCTTCCGGACCGAGTGGGGCACGTTCTACGAGGACTGGGAGGTCTACCGCACCGAGCTCGAATGAGCGAGGGGAACCATGACCCGGCGCCGCCGCGCCTGGGAGGAGGACGAGCATGACGACGAACCGACGAAACAGCACCGCGTGGGTCTGGTGGCTCCTGGCCATCGTGATCGTGGGCGTCATCATCTGGTGGATCGCCGAGGCCAACGACCCGGACTACGCCACGCTGCAAGGTGAGGTCGTGACGTTGCGGGAAGGCTACACGCGGCTCAACGACGAGTTCACGACGTTCCGCGAGGAGTGGGGCACGTTCCGTGAGGATTGGGACGTGATGCGAGATACCAGCGGCCCGGGAGGCGCCGTCCCCGCGGGCGCCGACGAGACCGATGCCGTGGCCGCCGACGGTGAGGACGACGCGGACGCTGGCGCGACACCGTGACACGGATCGGGACGAGTGCACGACCTCGACATCCTTCATCCTCTCAGCGCCCGACAGGCGCGATTGGAGGGAACATGACCCAGTTCTTCCGCACGTTGCCCGCCGCCCTGCTGCTCATCGCTGGCATCGCCATCGCCCAGGACCAGACCGACGCGTACGGCGACGTCCAAACGGCCGGATCCGAGGCCGTGGGCACCGGTTCAGCCGACGGCCAGCTCCTCGTCGACGTCGACACGACGGGCATCCTCGCCGAGACCGCCGACATCATCGTCGTCGGCCCCGACGGGATCCGCTTCCGGAACAGCATCACCGACGAGCAGGTGCAGCCCTACGAGAACATGCCCGCGGGCGTGTATGCCGTGATGGGGACCGGCGAGAACCTCGGCATGGTCGCGGGGATCACCGAAGTGATGGCCGACACGCGCACCACCGTGACGATGGTGCTCGAGCCGTACGTCTACGACGACGACGTCGCCTTCGACTACGGCGCCTACGACCCGTACCCGGGTTACGGCGTCGGTTACGACCCGATCGTCGGCTACGACCCGTACGCCTACGGGACGGCCGACGCCGGCTTCGCCGACTGGGGAAGCCTCCAGGTGCTCATCGGCGTCGAGAACGAGTTGGACGACGTGAGCGACGTGAAGGTCACCGTCGTCGGACCGAACGGTGCCGATGTCAGCACGCGCGGCGAGGCCTACATCGACGAAGCGCCCGCCGGCGTCTACGCCGTGGCCGCGACCCTGGAGGGCTACCAGATGCAACAGGCGCTCGTGTGGGTCCGCCCGGGTGAGATCGCCAGCGTCACGTTGCCGCTGGTGACGTTGCCAACCACCGAGTAGGCGCGGCGCCACACTGCTTCGTCCGTAGGCGCTGTCGTGAGGCCTCGTGGACGACGAGAGCGGCGATGAGGACGAACCTCATCGCCGCTCCTCACGTGGTGGACCCATGGGGTGACACGCTGTGAGATGGGCATCTGTGCCCTCTACACGCTTTCGATGTCCTACCTTGGCCACATGGTCGAGACCGGAGCAACCCAGCGAACCCCCCAGCCCCCACCCCTACCCAACGACGACGAGCCGCGCTTCGTCCACCGTGTCCTGTGGGTGCTCGGGCTCACGACCTTGCTGGTGGCCCTTGCGATTCTGTTGTGGAGCGCCGCCGAGATCTTCCTGTTGGCGTTCGCCGCCATCCTCTTGGCCGTGTTCCTGAACACCCCGGCGCGCTTCGCATCGGAACGCACGGGGATGCCCCACGCCGTAGCGGTGGGCTTGACGATCGTCGCGCTGATCGCGCTGGTCGCCATCGGTTCCTGGCTGATGGGCCCGCGGCTCGCCGACCAGACGCAGCAACTCGCGACGCAGATCCCCAACGGTATGCGAGATCTCGAGGACATGGTCCAGGGCTTGCCTGGCGGTTCTTGGCTGCTGGAGCGCATGAACCTACAAGACGGTCTCCCGATGTCGGGCACCAACCTGGCTTCGAGGATCATGGGGACGGCTTCGTTCCTGTGGGACGCGGCTGCGAAGCTGGTGTTCGTGATGTTCCTCGCGATCTTCTTGGCATTGGGGCCGCGTAAGTATCGAGACGGGACGGTTCTCCTGTTCCCCAGGGCCCGCCAAGGCCGGGCACGCGAGGTGATGAACGCCCTAGGTGCCACACTGCAGGGATGGCTCCTCGGACAGCTCGGCGCAATGGTGATCGTCGGCGCCCTCACGACGCTCGGATTGTGGGCGATCGGTGTACCGCTGGCGCTCATCCTCGGCCTGATCGCTGGGCTGCTGGAGTTCATCCCGATCGCGGGTCCATTCTTGGCGTTCATCCCCGCGGCGTTGTTGGCGTTGTCGCAAGACATGAACACCCTGCTGTGGGTGATCGCCTTGTACGTCGTCATCCAACAACTGGAAGGCAACATCATCGTGCCCTTGCTTCAAAGACGCACCGTGGACCTCCCACCTGCGCTCACGATCAGCGCCATCTTCGTCTTCGGCGCAGCGTTCGGTGCGCTCGGGCTGCTGATCGCCGTGCCGCTGCTCGCCGTGGCTCTCGTGCTCGTGAAGATGCTTTACCTCAACCAGGTGCTGCACGAACGCGTGAAGGTGCCGGGTCAAGGGGGAGCCTAGCGGACGCTGCGTGAACAGGCTGTGAATGGCAAAGGGAAAATCGCTCACATCGACGGGAGCGCGACGGTTAGGTTGGAGCATGCCGCCGAAAGCCCCCACCCTGTCCGTCACCGTTCCCGAGGGCCTCGCCCTGGCGCACGTGCAGGACCCGATCGATGGCACGATCGCCTACGCGGTCGAACGCGATGGCGTCCCTCTTGGCCTGTTGGTGAACTACGTCGAGGAGTCGGCGACGGTGTGGTGGGCGTATGCGCGCTACACCCAGGCCGCCAGACTGATCGCGGTCGCCGGATCGCCCTTCGAGCGGGCCCAAGAAGCGGTGGATGCGGTCGACCGCGCCGTGAGTCAGCACCCCGGGAAGTCCATCGCGGCCTGAGACCGAGGGTCGTTCAGTCGGCTCGCTCGAGCAGCTCGTTCTCCTGAACCACGTCGAGCGCCAACGACTGGTAACCCACCTCATCGAACAGCACGACCACCTTGCGATCCTCGTACCGGACGACCTGGCCCTCGCCGAAAGCCTCGTGAACGACACGCGAACCGACAGGGAACGGCCCTTCGGCCTCGTGCCGTTCGCCTTCACCCGCCAGACAACGGTCGCAGTTTTCGCACGGCGGGTCGTACCGTTCGCCGAAGTACGACAGCAGGTGCGCCCGCCGGCAACCCGACGTCTCGGCGTAATCCTTGATCATGTCGACGCGGGAACGCTCGAGATGTTGCTGGCGCTCCTGGGAGGCCTGGGCGGCCTCCGCAGCGTCGGCGGGGGTCGGGCCGTTCGGAACGGCGCTCACCCGGCCACTCGGGTCGAGCTCCAGCGCTCCCGCGTCCGCGAGTCGGTGCAAGACGTTCTGCAACCGACCCATCGGCATGTCGGCGGCGTCGCGGAGCTCCTCGACGTCGACGGGCCCGTCGACAGCGGCGATCCACGCGGCGATCCGTTCGTGGGCCTCGGCGTCGATCGAGGCGGCGCTGTTCAAGAAGCGCTGTACGTTCACGTCCTCGGGTCGGTAGAGGAGGAGCGCACACGCCGGCTCGCCGTCGCGTCCAGCCCGCCCGATCTGCTGGTAGTAGGCGTCGATCGAACCCGGTACGTCGTAGTGCACGACGAACGGCACATGGGGCTTGTCGATCCCCATCCCGAACGCCACGGTGGCGACGATCGCGTCGAGCTCGTCGTTCATGAACGCACCCTGGACCCGCTGACGTTCGTCCTTCCCGAGGCCGGCGTGGTACGCCTCGGCCGTATGTCCTGCCGCCTGCAGGTGGCGCGCCACGTCGTCGGCGTGCTGCCGCGTCGCGGTGTAGACGATCCCGGGCCGACCGAGGTCGGGGAGCCGTTCGAGCAGGCGTTCGGTCTTCTCCTCTTCGCGGCTCACGCGCTCGACCACCAGCTGCAAGTTCGGACGGTCGAACCCGTGCACGATGACCACAGGATCGCGCAGGCCCAGGCGCTCGACGATCTCGTTGCGGACGGGCGCCGCCGCGGTCGCCGTCAACGCGAGGACGGGCGGGTGCCCCAGCGCCTCGATCACGCTGCCCAAGCGGAGGTAGTCGGGACGGAAGTCGTGGCCCCACTCGCTCACGCAATGCGCTTCGTCCACGACGAACAGGGAAGGTCGCGCCGTCTTGAGGCGCTCCAAGGTGTCGCCGCTGCCGAACTGCTCGGGTGCCAGGTACAAGAACTCCACGTCGCCGGCGGCGACGCGGTCGAGGAGTGCTTCTCGCTCGTTCCGACCGAGCTGCGAGTTGAGGGCAGCTGCCTCGCCCCCTTCGGGATCGTGCTGTCGCAGCGCCTCGACCTGGTCTCGCTGGAGGGCCAGCAACGGGGAGACCACGAGGGTCATCCGGTCGATCAGGAGGCCGGCGACCTGGTAGATCGCCGACTTGCCCGACCCCGTCGGCATGACCACCAGCACGTCGCGGCCGCCGACCGCGGCCGCGATCGCCTCGTCCTGACCGGGCCGCAAGGCGTCGTAGCCGAACGCTTCGCGCGCCTGCCGTCGGATCCGCTCGCTCTCGCTCGTTGTCGGTCCGCGCTTCGCCACGACCACCTCCCTCGCCGGCGCCGTCGACGTCCTCGAACGCGGGTCGGGAGAGGATACGCCCCGGTCTTCGAGGGTCCTGTGGCACCTGACCGGCGCCCATCGACGGGTGCCGAGGACGGGTCCCGGTGGACGGGGCGGCTTCGTCGTGCGCGGTCTTCGGCGCGGTTGCGGGACGGGTCGGTGTGGCGTCATGGTGCCACTTCACCCCCGACCCCACCCGCGACGACCCACCCACCGGAGCGCCAAAAGGACCCAAACCCAAAACGAAACAGACCGAACCGTAGGTTCAGTCTGTTTCCCATCTCCTGAGAGATGACATGGTCGGGGTGACAGGATTTGAACCTGCGACCACTTGACCCCCAGTCAAGTGCGCTACCAGGCTGCGCTACACCCCGAGGTGGCACGGGTCCGAAGGACCCGAGCGCTCGTCAGGATACGCGTCATGAACGCGCCGCGTCAACGGCGTGGAGACGTTCAGGTGGCGCGCGTTGGGCGGGTGCGTGTCGCGCCCCGCGGCTCGCCCGTCGCGCTACGCTCGCGGCATGAACGAACGCCCCGTGTTCGAAGGCCTCGACGTGACCGACGGGCTTCCTCCCGAAGTCCGCCTCGAGGGCGCCGACCTGGTCGACTGCCGCTTCACCAACCTCGGGCTCACCGAGGCCTCCCTGCGCGGCGCCCGCCTGAGCGACGTCCGGTTCGAGGGGTGCGAGATGACGCTCGTCGACCTGACCGACGCGACGTTGCACGACGTCGTGTTCGTCTCGTGCCGTCTCCAGGCCGTCAACTTCTCCGTGCTCGGGCGCGATCCGGTCGGTCCGTCGCTCCGGTTCGAGGGGTGCGACCTGGACCTGGCCGTGTTCAGGGGTGTCGACCTGCGCCGGTCGTCGTTCGAGCGTGGGACCGCACGCGAGGCCGTCTTCGTCGACGTCGACCTCCGAGGCATCGTGGTTCACGAGCTGGACCTGTCGGGTGCCGAGATCCGCGGCTGCGACCTACGCGACACCGACCTGCGCGGGTCCTCAGGCTTCGTGGTGTCGCCCTGCGACAACCGTGTGCGTGGTTTGCGCATCGACCTCGGGGACGCCGTCGGGCTCCTCGCCGGAGCCGGGGTCCGATGGTCCTGAGGGGCGGCGCCGCGCGGCGCCCGTCGCGGTAGCCTTCGAGGCGTGAACGAAGCCGAAACGTTCGAGGTGCTGGACCCGAACGGCGTGCCGACGGGCGCGACGGCCGCACGTGACCGCGTCCACGCCGAGGGCCTGTGGCACGCGGCCGTCCACGTGTGGGTGCTCACCCCCGAGGGCTCCGTGGTGGTGCAGCGCAGGTCGGCGAAGAAGGACCTGGCCGGCGGCCTCATCGACGTCAGCGTGGGTGGACATGTACGCCTGGGTGAGACGTGGGTGCAGGGGCTCCGCGAAGCGGAGGAGGAGCTCGGTCTCGAGCTCGGTCCGGCCGACGTCGAGCATCTGGGCCGGTTCCGCAGCGAACGGCGCTACCCCGACGGGCGCCTCGACCGCGAGTTCCAGGACGAGGTCGTCGTGATCGTCGACCAAGCGCTCGAGGACTACACGTTGCGGTGCGACGAGGTCCAGGTCGTCTACGAGGTGCCGCTCGACCGGGCGCTGGCGCTCTGGCGTGACGGCACCACCGTGGCCGCGCCGGGCTGGGACTGCCAGCAGCGCGTCAACAACGCGCTCCTGATCGCCGACGACCTGATCCAGCCGGCGCGCGCGGGCACGATCGAAGCGCTCGAGCGCGTGTCGGCGTGGTGGGCCGCCGGCGACCACCCGTGACGTAGGACGCGGCCCGCCGGATGGCGGGCCGCGTCGACGTCCCTAGGGCGATCGGCTCAGCCTTCGAGCACGGTCGCCAGGATCAAGGGGTTGCGTCCGGTGGCCGGGCCACCGGCGGTCTGCCTCACCCCTCGAGCACGGTCGGCAGAATCAAGGGGTTGCGTCCGGTAGCCTTGCGCAGGTAGCGCCGCACCGGGTAGAAGATGTCGTCGCGGATGTCGACCAGGCGACGCTTCTCCTTGACGCCGCGGACGACGGCTTCGAGCGCCATCTTCTCGATCTCCTTGACGAGCCCGTTGTTGCCCTGCGCGACACCGCGCGTGATGACCTCGACGCTGGCCTGGCGGCTCGCCACGGCCATGATCACGACGATGCCTTCCTCGGCCAGCATCTGCCGGTCGCGGATGACGGGTTCGTCGATCTCGTCGGAGCTCTTGCCGACCGAGTCGATGTAGACGATGCCGGCCTCGACCTGGCCCGTCACCTTCATGTCGTCCTTGGTGATCGTGAGCACGTCGCCGTTGCGGGGGATGATCGTCTTCTTGGGCGGATGCGGCATGCTCTCGGCCAAGCGCAGGTGGTTGACCTGGTGGCGCGGCTCGCCGTGCCACGGGATGAAGAACCGCGGCCGCGCGAGGTCGAAGACCAACTTGAGCTCCTCGCGCGAGCCGTGCCCCGAAACGTGCACCTTGAACTCGGGCGGGTAGAAGACCGAGATGTCGCGCTCGTAGAGCGAGTTGATGACGCGGTTGACGGCCTCTTCGTTGCCGGGGATCGGGTTCGACGACATGATGACCGTGTCGCCGCGTTTGAGCGTGATCTTGCGGTGCGTGCCCGACGCCAAGCGCGACAGCGCCGCCATCGGCTGGCCCTGCGAACCCGTGCACAAGAACAAGAGCTTGTCGTCCTGGATGCCGTCGAGCTTGTCGGACTCCACGAACGGCTGGCGCAGCTTCAGGTAGCCGAGCTCCTGCGCGATCCGGGCCACCTTGATCATCGACCGGCCCTCCATCACGATGCGCCGGTCGTACTGCTCGGCGACGCTGATGATGTTCTGGAGCCGGTGGATGTGGGAGCTGAAGGTCGTGACGATCACGCGACCAGGCGCCTTGGCGATGATCTCGTTGATCGCGCCCTTGACGTCGTGCTCGCTCATCGTGGTGCCCGGACGCTCGGCGTTCGTCGAGTCGCTCACGAGCAGCAGCACGCCGTCGCGGCCGGCCTCGGCGATCTTGTGCAGGTGGCTGGTCTGACCGTCGGCGGGCTGGTAGTCGAGCTTGAAGTCACCCGTGTAGACGATGCGGCCCAGCGGCGTGTGGATGACGAGCCCCGAGTTGTCGGGGATCGAGTGGGTCATGCGGAACATGTCGACGGTGAAGTGCTTCCCGATCTTGATGCGCTCGTCGGTGGTCACCTCATGCAGGTCGACGTCGCTCTCCTTGAGGCGGAACTCCTCGAACTTCCCGCGCAGCAGGCCGAGCGTGAGCTTGGCGCCGTACATCGGGATCTTGGGGAGCTGCTTGAGCATGTAGGGGAGGCCACCGATGTGGTCCTCGTGGCCGTGGGTGAGGACCCAGCCCTTGATCTGATGGGCGTGTTCGATGATCCAGTCGATCTTGGGGACCAGGATGTCCACGCCGAGCATGTCCGCGTCGGGGAACGCCAGACCGCCGTCCACCATGAGGATCTCGTCCTCGTAGCGGAAGGCGTTCATGTTCTTCCCGATCTCGCCCATGCCCCCGAAGGGGATGAATTCCAACTTCCGGTCGTCTTTCTCGCGTTTCGCCATGATGTGGCCCTTTCCGATCCCGGATGGACGGGGCGGCCCTTCTCGGGCACGCCGTAGGTCCCGGATAAGGGGGGACCGTCCGTCCGGACGCTAGATACCTTCGCTTCGTTTCGTGTGGTGCGCGGCGTCCGCGCCCACGCCAACGATCCTCTCGCCACGCCCGTCGACCGGCGCATGCGGCGAGCTCGAGCAAGATCTCGTTCTTGCCACGTTCACCCCACGGACGCCCTTCACGTCGAGGCATACCCGTCCGGGCACCGGGCCCACCTGAAGTTCCTCACACGTGACCTGCGTGGGGCGGTGGGGGACGGCCGCCGCCGCCCCCCGTCAGGACGTCAGTCTCGCGGTCGACGCGGTCCGCGGTCGTTGTCGCGGCGCGGGCCGCGGTCGGAGCGCGGACCGGCGGGGCGTCGCGGTGCGATCAGACCCTCGAGCTCGGGTCGGACCAGGTCGATCTTGCCGCGGTCGTCGATCGTGTTGACCTTGACCTTGATCCGGTCGCCCTCCTTGAGGACGTCGGACACCTGCTCGACCCGCCCTTCGGCCATCTGCGAGATGTGCAGCAGGCCGTCGGTGCCGGGGAAGAGCGTGATGAACGCGCCGAAGTCGACGACCTTGGCGACCACACCGTCGTAGGTCTTGCCCAGTTCTGCGGTCGCCGTCATCGCCCGGATGCGCTCGCGGACCTCTTCGGCCGCGGCGGCGTCGTCGGAGTAGATGCGCACGGTGCCGTCCTCTTCGATCTCGACCTTGGCGCCCATGGCTTCGAGCTCGCGGATCTGCTTCCCGCCCGGTCCGATGATCGAACCGATCTTGTCGCTCGGGATCTTGATCGTGAGGATGCGCGGGGCACGCTGCGAGACCTGCTCGCGCGGCGCGGGGAGCACGCCGTCCATCACGCCGAGGATGTGGACCCGTCCCTCGCGCGCCTGTGCGAGCGCTTCACGCATGATCGCCGGCGTCACGCCGCCGATCTTGATGTCCATCTGCAGGGCGGTGACGCCGTCGCGGGTGCCGCACACCTTGAAGTCCATGTCGCCCAGCGCGTCCTCGCTGCCGAGGATGTCGGAGAGGACGGCGTAGCGTTCGCCCTCCATGACCAGCCCCATGGCGATGCCAGCGACCGGCTTGCGCACCGGAACGCCCGCGTCCATGAGGGCCAAGGACGTCCCGCACACGGTGGCCATCGACGAGGAGCCGTTCGACTCGAGCGTCTCGCCCACGACGCGGATCACGTAGGGGAAGGTGTCCTTCTTCGGCACCATCCGGACCAAGGCGCGCTTGGCCAGGTTGCCGTGGCCCAGTTCTCGGCGGCCGACGCCGCGCAGACGCTTCGCCTCGCCCGTCGAGAAGGGCGGGAAGTTGTAGTGCAGCATGAAGTCTTCGGTCGTCTCGAGACCGATGTCGTCGACCAGGCGGTTGTCGCGCCCGGTCCCGAGCGTGGCCACGGCCAGCACCTGGGTCTCGCCGCGGGTGAACACGGCCGACCCGTGCGCCATCGGCAGCACGCCCGTCTCGATCCAGATCGGTCGCACCGTGCGCACGTCGCGTCCGTCGGTGCGAACGCCCTCGTCGAGCACCATGCGGCGCATCAGCGCGGCCTCGACCTTGCCGAACGCGGCCTTGAGCTGACCGATCCGCTCCTTGGCGCCGTCCGCGCTCGCGTCGGGCACCCGCTCCGCGATGAGGCGGTCGCGAACGGCCTTCACGGCCACCGAACGCTCGTGCTTGCCGGTCGTGCGCAGGGCGTCGCTCAGCCCGGCGCCCGCCGCCGCCGTCGTCAGGTCGGCGACGTCCTCGTCGCGGACGTCGATCACGGATTCGAACGAACGCTTGGGTTGACCGTGGTCGGCCTTCATGCGCTCGATCAGGGCCACGACCGGCGCCAGCGCCGCTTGCGCCGCTTCGATCGCGCTCACCATCGTGTCCTCGGGGAGCTCGGCGGCCGCCGCTTCGACCATCAGGACGGCGTCCTTCGAGACCGCGACCGTGAGCTCGAGCCCGTTGGCCTCGTCGGCCAGTTGCTGGAGCGTCGGCGAGATCACGTGGGCGCCGTCGAGGTGCGCCACGTGCGTGCACGCGACGGGCCCGTTCCAGGGGATGTCGGAGAGCGACAGCGCGGCGGACGCGCCGATGGCGGCGAGCGGCGCGGGGTCGTTCACCTGGTCCGCGGAGAGCACGGTGACGATCACCTGGATCTCGTGCCGCAGGCCCTTCGGGAAGAGCGGTCGGATCTGGCGGTCGATGATGCGCGCGTTGAGGGTCGCCTGGTTGGCGGGGCGACCTTCGCGGCGGAGGAACGAGCCGGGGATCTTGCCCACGGCGTAATGGCGCTCCTCGTACTCGACCGTGAGCGGCAGGAAGCTCATCGGGCTCTTGTCGTCGGACATGTGGGCGGTGACGAGCACCAGGGTGTCGCCCAGGCGCACGGTCACGCTGCCCGAGACCTGTTTGGCGTATTTGCCGGTCTCGATGGTGAGCTCTCGCCCACCCAGGGTGGTGGTGTAGCGGTGGCCGCTCGGGATGTTCACGTGTTCTCCTCGTGGGCGCCTCTCCCGGCGCCGGGGTCCGTGCTAGCGAGCGGGCAGGCGACCGTTGCGCATGCAACGGCGGCCTGCCCGACCCACGCAGGGTGCGAATGGCCGGTCGGCGAACGGGTCGCGGACCGGAACGTCACGTTCAGCGCCGCAGACCGAGGTCGGCGATCAGCGCCTTGTACCCTTCGTAATCGGTGCGCTCGAGGTAGGTGAGCAGGCGCTTGCGGCGCCCCACCATCGTGAGCAGACCACGGCGACCGTGGTGGTCCTTCTTGTTCGACTGCAGGTGCCCGGAGACGTCCTCGATGCGGGCGGTGAGCAGGGCGACCTGCACGTTGGTGGAGCCGGTGTCGTTCTCGTCGCGGCCGTACTTGACGACGATCTCGCGCTTCTTCTCGGGGGAGAGCATCAGATACCTCTTCCGTGGGGGCGCCTGGGTCGCGGGAACTGGGTCGCGCGAACCCTGTGCGCAGGCGCCGCGGCGCCGTGGGATGACGTGGGACCTGACCGGATCCGGATGGGGGACGATGCCGGCCGAGCGACCCAACGCGCCATCGTAGCACGCGGCGGCGCATCGGGCCGCCTGTGGGCGACCGTGGGACGTTCAGGGGTGCCGCTCGAACCAGTCCAGGATCAGGTCGATGCGCTGGACGCGGCGATCGGGCCGACCGCCCCGCGACAGCTCGTGCCCCTCGTCCGGGAAGCGTGCCAGGCGCGTCTCGGCGCGTGCCAACTGCTTGAGCGCCGTGAACCACTGCTCGGCCTGCTCGATCGGGCAGCGGTGGTCGTTCTCCGAGTGGAGGATCAGCATCGGGGTGACGACGTTCTCGACGTAACGCAGGGGACTGGCGCGCCACAGCGCGTCGAGGTCCGCCCACGGCGGCGCCCCCACCTCGTGTTCCGTGAACCACGGACCGATGTCGCTGGTTCCGTAGAACGACACCCAGTTGCAGATGCTGCGCTGCGTGACGGCGGATCGGAACCGATCGGGCCTCTGCCCGACGAGCCAGTTCGTCATGAAGCCGCCGTACGAGCCGCCGGTGAGGTGCACGGGTGCGTCGGGCGCCTCGTGCTGGGCGAGCGCGTGCTCGACGACGGCCATGACGTCGTCGGCGTCGACCGTGCCGTAGTTCAGCAGGGCGGCGGTCGCATGCGCTTCGCCGAACGAGGTGCTGCCACGCGGGTTGAGCGCGACCACAGCAAAGCCGGCCGCCAGCAACCGCTGGTACTCGAAGCGGAAACCGAAGCCGTCGTTGGTGTGGGGTCCGCCGTGGACCTGGATGACGACCGCCCGGTCGCGTCGCGGCTTGGCCGGCACGTACCAGAGGTAGGCCAGCGAGGTGCCGTCGGCGCTCGCGAAGCGCCGCTCGACGGGGGCCGCGAGGCGGAACCGTGACGTCCAGCCGTCGTTGCGACCGCTGACGCGGGTCTCGGCGCCGTCGGGCGCCCGCAGGAACAGTTCGCCCGGCGCGGTGGGCGTCTCGACGACCTGCAGGGTCCAGCCGTCGTGCGCGTCGAAAGCGGTGACCACCCGGTCGCCGCCGCCGAGGGGCTCGACCTCAGGGGCGTCCGCAACACCGACACGCGCCACCTGGCTGCGGCCCTCGCGGTTGAGCACCACCGTGAGCGAACGCCCGGCGGCGTCCCAACGAGGCGTGATCGGGTAGGCGCCGCGGCGCACGTCGCCCGCGACCGTCGCGCTCGCTTCGTCGTCGGGTTCGGTCAGCCGCCGCGGCGCGGCGCCGTCCGCGTTCGTCAGCCAGAGCGAGGTCGAGCGGCCGAAGCCCGTCAGGTCGGAGGGCGCCAGGAACGCCAGCCGCGCACCGTCGGGCGACCAGGCCAAGTTCCCGCCGCCGCGCAGGGGGACGCCCAGCGCGTCCTCGGGCGCCGCCGCCCGCTTGCGGCCGAGCCGCATCGTCCACAGGCGCACGCGTCCGGTGTCGAACTCGGCGTCGTCGGTGGGCGCGAGGTAGGCGAGCCGCCGGCCGCCGGGGGCGACGGCCAGGTCGTCGGGCGCATGCGCGAGCGTCGCCAGGACGCGCGCCGCGCCGTCCGCGAGCGCGATCTCGACGAGGTCGGCCTCGGGGTCCGGGAGGAAGCCGACGCCGTCGAGCCGATGCCAGCGGCGGTCGACGATGCGGGCGAGACCGCGCTCGACGTCCTCGTCCTTGCGCTCGCCGCGCGTCACGATCAGCAGGCGCGCGTCGTCACGCCAGGCGAAGGCCTTCACCGGGTTGGGACCGTCGGTCAGCACGCGCGCCTCGCCGCCCTCCAGGTCGAGGACCGCTAGCCGCGCCGGGGTGGGTGCACCCTTGGCGTCGCGTCCGCCGCGGAGGAAAGCGATGCGCCCTCCGTCCGGCGACCAGCGGGGTGCCCGGTCGCCCTCGCCGAAGGTCAGCGTCCGGAGCCGGTCCTCGCCCGCGTCCGCCGCGAGGTCGACGAGCGCCAGCCGGCTGCGGTAGCGCGGCGGCTCCTCCTTCTCACCCTGGACGACGTCGGTGACGGTAACCACGGCCCGTGTCGGCCGCTCCCCGGCCGGCGTCGGCGCCAGCCGCGGGTCGGCGATCGAGACGAGTTCGGTCAGGTGACGGGTCTTGAGCTTGGCGGCCACGGCGTTCCTCCTGGGTGGGTCAACGTGGGCGGTCCGAGGCGCTGCCGCCGCTGGCCGGTGGGGTCTCGAGGGCGTCGCGTGCCATCAGGGCTTCGTGGACGAGCAGCGCCGCCGCCACGCCGGCGTTCAGGGACGTCGTCCGCCCGCGCAGCGGCAGGTGGACGACCTCGTCGCATTGCGCCCGCACCACGCGGCGCATGCCTTCGCCCTCGGCACCGATCACGATGGCCACGTCGCGGTCCCAATCGACCTCGCGCACACCCCGTTCACCGTCGCCGGCGCTGCCGTAGACCCACACGCCGCGCTCCTTGATCTCGCTGAGGTAGCGCGGCAGGTTGACGATCTGGACGAGCGGCAGGTGCGAGGTGGCGCCGGCCGAGGTCTTGGCGACGACGGGGGTGAGGGGCGCGCTGCGCCGCGCTTCGCTCACGACGCCGTGGGCGCCGAGCGCTTCGGCGCTGCGGACGATCGCGCCGTAGTTGCGGGGGTCGGTCACGTGGTCGAGGCACACGAGCAGGAGGCGTTCGCCGCGCTCCCGAGCGCGCTCGAAGGGCGCCTCGGGATCGGCGTAGGCGAGCTCGGCAACCTCGGCGACGACGCCCTGATGCTCGGTCGTGCGCACGGCCTGGTCGAGTTCGATCCGCGGCACCGACTCCACCGGCACCCCCGCCGTCTTCGCGGCCTGACCGAAGCTCGTCCGCGCGCTGCGCTCGATGCCGTTCGCGAGGAACACGCGCACCACCTGGCCCTCGCGGAGCGCTTCGGCGACGGCGTGGCGTCCGTAGATCAGCATGCCTCGAGTCTACGCGTCCGAGACGGTCGCGGAGCCCCCGCCGCGCCGGTGCCCTGCGTCGCCACCCTCCAAGCGTGCCAGCGCGGCGCGCGCGTCGGTGGCGTCCTGCGACAGCTGCCGTCGCAAGGCGTCCACCCCGTCGAAGCGCCTCGGCGGCCGCAGGTGCGTCCGCAGGTGCACGGTGATCGCACGGCCCTCGAGCGCCACGTCGACGTCGAACAGGTGCGCCTCGAGCGTGGGCGCCGCGTCCGGGAACGTGGGCCGCGGACCGACGTTGGCCATGCCGCCGAAGCGTCCCGAGGGCGTGTCGACCTGCACGGCGAAGACGCCCACCGGCAGCGCTTTGCGCGGGTCGGTGAGCAGGTTGGCCGTCGGGAAGCCGATCGTGCGGCCGCGCCGGTCGCCCGTCACGACCGTGCCGTGGACGCGGTAGGGGGCTCCGAGGAGGGCCTCGGCGCGGGCGACGTCGCCCTCGGCGAGCGCCGTCCGGATCGAGCTCGACTTGACCACCACGCCGCCGACCAGCTCGAGCGGCACCACCTCGAGGTGCGCCGTCGCCGTGCGCAGCAGGTCGAGCCCGCCCGCGCGCGCACGGCCGAACCGGAAGTCCTCGCCCACGACGACCACCTGCGGGTCGAGGCCGGCGATCGCGCGTGCGAAGTCCTCCGGTGGGGTGGCGGCGAAGGCGTGCGTGAACGGCACCACGACCACCTCGGTGGCGCCGACCTCGGCGAGCAGGGCGTGTTTCTCCGCCTCGCTGGTCAGGAACTGCGCGTCGCCGAAGAGCACCTTGGCCGGTGGGAAGAAGGAGACCACCAGCAGGCCCGTGCCGAGCTCCGAAGCCCGCGTGGCCGCCATCGCGAGCAAGGCCCGGTGTCCGACGTGCACGCCGTCGAAGTTGCCGAGGGCGATCACGGCCTGGCGGGTGGTGGCCTCGGTCAGCGATCGGCGCAGCGGGACGCTTCCGGGGTCCGTCGCGTCGGGTCGTCCGCCCGCGGTGCTCACGGCGCCTCGCCGGGGAGCACGTGGCGAAGCCCCAGCAGGGTCACCATGCTGGTCTGGACCTCGCCGCGGGCGGCCTCCGCCCAGACCTCGGCCGGATGGCGCCACACGACCTCGAGCTCCTCGTCAGGGTCGAGGCTGCCGGCCGCCGGCCGCAGCGCCGTCGCCTCGAACAGGTGGACGCGTTCGTCGGTGAAGCCGGGACTGACGAAGGCGGCGTTCACGAGGCGCAGGTCGCCGGCGAGGTTCGCCTCCTCGGCCAGCTCGCGTGCTGCGGCGTCGAGGGGCGTCTCGCCGGGGTCGATGAGGCCCGCCGGCAGCTCCCAGGTGTGGGCGTCGATGGCGGGGCGACGTTGGACCACGCCGAGCACGCGCCCGTCGGCGTCCCGCGCGAGGACGGCAACCGCGGAAGCGTGACGGACGACCTCGTACCCGTTCGGGAGCAGGACGAGGTCGACGATGCGCCCCTCGTACACGTGCCGGACGGCGGCGGTCCCCTCGTCGGACACCGCGCGGCCTTCAGCGGTCGGAATCGGCGCTGTACCGCAAGAACGCGGGGATGTCGTAGTTCGACGGGTCGTACGTGCGGTTGCCGGTGTTGGCGCGGAGCTGCGTCGGGCGCAGTACCTTCGTCTGCGGTTGGTGATCGAAGCCGGCGGCGATCACCGTCACGCGCACCTCGTCGGCGGCGTCCTCGTCGTAGGTCACGCCGAACAGCACGTTCGGGTCGTCGACCTCCGTCGCCTCGCTGATCTTCTCGACGATCGCGTGGGCATCGAAGAGGGTCAGGTCCTCGCTGCCCGTCACGTTGATGAGCAGCTGCTGCGCGCCCTCGACGCCGCGCTCGAGCAGCGGCGAATGGCACGCGCTGTGGGCGGCCTCTTCGGCCAGGTTCTCGCCGCGGCCGGCGCCGATGCCCATGAGCACGGTCCCGGCGCCCGAGAGCAGCGCCTTGACGTCGGCGAAGTCGACGTTGATGAGACCCGGCACGTTGATGACGTCGGAGATGCCGCGCACGCCGTGGTACAGCACGCGGTCGGCGACCCGGAAGGCGTCGGCCAGCTTGACCTTGCGGTCGAGGGCCGAGAGCAGGCGCTGGTTCTCGACGACGATGAGCGCGTCGACCTTGTCCTCGAGTCGCCGCAGGCCCTCTTCGGCCTGGCGCATGCGCTTGGGTCCCTCGAACGCGAACGGCTTCGTGACGACGGCGATCGTGAGGGCACCCTGCTCGCGCGCCACCTCGGCCACGATGGGGGCCGCGCCGGTGCCGGTGCCGCCGCCCATGCCTGCGGTCAAGAAGACGAGGTCGGCCCCATGCAGCACCTCGGCGATGCGGTCGCGGTCCTCGAGCGCCGCCTGTTCGCCCACCTCCGGATTGGCGCCCGCGCCGAGTCCCTTGGTGAGGTGATCGCCCATCTGGATGCGGACGGACGCGAGGCTCGTGGCCAGCACCTGCGCGTCGGTGTTGGCGGCGACGAACTCGACGCCGCGAAGGCCGGTCTCGATCATGCGGTTCACGGCGTTGTTGCCGCCACCACCCAGCCCGATGACCCGCATGACCGCGCTGTCGCTCTTGCTCATGGAACACTCCTTACGGGCGACCGGGGGCCACAGCGCCCGACCGTCACGGTTCCTACCATCAGAAGAAGTCTTTCAACAGATCGCGGATCCGACGGGTGAAGCCGACGCCCCGGACCGCCACGTCACGGCGGTTGCCGATCGACGCGACGTCGCGTGCGTGCAGCATGCCGTACCGAACGAGACCGACGGCCGTGGCGTGGGCCGGGCTGGCGACCACGTCGACGAGCCCCGACACGCCCTCGGGCTTCCCGACGCGCACGGGCAAGCGGAAACGTTCGGTGGCCACCTGATCGAGGCCGGGCATGAGCGAAGCGCCCCCGGTGACGACGACGTTGCCCGCCAAGAGTTCGAGCGCCCCCATCCGCTGTTCGATGTTCGAGCGCACGAGGTCGAGGATCTCGGCGACGCGCGGCTTGATGACTTGTGCGAGTTCGAAGGTGCTGATGGACGCCGTGTACGAGGGGTTGGCCACCTCGAGCACGACGTCGCGGTCGGCGAGGTCGGGGAGCGCGACGCCGTACCGGCGCTTGACCCGTTCCGCTTCGTCGGGCGGGATGCGCAGCAGTTGGCTGATGTCCTGCGTGACGTGGTCGCCCCCGAGCGGGATGACGGCCGAATGGGCCAGGGTGCCACGACGGAAGACACCGACGTCGGTGGTCCCGCCGCCGATGTCGATGAGCACCGTGGTGACGTCGCGCTCGCCGGCGTTGAGCACCGACAGACCCGAGGCCAGCGACTGGACGACAAGACCGTCCACGCCGATCCCGGCGTCCTCGGCGCACCGCCGCAGGTTGGCCAGGGGGCCCTGCGCAGCGGCCACGAGGTGGACGTCGACCTCGAGCCGGACGCCCGACATGCCGATGGGGTCCTTGATCCCGTCGTTGCCGTCCACCACGTACTCTTGCGGGATCACATGAAGGATCTCCATGTTGGCCTCGAGCGGTACCGCCTGGGCGTTCTCGATGCAGCGGTCGACGTCGGGGCGCGTGATCTCCATGCCCCGGCGGATGGCCGCCATGCCGTGCGACGTGAGCGCCTTGAGATGGCTGCCGGCCACCCCGACCCAGGCCGAGTGGACCTCGACCCCGGCCACGCGTTGGGCGGCCTGGACCGACTGGCGGACCGAGGCGATCGTGCGCTCCAGGTTGACGACGACACCCTTGCGGAGCCCGTCGCTGGGGACGGTGCCCTCGCCGATGATGTCGAGCACGCCGTCGCCGGCCACCTCACCGATCACGGTGCAGATCTTGGTCGTGCCGATGTCGAGGCCGACGATGATGCGTTCGTCCGTCATGGAGTTTCGTCCGTCATGGTGCGCTGCTCACTCCCCAGGGGTAGACCGAGACACGGCTCCCACGTTGGCTCTCGAAGGCCGACCACTGAGCCTGAAGGGCGTCCACGCTCGGTGTGAAGAGCACCGCGTCCGCGAGCACGACCTCGAAGCCTTCCGGCCCGTACGTTATCACCCTCGGGTCGCGGGTACGCAGCATGTCGAGGAGCACCAGCGCCTCCTCGCGGCGAGGCGTCCCCCAGCCCTCGAGGCGCGGCAGGGTGGCCGCGAGTTCGTCGGGAACGCCCTCCAGGGCGGTACCGTCCACGGCGTACCCGACCTCGCCGTCGAACAGGACCGGCTCGCGTTCCCACACCATCACCGCGACGGTGTCGGGCCAGTGGCGCGTGATGCGGGCCTGCAGGACCCACGGGTCGTCGAGCAGCCCACCGACCCGGAACCGCGTCACCCAGAGGAAGGGGTCACCCGGCGCCAGGTTCGCGAGCCGCAGGACGTCGTGGCGGGTGAGGTGCTCGTGGCCCAGCACCTCGAGCCGCTCGACCGTGGGCCAGAAGCGGGTGACGACGACGAGCGCCACGAGCAGCACGAGGGCGAAGACCTGGAGGACGCGCACGTCGGCAGCCTACCCACGGTTCCGTGAGGCGCCGGCGAGCGACCAACCCGGGGCCGCGGGATCGCCGTCGGCGAAACCCCAGCGCCGCCATTCGACCTCGAGCGGCACGGGCACGCGGGCGCGGACGGTGTCGAGGAGCGCCACCACGTCGGCCGCGGTCGCGGCCCCGAGGTTGATGACGAAGTTGCCGTGCTCGTGGGCGATCATCGCGTCGCCGACGCGCAGGCCCTTGAGGCCCGCGGCGTCGACGAGGCGCCCGGCGGCGTCCCCCGGCGGGTTCTTGAAGGCGCACCCGGCGCTGCGCGCCTTGGGTTGGCCGCGCCGCGCCGCGTCGACCGCGGTCAGGGTGGCGGCCACCCGCTCGGGCGTGGAGGGCGTGAAGCGCAGACGCGCGCGCAGCACGACCGCGCCCACGGGCAGATCGGCGTGGCGGTAGCGCAGCCCCAAGGCGTCGGCGGGCAAGCGCACGACCTCGCCGCCCACGAGCGCCTCGATCTCTTGCAGGACGTCCGACACCTCGCCGAACCGGGTGCCCGCGTTCATCGCGATGGCGCCGCCCAGGACGGCGGGCACGCCCAAGAGGCCCTCGATACCCGAGAGGCCGAGCCGTTGCGCTCGCCGCACCAGCCCTGGAACGGGCGTGGCGGCGCCCAGCCACAGGTCGTGGCGGCCGTCCATCGCGTCCAGGTCGGCGTACGACCGGCCGAGCCGCACCACGCGGTCGGCCACGCCGGCGTCGGCGACGAGGAGGTTCGAGCCGCCGCCGAGGACGCGGAACGACGCCTCGGTGGCCGCCCGGACACCCTCGTCGTCCTCGCACGTCCAGACCTCGGCCGGTCCGCCGACCCTCAGCGTGGTGAGCGCCGCGAGCGGCCGGCGCTCGGGGCGCGGGTCAGCCACGGGGACGGTCGTCGACCGAACGGCCGCCCCGGCCGGCCGTCGCCAGGGAGCCGGTCGCCGTCTCGGTCGCCACCGCCTTCGGCGGGACGTCGGCCACCAGACCTTCGGCCACGCGCCAGACGTCGCCGGCGCCGAGCGTGATGATCAGGTCGTCGGCGGCCAGGCTGGCGCGCAGGTAGGCGGTGGCGCTCGCGAGCGTGTGGCGCTCCGCGTGCGTGCCGGCGGCGCGCACCCGCTCGACGATCCGCTCGACGTCGACGCCGGCGATCGCCCGTTCGCCGGCCGCGTAGACGTCCAGGACCAGCACCTCGTCGGCGAGCGCGGCCGCGTCGGCGAGCGCCGGCCAGTGGCGGGCGGTGCGCACCCACCGGTGGGGTTGGAGCACGGCGCGCACGCGCCGACCCGTCGCGCGTGCGGCGGTGAGCGTGGCGAGCACCTCGGTCGGGTGGTGCGCGTAGTCGTCGACGACGCGGGCGCCCGCGACGTCGCCCCACACCTGCCAGCGTCGACCGACGCCGCGGAAGTCGCTCAGGGCGGGCGCCAGGGCGACGGCGTCGAGCCCGGCCAGGTCCACGGCCGCCAGCGCCGCCGTCGCGTTCATGGCGTTGTAGAGACCCGGGACGGCCAAGCGCACTTCCGCGACGCGTCCGCCGGGGAGACGGACCGTGAACTCCGCGCCGTCGGCGGCCAGGGTCACCGCCTCGAGCCGGTAGTCGGCGTCGGCGGCCACGCCGTAGCGGGCGGCGTTCGGATGTCGGCCCAGCAGCGCGTCGAGCCCGGGCCAGTCGGCGCAGTACAAGACACGTTCGGCGTGCGCGGCGTAACGACGGGCGGCCGCCTCGAGGTCACCGAGGGTGGCGTGGTAGTTGCGTCGCTCGTCGAAGTCGCCGGCCACGTGGTCGTCCTCGAGGTTCGTCACGACCGCGATGTCGGCCCGCAAGGCGGCGAAACCGGGGTCGGACTCGTCGACCTCGGCCACCAGGTGCCGCCCGCTGCCGTGGCGCATGTTGCCCACCAGGCCGGGTAACGCGGCGCCGATCTGCACCGAGGGGTCGACGCCGGCGGCCAGGAAGAGCGTGGCCGTCATGCCCGTCGTGGTGCTCTTGCCGTGCGTGCCGGTGATGCCGATGGCGGCGCGCCGCTGGAAGAGGTCGCCGAGGACCTCGATGCGTTGGCGGACCTCGACCCCGAGCTCGTGGGCTCGGGCCACCTCGGGGTGGTCGCGCGGGACCGCCATCGTGGTCACGAGGGTGTCGACGCCGTCCTCGACGTGCCGTGGGTCGTGGCCGAGGGCGACGTCGAAGCCCTCCAGCCGCAGGGCGTCGAGCGCGGGTCCGTCGAGCGCGTCGCAGCCCGAGACGTGGAAGCCTTCGGCCCGGTACCAGCGGGCGAGGCCCTGCATGCTGACGCCACCGATGCCCATGAAGTGGTAATGCGAGGTCAAGGTCGACTCCTGCGAACGGCGCGATCCTCGGTGGATCGGGCGAGTGGAACGAGCGTGGCGAGCAGGTCGTGCGCGCCCCCCTCGGGTGAACGGCGTCGGGCGGCCGCCGCCGCGGTCTCGCGGGCGGCGGGATCGAGCAGGTCGCGCCAGGCACGTTCGAGCTCGGGCAGGTTCCCCTGGGGGACGTAGCGCCCGGCGCCGTCCGCCGCGAGGGCCTCGGCGTTGTGGCGCTGATGGTCCTCGGACGCCGTGGGGAGCGGAACGACCACGAGCGGCACACCGTGGAAGGCGGCGTCGGCGAGCGTGCCGTAGCCGCCGCGCGTGACGGCGAGGTCGGCGGCCGCGAAAGCGACGGCCGCGTCGACGAAGCCGGCGACACGGTACCGCGCCCGGTCGACGTCGTCACGTTCGGCGAGTTCGTCGGCGAGCGACGTCGCCCAGCGCGGGCCGGACTGGTGCAGCACCCACAGGTCCTCGTGCTCGGCCTGCAGCCGCCCGGCGATCGGCGGCACGGCCTCGTTGAGGTACGCCGACCCTTGCGATCCCCCCATCACCAAGACCAGGGTCGCGTCCGCCGGGACGCCGAGCGCCTCGCGCGCGTCCTCTCGTCGCAAGCGTCGTTCGCGCACGGGGAGCTTCACGACCGCCGTGCGCGCGCCCGGCAGCCGAGCGGCGGTGGTCGCTTGCGTCAGCACCACGGTGCGGGCGGCCCGTGCGAACCAGCGGGTCACGAGCCCGGGCCACGCGTTCGTCTCGTGCAGCACGAACGGCGTCTTCGTCAGCCAGGCGGCTGCCACCCCTGGGAGGCTGGCGAAGCCGCCGAAGCCGACCAGCAGGTCGGGGCGCGCGTCGCGAACGGCGCGAACGGCCGCCTGCACGCCGCGGAGGGCCCGCAGGCCGGCCCGAGGATCGGGACGGGTGCGGTCGAGTTTGCCCGTCGCGACGCCGACGAAGGCGACGTCCGCGTCCTGCGCCCAGCCCCGTTCGGGGCCGTCGTCGCTCCCGAGCACGGTGACCTGCCAGCCGGCGGCTCGGGCCACGTCGGCCAACGCCAGGGCGGGGAAGACGTGACCGGCGGTGCCGCCGGTGGCGAGCCACAGCCGACCCGCCTCACCGCGCCCGCTCACAAGGGCGCTCCACGCAGGCGCGCCTCGCGGAACGCGGCGTGCACGAACCCGAGCGCGATCGACACCGAGAACAGCGCGTTGAAGCCGTAGCTCACGAACGGTAGCGGCACCCCCGTGATGGGGAAGAGACCCGCGGCGACGAGCAGGTTCAGCGAAGCCTGGCCCCCGACGTACAGGCCCGCGCCCGCCGCCAGCAGCGCACCGGGTCCGCGAGCGGCCGACGCGATCCGGAACACGCGTCCGACGAGGAGCACGAACGCCACGATGAGCACCACCACGCCGATGAGCCCGAGCGCTTGGCCGATCGAGATCGCCACCATGTCGGTGTCGGACTCGGGCACGTAGATGGGACGGCTCGGCCCGACGCCGAACAGGCCCGCCCGCTCGAGCGCCGCCCGGGCGCGGTCGGCCTGATAGCCGATGCCCTGGACGTCGGCGCGGCCCGAGAGACCGTCGGCGAACCCGCGCATCCGGTCCTGCAGGTAGCCGAACTGGCTGAGGTACGGGCCGCCCACGGCGACCGCGATGAGGGCCGCGGCGGTCCCGATCGACACGAGCCGCTGCAGGCTGGTCCCGGCAGCGATCATGATCGCGAACGCCAGCACGAACAGGAACAGCGCCGTGGACACGTTCGGTTGGGCGACCACGAACCCGGCGGCGAGGCCGACGACCACCATCGGTCGCCAGATCTGCCAGTGGCCGAGGTGGTTGTGGAAGAACGCCGCGAGGTACGCGATCACGGCCACCTTCATCAGCTCCGAGGGCTGGAAGGTGAGCGGGCCGACCGCCAGCCAGCGGCGCGCCTCGCCCGAGCTCGGGGTGATGCCCACGAAGAGCACGAGGACGAGCAGGCCGAGCGTCAGCACGTAGAGGAGGGGGGCGAGCCGGATCACGACCCGGGCGGGGACGCGCGCCACGACGACGGTCAAGAGCAGCGCGAGGCCGAAGCGCAGCGCCTGGTCGAGCGCGTGGTCCGGGGTGGCGGTCGCCACGCCCAGGACGCCCAGGGCGCCGAGCAGCACCTGCAGCGTCAGGAGGAGGGGGTCCACGCCGTCCTCCCGTCCGCGCCGGCGAGCTCGGTCGTGAGGTCGGCGACGGCTGCGGCGAAGGTCGCACCGCGCTCGACGTAGTCGCGGAACTGGTCGAACGAGGCCGCCAGCGGCGCCAGCAGCACCGTGCCGCGGCCTTCGTGGTGCTCGCACAGATGCGCGTAGGCGCGGCGGACGGCCCAGGCCAGGGCCTCGGCCCCGTCGCCGGGCGGTGCCACGTCGGCGGGGGCGAACGCTCGAGCGGCGGCGGCGTAGGCGGGGCCGCTGGCGCCGATGCCGAGCGTGAGCACGACCCGGCCCGTGATGGCGTCCGCCAGCGAGGCGACGTCGCCCCCCTTGTCGACGCCGCCCACGATCCACACCACCGGCCCTTCACCCGTACGGAGCGCGGCGTCGACGGCCAACGCGCGCGTGGCGATCGAGTCGTCGACGAAGCGGACCTCGCCCAAGCGGCCGACCTCCGTGTAGCGGCCGGGCAGACCGCCGAAGGCGAGCAACCCGTCCTTGATCCGATCGACCGACACGCCGAGCGCGTCGGCCGCCAGCGCGACCGCCAGGGCGTTGGCCACCTGGTGGGCGCCCTGCACGCGAAGGTCGGCGGCCCGGACCAGGTCACGGCCATCGAGCCTCAGGCGGTCGCTCGCCCGGTCCCACATGGCGTCCGCAGGACCTGCGAGCGAGAAGCGCCGCACCCGCGCTCGGCTGGCGTCCGCCCAGTCGCTGACGGCGCGATCGTCGGCGTTCGCCACGAAGGTCGAACGGTCGTCGAGCTCGGCGACGAGGGCGTGTTTGGCGGCGTGGTACGTGGCGACGTCGCGGTGTCGGTCGAGATGGTCGACGCCCAGGTTCAGCACGACCGCGACGTCGGGTCGGAGCCCCGGCGCGCGTTCGAGCTGGAACGAGGACAGTTCCACCACCAGCGTCGCTTCAGGTCGCGCCACGGCCGCCAAGGCGGGCACGATGTTGCCGCCGGCGACGGCGTCGACCCCGGCGCCGATCAGCACGTCGGTGAGCCAACGCGTCACCGTTCCCTTGCCCGCCGTACCCGTGACCCCGACGGTGCGCGCCGGCGATCGTCGCAGGGTCCAGACGACCTCGCCGATCACGTCGACGCCGGCGTCCCGGAGCGACGCCAGGTCCGGGTGGTCGATCGGCACGCCCGGCGCCGCCACGCAGACGCGCGGTGGGGGCGTCAACCGCAACGCCTCGTCGGCGTCGCGCACGCGCCGTGCACCAAGACCCTGCGCGACGCGGACGTCCTCACCCTCGGGACGGGACTCGACGAACACCACGCTCTCGCCGGCTTCGCGCGCCCGCGCGACGACCGCGCTGCCGCTGCGCCCCAGCCCGTAGACGAGCAGCGGGGCCACCGCCAGAACCGCGTCGTCGCTCACGAGACGAAGGGCCCGCCGAGGCGGTGGACGAGGGCGACGAGGGCGGCGGTGACGAGCCAGAAGCGGACGACGACACGGGTCTCGGGCCAGCCGGAGAGCTCGAAGTGATGATGGAGCGGCGCCATGCGGAACAGGCGCTTGCCGCCGGTGCGGCGGAAGTAGACCACCTGCAGCAGCACCGACACGACCTCCAGGACGGGCAGCAGCGCGATCACCGGCAGCCACCAGACCGCGCCGCCGAGGATGGCGAGACCGGCGACGGCGGCGCCCAGCGCCTCCGCGCCGACGCCGCCCATGAAGACGCGGGCGGGATGGGCGTTGTACCAGAGGAAGCCGAGGAGCGCGCCGAGGAGGGCGGCCGCCAGCGGCGAGCCGAGGAACAGCAAGAGCGCCAGCGCGGCGACCCCCGCGGCCAGGCCGTCGAGGCCATCGGTGAAGTTGTAGGCGTTGATGCTGCCGACGACCACGAACGCGAGGAACGCCACGTCGAGGGCGGGCACGCCGAACGGTCCGTGCCCGGTCTGGACGGCGTACGTGGCGAAGGCGAGGGCGAAGACCGACTGCGCCAGCAAACGCCAGCGGGCGAACAGACCGGTCGCGGCGCTCACCTCGCCCGGGTCGCCGAGACGGATGGCGCGCTTGCGGGCCAGCGCGGCGACGTCGTCGCCCAGTCCCAACATCCCTGCGGCCACGACCAGCAGGCCGAGCGCCGTGAGGTCGGTGTCGCGGGGGCCGGCCAGGAACGCGACGACCAGCGCCACGATCAGGAACGCGACGCCCCCCATCGTGGGTGTGCCGCCCTTCGGCCGGTGGCTCTCGGGTCCGTCGTCGCGGACGACCTTGCCCCAACCCGAGCGGTGCGCGATCTGCACGAACGCCCCCGTGGCCAGGAGCGCCAAGATGGCCGTCGACGCGACGACGCCGCCCACGCCCAGCGCGTTCACGCGGGCTCCGGCGACGGCGCGAGCAGGTGCTCGACCAGCGCCTCGAGGCCGATCCCGCGCGAGCCCTTGACGAGCAGTGTGCCGTGGCGCGGTAGGTCGGCGGCGGCGGCGATCGCGGCGGCGGTGTCCGGCAGGCGACGTGCGCCGGGGCAGGTGTCGGCGAGGGCGCCGGCGTCCGCCCCGACCGCCCACGTCACGTCCAGGTCGAGCGCGGCGCAGGTGCGGCCGAGTTCGGCGTGGTACTCGGCGGAAGCGGGACCGAGCTCGAGCATCGAGCCCAACACGGCGACGCGTGGTGCAGGCATGCGCATCAGGACCGTCAACGCCTCGCGCATCGACGGCGGCCCGGCGTTGTAGGTGTCGTCGAGCACGGTCCAGGCGCCGACGCGATGGACGGTCAGGCGGTGGGGCTCGAGACGGGCCTGGGCGAGGCGGGCGGCCGCCGCCTCCACGTCGACCCCGAGCTCGTGCGCAAGGGTGAGCGCACCGAGGGCGTTCTCGGCGAGGGCGCGCCCGAGACCGGGAAGCGCGACGTCGAGCGCGCGCTCCGCCTCCCCGGCACCCCCCGCGAAACGGACGCGCAGCCGGTCGCGGGCGGCGCCGGGCACGTGCGCACCGAGGACGACGGGGCGTCCGCCGGTGGCGGACGCCGGAGCCACCAGCGCCGGTTCGTTCGCGTCGAGCAGCCGGTAGCGCACGGTGTCGGCGCGCAGCGCGGTCGGGAGTTGGCGCCACGCGGTTTCGGCCACGACGCGCGACCCGAGCGCGGCGCCGAGCAGGCGGCCCTTCTCACGGGCCACCGTGGCGACGTCGCCGAGTCCGGCGAGGTGGGCGGGCGCGATGGCGGTCAGCAGGGCGTGGTCGGGTCGCACCAGGTCGAGCAGGCGCGCCATCTCGCCCACGTGGTCGATGCCGAGCTCGAGCACGAGAGGCCGGTCGAGGTCGCCGGCGAGCCACGCGTCGACGAGGACCGTGGCCAGTGCGTGCGGGGTGTTGAGGTTGCCGGGGGAGGCCGCGCCGTCGAGCGCCGCCGCCAGGAGGGCCTTGGTGGTCGTCTTCCCGACGCTGCCGGTGATGCCGATCACGGGGCCTCGGCGCGCGGCGCGCGCGGCGGCGCCGAGGTCGAGGAGGGCGGCAGCGGCGTCGTCGACGAGGACCGCACCGTCCCGGGGTCGGTCCGTCAGGACGAAGGCCGCGCCGCGGGCGAGGGCGTCGTCGGCGAAGTCCTCGCCGTGCCGAACGGCGCCCTCCATGGCCACGAACACGTCGCCGGGCCGGACCCTGTCGCTGTGGAAGCGCACGCCGCGGCCGCCTTCGGGCAGCGGGTCGGGGAGCGCACGCAGGCGGTGGCCGAGGTGCCGCTCCAGGGTCGTGGCGTCGAGCTTCATGGCCGTCCTCCGGGTCGCCGGCGCCTCCGCCGAGCACGTGGGTCGCACGCTCGCGGCCGCATCGTGCGTGTCGAACACATCATACACAACAGCCGTCGATGCCGCGTGAGCCGCACGGGGATGGCGTCAGCGCACGGCGGCGCGTGCCCAGGCGGGTGCGTCCGGCGCGACCGCCCAGTGGGCGACGACCTCGGCGCCGATCGCGCGGAACAGCGGCGCGGCGACGAGCGTGGACGAGTTCGCGAGCGTGGGTTCGTGGACGGTCACCACCATCACGACCTCGGGGCGTTCGGCGGGGAACATGCCCGCGAAGGTGAGCGCGTAGCGCCCCGGCGCGTAACCACCGAGCGTCGCGTCGTAGACGTCGGCCGTCCCGGTCTTGCCGGCGGTCGAGACCCCGGGGACGATGGCGGTGCGCAGCGAACCGGCTTCGACGGTGTGCGTGAGCATGGCGCGCACCGCCATCGCGGTCTCGGGGGAGAGCACGCGATGGGGTGTGGGGACGCTCTCGTCCTCGACCAGTCGCGGCGGCACGTAGACGCCGTCGTTGGCGATGACCGCGTAGGCGGCCGCGAGCTGGAGGTTGGTCGTGGAGACACCTTGACCGATCGCGATCGAGGCGTGGTCCTGGGGCACCCAACGCGCTGGCTCGGGGAGCGAACCGGAGCGCGTGTAGGCCGAGCTCATGGCCATCGGCTGACCGAAGCCGAAGCCGGCCACCCAGGCGTGGAGCTCGATGCTCTCGAAGCGCTGGGCGAGCGCGATCGCGCCCGTGTTGCTCGAGTACCGGAGCACGTCCTCGGGGATCAAGGTGGGTTCGTGCGAGGCCACGTCCCGGAAGGTCTGACGGCCGACGCGCAACGTGGGCGGGGTCTCGATCCGTTCGTCGGGTCGGAGGCGCCCGCTCTCGAGCAGCGCCGCCACCACGAACGGTTTCATCACGGACCCGGGTTCGTACTGTTGCAGCAGCGCACGGTTCTGCAGCGCGCCGGCGGGCGCGTCGCCGTAGGCGTTCGGGTCGTACGTGGGCCAAGAGGCGGCGGCCAGGATGCGTCCCGTACCCACCTCCAGCACGACGGCCGAGGCGGCCGTGGCGGCGGTGCCGGCCACGGTCTGGGCCAGCTGCGACTCGGCGGCGGCCTGGATCGTGGCGTCGAGCGTGAGGACGACCGATTCGCCCCGTTGCAGTCGGCCGTCGAGCGCGAGCTCGAGGCCCTCGAGACCGTAGTTACCGGTCGACTGCACCTGACCCGTGAACCCCACCAAGGAGCCGGCGAGGCCGGCCTGCGGGTAGCGCCGCGCCTCCACGGGGCCCTCGGCGAGCACCGCGCCATCGCTGGTGACGATGTCGCCCCGCGTCGGCATCTCGACCAGGCGGCTGGGCCAGGCGGGCGCGGCGCGTTGCTGCATGGCGAACCCCCAGAGGGCCGTCAGCAGCGGCAGCACCACGGCGAGGCCGACGAGCACGCCCCGGTGCAGGCGGAGCTCGGCGGGGGCGGGGGCGGAACGGCTCAGCGCCATACGGTACGAACCTCCAGAGCCGGCGTCGCCGGGGTCGTCGGTGGGGGCGGCGGGAAGCCGGGGGCCACCGCGACCACCTCGGCTGCATCGGGCGCCGGAACCATGCCGGTCGCACGCGCCCACGTGGTGATCGCCAGGGGACCGTTCACCGCGGCTGCGTCGGCGCGTCGTGCCGCGACGTCGATCAGCGCCTGCTGCTTGGCGTCGAGCAGCTCGACCTGACGGTCGAAGCGCACCTGCGCCAGCGCGCCGACCCCTGCGAGGGTCAACAGGAGCACCAGATACGTGATCGCCGTGCCGTAGGCGAGGCGCGTCATCGGGCGTCCCCGTCGGCGGGCGACTTGACCGCGGTGCGGAGCTTGGCGCTGCGCGCGCGTGGGTTGGCGGCCACCTCGGCGTCCGTCGCCTCGAGCGGGCGCTTGGTCCGCACCGTGAGGTCGGGCCGATCGCGGAAGACGTGCTTCACGACGCGATCCTCGAGCGAGTGGTAGGCGAGCACGACGATGCGTCCACCGGGCGCGAGGGCGTCGAGGGACGCGGTCAGGCCGCGTTCCAGCGCGCCGAGTTCGTCGTTGACGACGAGCCGCAGCGCCTGGAAGGTGCGCCTTGCCGGGTGGTCGCGGCGCGGACCCGGGGGGTAGGCGCGTTGGATCACCTCGACGAGGCGGCCGGTGGTCTCGATGGGCGCCTCGTCGCGAGCGGCGACGATCGCGTGCGCCAGACGCCGGCTGTGGCGCTCCTCGCCGTAGCGATGGAGCCAGGCGGCGAGTTCGGGCACGGTCGTCTCGCGGAGGAGGTCGGCGGCCGTGGGGCCGTCGCCGCTCATGCGCATGTCGAGCGGGCCGTCGTGGCGGAAGGCGAACCCGCGCTCGCCCTCGTCGAGCTGCATCGAGCTCACGCCGAGGTCGAGCAGCACACCGTCGACCTCGGGCACGCCCGCTTCACGCAGGTGCTCGGCGAGGTCGGCGAAGTTGCCGGCCACGAAACGGAAACGCTCACGCGGGTCGCTCACCCCGGCGGTGCGCAGGTCGTCTTCGAGTTCGCGGGCGTGGGGCTGGGCGTTCGGGTCTTGGTCGATCGCCACGACACGCGCGCCGCGGGCGAGGAGACCGCGGGTGTGGCCGCCGGCCCCGAAGGTGCCGTCTACCATCCAGCGGTCCTCGACCGGGGCCAGGGCGTCGAGGCAGCGCTCGAGCATCACCGGCACGTGGGCGGGCGCGGTGCGCATCATCCGACCAGCTCCCGGAGCAGGTCGGGCGCGGGCGGGCTGGCCTGGACCTCGGCGAGGAGGGCGTGCCAGCGCGGCTCGCTCCAGATCTCGAGTCGGTTGGGCGCGCCGGCGACGACGACGTTGCCGGCCGCCTGCGCGAACTCGCGCAGGCTCGGCGGCAGCGTGACGCGGCCGGCCGCATCGAGCTTGGCGCGGCTGGCGCCGGAGTAGAAGAAGCGCACGAAGCTGCGGGCCGAGGGGTCGGTGAGGGGGAGTTCGGTGAGGCGCTCCTCGATGCGGTGCCAGGCCGACATCGGGAAGACGTACAGGCACCCTTCCATGCCGCGCGTGATCACCATGCCGTCGTCCACGAAGTCGCGGAACGCGGGTGGCACCACCACACGCCCCTTGTCGTCGATCGTGTAGGAGAACTCACCGAACGGCACGGATCCACCCGGCCCCACCGTGTGACCCGCCACGGCGTCCGTCGGACGGGGCGGTCGGGGCTCCAAGAAGGCGTGGGCGGCGGGGGATCACGGGGGCGTCGGCCTCCTCGATGGGATGCCGAAGGATACCACGATTCCCCACGATTTCCCACCCACATCCCCGAGTCCCCCCTTCTTCCCAACTCCATCCCCCCAGCGCGACCGTTCGCGCCCACGTCGGCGGCCCGAGGTCCAACGAAGACCGGCGACCCCGAGGGGTCGCCGGTGGCAGGTGGGCCGATAAGCCGGGTTCTGTCGCCGAACGTCCCCGAAGGGGACGCCCGGGCCTGATCATCTCTCTGGGACGCGCGTCGCCGCGCGCCTCGAGCGGTCAACCCGGAGATGTTGACGGGCCGGGCAAGCCCTCTCTCCCTATCGGACCTTGCACCGGATGGGGTTTACCTAGCTGCCCGTGTTGCCACGGGCACTGGTGCGCTCTTACCGCACCGTTTCACCCTTACCCCGACCCGTCCGGCGAACCGGACGAGGGGGGCGGTCTGCTCTCTGTTGCACGTGCCGTCGCCTTACGCGCCCAGCCGTTAGCTGGCATCCTGCCCTACGGTGCCCGGACTTTCCTCAGGGCCTCGGGGCTTGTCCCCGAGGCACCGCGATCAGGTGGCCCACACTGCGCCCAAGAGGCTAGCACGCGAAGGGGGGCCGGCCGTCATCGCGGCCGACCCCCCTGACGTGGTGCGGGCGGGTCGTTACTGGGCCCGGTAGTCGGTGACCTCGAGCTGACCCGACACGATCATGTCGGTGACGACGGCGAGCTCGGTCATCAACTCGGCGGGGATGAGGGCCTCGTTGTACGCGTCGAGCGCGTAACCGACGCCCTCCTCGGCCAGACCGAGCACGAGCGTGCCGGGCTCGAAGGTGCCGTTGACGACGTCGAAGGCGGCGTCGTAGGCGGCCACGTCGACGCGCTTGAGCATCGAGGTGAGGCCGTGGTTCAGCGTGGCCGGGTCGCCGTCGGTGTCGCCGAACGGGTTCTGGTTGCTGTCGACGCCGATGAAGAAGAGCGGCTGGGTGCCTTCACCGCACGCCTGGTCGTAGGCGGGGTAGGTGGGCACGGACGCGAGCGCCTGGGTCAGCGCGGTCTCGCGGGTGGCGCCCTCGAAGCAGCGGGTCTCCTTGACGAAGTCGATCACGCCGTTGCCCGATGCACCGGCCGCGGCGTAGATGATGTCGGCGCCCTGCGCCTGCTGCGCGGTGGCGAGCTCCTTGGCCCGGGTGGGGTCGTTCCACGCGTCGGGCGTCACGCCGACGTAGTTACTGATGATCGTGCAGTCGGGGCAGGCGTACTTCACGCCTTCCTGGTAGCCGAGGTCGAAGGCGCGGATGAGCGGGATGTCCATGCCGCCCACGAAGCCCACGATCCGCCGTCTGGGAGAGCGAGCCGGCGATGTAGCCGACGAGGAACGAGCCTTCTTGCTCCTTGAACACGACCGAGCGGAGGTTCGGGCCTTCACGGACGTCGTCGATGAGGACGAAGTTGGTGTCGGGGAACTCGCTCGAGACCGCGGCGATGGCGTCGGCCTGCAAGAAGCCGGGCGAGACGATGAGCTCGGCGCCTTCCGAGGCGATCTGACGCATGCCCTGGGCGGCCGTGTCGGGCGTGCCCTCGAACTCGAGCAGGTCGATCTCGAGCCCCTGCTGGCTCTCGAGGTCGGCGATGGCGCGTTCCATGCCGCGGAAGGTGCCTTCGTTGAACGAGCCGTCGAACTTGCCGCCGGCATCGAACGTGATCCCGAAGACGTAATCCTGGGCGACCCCGACCGTGAGGAACAGGGCGGCGATGAGGATGGCGAGATGGCGCATGGGACCTCCTGGAGTGATGGGGACCGGCCTCGCCGGTCCTCGAACTCGTGCGTCAGGATATCACCGCACCGCCCAGCCGTCCGGGCCACGGGGTCGTGTTCAACGGACGATGAACGTTCGTGAGCCGTCGTCGGCGCTCAGAACAGGACCTTCGACCAATCGCACTCGTCGAGCGGTCGGAACACGTCCGCGTGCTCCATGAGCACCCCCGCCGACTGGTTCTTGAACATCGCGCACTCGACGTGTTTGCCCAGGCGCTTGATGGCTTCGACGAGCTCGACGTAGTCGCCGTCGCCCGACACGAGCACGCAGCAGTCGTAGGCGTCCTGGTGCGCCAGCGACAGCGCTTCCACCGCGATGGCGACGTCGATGCCCTTCTCGACGAGCGCGCCGTCGGGGCGCCGGTGCAGCCGGCCGAGACGCACGGTGACGTACGGGATCCTCCGCAGCGATTCGAAGAACCGGTGTTGGCCGTCGCGCAGGTCCTCGTCGTAATCGTCCGTGAGCGGGGCGTTGTAGTAGTAGCACCGCACCAGCTCGCGTCCCGCCGCCAGCTGCTTGATCAGCTCGGAGAGGTTGACGCGGGTGCTGCGCAGGTTCTCCCGCATGCCGTTGTAGAGGTTGCTGCCATCGATGAAGAGAGCGACGCGTTCGCGCAAGAGACACCTCGGTCCGAGAGGGTGACGAGATAGGACGCGTGGATCGCAGCCGCACGCGCGCCGGCACGTCGGACGGCGCCGCCGGCGCGCGCAGTCTACCGCGCCGCCCCTCGACGCGCGCCACCGGTCGGCGGTGGCGTGGAAACGCCTGCGGTAGGCTCGAAGCGTGCCGCCCCGGACCCGCGTCGATCCGTTCGAGCTCGACCACAGCGCCGTGCGCGCGCCGTACGTGCGGTTGGCGGGCCGTACCGTCGGCGAGCGTGGCGACGTCGTCACCACGTTCGACCTTCGTCTCGTCCAGCCCAACGTTCAGGAGATCGCCACGGCGGCGCTCCACACGATCGAGCACCTGCTGGCCGGGTACCTGCGCGACCACCTGAACGAGGGCAAGCTGATCGACGCGTCCCCGATGGGGAGTCGCACCGGTTTCCACCTGACGGTGTTGGGTGCGCCGTCGGAGCCGAGCGTCCTGCTGGCGGTCGTCCGGGCGCTCGAAGCCGTGCGCGACCACGAGGGGCCGGTCCCGGGCTGCAGTCCTGAGCGCTGCGGCAACTGGCGCGACCACAGCTTGTCGGGCGCGCGCGGGTGGGCGACCGAGATCCTGGCCAAGGGGTTCGTCGTGCAGCCCACGATCCGGCTGACGGGGACGGACGGCGGCGCCTGAGCGTGCGCCCGGTACTACGTTCTCATCGGTGACCATGCCAACGTGAGGCATGGACCGCAAACCGTTGATCCTCATCGTCGAGGACGAGAAAGAGATCGCGAAGTTCGTCGATCTCGAGCTCCAGGCAGAGATGTACGACACCGTCGTCGCGTACGACGGCGTCACGGGGCTGTCGAAGTTCCGTGAGCTCGCCCCCGATCTGGTCGTGCTCGACCTCATGCTGCCCGTGCTCGACGGGCTCGAGGTCGCGCGCCGCATCCGCAAGACGAGCAACACCCCCATCATCTTGTTGACGGCCAAGGACTCGGTCGACGACAAGGTGACCGGGCTCGACGCCGGCGCCGACGACTACCTGGTCAAGCCGTTCTCGATCGAGGAGCTGCTGGCACGGGTGCGCGCCCACCTGCGGCGCGTGAACCCCGCGGTGACGGGCGAGGTGCGTGTGGCCGACCTGGTCATGAACCTCGACGGGCGCGAGGTCTTCCGCGATGGCCGCCGCATCGAGCTGTCGGCCAAGGAGTTCGAGTTGCTCGAGCTCTTCGCGCGCAACCCGGGGAAGGTGTTCAACCGCTTCGAGATCGAAGAGAAGGTGTGGCCCGAGTACACCGGTGGCAGCAACGTGGTCGACGTCTACGTCGGCTACCTGCGGCGCAAGCTGGAGGGCGAGGGCGAGCGTCGCCTGATCCACACCGTGCGGGGGATCGGCTACGTTCTTCGCGAGGAGTGACCGCCGGCGCACCCCGCGCGGCATGACCCTCCGCCTCCGACTGGCGATCTTCACGAGCGCCTTCATCGCCGTGATCCTGTCCGCGGTGGCCGTGTCGGTGTACCTGCTCACCGAACGGTCGCTGTCGGCCAACGTCGAGGAGCGCGCGAGTCAGGCGCTCACCGACCTCACCGGCGGCGCGGTGTCGACCGGCATCCAACGGCTGCCGGGTGACGCGTATTATCAAATCGTCCTCGTGGCGCAGGCCCCGCTGCAGCCCTCCGACGTCGCCGCCGTGCGGAACGGCGTCGATTTCACCCAGGCCAGCAGCAGCGTGCGCTCCAACCCCACGAACGAACGCCTGCTGCCGCTGCTCGCCGACCGCGCGGTCCAGGAGCTGGTCGACACGGGCCGGGTGGCCGGGTACGCGACGCTGTCCGACGGCCAACGGCTCCGTGTGCTCGGCGGGCTCGGCACGATCGAGTTCTCGAACGAGCAGGTCGTCACGGCCGCGATCCTCGTCGGCCTGCCGATCGGCACCGTCCAATCGACGCTGGACCAGCTGGCGTCGGACCTGGGCCTGACGGTCGTCGTTGCCTTCCTCACGTTCGCCATCGGTGTGTGGCTGTTGTCGCGGCGCGTGCTGGCGCCGGTGCAACGCGTCACGCAGGCGGCCGCGCGCGTGTCGGGCAAGGACCTCTCGCAGCGCGTGCCGGTCGCCTCGACCGACGACGAGCTGCGGGCGCTGGCGTTCTCGATCAACCACATGCTCGACCGGTTGCAGGAGTCGTTCGAGACCCAGCGGCGTTTCACGGCCGACGCCAGCCACGAGCTGCGGACGCCGGTGACCGCGATCGTCGGGCACGCCCGCTACCTGTTGCGGCGCACGCAGCCGACGCCCGAGCAGGTCGACTCGCTCACGGTCATCCAGCGCGAGGCCGAGCGCATGGGGAAGCTCGTCAACGACCTGCTGGAGCTCGCCCGGGCCGACGCCGGCTTCCAGGTCCACCGTGAACCGATGAACCTCGTCGAGACCCTCGAGGCGGTCCGCGACGGATTGGCGCCCGTGGCGGGCAGCGCCGAGATCCGCGTCGACTGCGCCGTGCCGCTGCTCGAGGTGGACGGGGACCCGGCCCGGCTCAAGCAGGTCGTCCTGAACCTCGTCCAGAACGCGCTCAACGCCGGGGCACACCACGTGACGCTGCACCTGGAGCGTGAGGGCGCCGACGCACGGCTCGAGGTGCTCGACGACGGCCCCGGCATCCCGAGCGAGGCGTTGCCCCACGTGTTCGAGCGGTTCTACCGGGTCGACGGGGCGCGCTCGACGCGTGGCAGCGGGTCGGGCCTCGGACTCGCGATCGTCCGGTGGATCGTGCAGATGCACGGCGGCCGTGTCGAGGTCCGGTCGCGGGTGGGGGAGGGCACGGTGTTCACGGTGACGTTGCCGGTGCTGAACCCGAAGAGCACCGAGGCGCGGACGCGGTCGGTGGAGATGGCGCCGCGCGAAGGCTGAACGCGGACCGGACGGACCGTCAGCCGCCCACCACGAAGCGCACGCCCGAGCCCTCGACCACACGACCGATGACCGTGAGCTCGGTCGGGCACAGCGCCGTCGCCGCGGCCACGTCCTGCGGTCGGACGACCACGACCATGCCGACCCCCAGGTTGAAGACCTGCCGCATCTCGCCCTCGTCGATCTCGCCGAGCGCCTGCAGGCGGTCGAACACCGGCGGCCGCCGCCACGCGCTCGGGTCGACCACCGCGCCGAGCCCCGGCGGCAGGGACCGCGGCAGGTTGCCCGGCAGACCGCCGCCCGTGACGTGCGCCAGCGACCGAACCAGGTCGGCCTCGAGCAGCGGGACGACGTCTGCGAGGAACGATCGGTGCGGCGCCAGCAACGCGTCGCCCAAGGTCGTGGGCGCGGCGTCGGGGTCGAGTGCCGCCAGCGGCACGTGGTAATGGCCGTCGGCCACGAACCGTGCCAACGAGAAGCCGTTCGTCTGCAGCCCGCCCGACGGCAGCGCCAGCAGGACGTCGTCGACCCGCACCTGGGTGCCGTCCAGGACCTTCGCGCGCGCCACGATGCCGACCAGGGTGCCGACCACGTCGATCTCGCCGGGCGCGTAGACGCCGGGCATCTCGGCCGTCTCGCCGCCCAGGATCGCGACGCCGGCCGCTCGGCACGCTTCGGCCGCGCCGGCGACCACCTCGGCCACGACCGCGGCGTCGAGTCGCGCGCTCGCGACGTAGTCGAGGAAGAACAGCGGTCGCGCGCCCTGCACGAGCACGTCGTTGATGCAGTGGTTGACCAGGTCGCGGCCGATGCCGCGGACGGCGCCTCGTTCGACCGCCAACCTCGTCTTGGTGCCCACGCCGTCGGTGGACGCGACCAAGACGGGCTCCGCGACGTCGTCGGGGAGCGCGAACAGACCGCCGAAGGCGCCCAGACCTCGCAGCACGTTCGGCGTGTAGGTCGACGTGACGGCGTCGCGGATGCGCCGCATGGCGTCGTCGGCGGCATGCAGGTCGACGCCGGCGGCGGCGTAGGCGGAGGGGGCGGGATCGGCGTCTCGGTCGCGCATCGCGGCCGAGGATACCAGGTGGCCGACGGTAGACTCGACCATGCCGCTCGCGCTCCACGTCTGGGTCCCGCTGCCCGTGCCCGGCTTCGACTACCTGGCGCCGCACGACCCGCCGCCCGGCACGGACGCGTCGACCGCCGACGGGTTCGAAGGGCTGGTGGGCGCACGGATCGCCGTGCCGTGGCAGGGGGGCGTGCGGGTGGGGGTCGTGGCCGCCGCTCGTCCGGTCGGCGGCGCGGCGGCGCTCGACCTGCGACCGGCGGTCGCCTGGGTCGACGGCTCCGCCTGGCTCGGCGGTCCGGCGCTGGCGATGCTCTCCGCCCAGGCCGCGCGCTGCGTCGTGCCGATCGGCGTGGCGCTGGCGGGCGCCGGGGTGCCGGGGCTCAAGGGGCCCTTCGAGCACCAGGTCCGGCGCGACGCGCAAGCGCCCGCCGACCTCTTCGGCCCGGACGGGGCGCGCCTCCGGGACGACGCGTGGGTGGACGCTTCCGACCTCCCGGTCGAGGCGCTGGACGTGTGGCGGGTCCACGGCCTCGTGCACGAAAGGGTGCGTCCCACGCCCGAGACGACGCGCCGGCTGGTGCCGGTCCGCGCGTCCGATGCCGCCCTCTCCGGCGCGGCCCGCGCCGCCCAGCGCCGGGCCTTGGCGTGGCTCGAGGACCGCGGCGAGGTCGAGAGCGCGGCCGCGCTCGCGCGCGAGGCCGACGTGCCCCTCGGCGCCGCACGCGGTCTGGTCGCCAAGGGGTACGCGGCCTACGCGGAGCGGCCGAAGGCCCGATCCCGCGCCGCCCTGGGTCACCCCGGGCGCGGGGCCGTTCGGCGCCGCGGACCGTGGTGCCGGGGTGGGGGCGCCGGCGAACGCGACGCGTCTCGTCACAGGGGGTCTCGCCGTCGACCGTTTCGCCTTCGTCCTCGAGGCGGTACGAGGCTGGGTCGACCGCGGGTGGGCAGGTGCTGTGGCTGGTGCCGGAAGCGGTCGTGGGCGAAGCGCTCGCCGCCGCGCTGGCGGCCGTGATGCCCACGTTGCGCTGGCCGAGCGAGGCCGACGAGGCCCGCCGTATCGCGCTGGCGAGCGAGGTCGCACGCGGCACGCCCGCCGTCGTCGTCGGCACCTACCCGGTGCTGACCCTGCCCTTCGCACGCTTGCGCCACGTCCTCGTCTGGGACGCCGCCAGCGGCTCCTACAAGGGGATGGCGGGTGCGCGCGCCGTGGCGCGCGTCGACGCGCTCGGGCTGGCCCGCGCGGCGGGCGCCGGCTGGTCGCTCGTCGACCCCCTGGCGACCGCCGAGCTGCGCGCCGACGGCGCCGAGGACGTCGTCGCGTTGCCGCGGCCGCGGCCGCGTAGCGCGCTGATCGACCTGCGGACGGAGCCGGGTTGGCCGCTCGCAGCGCCGCTCGTCCGCTTGCTGCGGCAGGTGGCCGAACGCCGCCGCCAAGCGCTGCTGCTCGTGCCGCGGCGGGGTTTCGCCGCCGCGCTCGGGTGCCGCGCCTGTGGCGAGACCGTCGCGTGCCCCAACTGCGACGTGCCCCTGCGCTGGTACGCGCGGGTGGCGCGTTTGCGGTGTCATCGGTGTGGGTTCGAGCGCGGTGCGCCCGCCACCTGCACGGTCTGCGGGACGCCGGGCCTGGCCCCCCGACCCGGCGCCGGCACGGAGTGGGTGGTCCAGACGGTGCGGGCCGCCGTGCCCGATCTCGACGTCTGGCAGTGGGACCGCGACCGTCGCGACGACCTCGGTCCGATGACCGAGGGCGCCCCCGGGATCGTGGTCGGCACGCTGGCGCTCCTGCGGGCGCCGCCGTTGCCCTCCCTGGCCCTCGTGGCGCTCACGGCCGGCGACGCGCTCCTCGACCACGAGGACGTCCGAGCGACCGAGGACGCGCTCCGCACCCTGTGGCAACTGCCCGACCTGTCGACCGGCGCGCGGCGTCCGCTGCTCGTCGCTCAGGTGCATCGGCCCGAGCACGAGGTGTGGGAGGCGTGGACCAGCGCCGAGCCCGACGCCGCCGTCGAACGGGTCTCGGCCGCGGTGCTGGCGCGGCGCGCGGCGTTCGGCTACCCGCCGTGCCGACGCTGGGCGCGGGTGCAGGTGACCCACCGCGACGCGGCCCAGGCAGCGGTGGCGGCCACCACCGTCGCGGATCGCCTGAAGGCGGCCGGTGTCCCGGCGGTCGACGTGCTCGGCCCCGCGCCGGCGCCCCAAGCGCGCGCCCGTGGACGCTACGCCTTCCACGTGTTCGTCCGCGCCGACGACGACGCGTCGCTCGCGGAGCGCGTCGAGCGCGTCGACCCGCGGCCCGGTGCGGGGGCGCTCGTGCGCGTCGACGTCGATCCCTACGACGTCGAGGCCTGGCTGGA
This sequence comes from uncultured Trueperaceae bacterium, assembly GCA_963728245.1. Taxonomy (GTDB): domain Bacteria; phylum Deinococcota; class Deinococci; order Deinococcales; family Trueperaceae; genus JAABTL01. Next base: position 421,284 of record CAVSJH010000001.1, read on the forward strand.
CTGATCGCCGGGCGCGGGACGGCCCGTGGGTCCGCGGCCACGTATCATGGCCGGCGATGCTCACGAACCGCCGAGCCCGCCACGACTACGAGTTGCTCGAGACCTTCGAGGCCGGGATCGCGCTCCGCGGCTCGGAGGTCAAGTCGTTGCGTTCCGGCGGCGGCTCGATCGCCGAGGCGTACGCCAAGATCGACCACGACGAGGTGTGGCTCGAGGGTGCGACGATCCTGTCGTACCCGCAGGCGTCGTACAACGACCACGAACCGACGCGGCGACGCAAGTTGCTCTTGCACCGACGCGAGATCGCGGAGCTGCGCAAGGGGCTCGAGCGTCGCGGTCTCACCGTGGTCCCGCTCGACCTCTACTTCGACGACAAGGGGCGCGTGAAGGTCCGCTTGGCCTTGGCGCGCGGCCGCAAGCAGCACGACAAGCGCGCGGCGGCCGCGAAGCGCGACGCCCAGCGCGAGATGGACCGGGCCCTCAAGGGCGGGGAGCGGTGAGGGCGGCCGCGACACGCTGGGCGGCTGCACTGGTCGTGCTGGGGTGCGCTGGCGGCGGCGTGGGCACAACCGCAACTTGCGGTGAACGGCGTGAACGTGCCGGGGGTGACCACGACGCTGGTGCCTGGCGTGGCCTACGCGCCGGCGGCGGAGTTCGCGGCGGCGCTCGGTGCCGACCTGGCGATCGACCTGGCCGCCGGTCGCGTCACGCTCGTGCTCGGTGCGGCCGCCGTGCTGGTCGACCTGGTCGGCGACGCCGGCCGAGCGGCGGCCCTGGACCCCGCGCTGACCCGCGACGGCGCCCCCCGGCCTGGACCGGCGGCGGTGCACGACGGCATCGAAGCGTACGTGCCGGTGAAGGCCGTCGGCGAGGCGTTCGGTGGTCGGGTGGCGTTCCTCGCCGAGACCGACACGGTCGCGGTCGTGTTGCCGCGCCCGAACCTGACGGCTCGTTTGGAGGGGCGTGGTGGGGGAGAGCGCCTGGTCTTCCGGCTCGACGCCCCGGCGCGGGTCGCGCGCTTCGAGAGCCCGTCGACCGACGTGCTCGAGCTGCGTTTCGAACGCACCGACACCGCCCCGATCGCGTTCGACGGCGACGCCTTCGTCCGCGCGACGGTCGCCCAGGTGCGGGGCAGCGCCGAGGTTCGCGTCCAGCTCGAGCCGGGCTCGACGGCGCGGGTGCTGACCCTGCCCGACGGCCGCGGCGCGGAGGTGATCGTGGCCTTCGGTGCGGCGCCCAGCCCGACCGCGATCGCGGCGTCGACCGGCCGACGGCTGGTGCTCGACGCCGGCCACGACGGCGGCGACGTCGGCTTCGCCGGGCCAGGGGCGGCGGAGGGCGAGCTGACCCGCGCGTTCGTCGACGCGGTGGCCGAGAGCCTGGTTGGGGACCGGCATCGAGGTCGAGCGGACGCGGCCCGCGGCGGCCGCCATCACGCTTGCGGGACCGTTCGAGCGCCGGCATCGGCGCGGACGCCTTCGTGTCGATCCACGCCGCGCCCCTTCCCGCCGGACGTGCGCGCGTCTACGTGCTGGACGACGCGAGCAGCGCTCGTGCGTTGGAGACCGCGGTCCGCGCCAACGCCGAGACGGCGTTGGCGCGGCCGGAGACGGACGCGTTGCGGCGTGCGTTGCTCCTGCGGTTGGTGCCCGACCCCGAGATCGGCCGTCGCTTGGCCGCCTCCTTGAGCGCGTCGCTGGCCGGCGCCGGGGTGGTGTTCGACCCGGTGGAGGGCGCGCCGCTCGCGGTGCTGCGGGGCGCGGCCGGTCGCGGTGTCCTGCTGGAGCTGTCGCCCGAAGACCTCCGTGACCCCGGGTTGCCGCTGGCGTTGGCGGCGGCGCTCACGTCGGCATTGGCGTCCTTGGACCGATGAAGCGCCGTCGCGCCGTTCGCGGCGCCGGGGCACGGACCGCGCCGCCCGCCGCCGACGTGCGCCGGGTGTGGACGTCGCCGCAGGTGCTCCTGGCCTGGGTCCTCTTGGCCGTCGCTGCCGTCTACGCCGTGAGCGCGCGGCCGCCGACCGTCGAGCCGCCACCGCCCGTGCCGATCGCGCGGGAGACGGCGCAACGGACGGTCGAGCGTGAGGTGCGGTACGTGGTCGTCGACGAGGACGGCCTCGAACGGCCGGGCTTCGCCGACGTCGCGCTGCCGGCCGACGCGGCCGACGACCGGTCGGTGCGGCTGTCGGCCGCCGTCGACGCGTTGCGCTCCGACCTGGTCGAGGCCGGGACGTGGCCGGCCGCGGTGGCTGCGCCGACGGCCCTCGTCTTCGACCTCGACCGTCGTGCGGTGGCCGCGATCGACCTCGACCCGCTCCCACCCGCCGCCGCGGTGTCGGTGGCGCAGGAGTGGTCGGTCGTGCGGTCCTTGGTGGCGACCGCACGCGCCGAGGTCGGCGCCGACGAGGTGCACCTCACCGTGGCGGGGACACCGGCCGAAGCCGTCTGGGGCCACGTCGCGCCGCTGGTGCCCGAGCGCTGAGGTTCGGTCGGTTCAGGGCATCATGCGCGTCAACGTGCGCGGGAACGGGATGACCTCGCGCAGGTGGTGCACGCCGGTGATCCACGCCAGCGTGCGCTCCAGACCCATCCCGAACCCGCTGTGGGGCACGCTGCCGAACCGGCGCAGGTCGAGGTACCAGCCGAACGCTTCGCTGGGCAGCCCGTGCTCGGCGATGCGCCGTTCGATGAGCGCGAGGTCGTGGATGCGCTGGGATCCTCCGACGAGTTCGCCGTACCCGTCCGGGGCGATGACGTCGTCGCACAACACGCGGGTCGGGTCGCCGGGCACCGGTTCCATGTAGAACGCCTTGGTCTTGGTGGGCCACCGTTCCACCACGACCGGGCGGTCGAAACGTGCGCCGAGCGCCGTCTCGTGGGGGGCGCCAAAGTCGTCGCCCCAGGTCAACGGCTCGCCGTCCTCGGCCAGCAGCTCGAGCGCGCGGTCGTAGCTGATGACCGGGTAGTCGCCGGCCGCGGCCGGCGCGAGCCGCGACACGTCGCGTTCGAGGAGGTCGAGTTCCATCGCTCTCGTTTCCAGCACGCGACCGACCAGGTACGACAAGAGGTCGACCTGCAGCCGCACGTTGCCGTCGTGCTCGAGGTAGGCGACCTCGGGCTCCACCATCCAGAACTCGAGCAGGTGCCGGCGCGTCTTGCTCTTCTCGGCGCGGAACGCCGGACCCATGGTGTAGACCGCGCCGAGCGCCATCGCGCCGGCCTCGGCGTAGAGCTGACCGGACTGGGAGAGGTACGCCTTGCCTTCGTCGAAGAGGTCGATCTCGAACAGGTTCGTCGTGCCCTCGACGGCGGTGGGCATGAAGAAGGGCGCATCGAAGCGGACGAACCCGCGGTCGGCGAAGAAGTCCTGAACGGCCCGCTCGAGCTCGTCGCGCACGCGGAGCACGGCCCACGGCGCGCGGTGGCGCAGGTGCAGGTGGCGGTAGTCGCTCAGGAAGTCGACCCCGTGTTCCTTGGGCGTGATCGGGTAGCCGTCGGTGGCGTGGACGACCTCGACCGAACGCGCGGAGAGCTCCACGCCGCTCGGCGCCCGCGGGTCGCTGCGCACCTCGCCGGTGACCTTGAGCGCGCTTTCCTGGCCCAAACCCCGGACGACGTCGAACGTCGCCTCGTCGACGTCGGCCTTCGAGACGACGGCCTGGACGAAACCACTGCCGTCACGCACCTGGAGGAAGGCGATCTTGCCCGACGAGCGACTGCCGGTGAGCCAGCCGGCGACGGTGACGAGCGAACCGACGGCGGCGGAGAGGTCCTGGATGCGGGTGACGTTCATGCGCGAGAGCGTACCCCGGCACGCCGTGCCTCTCAGGCGTGACGGGCGCCCGCGTCGCGCCAGGGTTCGCCGCGAGGTCGGGCAGCTCCCCCTAGCCGGGTTTGAGCGTGCGGGCGAGCTCGAGCGCTTCGATCACGCCGCCGTCGTCGACGTCGCCCACGACGCGATCGAAGCGCGCCTTGAGGTCGTCCTCGGCGTTGCCCATCACCACCGGGAAGCCGACGAGGTTGAGCATCGGCAGGTCGCCGGCGGTGTCGCCGACGGCCATGACGTGCTCGAGCGGCACCTTCATGTACGCGGCGAGGTCCTTCACGGCGCTCCCCTTCGACACGCCGGAGCGCGTGAGGGAGACGAACAGCGTGTCGGGAAGACCGGGCGAGGTGGCGCGGCTGACGGTGACCCCCTCGACCGGCAGGTCCATGGCGGACGCCTCCTGCTCGCGGGTCAGCACCCACTGCGCGCGCACCACGGGTTCGGTCGCCACGACCTCGGTGAGGTCGCGGACGATGGCGGCGACACCGATCAGCTTCGCGTGCGCCTCGCTCATGGGCGTCTTGCGCTCGACGAACAGGTTCTGGGGCGTGTAGACCTCCAGCACCAGGCCGAGCGAGCGGGCGTGCTGGACCACCTTCTGGGCGACCGCCTCCTTGAGCGAGGAGACCTTGAGCGTGTCGCCGTCGGGGTAGGCGATGTGGGCGCCGGACTGGAACACGTGCGGGTTGGTGGGACCGAGTCGTTTGGCGGTCCGCAACGCCACACCGAGGCCCGGGCGACCCGTACAGGCGGCGAGTTTGATGCCGCGTTCGCGCGCCGCGTCGACGGCCGCCCAGACGCGCGGCGAGACCTGCGCGCTGGAGCCGATCATCGTCCCGTCGAGATCGAGGATGACGAGGGGGATCACGCCGGGTCCCCGGCCGGCTCCGCGGCTTCGCGGACGGGTCGCACCTGCAGGCCGAGTTCCTCCAGCTGGCCCGGCTCCGCGGGCGAGGGCGCGTCCGTGAGCGGATCGACGCCACGTTGGTTCTTCGGGAAGGCGATGACCTCGCGCAGGCTGCGGGCGCCGGCCAGGAGCATGACGAGCCGGTCGAGCCCCCAAGCGATCCCACCGTGCGGCGGCGCACCGTACGCCAGCGCGTCGAGGAAGAAGCCGAAGCGGCGTCGAGCCTCTTCGGGCGTGAAGCCGAGCGCGGCGAACATGCGCTCCTGCACGTCCTGGCGATGGATGCGCAAGGAGCCGCCACCGACCTCGTTGCCGTTGAGCACCAGGTCGTACGCCCAAGCGCGGACGCGGCCGGGGTCCGACGCCAGCAGGGACAGGTCCTCGTCGTGGGGCCGGGTGAAGGGGTGGTGCATGTAGGTCCAACCGTCGCCCTCGGCTGCCCGTTCGAGGAGCGGGAAGTCGACCACCCACGAGAAGTGCAACGCCTTGGGGTCGATGCCGAGGTCGAGCGTGTCGCGCAGGCGCACGCGCACGGCGCCCAAAGCGGTGCACGCGGTCGTCCAGCGATCGGCGACGAGCAGCCACAGGTCGCCCTCCGCGCTACGCGAGAGGAGCGCCTGGACCTCGTCGTCCGCGAGCGCTTTGGCGAGTGGTCCGCTGAAGGCGTCGTCCTTGCGCCGGAGCCACGCCAGCCCGCCGGCGCCGTGTCGTTTCGCCACGGCCTCGAGGTCCTCGATGCCCTTCCGGCTGAGCCCACCCGCGAGGTCGCCGGGCACGCGCAGCGCCCGGACCGCGCCGCCCGCGGCGAGCGCGGCCGCGAAGGCGCGCACGGAGGTCGCGGCGAACACCTCGTCGAGGGCTTCGAGCTCGAGCCCGAAGCGCAGGTCGGGTTTGTCGGACCCGAAGCGGTTCATCGCGTCCTCGTAGCCCAGCCGCGGGAAGGGCGTGGCGATCTCGACCCCGACCGCGGCCCGCACGACGTCGGCCATCAACGCCTCGTTCGTCTCGAGGACGTCGTCTTGCTCGACGAACGACATCTCGAGGTCGAGCTGGGTGAAGTCCGGCTGGCGATCGGCGCGCAGGTCCTCGTCTCGGAAGCAGCGCGCGATCTGGAAGTACCGGTCGACGCCCCCCATCATGAGCAGCTGTTTGAACAGCTGCGGCGACTGGGGCAGCGCGTAGACGTCGCCCGCCCGGCCGCGGGCGGGCACGATGAAGTCGCGCGCGCCCTCGGGCGTGCTGAGGGTGAGCAGCGGCGTCTCGACCTGGACGAAGCCGCGGGCGTCGAGGTGGCGCCAGATCTCGCGCAACACGACGTGCCGCACGAGCAGCGGCCGCAGCGCCTCCGGCCGACGCAGGTCGAGGTAACGGTGGCGCAGTCGCAGGTCTTCGCTGACCTCGCCCGTGTCGCCGGTCGTGTCGAGGGGGAACGGAGGCGTCTTGGCCTCGGACAGCACCTCGACGCGCTCGGCGACCACCTCGACCTCGCCCGTCGCGAGCTTGGCGCTGCGCTGCGACGCGGGCCGGGCGCGCACGGTGCCGTGCACCTCGATCACGTACTCGTGGCGCAGTGCCTGGGCGACGGCGAAGGCGTCGGCGGCGTCGGGCTCGACCACGACCTGGGTCAGGCCCTCGCGGTCGCGCAGGTCGAGGAACACGAGACCGCCCAGGTCGCGTCGGCGCTGGACCCAACCCTGCAAGACGACCCGGTCGCCGGCGTGTTCGGCGCGCAAGGCGCCACAGGTGTGCGTACGTTTCATGGTCGGTCCTCCGCCGGCTCGCTCGGTCCGGTCGCATGGCTGCGTTCGAGCTCGCTGGCCAGGTCGTCGAGGGCCACCGAGCGCTGCTCACCCGTCGCCAGCCTCTTGAGTTGGACGGTGCCCTCGGCCCGCTCGCGTTCGCCCACCAGGCCCGCGAACCGGGCGCCCGCGCGATCGGCGTCGCGCAGGCCCTTGCCGGGCGCCCGCTTGACGTAGCCGTGCTCGACGCGGAAGCGATCGCGCAACGTGCGTGCCAGGAGCGCCACCTCGCCGACGGCGGTCTCGTCCATGGGCACGAGGTACAGGAGCGGCGTCTCCTGCGCCGGTGCCGGCACACCCGCCCCGTCGAGCGCGTCGAGGACGCGCTCGACGCCGAACGCCCAACCGATGCCCGGTACGTCGGGGCCACCGAGCTGCGCGACGAGCCCGTCGTATCGACCGCCCCCGCCCAGCGCCGACTGCGCGCCGATGCCCTCGACGTGGATCTCGAAGGCCGTCCTCCGGTAGTAATCGAGACCGCGCACGATGCCCGGGTCGACGTCGAACGGGATCTCCCAAGCGCGAAGGTAACCGGCCACGGCGTCGAAGTGTGCGCGGGCGGCGTCGCCGAGCATGTCGAGCGGTCGTGCCAGGGCGTCTACGAGGGCGCGATCCCCGGGGTCCTTGGCGTCGAGCAGCCGCATCGGGTTGAGGCGCAGGCGTTCGCGGCTCGTCTCGGTGAGCTGCGCGGCCTTCGGTTCGAGCCGTTCGCGCAGGTAGGCGTTGTAGCGCAGCCGGTCGTCGGGATCGCCCACCGAACCGAGCGCCACGCGCGGGTTCGGGAGGCCCAGCGCACGCAGGACGTCGACGAAGAGCGCGATCGCCTCGGCGTCCGCGACGGGTTCGGCCGTGCCGACGATCTCCAGGTTGACCTGATGGAACTGGCGGAAACGACCCCGCTGGACGTTCTCGGCCCGGAACGCCGGCCCTTTCGTCCAGAGCTTCACCGGGCTCGGCCAGGTGTGCATGCCGTGCTCGACGTAGGCGCGCAGGACGCCGGCCGTGAACTCCGGTCGCAGCGTGAGGCGCCGACCGCCGCGGTCCTCGAAGGTGTACATCTCCTTCTGGACGACCAGGTCGGCGGCCTCGCCGACGCTGCGCTCGAAGGTCTCCGCGAACTCGAAGACGGGCGGCGTCAGCTCGGCGACCCCCGCGCGCTCGAGGACCTGGCGGGTGACGTCGAACAACCGGCGCCAGCGAGCCTGGTCGGCGGGGAGGAGGTCGGCGGTGCCTTTGACGGCTTGGAGTCTCATCGGGCCGAGTCTACACGCCCCTTCCCGCCGCGACCGGGCACCACGTGAACGGCCGCGCTCGGGCGAGCGCGGCCGTCGGAGGTACGGGATCGGAGGCGAGGAGCGGGAGCGATCAGTCCAGGTCGGCGGGTAGGCCGTTGCTCATCACGTCGTCGACGACGACGAACACGAAGCCGGGCCCGGCGTCCTCGGGGGCACGGAAGGAGATGCGGTTCGAGCTCCAGGAAGTGGGGTCGACGACCACGCCGTCCTCACCGTCCACGTCGGCCGAGACGAGCACGAAGCTGCCCTCGCCGCCGTTCCCGAAGTAGCGGCCTTGCAGGACCACACCCTCGCTGTCGGAGGTGCTCACCGAGATGAGGGTCGGGACGACGTTCGTGGCCACTTGGGCCGATGGGGCGCACGCGGCCAACAGCAGGGCGATCAGACCGGTCAAGGCCAGGACGGTTCGCTTCACGTAGGGCCTCCTCGGGCGCAAGCCTACGGGGACGCCCTCGTGTCGTCAATGACAAGTCTCACGTACCCGACGGTGCTCGTGAAGGCAAGGCCCTCCCGATGCGGCCGCAGCGTTACCATCCTCGGGTGAGCCACTACTTCGCCTACCTCGCCCGCATGAAGTTCATCCAGCGGTGGGGGTTGATGCGCAACACGCTCGACGAGAACATCCAGGAGCACAGCTTGCAGGTCGCCATGGTGGCCCACGCGTTGGCGCTCATGGAGAACGAACGCCTCGGGCGCGCGGCCGTCGATCCGGCCCGAACCGCCCTCTTGGCCGTCTACCACGACGCCGAGGAGGTCATCACCGGCGACATGCCCACGCCGGTGAAGTACTTCAACCCGCAGGTGCGCGACGCCGTCGACGGCCTCGAGGTCGTCGCCAAGCGCAAGCTGCTCGGTCTGCTCCCCGAGGCGATGCGCCCGCAGTACGAAGCCCTCTACTTCGCGCGGTCCGAGGACGCGGCCGAGTGGCGTCTGGTGAAGCTGGCCGACAAGCTCTGCGCCTACCTCAAGTGCCTCGAAGAGGCCAAGGCCGGCAACCGCGAGTTCGAACGGGCGGAGGAGACCATCCGGCGCGACCTCGAGGGTCTGGGCGAGCCGGTCGTCGACGCGTTCATCGCGACGTTCGTCCCCTCCTTCCGTCTGACGCTCGACGAGCTGAACTGACATCGTGCCCGACGCCGATCCACCGCTGCGTGAGCACCCCCCTGGCGCCGTCGAGGACCTTCACGACGACGGCGTCGACCCCATCGACGTCCTGAGCGCCGAGCTCGCGGAGCTCATCGAGCGCCGCCGCTTCGATGCGCTGAAAGGGCGCCTGCGTTCGGGCGAGGTGCCCGACCTCGCCGAGGCCATCGATCGCTTGCCCTCCGAGCAGGAGGCCGTCGCCTTCCGGTTGCTCGACCGTGATCGGGCAGGCGACGTGTTCGAGTACCTGTCGTTCGAGGCCCAGGAGCACCTGCTCCACACGCTGTCGGACGCCGACGCGGCCGCCGTCCTCGAAGGGATGTCGGCCGACGACCGCACGGCGCTGCTCGAGGAACTGCCCGGCAAGGTCACGGCGCAGATGCTGAACCTGCTGTCGCCCGCGGAGCGCGCGCACGCCGTGCAGTTGCTCGGGTACCCCGAGGACTCGGTCGGCCGGCTGATGACGCCCGACTACGTGCGGGTGAAGCCGGACTGGACGGTGGCCGAGTCCCTCGCGCACGTGCGGCGCTTCGGGCGCGATTCCGAGACGCTCAACGTCGTGTACGTGACCGGCCCCGGCCGCGTGCTCATCGACGACCTGCGCATCCGACAACTCCTCACCGTCGACCCGGAGACGCGCATCGACGCGCTCATGGACCGCGCGTACGTGGCGCTGCGGGTCGACGACGACCAGGAGGCGGCCGTCGCCGTGTTCCGGCGCCACGACCGCAGCGCACTGCCCGTCGTCGACGGCAAGGGCGTGTTGGTCGGGATCGTGACGGTCGACGACGTGCTGGACGTGCAGGAGCGCGAGGCCACCGAGGACATCCAGATGCTCGGGGGGACGCAAGCCCTCGACGACCCGTACCTCGAGGTACCGATCTGGACCATGGTGCGCAAGCGGGGCGTGTGGCTCGTCGTGCTGCTGTTCGGGGGGATGCTGACCGCGGAAGCGATGACGTACTACGAGGACGCGCTCTCGCAGGCGGTGGTGCTGGCCATCTTCCTGCCGCTCATCATCGCTTCGGGCGGCAACAGTGGGTCGCAAGCCGCCACCCTGATCACGCGCGCGATGGCGCTGGGCGAGGTGCGGTTGAACGACTGGTGGCGCGTGATGCGGCGCGAGCTCGCTTCCGGCGCGTTGCTCGGCGTCGTGCTGGGGGTCCTCGGCGCGGGGCGCGTGGCGCTGTGGGCGGTCGCCTTCGGCGCCTACGGCAGCGACTGGCCGTTGGTGGCGCTGACGGTGGGACTGTCGCTGCTGGGCGTCGTGATCTGGGGCTCGTTGTCGGGTTCGTTGCTCCCCATGCTGCTCAAGCGTCTCGGCGCCGACCCGGCGACCTCGTCGGCGCCGTTCATCGCCACGATCGTCGACGTGACCGGCATCGTCTTGTTCTTCACCGTCGCGGCCGTGGTCCTGCAGGGCTCCGGCGCCTGAGCGTCGAGCGCCCGCGACCGTTCAGAGACCGTAGTGGTCGCGCGCCTGGCGGATCTGCGCCGCGTGGTGGTCGCCGTGCCAGCCGTAGGTGAGCGGGATGCGCCAGGCGGGCCGCGGTTCCGGGCTCGTCGGGATCCGCCAGGGTCGCACCAGGTCCTCGGGCCCCATGCCGCGGAGGGTCTCCACCCAGCGCACGTGGAGCGCTTCGATCAGGGTGAGCGACGTCTCCACCGGCAGCGTGGCGTCCCCCAAACGGGTCCAGGCGACCTCGTCGTAGGGCTTGACGATCGGCGACGGCTCGGTGAGCAGCAGCTTGGTACGCACGTAGGCGTTCATGTGGCTGTCGGCCACGTGGTGGACCAGGGCGCGGATCGACCAGGCACCTTCGCGGATCGGGTGATCGACGTCGCCGCAGCCTTCGACCGACGCGCGCAGGCCCGTCGGCAAGGCCTCGATGCGGTCGATGGCGGCGAGCACGGCGCCGAGGTCGAGCTCGGCGGGAAGGGTCAGGTGGCCGATCGGGTAGACGTCGAGCATGGACGGACCTCCGCACCCAATCTACGGCGCGCCGGCGCGACGACCCATCACGCCGGCGCCGGACGGGCGCCGTCCGGGACGTTGGCATGAGGCGCGGCGGCGACGTGCGGCCCATGATGAGGCGAGGGCGCCCACGCGCTCCAGGAGGCTTCGACCATGACGACCACGAGCACGCCCGGACCGCTGCACGGCGTGCGCGTCCTCGACCTCAGCCGCGTCCTCGCCGGGCCGTTCGCCACGATGATGTTGGGCGACCTCGGCGCCGACGTCGTGAAGATCGAGTCGCCCGAGGGCGACGACACCCGCCGCTGGGGCCCCCCATGGGTGGGCGGGGAGAGCGCGTACTACACCTGCGTGAACCGGAACAAGCGCGACCTGGTGCTCGACTTCCGTCGCGAGGCGGCGCGGGACGCCCTCAGGCGTCTCGTGGAGAGCGCCGACGTGCTGATCGAGAACTTCAAGGTGGGCACGATGGAACGGTGGGGGCTGGGCTACGACGCCCTGCGCGAGATCCGTCCCGAGCTCGTCTACTGCAGTATCACCGGCTACGGGCGGACGGGACCCCACGCACACCTGCCCGGCTACGACCCGATCCTCGAAGCGGTCGGTGGCTTCATGAGCATCAACGGCGAGGAGGGGGGGCGTCCGCTGAAGGTCGGCGTGGCGGTGATCGACGTGCTCGCCGGCAGCCACGCCGCCTTCGGCATCGTGGCGGCGCTCGCGCACGCGTGGCGGACGGGCGAGGGGCAGCGCGTCGACCTGTCGCTGTTCGAGTCGAGCCTGGCCGCGCTCGCCAACCAGGCGTCGGCGTACCTCATGGGCGGTGTGGTGCATCCACGGTTGGGCAACGCCCACCCCCACATCGTGCCCACGAACTCGTACGCGACGGTCGACGGTCCGGTGATGGTGTGCGTCGGCAACGACCGCCAGTTCCGCAAGCTCACCGAGCTCCTGGGAGCGCCCGAGATCGCCGACGACCCGCGCTACGCCACGAACCCCGATCGGGTCGCCCACCGCCACGAGCTCGACATGGCGCTGCGGGCGCTGTTCGCCGTGAAGAGCGGGCGGCAGTTGACGGAGCGCGCCAACGAGGTGGGCGTGCCCGTGGCGCCGATCCTCGAACTCGACGAGGTCTTCGCACACCCGCAGGTGGCAGCACGCGACATGCTCCTGACGATCGACCACCCGACGGCCGGGCGGTTCCAGCAGGTCGGTTTCCCGGTGAAGCTCGACCGGACGCCGCCGTCGCTGCGGCTCCCGCCGCCGCTGCTCGGACAGCACACCGTCGAGGTGCTGCGCGAAGCGGGGCTCGACGACGACGAGATCGCCGCGGTCGCCGGCGCCGAAACGAAGCCGCGGGATCGCGCGCCCGTCTGAGCGCCCGGGCGCCGGCGCCGGCACCGTACGATGCGGGATGCACGCCATCCTGGTCGACGCGCCCGGCGCCCCGCTGACCCTCACCACCGTGGCCGACCCCACGCCGACGCCGCACGGGGCGGTGGTCGAGGTCGTCGCCACCGGCGTCTGCCGGAGCGATTGGCATGCGTGGGTGGGCCACGACCCGACCGTGCGCTTCCCCCACGTCCCCGGCCACGAGTTCGCCGGCGTGGTGCGCGCGGTCGGTGCCGACGTCGCACGCGATCTCGTGGGGCGGCGGGTGACGGCCCCCTTCTGTTGCGGGTGCGGCACCTGCGGCACCTGCCGCGACGGCCACACCCACCTCTGCGAGCGCGAGTACCAGCCCGGCTTCGACGGTTGGGGCAGCTTCGCCCGGTTCGTCATGGTGCCGTGGGCGGACGTCAACCTGGCCGTGCTACCGGACGCCATCGGTTTCGACGAGGCCGCCTCGCTGGGCTGCCGCTTCATGACCGCCTTCCACGGCCTCATCGAACGCGCCGGCCTCCGGGCGGGCGAGAGCGTCGTCGTGTACGGCTGCGGTGGCGTCGGGCTGGCGGCGGTGGCGATCGCGGCGGCGGCGGGCGCCCGCGTCCTCGCGGTGGACGTCGTCGCCGAGAAGCTGGCGTTGGCTCGGTCGTTGGGCGCGAGCGACACGATCGACGCCCGGCGGGTCGACCCCGTCGCGGCGGTCCTCGACCTCACCGACGGCGGCGCCGAGGTCGCCGTCGACGCGCTGGGCAGCCCGACCACGAGCGCGCAAGGCATCCGGTCGCTGCGTCGACGCGGACGGCACGTGCAGCTCGGGCTCCTGCTCGCAGGCGACGCCGACCCGCACGTACCCCTCCAGGACGTGGTGCGGCGCGAGCTGAGCGTGATCGGCGGCCACGGCATGCCGGCGGCGCTGTACGGGCGGCTGTTCCGCTTCGTACAGGACCGCCGCGTCCCGCTCGACCGGCTCATCGGCGCACGCCGGCCGCTGGCCGAGGCGGGCGCGGCACTGAGCGCCATGGGCGACTTCGCCCCCGTCGGCGTCACCCTGTTGCACCCGTGAGCGGCCCCGACCCGATCCCGCCGCGCCCCGCCACGTTGGCGGGCGCCGACGTGACGCTGCGGCCCTTGCGGCCCGGGGACGTCGCCGACGTGCTCGAGATCTCGGTCTACGACGGCGTGTGGGCGCGCGAACCGGACGACGTGCGGGCCCACCTGGCCCTCATCGCCGCCGACGAGGCGCGCGGCGAGAGCGTGCACTGGGGCATCGTCCCCGCCCCTCTCGATCGCGTCGCCGGGACGATCGGCTTCTACCGCGGCTTCGACGAGGGTCGTGGCGAGGTCGGCTACGTCCTGCGGCCCGCCTTCCGTGGCCGTGGCCTCATGCGCGAGGCCCTCGCGCTCGTCCTCGCCGACGGCTTCGACCGGCTCGACCTGCGGGCGGTCGTCGCCTTCACCGAGCCGACCAACGCCCCCTCGGTGGCGCTCCTGCAACGGGCCGGCTTCGTCGTCGCCCCCGACGACCCTTCGCTGCACGAACTGGCGCGGCAGCGCTGGCTGGCCGAGCGCTCAAGCCCGCGGCACGGGTAGCTCCAAGCGCAACCAGCGGCTGCCGAGGCGCACGCCGGCGGTCACGATCACGCCGGCGACCAGCGCGACGTCGGGTTCCAGCGGCGCCACGAGGAACACGGTCAGGGCACCCAGGGCGGCCGCCGAGGCGTAGAAATCCCCCGACCGGTAGAAGATGGTGGGGACCTGACCGCTCAGCACGTCGCGCAACACCCCGCCGCCCACACCGCTGACCGCGCCGGCGAACACACAGCCCCAGAGACCGAGCCCGAACGTCAGGCCCCGCTCCGCGCCGAGCGCCGCGAAGATGGCGAGGCCGAGCGTGTCGAGGACGTAGAGCCAACGGCCTTCGAGTCGCATTCGACCGTGGACGAGGAACACGACCACCGCCGTGACCGCCACGAGCCACAACAGCGGTTCGTTCGTGAACGCCGCGGGCGGCAGCGAACCGACGATCACGTCGCGGATGCTGCCGCCGCCGACCGCGGTGACGGCCGCCAGCACGAGCACCCCTACCAGGTCGAAGCGGAGCCGCACCGCGACCAGGGCGCCGGCGGCCGCGAAGGTCAGCGTGCCGAGCCACACGAGGATCGTCAGCACGTCCATCCGGTCTCGCTAGAGGGCGTCCGGCGACGGGTTCAGACGACGTCCAGGGCGCGCTCGCCACGCGGCCCGACGGTGCCGACGACGGTCGCGCGCGGGAAGCGCGGCCGCACGTGATCGAGGAGGGCGTCGACCCGCTCCGGATCGACGCTCAGGAGCAGGCCGCCGCTCGTCTGGGGGTCGACGAGCGTCCACCAGGCCACGTCGTCGAGCGCGTCGCGGCCGCTCACGTGCGGGGCGACGTAGGTGGTGGTCGTGCGGTGGGCCTTGGTGAGGATCCCGCGGGCCAGCGTGGCCGCGGCGCCGTCGAGGAGCGGCACGTCGGCGGAGCGGACGTGGAGCGTCACCCCCGAACCCTGGGCCACGTGCAGCGCGTGGCCCAGGACGCCGAACCCGGTGACGTCGGTGGCGGCGTGGACGGCCGCGTGGAGGTCGTCGGGCAGGTCGAGGCGGTTCACCTGGCGCATCGAGGCGATGGCCTCGCTCATGGCCGCTGCGTCGATCTCGTCGTTCTTGCGGGCGCCCGCCAGGGTGCCGGTGCCCACCGCCTTGGTGAGCACGAGCGCGTCGCCCGGCCGGGCTCCGGTGTTCTTCCAGAGCCGGTCGGGATGCGCCAGGCCGGTGACGCTGAAGCCGAGCTTGAGGGTGTCGTCCTCGATCGAGTGGCCGCCCACCAGGTGGGCGCCGGCGGCCTCGATCGTGTCGAGGGCGCCCGCCATGAGGGCGCCGAGGACCTCGTCCGGCAGGCTGCCGAGCGGGAAGGCGAGGATCGTGAGCGCGGTGACCGGCGTGCCCCCCATGGCGTAGACGTCGCTGAGGGCGTTGGCCGCCGCCACGGCACCGAAGTCGCCGGGGTCGTCGACCACGGGCGTGAAGAAGTCGAGCGTCTGGATCATCGTCAGGTCCGGCCCCAGACGCCAGACCGCCGCGTCGTCGAAGAGGTCGCGGCCGACGAGCAGATCGGGATGATGCGACACGGGCAACGTGCGGAGCAAGTCGGTGAGCGTCCCGGCGGCGATCTTGGCGGCGCACCCACCTTTGGCGACGGTGCGGGTGAGGCGCAGGGGCAGGGTGTCGGCCATGGATCAGCCTACCGTGGGGCGGTCGGCGGCCCGGGAACGCAGGAACGCCAGCAGGGCGTTCGCGTCGCCCTCCGCCAGCACCGGGCGTGCCTTGCGCTCCCGCGCGCGGGCGTAGAGCCGGTCGTAGTACCCGTCCAGTAGGCGGCCGATCCAGACGGCGTGGGCCTCGGCGTCCTCCCAGGCGCCGTGCGCGTCCGACAGCGCGGCGAGGACCTCGCTCGTCCGGCCACCGCCGAGACGTTGCCGGACCCGACGAACGTCGTTCTCGAGGCGCTCGGCCACCGCGGCCGCCCCGTGTCGGGCGGTCGGTCGCACGACGTAGGCGTCGTGGATGCGGGCGATCCGCTCCGCCCGCGGGGCTTCGAGCACGACGAGCGGCGCGGTCTCCATGACCGTGTGGAGCGCGTCGGGGAGCAGCCGCCGGCCCACGTACCGCGACTCGTCCTCGATCACCAGCAGACCGCTCCGGGCGAGACGCACCTCGGCCGCGACGGCGTTCTCGAAGGTCGCTTGGGCGGGCTGGGGCCGATCCTCGGCCCCGAAGGCGCTGCCGCGATGGCGGGCGAGGCCCTCCAGGTCGAGGGCGTGGAGGCCGGGTGCGCCGGCGAGCGCCGTCAGCAGGTCGGTCTTGCCCGTTCCGGTCAGACCGGTGACGACGATCGTCTCGAAGCGAGCGAGCTGCGCCGCCAGGCCGCCCGTCAGCAACCCGCGCAGGGCCTTGTACCCACCCTCGACACGATCGACGTCGCGGCGGTCGATCATCTCGGTCACGAGGCGACTGCGCAGGCCGCCGCGCCAACAGGTCACCGCGAGGGGGGCACCGTCCGCGGCCGCCCGCTCGGCGACCGCGCGCCACGCCTCCGTGCGGGCCGGCAAGTGCGGGCCGGCCAGCTCGTACCCGAGGTCCAGGGCGGCGGCCTGACCCGCCTCGGCGTAGCGCACGCCCACCTGGTGGCGCTCGTCGTCGGTCATCAGCGGCAGGGCCGTGGCGAACGGCAGGCTTCCGCGGCTCACCTCGACCGGCGCGCGCACGTCGAGGAGCGAACGAGCCGGCGCGCCGGCACCGATCGGGTACACGTCCTGAGGACTGAGCACGGTGTCAGGCTACGCCGCGTCGGCCGGTCGGAGCGTCATCGAGGACTGCACGTGCGCGCGTTCAACCGCCCTGCATGAGCCCCTTGACGCTGCCGTCGGGCATCAGGCGCACGTGGCGTGCCGCCGGGTCGCGCGGAAGACCGGGCATGGTGAAGATCTTGCCGGCGAGGGCGACCAGGAAGCCGGCGCCCGCCGAGAGCCGTACCTCGTGGATCGTCAACGTGTGGCCTTCGACGAGCCCGCCGGCCTTGGGGTCGTCGGCGAACGACAGCGGCGTCTTGGCGATGCAGGGAGGCAGATGTGCGTAGCCGGCGGCGCCGAGGGCGTCCAGGTCGGCCCGGGCGGCGTCCGTGAACACGACGTCGCCGGCCCCGTAGAGGGTGCGCGCCACCGCTTCGACCTTGGCGGTGAAAGGGTCGTCGTCGGCGTAGAGCGCTTTGCGCGGGCGCCTGGCGGTCGGTGCGTCCGCGAGCACGTCGAGGACGGTCTGCGCGAGCCGCTCGGCGCCGGCGCCGCCGTCGACGAAGGCGGTCGTCGTCGCCACCGCCACGCCGGCCTTGGCGGCGTGCGCCAGGACGGCGTTCACGTCGCCCCAGTCGTCGTCGGCGAACACGTTGATGGCCACCAGCGCCGGCAACCCGAACGCGTGCACGTTGGCGAGCTGGCGGTCGAGGTGGGGGAGACCCGCCTTCAGGTCACCGCCGCCGTGCGCCCGCAGGGCCTTGACCGTCGCGACGAGCACGACCAGGTCGGGCCAGACGTCGGCCTGCGGCGCCTTGAGGTGGAGGAACTTCTCGCCGCCCAGGTCGAACCCGAAGCCGGCCTCCGTCACGACCACGTCGGCGTGGTGCAGACCCACCCGCGTCGCCAGCACGCTCGAGCAGCCGTGGGCGATGTTGGCGAACGGTCCCGCATGGATGAGCGCGGGCCCGCCCTCGCTGGTCTGGACCAGGTTCGGCCGCAGCGCCTCGCGCAGCAGGACGAACATGGCGTCGGTGGCCCCCAGGTCGTCGGCGGTCACGGCGGCGCCGTCGTCGGTCCAGCCCACGACGGTGCGCGCCAGGCGGGCCCGCAGGTCGTCGGCCGAGCTCGCCAACGCCAGCATCGCCATCACCTCGCTGGCGGCCGTGATGTCGAAGCGCGTCGCGCGCTCGGCGCGCCCGCCGGCGTCGACGATCACGCTCCGCAGGGCGCGGTCGTTCATGTCGACCACGCGGGGCCAGGTGACGCGATCGCGCGCGAGGCCGCTCGGCGACTTGAAGTACAGGTCGGTGTCCACCATCGCCGCCAGCAGGTTGTGGGCCGCGCCGATCGCGTGCAGGTCGCCGGTGAAGTGCAGGTTCACGTCGTCGGCCGGGACCACTTGCGCCCGGCCGCCGCCCGTCCCTCCGCCCTTGACGCCGAACACCGGCCCGAGCGAAGGCTCCCGCAGGCATAGGGCGCTGCGCGTGGCGAGACGGCGCAGACCTTGCGCCAGGCCGACGCTCACGGTCGTCTTGCCTTCGCCGGACGGCGTGGGCGTGAGCGCGCTCACCAGGACGAGCCGGCCCCTCGGGGTCATGTCGGCGGGCGGATCGAGCTTCGCCTTCAGCGGCCCGAGGGTGGTGAGGCTGGCCGGGTCGAGCCGCAGTTCGGCCGCCACGTCGAGGATGGGCCGGGGCGCATCGAAGGGGCGTCGGTCGAGGACGGTGTCGTAGGACAAGGGAATCCCTCCTGAGGGCGTGGTCGTGACGATCACTTCTCCGCGTCGACCAGGCCTTTCACGAACCAGCGCTGCATGAGGACGATGATGAGGACGGGGGGGACGAGCGCCAGCATGGCGACGGCCATGATGAGCTGCCAATCGGTCTGGGACTCGCCGCTGCCGATCATCCGCACGATGCCGATGACGATCGTCTCGTTGGCGCGGCTGGTCGTGACGATGAGCGGCCACAGGTACTGGTTCCAACCGTAGATGAACATGATCACGAAGAGCGCCGCCATGTTGTTCCGCGACAAGGGCAGCAAGACGCTCCAGAAGAAGCGCATGGCGCCCGCACCGTCGATCTGGGCGGCGTCGACGAGCTCGTCGGGGATCGTCAGGAAGTGCTGCCGGAACAACAAGGTGGCCGTGGCGGAGGCGATGAGCGGGATGGTGAGGCCCGCGAACGTGTCCACCAGCCCCAGGTTCGACACCACCGCGTACGTGGGGATCATCCTGACCTCCACGGGCAACATCAGGGTGATGAAGATCATCCAGAAGAAGAACATCCGCCCCGGGAACTCGAAGAACACCACCGCGAAGGCCGACAGGACCGAGATGGCGATCTTGCCCACCACGATCGCCAGCGCCATGTAGAGGCTGTTGCGCATCATGATGAGGGCGGGCGTCGCCTTCACGCGCTCACCGGTGCCGCTCGTGAGCGCCTGCCGGTAGTTCTCGACCAGGTTCGGGCCGATCGTCAGCGGCATCTCGCCGCGGGCGATCGTGGGTGCGTCATGCGTCGAACCGATGAAGGCCAGGTAGATCGGGAAGGCGAAGAGCACGAGGCCGAAGAGCAAGATCACGTGGGGAAGCCAGCGGTTGCCGCCGATGGTCATCAGTAATGCACCCGCCGTTCGATGTAGCGGAACTGGATGACCGTCAAGCCGATCACGGCCGTCATGAGGATCACGGATTGCGCCGAGGACCCGCCCAGGTCGAGGTTGACCCAGCCGTCCCGGTACAGACGGTACATGAGGGTGGTCGTCGCGCGACCGGGACCGCCTTGGGTGAGGGCGTGGATGACGCCGAACGTCTCGAAGAACGAGTAGATGATGTTCACCACGAGCAGGAAGAACGTGGTGGGCGAGAGGAGCGGGAACACGATCAGCCAGAAGCGACGGCTCGAGGACGCGCCGTCGATGGCGGCCGCTTCGACGATCGTCTTCGGGATCGATTGCAGACCGGCGAGGAAGAACAGGAAGTTGTACGCGACCTGCTTCCACGCCGAGACGAAGATGACCAGGATCAGCGCTTGGTTCCCGTTGATCCGGTAGTCCCATGGGACGCCCAGGGCGCGCAGCCCCTGGCCGATCTGGCCGATGCTGGGATGGAAGATGAACAGCCACAAGACGGCGGCGACCGCGGGAGCGATCGCGTACGGCCACACGAGGAGCGTGCGGTAGCCCGTGGCACCGCGAACCACCTGGTTGGCCATCACGGCCAGCAGCAGGGCGGGTGCCATGGCGCCGAGGGTCACGGCGGTCGAGAAGACGAACGTGACCTGGGCCGACTCGAGATACAGCGGGTTCGAGAGGATGTCGATGAAGTTCTCGAACCAGACGAAGCGTGATTGGAGCCCGAACGGGTCCTCGACGAGCATCGACTGGTAGATCGCCTGGGCGGCCGGATAGAAGAAGAACACCACCGTGATGGCGAGTTGGGGTGTGAGCAAGAGGTAGGGGAGGAACTTGTGGCGGAAGATGGTGCGCCGGCGCATGGGGGCCCTTCGTGTGGTCAGGCGCGGCGGCTGCCGCGAACGGGGGCGACGCCTGAGCGTCGCCCCCGGGTCGGGCGGTCGTCTACTGGTTGGCCCTCTCGAAGGCCCTCAGCACCGAGTTGCTGCGTTCCACGGCCGTATCGAGCGCCTGTTGGGCCGACTGCTGCCCTTGCAGGGCGAGCTCGACCTCTTCTTCGATGATGTCGCGGATCTCGGGCATGTTGCCCAAGCGGAGACCGCGGGAGTTCTCGGTCGGCTCGGCCAGGGTCAACTGGAGGTACGGGGTGTCGACGCCGGGGTTCTCGGCGTAGTACCCCTCGGCTTCGAGCTTCTCGTAGACACCGTAGCGGATGGGCAGGTAGCCGCTCTCGACGTGCCAGCGCTCGGCGTTCTCGAGCGTGCTCAGGAACGCGAAGAACTCGGCGACGCCCTGGTACTCCTCGTCGGTGTGGTTGGGCGACTGCATGACCCAGAAGCTCGCCCCGCCGATGATCGAGTTGAGCGGCGCGCCTTCGACGTCTTCGTAGTACGGCAGCATGTGGGCCGACCAGTCGAAGGTCGCTTCACGCTTCACGCGGGCCAGCAGGCCCGAGGAGGCTTGCACGATGGCGCACTCGCCGGAGGGGAACAGCGCGTCGCCGGCGTTGCCGCGACCGGCGTACGTGAAGGAGCCCTCGGCTTGCATGTCGATGAGGTCCTGGATGTGGCGAACGTGAAGCTCGCTGTTGACGCGCATCTCCGCGCCCAGCCCTTCCATCCCGTTCGCCAGCGTGGCGAGCGGCACGTCGTGGATGGCGCTGAAGTTCTCGAACTGCGTCCAGGTCGGCCACGCGAACGACAGGCCGCAGTTGGCGGCGTCGGCATCGACGACGGCCTTGGCGGCGGCGCGGACGTCGTCCCAGGTGCGCAGCGGGACGGTCTCGGGATCGAGGCCGGCGGCGCGCAGCGCGTCGTTGTTGACCCACATGACGGGCGTCGAGGAGTTGAAAGGCATCGACATCATGCGGCCGTCGGGCAGGCTGTAGTAGCCCTTGATGGCGGGGATGTAGATCTCGGGGTCGAAGGGGACGCCCGTCTCCTCGAACAGTTCGTAGACCGGCTTGATGGCGCCGCCGGCGTACATCATCGTCGCGGTGCCGACCTCGAACATCTGCACGATATGGGGCGCGTTGCCGGCGCGGAAGGCGGCGATGGCGGCCACCATCGTCTCGTTGTACGTGCCCTTGTAGCTGGGGACCACGACGTACTCGTCTTGGGTCTCGTTGAAGTCGGCGACGAAGTCCTCGAGGAGCTCACCGAGCGCGCCGGTGAAGCCGTGCCAGAACTCGATCTCCACCGCTTGCGCCTGCGCTGCGGTACCGACCGAGAGCGCGAGGACAAGGGCGAGAACGGGACGGGCGAGGAAGCGGACGAACGGATGACGGGAAGACATGGGTTCTCCTCTCGAACGGTTCGAACGGACGTGCCGGGACTCTGAGTCCGGGACACGCCAAGAAGGGCGCAGACGCCGACCGCAACGCTCCCCTTCCTCGAGCCGAACCCGGGTCGGCACCGGGTCGGCGGCATGGGTGCTCAGCGCCGTGAGGGACCGCTCTCCGCGCCCTCGATGCGACCCTCACGTCGATGGGCACAGCGTACACCGGGGCGCGCGAGGCGTCACGGGCGTTCCGCCTTGCACCACACGGACGTCGGAGCGATGATGGCGGGATGCGCGGTCGAGGTCTCGTCGGCCGGTCGCACGGAGCGCCCGTTCGGGCGAACCGCCAAGGAGTCGCCATGACCCTCGCCACCAACCCCCTGACGTACCTGGACAAGGCCCTCGGCACGTTGCGGTCGTTGGGCTTGGTGCCCGAGCCGACCGTGCGCCAGGAGGCGCCGATCGTCGCGCTGCTCCAGGAGATCAGCGACCTCGACGAGGACCGCGTCGTGGCGATCACGCGCACGCTGGCGCAAGCGTCGTTGTTCCACGACGTGGTCCGCGAACAGGTCCAGGCGATGGACGTGGGTACCCGGTACGAACGGATCGCGAACGCCTTCGACAGCATCCGCGACGATGCCAAGGCGATGGTGGACCAGGTCCAGGACGGCAAGGTGTCGACCTTCGAGCGGCTGTCGAACGTCTGGATGAAGGTCACCCGCGGGGACGTGGCCGACCGCTTCGACAAGATCAAGGAGACGTACCTGGAGGTGACCGCCGCGGCGCAGGACCAGCTCCGGCGCGAGTCGCTGATCCTGGACGCGTACGCGGACTTCCGCGGCGCCCTCAAGCAGTCCGAGGTGCTTGCGTTCGAGGTCTTGCAGACCGCGACCGCCGCCCTCGAAGCCGCCAAGGCCGACGTCGACGCCGCCATGGCCGAGGTGGCCGAAGCCGCCGAAGGCGATCCGGCGGAGCGTGCGCGACGCGAACTGGCGCGGGACGAGGACGTGCGCGTGCTGCAAGACGCCGACCGGCGGTACCAGATCGCCAAGGACCTGTCGGACAACCTCACGATCGGCTACAACACCTCCGAGGTGGTGATGGCGCGCCTCATGCAGACGCACACGGCGAAGGAGCGCGTGCGGGCCCAGGCCGTGAGCTTCTTCGGCACGAACGAGACGGTGCTCACCGCGCTGAGCGCCTCGTTCACCGGCCTCTCCGGGCTGCACGAGAGCACGAAGACCCTCGACGCGATGAAGGAAGGGATCGAGCGCTCCCTCGAGGCGGTCGCCGACCTGGGCGGTCAGGTCCAGGAGGACGCGGTCCGGGCCGGCTACGGTCCCACGGTGCGCGTGGAAGCCGTTCGGCGCCTGGTCGACGCGGTCGTCGAGTACCAGGCGCGCTCGCGCGAGATCGTCGACGAGATGCGCACGGCGAGCACCGTGAACGCCGCCGAGATCGCCGCCGCCGTCGAGGACGGCAAACGGCGTCTGGCGCGCCTCGCGCAACGCGAAACCCTCTCCGGCCGCGAGGGCCCCGCGGGCCGCGCGGACCCCGCCCTGGACGAGGGGGTGTGAGACGACCACGGTGAGCGGCGCGACGGCGGAAGTCCCGGCGCCCGCCCGCCTCGACGACGTGATGCTGGCCATGGACGTCGTCGACACGTTGCGACATCACCAGGTCCTGGTCGAGCAGGAACTGGCCGCCGGCGACCGGGACGCGGCCATGATGGAGCGCTTGCGCACGATCTACGCCGGGCAAGGCCTCGACGTCCCCGACCACGTGTTGGCCGCGGGGGTCGCCGCCCTGCGCGAGGACCGGTTCGCCTACACGCCGCCGCCCGACTCGTGGGCCGTGCGGCTGGCGCGACTCTACGTCCACCGCGGTCGCTGGGGGCTCGTCCTCCTCGGGGCTCGTGCTCGTGGCTGCCCTGACCTGGGGCGGGTACCAGGCGGCGGTGGTGGCGCCACGCGAAGGGGTTCGGACCGAGGCCGAGCGCACGTACGCGCGGGTCCTCGACGTGGCGCAGGTCGAGGAGGCGCGCACGCTGGCGTCGGCCGCGCACGGCGACGCGCAGCGCGCGCTGGCGGCCGGCGACCTGGCGCGGGCGCGCGACGCCGTGGCCACGTTGGCGGCGCTGCGCTCCGAGCTCGAGCTGCGTTACGACCTCGAGATCGTGGCCGGGGCCGACGAGACGACGGGCGTGTGGCGCGTGCCGGACGTGAACCCGGCGGCGCGCAACTACTACCTGATCGTCGAGGCGATCGGGCCGGACGGCCGAGCGATCGCCCGCCCGATCCGGAGCGAGGAAACCGGCGAGGTCGAGACCGTGCGCCGCTGGGGCCTGCGGGTCGACGAGGCGACCTTCGAACGCGTGGCGGCCGACAAGCGCGACGACGGCATCGTCCAGGACCGCCTGTTCGGACAGAAGCGCGTCGGCGAGCTCGACGTCGCCTACCGCTTCGCCACCACCGGGGAGGCGATCACGTCGTGGTGAGGGGAGGCGCACCGTGATCAGCGGCCGTGACGCGCTCGGGTTGGTCCAGCGCGCGCTCGACGAGACCCAGCGTCGCGCCACCGACCTCGACGAGCGCCTGGCGGAAGCCAGCCAGCGTCTGGTCCGACTCGACGCGCAGCGGGCGGCCGAGTTGCAGGCGCTGGCGCGCCTTCGGGTCGACGCGCTGGCCGCGTCGGCGGACGCCGCCGGTCGTCTCGGCGAGGCCGAGGCGCAGGCTCGCGCGCTCCTCGATCGGCGCGACGAGGTGGCCAGGACCCTGCGGCAGCGCATCGCGGACCTCGACGCGCTGAGCGCGACGCTCGCCGCCGATCGCGACGACGCGGCCGACGCGCTGGACGCGGCCGCCGAGGCGATCGACGTCGCCGAGGCCCGAACACAAGAACGCCTGGCCGCCGACCCCACCTATCGCGCGGCGCAGGAGGAGGCCCGGGCCGCCGAGCGCGTCGCGGTGCACGCCGACGAGAAGGCCGCCGCCAGCGAACGTGAGCTCGAGGCGAAGGGCGCGGCGTACCGTGCCGACCCGCTCTTCTCGTACCTCTGGCGGCGTCGGTACGGCACGTCGACCTACCGCGCCCTGCCGCTCTTCCGTTGGCTGGACGCGAAGGTGGCCCGGCTCGTCGGGTACGCCGACGCGAGACCGAACTACGCCCGCTTGTTGGAGCTCCCCGTGCAGCTTCGCGCGCATGCCGAGGCCGTGGGCGCGACCGCCGACGCGCAGCTGGCCAGGCTGCGCGAGCTCGACGAGGCGGGGCGCGCCGCTGACGGGATTCCCGCCCTCGAGGAGGTCCGGCGCGCGGCGGAGGCCCGCTTGGCGGAGGTCGACGAGCGGATCGAGGCGACGACACGCGAGCGTCGCGAAGCGTCCGCGGCGTTCGAGGCGATCGCCGCGGGCGAGGACGAGACCACGCGCCAGGCGGTCGCCTACCTCGCGTCGGCGTTCGGCCGCGACGACCTGCGGGCCTTGCGCGCCGCCGCGGTCGCGACACCGGGCCCGGACGACGACGCCGTGGTCGCGCGTCTGCTCGATCTCGAGCGCGACCGGGAAGCCGCCGCGGCCGCCCGCGCCGAGCTCTCCCAGGCGGTGATCCGGGACCAGGAGCGGCGGGCCGACCTCGAGGACGTGCGCCGTCGGTTCACCCAGCGACGCTACGACCAGCCCGGTTCGACGTTCCCCGACGGCAACCTCATCGGTACGCTCCTGGCCCAGCTGCTCAGCGGCGCCATGACGCGCGACGCCCTCTGGCGCGTGCTCGAACGGCAGGTCCAGTACCGACCGCCGCGCAGCGATCCGACCTTCGGATCCGGAGGATTCGGGCGTGGGACGCCGTGGGGCGGTGGCTCGCTACCGCGCGGTGGTTTCGGGTCCGGCGGTCTCGGGTCGGGTGGCTTCGGCGGCACCGGGCGCGCGTCGGGCGGGTTCAAGCCGGGCGGGGGCGGCATCCGTGGTGGCGGCTTCAAGACCGGTGGTGCCATCGGCCGCGGCGGCAAGTTCAGGACGGGCGGGAAGTTCTAGCGTAGGGCCGGGTTCGCGCGCGGCCTCGGCCGGCGCGAGCGAGGCCACAGCACGGCGCCCGCGAGCGCGAGCACGGCCGTCACGAGGGCCGTGACCGGCCACGAGGCCCATCGCAACAACGACGCCAGCGCGTCGAAGAGCACTTCGGGATGCCGGTAGATCCCCTTCGTCACCGCGATGATCAGGGGTTGCCGACTGAGCAACGCGCGGCCACCACGCGCCGCGACGAGCGCGACGCCTTCCGGGCCGCGGGCGACGGCGGCACGGATCGCCACGTCCTCGTCCGCCCAGCGCACGACCCCCTTGCCGCCCCACCGCAGCGCCAGCGTCGGCGCGGGGGCGACCTCGACGAAGCGCACGAGATCGGTCAGCTCCTCGGCGTCGTCGGCGTAGGCCAGTACGCGCGTCGCACGACCCGGACCGACCCGTGCGGTGAGGCGTCCCGCGTCGGCGAAGAGACCCATGAGCGGCCGCCAAGCGCGGCGCCGCACCAGCGTCGCCACGCTCTCGGCGAGCCCGCGCGAGAGCGTGCCGGCGCGGCGCGCCACCTTCACGAGGTCGTTGCCGACCCCGATCTGGGGCGCGAAGGTCAGCACCAAGCCGGTCGCCGAAAGGGCGATCAGGAAGGCGTCGGTCTCCTCGCCGCGACCCCATGCCAGCCCCTGGCGGGTGAGGTCGCGGACGTCGCCGAACACGACCAGGTCGCTGACGACCGCGCACCCGACGCCCGCCGCGCCCTCGCCGCGCCCCGTCCACACGCCGGTCATGCAGCGTTCGAACGTCGCCGACAGAGCCGACCACGCGGCCTCCGCGCGCGACCTCACGCCCGGGCAACCGCCGGCTTCGGCCAGCTCGAGCGCCTCGCCGACCCGGCCGTCGGCGAGCGCCCACTCCGCATCGGCGCAGAGCGGGTAGGGCGGGAACTCCTCGAGGAACGGTCCGGACGCGGCCACCCAGAGCTTCGTCGTCAGGACGACCGTCGCCAGCGCGAACAGAACGAGCGCGAGGACGGCGCGGGCGATTCGGTGCATGTCGCCCATCATGCGCCATGCACCGGCGCCGCGCCGTCGGGCCTCCGCGGTCGGTGCGACCCGTTCGGACGTGCGGTAGCGTGCGCGCGTGCAGCGTTCGCTCGCGCGGGCCCTGGTCGTGGTCGCGGCCGTGTTCCTCGGCACCGCGTGTGCGCCGGCCGTCGGCGACGGCGCCGGCACGCGCTACCGGCCACCGCCCTTCGGCGCGAGCTCGCTCGTCCGCGGCGACCCGACGGGCACCGCGCGTCCGGTCGGAACGCCCGACGTGCTGATCCTGGCGTTCTCGGGCCGCTGCGCCATGGGCACCTGCGATGCCCCCGACGGCAACGTCGACGACCTCGCGCTCGACACCTTGCCGGCGCTCGTGGACGCGCTGACGGCCGAAGGCTTCGTGGTGGCGTTCCGCAGCTACCGGTCCCACGTCGAGGACGATGGAGCGTTGGGCCGCGGCTACCGTTCGGCGGCCACCGACCTCGAGCGGATCGTCGCGGATTGGATCGTCGGGCGCAGCGATCCGACACGCTTGGTGCTCCTTGCGCACTCGCACGGCACGCAGTTCGCCCACCTGCTGGCGTTCGAGCATCCGCGGGTGCCGTTCGCCGCGTCCGTGGTCATCGACTCGGTCTGCCTGGGCTGGGACGCCGATCACGCGCAGCGGCTGGTGGAGGTCGTGGCCCCGGGGACGGGCACCTGGCGCCCGGCGGCCGCCTACCACGTCGGCTGTAACGTCCTGGACGTCCCCGGAACGGGGCGGCGCGACCTCGGCGACGTCGTGCCCTGGAACGTCGCGTCGTCGCTCGAGGTGCAGAGTGGCGGTCAGACGCTGGGGCTGGTGCGAGACGCGACGCCGAACGTGCGCCTCGACGGGACGGCGGTCGCGCTCGACCTCGTTCGGTTCCCCGAGGTGCGGCATCGCGACGTCGACGAGCCGTCGGGCCCGGCGTTCGGGACGATCGTGACGTGGTTGACGGATCGCTTGCGCGAGCGTTGATGCGACCGCGAGCGGTCGCTCGTGCTGCGATTCACGAACGGAGCGCTCGTGCCCTCGTGAATCGTGCGCGCGAGGGTGCAGGAACGGACGGCGCCCCTGGGTAGAGTCGTGGAGAGCGCCGTGCCGGATCCCAGCCCCCTGAACCCCGCCCAACTCGAAGCCGCCACCACCCTCGACGGCGGGCTGCTCGTGGTCGCCGGCGCGGGGACCGGCAAGACGCGCGTCATCGAGGAGCGCACCGCACGCCTGCTCGAGCGCGGCGTGCCGCCCGAACGGATCTTGCTCATGACCTTCACCCGCAAGGCGGCCGCCGAGATGCTGGCGCGCGCCGCCCAGCGCCACCCCTTGGCGCGGCGGGTGGACGGGGGCACGTTCCACCACGTCGCCTACCGCTTGGTCGCCCGCAACTTCCGACCCCTCGGTTTCGTCCGGGCGCCGACCATCATCGACACCGACGACGCGGCGAACGCCATCGCCGCGGTGGTGCATCGCGACGGTCTCGACACCGACAAACGCGACCGCTTGCCGAAGAAGGGTGCCCTGCAAGCCGCGTTCAGCCGCGCCACCAACCTCCGGGCGCCGCTGCGTCAGGTGCTCGAGGACGACCTGCCCGAGTTCAACGACGCGGTCGAGCGGCTCCAGCGGGTGCGCCGCGCGTACGTCCGGTACAAGGTCGAGCGGTCCTACGTCGACTACGACGACGTGCTCGTGCTCGCCGCGAAGCTGCTCGAGGACCCGCACCATCGGGCCCGCGTGGCTGCGGCCTGGAGCTACGTGCTCGTCGACGAGTACCAGGACGTCAACGTGTGGCAGGCCGACCTCGCCGAACGCCTGGCGCAGCCACACGGCAACCTGATGGTCGTCGGGGACCCGAAGCAGAGCATCTACGCCTTCCGCGGCGCGCGCTACGACAAGATCGTCGGCTTCGCCGACACCCTGCCGGGCACCCACGTGGTCCACCTGATCGAGAACTACCGCAGCACCCAAGCCATCCTCGACGTCGCGAACGCCGTGATGGGGCTGATGGACGCGTCGATCGATCGACCTCTGCGAGCGGCGTCGGGCCGCGTCGGCGAGCGGCCGACGCTCCACGTGGTCGAGGACGAGCGCGCGGTCGCCGACCATGTCGCGGACGCGTTGCAGGCCCGCTTGGGCGACGCGGGAGCGTTGGCCGACCTGGCGGTCTTGTTCCGCAACGCGTACCAGAGCGTGCCGCTGCAGGGCGAGCTGCTGCGGCGCAAGATCCCGTTCGCGGTGTACGGCGGCTTGCGGTTCACCGAGGCGGCCCACGTCAAGGACGTGCTGGCCGCGCTGCGGGTCCTCCACAACCCGTTCGACGAGCTCGCTTGGCTGCGCCTGCTCCAGTTGCTCGAGGGCGTGGGTGCCGCCACCGCGGCGCGCTTGTACGCCGATTTCGCGGACGCCGACGCGCTTGCGGCGACCGCCGACGCGACGCCGATCGCCCGCGGACGGCGCCGTCTGAGCGAGATGGCCACGGGCAAGGTGCGCGCGGGCGTGGCCGACCTGCTCGGCGCCTTGGAGCGGGCGCTCGCCGCCCCCGACCTGCCCGGGGCGTACGACGCCGTGGTGGCGTTCTACGCCCCCGTCCTGGCGCGGCGCTACCCGAACGAACCGCACCGGCGCCAGGACCTCGTCTTCTTCCGCGTCGTCGTCGAACGCTACGCCGAGCTCGAGACCCTGTTGGCCGACCTGGCGCTGGACCCCGACGCCGCCCGTCAGACCGCGAACGTCGGTGCGCCCCCGCAGGGCGAGGCGCTGCGGCCGGTGACGCTCTCGACGATCCATTCCGCGAAGGGTCTGGAGTGGGGTCAGGTCTTCCTCGTCGGGCTCGACGACGCCACGTTGCCGAGCCCCCGGGCGGTGCGCCGCGCCGAGCGCGCGGGCGGGGAGGACGCCGTGGAGGAGGAGAAGCGGCTGCTCTACGTGGCGCTCACGCGCGCCCGCGAGCGGCTCGAGGTGCTGCACCCGCTGTTCGGTCCGCGGGGCATGCACCGCATCTCGAGGTTCCTCGACGATCCCGCCGTCCATGCGGCCTTCGACGTGAGAACGTCGTCCCGTGCGACGTTCGCCGACGAGACGGGACCGTCGCTCACGACCGCGAGCCTGCTGGCGGCCCTGGCCGGCGAGGACGAAGGCTGACGGCGCTCAGCGACGCAGGAGCGCGTCCATCACCCGCTGCGTGCGCAGACCGCTCACGCCCGTGCTCGGGGCGTGGCCGCCGCGACCGAGAAGTTCGTCGACGATCGTCGCGATCAGTGGCTCCTGGACGTGAACCGGCTGCGCGACGACGTGCTCGGTGACCTCTCCGGTGGCGTCCGTGATGCGCACCGGACCGTCGGCGAACAGGGGCACGCTCAGGCTTCCACGGGTGCCGATCACCGTCACGCGGTCGCGGCGCGTGGTGCCGGCGAAGCCCCACGTGCCCACGCCGTGCGCCCCGCTCCCGAACCGGAAGGTGCCCACGACCTCGTCGGCGACCCGCGACCACGGGAGGCGGCTCGTGGCGAAGCCGTGAACGACCTCGAGGGGGCCGAGCCAGTGATCGAAGAGGTCGAGACCGTGGCTGCCGACGTCGAGGAGCAAACCGTCGCCGCCCACGTCCGGGTCCCAGCGCCAGCCGGCCTCCTCGGGACCGGCGGGTCGGGGAAGGTGCAGCTCCGCCTGGAGCAACGTCGGTGTGCCGATGCTGCCGTCGTGGAGACGTGCGCGGACGAACTCGAAGCGAGGTTGGGCGCGCCGGTAGTAGGCCACGAAGAGCGGAACCCCGGCTTCGTCGCATGCCTGCACCATCGCCTCGGCGTCGATCGTGTCGAGCGCCATCGGCTTCTCGACGTAGACCGGCTTGCCCGCGGCGGCGGCTCGAAGCACGTACCCTAGGTGACTCGACGGCGGCGTCGCCACGTACACCACGTCGACGTCGTCGGCCTCGATCACCTCGCGCGCATCCGTCGTCCAGCGCGGCACGCCGTGGCGGCGAGCGTAATCCTCGGCCTTCGCGCCGTCGCGTCGCATGACGACGCTGAGCGAACTGAGCGGCGGTCGCTGCAGGGCGGGTCCCGACTTGACCTCGGTCACGTCGCCGCAGCCGACGATGCCCCAACGCACGTGGCCGCGAGCACGGATGGACGCCAAGTGGGTCATGGTGGCACGAGGGTAGCAGGATGAACCCGCCCTCGGTGCACGAAACCGAAATCGCAGTCGCCTCTCACCCACGTCACCCGAGGTGCTTGATCCGTGGAATGTACGCTTCCTCGTTCTGAGCGTTGGCAGCGTCGCCTCCAGGCAAGTTGGCGCTCATCCACAACGGCGGCTCGATGCCCAGCTCGATGAGCTGAACGACGGTCTCCACCATCAACAGGTTGAGCATGTAGAGGTTGCAGAGCGTGGCCGTCGGACCCGTCTTCTGTCGCGCGCCTGCCAGCTCGACGACCGCGTCGCCGTAGGGGACGCAACTGTCGAGGAAGTGATCGACCTCTTGGTAGAGGTTCTTGCCCGAGGGGTGACGTGACGGATGGTCGGCCGCCAAACGATCGGCGAATCCGCGTGACGTGATCGCGATCGACGTCATGCGCCGGTCGCGCGCCGCGAGCGCGGTATCGATCGTCATCGGGTTGATGCCGTAGGCGTTGACGATGACGATCACCTCGCCGGGGACCCGCCCCACCCGGTACGCATCGAGGACCTTCGTGGCGTATCCAGGTGTCCGCTCGACGTAGTTCGAACGTTTCGCCCCGTGGATGAGGTTCGTGCCCGCGTCGAGGATCGCGTTGATCGGGACGAGACCACCCGCTCTCCACAAGACCTCTTCGGCCGCCATGTTTGAGTGACCGCCCGGCCCGATCACGTGGATCAGCCGGTCGTCGGCGATGCTAACAGCCATCACCTTTGCCGCGGCCTCGATCTCCGTTGCCTGTGCTTCGATACCGTCGTAGGCGCCGTTCAGCGCATCACGGTACTGCTGCGCGTGAAGTGTCCTCGTCATCCGTACTCGACCGTCCGTTCGTGAGCAGGCGTTCGATGCCGAACGCCAAGAGGAAGAAGGCGGCGACCGGGACGGCCAGGTAGGCGTAACCGGTCGGCACCTGCCATGTGTCGAATGGGATCCGCATGCGGACGCGAACGACCTCCCAGCCGTAGAGGAGGAGGACGACGAAGAACGGCAGCAGCGCCGCGTCGATCGCACGGGTGGTCCAGCGCCGTGCTCTCGGCCCCAACCGCATGAGGAAGTAGTCGACCACGAGGTGCTCGTGGCGTCGGTATGCGACGGCGATGCCTACGAACACCAGCCAGATGAACGCGAAGCGCATGTAGGCAGGGATCCACAGCCACGCGATTCCGCCGACGTTGCGCAACACGATGTTGAGCATGGTGACCAAGAACAGGGACATGAACAGGAATGCCAGCAGGCGTTCGAGCGCCCGCGCGATCCGGTCGAGGAAGCGCGTCATGAGTCGCATCTCAGAACACCAGGTTCGGGATCCACAGCACGAGCTGCGGCACGTAGGTGATGAGCAAGAGGATGCCGATCAAGGCCAACGTATGCGGCAGCAGTTCACGCACCAGTTCACCGATCTCGACGCCCGCGATCTTCGTCTGGACGAACAGGAGCACGCCGATCGGCGGTGTGAGGAGCCCGATCATCAAGTTCAAGACGACGATGACCCCGAAGTGGGTGGGATCCACACCCAACTGCAGCGCGATCGGCAGCAGCACGGGGAAGAAGATCAACATGACGGGGATCGCGTCCAGAACGGCGCCCATGAGGAGGAAGAAGAGGGTCGTGAACGCCAAGAAGCCGTTCTTGCCCAGATTGGCCGCCTCGATCAGTTCGCCCAGTTGCGCGGCGAGTTGCTCGGTGGCGACGATGTACTGATAGAGCCCCACCACGGCGAAGATGGCCATGAGGGTAGCCGAGAGGATGGCACTCCGACGGAAGACGTCGGCCAACTGGTTCCAGGTGAGGCTGCGGTACACGACCAGTCCCAAGAAGAGCACGTACGCGATGGCGAGCGCGGCGACCTCGATGATCGTCACGAAGCCGAACACGACCCCGGCGACGACGAACGTCGGCGCCAATATGGCGAGGATCGTGTCCTTGAACAACACCGTGAAGCGTTTCCAGGAGAACTCTCCGACCGCTCGCGGGTAGCCGCGACGCCTGCTGACGATCGTGACGACGATCCACAAGGCCGCCGCCATGAGCAGGCCGGGCACGATGCCGCCTAGGAACAGGCGGCCGATTGAGATCCCACTGATCACCCCGATGAAGATCATCGGAATCGAAGGGGGGATGATCGGTCCGACGACAGCCGAGCTCGCGTTGATGGCAGCCGCGAAGCGGTCGTGGTAGCCGCGCTGACGCATGATCGGATGGAGAACGGCAGACACGGACGTCGCATCCGCGACAGCGGAGCCCGACACCCCGGCCATGATGACGCTGACCACGATCGAGACGTAAGCCAGACCGGCGCGGAAGCGCCCGACGAACAGGTCGGCGAAGTCTGCAAGGCGGCGGGTGATGCCCGCGGCATTCATGATCTCGCCCGCCAAGATGAAGAACGGGATGGCGATCAGGGTTTCGGAGTCTACGCCCCCGACCATCTTGGACACGACGATCCTCATCGACACGTCGCCCTGCGCGAGGAGGTAGATGGTGCCGCTCAGCCCCATCGCCGTCCAGATCGAGAACCCGATCCCGATGAACGTGAAGAGCATGAGGAACAACAGCGCGATCATCGATGCAACGGCCCCTCTCGTGGCGATGCTGGCGTGGGCTGCGGCGCTCGCAAGCGACGCCGCAGCCCACGCGTACTTCAGAGACCGCGGATCGCTTCGAGCGTCCCCGCCGGCCAGCGGGTGCCGTCCCAATCGGAGAAGGTACCTTCCAGTGCCTCACGAATCGCGGGCAGGTCGAGCTCCGGCGCACGGATCACGGTGATGTTCTCTTCGAGGACCTCGTAGGCGGCCGCGAGTTGTTCTGCCGTCCGTTCGGTGACGAGGGCGCCCGCCTCTTCGGACGCCTCGTGGATCGCCTGGCGATCGGCTTCAGAGATCGAAGCCCACATCTCGGGGTTGACGTAGAAGGTCTCGATGTCGCGGATGTAGTCCGTCTGCATGTAGAACGGCTGGACCTCGTAGAGGCTGGCGTTCACGACCGTGATGGCGCCGTTCTCCTGGGCGTCGACGACGCCCGTCCGGAGTGCCACGTAGAGGTCGGCGAACGGCACCTGCTGGGGCAATGCACCGAGCTCCTGCATGGCACGAAGCACGACCTCGCTGGCCGCCGTCCGGATCTTGAGGCGCTCGAAGTCTGCGGGACCCCGAATCGCACGATCGGCCGACAGACCCCGTGGAGCCGTGTCGCCCGCGATGTTGATGATGTGAACACCGGTCTGCTCCTCGGCCGCTTCGAGGATCGGCTCGAAGAAGTCGGCTTGGAGTGCGCTCCTCATGTGTTCGTAATCGCGATAGAGGAAGGGGATCGCCGTGATCTCCAGGGCCTCGCCGCCATCGATGAAGGCCAGCGTGTTGATGCCGCCGTAGACCATCGCCAGATCGCCGGTCTGGATCTGGACGAACATCTCCTGAATGCCACCGAGTTGGCTGTCCGGGAAGACGTCGATCTTGACGCGCCCGTCCGTGTTCGCTTCGACCAGTTCGGCGAATCGCAATGCTCCGAGATGTGTGGGGTGGTTCGTGTCACGGATATGGCCGAGCTTCCAGGTGGTCTGGGCCGCCGCCGTCGAGGCGACAGCGAAGGCGGCGAGCAGAGCGATGAGGGTGCGAGATCGCATCATGTGACTCCTGACGGCGTGTGCCGAGTGTGCGAGTGGCGCGAGGTGCTGGCTGGGGCGGACGGATCGGTCACCGCTTCATCGCGACCACCTCCTTCTTGCCTTGGGGACCGCACGGTCTCGAGGCGATCGGAGGTGAGGGTGCGCTCGTCGCACCTCCCGGTGGGCTCGAACGTCGAGGTTCGACCATGGGTGGAGAGACGCTCATGGTGGCGCCATCGATGGACGGCCTTTGAGCACTCGGGTGACGAGGTTCCGGCGCGCCATGTCCCGAGCACGGACGACGGCACCGATGAGCGACGCATCCCTTCCGATGCGCGTTGTGACGATCTCGGGCGCCACGGGCACGAACGAGGCGAGTTCGAGCTGGACGCGTTCCGTCCACCGAGGTCCGATGGCACCACCCACCCCACCGCCGACGACGACGAGTCCAGGGTC
The DNA here is from genome assembly GCA_963728245.1 of uncultured Trueperaceae bacterium. Lineage (GTDB taxonomy): Bacteria > Deinococcota > Deinococci > Deinococcales > Trueperaceae > JAABTL01. Next base: position 456,144 of record CAVSJH010000001.1, read on the forward strand.
CAAGGTCGTGACGACGGCCGCCAGTGCACGTCCCAGCACGCGTCCGACGTAGGAGAGGACGTCTTCGGCGCCGGCGTTCCCAGGTTCCGACGCGGTGAGACGGATCGCTTCCGCCATGTCGATGCCGCGCGCGCGCGCGTAGCGTTCTAGCGGTTCTCGCGCGAGGAGCGACTCGAGCGTTGCCGAGCCACCGTCGGCGTGTACGGGCAGGTAGCCGATCTCCCCTGCGAAACCTTGAGAGCCACGCTGGACGACACCCGCGACCATGGCTGCACCACCCACGCCCGTACCGAGATGGACGTAGAAGACCTCATCGACGCCCCGTGCGGCACCGAGACCATGCTCGCCCACCAACGCCAGGTTGACGTCGTTCTCGATGTCGATCGTGCCCTCGGGCACGAGGCCGGCCAACGCTCGAGAGAAGGACGCGAGCCCGTCGGTACCGTCCAGGACGCGCAGATTGGGGGCGGCATGGATCTTGCGCTCGACACGGTTCCAGACACCGGCGATACCGATCACGACAGCCTCGAGCGGAGCCGTCACGGCGGTCACGGCGAGGAGATCACGCAGGCACGTCGCCACTTGCACGGCCAACGAAGGCAGGCTCGAGTCGTCGCGGTCGAGCCGAGCTGTGGCGAGCAGGGCGCCGTCGAGATCGGCGACGTGAACCCGGAGGGACGAGGAGCGGATGCTGACACCGGCGACGACAGCGGTGCCGGCGGCAAGGTGGATCATCGTCTGGGGTCGTCCCACACCACCGCCGACCCTGGTCCCTTCCGCGATGAGGCCAGCCCGGAGGAGGTCGTCGACGAGGCGACCGACCGCCGTCGTCGGGAGGCTCAGCGCCCGTGCGATCAACGTCCGCGAGGTGGGGGCCGTGGACGCGATCAGCTCGAGGACGGCGAGCAGGTTGCGCTCACGTCTCTGTGGATGGCGTTCCGCAGAACCCCGTACCTCGAGCTTGGGTGAATCGGCCATGGGAGTTTGTACCTGTCTGGGATTAATATAGGCCATCGCGCACGGTCGCGCTAGCACCAACGTCCCGTGGCCGCCCGGGCGCACCACGAACGACGGCTCTGCACAGGAGGACTCATGAACGTCCTGGACGTGGAACGTGGACTCGTCGTAGCAGTCCGGCGGGCCGCCGGACGTCTCGTCATCGAGGACGTGGAGGACGGAGCTCCTGCTACCGCTCGCCCGCGTGCGTACCTCGGCGCCGGGTGGGTCGATGTGCAGGTGAACGGTTTCGCCGGCCACGACGTGAACGCCGGAGACACGTCGGCGATCGACTTCGAAGTGATGACGCAGCGCCTGCACGAGACAGGGGTCGCGCGCTACCTGCCGACCGTCGTCACCGCGTCCGTCGCGCACATGAAACGGTGTCTCGGCTCCGTCCACGCGGCTCGGCTCGCGTCGCAGGTGGTCGCGCGGGCCGTCGTGGGCATCCATCTCGAGGGCCCGTTCTTGTCGGCGAGAGACGGGGCGCGGGGGGCGCATCCGCAGCAGCACGTCCTGGCTCCTGACCGCGTCCTGTTCGACGATTTGCAGGCCGCAGCGGGAGGCATGATCCGGCTCGTCACGCTGGCGCCCGAGTCAGCGGGCGCTCTGGAACTCATCTCGTATCTGGCCTCACTGGACATCGTCGTGGCGCTCGGGCACACGCTCGCAGACGGCGAGGCGATCCGGGAAGCCGTCGAAGCGGGCGCCACGCTGTCGACGCACCTCGGGAACGGGATCCCCGCCGAGCTCCCTCGGCATCCCAACGTGGTGTGGGAGCAGCTCGCCGAAGACCGCTTGTTCGCATCCGCGATCTTCGACGGTCATCACCTCCCAGAGTCGGTGATGCGGGTGATCGCTCGGGTCAAGGGACCCGAGCGGCTTCTGTTGGTGAGTGACGCCGTGGCCATCGCGGGTATGCCGCCCGGCGTCTACGAGAGCCCGATCGGTGGCACGGTCGAGCTGCTGCCATCGGGCAGGCTGACGCTGTTGGGGACGCCCTACTTGGCAGGGTCTGCGAGTTCGCTGCTGGACGGTGTGAACATGGCGCTCTCCCGCGTTGGCCTCGCACCCGACGTGATCCTGAGGATGGTCGGCCGAACGCCGCGACAGCTGATCGGGTTCGATGAGCCCGACGACTGGACGGTCTTCGAGCCATCTGGCCGGCGGGGCCGTGTGCTCGCGGTGGCGGTCGGTGGCGAACTGGTCGTGGACCGGCTCGACGAAGCGTCGGCGTAGCTCACGGCGCGCCGTCGCAGCGTGTTTCGGCGCATGAGGGGTTCTGACGACTCAGACGGGGCGCTGGCTGACGGTCGGATGGCCGTCGACGGGCCTAAGATTCTCTTCATGCACCGAATCCCCCTCCTCCTGGCCCTCCTCGTCCTCACCGCCTGCGTTCCCGTCGCCCAGCCCGAGCCGCCGACGGCGATCATCGACGGGGCGCGCTTCGACACCGTCGCGTTCGGCACCTTTGAAACCGCCTACGAGACCCTCGGCTCCGGCCGGCCGGTCGTCATGGTCCACGGCATCGGCGGGGGATCGAGCCTCTTCCAGTACCGCCTCAACGCCCCGGTCGTGGCCGAGGCCGGTCACCACGTGTTCGCGCTCGACCTGCTGGGTTTCGGACGCTCGTCCCGACCGGCGATCCGGCTCACGCAAGACGTCTTGGTCGCCCAGCTCGAGGGGTTCCTGGGCGACGTGGTGGGAGAGCCGGCGGTCGTCGTGGCGAACGGTCTCTCCGCGGCGTACGCCATCCGGCTGGCGGCGGAACGCCCCGACCTGATCGCGGGCCTGGTGCTCATCGCGCCGACCGGGTACGAGCGGCTCTCGCGCCCCATGACGCCCGACCGGGTGCGGGCGTTCGAGACGTTCCGCGGTCCGCTGGGCGAGGTGTTCGCGGGTCTGCTCGTGGACGAGGGCAGCCAGCGCTTCTTCCTCCTCGACGCGTACGCCCGTGAGGAGAGCCTGACGCCGGAGGTGCTCGCTTCGTACGACCGGAACCTCAAGGTCGAGGGCGCTCGGTGGGCGATCTTCTCGTTCGTCACCGGCAACCTCGACCAGCCGGTCGACGAGCTGTGGCCGAGCGTGGAGCAGCCGACCCTGATCGTGTGGGGGACGGAAGCGCAGACCACCCCGCTCGCCGACGCCGAGGAGTTCGTCCGCGCCCGTCCCGAGACCTCCTTGCTGCCGTTGACCGGCGCCAAGCTGCTGCCGAACGAGGAGCGTGCGGGCGCCTTCAACGAGGCCGTGCTGAGCTTCCTGGAGCGCACCGCCGACTGATCCTCGCCGGTGGCGACCGCGTGCCGTGCGCTCGGATGCCCCGTAGCGGAAGAGGCGGGCGTAGGCTCGTGCACATGCGCGCCCAGCCCATCCACCCCCTGAAGTCGCCGCCGCGACCTTGGCGCCGCTGGCTGGCGAGCCTGCTCGTCGGCGCTGTCACGCTCGGCGGGCTCGTCTTCCTCTGAGCCCGTCCGACCGTCGCGCGGTCTCCGTCGTGGCGCTCGCGGCCACCGCCTACGTCGTTCACCGTTTCCTCGTGGTGCCGCACGGCACGGCGCCGTTCGCGGGCGCGTACCTCAACGACGTCCTGCTGGCGATCGGCTTCGCCGGCCTCGTGGACGCCATCGTTCGCGTCCTGCTCTTCCGCCCTGCGACGCGGTGGGAGCTGCTGGCCGCGACCGTCGCGGGTGCGCTCGTCTGGGAGCTCGGTCCGGTCGTGTGGCCGGCCGTGCGTCCGGCCGCGGTCGCCGACCTTTGGGACGCGCTCGCCTACCTCGTCGGCATGGCGGCGTACCTCGCGGCGCGTCACAGCCGACGACCGGCGCGCTCCGTAGGCTGAGACGATCGCGCCGGCGGCCGCGCTCGCCGCTGCCCCGCGAGGGAGGTCCAGCCATGCCCGAGTACAGCCGCGAGGATTTCATGGACGTGCTGACGCTCGCACAGATCGAACGGCTCACCGGCTTGCCCGCGCCGGAGAAGCCCGAGGCCGAGTCGGAGCGCGCGTACCGCGAGCTGGCTTGGGAGAACGTCCAGGTCGACGTCGAGTCGCGCGACAGCCTGATGCCCATCGACGGCGACGTGGAGGACGAGAGGGGTTGAAGCGCCCGGGGACGAGCGTCGGCCACGCCGGTTTCACGAAAGCACGAGCGCATAGCTCGTGCTCATGTGCCGATGCGAAGGGCGTCAGGCCGCGACGACGGTCTTCGGCAACCAGGCGCCCACCACCCACCGCGGCGCGTCCACCACCTCGTGGACCCGCAGGTCGGCGGCGACGCTGCACAGCGCGTACGCCGCGGGTGCGTCCAGGCTCGTGATCCGCGTGAGGTGGTCGATCATGGCGCTCACGGCTTCGCGCGAGGCCGTCATCAGGTCGTCGGCGACGCCGGTGGTGACGAACGAACCCGAGCTCGAGCGGTCGCCGGGGGCGGCGCCGAACGTCTCGAAGGCGGGTCGGGTGAGCCGCAGGTCGCGGCGCACGCGGAACCGGAGCGCGATGCGCATCTGGGACTCGATGGCGGTCCCGCAGACCTCGCCGTCGCCCTGCGCCGCGTGGGTGTCGCCCACGGAGAACGAGGCGCCGTCGACGCCGACCGGCAGGTAGAGCTTGGTGCCGGCGGTGAGGTGCTTGATGTCGAGGTTGCCGCCCCACGCGTGCGGCGGCACGGTCGGATGGGGGCCCGGCGTCGGTGGCGCCAGCCCGATCGTGCCCGGGAACGGCGCGAGCGGGACGTCGATGCCGTCGCCGAACGCTGCGGTGGGCGCGCCGGGCGTCAGGTCCCAGTGCTTGAGCCACGGGTCGGGGAACTGATCGGCCAGGAGGCCGAAGCCGGGGATGAGCGCCGTCCAGCCCCAACGCGTCGGCGCCAGTTCGAGGACCTCGACCTCCAAGACGTCGCCCGCACGCGCCCCGCGGACGGCGACGGGGCCCGTGACCGGGTTGACCCGCGCGAAGTCGATCCGAGCGAGGTCGTCGGCGGTGGAACCCGCGTGCAGTTGGCCGCCGGACGCGTCCGTGGTGTCGAACTCGACGCTCTCGCCGTCGTCGACCTCGAGGACGGGTTCGATCGCGCGGTCCCAGACGTGCTGGTGCTGGTGGCGATGCACGGTGTGATCGCACGATCCGATGCCCTTCGGGCTGTCCGCTGCGTGGGCCATGGCCTGCCTCCTCGACGGTTCGAACCGGGTTCGAACGGTGCCGAGCATCATCGCACGACCGTCCGAGCCCGGCGCCCGCGGTCTCGGTCGGCCCGTCGCCGAGTGCCGGGACGGATGTCCTGCACGTCCTTACGCCAGCTTGACCCGAACTTCACGAGCGGCCAACCCCCTCCCCGTACCGTTTCGTATGACCACGATGTCGAGCACCGCCCTAGGGTTCGTCCGGCCGATCGCCCTCCTCCTCGCCCTGACCGTGCTCGGCGCCGCCGCCGCCCAGGTCCCGGCACCCTCGCCCGCAGCGCTCGACGGCCTCGACGCCTACGCTGCCGTCGAACTCGCCAACGCGTGGAAGGGGAGCGACGTGACCTCCTTCGTCACGCCCCAGGCGGTCCATTTCGGCTTCAGCGACGGCCGCGAGGTCGTCGTGCCGCTGCCCGACGACGTCATGCTGGTGTCGTTCGCGCCCTTCCTCCAGCAGACCCACCCCTGCGCCACCCACTACACGTCCGGCTGCCAGGGCGAGCTCGTGCAGACCCCGTTCCTGGTGCAGGCCACGCTCGCGGACGGCACGGTCGTCGTCGACGAGATCCTGTCCACGCAGGCGAACGGCTTCATCGACCTGTGGCTGCCGCGCGACCAAGCGGTCGAGGTGAGCTTCGCGGCCGAGGGGTACCGGACGGTCGGCCGGGTGACCACCTTCGCCGACAGCCCGACGTGCATCACCACGCTGCAGTTGGCGCGCGTCGGCGGCTGAACCCGAAGGTCGCGTCGACCGCGGCCGAGGTCGCCCGTCAAGAGCGCGCTCCCCGCCAAGGGCAGGGGAGCGCGCTCTTGACGGGCGACGATCGTCGCCGTCGCGAGGCCGGCTCGAGGGGCACGTGACGCACGGTCGGTGGCGATGCGCGGGCGCCCCGTACCATGCGCCTCGCCGCCGCGCGGGGTTCTCGTCGCGGCGGAGGAGAGGACGCCCATGCCCCCCTTGACCGCCTTCGCCGGCGACGATCTGCTCGACCTCGCGCTGCGCGTGGCGTTCGAGCGCGAGCGCGAGCGGTTCCGCGGCGCCGGCGCCCTCGGCGGTGTCGCGTACGCCTTCGACGTGCTCGAGGCGCCCGTCGCCCGCTTGGTGCCGGACGCTCCCGATCACGACGTCGTCGTCGACGTCAGGCAGGTCGAGGTCCGGGCCAAGCTCGGGCCGCTCCGCGTGGCGCGGACGGTGGCGCTGCGGGCGACCGCCGGCCTGGCGCTCGAGGGGGGTGCGCCCAGGCTGACGCGCCTCGCCGTAGGTGCAGGTTCGACGCGCGCGCTGGACCGCATGCTCGCCCGGGTCCTCGACGCCCGCGTCGTGCCGACGCTGCGAGACGCGCTCGCGGCCGTGTCCCTACCACCGCTCACGCACGTGTTCGCGACGGGCCTTGCCGCCGAGCTCACCGACCTCGAGGTCGTCGGCGGTCCGGCCCTGGCCTTCGGCGCGCGCCTGCGGGGTGCCGGCGAGGTCGTGGCCGCCGATGCGACCGTCCGAAGCCGACCTCGCGGTCCTCCATCGAGGCGAGGCCGGCGCTGCATCGGTCATCGCGATCGCGTCGGGCGAGGCCGTCGGTGCGTTGCTGTCGTCCGAAGTGCCCCCGCTCGCCCATGCGTTCGAACGCTCGGCGGGCAAGGGTCGCTTCGAGGTCGGCGTGCGCGGCACCGTCACGGCCACGACGCCCGTTCTCGACGTGGTGGACGGTGTCGCCACGGCCCACGCGACGGTGTCGTTCGGTGACCTCCAGGGTGGGGTCCGTTCCCCGCTGACCGGTTGGGGTTGGTGGTCGTTGCCCGTGCCGACGGCGGACGTCGTCATCGGGCACACGCTCCGCGCCGATGGTCGCGTCGCATCGATCACCCTCACCGGCATCGAGGCGATCGCGCTGAGCGTCACCATGCCCCGACGCCTACGACCGTTCGAGGCCGCCGCGCGGGGCCTGCTCGAACGGATCGTGGCGTCGTTCCGGCAGCGCATCGAGGACGCGGTCGTCGGACGCACGATCGAACTGTTCCGGCTCCCCGACGCCCTACCCGGGATGGGGCAGGGTGCTGCCCTGGCGTTCGAGCCCAACGGTCTGGGTTACGTCGGGCGGTCGGTCCGCGCCGCGATCCGGATCCACGTCGACCCCTGACGCGACGAACCCCTCACCGGGTCGACGAGAAGGAGCCCACGAACCGCACGAGCGCCTGGGCGTCCCGGAAGGTGCTGGCCCAGCCGAACGAGACCCGAACCGCTCCCGTACCCTTCGGGTCGACGCAGTCGCGGAAGGTGTCGATCGTCATGCGGTCGTGCGTCTCGAAGCAGCTCGCGAGCTCCTCGCCGGTGATGCCGAAGGCTGACTCGCCCGCACCCGGGTTGCAGAAGCAACCGGTCCGCAGCGAGATGCGGGCGTCGTTGGCGCGCCGTTCGACCTCGCGATGATCGACGAGGGCACCGTCCTCGTCGATCAGGTTGAAGGCGATCGCGGCGCCACGCGCGGTCGTGTCGATCGGTCCGTACACCTCGACGGCGCGACCGCCGGCCGGATGCCGCAGGCGATCGAAGTGCTCGAGCGTCCACCCGGTGAGGCTCATGACGCGCTCGTGGACCGCCGCGAGCCGGTCGTCGGCCAGTCGTCGCAGCCCGCCCTCGAGGGCGGCCAGGCCGAGGTAGTTGCAGGTGCCGTCCTCGAAGGCCTCCGCCCCCTCTTGGAGGTCGTAGCGGCCCGTGGCCACCGAGGCGTAGCTGATCGTTCCGCCGGCGAACCAGGGGCGTCGGAGCTTGCCGAGCGCCGTGCGGCGCGCGAGGAGGGCGCCGACCCCGCTCGGGTACCCGAACATCTTGTAGAACGACAGGGAGACGAAGTCCGGGTGGACGGCCGTCAGGTCCAGGACGTTGGTGGGCGCGAACGCAGCCGCGTCGAGCAGGACCTCCCAACCGCGTTCCTGCGCGACGGACACCCACGACAGGGGGTGCGTCACGCCGGAGAAGTTCGATTGGGCGGGGAAGGCGAAGAGACGACCGGGACCGTGCGAGGGGACGTCGAGCGCGCGCTGCACGGCGTCGTCATCCAGCCGCATGTCGGGGGGACGGACCGGAGCGTAGACGACCTCGGCCCCGCGCGCCCGGGCGAACTCGCGCATCCCGTTCACCGAGTTGTGGTTGTCGTACGTCAACAAGAAGGTGCCGCCGGGACCGAAGGGGTACGCCTCGCCCACCAGCTTCAGGGCGGCGCTGGCGTTGGCGGTGAACACCACGACGTACTCGTCCGGGTCGGCCCGGAAGTGGGCGAGGGTCGCCGCTCGCGCCCGCTCGACCCGCGCGGTCATCGCCGCGGACGTCGGGTTCGACGAGTGCGGGTTGCCGAAGACGTTCCCACACAGGAGGTCGAGGTGCTCGCGGACATGGGACTCGGCGTAGAGACCGGCGCCCGTGTAATCGAGGTAGACGTCGCCGCGGAGGTCCAACCGGCCGAAGTCGACGTCTCGCTCCGTGTCGAGGACGGCGCCCCGTTCGTAGCCAGGGAAGCGGCGGACGAAATCGGCGAACGCCGCTCCGTCGGCGGGGTCCTCGCGTGTCGGGATCGTGATGGCCATGCCCACCCTCCGCTCGTGGCCCCATCGTACCCGGCCGGCGGGATCCGTCCGCGGCGCGCGCCTCGGCCGGGACGTAGCGCCTTCGCTGCGCTGTTACCATTCCATCGGGCGGCACGTTGGGAGGGTCTTCATGGCGAAACCCGTACCGTATCTCCAGTTGCAGCACGACCAGCCCGAGATGATCGCGGCCTACGAGCGCTTCGCTGCGGAGGCCCACGACGCCGGGCCCCTGAGCGATCGTGAACGTCGGCTGGTCAAGCTCGCCATCGCGCTCGCGAGCCCCTCGGAGGGCGCCACCCACAGCCACGCTCGGCAGGCGCTCGCGGCCGGGATCGGCCTCGCCGACCTGCGGCACGTGGCGTTCCTGGCGGCCACCACGATCGGGTTCCCCGCGATGATGCGTGGGCTCACGTGGATCATGGACGTGACGGACGACACGGAGATCTGAGCCCACGGGGTAGCCAGACGCGGACCGAGACCCGGCCCGATCGTCACCGAGAAGTCGCGCCGCCGGGCGGCGGGTGGGGCGCAGCGTCTTCCGTCTCGAGGGACGGTCGGACACCGTGCGGCAAACGTGCCGACGCCACCGCCGCCATGAGCGCCGACGTGCCCAAGACGGCGAAGAGGACGCGGAACGACCCCTGAGCCGGTGTGCCACCCAGGATCGCCGCCATCACGGCCGTGCCCAGGATGCTTCCCAGGTAGCGCATGGTCGAGAAGAGTCCGGCCGCTTGACCCGCGGCACCCGTGCGGGCGGCCTGCATCGCGGCCGCGAAGACCGGCGCCGAGGCGAGGCCGATGCCCGTGCCGATCACCACGAGCGCTCCGAGGTAGCCGGACCACGCCCAGCCGTCCGCGATGGTGACGAGCGGCCACGTGCCGACCGCCGCGACGAGGGTCCCGGCCAGGGCAGGTCCTCGGCGCCCGTAGCGGTCCGAGAGCCAGCCGCCGATGGGCCCGAAGACCATCATCAGCACCGACATGCCCGCGAGGAGCAACCCGATGTCGCTGGCGTCCCAGACGACCACTTGCGTGAGGAAGACGGGGATCGCCAGCAGCACCGTGTACATCGTGAGGTTGCTGAAGGCGATCGACAGCCCGGCCGCGAGGAAGCCCGGCCGCGAGAACAGACCGAGATCGAGCACGGGGACCGGGGAGCGCCGCAGGTGACGGCGCAGGGCGAAGCCCGCCGCGGCCGCCACGATCGCCAGGACGACGGCCGTGGGCCATGGCACGCCCGGGACGCGCCAGACCGTGGCCGCGGAGGTCGTGGCGACGAGGGTGAGGAGCACGAGCGCGGCGCCGCCGACGTCGAACGGTGCGGACGCCCGTCGATCGCCCCGATGGGGAAGACGGGCGACCCACAGCATGCCGGGTACGAGGACGACGAGGTTGGCCGCGAAGATCCAGCGCCAGCCGAGCAGGTCCGTGACGAAGCCGCCCAGCGGTGGCCCGAGCGCCGCCGCCACACCGACGCCCGCGCCGATCAGACCGAGCGCGCGTCCTTGCGACGTGGCCGGCAGGAGCGTCCGGACGAGCGCGCTGCCGTTGGGGATCGCGCTGGCGCCCGTGATCGCTTGCAGCGTGCGGGCGACCACCAACACGACGACGTTCGGTGCCAGGGCGGCGAGGACGCTCGCCAGCGCGAACCCGCCCAGGCCCAGCAGCATCATCCGGCGGCGTCCGTAGCGGTCGCCCAGGGCGCCGCCGAGCGGCTGGACGGCCGCCATCGCCACCAGGTAGGAGATGACGATCCAGCTTCCCCACGTGAGCGACGCGTCCAGGTCGGACAGCATGCTGGGGAGCGCCACGACGATCATCGTCGAGTTGAGCGGCGCCAGCACGCTGGCCGACAGCGCGGCCAGGAGGACGGTGGGAAACGTCCGGCCCTCGATCACCCGTTCTCGACGATCCGCACCGACCCCTTGTCCCCGTCGACCTCGAGCAGCATGCCGTCGCGGATGCGGCGCGTGCCCACACGCGTACCGACGACGGCAGGGAGCCCGTACTCGCGGGCGATGACGGCCGTGTGGCTCAGGACACCGCCGGCGTCCGTCACCAGGCCGGCCGCGATGCCGAAGAGCGGCGTCCAGGGTTGTGAGGTGGTGGTCGCCACCAGGATCTCGCCAGGGCGCAGCTGACCGGCGTCGCGCAGGTCGCGTAGGACCCTGGCACGCCCGCGCGCCAGACCGTGCGCGCCCGGGGTGCCGGTGAGGACGTCGGGGTCGCGGGTCTCACGTGGCAGGTGGCCGCCGTAGCTGTCACCCGAGCCGGCCGCCGCGTCGGTCGGTGTTCCCAGCGTCTCGGGCGGGTCGACGTCCGCGAAGGCGCCCAGCTCGCTCTGGCGTTCAGCGATCAGTGCGTGCCGATCGAGCCGCGGGGAAGACGCCCACGTGGCGCGCAGCTCGTCCCAACCGAGGTGGAAGACGTCCTCCTTGGCGCCGATGGCTCCGGCGTCCGCGAGCCTCCGGCCGACCTCGAGCACGACGCGGCGGACGGCGGCCGTGGTGCCGTAATCGAGCAGGAAGTTGTGGTCCTCCGAGGCCACGAAGGCCGCCAGTCCCGCCGCGAGGCGTCCTTCGAACGCCGCCCGCACGGGCTCGGGATAACCGCGGAGTCGTTCGCGCGTCGCTGCGACCCTGCGTTCGCTCTCCGCCGCGACCTCCGCGTGGCGCACCCGGGCGTCGTGCTCGGGTCGTCGGAGTGCGTCTTGGAGCATGGCGAAGACGGGGGTCGGGTCCTCCGACAGGCTTGGGGCGCTCAGCGCCAGGTAGAGCGTGCGGCGCCCGAAGTCGGTCAGGAAGGCGTCCAGGGCCTCGCGCACGGCGCCGGTGTCGTCACGCCGCAGGAGCGCCGCCGGCACGTCTTCGGCCGGCAGGGCCACGAGCGCCTCGCTGAGGCCAGGGACCTCTTCGACGGCGTCCCTCACCGCCCAGAGCGCCTCACCGGCACGGGTCGTCAGCGTCGCCGGGCCCTGGATCAGGCGGGCGGCGTCGAGCTCGCTGGCGTCCTCGAAGAGCTCGCGGTACAGCGCCACGAACCCGTCGCGCGCCCGACCGCCGGGGAGGACGATCTCGAAGTGCAGGCGCCAGATGCGCACCAAGCGCTCGCGGGTCGCGTCGAGGTGGGCGAGGAGCTCCGCGTCGTCGGCGCCCTGCAGGTCGAAGCCGTCCCAGAAGGCCAGGTGGGCCTCGATCTCGGGCCGCCACCGCCAGGTCCAGACGTTCTCCAGGCCCGCTTCGATCTCGGCATGGGCGATCTCGCCGCGTGCGGTCCAAGCCGCACGTTCCTCGTCACCGAGATCCAGCCGCTTCTGACCCCAGTAGAAGTGCGTCCAGAAGCGACGGGTGTGGATCGTGGCCGGGATGCCGTACGTTCGGGCACCGTGGGTCAGTCCCTCCTCGAAGACCATGCGGCCGAGCTCGTAGTCGAGGACCGTCGTCGGGCCGGGGAAGTGCATGCGGTCGCTGCGCCAGTGCCTCGTCGCGTCTTCGGCCTCTCGCCACGGGGCAGGCAGCCCGCCGAGCGGATCGTCCGGCGCCTCCAGCGTGCGCGGTGTCGGATCCGGCAACGCCGTCACCGGGCGGCACTGGAGCAGGAACAGTTCGCCGTCCGTGACGGCGAACTCGACGTCGACGGGCCATCCTTGGAAGGTCTCGAGGTTCCGCGTCAGCGTCGCGACGGCGGTGAGTTGGACGGCGGTGAGCGCCGGTCGTGCGCGAAGGAACGCCGGTACCGCCAACTCTCGCGTGCGGTCACCGGCGAAGACCGTCATCTTCTCCTTCTCGCTGGGACGGGATTCCACGACGTCGAAGTCCGCCTTGTCGAGCGTCCAGCCGTCCGGGGTGACGTGGCCGGCGACGAGGCTCTCGCCCAGGCCCCACGTGGCGTTGACGACCATCCGATCGCGCCGACCCGACACCGGGTCGGCGCTGAAGGCCACGCCGGACGCGTCCGCGACGACCAGACGCTGGACGAGCACGGCGAGCGCGAGGCCGTCCTGCGGCAATCCGTGGTCGCGCCGATAGGTGAGAGCGGCGTCGCTGCGGAGGGACGCCCAGGTGCGGGCGATGGCCTCGAGGACCGCGTCGAGACCGACGACGCCGAGGATCGTCTCGTGCTGGCCGGCGAAGGATGCGCTGGGACCGTCCTCGTCGAGCGCCGAGGAGCGGACCGCGACCGGTCCGGGTGAGGCGCTACCGCCGACGAGCCGGGCGTAGGCGGCCGCGATCAACTCGCTCAGAACGCCGTCGAGGCCGTCGGTGCGCTCGGCATATCGGTAGGCGTCCGCGGTCAGGCAGAACCCGGGCGGGACCGGGTACGTCCGGGCCAGGGCGCTGAGATGCGCGGCCTTGGGGCCGACGACGCGGGGATCGCTTGCGACGTCGTCGCCGAGCCACAAGACGTACGGGTTCACGGCTGTCGCGTCCAACAACGCCTGACCTCCCGATGACACAAAGGTATGGGCGCAAGTGTAATCGCATTCGTTGCACGCCGGAAGGCATCGCGTTCGATGCGCTGCGATCACCGGCTCGGACACCGCCGTTGGATGGTCTTCACGACGAAGCCAGATCCACACCCTCGAGGCGCGCATGGCGCTTCCGGCGTGGGATTCACCGACGTTTGATAAGACAACTTATCAAACTCGCACCCGATGAGGAAGCCCCACGGCCAGGACCGCCGCTAGCCAGAGACCCCGTAGCCGCCCAGGATGTCGCTCGCATAGGTGTTGATCCGGCCGATCATGTCGCGCCGGTCCGCCTCGTCGAGCTCGTCGCTGTTCTCGAGCGTGGCGAACAGGTGATCGATGAAGCGCTGGAAATGCTCTCGCGTCAGACCCCGACCTCGGTGCACGTGCGCCAGCGGTAGGCCCTCGTAGCTCACGGGGCCGCCCAGCGCCATCGAGAACACCATGCGCTGCATCTCGTGCAGGCGGGCCACGTCGGCATGCTCGAAGAACGGTCGGAGTTCGGGGTCCGCGAACACGCGCTCGTAGAACGCATCGACGAGGGCGCGCACGGCGTCCGCGCCGCCGATCCGGTCGTAGGCCGGGACACGCTCATCGACCACGGTAGACCTCCTTCGTCGGTACGGGCCTCAGCATGACCGTGCTGCGACCCCCAGCGCAAGGCCGAGGGTCCCCCCGCGCCGGCCCTCGCGAGGGGCGCACGGCGTGACGTTCGCCGGTTGCGGGGTCTTCCCCGCGCTCCCCCGTCGCGTCAGCGCCACGCGAGAAACGCTAGAAACCGTGTCCCTCACGCGTTCGCCGGCACCCGGGGGTCGTCGCGACGCAGGCTGAAGACCCGGCTGACGCCCGCCTCGGTCGTCACACCCCAGAGCGTGTCGGCCACCTCGAACGTGGCCTTCTGGTGGGTGATCAGCACGAACTGCGTGCCCAAGGCCGCCAACGACTCCACGAAGCCGCAGAACCGACGGATGTTGGCCTCGTCGAGGGGCGCATCGACCTCGTCGAGCACCGCGATCGGTAGACCGCCACCGTCGCCCGCCATGAGCGCGAACAAGAACGCCAGCGCGCCCATCGACCGCTCGCCCACCGACAGCAGGTTCAGCGACTGCGTCCGCTTGCCCGGCGGCTGCAACCCGATCCGCAGACCGACGGGTCGGGGTCCCTCGTGTTCGATCTCGATCGCGCCGACGGCGGTCGGTCCGAACAGTTGGCGGACGTGTTCGGCGAAGCCGTGTCGCAAGCCGTCGAGCGCCGTGCTCAGGCGCGCGTTCGTCTCTTGGTCGATCGTCTCGAGGGTGGACGCGAGCCGGTCGACCGCCTCGACCGCTTGGGCCGCTTCGTCCTCGAGCGCCGCGAGCCGTTCGGCCTGGGACGCGTGGTCGGTGGCCGCCCGATGGTTGACCGGTCCCAGCGCTTCGATGGCCGCCTCGACCTCGCGCAGCCGATGGCGCGCCGCACGCTCGCTCAGGTCGAGGGTCGCCACGCCCTCGGGCAGCGCGGCGCGCTCCTCCAGGGCCAGTTCCAGGGCCGCCTCGCGACGGGCCAGGGCGACGCGCCCTGCCTCCCACGTCTCCCCCGCGCGCGCTTGCGCTTCGGTGTGCGACCGCGCCGTCGCCTCGGCCTCCGCGAGCCGCCGGTCGAGCGTCTCGAGCGCCTCGCGTCGCTCCTCGACGTCGGTCGGCAGGGCGGCGCGGGCGACCTCGACCTCGGCGGTCGCCCTCTCCGCGTCGGCCTGCGCGCGGCCGAGCTCCTCGTCGTACCTCCGGGCGTCCGTTCGGAGGGTGTCCGCCCGTGCCAGGGCGAGGGCGTGGGATTCTCGCGCCGCTTCGTACGCGCGCCAGCGCTCGACCCCGACCGCCGCCGCACGCTCGGCCCGGGCCGCGTCCTCCGCCGCCCGCTCCCACGCCGCGCGCGCCTCGAGCGCACGGGCGCGTGCAGCGGCCGTCGACGCCTCGAGGCCGGCGAGCCCGTCGGCATCGACGGTGACCGTCGGGGCCACCAAGCCCTGGAGCGCTTCGTCGAGGCGAGCGGCCCGCAGGTCGAGGGCCTGACGGCGTTCCGCCAGACGCTCGGCAAGGCGGACGGCGTCGGCGTGCGCGTCCCGGTCGTGCTCGGCCTCCGCCCGCTCGCCTTCGGCCGCCGCCTGGGCCTCGCGCACCCGCTGGCGCGCCTCGTCGAGCCGCGCGCGCAGCTCGGCCTCGTGGGTCACCGCCTCGCTCGCGGCGTTCTCGGCGTCCTCGAGGTCCCGTCCGAGGCCGAGGACGGTGCCCGCGCCGGCCCGGCGACCGCCGCTCATGGCGCCCGTCGCCTCGAGCACGTCGCCGTCGAGCGTGACGAGGCGGGGCCGATCCCGGTGCCGGCGTGCGAGCGCCGTGGCGGACGGCAGGTCGCGCACGAGGAAGGTGTTCGCCAGCAACCCCTCCGCCACCGATCGGTAGGCGGGATCGACGTCGACCGCGTCGACGGCGCGCGCCACCACACCTTCGGTCGCCCCCCAGCCCGCGTCGAAGCCGCCGCGCGGCGAGCGCAGGAGGTCGAGCGGCAGCAGCGTCGCCCAGCCACCCGCTCTGCGCACTTCTGCGAGGACGCGTTCCCCCGTGGCGGCGGTGTCGACGACGACGTACTCGACCCGGCGCCCGAGCGCCCCGGCGATCGCCGCCGCGTAGGGAGCCTCCACCCGCAACAGGTCGGCGACGCTGCCGAGGACGCCCGGCACGCCCGACGTGAGCGCCGCGCGTGGGCCCTGGGCGTAGCCGCGACGAGCGTCGAACGCCGCGCGCAAGCGCTCGAGCGCCCGGCCTCGGGCGGCCGCTTCACCGTGCGCCGCGGCGTGGCGGGCGTGCGCGGTCTCGAGGTCGCGCCGCGCCAGGTCGAGCGCCGCGTCGGCCGCCTGCACGCGTTCACCCGAGGCTTCCAGCGCGCGTGCGAGTTCCTCGACGCTGCCGGCGGCTTCCGGCGCGGCCAGGTCGGCGCGTTCTCGCTCCACCTCGGCGCGTTCCTGCGTCCAGGTCTCGTGACGACCCCGGTACGCGGCCCAGGCCTGCTCGGCCGCCGCTGCCTCGGCGCGCATGCGCTCGAGGCTGCCCTCGACCTCGCGGGCGGCGCCCTCCGCAGCCGTGCGCACCGTCTCGGCCTCGGCCACGGTCGTTCGCGCCGCTTCGGCCGCCGCGCTCGCGGCGACGGGATCGGCGTCGGGTGCCACCGGGGCGGGCTCGCTCTCGAGCCGGGTCGCCTCGGCGAGCGCGCCGTCGCGGGTGCGTCGCAGCGTCTCGCAGCGTTCGGCCACACGGCCGGCCTCGGCGCGTGCCAGGTCGAGCGCGCCGCGCGCCGTGGCCGCCGCTGCGAGGACGTCGCGGTACGCCGCTTCGACGACCGTCCGTTCGCCGCGGAGGAGGTCGGCGGCGCTGCGGGCGGCGGCGGCGGCTGCGCGCACCTCCAAGATCGCGCGCTCGGCCGCGGCCGCGTCACGCCGCAGGCCGTCGACCTCCCCCTCCAGCGCGCTCACGCGCGCATGGCCCGCGGTCACGCGCAACACGAGCGCTTCGCGCGCCAGCTCGGCGTGGCGCACCGCGGCGGCCGCCTCGTGGCGCAGGTGCTCGATCCGCTCCCGCAACTCGAGCAGCACGTCCTCGAGCCGCGCCAGGTGGAGCGTCGCGGTGTCGAGGCGTGCCTGCGTCTGCTCGCGGCGCCCGGCCAGACGTGCGACGCCGGCGGCCTCGGCGACGTACCCCAGCAGCGTGGCCGGGTCCGCCATCAGCACGCCGGCGACCTCGCCCTGGCCGATCATCGCCACGCCCGAGGTGCCGAGGCCCGAACCGGCCAGGGCCTCGTCGACGTCGAGGAACCGGGCGGTGCGGCCATCGAGGCGCAGGCGGCTCGTGCCGTCGCGGTCGAGGTCGCGCCGCACCTTGACGGTGCGTCGGCCGTCGCTCAGTTCGACCTCCACGTCGGCGTAACCCATGCCGCGTTTGCCGTCCGCCCCGTGGAAGATCAGGTCGGTCTTCGACTCGGCCCGGAACTCGCGCGCGCGGCCCCCGCCGGTCACCCACTTGAGGGCGTCGAGCAGGTTGCTCTTGCCCGAGCCGTTGGGACCGACGATGGCGGTGACGCCGGGCGAGAACTCGACCGAGGCACGGTTCCCGAACGACTTGAAGCCGGAGACGGTCAGCTGCGTGAGACGCATCGTCGGAACGGCGTCAGCGCTCGGCGAGCGCGGTCAGGGTGGCGGCGCTGGCTCGGACACCCTGCAGGTAGTTCACCACCTCGAACTTCTCGTTCGGAGCGTGAAGCCGGTCGTCCTCGAGCCCCATGTCGAGGAGCACGGGGGTCGCGCCGAGCGCTTCCTGGAGCAACGCGACCACGGGGATGGAGCCGCCGGAGCGGGCGAACACGACCGGGCGACCCCACACGCGCTCGAGCGCGGCCGCGGTCCGTCGGACCGCCTCGTGGTCGAGGGGCGTGATGGCCGGCGCGCCGAGCCCTTCCGTCGTGACCTCGACCTCGACCCCGGCGGGCGCGACGGCTTCGAGATGGCGCCGCAACTGCGTGACGACCGTCTCCGGGTCCTGGTCGGGCACGAGCCGGCAACTCACCTTGGCGAGCCCCTCGGCGGCGATCACCGTCTTGCTGCCGGCACCCGTGAAACCGCCCCCGAGCCCATGCACGTCCAGCGTCGGACGTGCCCAGAGCCGCTCCAACAGGTCGTAACCGGGTTCGCCCGGCGTGGCGCTCACGCCGGCGTCGGCCATGAACGCGTCGCGGTCGAACGGCACGTCGGCGAACCGTGCGCGCTCCTCGGCGCTGACGTCGACGACCGCGTCGTAGAAGCCCTCGACCCGGATGCGGCCGTCGGCGTCCTTGAGCGACGCCAGCATGGCGACGAGCGCCGACAGCGCGTTCGGGACGCCGCCGCCGTAGGCGCCGCTGTGCAGGTCGCGCCCCGCCGCCCGGACGCGGACCGTGACGTAGGCGAGGCCACGCAGACCGTAGGTGATCGTAGGGATGCCCGCGCCCACCATCGCGCCGTCGGACACGAGCGCCACGTCGGCGGCCAGGGATTCGCGTCGATCGGCCAGGAAGGCAGCCAGGCTCGGGCTCCCGATCTCCTCCTCACCTTCGATCAGGAACTTGACGTTGAGCGGCAGTTCGCCGTGCACGTCGCGCAGCGCCTCGACCGCCTTGACGTGCGCGTACACCTGACCCTTGTCGTCGGAGGCGCCGCGGGCGAGGATCTGGCCGTTCTCGACGACGGGGTCGAACGGGTCGTGGTGCCAGAGCTCGAGCGGCTCGGCGGGCTGGACGTCGTAGTGGCCGTACACCAAGACCGTGGGTGCGCCAGCGACGTGGGGCGAGACCGCGGTCACCACGGGGTGGCGCCGGGTCTCGTGGACCTCCGCGGTGAGGCCCGCGCGGCGCAACGCCTCGGCGACGAACGTCGCGGCGCTGCGGACGTCCTCCCTGCGCTCGGGGTCGGTCGACACCGAACGGATGCGGAGGAACGCGAAGAGCTCCGAGAGCAGACGCTCGGCGTGCGCGTCGACGTACGCATGGAGCCGATCGTCGGGATCTCGGACGGGTAGCTGCGGGTGGTCGCCGGTCATGGCGCGGAGCCTACCACGCAGGTTCGCTGCTCCAGGACGGCGCTCAGTCGCGGTCGCGCAGGCGTTCGAGACCGCGTCGCAGGGCCGCGTCGGACTCCTCGACTGCCTCTTCGACCCGTTCCGCCTGCTCCATCGCCGCCGACATCGCGTCGACCAAGTCGTCGTCGTTCGGGCGTGCCCGACCGGCCACGCCGGCCTGCGCTGGCAGCGCTCGCGCACCTTTCAGCTCGAGCTGGAGGCGCTCCTGGAGCGAGTCGATCCGCTCCTCCATGCGCACCTGCAAGACGTCGAGCTTCTGGCGCAAGCGGATGATCTCCTCGACACCGGCCAGGTTCACGCCCAGCTCCTGCGTGAGCCGCCGGATCTCCCGCAATTGCTCGATGTTGCGCTGGGAGTACAAGCGTGTCTTGCCGGCGCTACGCGACGGTTCGATCAAGCCCTTCCGCTCGTACAGCCGTAACGTCTGCGGATGCATGTCGACCAGTTCCGCCGCCACGCTGATGACGTAGAGCGGCTTGTCCTTGTCGCGGATGGGGTCGTCGCCGTCGGTTCGAGCGTCGTGGTCGTGATCGCGGTCGCTCACGGTCGACCTCCCTTCCCGAAGAGTCGCTTCCAGGCGTCGCGCGCGGTGGCGACCGGTACGGCCAACCATCCGCCGGCCGCGTCCGTGAGCGATCGCGCGCCCCCGCGCCAGACGTCCACGTGGACGGTCACGAGGAGTGCACCCCCGCCGAGACCGCCGCCAGCGATCCTGATCACCCGACCGTCTCGCACGCCGGCAGGGACGATCACCTTCGCGCCCGCCGCCTCGGCCTCGACGCCATGCGTGGCCTCCGCCGGCGTCACGTACAGGTCGGTCGCCAGGTCATGGCCCTCGCGCCGCACGCCCAGGGGCAGGGCCACGTCGAGGACGACATAGGCGTCGCCGGGCGGTCGGCCCGGCCCGCCGAGCCCCTGCAGCCGCAGCCGTTGCCCCGGTCGGACGCCTTTGGGCACGCGCACGTCGACGTCGAGGCCGCCGCGCAGGACGCCGTCCCCGCCGCAGGTCGGACACGGGCCGCCCACCCCGTGACAGGCGCTGCAGGCGATCGGACCGGTCACGCTCACGCGGCGCGTCCCCCCGGCGCGGGCGGTCGCCAGGTCGAGCCGCAACGACAGCGTCCGGTCTTCTCCACGGATCAGACCCGCTTGACGGAAGACGCGCGCGACGTTGTGGAACAACACGTCGAACACGACGTGGCCGGTGGTGGGCATGGCGCCGCCGCGGCCCCAGTCGATGGGCACGTCGGCCTCTCGGAACACGGACCGCCAGTCGACGGTGCCGAAGTCGGGGCGCGGGACGGGACCGCCACGGCCCGGGTCGTACCGGTCTCCCCCGGCCGCGACGTACGCGTCGTAGCGCCGCCGCGTCTCGGGGTCGCGCAGGGTGGCGTACGCCTCCGACGCTCGCTTGAAGCGCTCCTCGGCCGCGGGATCGTCCGGGTTACGGTCCGGATGGTCGCGCAGCGCACGCTCCCGGAAGGCCCGCTTCACCGTCTCGGCATCGGCGCCGCGGTCGACGCCGAGGGTTTCGTACGGGTCGTTCGTACGCACGGACACGGCGGCAGTCTAACAGATGTGAGCGTAGTCGACTCAGGTATGGCGAACGTGGGTGATGCTACGCTTCGGTGAAGGGCCGGAGCCCCACGAAGGCAAGCCCCACGGAGGTACCCATGAACCCACGCACCCGTCGCGTCTTGACCTACCTGACGATCGTCCTCCTGCTCGTCTTCGGGCTGGCCGCCTGCCGGAACGAGACGCAGAACCGCATCCGACGCAGCATCCAGGACTTCACGAACGTACGGATGTACATCACCGTCTACACGATCACCGGTGAGCCCGTCTTCGAAGGCCTGGTCGACGGCAAGGTCACCCGCGCGAGCGCCCGCTCGGACGACGGCACCGAGGACGCCGCCGGCGATTACGTCTACTGGTACGACGACCGCGGTCGCTACCACCAGACCAGCCTCCCCTACCTCGTGACGACCTACGATCGTGGCATCACCGAGGTCCCCTGAGCGCCGCGTCGGTCGTGAACCGACGATGAGCGCCGACGAGGTGCGTCTCACCGACGTCGCGGACGGCGAGCGCTACGCTCGTGCGCGGGGGTCGCTCGCGACCGACCCGGAAGGAGCACCATGACCCGCCGTCTCGTACCGCCGATTTTGTCCGCGTTCGTCCTCGTCGCCCTCCTGGCGGCGTGCACGATCACGATCGTTCCCAGCGACGGCCCCGTGGTCGGTCGCCCCGCCGTCATCGAGAGCTTCGAGAGCACCCGCGCCACGTACGAGATCGGCGAGCGGATCACGTTCCGCATCGAGACCAGCCGGCCGGGGTACGTGACCCTCACCGCCCTCGATCCGGACGGGTCCGTGTACACCTTCGCCCGCAACCTGCCGGTCACCGGCCGCGGGGTCGAGTTCCTCGCCGGTCTGTCGGCCCGGCAACCGTTCGTCGCCGCGCCACCCACGGGCCTGCACGTGGTCCGCGCGCACTTCACCACCGAGCGCACGCCGGAGCGGGTCGTCTTCCTCGGTCGCCGCGGCACCGACGAGTGGACGGCCGCCATCCGGCTCGAACTGTCCGGAACGGGCTTCACCTTCGACGACGTGGCCCAGACCCGGTTCGACATCCGCCGCTGAACGCTTCGGCTCGCATCGCACCCCCTCCCGGAGGCTCGACATGACCCGCCCGTACCGTTCGCTCGTCCTCGGCCTCCTCCTCGTGTTCACGCTGTCGGCGTGCACGGTGACCTTCGACCCGAACACCGTCGCCGACGCCCGGCCGACGCGTCCGGTGCCGCCCATCGAGACCGAGCGACCCACGCGGCCCACCCCCGACGTGCGGCTGCCGTCCGACGCCGGCTTCGTGGGGCTCGACGTCGTCCCGAACACCATCTACCCGGGCTCGGTCATCGCGTTCCGGACCCGCGTACGCGACGACGGTTTCTTGACGATCAGCGCGATGGCGCCCAACGGCCGCGTCGAGGTGCTCGTGCGCAACGAGCGCGTGAGCGCCGGTCAGCAGACCATCGTGCCACCCCCCGGCGCCTCCGCCGGCGAGCGCATCGAAGCGAGCGAGCCCGTCGGCACCTGGCGCGTCAAGGCGCAGTTGAGCCCGCAGCGCACGCGCGCCACGTACCAGGGCCTCCAGGGCCTCGACGACTGGACCGCAGCGATCGCCGAGGACCTCGCCGGCATCGACGGCGCCAGCGTCATCGACACCTCGTTCGAGGTGCAGCGCCGCTGAACGCGCAAGGCGGTCCCGTGCCACGCGTGCCCTGGGGTACAATGTCGTCATACGAACGCGGCTCGAGGTAGCGGAGGACCCTCCTTCGCTGCCTCGAACCGCGACGGAAGGCAGGCGACGTGGCAGGCCACAGCAAATGGTCGCAGATCAAGCGCAAGAAGGCCGTGAACGACAAGGAGCGGGGCAAGGTCATCAGCAAGCACATCCGCGCCATCCAGAGCGCGGTGCGTGAAGGCGGAGGCGGCGACCCCTCGGCCAACCTCCCGCTCAAGAACGCCCTCGCGGGCGCGAAGTCGGACAACGTGCCGGTCGACAACATCGATCGCGCCATCGAGCGCGCGCTCGGCGGTGCCGACGGCAGCACCACGTTCGAGACGGTGCTCTACGAAGGGTACGGACCCGGAGGCGTGGCCGTGTTGGTCGAAGCCCTCACCGACAACCGCAACCGGACCGCCGGTGAGGTCCGACACGTGTTCACGAAGCGTGGCGGCAACCTCTCGGGCAGCGTCGCATGGCAGTTCGAGACGAAGGGCGTGGTGGTGGTGTCCCGAACCGACGAGGCGGTCGCCGAAGCGGCGATCGAGGCCGGTGCGGACGACATCGAGGTCGACGAGGAGAGCACCGTCGTGTACACACCACCCACCGATCTCTACACCGTCGTCGAGGCCCTGCAACGCGTCGGGATCGAGCCCGACCTGAGCCAGCTCACGAAGGTGCCGCAGACGATGACGGAGCTCTCGACCGAAGAGGCCGACCGCGTCGTCTCGTTCCTCGAAGCGCTCGAAGAGCTCGACGACGTCCAGAACGTGTACAGCACCGCCGACCTGTCGGAACAGACCGACGCGGTCGCGGGCTGAGGAGGTTCCGATGGGCTTCCCGACCGTCTCCTGGGACGTCGTCCCACGTGTCACCGGTTCCCAGATGCAGCAGCTGATCATGCTGGCGACCGGCAAGTTCGGGCTCGACAGCCGCCTCCTCGTCGAGCACACGGCCCGCAACCTGGTCGCCTTGGTCGAGGACGAGGCGCCCGACGGCACCGTGCTCGTGGTGGCAGGCCGGGGCAACAACGGCTCCGGCGGCTTGGCGGCAGCGCGTCTGCTCGCCGCGCGCGGTCGTCGTGTCTGGGTCGTGCCCACGCATGAGGCCGAGAACTACTCGGGCACGCCGAAGGAGCAGCTCGAGCACCTCCGCCACTACGAGTCGGTGAAGGTGCGCACGAGCCTGCCGAAGATGAAGTTCGCCTGTGTGATCGACGCCGCCATCGGGACCAACCTCGAAGGCCCGCCCCGGGGGCGCACGCTCGACGTGATCACGGTCGTGAACCAGCTGGCCGCCCAGGGCAGTTGCATCGTCTCGCTCGACGTGCCCACTGGCCTCATGTCCGACGACGGCGACGTGCCCGGCGACGTGGTGCACGCCACCATGACGCTGGCGATCGGTCTGCCGAAGCGCGGTGCGGCCCCCGGCGAGAACGTGGGTCGACTGTTCGTGGGTGACCTGGCGCTGCCGGACGGGTTGTTCGAGGGGATGGGGCTCGCGGCCCCGAAGCTGCCACGGTTCGTGACCGAGGTGGTCGCGGGCTGAAGCCGATCCCCGACGAAGACGTGCGATCGACGTCGGCGGCCTTCGTCCGAACCTCGTCCGAACCTAGGCCGGGCCTCCTCTACCAAGCACCGCGCCTCGTTCCCGGTCCGAGGCACCCGAAGCATGTGCCCTCGTGAGCTTCCGTCCCCACGCCCGCGCGTGCGTCACGGTCGTCGCCGACCCCCGCCGCCCATCGTGGGAGCGACCGTGGCCAGTAGATGAGAACCCCGTCGGCGACGGGGTTCTCATCGTTGGTAGGCGCGGCCAGGATTGAACTGGCGACCTCTACAGTGTCAATGTAGCGCTCTCCCACTGAGCTACGCGCCTGTGCGGTCTTGCGGGGACGCCGTCCGGGTGGGTCCGGAAGCGGGTGGAGGCGCCGACCGGATTCGAACCGGTGAATGGAGGTTTTGCAGACCTCTGCCTTACCACTTGGCTACGGCGCCAAGCTCGCGAAAGATACCACGTCGGCCGGGGGTGGTGTCAACGCGCGGAAGACGTTCCTGGGGCGCTTCCCAGACGCGATTCGCTGCGGTCGGGCGCACGCCCGGTGGGCTCCGGCCCGCGCGTTAGCATGCCGACATGGACGCTGGCTCCCCCACCCGCTTCGCCCACCTCCACCAGCACACGGCCTACAGCCTCCTCGACGGCGCGGCGCGCATCAAGGACCTGATGGCCTGGGTCAAGGAGGTCACGCCCGGCGACGCGGCGGTCGCGATGACCGACCACGGCAACCTGCACGGTGCGGTCGAGTTCACGAAGGCGGCGGTCGCCGCCGGCGTGAAGCCGATCGTGGGTTTCGAGGCGTACATGACCGCCGGCTCGCGCTTCGAGAAGCGGCGCCCGGACTCGAAGCTCGACGGCGGCAACTTCCACCTGACGCTCCTGGCCAAGGACCTCACCGGGTACCGCAACCTGTGCAAGCTCTCGAGCCGCGCCTTCCTCGAGGGCTTCTACATGAAGCCGCGCATCGACTTCGAGCTGCTCGAGGAGCATCACGAGGGTGTCATCGCGCTCTCGGGTTGCCTGGGCGCGCAGTTGCCGCGCACGATCCTCGACGTCGGCCCCGACGCGGGCGAGCTCGTGCTGCAGCGGTACCTGAGGCTGTTCGGCGACGACTACTTCATCGAGCTCCAGGACCACGGTCTCGCCGAGCAGCAGGAGCTGAACCCGATCCTGCGCGCGTTCGCCGACCGGTACGGCGTCGCCATGGTGGCCACCAACGACGGTCACTACGTCCGCAAGGAGGACGCCCGTGCCCACGAGGCCCTGCTGGCGATCCAGACGAAGACCGTGCTCTCGGACCCGAACCGGTTCCGGTTCCCGTGCGACGAGTTCTACGTCAAGACACCCGCCGAGATGGCGCTGGCGATCCCCGAGCGGGCGTACCCGAACGCCTTGGCGAACACGATGGTCGTGGCCGAGCGCTGCACGCTCGAGTTGCCGATCGGCGACCGACGCGTCTACCAGATGCCCGAACTGCCGCTGCCGCCCGGGCGCACGCTCGCCGAGCAGTTGCGCGTCCAGGCGTACGAGGGCCTCGGCCGGCGTTACCCGGCTCACGTCGACGAGGCGTTCTGGCGCACCTACCTGGCGGCCGCCGACGGCAGCGTGGGTGACGGAGCGTCGTCTTTTGACGCTCCGTCACACGTCGTCCCCCTCGACGAGGTCTGGCACCGACTGGCTCGTCACGCCGATCGCGGCCGCCGGCCGAAGGCCGAGGGCGAGGTCTACGACCGCTACGAGACGCCGCACCTCGACGCGCTGACGGGCAGTGGCGTCGACCCCGTGGCGATCGACATCGTGGCGCGGTGCGAGTTCGAGCTGGGCGTCATCGTCGCCATGGGCTTCCCCGACTACTTCCTGATCGTTGCGGACTTCATCGGTTGGGCCAAGGACCACGGCATCGCCGTCGGCCCCGGCCGGGGCTCGGGTGCCGGCTCGATCGTGGCGTACGCGCTGCGGATCACCAACATCGATCCGCTGGCGTACGGGCTGCTGTTCGAGCGTTTCCTCAACCCGGATCGCGTCTCCATGCCCGACTTCGACATCGACTTCTCCGACCTGCGCCGCAACGAGGTCATCGACTACGTCCGCGAGAAGTACGGCGACGACCGCGTGGCCCACATCGCCACCTTCGGGACCCTCGCCTCGCGCGCCGCCATCAAGGACGCCGCCCGCGTGATGGAGGCCTCCTTCGCCGACGCCGACAAGGTCTCGAAGCTCATCCCCCTCGTCTTCGGCCGGTCGGTCAAGATCCAACAGGCGCTCGAGGAGATCCCCGAGTTGCGCGACCTCTACGGGGCCGGTGCGAAACCGTACGTGGACGTGGCGATGCAGCTCGAGGGTCTGACGCGCCACGCGTCGGTCCACGCCGCCGGCGTGATCATCGCGCGCGATCCGGTCACCGACCTCGCGCCCGTCTTCCGCAGCGGCGACGGCCCCATCGTGTGCCAGTACGACATGGGGTCGGTCGAGGAGCTCGGCTTCATCAAGATGGACTTCCTCGGTCTGCGGACGCTGTCGTTCATCGAGGCCGCGGTGCGGATCGTGCGGCAAGCGCACGGCGTCACCCTCGATCCCGACACCTTCCCCATCGACGACGCGCCCACCTTCGAGCTGCTGTCGCGCGGCGACGCGGCCGGCGTGTTCCAGTTCGAATCGCCGGGCATGGTGGACACGCTGCGCAAGCTCAAACCGCGCCGCATCCAGGACCTCATCGCCGTCTCGGCGCTCTATCGCCCGGGCCCGATGGAGAACATCCCCGCCTACATCCGGCGCCATCACGGTCAAGAGCCGGTGACGTTCGACGACGTCCCGACCGCGGCGCCGCTGCTCTCCCCCATCCTGGCCGAGACCTATGGGATCCCCGTCTACCAAGAACAGATCATGCAGATCGCTCAGGCGGTGGCCGGCTACTCGCTCGGCGAGGCCGACCTGCTGCGCCGCGTGATGGGCAAGAAGAAGGTCGCCGAGATGGAACGCCACCGGGCTCGCTTCGAGGCGGGCGCCGGCGAGCGGAGCATCCCCAAGGTCGAAGCCAACCGCATCTTCGACCTGCTCGAGAAGTTCGCCAACTACGGCTTCAACAAGTCGCACTCGGCCGCGTACGGCATGCTGTCGTTCCAGACGGCCTACCTCAAGGCCCACTACCCGGTCGCGTTCGCGGCCGCCCTCCTGACCGTCGAGCGCGGCAACAGCGACAAGGTGGCCGAGTACGTCGCCGACGCCCGCCGGATGGGGGTCGACGTCCTGCCCCCCGACATCAACACCTCGAACGGCGACTTCACGCCCGACGGCGAGGTCGTGCGCTTCGGCCTGTACGGGGTCAAGAACGTCGGCGACGGTGCGGTCGATCACGTGCTCAGGGAACGTGGGGTCGGAGGCGCGTTCCGCGACCTCTACGACTTCTGCCGCCGCGTCGACGCCCACGTGGTGAACAAGCGCGCGCTGGAGTCCCTCGTCAAAGCCGGTGCGTTCGACGCCCTCGGCGACCGCGCGACGCTGCTCGCGCACCTCGAGACGGCCGCCCGCTGGGGGGCCTCGCAACGCGAACAGGCGGCGTTGGGTCAGCACGGCCTGTTCGGTGCCCAAGAGGTGGCGCCGCCCGCGCTGGACGCCGCCGAGCCGGTCTCCGCGCTCGAGCTGCTCCGCATGGAGAAGGAGGCCCTCGGCCTCTACCTGTCGAGTCACCCGATGGCCGAGTACCCGGGCCTGCCGGAGTCCGCGACGTGCCGCGTCGACGGCGTCGAGGCGTGGTGGCGCGAGGCGTCGGCGGGCGACGACGGCGTGCCGGGTGGACGGCGCCGGGTGGCGCTGGCAGGGCTCTTGCGCTCGATCGTCAAGCGCCCGACCCGCAAGGGGACGATGATGGCGCGCTTCGAGGTGTCCGACGAGACCGGAGCGCGTGAGGTGGTCGCGTTCAGCCGTGTCTACGACGAGATCGCCGGGCTGCTCGAGGCGGACGCGCCGGTGGTGGTCGTGTGCGAGGTGAGCGAGGACGGTGACGCGCTACGACTGGTGGCCGAGCGGTTGGTCCGCTGGGACCGCCCCGAGGGGCGCGCCCAGGTCCCCGAGCTCGCCGTGCTCCGCTTCGACCTCGACGGCCTGGGCGCGCATCAGCTCATCGAGCTCCGTTCGCTGCTCGATGCCCACGCGGGACGCACGCCGGTCGAGTTGCGGTTCCGCTCCGCAGACGGCCTGGTGCACTTCGCACCCGAGGGGGTGCGCGTGGACACCGGCGCGTTGGCGGAGCTCGAATCCGCCTGCCCGTGGCTCACCACCGCGGTCGGCGTCGACGTCCGGCCGTGGCTGGCCGACCGCGGGCGACCTGCGTACGGCGGCCGGCCCAACGGTCAGGCCGCGCCCCAGCCGCTCGTCAGCGACGTGCCGTTCTGAACTCCGGCACGTCGTCGGCCGTTGGGCCTCGCGCTAGCCCCGCTTTCGCTAGCCCCACTGCGTGACGGTGGGACGACCGCGCTCGACGTCGACCTGCGTGGCCGCGAGCTTGAACTGCTGCGCGGAGGTGGCCGCGTGCATGGCGGTGTCGTAGGAGATCTGGTCGGTCGCATAGAGCTCGGCCAAGTGGTCGTCGAACAGCTGCATGCCGTCCATGCGGGAGTCGCGGATGGCGTCGTAGATCTCGCCCGTGCGCTGCTCGTCCTTGATCAGGTCACGGATCCGCAGGGTCCCCTTCAGGATCTCCATCGCCGCCACCCGTCCGCCGCCGCCCGCTTTGGGCAGCAGGCGTTGCGACACGATGCCCACCAGCGATTCGGCGAAGAGGATGCGTGACGTCTCGCGTTCGTCGGGCGGGAACAGCTCCATCATCCGGTTGATCGTCCGTGCGGCGTCCTGCGTGTGCATCGTCGCGAACACGAGGTGGCCCGTCTGGGCCGCCGACAGCGCCGCGGCGGCCGTGAGATGGTCGCGGATCTCACCGATCATGATCACGTCGGGGTCCTGACGCATGGCGGCGATGAGCGCGTCCGAGAAGGAGTGCGCGTCCACACCCACCTCCCGCTGCACGATCGCGGAGCGCTTCGACTTGTGCAGGTACTCGATCGGGTCCTCGACCGTCACGATCATCTTGCTGTGGACCCGGTTGATCTCGTCGACGATGCGCGCGAGCGTCGTGGACTTGCCCGAGCCGGTCGGGCCGGTCACGAGGACGATGCCCTTCTCCTGGTCGCGGAAGTAGTCGATCGTCTCCTGCGGCAGGTTCACCATCTCGAGCAGCGCCTCGTCCGAGCTGATGATGCGCAAGACGGCGCTGACGCTGCCCCGCTGACGGAACAGGTTCACACGGAAGCGGCCCATGCCCGGGACGCTGTAGGCCAGGTCGACCTGGTGCCGCTCGTCGAACGTCGCCCGTTGTCGGTCGTCGCACATGGCTTCGACCAGCTTCTCCGTGAAGGCGGGGCCGATCTTCGCGTCGCCGACGGGCGCCAGCTTGCCGTGCAAGCGCGCCAGGGGGGGCAGACCCACGTGGAGGTGGAGGTCGGAAGCGCCACGTTCGACGAGCGAGCGGAGCAGGTCGTTGAAGTTCACCCCTGCACGATACCGGCCGACGGGCATCGGGGTGACGGGCGCGTAGACTGCGCCTCATGACTTCCACCCCCTTCGCCATGTCCGGCAGGGGCGCATGAAGCGCCCCTACGCCCTGGCCGCAGCCGCCCTCGTGATCATCGCCCTCGTCCTCACGCTCGTCTGGTGGACGGGGCGCGAACCGGTTCGAGCGGCCGAGACGACCCTTCCGACGTCGGCCGCCCGCGCCGACGAACCGTCGACGGAGGCCGCCGCGGTCGACGCCGAGGCGCTCGACGACGCGGCCTCGGACGACGAGACCGTCGATGATGCGCCGGTCGCCGACGAAGCGGTCGACGACGACCCCGTCGCCGACGAACCCGCGCCCGACGACCCCGTCGCCGACGAACCGGCAGCCGGGGCCGACGATGCCGCGGGAGCCGACGCCGACCCACCCGCCGAGGACGAACCGGCAGCGACCGCCCCCGACGTCGGCGAGGACGCTGCGCCGACGGAACCCGAGGCGTCCGAAGCGCTCGGCGACGTCCCCGTGCCGGAGGGCTTCGAGGTCGTGCCGCCGCTCGTCGACGAGCGCCGCATCGCCTTCGAGGCGCCCGAGGACGTGCTCGATCCGAGCCTGGACTACGCGGCCGTCCTCGAGACGACGGCGGGAACGATGGTCGTCGATCTGTTCGAGACCGCCACGCCGGAGACGGTCAACAACTTCGTCTTCCTCGCGCGCCACCACTACTACGACGGCATCGTCTTCCATCGGGTGCTCGACGGCTTCATGGCCCAGACGGGCGATCCCACCGGGACCGGCACCGGCGGGCCCGGGTACCAGTTCGCCGACGAGATCGTCGACGACCTCACCCACGACGCTCCGGGGGTGCTGTCGATGGCCAACGCCGGACCGGGCACGAACGGCAGCCAGTTCTTCCTGACGTTCGTGCCGACCCCCTGGCTCGACGGCGCGCACACCGTGTTCGGACGCGTGACCGAGGGCCTCGAGACCCTGGACGAGATCACGCGCGTCGATCCGCAGCAACCCTCGGTCTTCGCGCTGCTCAGCGACCCCGTCGAAGAGGTGCGGGCGCAGGGCATCGATCTCGAGGGCGAAGGCACCCTCGAGGAGGCCCTCACCGCCACGCTCGGTGCGCCCCCCGTGCCTGGCCCCAGCGTCGAGGTGGCCGGTGCGCGCGTCGCGATCGGCAGCGTCGACGGCCAGCCCGCCGCCGGCTTCTTCCCCTTCCCCGATCGTATGGAGCGCGTGACCGTCGTCGCGCGCCCCCGCGAATGACCCCCGTCCCTGACCCCGAGAGGATCCCCATGACCACCCCAGCGACCACCGGTTTCGAGCCCGTGCCCCACCTGAGCGACGCGCCCGTCCAGGAGTTCTCGGCGCCCACCGACGTGCTCGAACCCGGCACCGACTACCGCGCCGCGATCGAGACCGAGCGCGGCACGATCGTCGTCGACCTCGAGCAGGATCGCGCCCCGAAGACGGTCAACAACTTCGTCTTCCTGGCGCTCCACAAGTTCTACGACGGCGTCCCGTTCCATCGCGTCCTCGAGGACTTCATGGCCCAGACCGGCGACCCCACCGGGACCGGTCGGGGCGGTCCCGGGTACCGCTTCGCCGACGAGTTCCACGCCGACCTGCGTCATGACGAGCCCGGCGTGCTGTCGATGGCGAACGCCGGCCCCGGCACCAACGGTTCGCAGTTCTTCATCACCTTCGCCGCCACACCATGGCTCGATGGCAAGCACGCGGTGTTCGGGCGCGTGATCGAAGGACACGAGGTCCTCGACGCGCTCACCCGCATCGACCCGAGTCGGCCGGGCGGCGCGAAGCCCGACCACCTGCAGAAGGTGACGATCCTGTCGCGTCCGGTCTGAGCGGGCGCGCCCGGCGGGGCCGGACGCGCCTCAGACCGCGATCGGCGGTACCTTCAACGTCCGAGCGCGGGCGTGCTCGGACAGATGCTCGACGAACGCCGCGGCGGCCACGCCGCGGCGTTCCGGCTCTTGCCGGCTCCGGAACGCGACGACGTCGTCGGCCACCTCCTGGTCGCCCAGGATCACCACGTAGGGGACCTTGTACAGCTCCGCGTCGCGGATCTTGGCTTGCATGCGTTCGTTGCTGGCGTCGACCTCGGCGCGCAGACCGGCGGCCGCGAAGCGGGCTAGGAGCGCTTCGGCCGGCGCCACGTGGCGGTCGGCGATCGGCACGATGCGCACCTGCTCGGGCGCCAGCCACAGCGGGAAGTCGCCGGCGAAGTGCTCGATGAGGAAGCCCACCATCCGCTCGTGGGTGGAGAGCGGCGCCCGGTGCAGACAGAGTGGCGTGCGCTTCTGGTTGTGCTCGTCGACGTAGGTCAGGTCGAACCGTCCCGGCTGGGCGAAGTCGACCTGGTTCGTCGCCAAGGTGAATTCGCGACCGATCGCGCTGGTGATCTGCACGTCGATCTTCGGTCCGTAGAACGCGGCCTCGTCGTCGGCTTCGAAGAACGGGATCCCGGCGTCTTCGAGCGCGCGGCGCACCATCGCCTCGGTCTTCAGCCAGAGCTCGGGCTCGTCGACGTACTTCTTGCCCAGTCCGGCCGGCGCGTGTTTGGACAGGCGCATCGTGTACGAGGCGATGCCGAACAGCTCGAAGTACGCCAGGTAGAGGTCGATCACCTTGAGGAACTCCGACTCGAACTGGTCCTCGGTGCAGTAGATGTGGGCATCGTTCATCTGCATGGACCGCACCCGCATCAGACCCATCAGCGCGCCGGAATCCTCGTAGCGGTAGCACGTGCCGTACTCGGAGAGCCGCAGCGGCAGGTCGCGGTAGGAGCGCGGCCGGGCGGCGTAGATCTTGTGGTGGAACGGGCAGTTCATGGGCTTGACGAAGTAGCGCGTGTCGCCGACCTCCATGGCCGGGTACATCGAATCCTCGTAGTACGGCAGGTGGCCGCTCTTCAGGAAGAGTTGCTCCTTCGAGAGGTGGGGGCTGCGCACCTGCTTGTACCCCGCCTTCAGCTCCATCTCCTTCGCCAGGCGCTCGAGCTCCTCGACGATCACGGTGCCGCGCGGCAGCCACAGCGGCAGGCCGGGGCCGACGTCGTCGTCGAGCACGAAGATGTCGAGCTCCGCGCCGAGCTTGCGGTGATCGCGCCGGCGCCCCTCTTCGATCTGCCAGAGGTGGTGTTCGAGGTCTTCGGCCGTGCCGAAGGCCACGCCGTACACGCGCTGCATCATCGGCCGGCTCTCGTCGCCGCGCCAGTAGGCGCCCGCGACGCTCATGAGGCGGAAGTGCGGCGCGACGTCACCCGTCGTCGGCACGTGCGGTCCGCGGCAGAGGTCGGTGAAGGCGGGCTCGTCGCCCTCGCCTTGGGCGTAGAACGTGATGGCGACGTCCTCGGGCAGGTCCTCGATGAGCTCGACCTTGTACGGATCGCCCTGCGAGCGCCAGCGCGCCAGCGCCTCGTCACGCGGGACCTCCGTGCGCCGCAAGGGGAGCTTGGCCGCGACGATGTCGCGCATGCGAGCGTCGAGCGCCTCGAGGTCGTCGGGCGTCAGGGTCCGGGGCAGGTCGAAGTCGTAGTAGAACCCGCCCTCGATCACCGGGCCGATCCCCATCTTGACGCTGTCGGGAGCGAAGCCTTCGGCGACCAGGTGCTCCCGGACGGCTTGCGCCAGCACGTGCGCGAGGGTGTGACGTTGCAGCCGCAGCGTGTCCTCGACGTCGCGCTTGGTGACGATGGCCACGTGCGCCTCGTCGGGGAGCGGCGTCATCAGGTCGTGCAAGACGCCATCGACGCGCACGCCGAGCGCGGCGCGGGCCAGGCCGGGACCGATGGCGGCCGCGACCTCGGCGCCGGTCGCGCCGGTCGCCACGGAGAGGCGTTTGCCGTCGGGAAGGACCACGTGCATGGGGTTCACCTCGGGTTGGGGTCGCCGACCCCAGCGGCGTTCGCGCCGGGCGAAGGCAGGGTCGAGCGGGCCGCTCACACGCGTCCAAGACGCGCTCGCGGCGTGACGCGGCATGCTATCACGTGGCATACTGTCGGCCATGCACCTCGTCGCCGTCGCGTGCAGTGACCTCGATCTCGCCCACGCGCTGCGCGGCTTCCGCGACGGCGAACGCCGCTTCCACCTGCACCCGGTGACGCCGCCCGGCGTACCCGCCCTCGTGGAGGCCCTGCGCACGCTCGACTTCGCCGGGGCGCTGATCCTCGACCCGCGGCTCCAGGGGGAGGCCGCGCGCGTCGTGGACCGCACGTCGCTCGACGCCCGCGAGGTCGGAGCCGTCGACGCCTTGGTCGTGACGCCCGCCGGCGTCGTGGGCGACCTGCACGTCGGGCGCGCGGTCGGCGCGGCGCTGCGGGCGCGCTTGTGGGACCCGCGGGGTGCGAAGGCCGTGATGCTCGGCGCGGCGCCGCCGGCGCGCGCGATCGCTCGCGAGCTCGCCAGCCTCGGCGTGCGGCACCTCACGGTGCTCGCCGAGGAGCGTCCCGACGCCGAGCGCGCGGTCGAGCGCCTGGCCTCCTCGGCCACGGTCGACGCCCGCGCGTACGCCGACCCCGCCGCCACCGCGCGTCTCGAAGCGGCCGACCTCTTCGTCCGGATCGACCCTGCGGCCGACGTGCCCGCGGCGCTCTTCGGCCCCCACCTGACGGTGGTCGACCTGGTGCCGGGTGCGATGACCGACTGGCGTCGCAGGGCCGTCGCCGTCGGCGCCCTCAGCCTCGGCGACCGCGACGTCCAGGCGCACCTGCTGCACGCCGCGCTCGGCACGGTGCTGGGCGGTGGCGTCCAGGTGGAACCACTCCTCGCGCTCCTGCACCAGTCCTGACTCATCCCTCTCAACGCCGAACACGTCAGGCTGGAGGGGTGTGGTCTTCGATGCGTTCGCGACTCGCCCGCCTCTCCTGTTCCCTCCTGCTCGTGATCGGCGCGGCGGCCTTCGCCCAGGACGGGTGGCGCGCGCTGCCCGGGGTGGTCGTCGAGGAGGGCGCCGACGCCACGGTCCTGCGGCTCGGGGCACGCGAACTCGTGTACGTCCGCGGACTCGGCTGGCTCAGCGGACTCGATGCGCCGGCACCGCGCGTCGAGGAGGGCGTGGCGTACGCCGACGAGGCGGTCTGGTCGGCCCTCGCGGACGCCCCCGTACCCCCCGCCGAACCGGGTGGGCGATCGGGGGCGGGGGCACCCGATGTGGTGGGAGTGACCTCCGTGGGACGGCTGCGGCTCACGGGTGTGCGGGTGTCGGGCGACGTCGACATACGCGTGGTGCTCGATCTCCAAGGCGCCCTCACCGAGGCGTTCGACGATCTCGTCGGCCTCGGCCGCATCGAAGCCGAGGACCGGCTGTACCTCGCCTTGCCCGTCGACGCGCTGCCCGGCGACCTGCCGACGACGGTCGGAGCGTTCGACCTGCGCTGGGTGCGCGAGGGTCAGGGCGTCCGCCTCGAGGTCGGCGGCGTGGCGTTCGCGTACGACGTCTTCGCCCTGTCCGGACCGACGCGCTTGGTGCTCGACCTACGTCCGGATCGGGGCGAGGTCCCGGCGGCCGTCGAGGAGGTCGACGTGCTGGCGCCCGGTGTCACGTACCGCACGTTCCGAGCGGCCGGGGCCGCCGGACCGAGCCGGGTGCACGTGCTCGAGATCGCTCCGGGGTTGGGCGAGTGGCGCGTGGTGGGGACCTCGGGTGCCCCCCGGCCCACGGCGGACTGGGCCGACGGCGCCTTCGCCGCCATCAACGGCGGCTACTTCGACACGGGCACGCGCTCGGCGATCGGCCTGTTCGTCGTCGACGGCGCCTGGCTCTCGCCGCCGTCGCGCGGCCGGGCGGCGGTCGGTTTCGGCCCCCAAGGCGTGGTCATCGACCGGGTCACCGCGCGCTACGGGGTCTGGCTCGACGGGCGCTCCGTCTTGGTCCCCACCCATCCCGCCGCCGAGCGGGTCAGCGTCCACATGGTGGCGGGCGCCTGGGCGGGAAGCGGGGCGGAGGGCGTCTTGTTGCTCGATGCCGACGACCGCGTGGTGGCCAACCGGGTCGGCCCGGCGCGTGTACCCGCGGGGGGCCGCGTCATCGCGTACCCTCCAGAGGTCAGGGCGCTCGCCCTGGCAGACGAGGGGACCCACGTGCACACCGAGTTGCGCGTCGAGCCCGAGGGTTTCGAAGCGGTTCGGTACGCGGTCGAGGCCGGTCCGCTGCTCCTTCGCGACGGTGCGGTGGCCTTCGAGCCGGACCGTGAGGCCTTCGCGCGCGGCGTCCGCATCCTCGACGAGGTGACCCAGCAAGCGGCCATCGGCGTGCGTGCCGACGGCACCGTGCTGCTGGTCGCCGCCGAGGCCATGGTGGCGGGCGACCTCATCGCCGTGTTCGAGGACCTCGGTGCGCGCGACGCCATGCGGCTCGATTCGGGCGGCAGCACGACGCTGTTCGCTGACGGCGAGGTCCTCAACCGCCGCAGCGAGCGCGCGGTCGCGAACGCGATCGTGTGGAGACCGGCGGCCGCCCCATGACGCCTCGGCGCTCGGCGTGGCTCTCGGCGGCGCTCCTGGTCGTCGGGTCGATCGCCTGGGGGCAGGGTCTGCCGCGCTTGGCCGAGGTCGAGCTCGGTTTCCGAGGCGCACCGGTGGCCGACGCCTGGAACCCCGTTCGCCTGCTCCTTCGGGACGTCGGCGACGGGCGCTTCACGCTCATCGTCGACCAGGGCAGCTTGCGCCAGGGTGCCCTGCCCTGGACCGTCGTCCTGCCGGTGAGGGGCGGCGGCGGGGTGCGCACCGTCGACGTCGACCTCTACCTGCCGACGTGGCGGACGCTGCGGTGGACGGTCGAGGCGGGCGGCGCCATCCTGGCGAGCGGGTCGCTCGCGCGCGCCGACGCGGATCGGCGTCCCGTCGACCTGGTCGTGTCGAGCCGCCCCGGTGACGTCGCCAGCGCCCTGCCGGGCCGCGTGCTCGACGTCGGCGCCGCCGACCTGCCGGCGCGGGCGGCCGCCTACGACGGCGTGCGCTCCGTGTGGATCGACGGCAGTGCGCCGCGCCCCGGTCTGGCGTCGTTGGCGGCGGCGGCCGCGGCGGGCGCGGTGGTGGTCGTGCAGGGGGACGCCCAGGACGATCCGGAGCTGGTCGGCCTGCGCGCGGCGGCCGCGGCGTCGGGCGGCTGGTGGGCGGTCGGTGCGGGCGGATGGTGGTTCGGCGACCCGCCGACGGACGTCGAGCTCACCGCCGGACGGCTCGACCTGACGGCGCTGGCCACCGCCTTCGCCGCCGTCGCGGGCGTGGCCCTGCCGCCTTCGCCGCCGCCGACGAGCGTCGCCCTGGTCGCCGCCGCCTACGTCCTCCTGATCGCGGTCGCCTGGCGCATCGGCGGCCGCGTCGGCGTCGTCACGTGGGTGTGGGTGATGCTCGCCGCGATCACGTTGGGGGTCACCTCGTGGCGGCCCGACCACCCGACGGAGGTCGAGGTCCGCGACCTGCGCGTCGGGGCGGGCGGTCTGGCCGTCCAGCAGCGCGCCTACGACCTCTTGACGCTGCCGGCGGGACCCGTCTCGGTCCCCGCCGTCGCCCGGCCCGCCGCGCCCGTGGTGGGCCGCGTCGACGTCGGCGATCCGCCGACCACCGTCGTGGAGCTCGATCGCTGGCGCGGCACCACCCTCCTCGAAGCTCCGCGTGCCACCGACGCCCGCCTGTCGTGGGGCCCCGACGGCCGTCCCCGCGTGGAGGGCGACGGCGCGCTCGTCGACGTCCGGGTCGTGGGGCTGGGCGCATGGAGCCGGCTCGCGCCCGGAGCGACGCCGGCCGAACCCCGCGATCCGCCGGTCTCGACGCCCCTCGAAGCGACCTTCGAGGCGCTGTTGCCCGCCGGGACCGCGTGGGCCCGCAGCGCGACGGGTTGGCACGTGCTGCCGCCGCTCGCCGGCCGCTTCGAGGGTGCGGTGCGGCCGTGAACGTCTGGCGGGAGGCCGACGCCCGGCTGCGGTCGAGCGACATGGCCCAGGTGGGCCTGCTGAGCCTGGCCGTCGTCGGTGCGGCCCTCGTGATCGCTTGGCCCGCCCGCACGGGCATCGCCCACGAGGGTTGGTACGCGGTCGCGCAGACGCGCTCGGTGGTCGTCGCGCTGCTCGCCCTCGGCTACGGCACCACCCTCCCCCACCAGCCGACGCTGCGGGCATGGGGAACCGCGCTGGCGGTGGTGATCGTCGCGCTCTCCGCGCTGCCCCTCGAACTGCTCGCCCACAGCGCCAGCGTGCCGGCCACGCCCGTCTGGTGGTCGTGGGTCATGACGCCCGTGGCGGTGGCCGGCCAGCTCACGCTCGGCGCCGTGATCGGGACGATGGCGCGGTGGCTGCGGCTCGGTTCCCTCGTCGTCGTGCTGGTGCCGGCCGCGATCGCGGGCGCCGTGGCGCTCGACATCCGGCTCGGCGTCACGACCTTCAACCCGCTGACGGCGGCGTTGCAGGTCGCGCCCGCCTACCTGGCGGTCCACCTGGCGTTGGGGCTGGTCGGTGTGGCGCTCCTCGTCGGCAAGGGCCGGCGGCGGCGGAGCGCGACGTGACGATCGCGCCCATCCACGTGCGGACCGCGCGGCGACACCGACGTTCGCGTCGTGCCACCCGCGCCGCGCTCGCCGCGGCCGCCGTCAGCCTCGTGGCGTGGTGGCTCGGCGTCGCCGCCCTGCCGCACGCCTTGATCGTCCTGGGCGCGGCGGCGCTGGGGGCGGCGTGGCCGGTGCGCTCGGGCGAGGACGCGGCGCTGCGCTGGGTGGGCGCGCGGGTCGGTCTCGCGTACGAGACGGCCCTCGAGAGCGGCGAACGCGACGATGCCTTCGGCCTGCTCGAAGCGGTCCGGGTGCAAGGGCGGCTCGTGGTGCGCGACCTCGCGCCGCCGCCCGAGCCGGCCTGGTGGCTGCCGGCGGCGTTGTTCGCCGCCACGCTCTGGGCCTGGGGCGCCTTGGTGGGGGCGCCCTGGTCGGGCGCTCCCTTCGCGACCGAACCGGGCGGCGCGCCCAACCCCGCCACGCCACCGCCTGCGAGCGCACCGCCGCTCGAGGAGCCGGTGCCCGCCGACCTGCCCGACGAGCCGCCCGAGTCGGTGGCGGCGGACGCTCCGCCCCGTGACGGCGGCGCGGAGGGCGAGGGCGGTGCCGGCGACGGCGGCGAAGGGGCCGACGGCGTCGCGAGCGAGCGCGATGCGCTCGAGCGTTTCGTCGAGAACCTGCGGGAGCGCGAGCCGGAGCCGGAGGACGATGCGACCGAACCGGACGGCGCGGCCGGCGACGCGGCCGGCGAGGCGTCCGACGAAGCCGGCGATCCGAACGCCACAGATCCCGGCGACGAGAGCGACCCCACCGACCGTCGTCCCGGCGAGGGCGAGGCGGACGGCGAACCCGGCGACGGAGAGGGCGAGCAAGGCGGTGCGGCCGGCGACGAAACCGAGCCCGGCGACGAGGCCGGCCCGGGCGCGGAAGACGCCGAAGGCGACGGCCAAGCGCCGGGTGAGGACGGCGGTGCCCCGACCGAGAACGAGGGGTCACCCGAGAGCGGGCAGGGCGATGGCGAGAACGCGGGTGCAGCCGGCGTCGACCCGGGAGAAGAGGGCGGCGAGGGGGGACTCGGGCCCGGCGTCGAAGGTGAGGCCGGTGAGGCGCTGGCGGGCGAGGGCGCCACGCCCGAGGCGCTCCCGTCGATCATCGGACCGGGGCCCGAGACGCCTGTCGGCGGCGTGCAGCTGCCGGGGTCCGAGGGGGACGGGGTGCTTCCGTCGGGCTCGGCGGGCGCCGCGTACCGGCGCGCCGTGGAGGAAGCGCTGACGGACGGCGACGTGCCGGTGCCGTACCAAGAGGTGATCCGCCGCTACTTCCAGTGAGATCCGTGGTCAGTGAGGTTCGTGGTCGGGGTCGAGCGCGTCGTCGACGGGGGTCCGTCGCAGGTCGGCCTCGCCGCGGGTCAGGTCGGCGACGAGCACCTCGAACGCATCGGCACTCGCGCTCTCGACCGTTCCTCGCAGCACAAGGCCGTCGGCATCGAAGTCGGCCGGCGCGACGGCGACGTCGGCCCGGCCCGCCAGCGTCCGCAAGAGCGCGTCCGCGTCCCCGAAGCCGGCCCGCAGCACGAACGCGTCCCGGTCGGGCACGACCGTGGTGCCAGCGGCGTCGAGCGCACGCGCGACCGCACCGCCGTAGGCGCGCGCCAGACCGCCGGCCCCGAGCTTCACGCCGCCGAAGCGCCGCACCACGATCGCCGCGACGCGGTCCAGGCCGCGCTTGTCGAGCACTTCGAGCATGGGGCGACCGGCGGTGCCGCCCGGTTCGCCGTCGTCCGACCAGCGCCGCTCGGTGCCCCACACCAGGGCCCAACAGACATGGTTCGCGTCGGGGTGCGCCGACCGGGCCCCGTGCACCCAGGCTTCGACGTCCCCGGGTCGGGTCAGCGGCCCGACGGTCGCTTCGAAGCGCGACCGCTTCACCACCTCCACGTGCGACGACCGGCGGGCGAGGGTGAGGTATCCCATGCCGGCAGCCTACCGGGCGCCCTCCGTTCGCGACGGTGGCGGCGTCCGCACGACCCCGTGGTAGCGTGCGCCATGGCCGCCGCGCAACGATGCCCGTTCGAGGGTCTCCCCGGTGGGCGATGTCGTCGATCCGTGCGAAGGCGCCCCGATGGCGCCGGGCACCCACACGTGCCGACGACCTCCTGAACCGATCCGAACCCATTCGACCCCGCCCGTCGGCGAGGTCGCGACGTCCGCGGCGAACGCCGCGGGGTCTCGCGAGGTGACCTGATGCCGCTCGTGCTCTTCGACACGCTCACGCGTCGCAAGGTGCCGTTCGAACCCGTCGTACCCGGTCGTGC
This sequence comes from uncultured Trueperaceae bacterium, assembly GCA_963728245.1. Taxonomy (GTDB): domain Bacteria; phylum Deinococcota; class Deinococci; order Deinococcales; family Trueperaceae; genus JAABTL01. The sequence continues at coordinate 496,214 of CAVSJH010000001.1, forward strand.
GGGCGTCTACTTCTGCGGTCCCACCGTGTACTCCGAACCCCATCTGGGGCACGCTCGCGGCCCCGTCGTGTTCGACGTGTTGCGCCGTTGGCTCGAGCACGAGGGCTTGGTCGTTCGACTCGTGATGAACGTGACCGACGTCGGCCACCTCACCGACGACGCCGACGAGGGCGAGGACAAGCTGGCCCGTCGGGCGGCGCTCGAGCGCCTCGAACCGATGGAGGTGGCCGAGAAGTACTTCTGGGCCTACTTCGACGCCATGGAACGCCTCGGCGTCCGGCGACCGAGCGTCGTACCGCGGGCCACGGGCCACATCGTCGAGCAGATCGAGCTCGCCGAGTCCCTGCTCGAACGAGGCGTGGCCTACGAGGTGAACGGGAGCGTCTACTTCGACGTGTCGGCGTGGTCGTCCTACGGCGAACTGTCGGGCCGCGACCCGAACGAGCAGCTCGAGGGGACGCGCGTGGAGGTCCGGGGCGAGAAGCGCGACCCGCGTGACTTCGCGTTGTGGAAGCGCGCGGAGCCGAGCCACCTGATGCGCTGGCGGAGCCCCTGGGGCGAGGGTTTCCCGGGGTGGCACCTCGAGTGCTCGGTCATGAGCACGAAGTACCTCGGGGACGAGTTCGACATCCACGGCGGCGGTCTGGACCTCGTGTTCCCGCACCACGAGTGCGAGCTGGCCCAGGCCCGCGCCGCGGGCAAGCGCTTCGCGCGCGTCTGGGTGCACTGGAACATGTTGACGCTGCAGGGCGAGAAGATGTCGAAGTCCAAGGGGCACGTGGTCGAGCTCAACGCCCTCTTCGAACGCCACGATCCGAGCGCGGTTCGTTTCCACCTCCTGCGGTCGCACTACCGCAGCCTGAGCGACTTCGCCGACGACGCGGTGACGGCCTCGGCCCAGGGCCTGAAGCGCCTGCGAGCCGGGTACGCCGCGTGGCGCGCCGCCGCCGGACCCGCAGCCGACGACGCGCCCGCGGCGCCGTCGGGCGGCGACCCGTTCGCCACGGCCCGCCAGCGCTTCGCCGAGGCGATGGACGACGACCTGCACACGCCCGAGGCGATCGCCGTGCTCTTCGACGTCGCCCGCGACGCGAACCGGGCGGTCGAGGCCGGCCAGCGATCGGTGGCCTCTGCTGCGGTCGCCCTGTTCGACGACCTGCTCCAGGGCGTGCTGGGCGTGCCCGCATCGAGCGACGCGGCCCCCGACGCCGAGTTGGTCGGCGGCGTCACCGACCTCGTTCTGGACGCGCGCCTGGCGGCCAGGAAGGGGCGCGACTTCAGCACCGCGGACGCGATCCGCGACCGGCTCGCCGAACTCGGGATCGTCGTCGAAGACACCCCGGACGGGGCCCGCTGGCACCGCGAACGCTGACCGCCCGCGCCGATGGCGGCCCGGCCGGTGCCCAGGACCCCTCGGCCACGGCCGGGAACCCGCGCCTCGGGCGCCACGCTCGCGCGAACCTAGGCGCATGGCGCCGCCCACCCCGGACGCGGTCGACGACGAGACGCTCGCGCTCTTGGCGTTGGCCCGCACGCCCGACCTCGGTCCCGTCCGCATCGCCGCGCTGCTCGAGCGGTACGGGTCGGCGCGTGGGGTCGTGGCCGCCGCCCGGGACGTGGGCGCCGGCCGGGTCGCGGCGCCTGCCGTCGCCGGTCTGGGCGCGCCGCGCCTGGCCCGCGTCCTCGACGGGATCGATCTCGCTGCGGCGCGACGTGAGACCGAGCGCGGACGCCGGCTCGGGGCGCGGCTGGTGTGCGCGGGCACCGAGGACTACCCGGACGCCTGGCGTCTCGCCGAAGGTTGGCCACCGGTCCTGTGGGTGCGCGGCGCCTGGCCCGCCGCCCTGAGGGTCGCCGCACCGGTCGCCCTCGCCGTGGTCGGGCCACGCCGGGCTTCGGCGGCCGCGTGCGCGTTCGCCACCCAGGTCGCCGAACGGTCGGCGTGGGCGGGGGCCTGGGTCGTGTCCGGTCTGGCCTTCGGCGTGGACGCGGCGGCGCACAGGGCCGCCGTCGGAGCGGCGCGGGCGGGCGCGCCGGCGGGCACCGTGGCGGTCCTCGCCTCCGGTGTCGATCGGCCCACGCCCACCAGCCACCGCGAGCTCGCCCGGTCGATCCTGGACGCCGGTGGCTCGCTGGTGGCCGCCGCGCCGATCGGCACCGGACCGCCCCCCGGCGCGTTCCCCGTTCGCAACCGCTGGATCGCGGGTCTGGCAGGTGCGGTGGTGGTGGTCGAAGCGGGTCGGACGTCCGGCGCTCTCCACACCGCGAGTGCCGCCCTCGATCTCGGCCGCGAGGTCCTGGTGGCCACCGCGCGGCCGTGGGACGACCACGCGGCGGGGTCGCTCGGCCTGCTCCGGGACGGCGCCACGCCCCTGGTCGACGCCGACGACGCGTGGCGGGCGTTGCCCACGGGCACGCGAGCGCCGGCGTCGGTCCCGTCTCCCGCACCCACACCCGCACCCACACCCTGGGACCGCGTCCTGGGGGCCACCCCGTCCTCGGCGGAGACGCTCGCTGGCTCGCTCGGTCTGCCGATCGGCGCGACCCTCGCGGCGCTCGAGGCCGGCGTCCTCGAAGGTTGGGCGCAGCGCGTGGGTGCCCACGGGTACGCCCGCGCGGGACCCGGGTCGTCTCGGACGTGAAGGCGCTTGGGCCACCCGTCGCGACGGCGCGTCGGGGGCGGCGTCGGCCGTTGCCCATCGCTCGAGACTAGGACCCAGACCCATAGACACCCCCCTCGCGGACGGGTAACCTTGGACCGTCATCCGCTCTGCGCACGAAGGGTTCCTCGATCTCGACCGACGGGCCCGGTGGACCTTCAGGAAGGTGCAGAGATGGAAGGGAGATCGATCATCTTGAAGAAGCTCACGATCCTACTCGTCACGGTCATCGCCTCGCTCGGGTTCGCGTTCGGGCAGGGCCTCACGGTCTGGACCACGTTCGGCGACCAGTCGCTCGAGTGGCTCCAAGGGGAGGCCGACTCGTTCGGCTCCGCGTTCGGCGTGCCCGTGAACGTCGTGAAGCTCGACCTGGGCGAGCTGCAGCAGCAGGCGCTGCTGGCCGCGCCGCAGGGCGAAGCCGGCGACCTCTTCGTCGGCATCCCGCACGACCAATTGGCCGGTCTCGCCGAAGGCGGCGTTCTGGCCGACATGTCGGCGTACGCCACCTCCGGCTACCTGGCCGACCTCGGTGAGCAAGCGCGGCTCGCGTACACCTACAACGGCCGGCTGTTCGGCCTGCCGATGTTCGTCGAGGGTCCGGCGCTCGTCATCAACACCGACCTCGTCCCCAACCCGCCGGCCACGTACGAGGAGTTCATCGCGCTCGCGCAGGAACTCACGACCGCCGACACGTTCGGGTTCATGTTCGACGCGCCCAACTTCTACTTCGCCTACGGCTGGATCCACACCTTCGGCGGGTACGTGTTCGGACGCGACGACACGGGTAGCCTCGTTGCCGACGACATCGGGATCGCCACCGAGGACGCCGTCCGAGGTGCGCAGGCGCTCAAGGACCTCCGGTACGAGTACGACCTCCTGCCTTCCGGCACCAACTACGACGTGGCCAACGGCCTGTTCATCGACGGTGCCCTGGCGATGATGTACAACGGCCCCTGGGCGATCAGCCAGTACCGGGAAGCCGGCATCGACGTCGAGATCCTGCCGGTCCCGCCGCTCGCCGACGGCACCGAGTTCAGTGGCTTCATGGGCGTGCAAGGCGTGCTCATGAACCAGTTCAGCGAAGCCAAGGTCGACGCCGCCAACTTCGCCAAGTGGATCACCCGCTCCGACGCGCAGGTCGGTCTGGCCCGCCTCTCCGGTCGCATCCCGGCCTCCGAGAGCGCGCTCGCGATCGTCAGCGACGACCCGATCATCTCGGGCTTCGGCAACGCCCTCCTCGACAGTGAGCCGATGCCCAACATCCCCCGCATGGGTCAGGTCTGGGGTCCGGTCGGCAGCGCGCTGGCCGTCATCCTCGAGACCGAGGACTCCGACGTCGCGGCCGCGCTGGAGAACGCTCGGCGCGAGATCGCCGGCGAGTGAGCGACCGGAACGACCCGCGCTAGGTCTTGCGGCGGTCAGGGGCGATGCCCCTGACCGCCGACCCCTAAGGGAGGACCCACCATCGACCTCACGACCGCACGCGACTTCCTGCCGAGATCACGGACGACCACCGGTGGGCTCTTCAAATCGCTGCTGCTGCTCAGCGCAGCGCTCGCGTTCGCCATCGTGGTCGGTGCGCTGGGGCTCCTCGCGCTCCGCGCGTTCTTCTCGCTCGCACCCACGTGGAGCGCCCTGCCGATCGCCCTCGTCGCGCTCGTATCTGCACTGGCCCTGATCTCGCGCCGATTCGCGTGGATCATGCCCTGGTATTACGTCCTGCCCGCGATCGTCTTCTTGCTGACCTTCACGTTCTTCCCGGTCGTCCTCACGATCTATCTCGCCTTCACCGACTACGCCGGCATCCGCAACGGCCAGTTGAACGTGTCGACCACGACGGAGGTCGTGGCCGCCGAGGGCACGCGCGTCACGATCGCCGATCCGGCGAGCCTCAACTGCGCCGACCTGCGCAACGGTTGCGCCGACGTTCGCGCAGAGGTCTACAGCTTCGAGCTGCTGGGGGTCGAAGCCGCGTCCTACGAGGACGGGGTGCTCGTCCTTGCCGAACCCCTCCCGCCGGGACGAGCGGCGCGGGAGGTCGAGCTGTTCCTGCCCGATCTCGGGTTCGCCTTCTCGACCGACGTGGTCGACGTGGACGCGGAGCGCGTGACGCTCGGTCGGGCGCCACCGTTCCCGCCCGACCTGACCACGGTGACGTTCCAGATGGCCACCGACCTGACCCGCACCATCGTGCGCGATGACGGGGCCGTGCTCGAGCTCGACGCGCCGTTGCCGGCCGGTTTCGAACCCACCGCCATCGCCCGTTACAACGACTACGGCTTCGTCGGCTGGAGCAACTTCCGCACGATCTTTGCGGCGGCACAGCGGTCGCTCATCCCGGTGTTCACCTGGAACATCACCTTCGCCGTGTCGACCATCCTGATCAACCTCGTCGCGGGCGTGTTCCTGGCGGTGTTGCTCAACAACCCCGACCTGCGCTTGCGCAACCTCTACCGGACCTTGCTCATCTTGCCGTGGGCGTTGCCCAGCATCATCACGATCCAGGTCTGGAGAGGGTTCCTCAACGAGAACTTCGGCGCCATCAACCGGTTGCTGATGTTGTTCGACGTCACGCCCGAGCCCATCAACTGGCTCGGCACGGTCGGCGCGACGCGCGCCGCCGTGTTGATCGTCAACCTCTGGTTGGGTCTGCCGTTCATGATGACCGCCGTGCTGGGCGCGCTGTCGGCGATCCCACGCGAGCTCTACGAGGCGGCGAAGATCGACGGGGCGACGCCGATGCAGAGCTTCTGGGGCGTGACCGCCCCGCTGTTGCGGACCGCGATGATCCCGATCACGCTCACCGGGTTCGCCTTCAACTTCAACAACTTCAACCTGATCTTCTTGCTGAACGACGGGGGACCCCCCATCGCCGGCGGTACCGCGACCGCCCGTGGCACCGACATCCTCATCAGCTGGGCGTACAACGAGGCCTTCCGCACCCAAGGCGGCTTCGCCTACGGGCTCGGGTCCGCCATCTCGATCCTGATCTTCATCATCACGATCGCGGTCAGCCTGGTGAACTTCCGGGTCACGGGCGCGTTGAAGGAGGTCAGGAACACGTGAGACACCGCGATCCGCGCGCATGGATCTGGTTCGTCGGCATCCTCGTCGTCGCGTTCGGCGGCGCCGTGGCCCTCCTCGCCAACCTCCCCGAAGAGACCGTGCGCGAGCGCTTCATCGTGATCCCCAACGGTTGGGCGTACCTGCTCGGCGCGTTCGTCCTCGCGGTCGCCGGCATCGCCAGCGCCGCGTACGCCTACGGCCTGGCGGTCCGGCCGGGGCGCGCGCGGGCGTACGCCCTGACGGCGGGCACCCACCTCTTCATCTGGGGCGTGATCGGCGCGGTCTTCTACCCGGTCGTTTACCTCCTGGCCGTGTCGTTCAACCGCAACGACACGCTCGCGGGCGCGCTGCCGCGCACCGGCAACCTGTTCGTGCGCTCCGGCGTCCTGCCCGACCCCGCTGACATCGCGACGAGCCAGTACGCCAAGGTGCTCGAGCAGACGAACATCCTCGGCTACCAGTGGGGGCTCATCGCGGTCCTCGTGGCCGCCGGCATCGGCGTCCTGGCGCTGCGCGCCGTCGGGCGCACGGCGCATCTGCCGTCCCACCGCATCGACCAGTGGAGCGGCTACTTGGGGTACGCGATCTTCGCGAGCGTGGCCATCCTCGTGATCAGCATCCAGCCCGACCAGTTCTACGGGCTCAACGCCGCCGGCGAACGCACCCCGGCGTCGTCCGAGAAGGCCATCGTGCTCTACATCCGCAACACGCTCCTGGTGTCGGGAACCACGGGCCTGTTCGCGGTCCTCATCGCGACCACGGCCGGTTACGCGTTCGCACGCATGCGGTTCGAAGGGCGCTACACCACGCTGCTGAGCTTCGTGTTCGTGCAGATGTTCCCCGGCTTCATGGCGCTCGTGGCGATCTACTGGCTGATGGTGCGCCTCGACCTGCTCAACACCTTCACCGGCCTCATCCTCGCGTACTCCGGCGGCGCGATCGCCTTCTCGGCCTGGATCTTCAAGGGCTACCTCGAGTCGATCAGCCCGGCGCTCGAAGAGTCGGCGATGGTCGACGGCGCCACCCGGTGGGGGGCGTTCTTCCGGATCATCCTGCCGGTGTCGATCCCGATGCTGCTGTTCATCTTCTTGCTCCAGTTCATCGGCACGTACAGCGAGTTCATCCTCGCCAACACCCTCTTGCAGGGTCAGGAGAACTGGACGGTCGGGATGGGCCTGCGCAACTTCACCACGGGGCGTTTCGACACCCAGTGGGGGGCGTTGGCAGCGAGCGCCGTGCTGGGGTCGATCCCCATCCTGCTGATCTTCTACTCGTTCCAGGACGCGCTCACCGGGCAACACGCGGCCGGAGGCGTCAAGGGATAGGGCCGCCGAGGCCGCGCGCCTGCCCATGGGCGGCGTGACGCGCTCTGGTAGCCTGAGACGCTTGGAGGTCTCACATGGCCGACGTCGTCCTCGCCCTCGATCAGGGCACGACCAGTTCCCGCGCCATCGTCTTCGATCATGGCGGACGCGTCCAGGGCTCGGGCCAGAAGGAGTTCGGTCAGTCCTACCCTCGGCCCGGATGGGTGGAGCACGACGCGAACGAGATCTGGTCGACGCAGTCGGGTGTGGTGTCCGAGGCGTTGGCGGCCGCGAACGTCCACGCCAGCGACGTCCACGCCATCGGGATCACCAACCAGCGCGAGACCACCGTCTTGTGGGACCGGGCCACGCTGAGACCCGTGGCACCCGCGATCGTCTGGCAGGACCGTCGCACGGCCGCGGAGGTCGATCGACTCGCCGTCGACGAGGCGAACGTGGCGCTGGTGCGCGAACGCTCAGGGCTGGTGATGGACGCCTACTTCTCGGCCAGCAAGCTGGCGTGGCTCCTCGAGCACGTCCCGGGAGCCCGCGACCGTGCCGAGCGCGGCGAGCTGGCGTTCGGCACGATCGACAGCTGGCTCGTGGCGCGCTTGACGCGCGGCGAGGTGCACGTCACCGACGTGTCGAACGCCAGCCGTACGGCGCTCTTCAACCTGCACCGGCTGGACTGGGACGACGACCTGCTCGAAATGTGGGGCGTTCCGCGTGCGGTGCTCCCGACGATCCGCAGTTCTTCGGAGGTCTACGGGCACGTCGCCGACGGTCTCCCCTGTGCCGGGGCCCCGATCGCCGGCATCGCCGGCGATCAACAGGCCGCCACCTTCGGGCAAGCCTGTTTCACGCCAGGTCAGGCGAAGAACACGTACGGCACGGGCTGCTTCCTGGTCCTGAACACCGGTGACACGCCCGTGCCGTCCGAGCACCGCCTGCTCACGACCGTCGCCTGGCAGCGGCCCGGCGAGCTCCGGTACGCGCTCGAGGGTTCGATCTTCGTGGCCGGCGCCGTCGTGCAGTGGTTGCGCGACGGCCTCGGCGTGATCCGCCGCTCCGAGGACGTCGAGGCCCTGGCGACGTCCGTGCCCGATACCGGTGGCGTCTACCTGGTGCCGGCCTTCGCCGGCCTCGGCGCCCCCCATTGGGACCCGTACGCCCGTGGCACCATCGTGGGCATGACGCGTGGGACCACGGCCGCCCACCTCGCCCGGGCGGCCCTCGAGGCGATCGCGTACCAGACCGTCGACGTCATCGAGGCGATGGCGGGGGACGCCCATCGACCGCTGGCCGAGCTCCGCGTCGACGGGGGCGCGGCGCGCAACGACCACTTGATGCAGTTCCAAGCCGACATGCTCGGTGTGAGCGTGGTGCGTCCCGAGGTCACCGAGACGACGGCGCTCGGCGCCGCCTACCTGGCGGGCCTCGCGACGGGGCTCTGGCGCGACACCGACGAGGTCGCGGCCCAATGGCGCGAGGACCGTCGCTTCGAACCGTCGATGGACGAAGACGAGCGCGCCGCACGTCTCGTCGACTGGCGCCGCGCGCTCGACCGGTCCAAGGGGTGGGTGGCGTGAGCGCCATTGGCGTCGGGGGTCGGCGCGCCGACCACCGACGGGCCCTCGGCGAGGCCACCGAACCGTTCGACCTGCTGATCGTGGGTGGCGGCGCCACGGGCGCCGGGGCCGCCCTCGACGCGGTCAGCCGCGGTCTCCGCGTGGCACTCGTCGAACGCCGCGACCTCTCCGCGGGGACGAGCAGCCGCAGCACCAAGCTCATCCACGGTGGTGTGCGGTACCTCGAGAAGGCCGTCAAGCAGTTCGACCGGAGCCAGTTCGCCCTCGTCCGCGACGCCTTGCACGAGCGTGCCGTCCTGATCCGCAACGCGCCGCACCTGTGCCACCCGCTCCCGTTGGTGACGCCCCTGTACAACTGGCTGCAGGTCCCATACTTCATGACCGGCCTGAAGCTCTACGACTGGCTGGCGGGACGCACCAACTTGCATCCGAGCCGATTCGTCGACGCCAGCGAGGCCAAGCGGCGCTTCCCGCAGCTCAAGGACGAGGGCCTTCGCGGCGGCGTCATCTACTACGACGGCCAGTTCGACGACGCCCGGATGAACGTGGCGATCGCCATGAGCGCCGTCGAGCGCGGCGCGGTCGTGCTCACCCATGCGGCCGTGACCGCGCTGCACGTCGAAGCCGGACGTGTGGTGGGGGCCACCGTGACCGACGAACTCGACGGCAGCGAGGTCGTCGTACGCGCGCGTGCGGTGGTGAACGCGGCGGGACCCTTCGTCGACGAGGTGCGTCGCCTCGAGGACCCCGACGCCGCACCGATGCTCTCGGCCTCTTCCGGCGTGCACATCGTGCTCGACGAGCGCTTCTCGCCGCCCGACACCGGCCTGTTGATCCCGCAGACCGAGGACGGACGGGTCCTGTTCTTGTTGCCCTGGCAGGGCGCCACCCTGGTGGGGACGACGGACGAGCCGGCCCCGGTGACCGAGGACCCGGAGGCCACCGAAGCCGAGATCGCCTACATCCTGCGTCACCTCGCGCAGTACTTCTCGGTGCCGGTGACGCGTGCCGACGTCCGGGCCGCCTGGTCGGGTCTGCGCCCGCTGGTGTCGGACCCGGCCGCGTCGGACACGGCCCGCCTCTCGCGAGATCACGTCGTGCACGTCAGCGATCACGGTCTCGTGACGATCGCCGGTGGCAAGTGGACCACCTATCGGCGCATGGCGGTCGACGCCGTGGACGCGGCCGTGACCGCGGGGCGACTGAGCCACGCGGGACCGTCCGCGACCGTCGACCTGAAGCTCATGGGCGCCGAACGGTTCGATCTCACCGGCGCCGGTGCGTTGCAGGAGCGTGGCTTCCCCGCGGACGTCGCCAGCCACCTGCACCTCGCCTACGGGGATCGTGCCGGGCTCGTGGCCGACCTGGCCGTCGACGGGCTCGACGCGCGGCTGGCCGAGGGCCATCCCTACGTGGAAGCCGAGGTCGTGTACGCCGTGCGATTCGAACTGGCCGTCACCGGTCACGACGTGTTGCATCGTCGGACCCGTCTGGCCTTCCTCGATGCGGCTGCGGCCGAGGCGGCGCGACCCCGGGTGGACGAGCTCGTCGCGGCGGAGCTCGGTCAGGGCCCCGCCGAACCCGTCAGACGCTCGTGAGGGCCGCCCTGGTATCCCTGGGCGCATGGCCAAGCCCGCCCCGTTCCCCCGCGTCGTCTCATCCCGCGCCGGCATCGGTCCCGTCGACGTCCCGCTGCGGCCCCTGTGCCCCGCCTGCGGTGCCGAACGACTCGCGATCCGTACGGAGATGAGCGTCACGTTCGACGTCGTCGCGTCCGCGGTGCAGGTGAGCGAGCTGCAGGTGGTCGACCATCGCCTGGACGGGTGCGGGTGGGACGAGGACGATCGGGCCGGGTGCGGTGTGTGTGGTTGGGAAGGCACCGTGCACGAGCTGCGCCCGGTGCGGGGTCGCGAACGCCCCGGCCTGCGGGCCGGGCGGGACTGAAGCGTCGCGGCGTCGGTCGACGCGAGCCGCTACACTTGCGCGAGGAGAGGCACCGACGCACGCCCTTCCCTGCCGGGATGGCGAAACGGTAGACGCAGCAGACTTAAAATCTGCAGCCCGAGAGGGCGTGCGGGTTCGATTCCCGCTCCCGGCACCAGCCCGACGAACGGACCCGAGGACCAGGCCGTCGTGGCCGCTCCGCGGCCCCTCCGCCCGGGCGTCAGCGTGTCGGCGTCTCGTCGGTGCGTACGGAGAACGGTGTCTCGATCCGTTGCAGGTCGAGTCGCTGCGCCTCTTCCAACCATGTGCGTGCGACCCGACGTTGCTGACGCTCACCCAGGTCGGTCGGCATGACCGAGAGCGGGTGCACGAGGGTTCCGTCGTCGCGGTCGTCGATCACCTCGAAGCTCCGCTCCGCGGCCGTGGGCAACAGCTCGGGACCGATGAACCCGACCACGCGAACCGTGATCCGCGCGCCGTCGCGTGCCGACGGCCGCCGTTCGTGCACGCCGGCGGCGGTGAGCAGGGCGTCGAAGGTGCCGATCTCCAGGTACGAGCCCGAACTCAGGGGCCCCTGGCGGGCGAGTCCAGGCGGGTCCGCGTCCGGCGCGTCCGCGGCCTTCGGCGGTTTGGGCTGGAAGGTCAGGCGCTCGCCGTCGTGGTCGACGTCGATCAGGACGGCCGCGACGTGGACGGCGATCGGGCTCATGTTGGCGACGATGCACCGATCACCGACGTCCAGGCCGCCCGCCTCGTGGATGAGGAGCTTGGGCCGCCGCTGGTCGCGAAACGACAGGTAGAACAGATGCAGGTAGGCGAGCCAGATGAAGAGCGTGCCCAACGACGTCAGCGCGGTCAGCACGGAGACGTTCTCGCGTACCCAGTCGATCATGCCTCAGGGTAGCCGCGTGCGTCGTTTCGCGACCCTCAGGGCGCACGTGGCGGCGCGTGGCCGTGCAAGTGCACCGGGCCGCCGCGAAGGTGCGTGCTAGCTTCGTCGAAGAGCGTCCGCCCTCGGACCGTCCGAAGTCGTGCGTCTCCGACAGCGATCTTGGTTGATGCCGGCGCCGCAGGCGCAGGCCCGATGGGAGGCCATGACGTGGCGGACCCTGAACTCGAGAAGGAGGACAAGGCGATGAAACGTGACGTCGAGCAGTTGAAGGATGATTTCGGAAAGCTTCGTGAGGACGCCGGCAAGACGTCGGCGCAAGCGTCCGACCGGGCCAAGGCTGCGGCCGACGAGGCCCTTCACAAGCTCCAGAACGAAGCCGAATCGATCAGCGATCGGGTGAAGAACGCCGGTGAGAGCGCCCGTGACCGGGCCGGCCAGCTGAAGGACCGCGCGCTGCACGGTGGCGAGAACGCGCTTTCGACCGTGCAACACCGGGTCGAAGAGCAGCCGATGATGGCGACCGCGATCGCGCTCGGTGTCGGACTGGTGCTGGGGTTGCTGTTGGGTCGCCGGAGCGACTAGCGCCGTGGTGAAGCACCTCGTGGCGATCCTCGTCGCGCTCGTCGAGCTCCTCGACGCGGAGGCCGTGCGATTGAAGCTCGGCCTCCGGAAGCTGCTGACCTTCGGCGCGCTGGCGGCGGTCGCCGCCGTGCTCGGTCCGGCGGTCCTCGTGTTCGCGAGCGGGTTCGTCCTCTGGGCGCTGTTCCTCGCGCTCGCTTCGACCATGACGCTCGCGGGCGCCGCGCTCGCCACCGCGCTGATCGTCGGGTTCGTGTTTGGAGGTGCGGTATGGCTGGTCAGTCGACGACTGAAGAGGACGTGAAGACGCGGATCGCCGTCGCGAAGGCCCGTTTGGCGGCGATCGCCGAGGAGATCGACGGTCGACCGAGGTGGACCGATCGGACGGCCCTGGCGCTGCGCTCCAATCCCTGGCGAGGCGTCGGGGCGGCGCTGCTGCTCGGACTCGTGTTGGGGGCCAGCCGTCGCACGGCCCTTCCCCTCGCGCCGGTGGTGGCGCGCTACGTGGGGCAGAACGCCGGTTCGGTCCTCGAGCAGGTTCGCGCGTACGCGACGCGGCCGCGTTCCTAGGAGCACCTACGCCACCGCGACGATCTCGTCCCCTGTCCGAACCCGAACCACAAGCGCGGACCTCGTGATCGAGTCCTTCCGGACCGTTTGGGCCAACCCGTACGTCAAGGCCGCGACGGGGCTCGTGGTCCTCTACGTCCTGTTCCGCCTCTTCTTGGCGGTGCAGCCGGCGGGCACGCTGTTCCTGATCGCGTTGGGGATCGCCTACCTGTTCAACCCCGTCGTCGATTGGTTCCAGCGGCGGCGCGTGCATCGCGGGCTCGCCGTGCTGATCGTCGCGATCGGTCTGGTGGCGGGGACCATGGCCGTCACCACCATCAGCTTCGGTGCGATCCGGGACGCGGTGAACGAGTCCGAGGAGGGCCTGGCCCTCAGCGATACCGTCACCGCGTGGTTCGAGGACCTGCCGAGCACGCTCGAGCGCCTGCTGCCGGGACCGATCTTCGACGTCATCTCCGGACCGGTGCGGTCCTGGCGCGAAGCGACCACGCCGCGGATCGAGGAGATCGGGGGCCAGGTCTACGGTGCGGTCAGCGGCACCGTCGCCCGCGTCGCCAACGCGTTCTTCGTGTTGATCTTGACGGTCTACGTGCTCTACGACTACCACGGCCTCAACGCCGCGCTCTTGCGTGCCCTGCCACGCCCCTACCAGCCGATGGCCCGATCGCTCGCCGCCACGTTGGACGAGGCGACGGGGGGGTACGTGCGGGGGCAGTTGATCATCGCGGTGGCCGTGGGCGTCATGGTGTTCGTGGGTCTGACCCTGGTCGGGCTGCCGCTCGCGGGCGTCATCGGCTTCTTGGCCGGGCTCCTCAACATCGTGCCGTTCATCGGCACGATCGTGCCGGTGATCCCAGCGGTCTTCTTCGCGCTCTCGGGTGGGTGGATCCAAGTGATCCTCGTGTTGGTGGTCTTCGTCGTCGCGAACCAGATCGACACCCACGTGCTCACGCCGATGGTGTTGTCGCGGGCGACCTCGCTGCATCCGGTGACGGTGATGGTGTCCGTGATCGCCGGGTTCGCGGTCGGGGGCCTGGTGGGCGCCATCCTGGCCGTTCCCCTGAGCGCGTTCCTCAAGACCCTCTACGTCGAGGGGTACCTCAACAGCGACTACCACCGGCGGGGCTGAGCGACCCCGCCAACGAACGGGCCCCCGCTGCCGGGGGCCCTTCGCAACCGCCCGCACACGGGCGCCGTTGGTAGCGATGGACGGGCTCGAACCGTCGACCTCACGATTATGAGTCGTGCGCTCTAACCAGCTGAGCTACATCGCCGCACGCCGACGTTCGCACGCCGGGCAGCCGAAGATACCCCTTCCGGCGCGGGAACTCAAGCAACCTCACGACGCCGACGGCTGGGCGCTCGCGGGACGCTACAGGTCCGGGTCCGCCCGGTACGCGGCCCACTCCGGCTCGTCGGAGTAGAGGAAGCGGTAGTAGGCCGTCCCCTCGAGGGCCGCCGCTGCCGCCTCGTCGACGATCACCTTGCAGTGGGGATGGAGCTGCAGCGCCGTCGCGCTGATCCGCGCCGTGATCGGGCCCTCGGTCGCTTGGGCCAGCATGTCGGCCTTCCCGGCGCCGGTCGCCACCAAGAGCACCTCGCGGGCCTCGAGGATGGTACCCACGCCCATCGTCAGCGCCCGGCTCGGGACCGCGGCCGGATCGCCGCCGAACATCCCTGCGTTCTGGGCGCGTGTGGTGGGCGTGAGCGCCTTCTCGCGCGTGCGCGACATCAACGCCGAGAGCGGTTCGTTGAAGCCGATGTGGCCCGTCTCCCCCAGCCCCAGCAGCTGCAGGTCGATGCCGCCCGCGGCCGCGATCGCGCGCTCGTAGTCGCGCGCTTCCGCCGCGAGGTCCGGGGCGACACCGTTCGGTAGGCGCGTCCGCTCGGCGGGAAGGCCGACGGGTTCGAACAAACGCTCGCGCATGAACGCGTGGTACGAGCGCGGGTCGGACGCTTCGAGACCGACGTACTCGTCGAGGTTGAAGGTGCGCAGGCGCGACAGGTCGACGTCGCCGCGGCGATGCGTCTCGACGAGCCGCTCGTAGACCGCTTCCATGGTGCGCCCGGTGGCGCAGCCGAGCACGAGCTCGGGCCGCGCCCGCACCCGGTCGGCCACGATGCGGGCGACGAGGCGCGCCACGTGCGCAGCGCTGGGTCGGATCAGGATCTCCACGTCGCCGGTCTACCACGTGGCTGTGAGCGGCACGCCGGGTGCCGGTCGCTTCACGTGCGCCGTGAAACGAGGGTAGTAGCATGCCCGCATGTTGGAGCCCGCGCTCGATCTGTACGGTGAGGCGGCCGAGCGCGTCGACGGCGTGCTGGTCGACCTATTGGCGCAGAGCCGCGCCCGCTACGCCCTCGTCGTCGACCGCCAGGGCTTCGTCCTCTTGCACCAGCGCGCGCCCTGGGCACCCAAGCCCCCGTCGCTCGACTCGCTCGCGACGCTCATCGCCTCGAACCACTCCGCCAACGTGGCGATCGCGCAGCTGTTCGGTGAGGACGGCTTCCGCGAGACGGTCCAGCAGGGCGACGGCGTGAGCACGTACGTCGAAGCCCTGGGCGACCGGGCGCTGTTGGTGACGGTGTTCGACGACGGCGCCCCGCTCGGCAAGGTCAAGCTGTTCACGAAACGCGCCGTCCTGCGCATCCGGGATGTGCTGGCCGACGTCCGCGAAGCCCCCCCGGAGCTCGACTTCGGCGGCACCTTCAGCATCGATGCCGGCGCCTTGCTCGACGGCCTGTTCGACGATGGGACCCCCTCATGAGCACCATCAACTTCGCCGCACGCGAGATCAACTTCAAGGTCGTCTACTACGGGCCCGGTCTCTCGGGCAAGACCACCAACCTCAAGCAGATCCATGCGCACGTGCCGGGCGAAGCCAAAGGCGAGATGGTGTCGCTCCAGACCGAGGACGAACGGACCCTGTTCTTCGACTTCCTGCCGCTCGACCTCGGGAAGGTCAACGGCTTCAAGACGCGCTTCCACCTCTACACCGTGCCCGGCCAGGTCTTCTACAACGCCAGCCGGCGCCTCATCCTCAGGGGCGTCGACGGGGTGGTGTTCGTGGCCGACTCGGCGCCCAACCGCTTGCGTGCCAACGCCGAGTCGCTGCGCAACCTGCGCGAGAACCTCGCGGAGTACGACCTCTCGCTCGGCGAACTGCCGTACGTGATCCAAGTCAACAAGCGCGACCTGCCCGACGCCCTGCCGCTCGACATGCTGCGCACGGTGCTCGACCCGGGCGGTCAGGTCCCCGTGTTCGAAGCGGTGGCCCAGGACTTCAAGGGTGTCGTCGAATCGCTCAAGGCGGTCTCCAAGCTGGTGCTCGAGAAGCTGGCCCAGAAAGCCTGAACGCTCGCCCCAGACGGGATTCTCGCGCCCAGTGCACGTGGTAGCCTCGGCGCATGAAACGCACCCCGCTGCACGACGAACACGTCGCCCTCGGCGCGAGGATGGTCGAGTTCGCCGGCTGGTCGATGCCCATCCAGTACCCCACGGGCATCCAGCAAGAGCACCTGGCGGTCCGCCACGACACCGGTCTGTTCGACGTGAGCCACATGGGACGGCTGCGCGTTCATGGCGCCGACGCGACCACCTTCCTGTCGTGGGCGACGCTCAACGATCCCACCCGCCTGAAGGCCGGAAGGGGGCAGTACACCCTCCTGCCCAACGACCACGGGGGCCTGATCGACGACCTCTACGTCTATCGCGACGGTGAGGACGACTTCCTCGTGGTCGCGAACGCCTCGAACGTCGACGCCGTCCTCGCCCACCTTCGCGCGCTGGCGGCGGCGGGTGCACCCGCGCACGACGGCGCCTTCGACGTCGCCGTGCTCGACGAGTCCGAGGCCTCGGCCCTGATCGCGATCCAAGGCCCCACCGCGGCCGTGCGGTTGGGGCGGATGGTGGCCGCCGACCTGACCGAGCTCAAGAAGAACCGCCTCGTCGACACGACGCTGTCGGGCATGCCGATCCGACTCGCCCGCACGGGCTACACCGGTGAGGACGGCTTCGAGGCGTTCGTGCGCCCGGTCGACGCGGCGGGCGTGTGGTCGCTGCTCGTCGAGGCCGGCGCGGTCCCGTGCGGTCTCGCGGCGCGCGACACGCTGCGGCTCGAAGCCGGCTTCCCGCTCTACGGCCACGAGTTCGGGCCGGACACCAACCCGCTGTGCACGCCCTTCGCCTGGGTGGTCAAGGACAAGCCCGCCTACGGGTTGGAAGCGCTGCGCGAGGCGCCCTGCACGCGCCGCCTGGTGGGCATCCTGCTCGACGGTCGCCCGATCCCACGCGAGGGGTACGCGGTCCTGGACGAGGCCGGCGAGCGCATCGGCCAGGTCACCTCGGGCACCCTGTCACCCTTGACCCGGCGCAGCATCGCGTTCGCCTGGGTCGACGCCGACCACGCCGCCCCGGGTGCTCGCCTCGCGGTCGAGGTGCGCGGCCAACCCGCGCCCGGAACCGTCACCGAGCCGCCCTTTCACACCCCCTGACGCCCTGTACGCTGAAGGCGAGGAGACCTCGATGGACATCCCCGACACGCTGCGTTACACCCGGTCGCACGAATGGGCCACCTCCCCCGACGCCGACGGCCTGGTGACCGTGGGCATCAGCGATTTCGCCCAAGACCAGCTCGGCGACGTCGTCTTCGTGGAGCTTCCCGACGTCGGCAAGCGGCTCGAGGCCGGTGGCCCGGCCGCGGTCGTGGAGTCCGTGAAGACCGCGTCCGACATCTACGCGCCCGTGGCGGGCGAGGTGGTCGCGGTGAACGACGCCCTCGTCGACGCGCCCGAAGCGATCAACACCGACGCCTACGGCGCTGGCTGGCTGTTCCGGTTGCGGGCCGCCGACCGCGGCGCCTGGGACGGTCTCCTCGATGCGGACGGGTACCGCGCGGTGGCCGAGGAGGGCTGAACGTGCCCTACGTACCGCACACCGACGACGACGTTCGCCGCGCGCTCGAGGTGATCGGGGTCGAGACGATCGACGACCTGTTCCGCGACGTGCCCGCCGCGATCCTCGATCCCGAGATCGACCTGCCTGCACCCATGGACGAGGTCACGTTGTTGGCCCACCTCGACGCTTTGGCCGCGCGCGATCAGCAGAAGGTGCCCACGTTCCTGGGAGGCGGCGTCCGTCCGCACTTCATCCCGTCGGTCACGCCGCGGCTCGCCCTCCAGAGCGAGTTCGTCACCGCCTACACCCCGTACCAACCCGAGGTCGCGCAGGGGGTGCTGCAGAGCACGTTCGAGTTCCAGACGATGATGAGCGAGCTGACCGGCTTGCCGATCTCGAACGCGTCGATGTACGACGGCGCGTCGTCGGTGGCCGAGGCCGCCCTGCTCGCGGTCCGCCAGACGAAGCGCGAGGCCGTGGCCGTCTCCCGCGGGGTCCACCCGGAGACGCGCGAGGTCCTGCGCACGTACCTGTGGCCGCTCGGGATCGACATCGAGACGTTCGACCTCCAGGACGACCTGACCAGCCCCGTGCCCGTGGTGGGCGATCACCTGGCCGCGCTCATCGTGCAGAACCCCAACCATCTCGGGTACCTCGAGGCCATGCCCGCCATGGCGGACGCGGCCCACGCGGCAGGTGCACTCCTCATCGCCGCCGTCGACCCGCTGTCGCTGGCCGTGGTGCGCGACCCGGGCAGCTACGGCGCCGACGTCGCCGTGGGTGACGGCCAGGTCCTCGGCGTGCCCATGCAGTTCGGTGGTCCGGCGTTCGGGTTCATGGTCGTGACCGAGGCACTCTTGCGGCAGCTGCCGGGGCGCCTTGTGGGCCAGACCACCGACGTCGACGGTCGCCGCGCCTTCGTGCTGACCCTGCAGGCGCGCGAGCAGCACATCCGGCGCAGCAAGGCGAAATCGAACATCTGCTCGAACCACCAGCTCGCCGCCCTCCTGGCGACCGTCAACCTGGCCGCGGTCGGACCCCAGGGCCTGCGCGACATGGCCGAAGGCAGCGTGCGCCGCGCCCATCAGGTCGCCGACGCCCTCGCGTCCCGAGGTGCACGGGTCGACCGGTCCGCACGGTTCTTCAACGAGTTCGTCGTCCGCACCTCCGCGCCGGGCGAGACGGTACGGCGACGGCTCGCGGAGCGCGGCTTGCGGGCCGGCGTGCCGCTGGGCGAGGAGTACGGCCTCGGCCACGCGGTCACGCTCAGCGCCACGGAGCTCACCACCGACGCCGACGTCACGGCCCTCGTCGACGCGTTCGTCGCGATCGGCGAGGGGACCGGACGCCCCCAGGAGCTGGTCTCGTGAACGTCGCCGATCGCTTCCGCAGCCAGGACTTCCCCCTGATCTTCGAGCGCGGGCGGCCCGGCCGCCGCGCCGCACGACCCCCGGTCACCGAGGGCGAGAGCATGGCGTCGCTGCTCGGTGAGGAGCACGTGCGCGAGCGGGCGCCGCGCCTTCCCGAGGTGGCCGAGCTCGACCTCGTCCGTCACTACACCCAGCTCGCCCATCGGCAGTTCTCGATCGACGGCAACGTCTACCCGCTCGGCAGCTGCACGATGAAGTACAACCCGAAGGTCCACGAGGACGCCGCCGAACGGTTCCTCGACCTGCACCCGTACCAGGATCCCGATCACGCCCAGGGCATCCTCGAACTGCTCCACCGCCTGCAGGAGGACCTGTGTGCGGTCACCGGCATGGCGGCGGTGAGCCTGCAACCGGCCGCCGGCGCGCACGGCGAGCTCACCGGCATGCTCATGATCCGCGCGTACCACGACGCCAACGGCGAGGGTGAGCGCCGACGCGTGGTGCTCTGCCCCGACGGCGCCCACGGGACCAACCCGGCGACCGCCGCCATGGCGGGCTACGACGTGGTCGAGGTGCCCACGGGCCCCGATGGGGAAGTCGACCTCGCCGCCTTCCGCGCCGCGCTCGGTCCCGACACGGCCGCCGTCATGCTCACGAACCCCAACACCCTGGGGATCTTCGAGACCCGCATCCTGGAGATCGCCGAGGCCGCCCACGAGGTGGGCGCGCAGCTCTATTACGACGGGGCCAACCTCAACGCCATCGTCGGTCGGGCGCGACCCGGCGACATGGGGTTCGACGTCGTGCACCTCAACCTGCACAAGACGATGACGACACCCCACGGCGGCGGCGGGCCCGGCACCGGTCCGGTGGGCGTGCGGGCGCACCTGGCCCCGTACCTACCGGTCCCGCTCGTCGCGCGCGAGGGCGACCGGTTCGTGCTCGACGACCACCGCCCGGCCTCGATCGGCCGCATGCGCAGCTACTACGGCAACGTCGGCAACCTCGTCCGCGCCTACGCCTACCTGCGGACCTTGGGCACCGAGGGTCTGCGCCGCGTGAGCAGCATGGCGGTCCTGAACGCCAACTACTTGCGCGTGCGCATGCGAGAGGCGGGGTTCGACCTCGCCTTCGATCGGATCAACATGCACGAGTTCGTCGCGCGCCCGCCAGCCGGTGTGCGCACGCTCGACGTCGCCAAGGCGTTGCTCGACTACGGTCTTCACCCGATGACGGTGTACTTCCCGCTCGTCGTCCGCGAAGCGATGATGGTCGAGCCGACCGAGACCGAGTCGCTCGAGACGCTCGACGCCTACGCGGCGGTGCTCGGTGAGATCCTCGAGCGCGCGGCCGCCGATCCCGATTACCTGGCCCAGGCGCCGGTGACCACGCCGGTGCGGCGGCTCGACGAGGTGGCCGCAGCCCGCAAGCCGGTGCTCAAGCACCGCTTCCCCGCCGAGTGACACCGAAGTCCGGCTGGCGCCGGGCGGGTGCCGACCACGAGACGCGCCGTCCCCCCGGATTCGGGGGGACGGCGCGGTCGTTCAGGGGTCGTGGCGATCGAGACGGCGCCCACGTGGGCGCGAGCGGCGTCAGGACGAGCAGCTGACCTGCCCCTCGCCGTCCGGGGCGGCTCGACCGTCGGTCCGGAAGCTGCTGCCGCAGCCGCACGCGCTGGTCGCGTTCGGGTTCGTGACCTGGAACCCGCCACCCATCATGTTCTCGACGTAGTCGATCTCGCTGCCCCGCAACAGCGACCAGCTCTTGGGGTCGACGACGACGAGCGCGCCGCCGTCCTCGAACACCCGGTCGCCGTCGAGTCGCTTGTCGTCGATCGCCATGCCGTAGCTGTAACCCGAACATCCGCCCGACTTCACGTACACGCGGACGGCGGCGCCCGCCGGCTGGGCGGCGAGGAGCTCGACGGCCTTGGTCGCGCCCGCCGGGCTGAAGGTGATGCGTTCTTGGGTGTCGGTCACGCTACGGGCCGGGATCGCGGCCGTTGCACCGGTGGTGGGGGTCGACATGGGGGCCTCCAAGAGAATCCCGAGTGGCTCTGTACGGATGGTACCGCACGACGAACGCCGGGTCACCCTCGGGGACGACCGCCAAGGCGGGCGGCGACCGACGGCGCCGTCGCGGCGACGGGGCGGTCGGCTCTCGGACGAGGGCGCGGCCCCCGACGTTCCGGGGGCCGCGCTTCGTTCCGATCGCGAGCGAGCGTGTGGCGGGCGCAGAAGGACTCGAACCCTCGACCTACGGTTTTGGAGACCGCCGCTCTACCGACTGAGCTATACGCCCGTGCCGCCCCTGCCGGCTGACGCCGACGGTCGACGACTGTACCACGACCCCTCGCGGCTGCCAAGGCGCCGCGCAGGGGTCGCCGCGAGCGCGCCGAACGCCGTGACCGCCGCGGTGGGAAGGTGGCCCCACCCTACGGAAACGGTTCGGCGGCGTGGTACCCTCCAGGCGTGAAACGCGTCTCCAACGCAGGCGGTCGCGGCTCTCGACGCTTCACGATGCCGCGACTTCCCGTGGTGCTCGCGATCGTCGCGTGGGTGGCGATCGGCCTGTGGGCCGTTCCCCCGACGCGTGCGCAGAACGCCACGGCGACCGATGCCGTCTGGATCTTGCCCATCGAGACCGAGATCACCGCGGCGACCGCTGCCTTCGTGCGGGACCGCATCGAGCGTGCGAACCGGGAGCGGCCGCTCGCGCTCGTGATCTACCTCGACACGCCGGGTGGTCAGGTCACCGCGATGCAGCGCATCGTGGCCGACATCCTCGATCGCGTGGAGGTCCCCACCCTCGCCGTCGTGCGCAACGCCTTCTCGGCCGGCGCGCTCATCGCCATGGCGGCCGAGCAGGTCGCCATGCTCCCCGGCTCCTCCATCGGCGCCGCCACCCCGATCGTGGCCACGCCCACCGGCATCGCCCCGGTCGACGAGAAGTTCAACTCGGCGTTGCGCGGCGAGTTCCGCTCGGTGGCCGAGGCGCGCGGTCGCGATCCGCTCATCGCCGAGGCGATGGTCGACGCTCGCATCGAGGTGCCGGGGCTGGCCACGAACGAGGAACTGGTCACGCTCACCGCCGCCGAGGCCGTCGAATACGGGATCGCCGACATCGAGGTGAGCACGCTGCCCGAGGCGCTCGAACGCTTCGGCTACGGCGGTGCGCGCGTCGAGCGGCTCGAGCCCAACCTCACCGAGCGCGTCGGCACGTGGCTCGCCAACCCGATCGTCATCGCCCTCCTCCTCGTGCTCGGCGTGGGCGGGCTGGTACTCGAGTTCTTCAGCCCCGGTTTCGGCGTCCCCGGCGGCATCGGGATCCTCGCCCTGGCGCTGCTCGGGCTGACGGCCGTGGTGGCCACGCCGGCCGGACCGCTCGACCTGGCGCTGATCCTGTTGGGCGTCGTGCTGCTGGCGATCGAGGCGTTGGTGTTACCAGGTTTCGGGGTCGCCGGGATCCTCGGTTTCGGCGTGCTGCTGTTCGCCCTCTTCCGCGTGTTCCAGGAGAGCTGGTTGACGGTGCTCGGTGCCAGCACGATCTTCGCGGGTCTGATGCTGGCGAGCCTGCTCTGGATCTTCCCGTTCAGCCGAGCCGCGTCGCGCTTCCGCCTGGCGACCCGGATCGGTCGGAGCGTCGACGCGTTGCCGGTCGTTCCCGGCACGGTCGACGAGCGCGCCGACTTGGTCGGTGCGCACGGCCTCGCCCTCACCAACCTGCGCCCGGCCGGCTTGGGGCGCTTCGGCGACGATCGCGTCGACGTGGTGACCTTGGGTGACTACGTGCCCGCAGGAACCGCCATCGAGGTCCTCCGGGTCGAAGGCAACCGCGTGACCGTTCGAGCCCTGGAACCCGTCTCACCGCTCGACCCGGCCCCGGTCGAACCCGCTTGACCATCCCTGCTTAGGAGACCTACGTGGACATCACCCTGCTGTTCTTCGCCGGCGCCATCATCCTCTTCTTCCTCATCTTGTTCACCGTCATCCCCGTCGGTCTGTGGGTGTCGGCGATCGCAGCCGGTGTGAAGGTCAGCCTCAGCAGCCTGGTGGCCATGCGTCTGAGACGCGTCCCCCCGAACCGCATCATCCTGCCGCTCATCAAGGCGGACAAGGCGGGCATCGACGTCACGCAAGACCAGCTCGAGGCGCACTTCCTGGCCGGCGGCAACGTCGACCGGGTGGTCAACGCGCTGATCGCCGCGGACAAGGCGCGCATCAGCCTCCCCTTCGATCGTGCGGCCGCCATCGACCTGGCCGGCCGCGACGTGCTCGACGCCGTCAAGGTGTCGGTGAACCCGCGCGTCATCCAGACGCCCAACGTCTCGGCGGTCGCCAAGGACGGTATCGAGCTCATCTCGACCGCCCGCGTCACCGTGCGCGCCAACCTCGAGCGCCTGGTCGGCGGTGCCGGCGAGGAGACGATCATCGCGCGCGTCGGCGAGGGCATCGTGTCGTCGATCGGCTCCACGGACACGCACAAGAAGGTGCTCGAGAACCCCGACCTGATCTCCAAGACGGTGCTCGCCAAGGGTCTGGACGCCGGCACCGCGTTCGAGATCCTGTCGATCGACATCGCCGACGTGAACGTCGGCCGCAACATCGGCGCGGAGCTCCAGACCGACCAGGCCGAGGCCGACAAGCGCGTCGCGCAGGCGAAGGCCGAGGAGCGGCGCGCCATGGCGGTCGCCGTCGAGCAGGAGAACCGCGCGCGCGTCGAGGAGATGCGCGCCAAGGTGGTCGAGGCCGAGGCCGAGGTCCCACTGGCGATCGCGAGCGCCTTCCGCGAAGGTCATATCGGCGTGATGGATTACTACAACCTGCGTAACATCGAGTCCGACACCTCGATGCGGGCCAACATCGCCCGCTCGACCGAGGGTGACGAGCGGAAGTGAGGGACGCTTGAGCTTCGACGATCTGCTGGCCCTGGTGCTGTTCGTGGCGTTCATCGCGCTGCCGGCGTTGAGCCGTTTGGCACGGTCGCGCGGCCGCTCCCAGGGCCCCGGCACCCCGACGGCCGGCGGTGGCCGCCCCACGTCGCCCCCTGCACCCGGGACCGGCGGATCGCGGTCGCAGCCCGACCCGACGGCCTCTCCCACGATGCGCAGCGACGCCGACGGCGAGCTCGAACGACGTCTGGCCGAAGCCCGGGCCCGGGTCCAACAGGCGATGCGAGGCCCCTCGTCGCAGGCGCCGACCCCGCCGGCGACGCGACCCACCACACCGGTGCTGCGGCCGCCGGCGACCGTGGCCGGGCGCACACCACGCCGGACCGGTCTCATGACGTCCTCCGATCGTGACGACGGCTTGCTCTCGACGCCGCTCGACGCGACCGCCGCAGCCTCGCTCGGCCGCGAGCGGCGCGAGGCCTCGCGCAAGCGGCTCGCGGACGCGCCCGCGCTCGAGATCGAGCGGGTGGTGGCGGTGGTGCCGGGTCGCGCGGGGTACCGCGGCCGTCTCGACACGGACCCCCGGTCGCTCCTGCAGGGCATCGTTTGGCATCAGGTCCTCGGCGAACCCCGTTCCCGGGAACCTCTCGGAGGGACGACATCGACGCGTCGGTCACGCTGAAGCTTCGCAACCCCGCCGAAGCCCTCGCCCTGTTCGGCCAGAACGACGCCCACCTGCGGGTCCTGCGACGCCGCCTCGTCGCGCGCGTGGTCGCCCGGGGCGACGAGGTGCGCCTGCTCGGTCCTCCCGAGGCGGTCGCCGAAGCGGAACGCACGTTCCTGGCGCTCTTGGCCACGATCCGCGCCGGCGGTTTGTTGTCGACGGTCGAGCTCGAGCACGGTGAGCTCGCCGGCCTCTCGTCACCGGCGTCGCCCGCCGGCGACGCGTCGGCCGGCGCCGCCACCGAAGCGCACGGGCCCACCTTGCCGGGGCGGGCGAAGCCGAAGACCGCCGGCCAGCGGCGCTACGTCGAGGCGATGCACAAGCACCCGATCACGTTCGCGATCGGACCGGCCGGCACGGGCAAGACGTACCTGGCGGTCGCGATGGCGGTGCAGGCGCTGACGACCAAACGCGTCAAGCGCTTGATCCTCACCCGACCCGCGGTCGAAGCCGGTGAGAAGCTGGGCTTCTTACCCGGCGACCTGCAGGCCAAGATCGACCCCTACCTGCGACCGCTCTACGACGCGCTGTACGACATGATGCCGCCCGACAAGGTCGACGCCCTGCTCGAACAGGGTGCGATCGAGGTGGCCCCGTTGGCGTTCATGCGCGGCCGCACGCTGAACGACGCCTTCATCATCCTCGACGAGGCCCAGAACACGACGGGCGAGCAGATGAAGATGTTCCTGACCCGGATGGGGTTCAACAGCACGGTCGTCGTCACCGGCGACCGGACCCAGGTCGACCTGCCCGGTAGCGTCGCTTCGGGCTTGAGCGTCGCCGAACGCATCCTGGCGGGCATCGACGGCATCGGCTTCGTGTCGTTCAGCGAGGCGGACGTGGTTCGCCACCCGCTGGTCGCGAGCATCATCCGCGCCTACGAGCAGCATGGCTGATCGCCCCCAAGCCGGGGACGGGCGCTGGCTGCTGGCGGCGACGGTCGCGCTCACGTTGGCGGCCCTCTTCTACTCGGTCTACGACGACCCGGCCCGTCGGTCGATGAGCCCGGGCGAACCTTCGCCGCAGACCTTCGTCGCACCCGTGGACGTGCAGGTCGTCGATCGGTTGGCGACCGAGGCCCGGCGGCAGGCGGCGCGCGCACAGGTGCCGGAGCTGGTGACGGCGGACGCGACGCTGCAGGGTCTGCTCCTGAGCAGCATCGTGGGCTCGGGTCTACCCGACGCCGCGCTCGACGTGGTGCTGGCGGCGTACGACGCGACCGGCGGCGTCCGCTTCGGCGAGATCGACACGATCGTCGACGAGGCCGTCGCGGCGGCGCCCGCCGACCGGCGTTCCGAGGTCCGCGCGGTGCTCGACCGGCGCTTGATCGCGACCGCGCGCGTCGACCCGGCGCTCACCGAAGCGGCCCGCGCCGCCGCTGCCGGCGCCGTCCCATCGGTGCTGAGGCGTCTCGAGGCGGGGCAGGTCATCGTCGCTGCGGGCGAACCGCTGAGCGCCGAGGTGCTCGAGACGCTGGAGGCCGCCGGGCTGTACTCGCCCCGCTTCGCTGCGTTCGGTCGCACCGCCTGGGTGGTCCTCGGCGTGTTGTTGATGGCCGCCATCGCGGCGCTGCCACTCGCCGATCTCCGCGAGCGGCTGGGCGCCGGGTACCGGCCGCTGCAGGTCACCGCGTTGGTGGGTCTCACCCTCGTCGCGCTGCTGGCCCAGCGGCTCGCGATCGAGTTCTCGCCTTCCTTCGTGCTCGTGCTCGTCGTCCCGCTCGTGGTCGCGGTGCTGGTGTCGGAGACGGCGGGGCTGCTGTGGGCCGTCTGGGTGGCCGTCGTGACCGCGCTGCTGGTGCCGTCGACGCCGCTGCTCACGCTGCTGGCAACCCTCGTGGGGGGTGTCGTCGCGGTTCGCGCCGTCCGCGACGTGCAGAGTCGACCCGCCGTGCTGCTCGCCGGCGCCCTCGGTGGGGCGGCCGCCGGGGTCACGCTCATCGCGTGGGTTCTCTTGGGCGGCGGACTCTCACCGTGGGCGGCCGCCACCGCCTTCGGCGCGTTCCTGGCCGGCGGCGTCCTGGCCGGTGTGCTGGCGCTGGCCCTCCTACCCGTGTTCGAGGTCGCGATCGGCTTCCTCACCGGGTTCCGGCTCCTGGAGCTCTCTTCGCCCAGCCACCCGCTCCTGCAGCGCCTATTGGTCGAGGCGCCGGGCAGCTACCAGCACTCGCTCATCATCTCGAACATGGTCGAGCAGGCAGTCCAGGCCATCGGTGGGGACGCGCTCCTGGCCCGCGTGGGCGCCCTGTACCACGACGTCGGCAAGATGCGTCGACCGCAGTTCTTCGTCGAGAACCAGTTCAGCGGCGACAACCCCCACGACCGCGTGAGCCCGCACCTGTCGTACCTGATCATCACCAGCCACGTGCGGGACGGTCTCGAGTTGCTCCGCGAGTACCGGCTGCCGCGTGAGCTCGAGCCGTTCGTACTCGAGCACCACGGCACCACGGTGCTGGCCTACTTCTACAAACGGGCGCTCGAGGACTCCGACTCGATCAGCGAGCTCAACTTCCGCTACCCCGGCCCCCGGCCCCGCTCGAAGGAGACCGCGGTGCTGCTCCTCGCCGACGCGGTCGAGTCGGCCTCGCGCACCCTCACCGAACCGACCCAGGGCAGCATCCGGGCGCTGATCGATCGGCTCATCGAACAGCGCCTGCAAGACGATCAGCTCTCGCAGAGCCCCCTCAACCTGCATGACCTCGAGGTGATCGCCGCGACCTTCGAGCGCATGCTCACCGCCATCTTGCACCGGCGCATCGTCTACCCGAGCGCCGAGGAGATCCGAGGTCTGCGCCGTGCGGGTCGAGATCCTGGACGAGACCGGCCGCTTCCGGCGGCGTAAGCGATTGGCCGAACTGCTGCGACGGCTGGCGGCGCCTTTGGGCGCAGACGACCGCGAGGTCACGATCGTGCTCGTCGACGACCCGACGATCGCGACGCTGAACGCCCGTGACCGAGGGGTCGAGGGCCCGACCGACGTGCTGAGCTACCCGCTGCACGAACCGACCGACGACGGCTTCCCGCGCCTCCCTCAACTGGGCGACGTCTTCGTCAGCCTCGACACCGCCCGGCGGCAGGCGCGGGAGCGGGGCGTCGACCCATGGCACGAGGTCGCGGAGTTGGCGGCGCACGGCCTCCTCCACCTGCTGGGCTTCGATCATCAGGACGAGGCCGACTGGGCCCCGTTCCGCTCCGCACAGGCGCGAGCGGCCGAACTCGCGCGCGACCTCGACGCCGAGGCCGCCCGCCGTTGAGCGCCTACGGTCCTCGTCGCTTCGCCCGGGCGGTCGGCTTCGCGTGCGCGGGCTGGGCCTACGCCTGGCGGACGCAGCCCCCGTTCCGGATCGAGGTCGCGTTCGCCGTCGTCGCGGTGGGGGTGGCGCTGACGCTCCGCACCGGGGTCGCCGCGGTCGTGCTCGCCAGCGCCCTGGTGCTCGTCGCGGAACTGGTCAACACCGCGGTCGAGGCCGCCGTGGACCTGGCGGCGCCGACGCCCCATCCGCTCGCCGAGGCGGCCAAGGATGCCGCGGCGGCGGCCGTGCTCGTCGCCGCTGCAGGCGCCGTGGCCGTCGGCATGGCGGTCTTCGGTCCGCCGCTGTGGTCGTGGCTGGCGACCGCGCTGCTAGGCTGAGCCGCGTGAACCCGCTCGTGGCCATCCCCATCGACGACGTCCCCGCCGACCTGCTCGCCACCGCGCGAGAGGCGTTCGCGAACGCCTACGCGCCGTACTCGGGCTTCCGGGTGGGCGCCGCCCTACGGGGCGACGATGGCCACGTGCACGCCGGGGCCAACGTCGAGAACGCCTCGTACGGCCTGGCGCGGTGCGCCGAGCAGTCGGCGGTGCAAGCGCTGGCGACGGCCGGTGGGCGCGCGCTCGACACGATCGTCGTGTTCGCCGACGCGGACCCGCCCGCGACACCCTGCGGGGCGTGCCGCCAGGTACTGGCCGAGTTCGGCGCCGACGCGACGGTGTACGTCGTCAGCCCGTACGGCGCGTGGCGGACCTCGGTCGACGCG
This sequence comes from uncultured Trueperaceae bacterium, assembly GCA_963728245.1. Classification (GTDB taxonomy): domain Bacteria; phylum Deinococcota; class Deinococci; order Deinococcales; family Trueperaceae; genus JAABTL01. The sequence goes on from CAVSJH010000001.1 coordinate 524,716, forward strand.
TTGCTGCCGGCCGGCTTCGCGCTGCGTCGCTGAGGCGTCGCCAACGTGCAGGACGCTTCGGATCGTTCTCACCGGACCGCGGTACACTCCTGCGATGCAACGATCTGCCTTCCGCCTCGTCCTCGCCGCGTTCCTAGCGGCCGCCCTCGCGCTGGCCACGGCCGCGTCGGCCCAGACCGCTCCGCGGCGCGTCGTCTTCTTCCCCTTCGAGACGAGCGACTCGGTCGAAGCCTTCGGTCTCGCCTTCCCTTCCGCGCTGCAGCGCGCCCTGAACGAGATCGACGGCGTCTACGTCCCGCCCGTCGGTGATGCCGGCGTCGCACTCCAGCGCCTGCTGAGCGGCGGTACGGAGGACGCCCTGACGGTCCTCGGAGACGCCTTCGGGGCCGACGCGCTCGTGCTCGGCCGGGTCATCGGCAGCGACGCCGTCGCCCTCGAGCTCGTCGTCGTGGTCGACGGCGAGGAGCGGACGTCGCGCGTCGAGGGACGGGTGAACGACCTGCCCGCCCTGTGGCGTGCGGCGGCCGACCGGGTGATCGCCGCCGCCGAACTCGCCCCCTCGGTCGCCGACGTGGCCGCGGTGCGGGCCGTCCTGGCCGACGCGCCGTCGCTGCCGAGCCTGGTCCCGGTCGGTACCGCGGCCGCCCGCCTGCCCGGAGCCCGCCTCGACCAACTGGACGCCGCGGCGTCCCTCGACGAAGGCTCCGCCTGGGTCCGCAGCGAGTTGGCCCGCGCTGCCGCCTTGGCCGGCCAGGTCGAGCGCGCCATCGCGGCCGCCGCGGCCGCCACGGCGGCCCTGCCGTCCGCCGAGCACGCCGCCACGGAAGGCGTGGTGAACCTCATCGCCGGCGACCGGGACGCGGCGCGGGCCGCCTTCGAAGCGGTGCTCGAGCGCAACCCCGCGCACGCGGTGGCGCTGGTGGGGCTGGCGCAGACCACCGACGATCCGACGACGCGCGCGCAACTGTTGGCGCGGGCGGTCGACGCCTCGCCACGCCTGGTGGAGGCGCAGGTCGGCCTGGCGGGACTGCAATCGACACCGGCGGCCGCGGTGCAGGCCCTGCGACGCGCTTCGGAGCGGCTGCCAGACTCGCCCACCGTGCTCTCGGCACTCGTCGACGCGACGCTCGCCGCCGGCGATCCGCGCGGTGCCCTCGATCTGCTCCGCGCCGCCGCCGCTCGACCCCTCGGGCGCACCCCCACCGCGTACGGTGTGGCCGCACGGCTGCCGGACGCGCTGCTCGACGACACCCTGGCGTTCGTCCGGGAAGGCGCCGAGCGTTTCCCCGAAGCGCTCGAGCTGCGCCGTCTGGAGGCCGACCTGCTGCGCCGCTCCGGCCAGGAGGCCGAGGCGGAAGCGGTGCTGCGGCAGGTCGTCGACGCCCAACCGCGGTCGCTGGAAGACGTGACGGCGCTGGCCCTGCTGTTGGCCGCACGCGGCGAGGGTGACGAGGCGCAGGCGTTGCTCGCGACGGTGGCCGACCTCGACCCCGACGCGGACGTACGGTCGGCCGAGGTCGACCTCGCGGCCGGCCGGGCGCGGTCCGCGCTCGCGACGCTCGAGCCCGCGATCGAGGCGGGCGCCACGGACACCGCCCGCCGCACGCTCTACGGCATCGCCTTGGGTCGCGTCGGCCGCCTGGACGAGGCACGGGCCACCCTCCAGGCCGTCTTGGACGAGGTGCCCGGTGCCGCGCTGGCGGGCCGCGCGCTGGCGTTGCTCGACGAGCAGGGACGGCTCGCCGACGGAGCCGACCTGGCGCTGGAGGGCGAGGCCGCGACGGCGTTCGAACAGGGACTCGGGGCGCTCGAGACCGGCGAGTACGTGCGCGCCGCCGAAGCGTTCGCTCGCGCGCGCGAGCTCGGCGACGCGGGCCTGCTCGCGTTCTACGAGGGGTACGCGCGCCAGCGGGCGGGCGATCCGCGCGGCGCGATCGTGGCGTACGAGGCGGCGCGCGCGGACCTCGAAGGCAACGACGTCGTCCTCAACAACCTCGGCTACGCGCAGTTGCAGGTCGGTCGGTTGGATCGCGCCCTCGAGGCCCTGCGTGCCGCGGTCGAGGCGAACCCCGACAACGCGCGCGCGCACCTCAACCTGGGTCTGGCGCACTACGGTTCGGGCTCCTTCGCGCAAGCCGTGGCGTCCTTCGATCGGGCGCTCGCGCTCGACCCGACCCTCGAAGCCAGCGCAGCCGAGACGATCGCCGACGCGCGCGACCGTGCGGCGCGGTGAGGCGAACGCCACGCGCGAACGGCGAGTGGCGGCGAGCGCGCTAGCATGGCGGCCATGAGCCTCCGCCCCGAGGTGCGCGCGCTACCGCCGTACCGGTTCGAAGCGCACGACACGCCGATCAAGCTCGACCAGAACGAGAGCCCCGAGGACCTGCCGGCGCCGCTGAAGGAGGCGGCGCTGGCGCGGTTGGCGAGCGCCGCTTGGCATCGGTACCCCGACCTCCATCCCGAAGGCCTGGCGCGCCGCCTGGGCGCCCGGCACGGCTGGCCGGCCGAGGGCGTCGCCGTCGCGGGCGGTTCGAACGTCCTCATCCAGGCGCTCGCCGTCATCGCCGGCTTGGGCCGCCGGGTCGTCACGGTGGCGCCGTCGTTCTCGGTCTACACGCTGCAGGCGCGGCTGGTCGGCGCCGAGCTGACCGAGGTCCCACTCGGGGCCGGGTTCGCCCTGCCGACGGCCGACCTCGAGGCGACCCTGGCGCACGGCGTCGGCGTCCTCTTCGTCGCGGCGCCGATGGCGCCGACGGGCAACGGTGTGGCGGTCGACGACCTCGAGCGTCTCGCCGTTGCCGCCGACGACCGGTGGCTCGTGGTGATCGACGAGGCCTACGCCGAGTTCGCCGGCGTCGATCACGACGACCTTGCCCGGCGCTTCCCCCAGGTCGTCCGCTTGCGGACGCTTTCCAAGGCGTTCGGACTGGCGGGAGCGCGGCTCGGGTACGCCCTCGCCGATCCCGAGGTCGCCGAGGCGATCCGCAAGGCGCTGCTGCCCTTCTCGGTGTCGGCGCTGCAGGTGGCCGTCGCCGAGACCGTGCTCGACGCGCCCGACGTGATGGCCGAACGCGTCTCGCGCATGGTCGCGGAACGCGAGCGCCTCCTGGCGGCGTTACGGACGCGCCCCTTCGTCGAAGTCTTCCCGAGCGTCACCAACTTCGTGCTGTTCCGGGTGGCCGACGCGGCGTCCGTGCACGAGGGGCTTCGGGACCGTGGGGTGCTGATCCGGCGCCAGGACCACCTGCCGGGGCTGGAAGGCTGCTTGCGCGTGAGCGTCGGCCTCGCCGAAGAAGTCGACGCGTTCCTGCACGCCTTGGACGCCGTCGCGGGGGAAAGCGTCCATGGCTGAACGTCGCGCCACCGTCCACCGCGTCACCCGGGAGACCGACGTCCGTGTCACGCTCGATCTCGATGCCGGTCCGCAGGGCACGCCCGCGACCGGGCACGGCTTCCTCGACCACCTGCTCGAGCAGGTCGTCCGACACGGACGCGTCGGTCTCGAGGTGGCCGCCACCGGCGACCTCCACATCGACGTCCACCATCTCGCCGAGGACGTCGGGATCACGCTCGGTCAAGCCTGGCGCGAGGCGATCGGCGACGGCCAGGGCATCGAGCGCTACGGCGACGCGTTCGTGCCGATGGACGAGACGCTGGCGCACGTGGTCGTCGACCTCTGCGGTCGCCCTTTCCTCGCCTTCGATCCGGCCGCCGTGCCGGGCGATGTCTCCGGCTTCACCACGTACCACCTGCGGGAGTGGCTGCGCGGCTTCGCGAACCATGCGCGTGCGACCGTCCACGTCCGCTGGCTCGCGACCGGCGACCCCCATCACGGCTCCGAAGCGGTCGTCAAGGCGTTCGCGCGGGCGCTGCACACAGCCACGCGCGTCACCGGTCAGGGCGTGCCCTCCACGAAGGGGGCGCTCTGACCGGATGCGCACCGTCCTGATCGATTACGGCGCCGGCAACCTGCCGAGCGTCGCCAAAGCGCTGAGCGCGGCCGGCGTCGACGTGGAGCGCACCGACGATCCCGCCCGCGCCGCGGACGCCGACGCGCTCGTGCTCCCCGGCCAAGGCCACTTCGGCCAGGTCATGGCGGCGTTCGAAGCGAGCGGCTTCGAGGGCGTGGTGCGCGCGCACCTTGCCGCGGACCGGCCGTTCCTCGGCATCTGCGTCGGGCTCCAGTTGCTCGTCGACGGCTCCGAGGAGGCGCCGGGGGTGCCGGGTCTGGGGGTGCTGCGGGGGCGGGTGGTCCGGTTCCCGGCCGGTCCCGCCAGCGTCCCCCACATGGGCTGGAACACCCTCCACCCGGTGGGCGCGCCGGCCCTGCTCGCAGGCGTCCCGGACGGCGCGTATGCCTACTTCGCCCATTCGTACCTGGTCGCGTTCGACGCCGCCGATCCCGCGGCGGACCCGACCTCACCCGGGCTCGCCGGCGCGGTCACCGAGTACGGCGGTACGCGGTTCCTGAGCGCCGTCTCGCGTGGGAACCTGCATGCCACGCAGTTCCATCCCGAGAAGAGCCAGGCCGTGGGGCTGCGTGTGCTCGCGAACTTCGCGACCGCCGCCCGTGCTGCCCGGGTGGCGAGGTGACGCCGCGGCGAGCCGGACGGTCGGCGGTGCTCCTCCTCTTGGGGGTGCTCGGCGCCTGGAGCGCTGCCCAGGAGGCGTGGACGGTCCAGACCGTGGCGCTGCGCGACCTCCGCGAAGCGGAGAGCCGTGCGTCGTTGCTGGGCGGCCTCGGCCTGCCCGCGTACACCGAGTTCACGATGAACGACGGCCTCCAGTACGTGCGGGTGAGGATCGGTTGTTTCTCGACGCGCGAGGTGGCCGAGGCTTGGGCCGACGTGCTGCAGCAGGCCGTCGTGGACGAGGCCGTGGCGGTCCCCATCGAAGGGGGGCTACCGGCCGGCATCGCGTGCGTGACCACCGATATCGGCTTCCGCAAGCCCACGAGGTGGGACCTCGTGTCGACCGCGAACGAGGAACCGACGTTCGAGGTCGTGATCGACGGTTCCTCGGCGTACCTACGCTATGAGGCCGACCATTGGCGGATGTGGCAAGGCGTCGCGCCCGACGGTCTGCTTGCTCTGCCGTCGCGCGTCGTGGCCGCGCGCCTCGGCGGCCGACCGGTGGTGCGTGTGGTCGACGGTCCGGCCCTGTGCCCGGGACGGCTCTTGGGCGCCTCGGGCGAGGTGGCGATCGTGGAGATCGGCGACCTCGTCGCGGCCTGTCATCGCGCCGCGGCGTCACCGTGATGGGGTGCGCCCGACGGTTCGGGTCCGTGCTCGGGTGGCGCGCGTGACCCCCGGCGAACGCTGGCGCTACGTCGCCTCGTGGCGCCACTGGCTGACGCCCGGCATGGGCGTCAAGCGCCACGTCGCGTGGGCCGTCGCCGGCGCGCTGCTCTCGTCGGCCGGGGTCGTGATCGTGCTCATGTGGGCTCTGGGCGAGGGTCGCCGTGACCTCACGGCGCCGATCGAGAGCGTGCTGGTGAGCCCGGCGTGGGCGAGCCTCGGGGGTTGGGCGGGCGGTGCGCTGGCGATCGGCGGCGCGGTGATGGCGGTCGGCGCCATCGGCCGGCTCAACCGCTCGCTCTTGTCGAACTGGTTCCCGCGACCCTTCGAGGCTGCCGAGGTGCTCCACCGACGACTGCGGCTGGCGCGTGGCCCCCGAATCGTCGCGCTCGGGGGCGGCACGGGGCTCAGCCTGTTGCTGCGCGGGCTGCGCCCGTACTCGAGCAACCTGACCGCGGTGGTGGCCGTGAGCGACGACGGTGGATCGTCGGGACGGCTGCGCGCGGCCTTCGGGATGCCCGCCCCCGGAGACCTCAGCGATTGCCTGGCCGCCCTGGCCGCCGACGAGGTCGCGCTCGGTCGGCTGCTCGAGTACCGCTTCGAGCGCGGCCGGGAGTTCCAGGGCCACACGTTCGGCAACCTGCTCATCGCGACGCTCAGCGAGGTCGAGGGCGACTTCGGCGACGCGTTGCGGTCGGTGAACCGGCTGCTCGAGCTGCAGGGTGCGGTGTGGCCGGCGACCGCGCGTCCCGTGTCGCTGCTCGTGGAGAAGGCCGACGGGCGCGTCGTCGAGGGCGAGAGCGTGGTCCGCGAGACCGCGGGCGCCAGTCGGCGCATCGAGGTGCGGCCGGCCGACGCGGAGGCGATGCCCGAAGCGCTCGAGGCGATCGCCGCCGCCGACCTCGTCGTGCTCGGCCCCGGTAGCCTGTTCACGTCGACCCTGCCGCCGGCGCTCGTGACCGGCGTCGCGGACGCGCTCCGCTCGACGCGCGCACGGGTCGTCTACGTCGTCAACCTGATGACGGAAGCAGGCGAGACCGACGGCTTCGATGCCTGGGACCACGTCGAGACGCTCCAGCGTCACGTCGGGCGCTGGCCCGACGTCGTGATCGTCAACGATGCGCCCATCGACTCGGACCGCCTCGCGGCGTACGAACACGAAGGGGCCTTCCCCGTCCACGTCGACGCCGAGCGCTTGCGCGCTGTGGGCGTCCTGCCGATCGCGGCCCCGGTCCTGGGCGCCGGCCCCCATGCCCAGCACGACGCCCACGCGCTCGCCCGGCTGCTCGTCGACCTCGGCTCCCGGCGCGGAGGCCTCCGATGAACGGCTTCGGGCGCTGGACGCTGGTCCTGATCGCGGTCTCGATGGTCTCGTGCGCGTGGGGTCGGATCGACGCCGTGGGCGAGGAGCTCGGCGACGTCCTGCGCGCACCCGGCCTCGACCGCCCCACGGCCACGCGCTACGCCGATCCTGCTTGGTACGACCTCGTCGACGTCCGCTGGGCGGAAGGCGGCGAACGCCCGGCGGCTCTCCTGGTCGAGTTGGCGGCCGTCGACGACGAGCGACCGCTGCTGCAACCGATCGTCGAGGCCTACCTCGTCGACGAAGAGACGCCGTGGCGGACGCTCCTGCCCGGCTCGAACACGGCGTTGCCCGCGGACCGTGGCTGGTCGGTGGCGGTGCGGGTCACCGCCGACGGCGCCTGGGCCTGGTCTCCGGACGGCGGCACCGCCGTCCCGCGGCGCCTGGTGGCCACCGTCGAGGACCGCACGATCCGCCTGACGTGGCCCGCCGACCTCCCGACCGAGGGCGGCTGGGTCGCCCTCACCGGCGTCTTCGACCCGTTCTCGGAGACCGGGTGGCGATCCTTCGAGCGTGCACCGTCGCCGTGGGCGTTCTCGGCAGCCGATACCGAACGGCCCGTCGTGGACGTCCTCCCAGGGGGCACCGAGGCGCTCGAAGCGGTCTGGTCGACCGGTCTCTTGCCGCTCCGCCAGCGCGGTGGCCCGGTGGGGCTCGGCTCGGGATGGTGGTGGCTGATGGGGCTCGGTCTGGCGTTGGGGGTCGCAGGTCTGGTCTGGCGACGTCGGCCGGTCGCTGCCGCGCCGACCCCACCGGCGCCGCGGCCCGTCGTGGTTCCGGTGCTGCCCACCCGAGGGGCCGCGAACGTGCCGTCGGCAAGCGCTCCTGCCGCGAGCGCTCCCGTCCCGAGCGCTCCCCTCACGAGCGCGCCTAGACCCCGTCCCGAGCCACGCTGGACGCCGCTCATCGACGACGCGGAGGCGCCCACCGCTTCGGACGTTGAACCCCTTCGGACCGTCCGCAAGGTGCGCGAGGTCCGTGTCGAGGTCGCCCCCTTCGGCGCCCCGCCGATGACGGCGACCGGCGATCAGCCGCCGGTCGAACCGCCGGAGGCCGACCTGTCGTCGGCGGAGGACGCCTTGGACGTGACCGACACCGGCGCCGGGTCCGACGACGCCTCGGCTTCGGAGGACGGCGCGTCTTCGCGTGAGACGCGGGCACCGAGCGACGCCAAGCGTTCCGCGAAACGTTCGTAGCCCCGGTCGACGAAGGCGAGGCCCGTGACGCGCGAACGCCCTCGGGCCGCGAGGGCGGCGACCACGAGGGCGCCGCCGGCGCGGATGTCGGCGGCGTGCACGTCGGCGCCGACGAGCCCGCGGCCGCGGATCACCAGGGTGCGGTCCGCCAGATCGAGCCTCGCCCCCATCTTGCGGAGCTCCTCGACGTGGGTGAAGCGGTCCGGATAGACGCGGTCGCGCACGACGCCCACGCCGGGCACCGTGGCGAGGAACGCGCCGAACGGCGCCTGGAGATCGGTCGGGACGCCGGGGTACTCCGTGGCGGTGACGTCGATGGCGCGGAGCTCGCCGGTCGCGTCGACCCGCAGGCCGTCGCGTCCCACGTCGACCACGCGGACGCCCGCCTCGGTCAGCCGCTCCCGCACGGCGCCCAGGTGCTCGGCGCGCACGCCGCGCAAGGTGACGTCGCCACGCGTCGCCGCCGCGGCGAGCATGAACGTCCCGGCCTCGATCCGGTCCGGGATCGGTCGAAAGCGGACGCCGTGCAGGCGCGCGACACCTTGGACACGGATGCGTGGCGTACCGGCGCCCTCGATGTCGGCCCCCATCGCCACGAGCAGGTCGGCGAGGTCGGCGATCTCAGGTTCCAGGGCGGCGTTCTCGATCTCGACGCACCCCGTCCCCAAGGCGGAGGCGAGCAGCACGTTCTGCGTTCCCCCGACCGTGGGCGCCTCGAACACGACGCGGCCCTCGAGCGGCGCGTGACGGCGCGCCACGAAGTCGCCCGCGTCGTCCACGACCTCGACACCGATGTCGGCGAACGCCTTGAGATGTCGGTCGACGGGCCTCGGCCCGAAGGCGCAACCGCCGGGCATGGAGATGCGCGCCTCCCCTGCCCGTGCGAGCAGCGCGCCCATGACGACGAAGCTGGCGCGCATCTTGCTGACGAGACGGTACGGGGCAGCCGTGGTGCGGATCTCGCGTGCCCTCAGGTGGACGTCCCGGCCGACCCACGAGACCTCAACGCCCACGTGCTCGAGGATCTCGAGGCCCACGAGGACGTCCGAGAGCCGCGGCACGCCTTCGAGCACGACGGCCTCGTCGGTGAGCAGGCTGGCGAGGATGAGGTACAGCGCCGAGTTCTTGGCGGCGTACACGGACACCTCGCCGGACAGGGGGGTGCCTCCGTCGATCACGAGCGCGGCGCGTGGGTCCATGCGTCCTCCCGAACGGTCGCGAACGTCCAACACGCGTTGGATGCACACGATGTGTATCATCAGTCTACCGCTGGGTCTACGTTGGGTCAACTCGATGCGTACCCTACGTCACATGCTAGGATGAGCGAAATGAGGCGGTCCCGGACGCACCGCGCCGCCGCGGAGGACCACGTGCCGAAGCTGAGCAAGAGCAAGCGCTTGCAGGTCGTGATCAGCGAGGAACAGGATTCGCTGCTGACCAAGACCGCCTACCACCTCTCGAACCCGGAACGCCTCGTGTCGAAGTCGGAGGTCGTGCGCTTGGGCATCGAGATGCTCAACCGCGCGGTCGAGGCCGGGCACCTCGATCCCGCCCTCCTCGAGGGGCTCGACGAGACGACCTGAGCCGTGTTCCATCCCGGCGACGTCATCGACGGGCGCTACGACGTGTTGGGCCCGCTCGGTCAGGGTGGCATGGGGCACGTCTTCCGCGCCCAGGACCGGCGGCTCGAGCGCACGGTCGCGCTCAAGGTCCTCCGTCCGCATCTGACCGAGACCGACGCCGACCGCTTCCGGCGTGAGATCCGCGCCCTGGCGCGCCTGAACCACCCTGCGATCGTCTCGATCTACGACCTGGGCGAGGGTGAGCACGTCTACTTCGCCATGGAACTCGTCGACGGTGGCACCATCCCCGACCTCGGACCGATCGTCGACGACCCCGAACCCTTCGCCGCGCTCCTCGACGCCGCCGCAGAGGTCGCCGACGCGCTCGCCTACGTGCACCGGCTGGGGATGGTGCACCGGGACCTGACGCCGCGCAACATCCTGCTCACGGAGGGTGGTCGGCCGAAGGTGATGGACTTCGGTCTCGTGCAGCTCACCGAGACGTCCCGGCAGTTGACGCGCACGGGCTCCACCTTGGGGACCCCGCAGTACATGGCGCCGGAGCAGGCGACCGGCGACGCCACCGGCGCCGCGACCGACCTCTACGCCTTCGGCGCCGTCTTGTACCGCACCGTCACCGGCGTCGCCCCCTTCGACGCCGAGAACGACCAGGCGATCATGTACCAGCACGTCTACCACGACGCCAGCGCCGCCCACGAGGTCAACCCGGGGGTCCCACGGGCGCTGTCGCGGTTGCTGGCGCGCATGCTCGCGAAACGACCGTCCGAGCGTCCGCCGTCCGCCGCGGTCGTCGCCGACGCGCTGCGGGCGATCCGCGCCGACGGCCTCGCGCGCGCCGCTCGTCGCCCCCACGCCGGCGGCGGCCACCGCAACGCCTTCCCGTCGGGCATCGCCGACGCCACCGCGCTGCGACCCGTGTGGCAAGTGCGCCTCGAAGAGGGCCCCCAGTGGCCCGCGGGCCTCGCGGCCGCCGACGGCTTCCTGCTCGTGGGACAACGTGCGGACGCGCTGGCCGTCCTGCGACCCGACGACGGCTTCGTCCACGCCCGCTTCGAGCTCGCCGACGAGGTGAGCGCGCCGCCGCTGGTGACGGAGGGCCGCCTGTGGCTGGCGGCGCGCGACGGTTCGCTCCAGGCGCTCGATTGGCCCGCCGGGGAGCGGCTCTGGCTCGAACCGGGCGTCGACGCCGTGGGGCTCACGGGAACCGGCACCGACGTCCTCGTCGCGCGGCGCGACGGCCGCCTCGAACGCTGGGGGGCGGGTCCGCGCGAGGTGCGGTGGCGCGTGGACCTCGGCGCACCGGCCTCGACGCCGCCCACCGTGCACGGGCGCATGGTGGTCGTGGCCGCCGACGACGGCTGGTTGCATGCCTTCGACGCCAGCGACGGGACCGCGCGCTTCCGGGTCGACGTCGGGCCCATGGTGGCGCCGCCCGTGTCGGCGGGCAAACTGCTCCTGTTGCCCACGCGAGCGGGCGAACTGCACGCGTTCGACGCCGACGCGCACGAGGTCCGCTGGACGTACGACGTCGAGGGTGAGCTGTGGGCGCCACCTGCCGTCGGCGGTCGGTACGTGTTCGTGGCCTCTTGGGGGCCCCGCCTCCACGCGCTCCTGCTGCGTTCGGGTGACGACGCCTGGTCGGCGCCGCTCACCCATCCGGTCACGGCCGCCCCCGTCGTGGCCGGCGGGACGCTCTACGTCGCCAACGAGGGCGGTGAGCTGCTGGCGTTCGATGCCCGCAGCGGCGCCGAGCTGGCCCGGCACCGCGTGGCGCCGGGCGCCGTCCAGGCGAGCCCGTTGCCCGTGGGCGACGCGATCGTCGTCGCCGCGCTCGACGGCACGATCACCTGCTTGCGCTGAACGGCGCCGGCGGCACGAAGGGCGGCGTCGTCCCGAGCGCCGACAGCCGGGCGGTCGCCTGCTCCACGCCCGTCGAGGCCGGATCGATCTGGCCCGCCTCGGCCGCTTTCGGGGCCACGCGTCGGAACCGAGCGGGGTCGGCGCCGGACGCCAGCCAGGCGCCGGCGACCCGGGAGCCGGTCAGGGCCGCGTGACGCTCGACCAGCCCGCGCAGCAACGCCAGGTCGGTGCCGTCGAGCTCGCCCACGCCGACCATGCCTGGGTTGACGAGGTCCTCGAGTCGACCGTCGTCCCAGAGGTAGGCCACGCCGCCCGACATCCCGGCCCCGAAGTTCTGACCCACGGGTCCGAGGACGACGACGGCCCCACCGGTCATGTACTCGGCGCCGTGATCGCCGCAGCCTTCGACCACGACGACGGCGCCCGAGTTGCGCACGGCGAGGCGTTCGCCGGCCTGACCGGCCGCGAACAGTCCCCCGCCCGTCGCGCCGTACAGCGCGGTGTTGCCGAGGATGACGCTGCGGTCGATCGACAGGTCGTCGGCGTCGGAGGGCCGGACGACCAGTTCGCCGCCGCTCATGCCCTTGCCGACGTAGTCCTGCGCCTCCCCCACCAGCGTGAGCCGCATGCCGGCGACGGCGAAGGCGCCGAAGCTCTGCCCCGCCGCGCCGCGGAAGCGCAGCCGCACCGACCCGGCCGGGAGCCCCTCGTCGCCGTGGCGGCCTGCGATCGCACCGGCCAGGCGAGCGCCGAGCGACCGGTCGCGGTTGCTGACGGCGTAGGAGCGCTCGACGGTCTTCCCTTCCTCGAGGGCGGGTTGCGCGTCGCGCCACAGCTGTTCGTCGAGCGGCTCGTCGCCGGGGCGATCGTTGCGGACCTCGCCGTCCGCGCCGCGCACGCCCTTGCGTGCCAACGTCCCGGACGGGTCGGGATCGCGCAGCAGCGCGCCCAGGTCGAGCCGGGCGGGCCGCGCGAGCGGCACGTCGCGCTCGGCCAGCAGGTCGACCCGCCCGACGAGCTCGTCGAGCGAACGCGCCCCCAAGCGGGCGAGCAGCAGACGCACCTGTTGCGCCACGTAGGTCATGAAGCGCATCACGTGCTCCGGCTCGCCCGTGTACTTCGCCCGCAGGTCCAGACGCTGGGTGGCGATGCCCACCGGGCAGGTGTTGAGGTGACACTGCCGGATCATCGAGCAGCCGGCGGCCACCAGCGCCGCGGTTCCGAAGCCGAACGCCTCGGCGCCCAACAGTGCCGCGACGACGACGTCGCGACCCGTCTTGAGCCCGCCGTCCACGCGTAGCGTCACGCGACCGCGTAGACCGTTCCGGACCAGGACCTGTTGCGTCTCCGCCAGGCCGAGCTCCCAGGGCACGCCGGCGTGTTTGATGCTCGAGAGTGGCGAGGCGCCCGTGCCACCGTCGTAGCCCGACACCTGGACGTTGTCTGCGTAGCCCTTCACGACCCCCGCCGCGATCGTGCCGACGCCCGACGTGGCCACCAGCTTGACGCCGACGCGGGCGGCGGGATGCACCCGTTTGAGGTCGTAGATCAGCTGGGCCAGGTCTTCGATCGAGTAGATGTCGTGGTGCGGCGGTGGCGAGATGAGCGTGACGCCCGGGACACTGCGCCGGATGCGCGCGATCTCGTCGTTCACCTTGTGGCCCGGGATCTGGCCCCCTTCGCCCGGTTTCGACCCCTGCGCCATCTTGATCTCGAGCTCGCTGGCCGAGACCAGGTACGCGGCGGTCACGCCGAAGCGGCCCGAGGCGATCTGCTTGATCGCGCTGTTGCCCCAATCGCCCGCCTTCGGGTACCAACCTCCGTGGCCGAGCGTGTCCTGATCTCGGTCGTACGGCGCGAAGCGCGTCGCGTCCTCGCCCCCTTCGCCGGAGTTGCTCTTGGCACCCAACCGGTTCATTGCCACCGCCAGGGTCTCGTGGACCTCGCGCGAGACGGAGCCGTGGCTCATCGCCTGGGTGGAGAAGCGCCGCACGATCGCCGCGACGTCTTCGACCTCGTCCAGCGGTACCGGCTCGCCGAGGGGTCGCGGTTCGAGCAGGTCGCGCAGGTTGGTGGGCGCGCGCTCGTCGACCTGCCGGGCGTACTCGTCGTACGCGGCGTCGTCGCCCGTGCGCACGGCCTTGTGGAGCGCCTTGAACACCAGCGGGTTGAGCGCGTGGTACTCGCCCGCCTTGCGGAAGCGGTAGATGCCTCGGTCGCGCAGGGCCGCGTCCTCGCCGAAGGCTTCGGCGTGGAAGCGCAGCACGTCGATCGCGAACGCGCTCAGGCCGGCGCCGCCGATCCGACTCGTCGTGCCCGTGAAGTAGCGGTCGATCACGTCACCGTCGACGCCGATCGCCTCGAAGATCTGCGCGCCACGGTAACTCGACAGCGCCGAGATGCCCATCTTGGACATGATCTTGAGCAGGCCCTTGTCGAGGGCGCCGACGTACCGGGCGGTGGCGACGTCGGGTGGACACAGGGGGCCGCCCTTGGCGGTCGCCGCGAGCGCCCGCACGGAGGCCAGCGCGAGGTACGGGTGCACGAGGGCCACACCGAAGCCGACCAGGCACGCCACGTGGTGGTCCTCGCGGACCTCGCCGGTGTCGGCCACGAGCGCCGTGCGGGTGCGTCGACCGGCCCGCAGCAGACGCTGGTGCACGGCGGAGACGGCGAGGAGCATCGGGATCGGTGCGTGGTCGGCGTCGGCGTGCCGGTCGGAGACCACGATCACACCGTGGCCGGCCTCCACCGCCTCGACCGCTTCGTCACAGAGCGCCTCGAGCGCCGGCTCGAGCCCTTCGGGACCGTCGGCCACGTGCCAGCGGGCCGCGAGCGTCTTGGGTCGGAAGGCCGCACGCTCGAGGAGCCAGGCGAACTGGGCCTCGTCGATCACGGGCCCGTCGAAGTGGAGCACGGAGGCCGAGGCAGCGACCTCGTCGAGCAGCCGACCGCGCGGTCCCAGCACCGTCTCGAGCGACATGACGCGGCGTTCGCGCAGCGGGTCGATGGGCGGGTTGGTCACCTGCGCGAAGCGCTGTTTGAAGTATCGGTACAGGCTCTGCGGTTGCTCCGACAGCACCGCCAAGGGCGTATCGTCGCCCATCGACCCGATGGCGACCTCGCCCCCCGAGACCATCGGCTCCAGCACCCGGTCGACGTCTTCCGCCGAGTAACCGTAGAGCTTCTGCGTCCGCGCCAGCCCCTCCGGCGTCCAGGCCGCCGTCGTCCCGGCCACGGCGGGCAGCGTCCCGAGGCCGGGCGCGCGGATCAGGTGCTGGTCCACCCAGGCCCGGTACGGGGCGCGGCGTGCCAGCCGTCGCTTCACGTCGGCGTTGCGCAAGAGCTCACCCGTCTCGACGTCGACCGCCAGGACCTGTCCGGGCCCCAGCCGACCGCGCTCGATGACGCGTCGGTCGGGGAGCGGCACGAGCCCCGCTTCGGACCCGACCACGACCAAGCCGTCCTCGGTGATCGAGAAGCGCTGCGGTCGCAGGCCGTTGCGGTCGAGGGCGGCGATCGCGAAGCGGCCGTCCGACACGGCCAACGCCGCCGGCCCGTCCCATGGCTCCATGAGCGTGGCGTGGTGCTCGTAGAAGCCGCGCAGATCCGGGTCCATCGTCTCGTCGTTCTCGAACGCCTCGGGCACCAGCATCGCGAGCGCCTGCAGCGGATCGCGACCGGCCAACGTCAGCAGCTCGAAGGCGTTGTCGAGGGCGGCCGAATCCGACCCTCCCGGTTCGATGATCGGCATGAGCTCGGAGATCGCGTCCCCGAACACGTCACTCTGCAGCACCGGTTCGCGCGAGCGCATGAAGTTCACGTTGCCCTGGAGCGTGTTGATCTCACCGTTGTGGGCCAAGAAGCGGAACGGCTGCGCCAGCGACCAGCGCGGCAGCGTGTTGGTGCTGTAGCGCTCGTGGAACAGCGCCAACGACGTGACGTAATCGGGGTCGGCCAGGTCGCGGTAGAACGTCGCCAGGGCGTCGCCCACCATCAGCCCCTTGTAGACGATCGTGCGGCTCGAGAACGAGGGCACGTAGGTGCGTCCCAGGCCCGCGGCCCGCAGCCGCCGCTCGATGCGCTTGCGCGTCAGGTAGAGCAGGCGCTCGTACGAGAGCGCGTCCATGCCGTCGGGTCGCTGCACCAGCACCTGACGCATGACGGGTCGACGTGCCCGGGCTTCGGTGCCCAGCGCGCCGTCGTCGATGGGGGGATCGCGCCAGGCGAGCACCCGCAGCACGCTGTCGCGCAACACCGCGTCGATCGTCCCGTAGACCTCGTCGACCGGACCGTCGTTGGCCACGAAGAAGACACCGACGCCGAGCTCGCCGTCCTCGCCGAAGGCGATGCCCGCGTCGGTCAGCTCACGCCGGAACAGCGCGTGCGGGACCTGCGTGAGCACGCCTGCCCCGTCGCCCGTCCGGCCGTCGGCCGAGACGGCGCCGCGGTGCGCGAGGTTGCGAAGCGCGGCGAGCGCGTGGTCGAGCACCGCACGACGCGGCCGCCGCTCGAGGGTGGCGATGAAGCCGACCCCACAGGCGTCGCGCTCGTCGGGCCAGGCGAGACGTCGGACGTCCGAGTACTCGGGCATGCGGTCCTTTCGGTGCGCGACCGGCGAGGGTCCCACACGGGGAGGCGTTCGGGAAGGTGGACGGCGCCCGATGACCGCGCTGCAGGCTACGAAGGCGTTCACGCGGCTCGACCGGCAACGGACTCGGCGAGCCACGCCCCGAGGGCGCGACGGTCGTGGCAACCTCATGCACCGGGATGCGAGAGGCCCCGGCCGTGGGCGGCAGTCTACCAGCGGTTCGCGGGAGGTGTCAACGAACGAACGGGAGTGAACCTGCTCCTAGACGGACATCACGCCGCTCGAGCGGCGCCGCCGCCGTCGGTCCGACGGTCGACGCGGGGTCGCACCAGGTGTTCGCTCGCGCATCCCTATGCAGGACCGTCGAAACCGGCGTGGGCGGCGACGGCGGTCGGTTCGCCTGCCACGTTCGCTTCGCTCGGCTCGACGCCGTCCGCGAGCAGCTTCGACTCGATGGCGTCGAGCAGCGCCTCGTACGAGGCGTCGATGATGTTGCTGTGCGCGCCCACCGTCCCCCAGGTGGTACGGCCGTCGCTGGTCTCGACGTGGACGCGGACCACGCTGGCGGTGCCCGTGGCGGGTCCGGTCAGCACGCGTACCTTGTAGTCGGTCAGGCGCAGGTCGGCGAGGCTCGGGTAGAAATCGGTCAGCGCCTTGCGCAGCGCCCGGTCGAGCGCGTTGACGGGCCCGTCTCCGTCGGCGGCGGTGTGCGCCGGCACGCCGCCCACGACCACGCGCACCGTCGCTTCGCACCGCGGGGCGTCGTCGCCGTCGCGTTTGTCGATCACCACCGTGTAGCCGTGCAGGTCGAAGTACGCCCGATGTTCGCCGCGCAGACGCCGCGCCACGAGGCGGAACGACGCCTCCGCGCCCTCGAAGGCGTACCCGAGATGCTCGAGCTCCTTGAGCCGCGCGACCAGCCGCGCGCCCTCTTCGCCCGGACCCGTCACCTCCCCCATCGCGACCAGGTTGGCGCGCCCCGAGAGGTCCGAGATCAGCACCCGCCGCTCCTGACCGACGGCCTGAGGTGCCACGTGCTCGTACGTGTCGGGCCGGCGGTTGACCGCCGACACGTGGATGCCGCCCTTGTGGGCGAAGGCCGCGTCGCCGACGTACGCGCGCCGTACGTTCGGCTCGAGGTTGGCGCGTTCGTCGACGTACCGCGACAGCGCCCGGAGCTCGTGCAGCGGCTGCGGCTGGTCGGCGCCCAGTTTGAAGACCAAGTTGGCCAGGACCGTGAGCAGGTCGACGTTGCCACAGCGCTCGCCGTAGCCGTTGACGGTCCCCTGGACCTGCCGGGCACCCGCCTGCACGGCGGCCAACGCGTTCGCCACGGCCACGCCGGCGTCGTCGTGCGGATGGATCCCGAAAGTGACGTCCGGATGGCGCGCCATGGCGGCTTCGAGCCCCGCCACCACGTGGTCGGGGAGCGACCCGCCGTTCGTGTCGCACAAGACGACCGTCCGCGCCCCTCCGGCGATCGCCGCAGCGACCGTCTCGAGCGCGTACGCCGGGTCCGCGCGCCAGCCGTCGTAGTAGTGCTCGGCGTCGTACACGACCTCGCGCCCCTCGGCCGCCAGGTACGCCACCGAGTCGCGCACCATGGCCACGTTCTCGTCCAGGCTCGCGCCGAGGGCTTCAGTCACGTGGAGCGGCCAAGATTTTCCGAACACGGTGACCACCGGCGTGGACGCGTCGAGGAGCGCCCGCAGGTTGACGTCGTCTTCGGCCGCGACGCCCTTACGGCGTGTGGCGCCGAACGCCGTCAGGCGCGCGTGGCGCAAGGGGACGTCGCGCATGCGCTCGAAGAAGGCCACGTCCCGAGGGTTGCTCCCGGGCCAGCCGCCCTCGATGAGGTCGACGCCGAACGCATCGAGCCGGCGGGCGATCGCGACCTTGTCGTCGCTCGTGAACGTGACGCCCTCGGCCTGGGTCCCATCGCGGAGGGTGGTGTCGTACAGGGCGATGCGCACACCCGCCAGGGGGAACGGGCCGCCACTCATCCGTTCACCCCACCGCGGCCGGCGCCGTCGCCGACCGACCCACGCCGGCAGCGAGCTTGTTGAGCACGTCGACGTACGCGGCGGCCGAGGCCTCGACCACGTCGGTCGACAGGCCGCGGCCATGCACCGATCGTCCCTCGCTGCGCATCCGCACGGTGACCTCGCCCAGCGCGTCCTTGCCGCTGCCGACGCTGCGGATCTCGTAGCTCTCGAGCACCAGCGGGACCTGCGCGATCCGTTCGAGCGCCTTGTAGACGGCGTCCACGGGTCCGTCTCCCGTCGCCGCCTCTTCGTACGTACCCGTGTCGGTCGTGAGCGTGACGGTGGCCACCGGCGTCATGCGCGTGCCCGACTGGAACTGCACCGCCTCGAGCACGTACGTGGCCGGCACGCGGGTGGCCTCGACGTCGACCAGGGCCCGGATGTCGTCGCTCGTGACGCTCTGCTTGCGGTCGCACAGGTCCTTGAAGCGCTTGAAGAGCAGGTTGATCGTCTCGTCGTCGAGGTTGTCGTAGCCGAGGTCGGAGAGCGTCTTGCGGAACGCGCGCCGCCCCGAGTGCTTGCCCATCACCAGGATGCCGGCTTCGCGTCCGACGGTCTCGGCCGACATGATCTCGTAGGTCTCGACCGCCTTGAGGACACCGTCCTGATGGATCCCCGCCTCGTGGGTGAAGGCGTTGTCGCCCACCACGGCCTTGTTCGGCGGCACCACCATCCCGGTGTACATCGACACCATCCGGCTCGAGCGGTACAGCTCACGTGTCTCGATCGACGTGGTGTGCCCCCAGAAGTCGCGCCGCGTGTGGAGCGCCATGACGATCTCCTCGAGCGAGGCGTTGCCCGCACGCTCGCCGATGCCGTTGACGGTGCACTCGACCTGGGTCGCCCCCTCGCGGATCCCCGCCAGGCTGTTGACCACCGCCAGCCCGAGGTCGTCGTGGCAGTGCGTCGAGATGTCGACCCCGCCGATGCCGGGTACCTCGTCGCGCAGGCGTGCGATGAGCGCCCCGTACTCCCATGGGTTCATGTACCCCACGGTGTCCGGCACGTTGATCACGTTGGCGCCCGCCTCGATCGCGGCCGTGAAGACCTCGATCAGGAAGGCGGGGTTTGAACGGCCCGCGTCCTCGGCGCTGAACTCGACGTCGTCGACGAAGCTCTTGGCCAGCGTCACCGCTTCGA
The DNA here is from genome assembly GCA_963728245.1 of uncultured Trueperaceae bacterium. Lineage (GTDB taxonomy): Bacteria > Deinococcota > Deinococci > Deinococcales > Trueperaceae > JAABTL01. The sequence goes on from CAVSJH010000001.1 coordinate 543,791, forward strand.
CCGCCCGCTCCAACACCTGCTCGGGACGCAGCTGCAGCTTCTTCTCCATGTGGATCGGGCTGGTGGCGATGAAGGTGTGGATGCGCGGACGGCCGGCGACCTCGACCGCGCGCGCGGCCCGTTCGACGTCGCCGCGGTTGGCGCGGGCGAGACCGGCGACGACCACGCGCGGGTTCTCGACCGTGATGGCCCGGGCGATCTCGCGCACGGCGTCGAAATCGCCATCCGAGGCGACCGGGAAGCCGGCCTCGATGATGTCGACGCCGAGGCGGGCCAGCTGTCGAGCGATCTCGACCTTCTCACGGACGTTGAGCGCGACGCCCGGCGACTGCTCGCCGTCACGCAGGGTGCTGTCGAAGATCTTGATGTGCGCCATGGGGATCCTCCATGGGGTCCGCGTTCGGCCGGGTCGACCCGTGAGCGGGTCGGACCGGGAACGTGGAGCGAAGCGGCGGGTGGCGGGGCGGTGGGGGTGGGACGCGCGTCCTCAGCCGAGGGCCGAGGGCGGCGCGCCCGGGGTTAGTCGTGCGCCGCCATAAGGCCGCCGGCGCCCCGCGCAGGCGTCGAGCGCCCCGCGCCCCGCGCCACCGCCGCCCATCACTTCGCCTTGGCGCCGATGAACGGCATCATCTTGCGCAGCCGCGCACCCACCTCGGCGATCTGGGACCGCTCGGTGGCGGCGCGCTGCGCCTTCAGGCGCGGCTGCCCGACCTGGTTCTCGAGGAGGAACTCGCGCGCGAACGACCCCTGCTGGATGTCGCGCAGGACGGCGCGCATCTCCGCACGGACCCCTTCGTCGACCAGCCGCGGCCCGGTCACGTAGTCGCCGTACTCCGCCGTGTTCGACACCGAGTACCGCATGCGTTCGAAGCCACCCTCGTAGATGAGGTCGACGATGAGCTTCATCTCGTGCACGCACTCGAAGTAGGCGACCTCCGGCTGGTAACCGGCTTCGACCAGCGTCTCGAAGCCGGCCTGCATGAGCGCGGTCACGCCGCCGCACAAGACGGCTTGTTCGCCGAACAGGTCGGTCTCGGTCTCCTCCTGGAAGGTGGTCGCCAGGACGCCGCCGCGCGTGCCGCCGATGGCCTTGGCGTACGCCAACCCGCGCTGGTGCGCGGTGCCGGTCGCGTCCTGGTGCACCGCGAGCAGGCACGGCACGCCGCCGCCCTCGGTGAACACCCGGCGCACGATGTGACCAGGACCCTTGGGCGCGACCATGATGACGTCGACGCCGGCCGGCGCCGCCACCTGGTGGAACACGACGTTGAAGCCGTGCGCGAACATGAGCGCGTTGCCGTCCTCGAGGTGCGGTGCGATCTCGTCCCGGTACAGGGCGCCCTGGATCTCGTCGGGGAGCAGCACCATGACGAGGTCGCCGGCCGCGGCGGCTTCGGACACCGTCATGACCTTCAGGCCGGCCGCTTCCGCTTCGGCCCACGAAGGCGAGCTCTTGCGCAAGCCGACCACCACGTTCAGGCCGCTCTCCTTGGCGTTGAGCGCGTGGGCGTGGCCCTGGGATCCGTAGCCGATCACGGCCACGGTCTGGCCGTCGAGGTGGGCGAGATGGGCGTCGTCGTCGTAGTAGATGGTGGCCATGTTCGCTCCTGGGCGCGTCAAGCGGCGCGGGTCTTGGCGGGGGTTCGGTCTTCGCTGGTGCGGGCGGCGGTGCGCGGCAGGGCCACGCGACCCGTGCGGATCAGCTCGAGGACGCCGTAAGCGCGCATCTGCTCGATGAAGGCGGTCGTCTTGCCCTCGTCGCCGGTGACCTCGAAGGTCAGGGCGTCGCGCGCCACGTCGACGATGCGGGCGCGGAAGTCTTGGGCGATCTGGCGCATCTCGACGCGGTCGTCGGGGGTGCGCACCGCAACCTTGATGAGCATGAGCTCGCGGTCGACGTACGGTCCGTCGGAGTGGTCGATCACCTTCACGACGTCGATGAGTTTCTGGAGTTGCTTCTCCATCTGTTCGATCTGGGCGTCCTCCCCCGTCACGACGAAGGTCGTGCGGCTCATGCCCGCCTCGTGGGTCTGGGCGACGGAGAGGGACTCGATGTTGTACCCGCGCCGGGCGAACAGGCCCGCGATGCGCATCAGCACCCCGGGCTGATCGCGCACGGTGACCGAGAGGACGTGACGGCGAGCGTCGTCGGAACCTCGACCCGCTGCGTCGCTCACGCGTTCACCGTTTCGTCGTCGTTCGCCTGGTCGCCGAGGATGATCTCGTCGATGCCGGCGCCCGAGGGCATCATCGGGAAGACCTTCTCGGACTCGTAGACGACGAAGTTGATGAGGGCCGGCTTCTTGGTGGCCAAGACCTCGGGCACCAGACGCGCCGCCGTCTCGCGATCGAACACGTTGAAGCCGGCGATGCCGTACGCCTCGGCGAGCTTGGCGAAGTCCGGGTTCGAGTCCGCCAGGTAGACCTCCGAGTAGCGTTCGGCGTGGAACATCTCCTGCCACTGCCGCACCATGCCGAGCATGCCGTTGTTGCAGATCGCGATCACGATGGGCAGCTGGTGCTTGTAGATCGTCGCCAGCTCCTGGATGTTCATCTGCACGCTACCGTCGCCTGCGACGCAGACGATGGTCTCGCCCGGCCGGGCGAAGGCGGCGCCGATCGCGGCCGGGAGCCCGAAGCCCATCGTGCCCAGCCCGCCCGAGCTGATCCACGTGCGCGGTCGGTTCGTGGGGAACAGGCGCGCGGCGAACATCTGGTGCTGGCCGACCTCGGTGGTGACCACGCAATCGCCGCCCGTCTCACGGGCCAGGAGGGCGATGACCTCCTGGGACACGAGCGGCTTGTCGGTCTTGTATCGCTCCGGGTACGACGACTTCCAGGCCTGGAGCTGCTCCCACCAGGGGCCGATCTCGAGCGGCCCGAGCAGTTCCGTGAGCCGCGGCAGCACGTCGCGCAGGTCGCCGACCACGGGCACCGTGGCCTTCACGAGTTTGGAGATCTCGGCCGGGTCGATGTCGATGTGGACGACGGTGGCGTTCGGCGCGAAACGGCTCAGCTTGCCCGTCACGCGGTCGTCGAAGCGCAAGCCGGCGCCGATGATCAGGTCGCAGTGGCTGATCGCGCGGTTCGAGGTGACCGTGCCGTGCATGCCCGGCATGCCGAGCGACTGCGCTTCACCGGCCGGGAACGCGCCGATCCCCATCAGCGTCGTGATCACGGGGACGCCCGTGGCCCGGGCGAAGGCGTCGACCTCGTCGGCGGCCACTTGCGCGCCGCCCCCCACCATCAGCACCGGGCGCTCGGCCGCGCGGATCGCTTCGGCCGCGCGTTTGATCTGGCGCGCGTTGCCGATGACCGTCGGTCGGTAGCCGGGGAGGTCGATCTCGACCTCGAAGGAACCCTCGAAGAGTGCTTGTTGGATGTCCTTCGGGACGTCCACGAGCACGGGACCGGGTCGTCCGGTCCGGGCGATGTGGAACGCTTCGGCGAAGATCCGCGGGATGTCGGCGACGTCCTTCACGAGGTAGTTGTGCTTCGTCACGGGCAACGTGATGCCGGTGACGTCGGCCTCTTGGAAAGCGTCGGTGCCGATGAGCGACAGGGGCACGTTGCCGGTGACGGCCACCATGGCCGACGAGTCCATGAACGCCGTCGCCAGCCCCGTGACGAGGTTCGTGGCGCCCGGTCCCGAGGTGGCGAAACAGACGCCCACCCGGCCGCTCGCCCGGTAGTAGGCGTCGGCCGCATGCGCGCCCGCCTGTTCGTGGCGGACGAGCACGTGCTTGATGGGCGAGTCGTAGAGGGCGTCGTAGATCGGCATGATGGCTCCGCCGGGGTGGCCGAAGACGGTCGTCACACCTTGTCGTTCGAGTGCTTTGAGGACGGCGGCAGCACCGTTCATGCGGATCCTCCTCGAGAGCGTGCGAAACCGGCTGGGCGGCCGGGTTCGACGGCATGCGGCGATCGCCTACGCGAAACCCCGCCAGGTCCATGACCGTGGCGGGGTCCAGTGTGGTCGACCGCGTGCGGTGAACCTACGCCGGTGGCCCCTTTCGTCCTAGGCGCGAGACGCCCACCTCGAGTGAGGCGGGAACCGCGACGGGGACGGGGTGGGCAAGGTTCATCGCCGCGGAGTATACGGGGTGCTATGCTCGGTGTCAACCGTTCGATCGCGCGGTGCACCGTCCTGGTCGCTGATCTCGCCCTCTCGCAGGAGGCCCGCCATGGAAACCCTTCGCGTCTCCGCCGCCTCCCGACCCAACGCGGTCGCGGGCGCCATCGCGGCGTTGCTCCGCAGTCAAGGCGTCGTCGAGGTCCAGGCGATCGGACCGAACGCCGTCAACCAAGCCGTCAAGGCGCTGGCGATCGCGCGCGCCTACCTCGAAGGCGACACGCTCGACCTGACCGCCGTCCCCGGCTTCGTCAAGCTGAGCCTCCACGACGAGGAACGCACGGCCGTCCGGTTCGACGTCACGGCCGTACCCCGTGGGTCGTCCGCCAAGCCGTCCACGGCGCACGACGACGACGGGCCCGCCACCGGCTCCTAGGCGAGCGTCGCGCCGGAAGCCGTTCCTCGGGCCGGCGTAGGCTGGGCGTGTGAGCGCCCACGCCCGACCCGACCTCAGGCCCAGCGAACCCCGCGAGGCCGCCCTGGCCGCCCTGGCCGCCGTGATGGTCGAGGGCGACCGGGCCACGGTCGCCCTCGACCGGGTCCTCGCGCGGCTGCACGACGGCGCCTCGCGCTCGTTCGTGACCGACCTCGTCTATGGCACGTTGCGCTGGGCGCCGGCGCTCGACCTCGCGCTCGGCGTCCACTTGCGGGACGCCGACGCCCTCCCGCCGCGCGTGCGACTGGCGTTGCGACTGGGTGCGTACGAGCGCGCCGTACGCCGCACGCCCGCCCACGCGGCCGTCCACGCGTGGGTCGAGCTGGTCAAGCGGAGCGACGGACCGGAGCGCCGCCTCGCGGGTCTGACGAACGCGGTGCTGCGCAAGGTCGACCTGGCCGACGCCGAGCGCATCGGCGGGGCGGCCGGCGCGGTCGCGCTCCCGCCCGCGCTCTGGACGCACCTGGCGTCGGCGCTCGGCGAGGAGGACGCGGCGGCGGCGGCGCGCGCGATGCTGGCGCCCGGTCCGCTCTGGTTGACGACCTTCGGCACCGGCGCGGTCGCGGCGCTCGAAGCGGAAGGCGCCGAGGTCCGCCCCGGACCGCTGCCCGCGTCGTGGTCGGTGCGGCCCCACCGACCTCTGGGCGAGCTGACGGCGTTCCGGGACGGGTCGGTGCAGCCGCAGAACCCGTCCTCGGCCGCGGTGGTCGCCGCCCTCGGCGACGTCGCAGGGCGACGCGTGCTCGACGTCGGCTCCGGCCACGGCGCCAAGGCCGCACAGTTGGCGGCCGCGGGGGCGGAGGTCGTGGCCGTCGAGCTCGACCCGCGGCGGTCGGCCACCGGCCGCCACAACCTCGCGCGCCTGGGCCACGTCGTCACCCACGTCGTCGCGGACGCCACCCAGCCGCTCGACGACGTCCCGTGGGCCGACGCCGCGCTGCTGGACGCGCCGTGCACGGGCACCGGGACCCTGCGGGGCCATCCCGAGATCAAACTTCGCTGGCGCCCCGAGGGCGCGCGGGCGGCGGCCCAGCGTCAAGGTGCCATGCTCCGACACGTCGCCGCGCGGGTGCGCCCGGGCGGCCGTCTCGCGTACGCCGTCTGCGCGCTGGGGCGCGAGGAGGCCGAGGACGTCGTCGAGGCCTTCCTGGCCGACCACCCCGAGTGGCGGTCGGTGCCCATCGACCTGCCGCTCGCCACCCGGGCGGCGTCCGTCGGCGTTCGGATCCTCCCCACCGAGGCGGGGCTCGACGGCTTCTACGTCGCCGCCCTCGAACGCGCCGGCGAAAGCGAACCGGACGACCGGCCGGCTCCGCCGGCGCAGGGCTGAGCCCGATGGCGGCTCCCGAACTCGTCGCCCTCTCCGAACGCGTCCACCTGCTGCTCGGTGCGGTCAACGTCGTGCTGGTCGTCGAGCCGGGCTCGCGGCCCCGCAGGGCGATCGCCATCGATTCGGGCCAGGGCAAGGAGGGCGGTCGCCGCCTGCGCCGCGCCGTCGAGTCGTTGGGCGTCGAGCTGGTCGCCCTGGTGACCACGCATGCCCACGCCGACCATTTCGGCGGGCACGCCTATCTGCTGCGGCAGCGGCGCATCCCCGTCCTGGCACCGCCCCTCGAGGCGGAGCTCATGCGAGCACCGGCGCTCGAACCGATCTACCTCTTCCACGGCGCCGCCGCTCTCGACGAACTGCGCACGAGCTGGCTGCAGGCCGAACCGTCGCCCGTCGACCGCGTCGTCGAGGCCGGGCCCCTCGAGGTCGAGGGGTTCGAGGTCCGGCTGCACGACGTTTCGGGGCACGCCCACCGGCAGCTCGCCGTCGAGGTGGACGACGTGCTCGTCGCCGCCGACGCCGTGTTCGGCGCCGAGACCCTCGCGAAGTACCCGATCCCCTTCGGTCAAGACGCCGCCCGCCAGAGCGTGGCGGCCGCGTGGGTGGCCGAGCATCCGGCGCGCCTGGCGGTGCCCGGGCACGGCGCACCCGGGCGTCCGGCCGAACTCGCTGCCGCCACGCTCGCCGCCCTCGATCGCGTGCGGTCGGCGGTCGCGGCGGCCGCCGACGGTGTCGACGGTGGGGAGGTGGTGGCCCGGGTGGCCGCCGCCCTCGACGTCCCCGAGCCCGACCTGGCGCGTTGGCACCTGAACCACACCACCGTCCACGCACACCTGGCCGCCCTCCGGGGCGAGGGCCGGGTCGACGTGCGGCTCGTCGGCCACCGGCTGCTGTGGGGGACGCCGTGAGCGGGCGAGTCCGGCCGCGCGACCACGCCATGTAAGCTCGCTTACGAAACGCGTCCTGGAGCGGCCTCCTGAAGGCTGGAGGTCAGCCCGCTTACCGACCGCACGCGTTCGGCGTTGTCTCATGACGCCATGGACCGCGAACTGCCCGTCATCGCACTCCGCACCCAGGTCGTGCTCCCGCGCACGCTCGAGAACGTCGACGTGGGTCGTCCGAAGTCCAAGCGCGCGTTGGAGGAGGCGCAAGCCGCCGACAACCGGGTGCTGCTCGTGGTGCAGCGCGAGCCGAGGGTCGACGACCCTTCCGGCGAGGACCTCTACGAGGTCGGGACCCTGTGCGTCGTCAAGCAGGTCATCCGATTGCCCGACGACACCCTCCAGGTGCTCGTCGAGGGACGTGAACGCGCCCGCATCGAACGCTACGTGCCCGGGCCGACGCTGCGCGCGGAGGTCGTCACGATCGCCGAGGTCACGCCCGAGAAGAGCGACGCGCGAGCGAACGCCCTCGGCGAACAGGTCAAGAGCGCCTTCGGCGACTACGCCCAGCAGAACAAGCACCTGCGTCTCGACTCCTTCCACCTCGAGAACCTCAAGGGGCTGCGGGAGCCCGGGCCGCTCGCCGACGTGGTCGCCAAGTACGCCACGTGGGAAGTGGCCGACAAGCAGGCGATCCTCGAGGAGGCCGACGCCCTGGCCCGGCTCGAGAAGACCCTCGGCTTCCTGACCCGCGACCTCGAGCGCTTCGACACCGAGAAGCAGATCAGCGCGCGCGTCAAGCAGCAGATGGACGCCAACCAGCGCGAGTACTACCTGCGCGAGCAGATGAAGGCGATCCAGAAGGAGCTCGGCGGCGACGAGGCCTCCGAGGCCGCCGAGTTGCGCGAGCGGGTCGAGGGCAAGGACCTGCCCGAACACGCCAAGGAACGCGCGCTGAAGGAGATCGACCGGCTCGAGAAGATGACGGCGGGGTCGCCCGAAGCCACCGTCGTGCGCACCTACCTCGACGTGCTGCTCGACCTGCCGTGGACGGAGGCGGACGACGAGGTCCTCGACATCGCCCACACGGCGCAGGTCCTCGACGAGGACCACCACGCGCTCGAGGAGCCCAAGGCGCGGATCGTCGAGTCGTTGGCGGTCCGCCAGCTCACCAAGCAGCGCGACGTCAAGAGCACCAAGGCCCCGATCCTCTGTCTGGTCGGACCTCCCGGCGTGGGTAAGACGTCGCTGGGCAAGTCGATCGCGCGCAGCATGAACCGCGCCTTCGTGCGCATGAGCTTGGGCGGCGTGCGCGACGAGGCCGAGATCCGCGGTCACCGGCGCACCTACATCGGCTCGCTGCCGGGACGCATCCTGCAGGGCATGAAGACCGCGGGCAAGATCAACCCGGTGTTCCTGCTCGACGAGGTCGACAAGATGACCGCCGACTTCCGCGGCGATCCGTCGTCGGCGCTGCTCGAGGTGCTCGACCCGGAGCAGAACGACACCTTCACCGACCACTACCTCGAGATCCCCTACGACCTGTCGCACGTCATGTTCATCACGACCGCGAACTCGCTCTCCACGATCCCGCGTGCCCTGCTCGACCGCATGGAGGTCATCCAGATCGCCGGCTACACGCTCGACGAGAAGCTGGCGATCGCCCGCCGCTACCGGGTGCCGCGTCAGGTCGAAGAGCACGGTCTGGCCGATCGCCTGGCCATCAGCGACGCCGCGATCCGCAAGATCGTCACCGAGTACACGCGGGAGGCGGGCGTGCGTCAGCTCGATCGCCTCATCGCCAAGCTGGCGCGCAAGAAGGCCAAGGCCTACCTGGAGTCGGCCTGGGAGGGTGAGACCGAGGTCGACGCGCCCGACGCGCGCGAGCTGCTGGGCGTCCCGCCGTTCCCGGAAGAGGCGACGGAGAAGCAGGCCCAGGTCGGCCTGGCGCACGGGCTGGCATGGACCTCGGTGGGCGGCGTGACGCTCGACATCGAGGCCGTCGCGGTCCCGGGCAAGGGCAAGGTCGCGCTCACGGGCCAGCTCGGCGACGTCATGAAGGAGAGCGCGCAGGCGGCGATCGCCTACCTGCGCCGCCACGCCGAGGAGTTCGGTCTACCCGCCGACTTCCACGAGACGCGCGACCTGCACGTGCACGTGTTGGAGGGGGGCACCCCCAAGGACGGTCCCTCGGCCGGCATCGCGATGGCGACCGCGGTCGTCAGCGCGCTCACGGGTCGCACCGTCCGCGGCGACGTGGCGCTCACCGGCGAGATCACGCTCCGTGGCAGGGTCCTGGCGATCGGCGGGGTCAAGGAGAAGCTGCTCGCCGCCCATCAGGCCGGCATCATGACCGTCATCCTGCCCAGTGCCAACGAAGCCAACCTCGAAGAGGTGCCCGACGCGGTGCGCGACGAGCTCACGATCATCACCGTCCGGACGTTCGACGAGGTGGTGCGTCAGATGCTCGGCGAGGTCGTCGCGGATCCGGCGCCGTTGGCGGCGACGCCGCGGCCGACGGTGCGCCCGCCGGCGCCGCCCCAGGTCCAGTGACACCCCAGGTCCAGTGACGCCGGTGCGGTCAATGGGCCGCGGGGCACCAGGCGCGGGCTAGGACGGCGGCGCCGCGGACGCCGACCTCGCCCGCGTCGGCCGGGATCACCACGGTCGACCAGGGGTCGACGCGAACCGGGTCGCCCGCGACGACCAGGTCGACCGGTTCGCCGCCGAGGTGCGTCAGCACGTCGAGCGAGTCCCTCCCGACCTGCCACGTCGGCTCGAGCGCGCCCTCGAGACCCTCGAGCACGAACGCGTGCGTGCGCGCTAGCTCGGTGCGGCCGCGTCCGGTCGTGCGCGGCGGCGGCGCCGGGGTGTCGCCCGGGCGCAGGCGCGCGACGTCCAAGGCGCGCGCGACGTGAAGCGTGCGCGGGCGCCCGTCCGGGCCCACCCGGCCGTGGTCGTAGAGGCGGTAGGTGAGGTCGGAGGCCTGCTGCACCTCGTAGACGAGCAGGCCGGCGCCCAGCGCGTGCACCGTGCCGGCCGGGTTCACGATCACGTCGCCGGCGCGGGCCGGCAGACGCTCGAGCACGTCGAGCAGCGTGCCGTCGTCCACCGCGCGCGCCACCTCGTCCCGGGAGACCGGACGGCGGAAACCCCAGAGCACTTCGGCGGCGGGCGCGGCGTCGAGCACCCACCAGGCCTCGGTCTTGCCCAGGTCGCCGCTGGCGGCCTCCTCTCGGCGTGCGTAGGCGTCGTCGGGGTGGACCTGGACCGAGAGTGGCTCGGCGGCGTCGAGCAGTTTGACCAGCAGCGGCATCCGGCCGCCGTAGCGAGCGAATGGCACGTCGCCCACGAACGCGGCGCCTCGCTCGGCGGCCAGTTCCTCCAGCCGCCGGCCGGCGTAGGGACCCCCCGCCACACGGCTCCCGGGCCCCGACAGCCAGGCCTCCCCCATCGGCTCCGAACCCGGCTCGACCCGCGCGGCGCCCGGCGACCAGCGGGCGTCGAGATGCTGCCCGCCCCACGGCCGGCGCCGCAGGTCGGGCTCGACGAAGAGCGGTGGGAGACGCTGCGTCGTCACGGCGAGGGTGGGCGTCGGCCGCCGGCGCTCGGGGGCGGGAAGGCGATGGACGCGAGCGGACGGGCGCGGCGTGCGTTCATGTCCGCAGCGTAAACTGCTTCGGAGCCGATGACCGAAGCCCTCGCGCACTTCATCAACGACGCCGGTTGGCTCGCCCCCGTCTACTACGTGCTGTCGTTCGTGGTGACGGCGCTGCTGCCCTTCATCCCGACGCCGTTGGTGGTCGCGTTGGGTGGCGCGGCGCTCGGCGTGGTGCCCGCCATCTTGTACGGCGTCGTCGGCCTGGCCCTGGGGGCGTTCGTGGCGTTGACGCTCTCGCGCCGCATCGGTCGACCGGTGGTGTTGCGGCTCGTGAGCCCGACGGCCTGGGCCGAGTGGGAGGAGCTGATCGGCATCCGCTCCTTCGTCGTCTGGGGCCTGATCTTCTTCGTGCTCAACGTCGACTTCGCCGTGGTGGCCGCCGGTCTCTCCCACCTGTCGCTGCGCAAGCTGTGGCTGACCGTGATGATCGCCCGACTTCCGTGGCTGATCGTGAGCGCCTGGTTCGGTCAGATCGTGTTCGTGTCCGACGCGGTGATGGGCCTGGCGCTGCTGACGCTGGTGGCCGGCGTGGTGGTCTTCCAGAAGCTGCGCCCCCGGCTCCGCCACTGGCTCGTCGAGCGGACGCGCGAACGCACGCCCGGGGCGAACGCGTCGCCGCAGGTCGATCCCGACGAGGGTTGACGGTCCGAGACGTCGGCCGACGCACGTCGTCGCCCGCACAGGTCTTCAGGGAACGGGATCGCCGGACCGAGCGGGCCACGGCGCGGCCGTCCGCCGCCGCGCATCGCCGCCGTCGAGTTCGGCGGCATCGACGTCGACCAACCGGCCGCCCTCGAGCCGGGCTTGGCGGTCGGCGCGCCCGGCGACTTGGACGTCGTGGGTGACCAGCACCACGGCCGCGCCGTCCTGGGCGGCCGCGGCCAGCAGCGCGTCCGCGACCGCATCGGCGTTGGCGCGGTCGAGGCTGCCCGTCGGCTCGTCGGCCAGGACCACGGCGGGGCGAGCGTAGAGCGCCCGCGCCACCGCCACCCGCAGACGTTCCCCGCCCGAGAGCGTGCGGGGCCGCGCATCGCGGCGACCCGCGAGTCCCACGGCGCCGAGGAGCGCGTCGCCGCGTGCGTCGTCGACGCGGCCGACGACGCGGCCGGGCAGCGTCACGTTCTCGTGCGCGGTCAGGTCGGCCAACAGATGGTGGTGCTGGAACACGAGGCCCACGCGCCCGTTGCGAGCGCGTGCCGCCGGCTCCGCCGCGAGTTCGTGAACGGCCAGCTCCCCCCACCACACCTCGCCCGTGGTCGGGCGGTCGAGCGCGGCCAGCAGGTGGAGCAGCGTGCTCTTGCCCGATCCCGAGGGACCCGTGACCGCCACGACCTCGCCGGCCTCGACGGTGAGGTCGACGCCGTCCAGCACCGTCAACGGCCCGACCGGTGTGGGGAAGGTCCGTCCCAAAGCGTACGTTCGCAACACGGGGGGCACGGGTTAGTATAGTCGGCGTTCCCGGCCGCCTCTCATCGTGAAGGCACCCGGGCCGGGCGGAGGCAGATGAACGAGACGCGAACACCCGACGACGTGCCGACGTTCCTGGCGACCGTGCCGTTGTTCCGCGACGCACCCGAGCGTGCGCTGGCCATCGTCGCCGGCGTCGTCCGCCCGCGCCGCTTCGAAGCCGAGACCGTTCTGTTCCAGGAGGGCGATGCCGGCGATGCGCTCTACGTGCTCGAGTCGGGTCTGGTGAAGCTGTCCAAGGTGGACTTGGGCGGCCACGAGAAGACGCTGGCCCTCCTGCAGCCGCCCGAGTTCTTCGGCGAGATGGCACTGCTGGGGCACGCCCGCCGCAGCGCGACGGCGATCACGCTCGCGCCCGTCACCGCCTACCTGCTCTTCCGCGACGACTTCCAGCGGCTCCTGGCCGAGTACCCGACGATCAGCCTCAACCTCACCACCACCCTCGCCGATCGTTTGCGCGGGATGGACGACGAGGCGCAGGTGCTCTCGTACAAGGACGCCCAGGGTCGGGTGTCGTACGTGCTCCTGCGGCTGTACCGCGCCGGCGTCGTCGAACTCGACGGGAGCGGCCGAGCCCTCGTGCGCCTCACGCATCAGGACCTCGCCAACCTGGCCGGTACCTCGCGCGAGACCGTCACCCGCGCCCTCAAGGCGCTGGAGAGCGAAGGCGTCATCGAGACCCGTCCGAAGGAGGTCTACCTCGTGGACCCGGAAGGTCTCGAGGAGGTCCTCCACGGGATCCGCTGAGGCGACCGGCGACCCCGCCCCGCCCCGCTTCCCCGGCCCCCGCGGTTGGGCCCACGCACAGGTCCTGAACGTCGCGGGCGGCGACGTCCGAGCCGCCCTCGACCTCTGCCGCCGCGATCACGGCGACGCCTTCGTCTTCGGCGTCGGCCCCATCCGCTTCCACTGGTTCTTGGATCGCGCGGCGTTCCGGTTCGTCCTCCACGAGGAGGCGCAGGCGTTCGGGAACGCCGGCGCGTACGGTTTCCTGGAGCCGATCGGCGGTCCGACCGCGCTGATCGCCACCGACGACCCCGAACACCTGCGTCGTCGCCGCTCCGTGCAACCGGCCTTCCACGGACGCCAGGTGGCCGCCTGGACCGAGCGGGCCAGCCTGGCGTTCGACGCCTTCGCGACCCGCACCTTGACCGACGGCGGCGGCGCGCTGGTGCCCATGCTGCGCCCCGTGGTGCTCGACGTCGTTCTGGACGTGCTGCTCGGCGAGGGTGCCCGCCGGCGGCGGCCGACGCTCGCCGGCGATCTCGCGACCATGATGGGCTTCGCCAACCTTCCCATGCTCGCGCAGCAGTTCAGGGTGCGGATCCCGGGGTCGCCCTGGGCGTCTTTCCTCGCCGCGCGCCGACGCGCCGATGCGGCGATCTACGCCGAGATCCGCGCGCGTCGCGCCGGCGAGGTGGCGGACGAGGCCGGCGTCCTGGGCTGGCTGCTCGCCGGCGACACCGATCCGGCCACGCGTCTGGGCGAGGCCGAGTTGCGGGACCAGACGATCAGCCTCCTCGCCGCCGGCTTCGACACCTCCACGGCCGCGATCGCGTGGACGGCGTTCCACCTCGCTCGACCCGAGCTGCGCGGGCCCGTGGTCGAGGAGCTTCGCCCCTTGGACCCGGCGGCTGCCGTGCAGGCCCCGGCCACGACGGCGCTCCTCCAGGAGACGTTGCGGCTGTACCCACCGGCGTCGGCGATCTTGCGGCGCGTGCGACGCGAGGTGGCGTGGCGCGAGCACGTGCTGCCGGCGGGCGCGCGGGTCGGCCTGTCGCTCTGGCATCTCCACCGGGACGCCGACACCTGGGACGACCCCGAACGGGTGGAACCGCGTCGATGGACCGAGCGCGACGGACCCTGGGCGGCGCCTCGAGATCCGTTCGCCTACCTGCCCTTCGGGTACGGCGGTCGACTCTGCATCGGTGCGGGTCTTGCCCGCGCGCTCGCCGCGAGCTTCGTGTGGGCCGCGACGCGGCGCGCGTCGTGGGACGTCGTCGATGGTGACGCGGTGAAACCGGTCGGTACGACGCTCACCCCATCGCAGGGGCTGCGTTTGCGGTGGCGGTCGGCCTAACGTTCGTTGTGCGGTTCGCGTCGGCCGGTGCCGGCGACGAGCTCCGGCTCGGCCGCGCTCACCGCGGCGGTCGGTAGCTCGAACGGCACGATCTCCGCATGGTCGATCGGCCGGCGCACGTCCGTGACGGACTGGATCACCACCGCGTGGGTCACGACGATGACGCTCCCGCGGCCGCGGTAGCGCTCCAGGACCCGCAAGACACGCGTGCGGACCTCGTCGACCAGCTCCCAGGGAGCGTCCGCCGAGGAACCCTGGAGACCGACCTGGGCTCGTTGTAGCAACTCGGAGTCGATGTCGCCCAGCGGGTCCTTCTGCGGAAGCCACTCGTGCAGGTCGTACTCCACGTACAACTGCTTGTTGAGCGCGCGGGACAGGAGTGCGGCGGACTCGAGGGCCCGGGCGTAGGAAGAGCACAGGATCGCGTCGGCGTCCTGGAGGCGGTAGTCGCGCGCGATCGTGTCGATCTGAAGCCGTCCGAGGGTGGAGAGCGGCGCGAACGACGTCGCCCAACCGCGGACCCCGCGGGATGCGACGATGTCGTAGTCGGTCTCGCCATGACGGACGAAATAGACCTTCAAGGCGCCCTCTCCACGGCGCTCGAAACGATCGGCGCCCACGTCAGGCACGCTATCAGCGCACCATGGGGGACGCGGTACGGATTCTTACTCGCGCCGCGAGCAGGGTAGCATCGGGCGTGATCTCCACCCGTACGCTCGTCTCCCTGCGGACCCTCCACAGCGGGCTCGTGCGCTCGACCCCATGTTGAACCTCTATCGCCGCGGTGTCCTCGCCGTCGCGGGCGTGCCCTACCTCGAGCGGGCGGCGCGCGCGTACGGCTGGCGCCTCGGTGTCGGACGCTTCGTCGCTGGCGAAGACCTCGACCGAGCGCTCCCCGCCATCCGCCTGCTGGCCGACGAGGGGCGCGCCGTGATCGTCGACGTCCTCGGCGAGTACGTCCGCGACGTCGGGGCGGCACGGGCGATGGCGAACGCGGTCGAAAGCGTCGTGACCGGACTGGCGGTCGCCGGCCTGCCCCCGGTCGTCAGCGTCAAGCCGACGCAGCTCGGTTTGGCGCTCGACCCGGGCCTGGCGCGGGCGCTGGCGGGCGACCTCGCGCGAACGGCGGAGCGCTCCGGTGGGCGCGTGTGCCTCGACATGGAGGACCACCGCTACGTCGACGCGACGCTCGCGCTGCTCTCGCAGGTCCGTGCGGACGGTGCGCCAGCCACGTCGACCGTACTGCAGGCGTACCTGCACCGCACGCCTGACGACCTCGACGCGCTGCTCTCCGCCTCGCCGGCCGGTGCGGAGGTCCGGATCGTGAAGGGCGCGTACCGAGAGCCGCCGACCGTGGCGATCCAGGACCTCCCGACGCTGCGCAGGGCGTTCGTCGCCGCCTGCGAACGGGCCTGGCGGGCCGGAGCGAAGGTGAACGTGGCCACCCATGACGAGACGATCCTGCGCGAGACGCTGGCGTTCGTCCGTGGCGCCCAACTCGCACAGGATCGTTACGAGCTGCAGTTGTTGTACGGGGTGAAACCCCGTCTGCAGCGGCGCTTGGTCGACGAGGGGCATCCGGTCCGCGTCTACGTGCCGATGGGCGCGGACTGGTACGGTTACTTCAGCCGCCGCCTCGCGGAGCGACCGGCGAACGTCGCCGTGGTCGTCCGTGGCCTGTTCCGCTGATGCTCGCGGCCCGCTCGTCACGGAGGATCCCATGCCCAACCGACCGTCGACCGTGACCCCGTACGCGCCCGAACCGTTCACCGACTTCTCCCAGAGCGCCCACCGCGACGCCTACCGAGCCGCCCTGGCCGACGTCCAAGCGCGTCTCGGCCGCACCTGGCCCCTCGTGCTCGGCGGCGAGCGTCTCGCCACCGAGCGCACGATCGCTTCGCTCGACCCCTGCCGCCCGGCGGTCGTGGTCGGTCATGCAGCGGCGGCCGGTCCCGAGCACGTCGATCGCGCCTTCGCCGCCGCCGAAGCAGCCTTCCCCGTCTGGTCGAGCTGGAGCGCAGCGGACCGGGCTCGCGCCTTGTGGAAGCTCGCGGCGGTGCTCCGACGCCGCAAGCTCGAGCTGTGCGCGTGGGAGACGTTCGAGGCCGGCAAGAACTTCCGCGAAGCCGACGCCGACGTGGCCGAGGCGATCGACTTCGTCGAGTACTACGCCCGTGCCGCGCTCGACCTCGACGGGCCGCTCGTCACGTACCCGTGGCCGGGTGAGGAGAACGTCACCACGCTCGAACCGATCGGCGTGGGTCTGGTGATCCCGCCGTGGAACTTCCTGCTGGCCATCCTGGTGGGGAGCTCGATCGGACCGGTGGCGGCGGGCAACACCGTGGTGCTCAAGCCCTCCCCCAACACGCCCGTCATCGCCGGCGTGTTCATGGACTGCATCGAGGAGGCGGGCTGGCCGGCCGGGGTCGTGAACCTGATCACCGGCGCCGACGACGAGATCGGCGACCGCCTCGTCGACGATCCGCGGGTCCGATTCATCAACTTCACGGGCTCCGTGGCGACGGGGGTGCGCATCCATCAGCGCGCGGCCGTCGTGCATCCCGGCCAGCGCCACCTCAAGAAGACCTTCCTCGAGCTCGGTGGCAAGGACGCGATGATCGTCGACGAGACGGCCGACCTCGACGTGGCGGTCCTCGCAGCCGTGCAGGGCGGTTTCGGCTTCAACGGCCAGAAGTGCTCGGCGATGTCGCGCCTGATCCTCGTGGACGAGATCCATGACGAGGTGCTCGAGCGCTTCGTCGCCGCGGCGGGCCGACTGCGCGTCGGTCCGGCGGTCGACGACGCCGACGTGACCGCGGTGATCAGTGAGCGGCAGTTCGAGAAGGTCGTGGCGTACGCCGAGCTCGGTGCCCAGGAGGGTCGGGTGGTGCTGGGCGGTGGGGCCGCCGAGCGGCTCGACGGCGGCTACTACGTGCAGCCGACGATCGTCGCCGACGTGCGCCCCCGACGCGCGCCTGGCGCAAGAAGAGGTCTTCGGTCCGGTGGTCGCCGTGCTGCGTGCGCGCGACTTCGACGACGCCTTGCGGATCGCCAACGACACACCGTTCGGTCTCACGGGCGGTCTGGTGAGCCGGTCGCGCGAACGGCTCGATCGGGCCCGTCGGGAGTTCAAGGTCGGCAACCTCTACCTCAACCGCAAGATCACCGGCGCCCTGGTGGGCGTACAGCCGTTCGGCGGCTTCAAGATGTCGGGCACCAACAGCAAGGGCGGCGGTCCCGACTACCTGCGCCTGTTCGTGGAGGCACGCACCGTCACCGAGCGGTTCTGAGGTCTGGCGGCGCGGGCGGCGCTTCGCGCCGGGGCGTTGCGCTGCGAAGCAGCGCGGGCGGCGCTTCGCGCCGGGGCGTTGCGCTGCGAAGCAGCGCGGGCGGCGCTTCGCGCCGCACGGACATCCGTCCGTCGCGTCAGGCGGGGCGATGGTGCACGATGGGGCGACGCGGTCGTACCAGACGGCGGCGCAACGCGCCGGCGCTCGTGCGCGGCGGTGCGGCGATCCGGATCCTCCGGGACCTCCGCACGCCCCGACCGCCCGCGCCGTGGAGGTCGCCGTGGTCACCCGACGCTTGCTCGTACCGCTCGACGGCTCGGACTTCGCCCCCATCGCCTTCCGCACGGTCGGCCGCCTCTTCGATCCCGCCAGCACGCTGATCACGCTGGCCCACGTCGCCCCCATCCCCGAAGGGGTCTACGGTCCCCTGCCCCGCCCGTCGGTGATCGGCGGGTGGGCGGAGACCCTGCACTCGCCGTGGCGCGAACGTGGGGACTTCGATCATCCGATCTACGAGAGCCAGGTGTGGGCGTCGACGCGCGAGGAGATCATCGACGCGCTCGACGACGACGTTCGGCGCCTCGCGGACGCGGGGTTCGACGTCGCCCTCGTCGTGCGTTTCGGCGACCCCGCCCAGGAGCTCGCCGACCTGGTCGAGGAGGAGAGCATCGACGCGGTGGTCATGGCCACGCACGGCCGCAGCGGTCTGTCGCGCGCCGTGCTTGGCAGCGTGGCCGAGAAGCTCCTGCGCATGGTGCGCGTGCCCGTGGTGATGGTGCGCGGTGAGCTGGCGAGCGACGGGCCGCCGCCGTTCGCGCCGATCGGCTGAGGGGCGCTGGCCGCACCGAGAGAGAGCGCGGACCGATCGATCTCGGTCCGCGCTCGCCACGTCCGTGAGGACGACCTTCTCTGGAGCCAATGGTCAGATTCGAACTGACGACCTGCCGATTACGAATCGGCTGCTCTACCACTGAGCTACATTGGCGCGCCGGGTCAGGCGCCGTGAGGCGCCCGTCGGGCGGTGGTGGCCAAGGGCAGATTTGAACTGCCGACACCACGATTTTCAGTCGTGTGCTCTACCAACTGAGCTACTTGGCCTCGTGGCGGAGCCGACGGGATTTGAACCCGCGACCTTCTGCGTGACAGGCAGATATGCTAACCGCTACACTACGGCTCCGCGTGTTCGCCTGGGCCCCGTCCAGCACGTAGCTCGCTGGACGACGACCGAGCGGTCCCAAGGATACCCACGGCGCCGAGCCGGTGTCAACGGCCGGCCCACGACACCTGCTCGCGACCCTGCCGTAGGCGCGCGACCGCAGCGCGAACACCGCTCACCCCGTACCCGAGTTCCTCGTGTTGCGCGGCCGGGTCGCCGTGCGGTACGTGACGGTCCCGGATGCCCAGCCGCAGCAGCGGCACGGACGCGCCGACGTCGGTCAGGTACTCGGCGACGGCGGCCCCGAAACCGCCGGCGAGCACATGATCTTCCACGGTGACGAGTGCGGTGCCATCGGCGATCAGTTCGTCGAGCATGGCGGTGTCCAGGGGCTTCAGGAAACGGGCGTTCACGACCGACACGCCGGGCTCGTGGGCGGTGGCCTCCAGCGCGTAGGGCAACGTCGCGCCGAAGGCCAGGACGGCGACGTCGGAACCCCGGGTGACGCGCTCCCAGGTGCCCCAGGCGACGTCGTCCCACGCCGTGACGGCCTCGTCGGGCGCCGGGTCCACCCCGCCCCGCGGCCACCGGACGGCGACGGGCCCACCGCGTTCGAGCGCCGCCCGGAGGAGCGCACGAAGCTCCCGCGCGTCCTTGGGCGCGGCGATCGACAGCCCCGGAACTGGCCGCAGGTAGGCCAAGTCGTACACGCCCTGGTGGGTCATGCCGTCCGACCCGACCAGACCCGCCCGGTCGATCGCGAACACGACGTCGAGCCCCTCGAGCGCGACGTCGTGGATCACCTGGTCGTAGCCACGTTGCAGGAAGGTGCTGTAGATCGCGACGATCGGTTTCTCGCCACGCAGCGCGAGACCCGCGGCGGTCGTGACCGCCACGTCCTCGGCGATCCCGACGTCGAGGTAGCGCTCGGGGTGCACCTGCCGGTACCGGACCAGGCCGGACCCCTCGCGCATGGCGGGGGTGATCACCCAGACCCGGTCGTCGTGGCGGGCGAGGTCGATGGCAGCGTCGCCGAAGGCG
The DNA here is from genome assembly GCA_963728245.1 of uncultured Trueperaceae bacterium. Taxonomy (GTDB): domain Bacteria; phylum Deinococcota; class Deinococci; order Deinococcales; family Trueperaceae; genus JAABTL01. Next base: position 563,265 of record CAVSJH010000001.1, read on the forward strand.
TCCGACCACTGGTAGGCCTTGCCCGAGGTGACCGGGTTGGTCGGGTCGTACTTCGAGGCGCCGTGCCAGGCGATGGGGTCCGCCTCGGCCACGTCGTAGCCCTTGCCCTTGCGCGTCAGCACGTGGAGCATCGTGGGCCCGTCGAGCTCGCGGATCTTGGCCAGGTAGAACGCGACCTGCTCGACGTCGTGGCCGTCGATCGGGCCGACGTACCGCAGCCCCATGGCGTGGAACGGGTTGTTCGACGCCGGATCGAAGAAGCGCCGGGCCGCCTTCTTGGCGCGACTGCCGAGGTCGGCCAGCGGCGCCCACAGGTCCTGCAGCGCGGCCTTGCCGCGCGACTCGGCGCGTTGGAACCAGGGCTGCACCTGGAGCCGCCGCATCGTGGCGTTGAGCGCGCCGACGTTCTCGCTGATCGACATCTCGTTGTCGTTCAGCACGATCGTCATACGTGGCGCGCGGTCGCCGATCTGGTTCAGCGCCGCGAGCGCCATGCCCCCCGTGAGCGCGCCGTCGCCGATCACGGCCACGACGTCGTACGGCGCGGCGCGAGCGTCGCGGGCGAGCGCCATGCCCAGGGCCGCCGCCAGGCTCGTGCTGGCGTGCCCGACCGTGAGGGCGTCGTGCGGTGACTCACTGCTCGTGGTGAAGCCGGCCAAGCCGCCCGCCTTGCGGATCGACCGCATCTGTTCGCGGCGCCCGGTCAGGATCTTGTGGCCGTAGGTCTGATGACCCACGTCCCAGACGATCCGGTCGACGGCGGTGTCGTACACGTGATGCAGCGCGACCGTGAGCTCGACCGCGCCGAGGCTGGACGCCAGGTGACCACCCGTCACCGAGCAGACGTCGATGATCTCGGCCCGGAGCTCAGCGGCGAGCTGAGGTAGGTCGCCGTGGCGCAACCGGCTCACGTCGGATGAGGTGTGGATGTGATCGAGCAGGCGCATGGTCCTCCGTCAGCGCGGCAGCTGACCCCAAGACTACCGGACGGGTCGCGACCGAACCGTACGCGACCACCCTGGCCTCGGGGTCGGCCCAGCCACGATGCGTGCCGTCACGGCAAGGGCTCGCCGGCCTCGAAGTTCGTGTCGATCAGGAACCAGCCGTTCTCGTGCCGGACCTTGCCGACGCTCGGCGCGAACCATTGCGTCTGCGTCAGTTCTTCGGCCACCTCGCCCGCATCGTCGTAGGTGCGCGTCGTGCGGTCGATGACCCAGACGTCGTAGATCCGGTCGCCCACGGTCACGTTGCGACGGTCCACGACCGTGTAGACGTAGTCGATCTCCTGGGTGAAGCGCCGTCGGTCGGCGGGTGCCGAGGGGAACACGCCGGCGGCCGTCGTGCTGCCCGACCAGATCGTGCCGACCCGCAGGTCGCCCGGTGCCGGCATCTCGCGGATGGGGGGGTCGAAGGTGAAGCTGCCACCCGGGCGCGTCTGGCGCCGCAGGTAGACACCGTCGGGCCGGAACTGCCGGTAGTGCGAGACGTCCTGACCGCCGCCCAGGAGCTCGAACTCGATCCAGACGTCGCCGTCGAGGACGGTCGGTCCGGCGACCGTCTCGACGTAGCGAGGGTCGTCCAGGCGGGCCCCGTCGCGCAGGTAGGACCACTTCGCACCCGTCTCCTGCGGGTAGAAGGACGGGGTGGTGGCGAGCTGGACGATCTCGACCCGACCCGGGTCGGCGGCGGTCGGCGCGCACGCCGCCAGCGCCAGCACGACGAGGAGCGGAGCGGCCACGATGGCGCGGCGTCGGTGCGGTAGGGCGAGGCTCATGCCGCCCATGCTACCGCTCGTCCTCGGGCCGATCGCTCTGGGCCACGGCGCGGACCTCCTCGTAGACGTCGGCCGCGGCAGGGTCGAGCTCGCCCAACAGCGCCCCGTACGTCGCCACCCAGGTCGCCACGTACGCCACGAGGGCCGCGTCGAGCACCGGGTCGCCCAGGGGGCCCGGGACGCCCGCCTCGCCCAACGTGAGCCGCTCCGTCTGGGCGACGCGCGTGTCGAGCAACTCCGCGACGAGCCGCGTCTCGTGGTCTTCGTGCCCCAGGACGAGCGCCACCAAGTCGTCACCGAGCGCGTGGCGCGCTTCGAACGCCGTGGCGGCGACGAGGGGAGCGTGCTCCCCGCTGGGCACGGCCAGCGTCTTCCCCACCCGCGCGAACACCTGTTGCACCCAGCCCTGGAGCGGGCTGCCGCCGCGGGCGGTGACCAGCAGGGGCACCCGTTGCCAGAGACGCCAGGCGAGGGCCTTCGCGGGGTTCTCCTCGGTCGGCACGTGGGGGGCACACGCCGCCGCCGCCTCGGCCAGTGCCGTGTCGAGCCGACCGATGGCGTCGTGCCGTCCGGTGACGTGTCCGACGTAGCGCAGGACCTCGAAGGCGGCGAGCGGACCGTCGTCGATCGCCACGTCGGCAGCAGGGCCACCGAAGGCGTCGCTGCGCTCGCCGAGCGTGATCACGCGGGCGCCGCTCGCTTCGGCCGCCAGCTTCCAGACGGCGACCTCGTCGCCGGCGAAGCCGCCGTCGACCACGACCTGGGTGCCGCCGGCCACGAAGGGTCCGTCGACCCAGGGGGCGAGGAGGGGTCCCAGCACCGCCGCCGGTCCGTTCGCCACGAAACCGTGGGGACCGGGGTGGGCGCCGTCGGGGCCGGCTTGGAGCGACGGTAAGCGGGCGAGGTCGTGGAGCAGACCGCGAGGATCGCGGGCGTGGAGGGTACCTGGATCGTCGAGCATGCCGGAGCCTACCAGCGTCGTCGGCGGGCGCCGATGTCGCGGCGGACGTGGGCACCGGGGAAGCGGATGGCGTCCACGGCCCCGTACGCGCGGTCGACGGCCGTCGCCAGGTCGGCGCCGAGACCCGTCACACCCAGGACGCGCCCCCCCGCGCTCACGAGCCGCCCCGCGTCGCGGCGGGTGCCGGCATGGAAGACGAGGACGTCCGATCCGAGGTCGTCGGGGACCGTGATCGGGACGCCGACGCGCGGTGGTCCGGGGTACCCCTCGGCCGCCATGACGACGCAGGCCGCCGCGCTCGCCCGCCACGCAGGCGTCACGTCGCGCAGCGTGCCGGCCGCTGCCGCCGCCCACCAGGTGAAGGCGTCGCTCGCGAGCAGCGGCACGAGCACCTGCGTCTCCGGGTCGCCGAAACGCACGTTGTACTCGAGCAACCGGATGCCGCGTGCGGTCCGCATGAGGCCGAGGAAGAGCGTGCCGCAGAACGGTCGGCCCTCGTCCCGCAGGCCCGCCAGGGTCGGCTCGATCACCCTCCGCGCCACGTCGGCCAACTCACCTTCGTCGAGCAGTGCGACCGGGGCCACGGTGCCCATCCCGCCCGTCATCGGACCCCGGTCGCCGTCGAACGCCGCCTTGTGATCGGCCACCTGGGGCAGCACGTGGTACGTGGTGCCGTCGGTCACGACGAGCAAGCTCACCTCGTCGCCCTCGAGGAAGGCCTCGACGACCACCTCGCGCTCGCCGCTGGCGAACACGGCGTCGACGGCCGCGCGACCGGCGGCGGGGTCGTCGGCGACGGTCACCCCCTTGCCGGCCGCCAGGCCGCTGGCCTTCACGACCACCCGACCCTCGGCGAGGCGCGCCAGGTCGTCGACCGCCGCGTGCGCGGCCGTGGCGTCGGTGGCGGTGACGGCTTCGGCCGTCGGTACGCCATGCGTGGCCATGAAGGCCTTGGCGTGCGACTTGGACGCTTCGAGCCGGGCCGCCGCCGCGGAGGGTCCGTACACGGGCACGTCGGCGGCGCGCAACGCGTCGGCCACGCCGGCGGCGAGGGGCGCCTCGGGCCCGACCACGACCAGGTCGACGCGACGCGCGCGGACGTCGGCCACGAACCGCGCGAGGGCCTCGGGGCCGGGGAACCCAGGAGGCAACGGCACGCTCTGCCCGAGCGCCGCCGTACCCGCGTTGCCGGGCGCGACGAGCACGGTGCCCACCCGTGGGGAGCGTGCGAGCACCCAGGCGAGCGCATGCTCGCGGCCGCCGGCGCCGAGGACGAGCGCCGTCGAACCGCTCACGGTCGCGCCGCCCCGTGCAGCACCGCACGAACCGCGGCGGGGTACGCCTGGTGCTCTTGCTCCTGCACGCGGTCCTGCAGCGTCGCTTCGTCGTCGCAGGCGCGAAGGCGCACGGTGCGCTGCAGGACCACCGGGCCGGTGTCCACCCCTGCGTCGACGAAGTGGACGGTACAGCCGGTGTGGGTGACGCCCGCCGCCAGGGCCTGTCGGACCGCGTGCAGGCCCGGGAAGGCGGGCAGCAGGCTCGGGTGCACGTTCAGGAGCCGGCCGGTCCAGCGGGCGGTGAAGGTCGGCGACAGGAGGCGCATGAAGCCCGCCAGCAGCACCAGGTCGATCGCGTACCGGTCGAGGAGCGCCTGCGCCTCGGCCTCGAAGCGCGCCCGGTCGGGGCCGCCTTCCGGCCGTCGCCCGTAGGGGACGGCGTGGGCGGGGACGTCGGCTTCGCGGGCGCGTGCCAGTGCGCCGGCGTCTTGACGGTCCGAGACCACCAGCGCCACCAGGGCGTCGGGGTCGGTGCCGGTGGGCGGGAACGCCGAGAGCAACGCGCTCAGGTTGCTGCCGCGACCCGACGCGAAGACCGCGAGTCGGGCTCGCCGCGCGAGCGGGAACGCTCGGTCAGGCACGGTCGCGGGCGATCACCGGGTTGCGCAACGAGCCGATCGCGTCGATGGAGACCTCGACCAGGTCGCCGGGAACCAGCGGGCCGACGCCATCGGGCGTGCCGGTCAGGACCAGGTCCCCGGGTTCGAGGGTGAGGAAGCGGCTGATGTACGCGAGGATCTCGGGGACGGAGAAGATGAGGTCGCCCGTGTGGCCGTCTTGGCGCAGCTCGCCGTTGACACGCGTCTGGATCCGCAGGTCGGCGGGGTCGAGGTCGGTCTCCAGCCAGGGGCCGACGGGGCAGAAGCCGTCCGACGACTTGGCCCGCACCCACTGCAGGTCGCTCCGCTGCGCGTCGCGCGCCGTCACGTCGTTGGCGATCGTGTAGCCGAGGACGTGATCGAGCGCGTCCGCCGCGCTCACGTCGCGCATGGTGCGCGAGATCACCACGGCGAGTTCGCCCTCGTGATGGACCTCGCGCGTCCAGGACGGGATGGGGATGTCGTCGCCGGGGCCCGAGAGCGTGTTGAGCCCTTTCAGGAACAGGCCCGGTTCGGTGGGTAGGTCGGCCTTGCCGGTCGCCATCTCCGCGATGTGTTTGGCGTAGTTCTTGCCGACGCACACGATGCTGCGCGGCTCGCACGGGGCCAACAGCGTCACGTCGGAGAGGTCGACGAGGTGCCCGCTCGGGCGGCCGAGCATCCCGGTGAGCTGCTGGACGCGGCCCCCCTCGACCTCGCCCCAGTGGATCCCGTCGAAACTGCGGTAGCGGACGCGCTGCATGCTGGCCTCCTCGGTCCCGACCTGCGGCCGGCACCCTCAAGGCGGCAGTCTACCCGCCGGCGGGAACGCGTTCGTCCGGCCCGCCGTCGTCGAGCGCGACCTCGAGGCGCTCCCAGGCCGCCATCGCCTCGAGGAGCTCGTGCTCCACCTCGTCGTGCCGCGAACCGAGCTCGGCGAGGCGCTCGGCGCCGACCTGACCCTGGGCGTCGGCGCCGGGCGCCACCCTGGCCGTGGCGGCGTGCAGCTCCTCCACCACGTCGGCCAGTGTCGCCTCGAGCCGCGCCACCTCGGCTTCGAGGCGCTCGCGTTCACGGCGCTGCTGCCACGGGGACGGTCCGTCGGACGAGCGGGCGGCGGCCCCCGACCGCGCCTTCGCCGACGACGCCTCAGCGCGTTCGCTCGCCTCGACCCCGCGCCTCTCGTCGCGCTTGCGGACGTAGAACGACCAGTCGCCCTCGTACGCCAGGAAGCGACCGTCGGCGACCTCCCACACCCGGTTCGCGAGCGCGTCGAGGAAACGCCGGTCGTGCGAGACGAGCAGCACGGTCCCCTCGAACGCCGCCAGGGCGGCCTCGAGCGCCTCGATCATCTCCACGTCGAGGTGGTTGGTCGGCTCGTCCAGCACCAGCACGTTCGCCTGGGCCAGCGTGAGCTTGAGCAGCGCCACCCGGGCGCGCTCGCCGCCGGAGAGGTCGCGCACCCGCTTGAACTGCGCCTCATAGGGGAACAAGAAGCGTCCGAGCAGGTTGTGGGCCTCCACGTCGCCCACCAACCGGATCAGTTCCTCGATGAGCGTGGCGTCGGGATCGACGCCGGCGAGGTCCTGGTCGTAGTAGGCGACCTTCACGCGCACGCCCCACGCCACCCGAGCGCGCGGGTCGTCCGATGCCCGCTCGCCGAGCAGCACCCGGAGGAAGGTCGTCTTCCCCGCCCCGTTGGGTCCCGTGATCGCCACACGTTCGCCCCGACGCACGACCACCGACACGTCCTCGAACAGGGTGCGGTCGTAGCGCGCGGTGAGGTGCTCGGCGTGCAGGACCAGGTCGACCGAGTTCGGGCTCGGGAAGGCGAAGCGGGTGGTCGGGGCGTCGGGCTGCGCCTCGTCGAGCATCGAGGTCTCGAAGCGTTCGACGCGGCGCTCCATGGCGCGTGCACGGCGGTGCAGCTTGGCGTTCTGCCCCGCCCACTGCTTCATCTGGGCGGCGGCGCTGGCCAGGCGTTCCCGCTCCTTGGCCTGGTTGGCGCGGGTGCGCGCTTCGATGCGGGCCTGTTCGGCGCGTGCGATGCGGTAGACACTCGGCGGTCCCGACATCACCCGCATCTCGCCACGGTCGACCTCGGCGGTGGTGTCGCAGGCGCCGTCGAGGAAAGCGCGGTCGTGCGAGACGAGCACCGCCGTGCCGGGGTAGCGCGCGACGAACCCCTCGAGCCAGGCCCGCATCGCCAGGTCGAGGTGGTTGGTCGGCTCGTCGAGCAGGAGCAGGTCGGGTTGGGCCATGAGCAGCCGTGCCAAGCCGAGGCGGGTCCGCTCGCCGCCCGAGAGGCGACGGACCGGCTCCGCCGTGCGGCCCGCGAAGCCCAACGCATGGAGCACCGCGTCCCGCCGGGCGCGGCGGGCGTAGCCGCCCCGTCGCTCGAAGCGCTCGTGCAGCGGCTCCCACGCGTCGTAGACCGCGGGGTCGTCGAGGCCGGCGGCCTCGAGGCGTTCGAGTTCCGCCTCCATGACGTCGAGGTCGCCGAAGGCCTCGTCGGCGACGTCGCCGATCGTCGCCGCCTCGTCGAACCGGGGATCTTGTTCGAGCACGCCCAACGTCACGTCGGGGCGCACGAACACCTCGCCGCCGTCGGGCGTCTCCTCGCCAGCGAGGAGACGCAACACGGTCGTCTTGCCCGATCCGTTGCGGCCGATCAGCGCCAGACGCTGACCGGCGCGCAGCTCGACGTGCGCGCCGGCGAGCACCGTCTGCTCGCCGTAGTGCTTGTCGACCTGGTGCAGGGCCGCGAGGATCACGTCCACGAGGGTACCCGACGCGAGCCGCCCGCGTCAGGGCGTGGGAAGCGTGGCGCCGCGCTCCGCCATGGACGACGCGCCCCGGGGTGCCGGGGCGCGTCTCGTCGATCCGTGGACGGGCGTCCTCAGTTGAAGCGGAGGTTGGCCTCGGTCTCGAGGTCGAACGCGTGCAGGAAGTCGAGGTTGGCGAGCAGCTCGACCTGGTCGCCGGCCCGCACCTTGGCGTGCGAAGAGATGCGCGCGACGACGGTCTGGTCGCCGCCGACGCTGGCGAGGATGTGGGTCTCGGCGCCGAGCGGCTCGACGACCTCGATCTGGGCCTTGATGATGTTCTGACCTTCGGGGATCGACGTGGACCCGCGCAGACCGAGGTTCTCGGGGCGCACGCCGACGTAGACCTTCTTGCCCTCGTAGGCACGCAGCTTCTGCGCCAGCTCGCCGCCCGGCGCGAGGTCGAACTGCGGGCTCTTGATGTGGCCGTTCTGGATGTTGCCGACGAGGAAGTTCATGGCGGGCGAACCCATGAAGCCGGCGACGAACTTGTTGGTCGGCTTGTCGTAGAGGTTGATCGGGTCGTCGACCTGCTGGATGAAGCCGTCCTTCATGACCACGATGCGGGTGCCCATGGTCATGGCCTCGACTTGGTCGTGGGTCACGTACACGGTGGTGACGCCCAGGCGGCGGTGCAGCTTGCTGATCGACGCGCGCATCTCGACGCGCAGCTTGGCGTCGAGGTTCGACAGCGGCTCGTCCATGAGGAACACCTTGGGCTCGCGGACGATGGCCCGGCCCAGGGCGACGCGCTGGCGCTGCCCGCCCGAGAGCTCACGCGGGCGACGGTCGAGCAGGTGGTCGATCTGCAGCAGCTGGGCGGCGTCCTTCACGCGGCGCTCGATGTCGGCTTTCGGCGTCTTGCGCAGCCGCAGCCCGAACGACATGTTCTGGTGCACGTTCATGTGCGGGTACAGCGCGTAGTTCTGGAAGACCATCGCGATGTCGCGGTCCTTGGGAGGGACGTCGTTGACCACCCGGTCGCCGATCTTCAGGGTGCCGTCCGAGATCTCCTCGAGACCCGCGATCATCCGCAGCGTCGTCGTCTTCCCACAACCCGACGGGCCGACGAAGACCATGAACTCTTCGTCCGCGATGTGCAGACTGAAGTCCTGGACGGCCGTCACGTTGCCGAACCGCTTGTAGATCTTCTCGAGCATCACCTCAGCCACTACGCGCCTCCGTTCGATTCGTTGCTTCGTCCGCGAGGGTACCACGCGCCGGTCGCCCGACCCTTGCAGTCGGGTCCGGATTCGGTCTACATTCGGATCCATCATGCGACTCGAAGACCGCGTCCGCTCGATCAGCTACCTCAAGGCCCACGCCGCCGAGGTCATCCGCGACCTCGCGGAGCGACAAGAGCCGCTCGTCATCACCCAGAACGGTGAGGCGCGGGCCGTCCTGCTCTCCGTCACGGCCTTCGACGCGCTGCAGGAGACCACGGCCCTCATCAAGCTCCTGGCGCTCGCGGAGCGGCAGGAGCGGGACGGCATGGTCCAGACCGCCGAGGAGGCGATCGCCGCCTTCCGGAGCGTCGACGGATGAGCCACGCCGTCCTCCTCACCGACGGTGCGGCGCGCGACCTCGACGAGCTCTACGCCGACGCCTACGACCGCGGCGGCGTGGCCATGGCAGACCTTCTACTGGACCGGATTCAGACCTGCTTCGAGCGCATCGCGGAAGGGGCGCCGGCCGGTCACGTGCTGCCGGAGCTCCAACGCCTCGGGCTCGACGACGGACGGGTGCTGCGCGACGGCGACCTGCGCTTCGTCTATCGCCAGCGGACGTCCGACGTGTTGCTGGTGGTGATCGCGCACGAGCGGCGGTCGATGCAGTCGCTGCTGCAGCGTCGGTTGCTCGACTCCTGAGGGGTGGTCGGGCGACCTGGTGCACGCGACAGCAGAAGGCCCGTCGCGCGACCGGATGCGGTCGCAGGACGGGCACTCCTTGCTCTCTTGGTGGAGGCGGCGGGAGTCGAACCCGCGTCCGGAACCCCCTCGAGCGGGCGTCTACGCGTGTAGCCGTCGATCGGTCGTCGGCGCACGGCAGGCTCGTCGGCCAGCGCACCGTGCGATTAGGCGCCTAGTGTTTCGCTTCCCGACGGACGCTCCGCATCGGGTCGCTAGCTTGGTTCGGGTCGTCGGATCCGGCGGACCCCAAGCTGGGTCTCCGGGCGACGTCGCTTAGCCCTTAGGCAGCGAGAGCGTAGTTCTGGTTGCCGTTTATAGGCGTGTGCAGCTTGGTGACGCGGCCAGCTGCGTCCGCGACGCGCAGCCTCGCTGTCGGCAGGTCCCGTCGAAACCGTGTCGCCCCCATGCGGTCTTCCTGGAGTCTTGACGGCCGGACGGTGCCGGGCGTGCTGGTCGGACGAGGGGACGCTCGACCCCCCGGCCGAGCGCGATGATAGCACGTCGGGAAGGGCTTTTCGCGCGTGGTACGATACGCCCATGCCGGCCGCCGTGCGGATGCAGGACATCGTCAAGCGTTTCCCGCTCGTCCTCGCCAACGACCACGTCGACTTCGAGGTCGCGTGGGGTGAGGTCCACGCGCTCATCGGCGAGAACGGGGCCGGCAAGAGCACGCTCATGAAGGTGCTCTACGGCTTGCAGATGGCGGACGCCGGCCGCATCGAGATCGACGGACGACCGGTGAACCTGCGCAGCGCCCGGGACGCGATCGACCTCGGGATCGGCATGGTGCACCAGCACTTCATGCTCGTCGAGACGCTCACCGTCGCCGAGAACCTGGTGCTGGGCGCCGAACCGCGCCGCGGTCCCGTCCTCGACGTCGGCCGAGCGCGCCGCCGGGCGCGGGAGCTCATCGAGCGGTTCGGGTTCGACCTCGACCCCGACGCGCGGATCGACGAGTTGCCGGTCGGTTTTCAGCAGCAGGTGGAGATCCTCAAGACCCTCTACCGCGACGCCCGGATCCTGATCATGGACGAGCCGACCGCCGTCCTCACCCCGCAGGAGACGCGCGGCCTGTTCGGCTTCCTGCGGTCGTTCGCGGGCGAGGGGCATGCGGTCGTGTTCATCTCCCACAAGCTCGACGAGGTGATGGAGATCTGCGACCGGATGAGCGTCATGCGCGACGGCAAGATGATCGGCACCGTGGAGCGCGCTGACACGGACACGCGCCGGCTGGCGAACATGATGGTCGGCCGCGAGGTGTTGCTCCGTGTGGACAAGGAGCCGTCCGAGCCCGGCGAGGTCCGCCTCGAGGCGAAGGGTCTGAAGCTGCGGCACCCGGTGAAGCACAAGCCCGTGCTCGACGACGTCGACCTGGTCGTCCGCGCGGGCGAGATCGTGGGCGTGGCGGGCATCGAGGGCAACGGTCAGACCGAGTTGGTCGAGGTGCTCACCGGCCTCCGGGCGGCCGACGAGGGCACCGTCCTCCTCGACGGTCGCGACGTCACGCAGCAGGACGCGCGCGGGCGGCGCGAAGCGGGGCTCTCCCACGTGCCCGAGGACCGCAACGAGCGCGGCCTCGTGCGCGCCTACACGGCCGGCTGGAACTCGGTGTTGGGCGACCACCACCGACCGCCGTTCGCCGACCGCTTCGGGCTCCTCGATCTCGACGAGATCGACACGCACGCGGCGCGCATCATCGAGGCGTACGACGTCCGCCCCCGCTCCACCGGCGTGCTGGCGAGCGCCTACTCGGGCGGAAACGCCCAGAAGTTGATCGTCGCCCGCGAACTCGAGCGGTCGCCACGCGTGCTCGTGGCCGCCCAGCCGACCCGCGGGATCGACATCGGCGCCATCGAGTTCATCCACCAGCAGATGATCGCCGCACGGGACGCCGGCCTCGGCGTACTGCTGGTGTCGGCCGACCTCAACGAGGTCATGAGCCTGGCGGACCGCATCCTGGTCCTGTTCGAGGGGCGCGTGATGGGCGAGGTGAGCCAGGCCGAGGCGACGACCGAGGCGCTGGGGTTGATGATGGCCGGGGCCTCCGCGTCCCGCGCCGTCGCCCAGGCGGAGACGGGCGCCACGGGGCCGGCGCCGGTCTGAGGTCGAGCGCGCCCTTCGCTCAGCCGACCTCCGCCAGGAAGCGCCGCACGTGGGCGGCCACCTGCGGGATCTCGATCAGGAACGCGTCGTGGCCATGGGGTGAGAGGATCCGGGCGTACCGCGCCGCCGGCATGCCGTCCGCGACCGCCTTCGCCTCCGCCTCCGGGTACAGCACGTCCGACCCGATGCCCATCACCAGCGTCGGAACCTCGATGCCCGCCAGGACCTGCCGCAGCGGACCGCGTCCGTGGGCGAGGTCGTGTTCGTCCATCGCGCGCGTCAGCGCCACGTACGTGTTGGCGTCGAACCGCTGGACGAGCTTGACACCCTGATACGCGAGGTACGAGGCGATCTCGAAGCTGGCGTCGAGCCCCGGTTCGGCGGGACGGCGTTCGCGGCCGAACTTCTGCTCGAGCGAATCGAACGACCGGTACGAGAGCATCGCGACGGCCCGCGCCAGCCCGAGACCGGTCTCGGGTTGACGTCCGGGCGGGTACCAGCCGCCCTCGAAGGCCGGGTCGGCCTGGATCGCCCTCCGCGCCACCTCGTTGAGGCCGATCGCCCACGCCGAATGGCGCGCGCCGATGGCGATCGCGACGAGCGCTCCGACCCGGTCGGGGTACATCACCGCCCACTCCAGCGCCTGCATGCCGCCCATGCTGCCGCCGATCACGGCGCGCAGGCGTCCGACGCCGAGCCGGTCGAGCAGGCGCCGCTGCACCTCGACCATGTCGCGGACGGTGAACCGCGGGAACGTCGGACCGTACGGACGGCCCGTCGCCGGATCGATCGAACCCGGCCCGGTGGTGCCGTAGCAGCCGCCGAGCACGTTGCTGCACACGATGAAACGATCGCGTACGTCCAGCGCCTTGCCGGGTCCGATCAGCGGATCCCACCAGCCGGGCACGTCTTGGGTCCCGTGGCGACCGGCGGCGTGGGCCGAGCCGGTGAGCGCATGGCACACGAGGATCGCGTTCTCGCCGTGGGCGTCGAGCTCGCCGTACGTCTCGAAGGTCACCGCCACGCTCTCGAGCCGCCCGCCGTGCTCCAGGACGAGCGGATCGTCGGGCGTGGCGACGTCCAGCACAGCGGGACGAACGAGCCCGACGCTGCCGTCGCGACCGTGCTCGCTGCGCGCCAGCAGCGCCGCGTGATCGCCCCAGGTCTCGTGGACCAACCGGCGCGTACCGCTCACCTGGCCTCCAGCGCCTGCGCGACGTCGGCGCGCAGGTCGTCGAGTGCCTCGAGCCCGACGCTGAGCCGGACGGTGCCCGGCAGGACGCCGGCGGCGCGCCGGCCGGCCTCGTCGAGACCGGCGTGGGTGGTCGTCCACGGGTGGATGGCGACGCTCTTGGCGTCGCCGATGTTGGCCAGGTGCGAGACGAGCCGGAGCGCGTCGAGGAAGCGCCAGGCGGCCGCCTGGTCGACCAGGTCGAGCGCCAGCACCGCGCCGAAGCCGCCGTGCAAGACGCGCTGGGCGACCTCGTGGCTGGGATGGCTGGGCAACCCCGGGTAGCGCACGGCGACCGGTTCCGGCCGCGTCTCCAGCCAGCGCGCCAGCGCCAGGGTCTGGGCGCACGACCGCTCGACGCGCACCTCGAGCGTCTCGAGACCCTGCAGGCCCAAGAAGGCGGCGAACGGTGACAGGGTCGCGCCCAAGGTGAACAGGCCCAGGTCGTGGGCGCGGGCGGCCAGTGCGGTCGCGCCGTAGCGCTCGACCGGCGTCCGTCCTCGAGCGTCGGGCACGTGGAAGGCCGGGAAGCGGGTGGCGTCGAACGTCAGGCGGCCCCCGTCGACGAGCACGCCGCCCACGAAGGTCCCGTGCCCGCCGATCCACTTCGTCGCGGAGTGCACGACCGCGTCGGCGCCGTGCTCCAACGGGCGACACAGGGCACCGCCGCAACCCCACGTGTTGTCCACCACGAAGGCCGCGCCGGCCGCGTGCGTCGCGGCGGCGATCGCGGGCAGGTCGGGCACCGTGCCGCTCGGGTTGGCGATCGTCTCGACCCAGACGCACACGACGTCGTCGTCGAGGGTCGCGGCGATGGCGTCGGCGTTCGGCGCCACCGTCGTGACCCGCAAGCCCCACGGCACCAGCCACTTGCGGAACAGGGCGAACGTGCCACCGAACGCCTCGCTCGTCAGGACGACGCGCGCGCCGGGCCGGGCCAGCGCCAACAGCGTGGCGGCGCCCGCTGCCTGACCCGAGGCGAACGCGACGCCGGCGGCGCCCCCTTCCAGGGCCGCGACGCGCCTCGCGAACGCGTCGACCGTGGGGTTGTGCATGCGCGCGTACTGGTGCCCGTCGGCCTCGCCGGCGAACAGGGCGGCGGCGTGGGCGGCGCTCCGGAAGACGTAGCTCGCCGTCGCGTGGATGGGCTGCGCGCGGCTGCCGCTGACGGGGTCGGGGACGCTGCCGGCGTGAAGGGCGAGCGTGCGCGAACGCCGCGCCGGGGTCGAGCGAGCCGGCGTCGAGCGAGTCGGGGTGGAACCCATCGGGATCGAACGCGGTGGGATCGAACAAGGGTCTCCGATCTTCCCGGTACCGGCACGATCGTCGCGCCGCAGGTCCGGCTGGAGGGCGCACCCGCCTGGATGGAGGCTGGTTGCGGCGGCGTCGTGGGGCCAGGTCCCTCGGCCGCTCTGGATGGGAGGTCGCGTCCGACCGGTCCGACGGGGGCGCCGGATCGGACGGGTCAGGCTACCAAACCACTCCCGGTGGGGCTCGCGATCGCCCGGTGGGCGTCGGCACCGTTGGTACGATGCCGCGTGCCCGAAGATCCGGCGGTCCCGCTCCTCGATCTCGCCTCCGAAGTCGCGCAACTCCGCCCCGCCCTCGACGCGGCGTGGGCACGTGTCCTCGACAGCGGTCAGTTCGTGCTCGGACCCGAGGTCGCCAGCTTCGAACGTGAAGCGGCCGAGGTCCTCGGCGTCGAGGCGGCGGTGGCGCTCAACTCGGGCACCGACGCGCTGGCGCTGGCGCTCCGCGCCCTCGACGTCGGACCGGGCGACGAGGTCATCACGACGCCCTTCTCCTTCTTCGCCACGTCCGAGACGATCCTGTTGGCCGGCGCCACGCCCGTCTTCGTGGACCTCGCGCCCGATACGTTCCTGCTCGACGCCGACGCCGTCGCCGCCGCGGTCACGCCGCGCACGCGCGCCCTGCTGCCCGTCCACCTGTACGGCGAGTTGGCGCCCATGCGCGCGCTACGGCGTGTCGCCGACGAGCATGGGCTGGCGTTGATCGAGGACGCCGCGCAGGCCTTCGGGGCGCGGTACGTGGCCCCCTGTCGGGCGTGCCCCGACCCCGCACGCTGCGCCGGGGCGCCCGACGGGACCGCGGCGGGCGCCCTCGGCGACGTGGCCGCGTTCTCGTTCTACCCGACCAAGAACCTCGGCGCCTTCGGGGACGGCGGGCTGCTCACCACCCACGACGCCGCCCTCGCCGCCCGGGTGCGGCGCCTGCGCAACCACGGCGGCGAGCGGCGCTACCACCACGAGGAGCTCGGCTTCAACTCGCGCCTCGACGCCCTCCAGGCGGCCGTCCTCCGGGTGAAGCTGCCGCACGTGGCGGCGTGGACCGACGCGCGCCGCCGTGTCGCCGCTCGGTACGACAGCGCCTTCGAGGGCGTCGACGGTCTCACGCCGCCGGCCCCGACGCCGGGCCACGTCTACCACCAGTACACCGTCCGGCTGGCGGACGGGCGTCGCGACGACGTGGCGGCCGCGTTGGGCGAGGCCGGGGTCGCGTCGCTCGTCTACTACCCGCACACGCTCGAGCGCTACGGCGGTCGGGTGCACGGCGAGTTGACGCACGCGCACGCCGTCGCCACCGAGGTGCTCTCCCTGCCCATCTACCCCAGCCTGACCGCGCAGCTGCAGGACCGCGTCGTCGAGGCGTTGCTGGCGGCGCTCGGGCGAGCGCCCGCCGCTTCGGTGGCCGACGCGGCACCGAGCCTCGGGCGAGCGTGATAGGCTCTTCGGTGCCCCGACGGAACCGCGCGGTGGCGACCCCCGAACCAGGTCAGATCGGAAGAAGCAGCCTTAAGGGGTGATCGTCAGGTGCCGCGGAACTCCGGCGGGGCATCTTCGTGCCGCCAGGCCGCCACGGCCGCCCGACTGCCCGCCTCGATCAGGTCGAGCACCATCTCGAAACCGGCGTCGTCGCCCACGTACGGGTCGGGCACCTCGCGCGCCCGAACACCGTCGGGAGCGGTCGCCTCGAGGAACAGGCGCACGTTCGCCCGGTCGCCGAACCGGCGCCGCAACAGGTTGAGGTGGCCACGATCCATCACCCATACGTGGTCGTAGGCGTCGAGGTCGGCCTCGCTCACGGGGCGAGCGCGCAGGGCGCTGAGGTCATAGCCGCGGCGCTGCGCCGCCCGCTGCGCACGGGGGTCGGGCGCCTCACCCTCGTGGGCATCGAGGAGCCCAGCGGAATCGACGCGCACCGCGATGCCCGCCGCGGCCGCCTGGGTCCGCAGCACCTCCTCGGCGGTGGGCGAGCGGCAGATGTTGCCGCTACACACGAACAGGACGCTACGGCTCACGCCTTGAGCCCCGGACGGGCGCGGTAGATGCGGGTCACGTCGGCGATGCGTTCGACGTTCTGCTTGATGTGCTCGATCTCGCCCTGGTCCTTGACGTCGACGCGCACGTGGATCCTCGCCTTCGTCGCGCTCTGGACGTCGGCGGCCACCCGCGTGGCCGACTTGTTCATGCTCGCGATCACGTCGAGCACGTCCTTGAGCAGGCCGGGTCGATCGACGGCGATGATCTCGAAGTCCACCGGGAACACCTCGCCGGACGGTACGTCCCACGTGACCTGCACGAACCGCTCCTTCTCCGTCCCCATCAGGTGCTTGACGTTCGGGCAGTCGATGCGGTGGACGGAGACGCCGCGACCACGGGTGATGTAGCCGATCACGTCGTCGCCCCGCACCGGTGCGCAGCACTGGGCCAGCTTGGCGGGCGCGTCCATGCCCTCCACGAACACCCCCGACACGCTCTTGCGCGGCGCGGGCGCCGGCGTGGAGGGACCGCGGTTCGCCTGCGCCTGATCGGGCACCAGCGCGTCGATGACGCTCTTCACCTGGAGCCGCCTCGACGCCAGCGCCAGCAGCACCTCGTCGCCGGCATCGGCCTTGAGCAGGGTCTTGGCGACCGCGTCGAGCTTGGCCTTCGTGAGCGAGGCGCCGATCGGCAACTGACGTCGGCGTAGGGCGCGCTCCAAGGTCTTGCGTCCGCTCTCCAGCATCCCCGCACGCTCTTGGGCGCGGAACCAGTGCCGGATCTTCTGGCGTGCCGAACGGGTCGTGACCAGGTTCAGCCAGTCCGAGGACGGGCCGTACGACTGGCTCCGGTTCGTGAGCACCTCGACGCGATCGCCGGTTTGCAGCGCGTAGGAGAGCGGCACGATCTCGCCGTTGACCCTTGCGCCCACGCAGCGGTGGCCGATCTCGGTGTGGACCTGGTACGCGAAGTCGAGCGGCGTGGAGCCACGCGGCAGGTTGGCGACGTCGCCCGCCGGCGTGAAGACGAGCACGCGTTCGGCCAGGAGGTCGGTCTTGACGGCGTCGACGAACGCGCCCGCGGACTCGGCCGACGTGTCGACGTCCAGCAGCTGTTGCATCCACACGAGTCGCTTCTCGACCTCGGCCACGTCGTCGATGCCCTGCTTGTAGGCCCAGTGGGCGGCGACCCCGTACTCGGCCACCTCGTGCATCCGCCGCGAGCGGATCTGCACCTCGATCGGTTGACCGAGCAGCCCGATCACGGTCGTGTGCAGCGACTGGTAGCCGTTCGGCTTGGGCACGGCCACGTAGTCCTTGAAGCGGCCGGGGATGGGGGTCCAGAGGCTGTGCACCAACCCCAGCGCCCGGTAGCAGCTCGCCTTCTCGGCCTCGTCCGCGGCCAGGTCGCCCATCGCGCGGTCGCCGCCGTTCGGCTCGAGCACCACCCGGATGGCCATGAGGTCGAAGATCTGGTCGAGGTTCTTGCCATCGCGTTGCATCTTGCGGTGGATGCTGTAGAGGTGCTTGGAGCGGCCGGCCAGCTCGAACTTGAGCCCTTCGGTGGTGAGCCGCCCGGCGAGCAGGTCGATCGACTCGCGCACGTAGGCCTCGCGTTCGACGCTGCGCATCCGGACCTGACGCTGCAGTTGCTGCTGGCGCTCGGGCTCGAGGTACCCGAACGCCAGGTCCTCGAGCTCGTTCTTGACGTGGTTGATGCCGAGCCGGTGGGCGAGCGGCGCGAAGATCTCCAGCGTCTCGCGCGCGATGCGCTGCTGCTTCTCGGGCGGCATGCTGGCCAGCGTGCGCATGTTGTGCAGTCGGTCGGCCAGCTTGACCAGGATGATGCGCACGTCGCCCACCATCGCGAGCAGCATCTGCCGCAGGTTCTCGGCCTGCTCGTCCTCGTACGCCCGCACGGCGAGCTTGGAGATCTTGGTCTCGCCCTCGACGATGCGCCGCACGACCGGTCCGAAGCGCTCCTCGATGTCCTCGAACGTGACGGCGGTGTCCTCCACCGTGTCGTGCAGCAACCCGGCCACGATCGCGTCGCCGTCGAGATGCATCTCGGCGAGCAGCTCCGCGACCGCCACCGGGTGCGTCACGTACGGTTCGCCCGACCGCCGCCGCACGCCACGGTGCGCCTCCTCCGCCACGTCGAACGCCGCGAGGATGCGGGCATGCTCGAAGTCGGGCAGGTATTCGGTGGCGTGCAGCAGACCGGTCTTGAGGTGCTCCATCTGAACCGTGAACGGTACCACGTCGCCCCCGAGCACGGCCGTCCCCGCCACGACCGTCGGCGACACGACGTCCGGCGCGACGTCGCTCACCGGCGCCACCCGCGCCGCGCCAGCAAGAACGCGCCCACCCCGCCCAAGATCACGTTCGCGGCCCAAGGACCGCTCCACGCCGACACGACGCCCGTCAGCGCCAGGAGCTGGCCGAAGGTGTAGAGCACGTACCACGCCAGCGTCACGACGAGCGCCAGGCCGAACGCCACCGACCGCGAGCGGGCGTACGTGATGGACAGCGGCACCGCGATCAGGAGCAACGCGACGTTCGAGACCGGTTCGGCGAGCTTGCGGTGGAGCAGCACCGTGGCTTCACGCCGCTCTGCGGCCGTCCGCTGCGTGTCGTCCGCGTCGGCGCTCAGGCGCGAGATCGAACGCGCGTCCTCGAAGCCGCCGCCGCTGAACCGCGCGATGAGCTCGCGCTCGTCGACCCCGGTCGAGAGCACCAGGGGCGCGTCCGCGGCCGCGCTCCGCGCGTCCAGCCGGACCAGCGCCCGCAAGGTGGCGGCCGGATCGGTCGTGGCGCGATCGAGGGCGCCGAGGTCGAAGCGTTGCGTGCGATGTCCCGTGAGGACGACGTCGAGCCCGTCGAAGGTGGCGCGCTCCGCCCGGACGAGCGTGTAGACGTCGTCGTCCCAGCGCTCGATGCGGACGTCGGACATGACCCCCTCGGCGTCGACGTCGGCGAAGCGGATCGTGAAACCCTCGACCGGCAACCGCTGCGCCGCCAGACGGAACAGACCGTTGCGGCCGGACGTCAGCTGCCAGTAGACGTCGGCCACGGCGGCGTTGGCGCGCGGGACCACCCACTCGTTGGCCGCGAGCGAGCTCAGCGCCGCGGCGACGCCCAACAGGACGAAGACGGTCGAAGCGCGTGCGATCGGCACGCCACCGGCCTGCACGGCCGTCAGCTCCTGGTCGGTCGACAGGCGGCCGAAGGCCAACAGCACCGCCAACACCAGCGCGACGGGTGCGGTCTGCACGAGCGCTTGCGGCAACAGGACGATCAACCACCAGCCCACGTCGAGGAGCGGTGTGCCCACGATCCACTGCAGTCGGGGCAGCGTGGCGCTGACGACCGCCAAACCCGCGTAGAGCAGCAACCCGAACAGGAAGGGCGGCAGCGCCTCGCGCAGCAAGTAGCGGTCGATGCGGGTCACGGCGTCCTCCAGAACGTCGGCATCGTACCTCGGGGCCCCATCAGCGCACGCCGTCGCCCTGGAGCCGGTCCGGGTCGAGGTCGCGGACCGGCAACGACAGGGCGAAGCGGGTCGTGGCCTCGCCGTCGTCCATCCGGTAGCCGACGTCCACGGTCGCGCAGCACGAGGTCCAGACGACGTCGAGGCCGTGGCCGCGCAACCACGGCCCGGGGCCGCCCGCGAACGCGAGCAGGTCGACCGCGAGGTACGGCCTCAAGCGCCAGGCGGCGTCCTCCCCTTGCAGCGGCACCGCACCGAAGACCGTCACCTCGCGCCAACCCTCGGCGGGGACCAGGTCGACGGCCGTCCGTACCCCGACCTCGACCTCGGCGTCGGTCCACGCGAGGCGACCGGTCGCGCTCGCCTCGCGGTCGGGTCGAGGATCGACGAGCCCGGCCCAGGCGACGTCGACGTCGGCCGTGAGGACCCCCGCGCCGACGTCGCCGCGGAGCTCGAAACCGGTCGTGAACCGCTCCACGCCCACCGCTCGGCCCGGGCGCAGGGCATCGGACCGCCAGTCGTAGCGGGTGTCGAGGCTGGCGGCCAGGCGCCACCCCGCGTCGAGATCGACCGACCACGTGACGAGCGCGTCGGTCCGCTGCAGGGGCAGGAGCCGGTCGACGCGCTCGCCGAAGGGCGACGCTCCCCAGACCCACCGCGCTCGGTGGCGCAGGTCGAGGCGCACCCCGCCGAAGGCCGCCTCCACGCGCGGCGCCACCGCCAACCAGACCTGCGACCGCGCCGCCCACGGGTACCGTGTGGCGCCCGCGTCGAACCTCACGGACGGCGACCAGGCCCCGGCGCCGGCCGCACCGAGCTGCAGGTGTCCATCGACGCCGAGGCGCGGACCGGCGACCTCGACCCCGTCTTCCGTCTGACCCGTGAGCGCCACCGTGCCGCCGAACCCCACGACGGCGTCGACACCGCCGGTGGCGAGGGTCGCGCTCCAGGCGGCCCGGAACGCCGTGTCGCGCACGGGGTCTTCCATCCCACCGCCCTCGAGGCGTTGCCGAACCGAGAACGTCGCGCCGGCGACGGTGGGTGCGGCGAGCGCGAGGTCGACCGCCAGCCCGTCGGTTCCGGCGTTCAGGGCCAGCGTCGCGCCACTCGACCGGGCGTCGACGCGCACCGATCCCGCGGCCGGGCGCGTCTCGCCGCCCGATGCGACGAGCCACGACCACCGCGTCGCCGCCGTGACCTCCTGTTCGAGGCCGCGCAACAGCCAGCCCCGTTCGCCGTCCGGGTCGGGACCGAGCGCGACCGGCAGTCGCCAGGACGCCAGCGTGTTCTGGTCGAAGGTCGTCGAGTCGGCCAGGGGCCAACGGACATCACCGACGACGACGGCGCCGCCGACCAGGGTGATGCGTTCGGCGTCGAGGTCGACGTGGGCGGTGCGGGCATCGAGCTTCACGGGTGCGAGATCCGGCGGGCAGTCGCAGGTCGAGAGCTGCGGTGACTCGGCTTCGAGCGTCGGACCGAGGAGCGTGGCCGACACGGTGTCGAGTCGCAGCGTGGCGGTGAGGAGGACCAGGTCGTGGGCCGTCAGGCGTCCGCTGGCGAGGTCGAGCTCGATGGAGGCGGCGCGGCCGACCCCGTCGGCGCCCACGATGATCACGTCGAAGAGCTCGGCCACCGTGTTCGCGGTCTGCAGGCGTGCGGCTTCCAGCTCCCAACCCGGCACGCTCACCTGGACGTCGGTGGCCGACAGACGAGGGGCGGCCCCGAGATCCGCCACCTCCAACCGCTGGGTGCGGAACGACATGTCGGCGCCCTCGACGACGAGGCAGACGCCGCCGCCGAACGTCGCCGCGTCGCGCACCCGGTCGGTGACGAGCTCGCCGAACACGACCCGGCCGATCCCCGCCACGGTGAGGGCGCCTCCGCCGTCGACCGCCATGCACGTCGGCTGCGCGCCGGCATGGCCGGCCACGCCGGCCAGGAGCGCGAACGCGACGATCCACGCGAGCGGGCGCGGACGGGCGTCCGTCGTGGCTGGGCGGCACCGGGTCACGACGTTCAGGACGTCACTCGACCGCGGAACGGAGCCTCGGGAGGAGGGCCGCGATGCGATCGGTCAGGTCCGCATCGACCTCCGTGCGCGCATCGAACGTCGTCTCGTCCTCGATCGCCACGGGATCGAGCTGCAGCCGCCCGCCCACCGAACCCTCGAGCGTGAAGGTGTCGCCGACGAAGCGGTACGGCCCCTCGAGCACGAGGCGACCGTCACCGAGGTCGAGGAAGACGCTCGCGGCGGACGCGTCGGGCGCTGTGGCGGTGACGGCACCGTCGAGCCAGGCGAGCTCGGCGTCCGGCTCGAGACCGAAACGATCGGCCGTTGCCGCGAGGCCGGGTCGGGTCAAGACCACACCGCCACTGGCGGCGACGCGCCCGGTCACCAGGTCGATCTCGACCGCGTCCGCCTCGGCGCGCCCCACGTCGCCCTCGAGGGTGGCGTCGCGCGCTTCGAGGCGCTCGCCCTCCACGTAGGCGATCCAGGCCGCCGTCAGCCGGACGCCGCTCCGCTGGTCGGTCACCTCGCCGCCGTCCTCGAGGATCGTCTCGCCGGTCGCCAGGTCGAGCCGTTGGGCGCCGTAGGCGGTCACCGTCAGGTCGGCCACGGGCGGTGGGCCCGCCGCGACGCCGACGCCGAGCACGACGAGCGCGAGGAGCGCCCTCCACCCGCCGGTTCGACCGCTGCACCCCGTCATCCGTGCAGCGTACCCAGCCGCCGTGGCCCGGGCGTCCCGAGGTGCCTTCATCGCCCCTTCAGGTCCGGGTGCCGGCGGGGTCGGTCGCGGCCGTCTCGCCCGTCGCCGACGGACGGAGCGCGTAGCGGTAGCGAGCGGCGAAGGGCCGGCTGGCCAACAGGGCGCGCCCCTCGTCGACCGAGGTCGCCAGCACACGTTCGACGGTCGCGGCGGCCGACTCGACCTCGCGCCGGTCGAGCCACGTGTCGGCGAGACCGGCGAGCCGACCCATGGGCGTCTCGGCCCGCAGCGTGACCCCGGTGGCCAGTCCGCGCTGGGCGCGCGCCCATTCCGCCTCGGTCGGCCCCTCCCGCTCGAAGCGGTCGAGGGTGTCGTCGACGATGCCTGCGACGTGTTCGACCGCCTCGTCGTCGGTGGCCACGTACGCCTGGAACGTGCCCGTGCCGTCCGACGGATCGAACCAGAGCGAGGCATCCTCCACCAGACCCGGTTCGACGAGGGCCCAGAACAAGCGGCCGTTGTCGTCGTCGCCGAGGACGCGGGCGAGGAGGGCGGCCGCCGTGCGTTCCGGGTCCTGCGCCGAGGGGGCGGGCGCGAACCAGGTCAGGTGGGCGCGCGCCACGCCGTCGACCCGCAGGTCGTCGGCGCCGCGACGCGGCGCGAGGCTCGGGTACGCGCGGGGTGCGCCGCCCGTGGACCATCCCGCGGTGGCGCGCGCCACCTGGTCGACGAGCGCCGGCCAATCGTACGCGCCGGTCGCGACCACCACGATCTTGTCGACCGCGTAGCGGGCGGCGTGGTACGCGCGGATCCGCTCCGGCGAGAGCGACCCGACCGTGGCGCGTGTACCGAGCACCGAGCTGCCCAGCGGGTGGCCGGCGAAGAACCGCGCGGCGCCGAGCTCGAAGGCGCGCGAGGCAGGCCGGTCCTCGTACATCGCGATCTCCTCGAGCACCACCTGGCGTTCGACCTCGACGTCTTCGGCCGCGAGCGCCGGGCGCAACAGCGACAGGATCAGCGACGTGAGCTCGGACGCCGCATCCGGCAGGACGGCGCCGTAGTAGAAGGTGCGTTCGTGGCTGGTGAAGGCGTTGTAGCGCGCGCCGATCGCGTCGAAAGCGTGGTTGACGGCGACCGCGTCGCGCGTCCCGTCGCCCTTGAAGGCGAGGTGCTCGAGGAAGTGCGACACGCCGGCTTCGTCCGGTGCCTCGTCCCGGGCGCCCGCGTCCACCATCGCGCCGATCGCCACCGACCGCGCGGGGGTCGGCTCACCGAGCAGTTGCAGACCGTTCTCGAGGGTGGCGTGGTCGAACCTGGGCGCGCTCACGCGACGGCCTCCGGCACACGCGGTACGGGGCCCGACGTGACCACGGTCGGGTCCGGCGACGGGCGCCCCGCCAGGAAGTCGTTGACCTCCGCGAGGGTGGCGCGCGTGAGGTTGGCTTCGACCTCCGCCAGCGGGCGCGGGCGGCCGAAGGCGTGCACGTCGGCCGCGAGGCGACCCGCTCGCCCGCCCGACGACTCTGCCTGCATCACCAGGCTGGAGCGGAGCAGGGTGCGCGCCCGCTCGAGTTCCTCCGCGTCGATGCCGTGGCGGAGGCGTTCGAGTTCCTGGAGCACGACCTCGAGGGTGGTGGCCGCCCGCTCCGGGGTCGTGCTCGCGTAGGTGAAGCGGTAGGCGTCGCCGCGCACGTAGCGCACGCTCGACGCGACCGTGTAGACGAGCCCGCGGCGCTCGCGCACCTCGGTCCCGAGGCGCGAGCCCATGGCGCCCGACAGGGCGCCCATCGCCAGCGCCTGCTCGGTCCAGCCCTCCGCGCCGGGCGCGATCGCGTCGTCGACGACGCCGATCTGCGTCTGTGCTCCCGGGCCGTCGACGTGCGCCCGGTGCGCTTCCCGGACCTGGGGCGAGGGCGGTGGCGACGTGTCGCCCGTCCACCCCGCGAACGACGAACGGGCGGCTTCGAGGAGCAGCTCCACGTCGCCGCCGCCCGCCAGCGCCAGGACCGCCCCTCGGGGACCGAGCCGGCGCGCGGCGTCCGCTCGCAGCGACACCGGGGTGAGCGTCTCGAGGTCGCCGCGATCGCCGAAGGCACTGCGACCGTGCGAGCTGGCGTAGCGAGCGGCGACCACCGCCTCCCCCAGACGCTGGGCGGGTGCGTCGTCGAGCCCGGCCAGGTCCTGGAGGACGAGCGAGCGGGCGCCTTCGAACTCGCCGTCGTCGAGCCGTGGGGCGCGCACCACGTCCGCCAGCAGGGGCAAGACCGCGGCGACGTCCTGGGCCAGGAAGGCGGCGCTCAGATGGGAGGTCTCGCGGCCGCTGTCGCCGCCGCGGCGCACGCCGAAGGCGTCGAGGGCGTCGGCCTGTTCGTGCGCGTCGCGCTCGCCGGCTCCGCGCTGCATCCATTCGTGCAGCACGACCGCTGCACCGCGGCCATCGTCGGGATCGCCGACCGTGCCGATGGGTAGCTGCAAGACGACCGAAAGCGTGGGCAACCAGGGCATGGGGTCCACGACGATGCGGAGGCCGTTGGCCAACGTCTCGTCGTGCAGACCGGAAGGTGCGTTCGTCATGCGCGCGAGCGTAGCACCGGGATCGCCGGGTCCCCGTCGTGCCCCCGGAGGTCTAGAGCGGCCGGATCTCGACGTCGGGCACGGCCGCGGGGCGACGGGTCTCGAGCGCCGCCACCACCGCATCGGCGACGGCGTCGGCCGGCACGAGGTCGGCGGCGTCGTAGGGTCGGCCCTCGGCCGCGAACACCTCGCGTTGCATGGGCGTGTCGGTGCGACCGGGGTAGACGCTCGTGACGCGGACGCCGTGCTGCCGCTCCTCGGCCCGCAAGGCGTCCGCCAGGGCACGGAGCGCGAACTTCGTGGCGGCGTACGCTCCCCAGCCGGCGTTGGCGCGCAGACCGGAGCCGGAGTTCACGAAGACGACGTCGCCGGGCGCGCGCCGCAAGGCGGGTAGCAGTGCGCGCGTCACGGCGTACGGCGCCCTCGTGTTGACCTGCCACTGGGCGTCCAGGTCCTCGACGTCGCCGTCCGCCACCGTGGCCAAGCGGACGACGCCGGCGGCGTGGACGAGCGCGTGCAGGTGGCCGCCGCCCAGCAAGGCCGCGAGCTCGTCGGGGGCCCGCGCGGCGGTGAGGTCGACGACGTGCGACCGCACCCGACCTCGGGCGAGGCGCGCGGCGGCCTCGGCCACCGACCGCAGGCGCTCGGCGTCGCGGCCGATGCTGAGGACGTCCCAGCCCGACCCGGCCAACGTCATCACGACGGCGGCCCCGATCCCGCTCGAGCCGCCGGTCACCAGCGCGAGCCGGGGTGACGCATCGGCGCCGTGGCCCGTCACGGCCGACCCAACAGGTCGGCGAGCGCGCGTGCCGGGTCGGGGTGACCCGCGAGATGCGTCCCGATCAGCACCGCGTCGACGCGGCCGTGGAGGTCGAAGAGTTCGGTCGCCGACCGGTAGCCCGACTCGGCCACCCAGGTCACCTCCGGCGCCCGCGCGCGGCCGAGCGCGGCGAGCCGCGGCGCCGTCGTCAGATCGATGGCGAGGGTGCGGAGGTCGCGGTTGTTGACACCGATCAGGCCCGCGCCGGCGTCGAGGGCCACCTCGAGCTCACCCTCGTCGTGGACCTCGACCAAGGCGTCGAGGCCGAGCCGCTCGGCGTACGCGAGGTACGCAGCCGTAGCGCCCTGCAGTACCGCGACGATCAACAGGACCCCGCGAGCGCCCGCGGCCACGGCTTCGTCGACCATGTCGGGGTGCACCACGAAGTCCTTGCGCAACGTCGGCAGGCGCACGCGGTGCGCCACGTCCGCCAGGTGATCGAGGCGGCCGCCGAAGCGGTGCGGTTCGGTGAGTACCGAGATCGCGCTCGCCCCGCCCGCGGCGTACGCCTGGGCGGTGGCCACGGGATCGAGGTCGGCGATGACCCCCTGGGATGGCGATGCGCGCTTCACCTCGGCGATGACGGCCGGTGCGACGCCGCGTTCGGCACGTCCGGCCGCCGCCGCGCGCAGCCCGTTCGTCGCGGCCGCAGCGATCCGGGGGCGGGGCGTCGGACGCAGGGCGGAGGCGGCGGCGTCGCGTGCGCGGCGCCGAGCCAGTTCGCCGAGGACGCCGGGCACCGCTTCGAGAGCGACCCCGTCGAGCGGCGCAGGCCGCCCGGCCCGCCCGGGGCCGCCCGCACGAAGCGCGTCAGTAGGCATGGAAACCGTCGAGGCCGACCGGATCGGACCAGGTGACGTCGAGCCCGTCGACCTGGGCGTGGGCCGGTCCGCGTCGCAGGTGGACCAACAGGTGGTCGACGGTGGCGCGGGGTCCTTCGATGACGACCTCCACCCGGCCATCGCCCAGGTTCTCCACCTGGCCCGTGAGGCCCAGGTCGAGGGCGTGGCGGCGGACGAAGGCGCGGTACCCCACGCCCTGCACGCGGCCGCGCGCGAGCACGGTGGCCCGGACGGTGGGGGGGGCGCTCTCTTGCGTTCGGGACGGCATGGTCCGCATGGTACCCGGACGCTCATGGAGCGGTGGTAGGGTGCGCGCTGGACGTCCGAGAGGGTCGAAAGCGCCGCCGGACCCCCCCTCCCCTACATGCCTCGTCGTACCCGCATCGCCCTCGCTTCGCTCATCGCCCTCGTCCTCGTGGTGGCGCTGGTGCCGGCGACCCCGTGGGTCCGCGAGCGCCTCGCGACGCTGGTCGTCGACGTGGCGGCCAACGCCGGCTACACCCTCGAGTTCGACGCGTTGACGGGCAACGCGTGGCGGGGCCTGACGCTCTCGGCCCCGATCGTCCGCGGTCCCGGGCTCGACCTGGAGGCGCAGCGCCTGCGGGTCGGCTGGTTCGCGCCCGCCCTCTTCGTCGGCGAGCTCCCGCTGCGTCTGACGATCACCGAACTCGCGGGCGAGGTGCGCCTCGGGGACCTCGCGGCCCCCGAACCCGCCGCCGAGCCGATGCGACTGCCGATCCGGCCGCGGATCGACGAGGTCCAGGTCGACGGCAGCGACCTGCGCTTCGCCGACGTGCCGTTCACCCTCCCGGACCTGACGATCGACCGGCTCGACGCCGCTTCGCTCCCGGACGGCGGCTGGCGCCTCGGCGTCGACGTCCGCACGCCCGACGGGGCGTTGTCGGGCACGGTCACCGGCGGCTGGGACTCGTTGGCGCTCGAGGTCCACCTCGATCACGCCGACGCCACGGTCGCCCGGGCGTGGTGGGACGGGGTCCACGGCGGCACGGTCAGCGGCGACCTGCGCTGGGGTCCCGACGGCGCCGATGGCTCGTTCGTCCTCCAGGACGGCGCCGTGCGCGCCTTCGGGATCGAGGCGGACGCGATCGAAGGACCGGTCACGTGGCGTGGGGACCTCATCGAGGCGTCGTGGACGGGTTCGACCCTCGACGGTGCCGTGACCGCCCTGGGCACGGTCGACGTCGGCGCGGCGCGCTGGACGGTGGACGGCGAGGTCGACGTCGGCCTGCCCGCCGCCAGCCGGGCGTTGACCGCGTACCTCGGCGCGCCCTCCGTACCCGCCGCCGACGAGGGACGCGCGACGGGCCGCTTGCGCTTCGACGGATGGACCGACGTGACGGTCGACGGCGACCTCGCCGTGGACGGCGCCTGGCTCGGCGCCGATCTCGTGGCGCCGCGCTTGGCCCTCATGTACGGCCCCGACCGAGGTTTCGGTCTCGACGTCGAGGGCCGGTGGGGTGACGGGCCGCTGCGGCTGTCGGCACAACCGGAGGGGGACCGCACGACCTGGGAACTGACCGCGGGACCGGTCGAGGTCG
The DNA here is from genome assembly GCA_963728245.1 of uncultured Trueperaceae bacterium. Classification (GTDB taxonomy): domain Bacteria; phylum Deinococcota; class Deinococci; order Deinococcales; family Trueperaceae; genus JAABTL01. The sequence goes on from CAVSJH010000001.1 coordinate 591,257, forward strand.
TCGGGATCCCGGTCGCCTCGGCGAGCGGCGCCTGGACCACCGGCGCCGGCGGCTTCCGCGGGCGGGCGAACGCCACGACGTCGGGCGACGGCTGGACCGCCGCGGTCGACGCCGTCGTCGACGAGGAGGGTCTGCAAGCGTTCGTGAGCGGCACGCTGCTCGATGAGCCCTTCGAGGGGGCGCTGGCCGCCCGCGACCTCAGCGCCGACGCGCCGCTCGAGGGGAGCGTCGGCTGGACCCCGCCGGCGTCGTTCGGGGCCGCCGAGACCACCGACGGCGAGGCGGCCGGACCGATCGTCGGTGATCCCGACCTCCTGTTGACCTTCGACGGGACGTGGGCGTCGCCCCGGGCGCGGATCTCGCTCGACGGCGAGGGCCGCGTCGCCCCGGCCGCGCTCGCCGCGCTCGCACCGACCCTCGACCTGCGGGGGTCGGTCGACCTGGCGTGGGTGGACGGCGAGGTCGATGCCGTCGGCGTGTTCGGGCCCGTCACGGTCGGTGGTCGCTGGGGGGCGCTCGAGGTGGGCCTCGCGGAGGTCCCGCTCGGCGCCGGCGTCGCGCCCGAGGTGGCGGCCGCGCCCGAGCCGGGGGCCCCGCCCGAGGCGAACGTCCCGCTCGGCGCCGGGTTCGAAGGCACGATCGGCCCGGCCCGGCTCGTGTGGCAGGGCGGCGAGTTGGAGGGTGAGATCGACCTGTCGGCGGCGCTCGTCGAGGTGCCCGGGCTCGACGCCCCGGCCGTCGGCACCGACGGCACCCAGACCTGGTCGGTGCGCGTGTCCGACGAGGGGGTCCTGGCGACCGCCGACGAGGGGCGCTGGCGCATCGAGACGACCGAGACGGGTTGGCGCGCCGACGTCGCCGAAGGCCGGCTCGTGGCTGCCGGTCGCCCCGCGAGCCTCGACCTGGTCGGCGACCCCGAGAGCGGCACGGCGGCGATCACCGCGGCTGCCGGCGCCGTGCGTCTCGACGCCGGTTGGGACACCGTCGGCCTCGACCTCGACGTGCACACGGGCGACGCGACGGCGCGGCTCACCTGGACGCGTGATGGGGGTCGAACGCTCGACGGGACGGTCGACCTGGCGTCGTGGACGGCCCTCGGAGGCCCCGACGTGACGGGCGAGGCCGACGTCGACGGCTCGTGGAACGTCGGCCAGGCCGCCCCCACCGGCCGGGTCCAGGTGACGACGGCGGAACCCTGGCCCGCCGAAGCGACGCTCGAAGGCGACGGGGTGCGGGTGGCGTTCCGGGGCACCGCACCGCTGCCCGGCCTCGACGCCATCGACGTGGGCGCCGCACTCGGCGACGTCGAGGTCGCCGGAACGTGGACGCCGGCTTCCGAGACGCCGCTGCAGGGCGAAGTGCACCTCGGACCGTTGGGACCGCTGACCTGGACGGGCGCCGGTCTGCAGGGTGCCGGGCGGTGGGAGCCCTGGACCGTGGCCGGCGTCGAGGTGCCGAGCCTGCCATGGACCTTCGAGGCCGACGCCGACGGCGACGCGGAGCTGACGCTCGGTGGCGTCGACGTCCGCTTCGACGCGGCGACCCGGACCGTGGCCGCGACCGTCGACCAGACGCTGCGCTGGACGGGCCACGACGTCGTCGCCACGGGCACGGCCGCCTGGTCGCCTTCCGAACCGGACGGACGGCTCGACCTGCGGCTGGCGCTCGAGGAAGGCGGCGTGTCGGCCACGGTCGACGGCGACCGTGCGGGCTTGCGGTTCGCCGTCGAGGGCGGCGCGGCGGCCTGGGGCGCGCTGGCGACGCCGGTGCTGGGACCCCAGGGTGCGGCGGAGCTGGCCGGAGCCGTCGCCGGTGGCGGGACGTGGGACCCGGACGCCGGGATCGCCGCCGAAGCGACGTGGCGTGCCGGCGACGACGTCCTCGCCACGGCCCAGGCGAGCTGGTCCGACGGCGACGTGTCCTGGTCGGTGACCGGGACCGACTGGCGCGCCCGTGGCGACGATGCGAGCTTCTCGTGGACGGGCACCGACGTGGCGCCTGCGGCGTGGTTCGCCGCGGCCCCGGTGACGGGCCGGGCGAGCGGGAACCTGGCGTGGGACGCCGACGGTTGGGACGGGATGGTCTCGGGCACCCTCGAGGTGGCCGGCGCGGCCGACGTGACGACGACGTGGCGTCTGGTGGCCGACGGACGCCTCACGCTCGAGGCGGACGCCCTGATCGGCGACGCCGTGGCCGACGCCCGGGCCACGCTCGGCCCGGACGGCACCGTGACCGGCGCCTGGTCGGCTCGCTTGGCGAGCCCCGACGTCCGCGGTGCAGGCACGCTCGCGCTCGACGCCGACGGCCTGCAGGTCGCCGGCGACCTCGACGTCGCCGCCGACGCCCTCGGGCCGGTGGTTTGGCCCGCCTTCGGGATGACGGTGGCCTGGCGACCGGGTGAGGTCTCGGCGGTCGGACGGGGACCGCTCACGGGCGACCTCGCCGCAGGCTGGCGTCTGCCCATCGAGCTCGCCGGGGCCGACGCGACCCTCGACGTGGCGCTCGATTCGACGACGGGCGCGGCGCAGCTGCACCTCGAGCATCCGCTCGGTCGAGCCGACCTGACCGGTACCTGGGACGATTGGCAGCTCTCGGCGCGCGTCGAGACCGGCGCCACCGACGGCCCGGACGGGGACCTGGGCGTCGACCTTCGGGGCGCGGGACCGCAGGCGGCCGGCCACTGGCGCGCGGGCGACGACGCGCGGCCCTGGGCCGAGGGCGGTCTGGAACTCGACGGCACGCGGGTACGCGCCACCCTCGATGGCGACGGCCTGCACGCCGAGCGGCTCGCGCTCTGGCCCGCGGGCCGGGCGCTCGTGACCGAAGGTGCGGTCGAGGCCGAGATCGACGCCGAAGGTTGGCGCGCTCTCGGCACGCTCGAAGCCACGGCCACCGGCGGCGCCGACGGGCTCGGCGACGTCGCCGCGCGGATGACGCTGGACGGCACGGGGGCCGAGTTCGAGGCCCGGGTCGAAGCCCTGGGCGGGGTGCGGGTTGCCGCGGCGGCCGCCGACCTGACCGACCTCCCGACGGCCGGTGTCGCCCTGGAGGTGGAGGCGCTCGAGACCCAGGCGGAGGGTCGGTGGACACCGAACCCGACGTCCGGGTGGGCCCTCGACCTGACCTCGGACGACGGTCGCTGGCAGGTCGTGGCGGCGGGTGCCGAGTCGGGGACGGCGTCGCTGCGCGTGGCCGACGACCGTCTCGACGCCACGTGGTCGCTGCCCGAGGGCCGCGCCACCGTGGCGGGCGACCTGGCCGGTGTGGACGTGGACGCCCTCCTGAGGTTCGGGGGCGACGGCGCGCCCCAGCTCGACCTGCAGGCCGCCTACCCGCCCGCCGACGCGCACCTCGACGTGACCGGTCCGCTCGATCCCGTCGCCCTCGAGGGTGAGCTCGCCGCCCTCGGCGGCGAGCCGACGCCCCTGCGGCTCACCACCGCCCCCACGCTCGAGGTGGTCTGGGGCGGCCTCACCATCGGCCTCGCGGACGGGCGCGTCGTCGCCACGGGCACCACGTCCGCGGGCCAACTGCCGAGCCTGATCCTCGCCGCCGACGGCCTCGGCTGGCATCCCGAGGCCGGCTGGTCGGGGTCCGGCCGCGCGAGCGCTGCGCTCGCGCTCGGCGACGCGTCCGACCTCGCGGCGACCGCGGAGCTGGTGGGCGACGGAAGCCTCCAGGCCGACGTGCGCCTCTCCTGGGAGGGCCAGCCCGTCGGGACCGGCGAGGTCGTCGTGCCGGCGCGCTTCGACGCGCCGCTCGCGGGCCACCTCGAGCTGAACGTGCCGCTGCCGCCGAACGCGCCGGACCCGACGCCCTGGTCGCTCCAGGCGAGCGGCCCCGTCGGCGGTCGGCTCGACGCGCCCACCGTCGAGCTGGCGCTCACCCTGGACGGTCCCCGTACTGCCCAGGGGAGCGCGGTCTGGAACGGCTCCGAGGCGCAACTCGAGCTCGCCGGCGAGGGCTTGGCGCTCGCCGGTGCCTGGCGACCGACGGCGGGCGGGACCGCGTCGGTCGAGCTCCAGGGTTTCGACCTCACCGGGTTCGTGCCCTTCGTCGAGGAGCCTCGCCTCGACCTGAGCGCCGAGGTCGGTCTGGACGCGGCAGGTGCCGCGGTGCGCGTCGACGCCTTCCGGCTCGTCTTGCCGAACGGCGAGGTGACCGGCGACGGACGGCTCGACGCCGACGGCGGCGTGGTGGCCGCGTTCGAGCTCGACGTCGACCTGGCCGACGTCGACGCCCCGGGCCCGCTGACCGGCCGCGTACGGGGGCCGCTGGCGTATGCCGGGCAGGGTCTGGACGTCCTGGCCGCCGAGATCGACGCGCGTCTGGCGCTCGAGGACGTGTCGTGGGCGGGCATCGACACCCGGGTCGACGCAGACGTGCAGGTGAGCGGCGCCGCGGGGGACCCGACGCTGCGCTCGACGTGGCGCGCCGAGGGCGGCGACGTCGCGCTCGCAGGCGGCGCCACGTGGCGTCCGGCGGCGGGCGAGGCGGGCGTGCAGGCCGTGGGACGCCTGCTCGACGTCGACGTGGACGTCGACCTGCGCGTCGCCGACACCGACCTCACGGGCACCGGCCGGGTGGCGCGCGGCGCTGGCATCGCGCGCGTCGAAGGCGTCGACGGTGCCTGGACGGCCGTCGGCGAGGGCGCGTGGGCCGGGTGGACGGGGCGGGTCGCGGCGGGGCCCTGGCGGCTCGAGGTGGTCGGCGATCTCGGCGTCGTGCCCTCGCTCGAAGGGCGCCTGGCCGCGCAGGTGGCGCTCGAGCCGGAGGTTCGTCTGACGGGCACGGTCGAGGACGTGGTCGCGGCCGGCTTCCCGTTGGGTGACCTCGAGCTGGGCGGCGATCTCGAAGCGGGGTGGTGGGTGCGCGGCGAGCGGCTGACGGCCGAGGCGGAGCCGGACCTGCGTGGATGGCTCGTCACCGCCGACGACGTGGTCATGCCGATCGGCACCACCACGGTCGATGCCACCTGGCGCCGGAGCGCTGCCGGAGACGCCGTGCAGGCGACGTGGCGGGGCGACACCCCGGTCGGGCCGGTCGACCTCACGGCCGACCTCGTGGCCGCCCCGGCGGCGCCGGGCGAGGTCGTTCCCGCGCTCGAGGGCACGATCGCCGGCAGCGTCGCGGGAGGCTCGCTCACGTGGCCGATCGCGCGGACCAGCGCTGGTTGGAGCGGCGTCGGCACGCTGACCGACGCCACCGTCCTCGACACGCCGGTGACCGCGCGTCTCGCCCTCACCGGGAGCGCCCTCGTCCCCGACCTGGCGGCGAGCGTGCAGGCGGTCGACGATGCGTGGAGCGTCGAGGGCGAGTGGGTCGACGGCCGCGCCCAGGCGGCGGTCGAGGTGGCGACGCCGGTGGGTCGCGTGGCCGCTCGCGGCCGCATGTGGCCCGACCTCGACGTGGTCGTCGACGACGGTGCGGGCGGCACCGTGCGGCTGCGGGGCGGTTGGCGCGAGGGGCCCTTACGTCTCGACGGTGCGATCGACCTCGGCTGGGGTCCCGTCGACCTGGCGCTCCGGGGACCGAACGTCGTCCGTGTCTCGGTCGACGGCCTCGACGGCGGTCTGACGACCACGCTGCCGCCGCGTTCCGTCCTCGGGGCCTGGTCGAGCGTGCGCGAGGAGGGCTGGCGCTGGTCGGGCACGGGCGCATGGAGCGGTGAGGTGCTGGTGGGTCGCGAGGATGGTCCGCTGGCCGACCTCCGGTCGCTCGAGGTCGCGCTCGACGGTGCCCGCGTTCGGGTGCACGGCGCGGTCGATCCGAGCCATGCCGACGTGCGCTGGCGCGTCACGCCCACGACGGCGGCCGTCGACCTACCGGAACTCGCCGGCGCCGCGACCTGGGACGGTACCCGCCTGGACGTCCGCTCCGACGCCGACGGCGAGGCGCGTCTGCACGTCGACCTGCCGGCCGGCCAGGCCGACCTCACGCTCGACCTGGCGGTCGGTGCCGCACGCGTCGACGGGACGCTGGGCCTCGGTCCCGCGGGCTGGACCGGTGCGCTCACCCTCGACGACTTGACCGTCCCGTTGCCGGGTGGGGACGGCGACCTGGCGGCCACGGTGCGAGGTGCGGGCGCCACGCTCGTCCTCGACGCCACCCTGAGGGCCGGTCGCGGCGTGGTGACCGCCGCGGGGCGCTGGGACGGTTCGCCGCTCGTGCCGGCAGGATGGGGGCCAGCTCGGCCGGTCCGGCGCGAGCTCGAGGTGCGCGTGAACGCCTTCGACCTGGCCGGTCTGGGCGGCGCCCGGGCGCTCGGCGGCATCGTCGCGGGCAGCGTGGCCCTGCGCGGCGACGTGGTGGTCGGACAGTTCGCGGCGGAACCCCTCGAGCTCGGCTCGTGGTCCACGCCCGCCATCCTGGGGATCCAAGGCCGCGTGGCCGGTGAAGGAGGACCGGAGGTGACCGCGCGGCTCGACCTGGCGGGGTCGCGCGCCGTGGTCGACGTCGACCTCGACGGTGTGTCGGGGTTCGCCCAGCTCGAGGGCTTCCCGCTCCACGAGGCGGTGGCGGCCGCCATCGGCCCGAGCGACGTCATCGCCCAGGTGACCGGCGCCGTCCGTCTCGCCTGGCCCTGGGGCGCGCGCCGGCCCGACGACATCCGCGTCGCCACGGAACACGTCCGGCTGGAACGGGCCGGCGTCGTCACCACCGGCAACGTCGCCTTCGCCTGGGACGGCGTGGCCCTGACGATCGGCGAAGCGGCCTTCGAGGGTCGGGGCGCCTGGCGCGCGAGCGGCAGCGCGACGCCCGAAGCGCTCGACCTGGAGCTCGTCGCGACGGACGCCGACTTCGGACCGCTGCTCGGTCTGGTGCCGTCCTTCGCCCGCTTCGGGGTGACGGCCGCGGGCGACATGCGGGTCAGGGCCGCCGGAACGCTGACGTCGCCCGACGTCGTGGTGCGCGCCGACGTCCTCGAGGTGGGCGTCGCCGGCACGCGCTACCGGTTCGAGGACGTCGACGCGGACCTGGTCGGCGCCGCCTGGTCGGCGCGCGCCGCCGTGGCCGGCGTCGCCCCGCTCGGCGGGCGGGTGCAGCTCGTCGCCGACGGCCGCGTGGGTCCCTACCCGTCCACCGCGTTCGCGCTCGAGGCGCGCGCGGTCGGTGACCTCGACGTACCCGTGGTCGGTCGCCTCGCCGACCTCGAGGCCCTCGTCCGTTGGTCGGACACGGTGCCGGCCACCGTGGTCGCCGACGGCACGATCGGCGGGCCCGTGCACGTCGAGGGCACGTTGACGCCGCTCGACGTGAGCGTGACGGGGAGCGACCTCGACCTCTCGGTGCCCTTTCTCTTCGTCGGCGACGCCACGGTGGACACCGGTCTGCGCCTGACGAGCGACGACGGTGGGATCACGGTGTCGGGTCGACTGGACGCGCGGGAGGCGCGCATCGACCTCGCCGCCCGGCAGGGCGCTGCGGTCGTGGCCGGCGCCACGACGCTCGCCGACGGGCTCCCTGCGGCCGACGCGGTGCTCGTGGCGCCCGACGGGGCGGCGCTCGGTCCGGCTGCCGTCGACGGCGTGGCCGAGCCGACCCTCCCCGCCGGCGATGAGGTGGCCGCCCCCGCCGAAGGCGAGGTGGCGCGGGCGCTCCCGGCGACACGCGCGGCGCCGGTCGCGACGGAGACCCCGCGCAGCGCCACCGACGAGGCCGCCGCGCTCGCCGCCCGGGAGCGGGTGCGTTTCGACGGCGTGCGCATCGTCGCGCCCCAACGCGTGACGTTCGCCGAGTCCTTCGGGACGGCCGAGGCGGCCGTGGACCTCACCCTCGACGGCACCGCCGCCGCACCGCGTCTGGCGGGCACGGTTCGGTCGCTCCGCGGGACCTTGCGCTTCGCGGGGCGGGACCTCGAGCTGACCCGCGCCGTGGCCGCCTTCGACCCGGCGCGCGGCGTCTTCCCCACCCTCTCGATCGAGGCCCAGACGACGTTCGACAAGGCTCGCGTGGTCCCGCCGGGGCTCGACGTCCAGTTCACCGCGCCGGCCGGTCCCCGCTTCGACGTCGACGTCGCGTTCGACGGCGAGGCCAGCGGCGGCCCGGAGGGCTTCGCGCTCGACCTCACCCCTCGCCTCTCCAGCAACGCCCTCGTGGAGGGCCTGAACGGCGGCACCGGCGCTCGGGCGCTCACCGAGATCGAGCTGCTCACCCTGGTGGCGCTGGGCCGGCTGGAGGTCACCAGTGACTTCGCCGGCGCCGTGGCCCAGAACGCCTTGGACGCCGCCGTGGACCTGCTGGTCACGGCCGAGATCCAGGCAGCCCTGTCCGAGGCGCTCGGCATCGACGTGGTCGAGCTGCGCACCACGTCGGTCTCGTCGCTGCTCGAGGGCGACGACCCGTTCGGCGTCTCCTTGCGGTTGGGCGGCTACCTCTCGGACGAGGTGTTCGCCTCCTACCGCGTGTCGACGCTCGACGGCGCGGTCGGGGCCGGCGCCTTCTCCAACGAGCTGGCCCTGACCTACCAGCTCGGGCCGGTCGCGATCGACGTCACGGGGCGCGTCGACGTGGCCGCGGACCCGACGGCCTCGACGGGACCTGCCTTGGCCGTCGGCGCGCGCTACGACTTCACGTCCGATTGGTCGCTCGAGTTCGGGGTCGACCTCTCCACGGAACGCTCGACGGCCCGGCTGGGCGTGACCTGGCGCTGGTGACCGCGCGGCGCCGCGGCGCCCCGCGTGTCCCGTACGGCCCCCCGGTCCCAGCCGGACCGCGTCGGTCACTGGTATAACCGGGCTCGTGCGGTTCCCGTCGCCGCCGCCATCATCGACCCCGCGCGACCCGAGAGCGAGGACGACCCGTATGCCCGATCTCCACGACACGGCCGACGCCCTTCGACTGCCGCTCACCGACGCGATCACGAACGCCGAGACGGCCGCGCTCTACGAACACGCCGTCCGACGCGGCGAGGCGATGATCGCCGCCGGTGGACCGCTCGTGGCCGACACCGGCAAGTTCACCGGGCGCTCGCCCAAGGACAAGTTCATCGTCCGGGACGCGCTCACGGAAGACGCCATCGACTGGGGCGCGGTCAACCAACCGTTGGAACCGCATCACTTCGGACGTCTCCAGGAGGAGATGTTCGACGCGGCGGCGGAGCGACAGCTCTTCGTGCAAGAGCTCTACGCCGGTACCGATCCCGACGCCCAGATCCCCGTGCGGGTGGTGACCGAGCGGGCGTGGCACTCGCTGTTCGTCCGCAACCTGTTCGTGCGCGAGGGCGTCGCGACCGCGGACGGTTGGACGGTGCTCGACCTGCCGACCTTCAAGGCCAGCCCCGACCTGCACGGCACCCGCAGCAGCACGGCGATCGCCGTCGACTACACGAAACGGCTCGTGCTCATCGCCAACACCGGGTACGCCGGCGAGATGAAGAAGTCGATCTTCGGCGCCCTGAACTTCACGTTGCCGCGCCGCGGCATCCTGCCGATGCACTGCTCGGCGAACGTCGGCCCGGCCGGTGACGTCGCCCTGTTCTTCGGACTCTCGGGAACGGGCAAGACGACGCTGTCGGCCGACCCCCACCGCACCCTCGTCGGCGACGACGAGCACGGCTGGTCGGACGCCGGGGTGTTCAACTTCGAGGGCGGGTGCTACGCCAAGGCGATCCGCCTCTCGGCGGAGGCCGAACCCGAGATCCACGCTGCCAGCACCCGCTTCGGCGCCGTCCTGGAGAACGTCGTGGTCGATCCGGTCACCCGCGAGATCGACTTCGACGCCGACGCCATGACCGAGAACACGCGCTCGGCCTACCCGCTCTCGTTCATCCCCAACGCGTCCGAGAGCGGCCGCGCGGGCCATCCGGACGCGGTCGTGTTCCTCACGGCGGATGCCTTCGGCGTCTTGCCGCCGATCGCGCGGCTCGACACCGCCCAGGCGATGTACCACTTCCTGTCGGGGTACACGGCGAAGGTCGCGGGCACCGAGCGCGGGGTGACCGAACCCCAGGCCACGTTCTCGACCTGCTTCGGGGCACCCTTCATGCCCCTTCCCCCGGGTCGGTACGCCGAGCTGCTGGGGGAACGCCTGGCGCGCCACGGCGCCCGGGTCTGGCTCGTCAACACGGGCTGGACCGGGGGTCGGGCGGGCGTGGGTCACCGCATGAAGCTGCGGCACACGCGGGCGATGATCGACGCGGCCCTCGGCGGTGGGCTCGACGGCGTGGCGATGCGGCGCGACGAACGGTTCGGCTTCGAGGTCCCGACCGAGATCGCGGGTGTGCCCTCGGACGTGCTCGACCCCCGTTCGACGTGGTCCGATCCCGCCGCCTACGACGCGCAAGCGGCCGAACTGGCGACCATGTTCGAGGAGAACTTCCGTCGCTTCGAGGCGCAGGTCGGCGACGACGTGCGACGGGCGGGCCCCAAGGGGTAACGGCGGCCGGCCAAGGTCGGCGCTCAGCCGTCGATGCCGGCCTCGTACCTGCCCAGGCGCCACGTCCCCAAGGCGAGGGCCGTGCCCGCCGCCAGCGCCGTCCAGGCGACGGCGATGACCGCCGACCAGCGGCCGGCGGGCGACGCCCACACGGGCAGGTCGGGGTCGACGAGTGTCTGCCAGGCCGGGTACGCCAGCGCCACGGTCAGACCTGCCGCGTAGACGAGGGCCGTGGTCATGTAGAGGAGGCCGCCCGGCGACATCGGGACGTCGGTCGCCTGGGTGGCGTCGAAGCGGGGGAACGCGGCGCCCAGCCCCACCCCCAGCGAGGCGATGGCGATGGCGGCGCACGCTCCACCGAACCACGCCGCGGTGGCCAGGTTCGGTGACACGTCGAGCAAGAGCGACTGCGCGACCCCCAAGCCGACCCCGAGCACCAGGAGCGGTGGCAGCGCGTGCGCCAGCTTGGCGGCCACGATCGAACGGGCCCGCAACGGCGCGGTGTGCAACCACCAGAAGCCTTCGCCCTCGAGCGACACCACCGGGAACGCCAACCGGACGCCGACCCCGGCCAGCAACAAGCCCACGAAGGCGACGTTCAGGGCCCCCAGCGCGTCGCGAAAGCGTTGCCCCTCGACGTCGATGGCAGCGGTGCTCACGAGGTAGACGCCCGCCAGCGCCAGCAGCACGAGCAGCTGCGACGCCTGCGTCGGATCGCGCGCCAGCAGGCGGAGGTCCTTGACGATGACGGCGCCGACCGGGCCGAGCGCCGCCAGGGGGCGCTCCCAGCCGCTGGCCGCCCGCGGCCTCGCGTCGCGCCGTCGCGGCGCGGTGTCCAGCCCGCGCGACCAACCGGCCTGGTACGCCCAAGCCGCTCCACGCGTGAGGAGCGCCAGCGCGACGATCGTCGCGGCGCCGAGCGGGATCAGCGCGGTGGACCATCCCCCGTCGAGGGCCGTCCAGATGGCGCTTCCCGCCCAGCCGGGCGGCCAGGCGCCCAGGTCGACCGACGTGAAACCGACCAAGAAGGCCTCGAACTGCTCGGGTGTCAGGTCGGCGAGCTGCTCGGGACGCAGCGCGCGCAGACCGACGACCAAGGCGGCTGCGACCACCACGCTCACCGCGGTCGAGACCTCCTTCACCCGCCCGGCCGGTGCGATCCGCATGAGCAGCAGCGCCGCCGCGGCGCCGAAGGCGACGGGCAGGGCGTAGAGCGCCAGAACGGCGGCCGCCGCCACCGGATAGAAGGTGAACGGTGCGTCTCGGGCGGCGCCGAGGCCGACGAGCACCGGCAGCGTCAGGAGCGCCGGCAACGCCGCGGAGCCGAGGTACGTCTCGAGCACCTTCAGGGCGAACACGCGGCCCACGGGAATGGGCCACGACAACAACAGCGGCAGGTCCTGCGCCGTGTAGAGGGTGGTGACCGCCGTCGTGAGCACGGAGAACGCGACGCCGAGGGCCAGCAAGGTGACGAACGCCTCCAGGCTCCGTTGCAGTGCGGCGTCGGCGATCGTGTCGATGAGCGGGTAGGCGTCGATCCAACGGACGCCGCCCTCGACGGCCGCCGCGATGCCCCAGGCGACGAACCCGAGGAACGCCCCGCCCACGACGTGACGTCCGGGGGCGCGGAGCACCGCGCGCGCCACGGCGCGCGCGCGCAGACCCCACAGCGAGGGAGGTCGAGCGAGGCTCATCGACCGGCGTCCCACCGAACGGGGGCCGGGCCGTCGGGAGTCGGCGAGAACTCCCCTTCCTCCGTCAACTGCAGGAACACCGCCTCGAGGTCGGCGTCCGCACGGCCGAGGCGGGCGCGCAAGGCGTCGACGGTGCCCGAGGCGGCCACCCGGCCGTGATGCAAGACCACGACGCGGTGGGCCACGGCCTCGGCCACCTCCATGGCGTGCGTCGTGACCAACACGGTGCGACCCCGTTCGGCGTGGTCGCGCATCAGCCCGCGCACCTGACGTGCGGCCCGCGGATCGAGACCCACCATGGGCTCGTCGACCACGAGCACGGCCGGGTCGGGCAGGAGGGCGGCGGCGAACGTCAGCTTCTGCCGCATGCCATGGGAGTAGGTCTCGATGATCTCGTTCGCGACCTCGAGCAGACCGAAGCGCTCGAGCCATCCGTCCGCCGCGGCGTCGGCGCCCGGCACACGCCGCAGCCGACCCACGAACCGCAGCAGCTCGCGCCCGGTGAGCTTGGGGTACAGGTACGGGCGGTCGGGGACGTACCCGACCGCCCCTTTGGCGGCCAGGGGCTGCCGGAGGACGTCGTGACCGGCGACCCGCACGGTCCCGTCCGTCGGCCGCAGCAGACCGACGATGGCCTTGATCGTCGTCGACTTCCCGGCCCCGTTGGGGCCCAGCAGCCCGACCACCTCGCCCGGCCGGACGTCGAGGTCCACCCCGTCCACGGCCCGATGCACGCCGTAGCGCTTGACGAGGCCGCGGACCTCGATCACATCAGCACGAAGTGCGTCGCCGAGGTCGACGGGACCGCGTGGGTGACGGCGACGACCCAACCGCCGCCCAGCGTGTGGCGCACGTCGCGCACGGCGCTGCCGAAGGCAGCGCAGGCGCTGAACGGTTCAACGGCGTTGAACCGTTCAGCGCACGTTGACCGCGGCCGCCGACCCATCGCGCAACGCCACGAGCGCGGCGGCGAGGATCGCGTCGTTCTCGACGTCGACGAGGGCTTCGCCCTGGACCTCGGACAGCCTCGGCCGGGGGCCGATCGTCACGAAGTCGAAGGTACCGTCCTCCTCCACGGCGGCCGAGCCGACCTCGACGCCGTCGACGAGGATCGTCACGACCTGCCCCTCCTCGCCGCCTCGCCCCTCGACCGAGATCGTTTGGGACAAGCGCGAGTCGGTCACGGCCAGGTCGGGGACGATGCCTTCGTCGCTGATGGAGCGGCGATCGGGCGTGAGCCATTCGAAGGACGTGTAGGCGAGCTGCCCGCCGTCCGAGAGCGACACGACGCTCTGGGCGACACCCTTGCCGAAGCTACGCTCGCCGATCACGAGCGCCCGCGCGTTGTCCTGCAGAGCGCCCGCGACGATCTCCGAAGCCGACGCGGAGTTGCGGTTCAAGAGGACCACGAGCGGCGGCGTCACGACGCCCGAGGCGTCGGCGGACGCGAGGCGTTGCGTCACGCCACGGGCGCGCTGGAACACGATGTCGCCCCGACCCAAGAACTCGTCGGCGACCTGGATGCCCTGCGTGAGCAGACCGCCGGGGTTGTTGCGCAGGTCGAGGACGTAGCTCTCGGCACCGGCGAGCTCCAGACGCGAAAGGGCGTCGATGAGCTGGTCGTAGACGCGCTGGTTGCCGAACGACGAGATGGCCACGTAACCGACGTCCCCGTCGATGAGCCCGGAGGTCACGTCGATGATCTCGATCGTGTCGCGCTCGATGGCGAACGCGACGGGTTCGTCCGTGCCGGGACGGTTGAACGTGATGTTCACGATCGTGCCGCCGGGACCCCGGACCAGGTCGACGACCTCGGTGGTCGTGGCGTCGGAGACGTCGACGCCGTCGACCTCCATGAAGATGTCGCCGCGCTGGACGCCGGCTCCGAACGCCGGACCGCCCTGGTAGACGTTGAGGATCTCGACCCCGCGACCGGTCTGACGGTTGAAGGGCGTGAGGACGGCGCCGATGCCCTCGAACGAACCGCTCCGGTCCTGCGCTTCGCGCGCCGCGGTGCGGGGTTCGAGGTAGTAGGTGAACGGGTCGCCGACCGCGTCGATCATGCCGCTGATGGCGCCGCGGATGATCTCGTCGTCGTCGACGTCGTCGAGGTAACCGGTCTTGAGCGCACCGAACGTCTGGACCAGGGCCCGGCCGGCCGGCTGCTCGAGGAACTCGTTGGCGAAGTCGCGCGACAGTTGCGCCTGCACCGCGACGGCGGTCAGCAGCACGGCCAGCGCGCCGGCGAAGAGGGTCAGGCGCTTCATGCGGTCTCCAGGCAGCAACGGATCATGGCGGAGTATAGCCAGCACGCGCGATGAGAACGGTGTCCTGGCGGCAGCGGTGGCCACGGTAGACTCGCGGCGTGCGCCTCCTCCACGCCACCGCCGAAGCCGAACCGTTCGCCAAGACCGGCGGGCTCGCCGACGTCCTCGGCGCCCTGCCGCGCGCGCAGGCCGCCACTGGCCACGACGTGCTGGTCGTCCACCCCTGGTACGCCTCGTTGCGCGCCGACCCGCCGCCCCTGTGGATCGGTGACGTCGCCGTCCCCTTCGACGGCGGCGAGGTCGCGGTCGGGGTCGGGACGCTCGAGGTCGGGCCCCCCGGCGCTCGGGTGCGCTACGCCTTCGTCGGGCACGATGCCTTCCGCCGCGACGCGCTCTACGGCTACCCCGACGATGCCTGGCGCTTCGCGCTCTTCGCTCGCTCCCTTCCCGTCGTCGCCCATCGCGTCGGCTTCCTCCCCGACGTCGTGCACGTCCACGATTGGCACGCCGCGCTGGTGCCGGCGATCCTCCGCCATGGTGACGCGCTGCCCGAGGGCTTCCGCGACCTCCCCACGGTGCTGACCGTCCACAATGCGCAGTACCAAGGGCACGCCGACGCCGCCGACGTCGTGCGGTGGGTGGGCGTGCCGGGGAGCCAAGCGGGCCCGCTGGCGCTGCACGGGCGTGGCAACTTCCTGCACGCCGGGCTGCAGCGGGCCGATCGCGTCACCACGGTGTCGCCCAGCTACGCCCGCGAGCTCCTCGAACCCGACGTCGCCTACGGTCTGGACGCTGCGTTCGCGGCCCTCGGACCGCGTCTCCGCGGCGTGCTGAACGGTCTCGACGAGGTGGCCTTCGACCCCGCGCACGACCCGCACCTCGCCGCCCCGTTCTCGCCCTCCGATCTCGAGGGCAAGGCCGACGACAAGCGTGCGTTGGCGCGCGAGCTGGGGCTGGAGGCCGGTCGTCCGCTGCTCGGGGTCGTCTCCCGGCTGGCCGACCAGAAGGGGATCGATCTGCTGCTGGACGCCTTGCCCGACGTCCTCGCCCAGGGTTGGGACGTGGCGTTGTTGGGTTCGGGCGACCCGCTCCTCGAGGAAGCGGCACGCGCTGCTTTCGTGGCCCACGCTGGGCGCGTCGGGGGACGGATCGGCTACGACGACGGCCTCGCCCGACGGATCTACGCGGGCGCGGACGCGTTGGCGATCCCCTCGCGCTTCGAGCCCTGCGGTCTGGCCCAGATGATCGCCATGCGGTACGCCACCGTGCCCGTGGCGCGCGCCACCGGCGGTCTCGCCGACACGATCGACGACGGTCGCACCGGCTTCCTGTTCGCTGCCCCGACGCCCACCGCGTTGACGGAGGCCCTCGCGAGGGCTCGGCGCGCCTACGACGAGCCCGACACCTGGGCGGCGCTCCGCCACGCGGCCGTTCGTGAGCACTTCGGCTGGGACCGGTCCGTGCGCGCCTACGACGGCATATACCGCGAGCTCGTCGACGCCGCGTCGGCGCACCCCGGAGGCCCACGATGATCGACCACCGACCGCCCGACGTCGACCGGCTCCGAGCTGCGCCCACGGCGAGCGACCCGACCTGGCTCGTGCTCGCGCGCGCCGGCGATTGGCGCGCGCTCGTCGCCCTCGGCCGCTTCGGCCTGGCCGCCCAGACGCTGCGGTTCGCGACGACCGACGAGCGGGTCGAAACGGACGTCCTGGAGGCGCTCGACGCGCTCACGGAGGTCGAGGCCTCGGTCCGCGCCAAGGCGCCCAAGCGGGCCGTCGGCCGCCTCGCCAGGCTCGAGGTGCGGCCCCCCGACCTGCTCGACTGGGCGGCGCTCGAGGCCGACCTCGTCGCCCTCGCCGACGCCAGCGCGGCGCTCGATCGGCGCGAGACCGACGAGGCGCGCGGGGCGCTCGACCGCCTCCGTACCGATCACTTCGCCGCCGAGCGTGCGGCCCAGTACGGCGCCATCGCCGTCTTGGAGGGCGATCTCGACGCGGCGCGCGCCCACCTCGAGACGGCGCTGGAGCGCGACCCGAACCACGTGCGGGCGCTCACCAACCGCGGGAACCTGAAGCTGGAGGCCGGGGAGCTCGATGAGGCCATCGCCGACTACGAGCGCGCGATCAAGCTCGACGACGGTTTCGCCAACGCCCACCACAACCTCGGGGTGGCGTACCGGCGCAAGGGTCAGGTCGGTCTCAGCGTGGCGTCGCTCCGGCGCGCGCAGCGCGCGAGCGCGAAGCGCGACGCCGAGGAGGCGCGCGCTGCCGTCGCCGGCGGACGCGCCACCGCCGGTCGCTGGTTGCGGCCGGCGCTCCTGGTCGGCGCGGTCCTCGTCGCCTTGTGGTGGTGGAGCCAACGCGGCGGTCCGTGACGCCGGACTTGCGAACGGTGGCCTGCGCCTAGGTAGCCCTCGCCGCGACGTCGTACTTTCGGGGCGATCGCACCCCCCGGAGGTTCTGCATGAGGTTCACCCGCACGATGTTCGCCGCCCTCACCGTGTTCGCGTTCGGCGTCGGCTCCGCCCAGACGATCGTCGACATCGCCGTCGGCGACGAGCAGTTCAGCACGTTGGTCACGGCCGTCACGGCCGCCGGCCTGGTCGAGACGCTTTCGGGCGAGGGCCCGTTCACGGTGTTCGCGCCGACGAACGACGCCTTCGCGGCGTTGCCAGCAGGCGCGCTCGACGCCGTGCTCGCGGATCCGGAGCTCCTGACCGCGGTGCTCACCTACCACGTCGTCTCCGGTGACGTTCGGGCCGCGGACGTCGTGAACCTCACGAAGGCGCGCACGCTCCAGGGCGAGCACGTCCGGATCGGTACCGAAGGCGGCGTCACCGTCGACGGCGCCAACGTGGTCGCGGCCGACGTCGTCGCGAGCAACGGCGTGATCCACGTCGTCGACGCGGTGCTGTTGCCCAAGGCGGTCCTCGCGGCGCTCTCCGGTCAGGAACTCCCCACCGGCTTCGCGGTCTACGACCTGGCCGAAGCGAGCGACAGCGGCGTTTCGGGCACCGCCCTGCTCGTCGACATGGGTCGCGGCGACAGCCACGTCTACGTCCAGCTCTCCGGCACGCCCGCCGGCGGCAACCACCCCATGCACTTCCACGCCGGCCGTTGCGCCGCTCCGGGCGGCGTCGTGATCCCGCTCGAGAACGTCGACGGCGATTCGGGCGTCTCGTCGACCCGACTCGACGTCCCCTTCGAGTGGATCGTCGGCGGGACCCACTACCTCAACGTGCACCTCGCGCCCGACCAGATGGCCGTCTCCGTCGCTTGTGGCGACGTCGGCCTCGATTGACGCCGAGGCGCCTGCGGGCGCCCTGGCACGTGAGCGGGGGGCGGTCCAGTTCGGACCGCCCCCCGCTTCATGCCTCCCGTGCGGCGCGCCGGCGCGCAGCGCCCGGCGCGCGATCACTCCACCGTGACGCTCTTGGCCAGGTTCCGGGGTTGGTCGACGTCGCGACCGAGGCGTACGGCCACCTCGTAGGCAAGGAGCTGCAGCGGGATCACGTTCACGATCGGCGCCATGGCCTCGTCCATCACGGGCACGAACAAGACGTGATCGGCGTGCTCGGCGATGGCCGTGTCGCCGTCGCCGGCGATCGCGATCACCCAGCCCTCGCGCGCACGCACCTCCTGCAGGTTCGACAGCGTCTTCTCGTAGGTGGTCGAGGGCGTCGCGATCGCGACGACCGGCATCGCCCGGTCGATCAGGGCGATCGGGCCGTGCTTCATCTCGCCGGTGGCGTACGCCTCGGCGTGCAGGTAACTGATCTCCTTGAGCTTGAGCGCACCCTCGAAGGCGGTCGCCACGTCGTAGCCGCGACCGAGGTAGAGCGCGTCGCGCGCTTCGGCGACCCGGTCCGCCACCGCGACCACGTCGGCGCGCCGCGAGAGCGCCAGGGCGACGGCGTCGGGCAGAGCGTCGAGGCCCGCCACCCAGGCGGCGGCGGCAGCGTCGTCGATCGTGCCGCGCGCGCGGCCGAACCGGAGCGCCAAGAGCGCGAACGCGCCCGCCATCGCCACGTAGGCCTTCGTCGACGCCACGCCGATCTCGGGACCGGCGTGGATGTACAGGACGTCGTCGGCCTCGCGCGCCAAGCTCGAGCCCTTGACGTTGAGGATCGCCAGGGTGCGGGCGCCGCGGCGGCGCGCTTCGCGCACGGCCTCGAGGGTGTCGATGGTCTCGCCCGACTGCGAGACGGCCACCACCAGGGTGCGCGCGTCCACCACCGGGTCCTGGTACCGGAACTCGGAGGCGACGACGACCTCGGCCGGCACCCGCCCGAGGCGTTCGAGCAGCGACTCGCCGACCATGGCGGCGTAGCTCGCCGTGCCGGCGCCCACGAGGACGACGCGGTCCACGTCCCGCGGGTCGAGGTCCAGGTCGAGGTCGGCGTCCAGCCCGTCGGGGGTCACGCGTCCGCCGAGCGTGTGTCGCAGGACGTCGGGCTGCTCGAGCATCTCCTTGAGCATGTAGTGCGGGTGGCCGCCCTTCTCGGCCGCCCCTGCGTCCCAGTCGATGGCCTCCTCCGCGCGGTCGACGGGGGTCCCGTCGAGCTGGACGAGACGGGCGCCCGCGGCGTCCAGGATCACCATCTCGCCGTCGTGGACGTACACCACCCGGCGCGTGTACGGCAGCAAGGCGGGCACGTCGCTGGCCACCCAGCTCTCGCCCTCGCCCAAGCCGATCACCAGCGGGCTCGTCGCCCGTGCGGCGACCACCTGTGCGTGGTCGACGTGGGTGACGACGATCGCGTAGGCGCCGTGGACGCGCGAGAGGGCGCCCCGCACGGCCTCCGGCAGGTCGCCCGCGTAGTGCTCCTCGATGAGGTGGACCAGGACCTCGGTGTCGGTCTCGCTCTGGAACGTGTGACCTCGGGCCCGCAGCTCGTCCCGCAGCGTCACGTAGTTCTCGATGATGCCGTTGTGGACCAGCCCGAGGCGGCCGTCTTCGCTCAGGTGCGGGTGGGCGTTCGTGTCCGTGGGCCGGCCGTGGGTGGCCCAGCGGGTGTGACCCACCGCGCGGATCCCGCCGAGCGCGCCGCCGTTCTCGGAGCGCTCGGTCAAGGCGTCGCGCAGTGCCTGGAGCTTGCCCGCGCGCTTGACGACGTCGAGCTCGTCGTGGCCCGCGCGGGCGACGACGATCCCGGCCGAGTCGTAGCCTCGGTACTCGAGCCGTGCCAAACCGTCGAGGACGACGTCGGCTGCGACGCGTCCCCCGATGTATCCGACGATGCCGCACATGTCGGTCCTCCTGATGGGTCGGAGGGTCGTGCAGGTCGACGGAGTGCCGACCGGCCGCGACCGGAAGGTGGGTTCGGACCTTCGGGCGTTCGGGGTCGGGGGGCGAGCCCGACGCGCGTTCTTCGCGTACGTTCGACCCAGGACGGGTGCGAGAGAGGGGTCGTGCTCTGGAGGGGCCCGCAGACTCGTCGCCGAACGTCCGAGTGGACGCCCCGAACCGTCGTTCGTGGCCAGGATGGCCCGGCGTTTCGCGCTTTCCCGGGGGACCGGACCTTGCCGTCGTCGCCCCGGTGTCCCCACCTCGCGTGCACCGCGCCGTCGCGCGGGACGGGTGGAGCCCTCCGCCTCGTCACAGGGACGCCTTCGGCGGTCCCTGGCTTGCGCTATCTCGCGTCCTCACGTCGGAGCGGCGATCACCCCCTCTCGGGCCCGGTCAGGGCGCGCTGGACACCACGGTCCGCCACGGCTCGTCGACGACGAACCAGCGATGGAGCACGGCCAACACCGCCCCCTGCCCGTCGGGGACCGCGCCCTGTGCCGCGAGCAGCGGGTAGAGCAACACGCTGCGGCCCACGGCCACGGCGGCCGATCCGGTGACCGCGTGCTGCACCGCCTGCGGCAGGTCGCGCGGTGGGTAGTAGATCAGACCCGGTTCCACCGGGTTGCGCTGGATGGGCAGCGACGTCACGAGCGCGAGCGCCAGCGCCATGCCGAGCACGAGCCCCCCGAAGCCGCCCGCCAGCCGCGTGAGCGGGCCGGGTACCCGAGCCAGTTGCAGCACGTGGCGGCCCACCAGCGCCAACGCCAGACCCACCAGCAACGCGGCGACGAGCGCCAGCCAGGGGTTCAGGTCGGCCAACACGAGGAGCGGGCGTAGGGCCAAGGCGCCGCCGAGACCGAGCAACAGCCCCGACAGGCGCCGCTCGGCCGCGAGGGCGATGATGGCGGCGATCGTGAAGACGAGGGCGGCGTCGATCCAGGTCACGTCCGCAGAGCATACCCGGCGTTGTCGACGGCCGACATGACGCTTTTCATGCTCTCGTCGACCTCCGCGTCCGTGAGCGCGCGCTCGGGATGCCGGAAGCGGAACCGCAGCGCCAGGCTCTTGCGACCCTCGCCGACCTGCCCACCTTCGAAGACGTCGAACGGGAACAGTTCGACCAGCAGGGGCCCGGCCGCCGGTGCGCACGTCGCTCGCAGTTCCGCGTAGGTGAGGTCGTGGGGGACCACGACCGCCAGGTCGCGTTCGGCGTACGGCTGGCGCGGCACGTCGCGTACCCGGGGCGCCCGCGTCGCGAGCGGCAGGCGCATCTCGGCGACGAGCACGTCGCCCGCCTCCCAATCGGCGGCCACCTCGGGATGCAGGCGACCGAAGGTGCCGACGTCGACGCCGTCCCAGATCACCCGCGCCGAGACGCCAGGGTGCAGGTGCGGCGCGGGCGCGGGCTGCAGCGACAGGTCGACCCCCAGACCCTCGGCCAGCGACGACAGGACCCCCTTGGCGACGAAGGCGTCGGCGGTCACGTCCGGTCGCCAGCCGCTCCGGGCGTGGGCGCCGCGCCACAGCAACCCCAGTCGCTCCTCCTCGGTCTCGCCGAAGACGTGACCGATCTCGAAGAGCGCCAGCGCGGGCGCGTCGCGGTTGAGCCGCGCGGCGGCGAGCAGGCCCGGCAGGAGCGAGGTCCGCAGCACCGCTCGGCTCTCGCTCTGCGGTTCGGCGAGGCGCACGTGGGCCTCTGGGACGCGAGCGCGGGCCAGGTCGTCGTCGCCGGCGAACACGTAGCCGATCGTCTCGATGAGACCCGCCCCGACCAGGCGCTCGCGCAGGAGGCGATGCGTGGGGTCGCCCTGGGGCGGGACGACGTCGAGGTGGGGCACGCTGCTGCCGATGTGCTCGAAGCCGTGCAGGCGCGCGACCTCCTCGACGAGGTCCTCCTCGATCGTCAGGTCGACGCGCCAGGTCGGGGGTCGTACGAGCCAAGCGTCCCTGCCGGTCTCGACCGTGCACCCGAGGCGTCGAAGGATCCGGGCTTGGTCCCCTTCCGGCACCGACATGTCCATCAGGAACGCCACCCGGGACGGACGGAAGGAGATCGGAGCCGGCGCGCTCGGCGCCGCGCCGGCGACGGTGAGCGCCGGGTGCGGCGTCCCGTGCGCGATCGACGCCAGCAGCGTCGCCGCCCGCGCCGAGGCGAGCTCGGGGAGGGCCGGATCGACGCCCCGCTCGAACCGCGTGCGGGCGTCGGTGATCTGCTTGTGCCGCCGACCCGTGCGCCGGACGCCCGTCGCCTCGAACGACGCGACCTCGAGGGCGATCGACGTCGTCTCGGCGCGCACCGAATCGTCGCGACCGCCGATGACGCCCGCCAAGCCGATCGCCCGGCTGCCGTCACCGTCGGGCGTGGCGATGACCAGGTCGTCGGGATCGAGCGTCAGGGTCTCGTCTTGCAGGGTGACGAGCCGCTCGGCGGGCCGCGCGTGCCGCACCTCGAGCACCCCATCCGCGAGCGCGTCGAGGTCGTAGGCGTGCGACGGCTGACCGAGCTCGAAGGTGACCAGGTTCGTCACGTCGACGACGACGTTCCGCGGCCGCAGCCCGACCAGCGCCAGGCGCCGCTGGAGCCACACGGGCGACGGCGCGACGCGGACCCCGTCGACGCGCCGCAGCGTGAACCGGGGACTCCGCTCGGGGTCTTCGAGCCGGACCTCGAGGCCGTCGTCGAGCGTGGGATCCCCGGTCGCGTCCTCGAGACCCGCGGCCGGATGATGCAGCGCGGTGCCGAGCTTCGCTGCGAGGTCGCGCGCGACGCCCAGGAGGCTGAACGCGTCCGCACGGTTGGGCGTCAGCTCGAGCTCGAGGACGGTGTCGGCAGGCCAGAGCTCGGCCAGCGACGCGCCGACGGGCGCGTCGGCGCCCAGCTCGAGCAGACCGCCGCCGTACTCGAACAGGCCCAATTCGCGTGGGCTGCACACCATGCCCTCCGAACGGATGCCGGCGACGTCGCGGACCTCGAGCGCGCCGGGGAAGCCGGGCAGCGTCGTGCCGGGCGGCGCGTAGGCGGTCCGCATCCCGACCCGCACGTTGGGCGCGCCGCAGGCGACCGTCCTGCGGGCGTGGCCGTCGTCGACGACCGCGCGCCGCACGGCGTCGGCGCCTGGCACGGCGGTCACCTCGACGACCTCCGCCACGACGACGCCGCTCGGTGCGGCGGCCACGTCGAAGGTCGCTTCGACCCCCAGGCCGAGGCCGGCCAGCAGGTCGGCGGTCTCCGCCGGTCCCGGCAGTCCGTCGACGAGCTCGCCCAGCCAGCCGTAGGGCACGCGCATCAGGCCACGCCCCGGAACTGCTCGAGCACGCGCAGGTCGCCGCGGTAGAGGTCGCGGATGTCGGCGACGCCCGTGCTCACCATCGCCAGGCGTTCGATCCCGAAGCCGAAGGCGAACCCGGTGACGTTCTCGTACCCGACGGCGCGGAAGACGTTCGGGTGGACCATCCCGCAGCCGCCCAGTTCGAGCCACTCCTCGCGTCCGGTCTTCGGATGCGTCCACCAGATGGCGAACTCGGCGCCGGGTTCGACGAACGGGAAGTAGCTCGGCTGGAGGCGCGTGCGGGTGCCCGTCCCCAGCAGTGCGCTCGCCATCTCGGTGATCGCGCCGCGCAGGTCGGCCATCGTCACCCGCTCGCCCACCACCAGCGCCTCGAGTTGATGGAACTGCGCCTCGTGGGTGGCGTCCACCGCCTCGTTGCGGAACACCCGGCCGGGCACGACGACCTTGATCGGCGGGGTGTGCTCGCGCATGTAGCGCACCTGCATGGGGCTCGTGTGGGTGCGGAGCAGCCGACCGTCCGTCGTCCAGAACGTGTCTTGGGCGTCGCGGGCGGGATGCTCGGGCGGGAAGTTGAGCGCCTCGAAGTTGTGGTGGTCGTCCTCGAGTTCGGGGCCGACGGCGACGTCGTACCCGAGGCTGCGGAAGACGTCGAGCAGGCGGTGGGTGACCTGCGTCAACAGGTGGTGGGCGCCCGCCGGCACACGCTCGCCGGGCAGCGTCAGGTCGACCCTTTCGGCCGCCAGACGCGCGTCGAGCGCGGCGCGCTCGAGGTCGGCCTTGCGCTCGGCGAGGGCCGCCTCGAGGCGGCCCTTCTGCTCGTGGAGCGCGCTCCCCACCACGCGCCGCTCCTCGGGGTCGAGACGCGCGAGCCCGCGGAGCCGCTCGGTGATCAGACCCTTCTTCCCCAACAGCCCGACGCGCAGGTCCTGTAGGGCGCGGGGGTCCGGGGCCGCCGCGATGTCGGCGATCGCTCGGTTCAAGGCTTCGGCGAGATCGGCTTCCTGGTTCATGGGGCTCCTGGTGGGTGGACGGCTGGGGTCTGACAGACGAACGCACCGCCGTCGCGCATGCGGGGCGGTGCGTAGGGTCGGGCGCGAACGCTCGCGTCGGGACCTACGCGAGCGGGATAAAGGGCGAACGTGGCGAGACCTTCACGGGCGAAGCGTACGGCACGGCGTTCGGGGCGTCAACCGGGCGCCCCTGCGGCCGACTCGCCGAGGAACACGTCGGCGTGCACGGCGCCGGCGTGCTCGAGGACGTCGTGGACCCAGGGATCGCGCACGTGCTCGGCCGCCCAGGCATGGGCGGCGGCCACGGACGGGAACGGTCCGACGAGCCAAGCGCCGCCGGCGTAGGCCTCGGGCGCGACCGGGAACGCCAGCTCCAGGCGGCGCCCCCTCGGGTCGTGCACCTCGCGCCCGTACGCCCCGGCGTCCGCGGCGAACGGTTGTCGCAGCAGGGTGTCGAGCGCGCGCTGCCACCGCGGACCCTCGGCGGTGGTGAGCGCGGCGTCCACGAGCAGCGGAACGCGGCCGTCGGCGTCGGCGTCGCCTCGCCCGAGACGGCGAGCCGGGAAGGTGGCCCAGAAGAGCGAGGTCACGACCTCCAGCAGTCGCGGATCGACGCGGAGCAGCTCGACGGTGGGCGGGTCGGGCGTCGGACCGCCGTCCCCGGTTCCGGACCCGGCGCTCACGTCGCGAGGGCCGCCGAGCGCCCGGGCACCGCCGACGACGCGTCGGCGGGCTCCTCTGCCGCCCACGCCGCCTCGAACGCCTCGGGCAACCCGGCGGCGGCCGGCAGGCCATGGGCGGGCAGCACCGCCGCCAGCGCGTGCATGAACGCGCGGTACGGTTCGACCCGGGCCGCTTCGCCCATGAGCCCCAGCCGCCACGCGCGCCCGGCCGTCACGCCGAGACCGCCCGCCAGGCTCACGTTGCGTTCGCTTCGCAGCGCGTGTCGGACCGCGGCGTCGTCGAGACCCGCCGGCAGGCGGACCGCCAGCACGGTCGGGAGACGGATCGCCGCCTCGACGTAGGCCGAGAAGCCGACGATCTCGAGCGCGGCCAGGACGGCCGTCCCCACCCGGCGCGCGCGTTCGGTGCGGGCGGCGACGCCCTCCTCGAGCGCGGCGCGGATCGCTTCGCCGGTCGCCCAGTGCAGGTGGATCGGCACCGTGTGGTGGTAGCGCCTCCCCTCCTCGCCGACGGCCCAGTACGCCTGCATGCCGAGCAGGTCCGCGTACCAGGTCTGGACGGGCGTGCGCCGCGCCGCGACGGCCGCCATCGCCCGCGCCGACACGACGACCGGCGCCAGCCCGGGTGGCGCGGACAGGCACTTCTGGGATCCCGTGTAGGCGTAGTCGATCCCCCAACCGGCCTGGTCGAACGGGAGCATCCCGACGGTGGTCACGGCGTCGACCGAGAGCAGGGCGTCGACCTCGTGGGCGACCGCCGCCAGCGCCTCGACGGGGTTCAAGACACCCGTCGACGTCTCGCCGTGCACGAAGGCGACCACCTTGGGCCGGGTGCGGTGCGCCGCCTCGCGGACGCGGTCGACGTCGAGCGCGGCACCGGCAGGGGCGCTCACGCGCACGACCTCCGCCCCCAGCCGCTCGGCCATCGTCGCCATGCGCTCGCCGAACACCCCGTTGGTCCCCACGAGGACCCGGTCGCCGGGTTCGAGCAGGTTGGCGAGGCCCGCCTCCATCCCCAGCGAGCCGCTCCCGGCGAGAAGGCAGGAGAAGGCGTCGTCGGGCGCGCCGTAGAGCTCGCGCAGGTCGCTCACGATGGCGTCGTTGTAGGCGAAGACGTCGGGGTCCATGTGACCTCGCATCGGCCAGGTCAGCGCCGCCGCCGCCCGGGGATGGAGCGGGGTCGGGCCCGGGGTCAGGAGCAGCACGTCGTCCATCCACGGTCCTGCGTTCATGGGGTTCCTCTCGGTGCGGGCCGGATCAGCCGCGGCGGGGGCAGCGGGCGTGCGGGGGTGGGCGTGCCAAGCGAGAGGGACCGGACCCGGGTCGGGTCGGTCCCTCGGAGCGATGGGGTGGGTCCGTCGGTCGGTCGCCGACGAACCGGCCTCATCGCCGTGACGTAGCTCGCGCGGGTCGTCGCATCTGCCGCGGAGTGTACCCGGACCCCGACCGCGTCGCAAGCTGCCAAGCCACGTGCCCAGGCGACGCGTGCTAACCTTGTGGGCGGACAACGTCCCGGCGCCGTCGAGGGTGGGTTCCCGGACCCGCCCTCGTGCTTCGTTCGGACGTGTGACGGGGCCCAGATGACGAGGTCGCGACGACGTGGTCGCCACGACACCGGCGAGACCGCCCCCCGCACCGGCCCGCGCCGGCCGGAACCCCACCACCGGGAACGGAAGAGGACGCATGGACCTGACGCACGCCGCCCGCGACGCCCTGACGCCCCTCGGCTACGAGGTGCTCGAGGTGGTCGTGACCCAGAAGGGTGGCTCGCGCAAGGTCCTGCTCCGGATCGACCGCCTCGACGAAGCGGTGGTGTCGGTCGAGGACGTGCGGCGTGCGGCCGAGGCCTTCGGTCTCGAGCTCGACCGTCTCGACCCGTTCGAGGCGGAGTACCAGTTCGAGGTGGAGTCCCCGGGCGCCCAGCGGCCCCTGGCGACCCCGCGGCACTTCGAACGTTTCCACGACCTGCTCGCGAAGGTGCGGGTCCACGGTGAGACCTTCACCGGTCGGGTGGGCGCGGTCGACGGCACCACGGTCGCGTTCGACGTCGCGGGCGAAGCGACGCCCCGCCGTCACGACGTGAGCGAGATCGAACGGGCCACGCTCGCCGAATGGCCCGACACGCCGCGCTGAGCGGAGCTTCCTTGGTCTCTCGGCGAAACCGAGAGAACAGGGCTACAACTAGGTGGGTCGCCACGACGCGACCCGGACCGGACCGGAGTGAAGGATGAACAAAGAATTCATCGATGCCCTCAACGTGCTCGCCGCCGAGCGCAACCTCGACAAGGACGAGTTGTTGTCCTCGATCGAGGAGGCGCTCGAGCAGGCGTTCGAGCGGAACGTGATGCCCGGGAAGCAGGTCGAGGTCGAGGTCGATCCCGAGACCGGTGAGATCGACGTCCTGGTGGTCCGCCGCGTCGTCGACGAGGTCGAGGATCCCGACAAGGAGATCCCGCTCGCCGAAGCGCTCGAGCTCGACGAGGACGTCGAGGTCGGCATGGAGATGGAGTTCCCGGTCGATCCCGAGAAGTTCACGCGCATCGCCGTGCAGACGACCAAGCAGGTCATCACGCAGAAGCTGCGCGAGAAGGAACGCGAGCACGTCTTCGAGGAGTACAAGGACCGCGCCGGCGACGTGATGACGGCCGTCGTCTCGCGCACCGACAACAAGCGCAACGTGTTCGTGGACCTCGGCCGCGGCGAGGCCATCATGCCGCCCCGCGAGCAGATCCAGGGCGAGCGCTACATGGTGGGCATGCGGCTGAAGGTGTTCGTCGCCAAGGTCGAGCTGTCCACCCGCGGTCCCTCGATCCTCGTGTCGCGCGCGGCGCCCGAGCTGCTCGAGTACCTGATGCGCCAGGAGATCCCCGAGGTCGCCGACGGCACGGTCGAGATCAAGGCGATCGCGCGCGAGGCCGGCCAGCGGTCCAAGGTGGCGGTCTCGAGCACGAACACGAACGTCGACCCGATCGGCGCCTGCATCGGCCACCGCGGCAGCCGCATCCAGGCCGTCACGGCCGAGCTCCAACGCGAGCGCGTCGACATCATCCTGTGGGACCCCAGCCCGCGCGAGTTCATCCGGAACGCGCTCTCGCCTGCCCGCGTCGGCTCCATCGAGCTCGACAACGAGGCCGGCGAAGCCCGCGTGAACGTCGGTTCCGATCAGTTGTCGTTGGCCATCGGCAAGGGTGGACAGAACGTCCGCCTCGCCGCGAAGCTCTCGGGCTTCAAGATCGACCTCGTCGCCAGCGAGGCGATCAGCGACCTCGACAGCGCCATGGCGGCCGCCGCGTCGCGCCAGTCCGACCTCACCGCCGCCGCGCCCACCGACAGCCGCCGGGCCGCGTTCGACGCGCTCTTCGGGGGTGGCGCGCCGGCGGAAGGTGCCACCGAGGCGGCGTCCGAAGAGGACGCCCCCGCCGACGCGCCCGCGCCCGCCGCGACGACGGATCGAGGCGACGCCGAACGATGAACGCCCGCCGCCACGTACCCCTGCGCCGCTGCGTCGCTTGCCGTGAGGCGCGACCGAAGCGCGAGCTCATCCGCTTGGTACGGGGTGAGGACGGGTGGCGGCTCGATCTGGCCCAGCGAGCGGGCGGCCGCGGCACGTCGCTCTGTCCCGCTTGCGCCCTGGCTTCGCTCGACGGGCACGATGCCGAACGACGCAAGGCCTTCCGACGCGCGTTCCGTCAGGACGCCGCCACCGTGAGCGCGCTGCTCGCCTCGATCGCACCGACGCTGCGTGACGCCGTCGCGCCCACCGGCGCCACCGCGTCGCCCGACGAATCCCCTGAACGACCCCATCCGAACGGAGGGATGCATGGCTGAGAAGGTTCGCATCTACCAGCTCGCTCGTGACCTCGGCATCGAGACCAAGGACCTCTTGGTGATGCTCGACGACATGGGTGTGGAGTACAAATCGCACTCGAGCACGCTCGAGCTCGACGTCGCCGAGGCCGTCCGCGGCTTGGTCGGCGAAACCGGCGGCGCGTCCGCCCCCGCGGCCACGACCGCCGACGCCCCCGCTTCGCGGGCCGCCGCGGCGGCCGCCACAGCGGGCGCCACGGCCGTGGCGACGCCCCCGGCCGAGACCGCCGCACCCTCTCGCGCCGCCCTGCCGCTGCGCGCGCCCGTCGTCACCGTGATGGGTCACGTCGACCACGGCAAGACCTCGCTCCTCGACCACATCCGCAAGACGAAGGTCGCCGAGCGCGAGGCGGGCGGCATCACCCAGCACATCGGCGCCTACCAGGCCGAGACCGCTCAGGGCGCCGTCACCTTCCTCGACACGCCGGGTCACGCGGCCTTCACGGCCATCCGGCAGCGCGGCGCCAACGCCACCGACATCGCGGTGATCGTCGTGGCCGCGGACGACAGCATCATGCCGCAGACGCGCGAGGCGATCGCCCACGCCAAGGCGGCCAAGGTGCCGATCGTGGTGGCGATCAACAAGATCGATCTCCCGCAGGCGAACCCCGACAAGGTGATGCAGGACCTGATGCAGGTCGAGCTGATCCCCGAGAAGTTCGGGGGCGACACGATCGTCGTCCCGCTCAGCGCCCACACGGGCGAGGGCGTCGACGAGCTCCTCGAGATGCTGTCGCTGGTCGCCGAGGTCGAGGACCTGCGCGCGGACCCTGACGCTCCTGCGCACGGTGTCGTGGTGGAGTCGGTGCTCGACAAGCGAGCCGGCGTCCTCGCCACGGTGTTGGTCCAGGAAGGCACGCTTCGCGTGGGCGAGTACCTGGTGTGCGGCGAGGTGTGGGCCAAGGTCCGCCGCCTCACCGACTACACGGGCGCCGCCATCACCTCGGCGGGACCGAGCGTGCCCGCGCAGATCCTCGGCTTCTCGCAGTTGCCCGTCGCCGGCGAGATGGTGGACCACGTGCCCGACGAGGCGACCGCCAAGCAGGTCGTCAGCGACCGCAAGGAGGCACGTGAGGAGGCCGAGCGCGAGCTCATCGGCCGCAAGGGCCTGACGCTCGCCGACCTGTTCGGCAAGCCGAAGACGAAGAAGATCCACCTGCTCGTGCGCGCCGACACCCAGGGCTCGCTCGAGGCCATCAAGGGCGTCATCGCCCAGGCCGCCGAGACCGTCGAAGAGGTCGACGTCGACGTGATGTTGGCCGAGGTCGGTGCCCCCACCGAGAGCGATCTGCTGCTCGCCTCGACCGAGGACGCCACGATCCTCACCTTCGGCGTGACCGCGCCGGGTTCGGTCCTCAAGGCGGCCGAACGCCAGAAGACGCCGCTCAAGAACTTCCGGATCATCTACGAGTTGATCGAAGAGGTCGAGCGCCTGATCAAGGGCCAGATCGAGCCGACCTTCGCGGAGAAGATCCTCGGTCACGCCGAGGTCCGCATGGTCATCCGGGTGCCCCGCTCCGGCAACATCGCCGGTTCGTACGTCACCAGCGGCGTGATCCGTCGGGGTGCGAAGGCGCGCCTGAAGCGCGACGGTCGCGAGGTCTACAAGGGTTCGATCGCGCAGCTTCGGCGCTTCAAGGAGGACGTCCGCGAGGTGACGGCCGGCTTCGAATGCGGGATCAACCTCCAGAACTACGACAACGTCCAAGAGGGCGACGTCATCGAGGTCTACGACATGGTCGAGGTGGCGGCCGCCTGAGCGGCCGGCGGTCGCCCGTTCGGCGGCGCACGCCTCGAGGGCGGTGCACCGCGCGGGCGACCTGCCCCGGCCGCGGCGTCCGAACCGGGATGTCGCCGAGCATGCGCGCGCTGATCCTCGTGTGGCTCCTCGCCACGGTCCTCGGACCGGTGGCGGCGGCGCCACGTGCGGTCGCGGCCGACGGCGGCGACACCGGCGGCTGGACGGGCCGGGCGCCCGCTTGGTTCGATCCTGGCCCACGTGGGTCGACCTTCACGTCGGGTGATCCCCCGCGCGCGCTGCCGCCTCGACGGGCGCTCCTGCGGGCGGCGAAGCGGGGCGCGTTCGCCCGGGCGCGGCGGCTCGGCGCTCGCTACGAGCGCCGGCCCAGCCTGAGCTTGCTGGGGCGGCGCCAGGACGACGGGGGTTGACGGGCGGCGATCCGCGTTCCCACCGGTCCGTCCCCGCTCGTCCCCCTGTTCGTCCCGGAGCCCCCCATGACCCAACGCAACGTCACCGGACTGCTGCTGCTCGCCGCCGTCCTCGCCTCACTCGCCTACCTCTGGCAACCGTGGAGCGCCACGCCCGGCGACTCCCTCAAGCTCGGCCTCGACCTCCAAGGCGGCCTGCGCGTCGTTCTGCGCAGCGACACCCCGGATCCGTTGCCCGAGGACCTCGAGACGGCCCGCAACATCATCGAGAACCGGGTCAACGAGTTCGGCGTCGCCGAGCCGCTCATCCAGACCAGCGGCAACGACCGCATCCTGGTCGAGCTGCCCGGCCTCACTGCCGAGGACCAGAACCGAGCGCTCGACCTCATCGGTCAACAGGCCATCCTCGAGTTCCGCCTGGTCCGCCCGGCGGCGCAGGGCAAGGCGACGCAGGACCTGGTCGCCTCCGACCTCGAGGACGTCGCCTTCACCGGCGAGATCATCCGCACGGCCCGCGCCGACTTCGAGCGCGTCGGTTCCGCCACGCTCGGACCGGCCGTCTTCTTCGAGGTCCGGGCCGAGAACGCACGCGCCTTCGGCGACTTCACGGGCAGCAACGTCGGCCGCCGCATGGCGATCGTCCTCGACGACACGATCCAGACCGCGCCCACGCTCAACTCGCGCATCAGCGACTCGGGCCAGATCACGGGCATCCCGACGCTCGAGGAGGCCGCCGACACGGCGCTCGTGCTGCGTTCGGGCTCGCTGCCGATCTCGTTGACGGTCGAGGAGATCCGCGCCATCGGTCCGACCCTCGGGCAGGACTCGATCAACGCCGGGACCACGGCGGCGCTGCTCGGCGGCTCGGCCGTCGTCGTTTTCATCCTGCTCTTCTACGGTCCTCTCTTCGGCGGTGCGCTCACGATCGGTCTCGGCCTCGTGCTCCTGTTCATCTTCGGGGTGCTCGCCGGCCTCGGCGCTGCGCTGACGCTGCCCGGCCTGGCGGGTCTCGTGCTCACGATCGGCGCCGCCGTCGACGGCAACGTGATCAGCTTCGAGCGCATCCGCGAGGAGCTTCGCAACGGCAAGGGCTTGCGCGTCGCGATGCGCAACGGCTTCGGGCATTCGCTGTCGGCCATCATCGACGCCAACGTGACCACGCTGCTCGCTGCCGCTGCGCTCTACCAGTACACGAGCGGCCCCGTTCGTGGCTTCGCCATCACGCTCGCGATCGGGATCGTGTCCGCCGTGTTCGTCAACACCGTCGCCGTGCCATGGATCCTCGACGTGCTGACGATCCGCATCAAGCGCACCTACATGCGCCCCGGCTTCTTCACCGAGAAGCTGAAGGTCGTCCGGCGCGCCACGGCCGTGCTCACCGTCTCCGCCTTGCTGTCGGTGGCGGCCGTCGTGTTCGTGTCGCTCGTCGGTTTGCGGCTGTCGACCGACTTCACGGGTGGGACCAGCGTGTTGCTGCGCGTGCCCGATGGGACGACCGTCGCGGACGCCCGCGCGGCGCTGGCCACGCCGGAGCTCGACGACGTGCCCGCCGACGGCGCCAGCATCGTCGAGGTGACCGACCCGACCATCGACGGCTCGCTCCTGTCGGTGCGCGTCGGCCTGCTCGCCGACAGCGAGACCGCGGACACCTTCCCACGCCGTCTGGCGGACTCGCTCGACGCCCAGGTGCTGTCGTCGGACTTCGTCGGACCGGCGGTCGGCGCCGACCTGCGGCGGGGCGCGGTGCTCGCCGTCCTCGTAGCCCTGGCGCTGATCCTCGTCTACGTCGCCTGGCGCTTCTGGCCCAACTGGGTGATCGCCGTGGCGATCGTCCTCGCGACCGTCCACGACGTCGGGCTGGTGCTCGGTTTCCTCGACCTGGTGAACGCGGAGTTCGGCATCCCGGTGCTCGCGGCGCTGCTGTTCGTGGTCGGCTATTCGCTCAACGACTCGATCATCATCGCGGACCGGATCCGCGAGAACCTCGGCAAGGTGCGCGACCGCTCGTACGCCGACGTGGTCGACCTGTCGGTCTCGCAGACCCTCTCGCGCACGTTGGTGACCTCGGGAACCACGCTCCTGCCCGTGCTGGCGCTGCTGTTCTTCGGGGGCAGCGTGCTGCGCGACTTCTCGATCACGCTCCTCGTGGGCATCGGTATCGGCACCTACTCGTCGATCTTCGTGCTGGCGCCCATCGTCGTGTGGTTCAAGACCCGGCAGCGCCAGCGGCGGCGCGCGCGCCGGACGGCGACCGCCTGAGCCCGCGGGGCGCGCGGCGCCCCGAACGGCCATGACGTCGGGCCGGTCCTCCTGCGAGGACCGGCCCGGTTCCTTCGAGCGGACGCGCGTCCGCGCTCAGGGCACCGCGGCGGCCTCGACGACGACGTCGAGCTGGCGCAGCGGTCGACCGTCCACCGAGAGCAGCGCGCGCCAGACGCCCGGTACCACCGTCACGTCGACCGGCAGGTCCCAGGCGAACCAGCGCCCCTCGTCGAGACGCGACACCCAGCGCGAGGACGAGGCTCGTTCTCCCCCGTTCGGCCCGAACCATTGCACCGCGATCCAGGCGTCCTCGGGCACGCTCTCGAAACGTACGCGGGCGCGCAAGCGGACGTCGCCGTCCCCGGTCGCGAAGGCGCGCGCCTCGGCGTCGCCTCCCACGCGCCAGGCAGGCGCCGGGCTGAGGGTGCTCGATGGGACCGGTGGCACGAACAGTGGCGTGCACGCCGGCAACGCGGCCGACAGCACCAGCGTGACGAGGCGCGAGACGACGCGGCGCCTCGTCACGCCGCCCTCGGCACGAGCAGGGCGGCGACGGCGGCCACCGGGGCCGTCTCGGCGCGCAGGGTCCGACGGCCCAGCGTGATGGCAAAGGCGCCGCGCGCGACCAGCGCCTCGACCTCGGCGTCCGTGAAGCCGCCCTCCGGGCCCGTGATGACGGTGATCGGTTCGTCGTCGTCGAGGTCGTGGTCGTCGAGCGAGGCGTCGGCGGTCGGGGAGGCGACGAAGGCGCGCCCGGTCCAGGTGAGCGCGTCGAGCGCCACCACCGGCGCGACCGCGGGCACGACGGCTCGGCCGCTCTGACGTGCGGCCTCCTCGGACACCCGTGTCAGACGGGCACGTTTGGCGTCGGAGAGGTCGCGGACGTCGCAACGGCGTGCCACGAACGGCTCGAAGCCGACGACGCCCAGCTCGGTACCCATGCGGACGACGTCGGCGAGCTTGTCGCCCTTGAGCAGCGCCACCGCGAGCACCACGGGGCGGTCGGCCTCGGTGCGCGCCGGCCGCGGCGCCTCGAGGCGCAGGGTGACCGCGTCGGCGTCCACCGCCTCGATCGTGCCCGCGGCCTCGAGCCCGGCACCGTCGAAGGCGTCGACGCGGGCACCCGGCCGGACGCGCAGCACGCGCGCCAGGTGGTGGGCGGCCGGGCCCGAGAGCCGGTGCTCACCGGCGGTCAGGCCCGGGAGGCGGACCCGGTGGCGGCGCATGTCACGCCCTCCGGCGCAGGTGGACGAGCCACCATTCGCCGTCGCGCTGCCACGCGACCGTGTCGAAGGCCGCGGCGTGGGCGGTGATCGCCTCGCGCACCAGGGCGTCTCGCGGGTGCAGGATGCCCGTCAGGAAGAGGTCGGCGCCCGTCGTCGTCACCGTGGCGTAGGTGGCCATGAACGCCACGTGCAGCTCCGCGTACAGGTTGGCCACGACGACGTCCGGGGATTGCGGGACGGCGACCTCGCCGAAGCCGCCCGCGACGAAGCGGGCGCGGGAGCGGTTGGCGCGGGCGTTCGCGTCGGCCACGGCGATGGTCTCCGTGTCGACGTCCAACCCCCAGGCGTCGGCGGCCCCCAGCCGGTCGGCGGCGATGGCGAGGAGCCCGGATCCCGACCCGACGTCGAGCACGTGGCGGCCGCGGAGGTCCAGCCCGGCGAGCGCGCCGAGCGCCAGTCGGGTGGTCTCGTGGTGACCGGTTCCGAACGCCATGCCCGGGTCGAGCCACACGACC
This sequence comes from uncultured Trueperaceae bacterium, assembly GCA_963728245.1. Lineage (GTDB taxonomy): Bacteria > Deinococcota > Deinococci > Deinococcales > Trueperaceae > JAABTL01. The sequence goes on from CAVSJH010000001.1 coordinate 625,909, forward strand.
GTCTGGCCCGGCCGCAGGGTGACGTCGCGGTGGGTGGGCGCGACGACGAGCGGGCCCACGTCCACGGCGACGAGGGTGCGGTGGTAGGTGGCCACGTGGTCGCTCGTGTCCACCGCCTCCCAGCGGCCCCCTTCGGGCAGGGGGCCGCTCGGTTCGTCGGCGAAGAACCCGACCAGGTCGTCGTCCACGAGTTCGACCCCGCGCGCCCCGGCCTCCCAGAGGGCGGCTGCCGGCGCACCTTCGGCCGCGAGCGGGTCGCGGCCGGTGCCGATCAAGCGGTAGGCCTTCATGCGGACCCCCGCCACCCCGCCGACGAGCGGCTCACGGCTGCGGGGTGATCACGGCGCCGCCACGGGCGCCGGGGCGACCTCGACGTGGGCGGGTCGAGCCAGCGCGTCGCGCACGTCGCGCGTGACGATCTCGAACCCGAGCCGTTCGCCTTCTGCCAGGTACCACTCGATGTCGGCGCTGCGGGTCTGAGGGCCGAGCGAGGCGCGATCGAACGCGCGGGTGGCGGTCATGATCATCGTCTCGGCCATGCAGGCGGGCACCAGACCGTCGCCGAAGTGCAGGTCGATCGCGGTGCGCATGGCGCCGGGTGGGCGCACGACACCGCCCGGCACGACCTGGACGCCTGGGACGTCGAGGACGTCGGGATGGACGTCGGCCGGGCGACCGAGGTCGTAGATCCAGGCGCCGGCCTTGACGTGTTCGGGCAGCACCACGGGCAGAGGGTCGCTCGTCGCCGTGAACACGAGGTCGGCCGTGCGCACCTGGGCCATGTCGGTCGAGACGACGACCTCCACGTCGGGGAACTTGCGCGACAGGGTCGCCGCCGAGCGCTCCAGCCGCTCGAGGTCGCGTCCGACGAGCACCAACCGCGCCACCTCGGAGGCGAGGACGCGGGCCACACCGAAGGCCACGACGCCGTTGGCGCCCACCACCGCGGCGGTCGCCTGGCGCAGGTCGCCACCCTCGGCCCGGAACCGCTCCAGCAGCCCGGGCACCGCGGCGCGCACCGTGGCGGCGGTGTAGGCGCCGCCGTTCGTGATGGCCAGGTCGGGTACGGCCGCCTGGACCGCCAGACCCTTCTCGCCCACGGTCGACCAGAAGGCGCCCAAACCGAAGGCTTCCGCGCCGAGCTCGCGGGCGAGGCGTGCACCGAGGATCGCCATGCGCACCGCGCCGTCCGCGTCACCGCGGATCTGGTCGGGCAGCAGTGGCCCGGAGATCAGCGCCACGCGCAGCTCGCGACCGTCGGCCAGGGCGATGCCCCGGATCTCGCCCTGCACCTGCGGACGCAGGTGCGGCAGCAACCGCCGGAGCCAGGCTTCGGGCACCCAACCGCGCGCCATCGCGCGCTCCAGCCAGCGCTGGCTCGCGGGCTGCCAGAGGTCGTCGACGGTGATCGGATGGACCATGAACGCCGCGAGCACCACGTTCGGGTCCAACCCGCGCACCGGTGGCGGATCGCCCAGGCGCACCTCGGTCCCGTCGTGCAGCCGGGCGAACGCCGACTTCTGGCGCCAACCGCCCAGGATGGCGATGACGAACCCCGCCGCGATCGCCGCCGAGCCGGCCGTGGCCGTGATGAGCGTGAGCGGGAGGGCCGCCAGGCCCGCCAGGGTGCCGAGCACGACGTAGCGGGTGGCCGCCAACACCCCGGCGTAGACCACGACGGGCAGGGCCAGGGCCCAGGCGGGCGCAGCCCCGACCGCCGCCCACGCGGCGAGGGCGCCGAGGAGGACCCCGTTGCCGCGACCGCGCGGCAGGTGACCGCCCCAAGCCCCGGGCCAGGGGGCGACGTGGCCGGCGTACACGCCCGCCGCGGCCAAGGCGGCGGCAGGCGGCGCGAACGACGCCAGGGCGGCGACCGGCAGCGCCCCCTTGAGCATGTCGAGACCGAAACTGCCGAGCGCGGCCGGTGCACCCGCGAGCCGGAAGACGTTCTCGACGCCCAACAGGTGTGGGTTGAGGTCACGCGCGTCGCGCCCCGTGAGCCGGTGCACCCACGTGGCGCCGACCGGCACCGTTCCGACGGCGTACGCGATCGCGGCCGCGAGCAGCCCCAGGACGAGTTCGACCATGGGCGCCATCCTACGCCGCGACGCGCTCCGTCGACGTCCGCGGCGCCCAACGGACGGCCGCGAACCTCTAGGCAGCTCGCGGCGCCCCTCGGCCGGCGGGCGCAGAGCGATGGCGTAGCATGGGCCGCGTGGAAAGCCGCACGCCCCCCCATAACCTCGACGCCGAGAAGAGCGTCCTAGGCAGCGTTCTCCTCGACAACGAGGTCTACGCGGCGCTCGAGGGCACGTTGACCGCCGAGCATTTCTACAAGGAGGGCCACCGCAAGGTGTGGCGGGCGCTCGAGCGTCTGTTCCGCAGCGGCGAGCCGATGGACCTCGTCACCCTCTCCGAATCGCTCCGCCAATCGGGCGATCTCGAAGCGGTCGGGAGCGTCGCCTACCTCATCGGCCTCGCCGAGGGCGTACCGACCGCCGCCTACGCCGACAGCTACGCCAACATCGTGCGCGAGAAGGCGGTGCTGCGCGACCTGATCGGCGCCAGCGGCCGGATCCTCCAGAACGCCTACGAGCAGTCGGCGCCGCTCGAGCAGCTGCTCGACGAGGCCGAATCGGCGATCTTCGACCTGGCGACCTCGAAACGGCGCAGCTTCTTCGAGGGCATGCCGCAGCTCGTGAACGAGACGTTCCAGAAGATCAACGAGTACTTCGCGAACCCGGACCCCGTCTCGGGCTTGCGGATGGGTTTCAAGGAACTCGACGCCATGACGGCCGGCCTGCAGCCCTCGAGCCTCAACGTGCTCGCCGCCCGGCCCAGCATGGGCAAGACGGCCTTCGCCCTGACGATCGCCCTCAACGTGGCGCTCCGGGAGAAGAAGACCGTGGGCCTCTTCTCGCTGGAGATGTCGGGGGTCCAGCTCGTCACCCGCATGCTCTGCTCCGAAGCGCGGGTCGACATGAGCCGCGTGCGCAGCGGCCAGCTGTCCGACCGAGACTTCCAACGGCTCGCCGACACCGCCGGCCGCATGTCCGAGGCGAAGGTCTTCATCGACGACAACGCCGACCTGACGGTCATGGAACTCCGCTCGCGCGCCCGCCGGCTCATGGCGGAGCACGACCTCGGCCTGCTCGTGGTCGACTACCTGCAGCTCATGTCGGGCGGCCACGGGCGTCAGACCGAGAACCGGCAGCAGGAGATCAGCACGATCTCGCGCGGCCTCAAGGCGCTCGCCCGCGAGCTCGACGTGCCGGTGCTCGTGCTCTCGCAGCTCTCGCGGGCCGTCGAGGCGCGGCCCAACAAGCGGCCGATGTTGTCGGACTTGCGGGAGTGCGTCCCGGGCGAGACGCTCGTGCAACTGGCCGACGGACGACGGCTGCCGATCCAGGACCTCGTCGGTAGCGCCCCGGACGTCGTCGCGCTCGACGCCGACGGACGCCTCACCACGGCCCGGGCGGACGCCGTCTGGTCCGTCGGCGAGCGGCCCGTGTTCGAGGTGACCCTCGCCAGCGGCCGCCGCCGTCGGTCGACGGCCGGCCACCGTTGGTACACCTTCGACGGCTGGCGCACGCTCGAGACCCTGCGTGTGGGCGACCGCATCGGGGTCGCGCGCAGGATGCCGACACCCGACCGGCCGCTGCGTTGGTCCGACGCGCGGGTGGCGCTGCTCGGCCAGCTCGTCGGCGACGGCTCCTACCTCAAGGGCCAACCGCTGCGGTACACGACGGCCTCCGAAGCCAACGCGTCGGCGGTCGAGGCCGGCGCGCTCGAGCTCGGGAGTTCCGTGCGGCGCATCGCGGGTCGGGGCAGCTGGTTCCAACTCGTCCTCGGTGGCAACGGGGACCGGTGGCACCCCGCGGGCGTCGGGGCGTGGTTGAAGGAACTCGGCATCTTCGACCAACGGTCGGCGGCCAAGGCGCTTCCGAGCGAGGTGTTCCGCCTCGCCGACGACCAGGTGGCGCTCCTCCTCCGGCACCTCTGGGCAACGGACGGGTGCATCCACGTTCGACCCGCGACACGCCGCGGCAGCCACCGCGTCTACTTCGCGACCGCCAGCGAGCGTCTCGCGAACGACGTTGCGGCGCTGCTGCTCCGTTTCGGCATCGTGGCCAGGCTGCGTCGGGCCGCATCGGCCCTCGGGGTGTGGCAGGTGGACGTGAGCGGTGGCGAGGCCCAGGCGCTCTTCCTCGACCGCATCGGCGCGTACGGTCCGCGGACGGTCGCTGCCTCGGCGCTGGCGCGTGCCCTCGAAGGCAAGGTCCTCAACCCGAACCGCGACACCGTGCCGAGGGAGGTCTTCGACCGAGTCCGCGCGTCCGCCGGGGTGGCCGGGTTCTCGCAACGGGCACTCGCGGCGGCGCGGGGCACCGCGTACGGCGGGACTTCCCACTTCCGGTTCGCCCCGTCGCGCCGAACGGTCGCCTCCTACGCGACGATCCTCGAGGAGCCGTCGCTGAGCCGCTGGGCCGAAGACGACGTGTTCTGGGACGAGGTGGTCGGTGTGGCGCCCGTCGGAACGGCCGAGGTCTTCGACCTCACCGTGCCCGGGCCCGCCTCTTGGCTGGCGGACGGCGTGATCCTGCACAACTCGGGAGCGATCGAGCAAGACGCCGACCTGGTGATGTTCATCTACCGCGACGAGTACTACGACCCGCACTCCGAGAAGCAGGGCATCGCGGAGATCATCATCGGGAAACAGCGCAACGGCCCGGTCGGCAGCCTCGACCTCCAGTTCCACAACGCCCACGTGCGCTTCAACGACCTGGCACGGCAGGCGTAACGTCGGGCACGCACCTGTAACGGCGTTATCCGCAACTGACGCCGTGCTCAGGTCCCTCGTTCGCCTTTCAGATGTCGGATTCTTCGCGCCCGACGGCCCCTCTCATGAGGCCAGGAGCCCGCACCAGGCCGAATATTTCACCGGGGCCCATGAGAGCCTCGTGATACAGTCCGCGAAGGTTCTCGAGGAGGAGTCGCCATGGCCTCATCGCGCGAACGGATGTCGCGCTTCTTACGACCCCGGATCGAAGCCGTTGGCCTCGAGATCGGAACGTCTGCCCTCAAAGTGGTCGAACTGCGTCAGGGCAAGCCGCCCAGCTTGGCGGCCCTGGCGACCCGACCGATGCCACCCGGTCTCGTTCAGGACGACGCGATCCAGGACATCGCTGGGTTGGCTGCGGAGATCAAAGCACTCTTCGACGACGCGGGCATCCGCAAACGTCACGTCGTGTCCGCGGTCTCCAACCGTCAAGCCATCACCCGCAACATCATGGTTCCGAAGATGACGCTCAACGAGCTCGAGGAAGCGATCAAGTGGGAGGCGGAGCGCTACATCCCGTTCCCCATCGACGAGGTCGAGCTCGACTTCTTCGTGCTCGACAACCCCGAGGACGTCGCCGACGGCGGCCAACTCGAGGTCGTCATCGCCGCCGCGCGGCTCGATCTGCTCACGCAGCAGGTCGAAGCGTTGCGCCAGGCGGCGCTCGAGCCGTTGGTGATCGACATCAAGCCGTTCGCCCTGCTGCGCTCCCTCAAGGGCGCGCTGCTGGGCGAACACCTCACCAAGACCACGCTCTCGGGCACCGGCTACACCGAGGCGAACGAGATCGGCGTGGTGCTCGAGATCGCGGCCTCGAACACGACGATCACCCTCGTTCGCGGCGAGCGCGTGCTCATGAACCGCAACATCGGGGTCAGCGGCGACGACTTCACGGCCGCCGTGCAGCGTGCGTTCGGGCTCGACTTCGACAGCGCCGAGGACGTCAAGCTGCAGTACGGCACCGCCACGATCCCGTCCGAGGACGAGGAGGAGCTGCTGAACTTCGACGCCAAGCGCGAGCAGTACAGCCCCAGCCGCGTCTACGAGGCGCTGCGGCCCGTGCTGATCGAGCTCACCACCGAGATCCGGCGCAGCCTGGAGTTCTTCCGGGTCCAGACCGGCGACGCGAACATCAGCCGCATGCTCGTCACCGGTGGTGGCGCCAGTTTGCGGGGGTTGCCCGAGGCGATCGGTGACACGCTCGGCGTACGCGTCGAGGTCGGCGATCCGTGGCTGACCGTCACCGTCGACACCAACCGGTTCGACCGGGCCTACCTCCAGACGATCGGACCGGCGTTCGCCGTGCCTCTCGGCCTGGCGCTGCGGGGGGTGAGCGGCCTTGATTAACGTCAACCTGCTGCCCAAGAGCCTCAAGCGCGTTCGCGAGCCGGGTTACTGGCGCGTGCTCGCGGTCGCGGTCCCGCTGGTCGTCGCGGGCGTGCTCTTCGGCATCCAGTACCTCACGAACCAGACGATCGCCAACCTCGAGCGCGACGTCCAGCTGCGCGAAGACCAGCTCGCGCTCCTGCAGCCGTTCCTCCAGGAGCAGCGCGACCTGCAGACGCGCCAAGAAGCCCTGCGCCAGCTGATCGCGATCGCCGAGGAGGTCCGCCTCGGGCAGGTCGTCTGGACCACCGAGATCGCCGCCCTGCTCGAATCCGTGCCGGCGCGCGGTGACGCGGCCGCTCCGCGGATCGACTTCCGGTCGATGAACCTGCGTTCGGTCTACCCGCCGGTCACCGACCCGAACCGCTACGAGGGCGCCACGATCGTCTCCGAAGCCGCCATCTCGGGCACCGTCCAGGGGCCCGAGGTCCTCGCCGAGTTCGTCCGCAACCTCGAGAACGCGCCCGACTTCGGGGTGCTGTTCCAGAACGCGTCTCGCCAGGGCGAGGACGAGGAGCTGTTCACGTACAACCTCACGGTCGGCGGCTTCACGGGTGGTCAGCGATGAGGTTCTCCCTGCGCAACCTGCGCCAACGCGACATCGCGCTCATCCTCATCGTGCTCACGGTGATCGCCGGCGTCCTCTGGTACTACTACCTCTACCAACCCGCGCAAGATCGCATCGCCACGCTCGAGGCCGACATCCAGCGGCTCGACGTCGACATCCGCCGCGGCGAAGACGCCCGCCGGAACCTGCCCGAGCTCAGGCTCGCGGTCGCCCTCCTCGAAGAGGAGCGCCGCGTGTTCCTGTCCCAACTGCCGACCGAGTCCCAGGTCTCGAACGTCATCGACGACCTGCGCCTCTCGGCCGACGCCGCCGGCGTCGAGATCCAGAGCTTCAGCCAGGGCAGCGCGTCGGCCGACGTCCAAGACGTCCGGCCGCTCGGCTTCACCGTCGCCTCGACCGGTACCTTCGGCGAGACCATGGGCTTCCTCGGCGTGCTCGAAGGGTTGCAGCGCTACACGAAGCTCAACCAAGTGGGTCTGTCGGTCGCCGCCGACGACAGCGAGGATCCCGACCTGTCCACCAACATCGGCTTCACGGTGTACGTCTTCACCGGCGAAGACCCCGGGGAGCGCTGACCATGGCGATGTCCCGCACCGCACGTATCCTCGTCGCCATCCTGCTGCTCGCGGCCGCCGCCTTCTTCTGGGTGAACTTCTACTACCAGAGCCGCACGGCCGAGGTCCCCGCCGTCGAACCGGCCACCGTCGAAGCGAGCGTCACGCCCGAAGACGGTGCGAGCCCGGACGACGAGGCCATCGCCGAGGGTGACGTCCCCGCCGACGGCGACGCCGCAACGATCACGACCGACGAAACGACACCCCCTGCCGATGCCGAGGCCGCGGCGACCGTGGACGGCGAGCCGAGCGTCGAGGTCGACGCGACCGCCGAGCCCGCCCTCGAACCCGAGGCGGAGCCCGCGGCCGACGCGGCTGCAACGGATGCGGCGGCCGCAGACGCGGACACCGATGAAGCCGCCGACGCAGCCGCCCTAGCGGGCACCGAAGCGGCCGAGGACGAGCCAGCCGTCGACGCCGAAGCGCCTGCCACGGACGCGGCTCAGCCCGACCTCGTCGCCGAGCCCACCGTCGCCGATCCCGAGGCCGTGGACCCGGACGCCCCGCCGCTCGTCGTGCTCGACGCGCCGGTGGCCGTGAGCCGCGACATCGTGATCGCCGATCTCCCCTTCCTGGTCACGGAACCCGCACCTCTCGCGACGGCAGCCTCCGACGTCGACACACCGGACGGCGAACCTTTCCAGGGCGTCACCTCGGTCACGCGCGCCACGATCAACCCGTTCTCGCCGGTCGTCGTCCGCCTGCCGCCCGCACCCGAGCGTGTGGTGCCCGAGGCGGCGACGGTGGTCGACGTCGCCGTGCCGCCGCCCCCCGCCACCGTCCTGGCGGCCCCCGTCCGCGCCGAGGCCCCCACGCCGCGAGCGCTCACGCCCGGCGCCCCCGTCACCGAGCTGCCCCGCGCCCTGCCGAGCGGTCGCGTGCTGTCGTCGACCCCGGCCCTGTTGCGGGAAGCGCGGGTCGGCACGCCAGCCCAGGAGGTCGACTTCGCCTCGGTCGCCGCGGTCGCGGTCCCCGCTGCGGAGCCGACGGTGCTCGCCGCGCGCGAACCGAGCCGTCCGCCCGGCGTCGGCGTCGACGCCCCGGATCCCCTCGGTCCGATGGCGGTCGTCTTCCCGGAACCCGAGCCCGAGCCGGAGCCCGCCGTGGTCGTCGACGCGGTGGCCGACCCGGCATCCGACGCCGCCCCCGCCGAGACCACGCCCGCCGTCGCCCTCCCGGTCGGTCCGCCGCCCCTCGCGGCCGGCGCCTCGGAACTGGCTCGCTTCTTGCGGGACGAGAACTTCAGCTTCACCGGGTCCGTCCTCGGACCCGTGAGCCTAGGCGTCTTCCGATCCGATCTCGACAACCTTCCCCTGGTCGTCGCCCTTGGGCAGACGCTGCCCGACACCGACATCGTGCTCACGGACCTTCGCGGGCAGCAAGCCGAGCTCAGGCTCGGCGACATCACCCAAATCCTCACCTTGGACATCAGGCGGTGACCATGAAACGAGTGCTCTCCCTCATCACGTGCGCCCTGTTGCTCGGAGCGGTACCGGTGTTCGCCCAGCCGGCCCCCCTGCCCGACGACGAACGCTTCGACCAGACGGTGGCCTTCTCCACCGGGACCGGTGGCGAAGAGCTCGACGCGATGATCACCGCGTTGGCCCGATCGGTCGGGCTCACCCCCATCGTCGACGACATCCCCGACAAGATGATCGTCTTCGACATCGGCGACCCGAAGCCGTTCCGCCAGGTGTGGGACCTCGTCCTCGCGCTCAACGACCTCGATTACGTGCTCCAGGAGAACGACATCGTCGTCGTCGGGAGCTCGGCGTCGCTGGCGCGCCTGCGTGACCCGATGGTCGAGCCGACCGACACCGACATGGGCGAGGCCACCGTGCAGCGGTTCTACCGGGTCAACAACGACGTCGACCAAGTCGTCGCCATCCTGGATCGCGCGGTCGCGGGCATCACGGTCGAGGCGCTTCCCGGTACCGGCGCGCTCGTGGTCGTCGGCACCGAAGGGCAGCAAGAGGAGGTCGCGCAGGTGCTGGCCGAGTTCGACCGTCCTGCCGACGTCGTCGAACTGACCCAGCGCACCTACTTCCTCTCGCACGCCAACGCCGCCGACCTGGCCGCGACGCTCGTCGAGACCCGCGACGTGGCCGCCAGCACCGGCGAGGGCGTCACGACCACGGCGCTCGACCAGTTCACGGTCGTGGCCGAGGAGCGCACCAACAGCCTCATCGTCACCGGCACCGCCGAGGTGCAAGGCCGCCTCTCCGAACTCATCGCTCGCCTCGACGAGCCGCAGCCGCAGGTCAACATCCAGGTGCGCATCCAGGAGATCACGCAGCGTAGCGCCGTCGACCTGGGGATCGACTGGACGGCCGGCTTCGGCAACCTCACGGCCAACGTGCTCGGGGGCGGTCTCGGCTTCATCTTCGACACCACCCAGGTGATCTCGAGCCTCAACGTCCTGGCGGTCCTCGACGCGCTCGAGACCCAGGGCCTCAGCCGCCGTGTCGACGACACCAACGTCACCGTGCTCAACAACGGCACCGGCACCATCCAGTCCGGCGGCCAGATCTTCATCACGATCCCCGGCGCCGAGGAGAACATCGAGCGCACCATCCCCTACGGCGTGCAGATCGACGTGACGCCGCGGATCACCGCCGACGGCCGCGTCACCCTGGTGATCGACGCCAAGGTCGAGGACGTGCTCTCGACGACCAACGACCCGAGCTTCCTGAACCTCTCGAGCCGCAACGTCACGACGACCGTGACGGTCGAAGAGGGCCAGACCCTCCTCCTCGGCGGCCTGCTGCAGAGCCAACTCAACATCACGCGCAACCGCATCCCCATCCTCAGCAGCATCCCGCTGATCGGCGACCTGTTCGGCACCACCGTGACCGAAGAGGACAACACGGACCTGCTCGTGATCGTGACGGCCCTGATCCTCGACTGACCTCGCGTCCACCGCCTGCGGACGCCGTGCGGCCCCGCCTCGATGAGGCGGGGCCGCACCCGCTTCGGTGCCGTCCTGCACGCCTCCGAAGCGTTCGGAGCGGCGTGATAGGCTCACCAGATGAACACGCTCAGGTACCTCTCGGCCGGTGAGTCGCACGGTCCTGCGCTCACCGTGCTGCTCGACGGCGTGCCCGCCGGTTTGAGCCTCGTGGCCGCCGACCATATCGATCCCTGGCTGCGGCGTCGTCAGGGTGGGTACGGCCGTGGGCGCCGGCAGGTCATCGAGACCGACGCCGCGCGCGTCCTGGGTGGCGTCCGTGCGGGACGCACCACGGGCGCCCCGCTGGCGCTCCAGATCGAGAACCGTGACTGGCGCAACTGGGAACCGATCATGGCCGTGGAGCCCGGCAACGAACCCCGCAAACGCGCGCTCACCGAAGCGCGACCGGGCCACGCCGACCTCACCGGCGGCATCAAGTACGGTCACAAGGACCTGCGGGACGTGTTGGAGCGGGCGTCGGCCCGCGAGACGGCGTCGCGGGTGGCCGCCGGCGCCGTCGCCCTCCGGCTCCTCGCCGAGGCCGGCGTCGAAGGCTGCGCGCGCGTGGTCCACATGGCGGGCGTCGACTGCGCGGGCGCCATGGACTGGGACCGTCTCGAGGCGCTCGACGACTCCCCCTTCCGGACCTTCGACGCCACTGCCGAAGACGAGATCCGCGCCCGGGTGGACCAGGCGAAGCGCGACGGCGACACGCTCGGTGGGGTCGTGGAGGCCCGCTTCCGGGGCCTGCCGGTCGGGCTGGGCAGCCACACGCAGTGGGACCGCAAGCTCGACGGCCGTTTGGCCCAGGCCGCGATGTCGGTCCAGGCGATCAAGGCCGTCGAGATCGGTGACGGCTGGCGCAACGCCACCGTCCGCGGCAGCGAGGTCCACGATCCGGTCTTCCACGACGCCGAACGCGCCTACCATCGCCCCTCGAACCGCGCCGGCGGCCTCGAGGCCGGCATGACGAACGGTGAGGAGCTCGTCGTGCGCGCCGCGATGAAACCGATCGCCACGCTCATGAAGCCGCTCCCGACCGTCGACGTGGTGACCCACGCGCCCGCCGACGCGGCCCGCGAGCGCTCCGACACCACGGCGGTGCCGGCGGCCTCCATCGTGGTGCTGGCCATGACGGCGCTCGTCGTCGCCGACGCGCTCCTCGAGAAGTTCGGGGCCGATACCGTCCGCGAGGTGCGCGAACGGGTCGAGGCGTACCGGGCGTACACATCGGCGTACTAGAGATGAACCGGCGTTATGTCTTCGATCGTCCGGTTACCTGGGTGGCCATGGCAGGGTTCATGGGGACCGGCAAGAGCCGTATCGGCTGGGAGTTGTCGCGCCGACTGCAGCTGACGTTCATCGACACCGACCGGGTGATCGAACGGGTCGCCTGCATGCGGATCAGCGAGATCTTCGAGCTCTACGGCGAGTCCACCTTCCGCGACTACGAGACCGAGATCGTCCGGCGCTGCCTCAACCTCGACGAGGTCGTGGTCTCCACCGGCGGCGGCACCGTCGTGCGCGAGGAGAACCGGCGGTTGCTGCGTTCGCGCGGTCCGGTCGTGGTCCTCGACGCCTCGGCCGAGACGGTCTTCAAGCGCACGCGGCGCCACCGGCGTCCCTTGCTCGCGAGCGACGACCCGCTCGGCCGCATCCGACAGCTCATGAGCGAGCGCCAGGCGTACTACGACGACGCCGCCTCCTTCATCGTCGACTCCGACGGCCGGGAGTCCGCGGACGTCGTCGAGGACATCGTCGAGGGCCTGCGAGCCTGGGCCTCCGAGCACGTCTTGGAGCCCGACGCACGCCCGGCGGGGGACGGACCCCTGGGCCTCAGCGCCGCCGAACTCGCGAGCCCCGAGCCGGCCGGCACCGGCGACGGGTGGACCGAGTCGTGAGCGAACGCGTTCGGGTCGAGGTGCAGCCGCCGTACGAGGTCTGGGTGGGCGCCGAACCGACGCTGACGCGCGACGCGCTCGCCAGCGTCGACGCCGCCTCCGCCTCGCGGGTGGCCGTGATCTCCGACGCGAACGTCGTGGCCGCCGGACACGCGCAGCGGGTGGTCGACGTCTGGCGCACGCTCGGTGTCGAGCCGCTCCTGATCGAGGTTCCGGCGGGCGAGGGGTCGAAGTCGGTGTCGGTCTGGGCCCACGTGACGGAGCGTCTCGCGGCCGCGTCGCTGGACCGCGACGCCTGGGTGTGCGCGGTCGGCGGCGGGGTCGTGGGCGACCTCGCGGGCTTCGTGGCGGCGACGTTCCTGCGGGGTGTGCCCTTCGTCCAGGTCCCGACGACGCTGCTCGCGATGGTGGACGCCTCCGTGGGCGGCAAGACCGGGCTCGACCTGGACGCGGGCAAGAACCTCGTCGGCGCGTTCTGGCAGCCGCGGGTCGTGATCGCCGACGTGCGGTCGCTCGCCACCCTCCCCCCTGCCGTCCTGCGCGAGGGGGCGGTCGAGCTCTACAAGCACGCACTCCTCGTCGACGCCGCGTGGCGGTCGACCTTCCACCCCGCTCCGGACCGGTTCGGCCTCGCCGCGGATCTGGATCCTCACGATTGGGCGCATCTGGTCGCGGAAGGCGTTCGCGTGAAGGCGGACGTCGTGGCGGCCGACCCGCTCGAGCGTGGCGTGCGCGCCCATCTGAACCTGGGTCACACGCTCGCCCACGCGCTCGAGACGGTCACCGCTCACGGCCTCGCGCACGGCAGCGCCGTCGCGTACGGCTTGGCGTTCGCGGCCCATCTGGGCCACGGCCGCGGGCTGGCCGACTGGCGGCGGGAGGCCGTCGAGCTCGCTCGCTGGGCGGCGGACGGCACCTTGCCGGACGTCGATCTGGGCCGCCTGGTCGAAGCGATGGGTCGTGACAAGAAGCGCCGAGGTGGCAAACTCCGGTTCGTGCTGCTCGAGCGGCTCGGCCGACCGATCGTGGTCGACGACGTCGAACGCGACGAGCTCGAGCGAGCCTGGTCTGCCCTACGGTCCGAGTTCACAGGAGGCACGCGATGAGTCCACGCCCTACCGTCTGGGTCCTCCACGGCCCGAACCTCGACCGGCTCGGCACCCGGGAGCCGGACGTGTACGGCACCACCACCCTCGCCGCCGTCGACGCGGCGTGCGAAGCCGTCGCCGCCGAGCACGGACACGATCTCGTGGCCCATCAGAGCGCCTACGAGGGCGAGCTCATCGGCTGGATCCACGAGGCCGCCGACTCCGGCGCCGTCGGTTTGGCCATCAACCCGGCCGGCCTCACCCACACGTCGGTGGCGCTGCGTGACGCGATCGCGTCGGTCGACCTGCCCGTGATCGAGGTCCACCTGTCGAACATCCACGCTCGTGAGTCGTTCCGGCACGTCACCCTCACCGGCGCCGTGTGCGTGGGGACGATCGCGGGCCTGGGCGTCGAGGGGTACCGCGCGGCGGTGCGCTACCTGGTGATGCGCCCGAACTGACGCTCGCCGCTCGCCCCGTCAGCCACGCAAGAACGCGTCGGGCTGTTCGCTCAGGGCCGGCAGGTCGTCCAGCGACCGGAGCCCGAACTCGATCAGGAAACGCTCGGTGGTCGCGAGGAGCGACGGACGCCCGATCACGTCCTTGCGCCCCACCACCTTGATGAGCTCGCGTTCGAGCAACGTCTCGACGGTCGACGTGCAGCTCGCCCCCCGGGCGGCCTCGAGCTCGCCACGCGTGACCGGCTGGTGGTAGGCCACCAGCGCCAGCGTCTCGAGCGCGGCCGCGGAGAGGTTGGGGATGGGGGGTGGCGCCAGCAGGCCCGCCAGTTGCGGCGCGACGGCGGGCGAGACGACCAGCTGGTACCCCCCAGCCACGGCTTCGATCTCGACGCCCAACGAGGCCGACGCGAGCGTGTCGCGCAGGTCGGCGAGCGCCCGTTCGAGGCCCTCGGGCGTCGACTCCAACAGCCGCTGCAGGTCCTTGGCGGGCACGGGTCGACCCGCCGCGAGCAAGGCGGCGCAGAGGCGAGCGCGGAGCGTGGTCATCGGAGGGATGGTCGCACCCGGGGCGGGGGCGCGTCAACCGGCGACCGGCACGGTCACGGGACATGGACCGTCACCTCCCGGACCGCGACCGCACCCTCGTAGGTCGCGCGGACGCCGATCCGCCACCACGTGTCGTTGCTCGTGACCTCGGTCACGAGCAACGAGCATGTGCCCATGTCCTCGACGCTCACCGACGTAGGCCACGGACCGCCCGCCACGCGACCGGCCCGCGCCTCGAGCGCCAAGTCCTCCACGGTCGCTCGAGCGGCCGCACCGGCCACCGTGCCGCGCTCCGCGCCGAGCGCGAGCCGGTACTGCAGGTACGCGACGCTGAGCATCGCTGCCAGCAGGAGCCACGTCGCAAGCGTGAGAAGCAGGACGGCGACGAGGATCATGCCCTCCCGCGGTGCCCGCTTCACGGCGCCGCCACCAGGCAAGGTGCGTGCGGCAAGGCGAGATCGTACGCGCGGACGTCCCCGTCGAGCCAACCGACCTCCACGCGCAGTCCCGTCCACCGTGTGGCCCCGTCGGGCGTCGGGAGGCGCCACGACCCGGCCTCGTCGCGCACCTCGCGAACGACGAACGTGCCGACGTCTTCCAGCCACGGCTGCCTCGGGTACGGCTGCACCCGGTGGTAGAGCGCCGCCCGACCGCTGCCGTCGACGCCCGCGAGCACGTCGACCACCGTCGCGACCTCGTCACCCGCATCGATCGCGGTCGAGCGGACGCGGAGGCCCGCGTCGAGGACCTCCAGACCACACCCGTCGATGCCACGGCCGGCACGTCCGATCGCGCCGACGAGCAGTTGTGGTACCGCGACGGTGCGTGCCATCGCCGTCGCGCGCGTCTCCAGGACCTCGTTCACACGACGGGCGGAAGCGGTCGTCGCGGCAGCCAGACCGAGCACCAGCGTGCCGATCGCCAAGGCGATGAGCACCTCGACGAGGGTGAAGCCGCGGGGCGCGTTCATGGCGCGGTACACCGTTCCGCGGCCGTCGACGGGTCGATGGCGTCGACGATCGCCTGCGCTCTGCGGGTGAGCGTCGTCGCGGCGGTCACCGTCGCGACCACCATCGGGAGCTGGATCGCCACCAGGGTGAGCGCCACCAGCACCTCGACGATCGTGAAGCCGCGGCGTCTCATCGGCGTTCCCAGCGGACACGACCGAGGGACGAGACGATGACGGCCGCGCGATCGCCGCGATGTTCGAGGAGGATCGTCGTGTTGCCGACGCCTCCTCCATCGCACGTGCGTGGGAGGCCGTCTGGGGTGAACAGGAGGCCACGGGGAGGCCAGGCGACGATCGACGCCGGCATCGTCACGGCGGCCGAGGGCGCGGGGCCGGCGATGCACGGCGTGCCGGCGGCGGTGACGGGGGTGCCGGACGTGATGGCGATGGCGCGAAGGCGGAGGAGGATGTGGGTGAGGCGGCG
>CAVSJH010000002.1:0-128446 GCA_963728245.1 uncultured Trueperaceae bacterium
ATGCAGCGCCACGCCGAGGCCGAACGAGGCCGCCATCCGGGCGTAGTGCCTCGCTTCGGTGATGCCGCCGGCGCCGAAGAGGTCGGCAAGCGCCACGTCGGCGGCTTCGGCGCGGATCACGAGCGCCAAGAGGTCGGGGCGGTAGCAGTGGTCGGCCGCGATGGGGGTGGTCGTCGCGGCGCGCAGGCGGCGCAGGCTGTCGGTGGACACGGTGGCGTCGCCGGTGCCCTGCGCCCGGACGGGTTCCTCGACGTACTCGAGGTCGAGCGGCTCGAGCCGCCGCAGCGCGCGCAGCGCAGTCGACACGCTCCACGAGCCGTTCGGGTCGACGCGCAGGCCGACGCGCGGACCGAGGGCAGTGCGGACGCGCTCGACCACCTCGAGTTCGTCGAGGGGATGTGTGCGCTACCGAGCTTGATCTTCACGGTCCCGAAGCCGAGGTCTTCGTGCAGGTGGCTTCAGTGTTCGACCATGCCGTCGAGGATCCACGCGCCCCTCACCGGCCCGGTTGGCGAGCCGGAAGAAGGCGTAGGCGGCCACCGGCACGGCGTCCACGTGGCCCTGTCCGCCCAGCAGCCGATAGAGCGGCACGCCCGCGGCTTGCGCCAGCAGGTCCCAGCAAGCGAGCGGCCTCGATCGCGGTCGCTTCGGGACCGTGGAACAGCTTGCGGGCGAGCCAGCGGTGGTCGGCGGGCGATTCGCCGACGATGGCGTCCTTCACGACCGACGTCGAAGCGGCGTGGCAGGGCGCCGAGCGTGAACGGGTGGGTGGCGCTGGGGCCGGCTTCGCCCAGGCCGACGAGGCCGATGTCGGTGTGGACGCGAACGAACGTGCGCACGCGGGCGGGGTAGCTCACGCCGAACGACGACAGGGTCTGCGCCCGGAAGGCGTATTCGCGACCTCGAAGGCCTCCACGTCGGTGATGCGCATCGTCACTCCTTGAGCACCAGGTACGCGATGACCGTGGCGGCCACGCCGTCGGGTAGCGTGCCCGCCAACCGCAGCCAGCCGCCGAAGCGTCGCACGCGTACGAACGTGGGCACGTCGGGGTCGGACGGCAGGTCGAGGGTTCCGCCTTCGTCGCACCAGTGCATGCCGTCGGGCGAGACCTGCACGCGCAGGCTGCCGCCGGGCGGCCCCTCGGGGGTCTCGAGCACGCGCAGGAACCAGATTCGCCTCGCTCGCCCACGCCGCTTCGTACGGCTGGGTCTCAACAGGGCCCGACCAGCGTTCGTTGCGCGCGACCACGGCGGTATGGCTCTGCCGCATCACGACGCACGCCCCGTCGACAGGACGGCCGAGTCCATGTAGAGGAAGGCCCGTTTGGCGGTGTCGGTCTGGATCCACACGAAGGCGTTGAGCATCCCGCGCAGGTTGGGCATGGCGGGGAAGGCGATGTACTCGAGGGGCTCTTCGCCCAGCACGAGGTCGTTGCACTGGAGTCGCGTGACGCGTCGGCCTTTCAAGTCGAGGTCGACGCGCACGTAGAACCAGTTCACCTTGGTCCAGATCTTGTTGTAGCACATGACCTGCGCGCCGCCGGGGACGTCGTGCCAGCCTTCGTCGGCCAGGTGCCAGTGCGACACGGTGCGCCCCGAGCCGCCGATGGCGTGGAAGGCGCTCGTCTCGTCGCGCTGCTGCCACTTGCCGCGCGGCGTCTTGCGGCTCGCCTGGTCGGGGGTGTCGCCGGCGGCGGGCTTGCCCCCCTCGGGCGTTCAGGAAACGGTACTGCGGCATCCAGCGGGTGGTGTCGTCCTGCAGGTCGAAGCCGACGCCGAAGGCGCGCACGTCGAGCTCGCCCAGCGACAGTTCGCGCGGCTCCGGCTTGTACGCCAGGTAGGCCTCGAAGCGCACGTCGGCGAGTTCGCGCCAGGTCTGGCGCTTGATCAGGATCGCCATGTGTCCGGGCGTCGGCCGGGTGGCGAGCTTGAGCGCGTACGTGCCGTCCATCGCCCCCATGCTGCCGACGTCCCACATCGTCAGGTTCGAGAGTTGCGCCGGGCGCAGGTCGGAGTACGGCGTCAGCAGCGTGTCGAGGCTGCCCTCGTAGTTGCCGATGTGCGCGTGGAACCGTGGGTGCCCTCGTCGAAGTCGTCGAAGTAGAGGATGCGTTCCAGCGGGTCGAACCGGGCCAGGCGCGGGTGGGCGAGGTGGGGCGAGGCGGGGCTGGGCATCGGACCTCCTGAGCGGTGTTCAGGCAGGCGGGCGCGTGAGACGCGCGTCGACGGGTGGCAGCCCGGGTTTGCGCCGGCCCTGGGGCCGGGCGTTCGGATCGGCGTGCAGGCGGCGGCCGGCCAGCACGGTGGCGTCGACGACGAGGCGTTCGTCGTGGGTGACGAGTTCGCCGCGCGAGTCGCCCAGCGTGACGTCCTCGCGCGCCAGCCGGACCACGGCCAGGTCGGCGCGTCCGCCCACGCGCAGGGTGCCGGCGCCGTCGCCGACGAGTGCGCCCGGCACGACGGTCGCGCGCCGCAACGCGTCCTCAAAGGGCATCCCCAGCGCCAGGAACTTGGTGATCGTGGTCGCGAGGTCGAAAACGGGTCCGTCGACGTTGTAGGCGTGCAGGTCGGACGAGATCAGGTCGGGGGCGAAACCCTGCTCGAGCGCGCGCCGGCCACGCGGAACGAGAACGGGCCGTTGCCGTGCCCCACGTCGAACAGCACCCCCCGGTCGCGCGCGCGCAGGACGCTCTCGCGCAGCGTGCCGCTGCGGTCCAAGATGCCCATCAGCCCCGCGGTGAAGCAGTGGGCGACCAGGTCGCCCTCCTTCAGGTAGGGAGCACGTCGTCGAGCAGCGGCGGCGGCTCGGCGATGTGGACCATCAGGCGCGTGCCGGTGGCGTCGGCCACCGCGCGGCCCCCTCGCAGCGCGTCCATGCCGTGCGCACCCGTCGAGTTCGCGCCCAGACGCACCTTCACGCCCATGGTCAGCGGCGCGAAGGCCTCGATCGTGCGGATGCAGGCGGGGACGTCGGCGAGCCGCAGGTCGAACAGTTCGCCGAAGCGCTGCTCGGTGTGACCCACCGGCACGAGCCCGACGTAGGACAAATGGACGAAGGCGCGGATCGTGAGCGGCGAGCGCTCGAAACGAAGCGCACGAGTCCTTCGAAGTTCCTGCGCCGCCGAGCAGGCGTCGACCCAGGTGGTCACGCCCGACGCGGGCGCCAACACGTCCGGATCGACGCCGAGGGGCGTCGCGCCCGGATAGACGTGGGTGTGGGCGTCCACAAGCGCGGGGATCATGAAGGCGCCGGCGGCGTCGAGGCGCTCGGCGGCGCCCTCGAGGTTCGGCTCGATGGCCACGACGCGGCCGTCCGTGATGCCGACGTCGGCCCGGGTACGTGCGCCGGTGTCGGGGTCGAGCACGATGCCGCCAGAGACCAGCAGGTCGAAGGGCATCGCGCTCAGGCGTTCCTGGGCTCGGGTGGTCGCATCATGGTGTCCGCATCATGCACGACGCTTGCGAGAATCGCAACCATCGTGTAACGTTCGCGCATCCACCCGGGGCCGCTCATAGGGCCCGTGCGCGCGTTCTGGAGGACCGTCCATGCAGATGGCGTCCAAGCTCCACGCCATCCTCACGCGCTTCCGCGAAGACCGGCCGACCTGGCGTCAGGTCGACCTGGCGCGTGCGCTGGAGCTGTCGCCCAGCGCGCTGTCGCGCTCGCTCTCGAGCCTGGTCGAGACCGGCTTCCTGCGCTTCGACGCCGAGACCGGCACCTACCGTCTCGGTCCCACGATCGTGTCGCTGGCAGGCGCCGCCATCAACGAGTACGAGGAGTTCCGCCACGCCTACGCCGAGCTGCACGCGCTCATGGCGGCCACCCTGCTGGGGGCCAACCTGGCCGTACCCGACGACGACCGGCTCATGTACCTCTTCCACCTCGACGGGCCCAAGATGAAGCGCGGCAACACGCTCGTCGGTCGGCACGCACCGCTGCACGCCACCGCGCTCGGCAAGGCACTGCTGTCGGGCGAGTCGGCCGAGGCGCTCGAGGCGTGGCTCGCCGACCGCACCCTCCCCGCCTACACCGTCCACACGATCACCGACCCCGCTCGCCTGCGGGCCGAGCTCGCCGAGGTCCGCGCCCGCGGGTACGCCATCGAGCGCGAGGAGCTCGCGCTTGGGCCGCGGCTGCATCGCGGTCCCCATCCGTGCCCGCGAGGGTCGGGCCGTCGCCGCGATGAGCCTGTCGGGTCCCAAGGACGCCATCCGTCTCGACCTCGAGGCCGACACGTACGCCGGTCTGCTGCTCGACGCGGCCGAACGCATCTCCGCCCGCCTGGGTTACCGGAACACCCTCTCCGCCGGTCGGTACGCGGCGGACCCATGACGCCCTCGAGATCGCCCGCGCCACCCCTTCGGAAGGAGGTGCCCCGACCGTAGCGACGCGCCCGCGCCCCATCCCCCAGATCCCCCGCTCTCGAAAGGACGCCCCATGAAGAAGCCCGTCCACATCATCGATCGACGCCAGTTCCTCAAGCTCGGCGGCACCGCCGCGCTGCTCGCGGCCACCGGCAGCCTGCCGTTCCGCGTCTTCGCGCAAGGCGGCACCTTCGTGGTGGTGTCGCACGCGGTGCACCAGACCGTGGCCACCACCGGGGAAGGCGGCGATGTCGTGGCCCCCTGGCTGGAGGCGCACGGCATCGACAGCATCGACTGGCGCACGGCCGGCATCGCCCAAGTGCACGAGACGCTCTTCCGCGAGGCCAGCCTCAACCAGACGAACCTCGACGTCGGCTACATCCTCAACACGCAGTTGTTCCCACGCATCGCCAACCTGTTCGAGCCGCTCGACGGGTACCTGGCGTCCGACCCGATCGAGGACTTCGAGGACTTCTTCCCGGGCATGCGTGAAAGCCTGACGATCGACGGTCAGATCTACGGCGTTCCGGTCCGCCACTCGACCTCGGGCCTCCACTGGAACCAGGCCTACTTCGACGAGCGCGGCGTCTCCGGCCCGCCCCAGACGATCGAGGAGATGGCCGAGATCGCCCGCCAGCTCACGTTCACCCGCTCCGACGGGCAGCCGGTCTACGGCTTCGTGCTGCCGGGCTCGGGCCAGATGCACGCCAACACCACCGACATCGCGCGCGCCTGGAACGGCGACTTCGTGACCACCGACTACGAGGTCGTGTGCGCCGAGCCGCCCATGGTGAAGGCGCTCACGATGCTGCGCGAGATGTTCGACGAAGGCGTGCTGCCGCAGAGCCTCATCTCGATCGCCAACACCGACCTCGACACGTGGATGCAGACCGGTCGCGCCGCCATGTGCGTGGGCGGCATGGGTCGCAACCGCATCTACAACGACGCCGAGGCCTCGCAGTTCCCGGGTCAGGTCCAGACGATGGCGATCCCGGTGTCCGAAGAGCTGGTCGGACAGTTCGAGGTGGCGCCCGTCAAGACCGAGTACTGGTCGATGGTGATCCCCAGGCGTCGCAGCAGAAGGACCTGTCCTGGAGCTTCATCCAGCAGCTCTCCTCGAAGGACGCGCACCTGGCGATGGCGCTCAACGGCAACGGCCCCACCCGCGCTTCGACCTACGACGAGCCGACCTTCAACTCGAGCCTGCCTTACGCCGAGGCCGAGAAGAAGGCGCTCGCCGTCGCCCGCGTGCCGCTCCCCGCGTTCGACCGCTCCACCGAGGCGGCCGACATCATCACCGAGGCCGTCCAGTCCGCCATCCTGGGCGCCGCGACGCCGCAAGCGGCGATGGACCGACTCGCCCCGCGGCTCGAGGCCCTCATCCGCGGCTGAGCCGCACACCCGGTCGGGGCCCGCCTCCGGGCCCCGACCCATCTTTCGTCTGAGAGGGTCTTCCTTGGCGGTACTCGCCCCCGAACGCGAGCGGCGCGAGAAGCGGTCCGAGCGCTGGTCGCGGCTCGTCCCCTATCTTCTGATCGCACCGGTGCAGCTCTTGCTGCTCGTGGTGCTCGTGTTCCCGTCCCTCGGTGCCGCCGGCATGGCGTTCTTCCGCTCCTCGTTCGGTCTCGACCCGACCTGGGTGGGGCTCGACAACTTCCGCACCGTGTTCGCCGACTACCGCTTCTGGGGCGCGCTATGGAACACCGTCCTCTTCGTCAACGTGGTCGTCTACCTCGAGATCTTCCTGGGCCTGGCGATCGCGGTGCTGCTCGCCACCCAGTTCCGGCTGCAGAAGCTGTGGATCTCGGCCATCATCGCGCCCTACGCGGTCAGCGCCGTCATCGCGGTGCTGATGTGGAAGTTCATCCTGGAGCCCGACACGGGGTTCGTGAACTACCTGCTGGGGCTCATGGGCATCGAACCGATCCTCTGGACGGTGATCCCCTGGCACGCGTTCGCGGTGGTGGTGCTGCTCGAGGTGTGGCTCAACACGCCGTTCACGTTCCTGATCCTCTACGCCGCCGTGATGGGCGTCTCGCAGGAGCTCTACGAGGCGGCGCGCATCGACGGCGCACGCGGCATCGACCTGTTCCGCTTCATCACCCTGCCGTCGATCATGCCGGCCGTGCTCGTGGCGCTGATGTTCCGCTACATCTTCGCGTTCCGCACCTTCGAGGTGGTCTGGATCATGACCCAAGGGGGGCCGCTCGGCTCCACCGACCTCTTGTCGATCTACCTCTTCCGGAACGGCTTCCGCTACTACGATTTCGGCATCGCGGCGACCACGGCGCTGATCATGGTGGCGGTCACGGCCCTGCTGGCGTCGATCTACCTCTGGAACCTCTACCGGACGATGGTGCGCGATGCTCGGTAGGCGTGCGCCGGGGAACGTCGTGCGGTGGTCGCTGCTGGCGCTGGTGATCTTCTGGTCGGTGGCGCCGATCGTGCTGGTCGTGGTGTCGTCGTTCAAGGCCAGCAACCGGATCTTCGAGTTCCCACCCTCGCTCCTCTTCACGCCGACCTTCGACCACTACGTGAACCTGTTCCGGCAGTGGCCCGAGTTCGCGCCGACGCTGCTCAACAGCGCGATCGTCACGCTCGGCGCCGGGGCGCTGACGCTGATCGTGAGCATCCCGGCCGCCTACGCCTACTCGCGCTACAGCTCGCGCCTGCTGACCTGGTCGGCGTTCGGCATGCTGGCGGTGCGCATGTTCCCGCCGATCGTGATCACGCTGCCGCTCTACCCGGTGGTGCGCGCGCTCAACCTGCAGGACACGCACTTCGTGCTGATCGTCCTCTACGCCACCTTCTTCGTGAGCCTTTCGACGTGGGTGATGAAGGCGTTCATCGACGAGGTGCCGCGCGAGCTCGACGAGTCCGCCAAGCTCGACGGCGCCAACGTGCTGCAGCTCTTGTTCTGGATCATCCTGCCGCTCAGCCGCCACGGCATCGTCGCGAGCATCGTCTTCGTGGTGGTGTACGCGTGGAAGGAGTTCCTGTTCGCCTTCCTGTTCACGACGTCGAACGCGCGCACCGCGCCCGCCATCATCAGCGAGATGCTCGGCTCGGTGACCGGCGTGGCGTGGGGACCGCTGCTGGCGGCCGCGACGGTGCAACTGGTGCCGCTCCTGGTGTTCGTGCTGCTCGTGCAGCGCTTCCTGGTCAAGGGGCTGACCATCGGCTCCACGAAGGGGTAGTCCCATGAAGGTCACCCGCATCGAAGCGATCCCCCTGCTCGCCCCGCTGGACCGGCCGTTCCGGACCGGCGTGGCCACGTTCACGGCCTTCTACACGGCGCTCGTGCGGGTGGAGACCGACGACGGCGTGGTGGGGTACGGCGAGTGCCTGGCCCGCTACCAGCCGCGCGCCTGGTCGGACCTGGTCAACGACGTGCTGGCGCCGCTGGTGGTGGGCGCCGATCCCTTCGACGTCGAGACCATCTGGGAACGGCTGTACCGCAGCCAGGGCTCGTTCTCGGGGCACTCGCGCGGCATCCTGCTCGAGGCGATGAGCGGTATCGACATCGCGCTGTGGGACGTGATGGGCAAGGCGGTGGGGCAACCCGTGGCGCGCCTGCTGGGCGGCACCGCCCGTGAGGTCGCCGCCTACGCCTCGTCCGTGACGGTCGACGAGACGCCGACGATGGCGGCGCGGGCGGCCGGGTTCGTGGAGGGGGGGTTCCGGTCGCTGAAGGTGAAGATCGGTCGCGACGTGGCCACCGAGCGCAGCGTGCTGCGCGCGATCCGCGACGCGGTGGGCGACGACGTGGCGATCTACGTCGACGCCAACGGCGCCTACGAGTACCCCGAAGCGCTGCGGGTGGCCGCCATGCTCGAGGAGACGGGCGTGGCCTGGTTCGAGGAGCCCGTGCGGACCGAGTACCGCGGTTCCTACGCGAAGCTGCGTGCGGCGACGTCGATCGCCCTCGCCGCCGGCGAGGGCGAGTTCACCCGCTGGGGGATGCACGAGCTGTTGCGCACCGAGGCGATCGACGTCATCCAGCCCGACGTCTGCCGCTCGGGGGGCATCACCGAGACGCGCAAGCTGTGGGCGCTGGCGACGCTGTACCACGCGCGCTACGCGCCGCACGTGGGCGGATCGGGGGCGCTCTGCGCCGCGGCGTCGGTCCACCTGGCGGCCTCGGCGCCCAACTTCTGGACGTACGAGTGCTCGGTGCCGGCCAACCCGCTGCGCGACGTGCTCGCGTTCGAGCCCGTCGGTCACGCTTCGTCGGTGCGCGACGGGCGGGTGCCGGTGCCCGACCGGCCCGGGCTCGGGATCGAGATCGATCCCGCCGTCGTGGAGCGCTACCGTGTCGATCGCTGAGGACGTGTACGCGCGCCTGGGCGTGCGGCGCGTGATCAATGGGTACGAGACGGTGAGCATCGTCGGCGGCACCCGCATCCATCCGCAGGTGTGGGAGGCGATGGCGGCGGCGCGCGACGGCTTCGTCGACCTGCGGGAGCTGCACGCGGCGGTTGGGCGGCGGCTGGCGGAACTGACGCGCAACGAGGCGGCGGCGGTGACCAACGGGGCGTCGGCAGGCATGGTGCTGGCGACGGTGGCGTGCGCGGCGCGCTTCGACCCTTCGTTCGTGCTGCAGCTGACGGCACCGGCGGACCCCGGCCGCTCGCGGCCGCGGGTCGTGGTGCAACGCGTGCACATGAGCCCCTACGTCCAGAATGTTCGGCAGGCGGGCGTCGACCTGCTCGAGGTGGGGTACGCGCAGAACGCGACGCCCGAGGCGCATCTGTCGGTGGCTTTGACGCCGCCCACGGTCGCCGTGCTCTACACCGCCGGCCGCCCGTACGAACGGGACGGCATCCCGCTCGAGCGGGTGGTCGAACTGGCGCACGCGCAGGGCGTGCCGGTGATCGTCGACGCCGCCGCACTAGTGCCGCCCGCCGAGAACCTGTGGCGCTTCACCGAACGCGGCGCCGACCTCGTGGTGGTGAGCGGCGGGAAGGGCCTGCAGGGTCCGCAGGACAGCGGGGTGGTGCTCGGTCGTGCGGACCTCGTGGCCACCATCCAGGCGATCAACGCGCCGATCCACGGGGTAGGCCGCGCCTTCAAGTCGACCAAGGAGGACGTGATCGGCTTGCTGACCGCCGTCGAGCTGGCGGTTGCCGCCGACGAGGACGCGCGTTACGCGGCGCTGCTGGCGCGGGCGGAGCGGGTGGCGGAGGGGTTGCGGGGCATCCAGGGGCTTTCGGTGAGCGTGCTGCCCGACGGACGGCAGGGGCAGCCGTGTCCGCGAACGTTGGGGCTCCTCGGGCCCGAGGCGCGGGTGGGGCGGGACGACCTGTTGCGTGTGCTCCGCGAGGGCGATCCGCGCATCGTGTTGGGGCCGTACGAGGACGACCCGAACGGGTTCTACGTGCATCCGCTGGGGTTGGCGGATGGGGAGGGGGAGGTCGTGGTCGCGAGGGTGCGGGGGATGTTGGAGGTGGGTGCATGATGGGGCCGGGCACCGCGCGCGAGGCTGTGTGTCCGTGCGGCGGCTGGGATGGTGACGGTCCCGTCGGAGGGACGCGACGGGATTCCAGGACGATGACCTAGAAGGAACCCACGGCTCGCCGCAAGAACGCGCCCGTTTCGATGAACTCACGGGCTTCGAGTCGTGCGATGAGTTCCTCCGCACTCACGGGTGGTGTTCGGAGGTTCGCTCGCATCTTCCGAACTGCGGTCAAGACGATCTGGTCGTCTAGGTCGATGAGATGTGCGACGAACTCGTCAGGGTGTTGCGCTTCGAGTCCGTACGTCGCCAGTGTCTCGCTCGGGAAGTCCGCCAGGTTGTAGGTCACGATGACGTTGGCCCGTCCTTGGATCGCCGCCGCTAGTACGTGACGGTCGTCTGGATCGGGCAAGGTCAGGGCTCCGGTCAAGGCCTCGTAACCCTCTACGATGCAATCTGGGACGGCGGCGTCCATGAGTCGACGGACTTCCTCCAGGTCTTCCCGTCTCAAGTCAGGGCGTTTCCTCAGTAAGCTGGCAATCCATTCGTCGTGAATATGAGCCGTCCACTTTGCGCGGAACGACCCCGTCGTCGCAAGCCACATCAGCAGATCGCGTGCCGTTGCTGGGTACAGCGTGCAGGCGTCGTAGAGCGCGGTGAAGTTCGACACGCGGCCTAGTCTTCGTCGCCGCTCTCGTCCAAGCGAAGCCTCTGCGACAACGCCGCCAACGTCTCCAGCGCCTCCTCGCTCTCGGCCATGACGCGCTGCTTGTACGCCGCGACGTCGCGGAAGAGCACGCGCCGGTGTGTGCCTACTTTGTGAAAGGGGACAACGCCTCGTTCGAGGAGCTTGACGAAGTGCGGGCGGGACACGTTGAGGACGTCGGCAGCTTGCTGGGTCGTGAGTTCGGCGTGATGCGGAACGAGCGTGACGGCGTGGCCTTGCGCCATCTCACTCAGGATGCGGAGCAGGAGATCGAGGGCGGGGGCAGGCAGCGTCACGACGGGCTCCGCGCTGTCCACGCTCAGGACCTGGACCCGGACGGCGTCGTGGCGAGCCTTGCCGAGCAGCCTGCCGAGCTTCCGGCTCGACTCTTGCGCGAGGGCCGTGTCCGCGTCGTTCGGAACGTACGGCTCGTTGGATCTCGTTGCAGCGAACGTCATGGCGACCTCCCTTCGGTTCGTATGGTAGCGGATAACCGCAATATTCGCAACACCTGATATTGGTGGCGGTGCCGGGGAGGCTCCGCTGGCGCCTTGCGGTGTCGGGATGGTGAGACGCGTCCTGCTCGCGCCCGATCAACGATGGGGACAAATCCCTGCCAGTCTTCACACCACCGCCGCCCCCCGCTCCGTCAGCACCTCTTCAGCCACCTGCACCACCGCCTGCGCCACGGGCACGTGCCGGTATTCGATCGTCGGGATCGCACGCGGGACCTGCGGCAAGATGCGCTCGGAGCCGGTGGCGTACACGACGGCATCGAAGCGCCCGAGCAGGCCCTGGACCTCCGGGTTCTCGGACGTCTCGACCAGGGCCACCTCGACATGGGGGGCGAAGCGCTCGATGCTCGACTTGAGCACGCCCATGTACCGGGCGTAGGTGGCGATCGCGAGGACGTGGTCGCCCGGCTGCAGGCGGGCGAGCCGCCTGCGCGTTCCCTCCGACGGTAGGAACGGCACGGCGGCGACGCGGGTGGCGTCAGCCACGAGTTCCTGCACGGTCGCGAGCTCGAACCCGATCGTGAGGACGGCGTCGTACGTCTCGAGTGGCGCGGGCGCGCGACCTCGGCGCAGGTCGTCGATCGTCGTGGCGTCGACCGCGTCCCTGAGGCCGAGCGCCGCCGACGCGTCGTGCGCGTAACCTCGCGTCGCCTCGGAGAAGATGCCCACGAAGAGGAACCGGACCGCGCGGCGCTCGTGCCACGCATGGCGGACCTGCACCCGCTGGACGAGTTCCGCGACGTCGAGGTCGTGGTGCTGGGCGACGAGCAGCAGCTGGTCGACGGCGCGCTCGACGGCCCTCTCCCTGGCAGCGCGCAGAACGGGCAGGGCGTGGCCGCCGCTCACGTAGGTGCCGTCGCCCACCCGAGATACGACGAGCCCCTTGGTGCCCAACGTGCGATAGACGGCGGCGACGGTGACCGGCGAGATGCCGAGCTCTGAGGCCAACGGACGCATCGCCGGCAGGCGGTCGCCTGGCTTGAGGTCGCCGCATGCGATCGCGTACTCGAGCTGTCCCATCAGCTGCGTGGCGAGCGAGACCGGCATCGCCCGATCGAGCTGCATGCGCATCGCTCCTCGTTCCTCACCCCGGGCCCCGAGCGCCGTCTGTCAGCGGGATGGCGGCCGTGACATCGCGGGGCGCATCGACGTGCCGCGATGCTATCAGTGCATCCGATTGCAACAGGCGAGTGTGGCACGAGTGCCGTCGGTGACGGCGCCCGTCGAAGGTACGTCTCGACCCGACCGTGAGCGACGTCGTTCCCGCGCGTGGATGGAGACGCGTCCAGGACGCTGATCGACTTGCTCGGTTCCCGAAACGCCGTGGCACGGCGCGGCGGGTGTGTACTCATGCATCCGGCGCGAATCGGCGTACACACCCCGGCTTTTGTTACGTTTCGCTATGTCAATCCTCGACGGTTCACCCCAAGGTCCGTTCGCCGTCCACGCCGGCCGCTTGTTCGACGGCTCCGGTGCGCCGCCGCAGCGCGACGTGATGGTGGTCGTCGAGGGCGACCGCGTGACCCGAGTGGGGCCAGCGGCCGACGTCCGCGTCCCCGACGGCGCTCCCGTGATCGACGCGCGCGACCAGACGCTCCTTCCCGGTCTGATCGATGCCCACGTGCACCTGCTGGGCAGCGGCGACCCGGGCGATGACGCCTTCTTCTCGGGCGAGATCACCCGCAGCCCGGCCGACATCGCCATGAAGAACTACCGCCACGCGGTCCTGAACCTCGAGGCCGGTTGGACCACCGTGCGCGACGCCGCCTCCCGCGGCTTCACCGACATCGCCGTGCGCAACGCCATCAACCGCGGCGACGTGGTGGGACCGCGCATCTGGGCCTGCGGGCTCGGCATCACCTCCACCGCCGGTCACATGGACCGCGAGAAGCACCTCGCACCGGGCATCCACCTGCCCGGGCCGAGCGCCGTCGCCGACGATCCGACCGAAGGCCGCAAGGCGGTGCGCCAGAACCTCCGCTTCGACGTCGACTTCATCAAGATCAACGCGTCGCTCACCGAGCACGTGCGCCGGTACCAGGGATACAGCGCCCCCGAGATGACCAAGGAGACGATGGAGGCCATCATCGACGAGGCCCACCGCCACGGGCGGAAGGTGACCGCCCACTGCTACGGTGGCGACGGCGCGACGTGGGCCATCGAGGCCGGCATCGACGGCATCGAGCACGGCTTCTACCTCACCGACGAGCACCTGGCGATGATGGCCGAGCGCGGCACGGTGCTGTGCCCGACCCTCAGCGTCGCCGGACGGTTCCGCGAGATGGGTCAGAAGGCGCTGCCCGCCAACGCGCCCAACCTCGAAGCCTGGCGCAAGAAGGCCGTGGCGAACGCCTGGAAGACCACCGGCCGCGCCAAGGCCGCGGGCGTGACGATCATCGCCGGCACCGACGCCGCCATGCCCTTCATCCGGCACGGTGAGGCCGCGTACGAGCTCGAGATGCTCGTCGAAGCCGGCCTCACCCACGTCGAGGCCCTCCACGCCGCTACCGGGCGGTCGGCCGACGCGCTCGAGATCGAAGGGGTGGGGTACGTCCGCGAAGGCGCCTACGCCGACCTCGTCGTCGTCGCGGGCGACCCCACCACCGACGTCACCGTGCTGCGCGACCTGCAGCGCGTCCCGCTCGTGATCAAGGGCGGGCGGATCGTCGCCGATCGACGTCCGGTCGATCACGAGCGTCCGCTCGTCCACGCCTCCGCGACCGCTTGACCGGCCGCCCGCGCGCAGCGCGAGTGCGGCGCCCCATGCAGGAAGGGGGCCCCATGGCCTGAGGAAGACCGCAACGATCCGCACGTCGCCTCACCGCTCTCGCACCCCGAAAGGGCCCTCCGTGAAACGAACCAAGCTCTGGCTCATGACCCTGATCTTCCTCCTGGTACCGCTTCTCGGCGCGGCGGCCGCGCAGGGCGCGCTCGTCGTCGGGATGCAATACGAGCCCGTGACGCTCGACCCGCACGTCACGGGTCAAGCGAACGCCATCCGCATCCTCAACAACGTCGTCGACACGTTGGTCTACGCCGACGACGAGGGTGGGCTCACCCCCTTCCTGGCCACCGGTTGGCAGGTCAGCGATGACGGCCTGACCTACACCTTCCAGCTGCGCGACGACGTGACCTTCCACGACGGCACCCCCTTCAACGCCGAAGCGGTGAAGTTCAACTTCGAGCGCATCATGGACCCGGCGACCGCGTCGCAGTCGGCCATCAGCGCCCTGCAGCCGTACGTGTCGAGCGAGGTGCTGGGCGAGTACGAGATCCAAGTGACCCTGTCCGAGCCGAGTGCCATCTGGCTGCGCAACATCGCCACCGGCCCGGTCGGCATGGTGTCGCCCGCGGCGGTCGCCGAGCTCGGCGATCGGTTCGCCCGCGTCCCCGTGGGCACCGGGCCGTTCATCCTCACCGAATGGGTCGACAAGGAGTCGGTCTCCATGGTGCGCAACGACGCGTACGCCTGGGGTCCTGGTGTCATCGACCACTCCGGTCCCGCCTTCCTCGACTCGATCACGTTCCGTTTCATCCCCGAGAACCAGGTGCGCTTCGGCACGTTGGAGACCGGTGAGACCAACATCATCGAGGACGTGCCGGCGCTGTTCGCCCAGTTCCTCGAAGGCAACGACGACCTCGAACTGATCAACGTGCCGTACCCCGGCTCCGCGCGTCAGTTCATGATCAACACGCAACAGTTCCCGACTGACGACGTGGCCGTGCGCCGCGCCATGATGTACGCCACCGACGCGGCCGGCATCATCGCCAGCCTCTACGGCGGCGTGCCACCGATCGGCAACGGTCCCATGACGGCGGCGACCTTCGGTGCGGTCGTCGGCATCCAACAAGAGGCCTACCCCTACGATCCCGAGATGGCCCGCAGCATCCTCGACGAGGCCGGTTGGGTCGTCGGCGACGACGGCATCCGGGTGAAGGACGGCCGTCGCCTCGAGCTCGTCGCGAACTCACTGGCCGACGTGCCCGAGTACGGTGAGCTCACCCAGGTGATCCAGGCACAGCTGCGCGAGGTCGGCATGGACGTGTCGATCAAGTCGCTGGCGCGGTCGCCGTGGTACGCATCGAACGCCGAAGGCGACTACAACTTCGTGGGCATGGCACTCTGGAACACCGACCCCAACATGCTCCGCATGCTCTATGGCACCAACGGCTCGGTCTTCACCTGGTCGCACTACTCCAACCCCGAGTTCGACGCCCTGGTCAACGAAGGCGCCCGCCTCACCGACGTCGACGCCCGGCTGGAGCTCTACGCGCAGGCGCAACACATCCTGGTCGACGACGCCGTCGTCCTGCCGATCTACGACCAGGTCAACCTGCTCGGCAAACAGGCCAACATCGAAGGCATCTTCTTCGATCAGAACGCCTACCCGCGCTACTACGCCACCCGCTACGAGTAAGCGGACCTGAGGGCCGAAGGGGACCATGCATCTGTACATCGCGCAGCGCTTGCTGTCGGCCATCCCTGTCGTCCTGGGGGTCACGCTGCTGGTGTTCCTCATGCTGCACTTGGTCCCCGGCGACCCCGCCGCTCAGATGCTCGGAGAGATGGCCGTCAGCGAGGCGGCCATCCTCAACCTCCGCGAGCAGATGGGGCTGAACGACCCTCTGCACGTTCAGTACGGGAACTTCGTCCTCAGCGCGCTGCGCGGTGAGCTCGGGGTGTCGATCCTGGCACGTCGCACCGTCGGCGAGATGATCGGCAGCAACTTGCCGGCGACCCTGATCCTCACCCTCGCGGGTTTGGGCATCGCGTTCCTGGTCGGTGGCGTGCTCGGCATCCTGGCGGCCGTCTTCCAGAACACTTGGATCGACCGCGTCAGCATGAGCTTCGCCATCCTCGGCGTGTCGATGCCTTCGTTCTGGCTCGGGTTGCTGCTCATCTTCCTGTTCTCGCTGCGGCTCGGTTGGTTCCCCGCGACGGGTTCCGGTGGGATCGAGCGGCTCGTGCTCCCCGCCTTCACGCTCGGCGTCGCCGGGGCGGCGGTGATCTCGCGGATGGTGCGCTCGAGCATGCTCGAGGTGATGCGCCAGGACTACGTCCGCACGGGTCGTGCGAAGGGCTTGTCCGAATCGCGGGTGGTGCTCAAGCACGTGCTCCGCAACGCGCTCATCCCGGTCCTGACGATCGTCGGCCTGGAGTTCGGCCGCCTTCTCAGCGGCACCGTCGTGATCGAGGTCGTGTTCGCACGGCCGGGCATCGGTCGGCTCCTCGTCGACGCCATCCTCAAGAAGGACTTCCAGGTGGTGCAAGGCGTGGTGCTCGTGAGCGCGCTCTTCTACCTGGCCGTCAACCTGATCGTCGATCTCTCCTACACCTTCGTAGATCCCAGGATCCGTTACTCGTGACCGTCACCCCCGTCGCGACCGCTGACCGGACGCTGCCCGAGTCCCCTTGGCGCAAGGCCGTACGCCAGCTCGTGCGGAACCCGACCGCGATGATCGGATTGGCCGTCCTGGTGGTGCTGACGCTCGTGGCGATCGCCGCCCCGTGGCTCGCGCCATACGACCCCATCCGACAGAACCCGCTCATGTCGCTCAAGCCCCCCAGTGCCGAGCACTGGTTGGGGACCGACCAGTTCGGCCGCGATATCTTCAGCCGCATCCTGTACGGCGCTCGTATCTCGCTTCGGATCGGGCTCGTGTCCGTCGGCATCGCCATCGCGCTCGGCGGTTTCCTCGGGCTCGTGTCCGGCTTCTACGGTGGTTGGCTCGACCAGGTGATCTCGCGCTTCGTCGACCTGCTGCTCGCGTTCCCTGGCATTCTTCTGGCGTTGGTCATCGTCTCGGTGATCGGCCCCAGCCTCACGAACGTGATGGTGGCGGTCGGGATCGCGGCCACGCCCACCTACGCGCGGGTGGTCCGCGGGTCGGTGCTCGCCGCGCGCGAGAACGTCTACGTCGAAGCCGCCCATGCGCTCGGGGCCGGTGACCGCCGCGTCCTCGTGCGGCACGTGCTCCCCAACGTGCTCGCCCCCGTCATCGTGTTGGCGACGCTCGGCGTCGCCGGCGCCATCCTCACCGGGGCCGCCCTGAGCTTCCTCGGCCTCGGCGCCGCGCCACCCACCCCCGAGTGGGGCGCGATGCTCAGCGAAGGTAGGAACTACATGCGCTTGGCGTGGTGGATCAGCACCTTCCCCGGCTTGGCCATCATGTTGGCCGTCCTCGCCACCAACCTCTTCGGCGACGGGCTGCGCGACGCGCTCGACCCGCGGATGCGCACCTGATGTCGGCCGGCCCCATCCACGTCGTCGGTGCGGGCGCCATCGGCGGCGTCATCGGCGCCTACCTGGCGCGGGGCGGTCTCGACGTGGTGTTGGTGGACCGCGAGCGGGCGCACGTCGAAGCGATCGAGGCCGGCGGTCTTCGCGTCAGCGGCTTCCGCGGCGACCACCGCTTCCCCCTGCGGGCGATCACCCCCGACGACCTCCCGCCGGTGGTGCACCGTGTGGTGCTGGCCGTCAAGGCCCAGCACACCGCCGACGCGCTCGCGGCGATCGCCCCGAGGCTTGCGCGCGACGGGTACGTCCTGTCCGCCCAGAACGGTCTGTGCGAGGAGGAGATCGCCGAAGCGGTCGGCGCGGCGCGCACGGTCGGCTGCTTCGTGCATTTCGGTGCCGATTACCAGGAGCCCGGCCACGTGCTGCTGGCCAACGAGGCGCCCATGTACCTGGGCGAGCTGGATGGCGCCTTCAGCCCGCGGCTGCGCGAGGTCGCGGGCCAGCTCTCGCTCGTCGTCCCCACGGTGCAGACGGACAACGTGTTCGGTTACCTCTGGGCGAAGCTCGTCTACGGCGTGCTCGCGTTCGCGGCGGCGCTCGTCGACCAGCCCTTCGGCGAAGTCCTGGGACGTCCGTCGGACCGCGACCTGTACGTGGCCGTGGCACGCGAGGTGACCGCGGTGGCGCACGCGCACGACGTTCGCCTCGAGCGCTTCGGCGGATTCGAGCCGGCGCGCGTCGACGAAGGTGACGAGGCGGCCTCCGCCGTGGTCGGCGGTTTGGCGGCTGCCAGCTCCGGCGGCCTCAAGGCGTACACCGGCATCCAGCGGGACCTCATGGTGCGCAAGCGCCCGACCGAGGTCGATCATCAGCCGGGCGTGATCCGGGCGAAGGGGCGTGCCGTGGGCGTCGCAACCCCCTGGTGCGACGCCATCGTCGACCTCATCCACGAGGTCGAGGGGGGCATGCGCGCGCTCGGTTGGGACAACCTGGGCGAGCTGCGCGACCGCGTGGGAGCATCCCGTGTCGGCGCTTGAGCGGGAGCCGACGGCGCGTCGGTGCGACCGGTGGGCGTGGGCCTCATCGGCTGCGGTTCGATCGCCGCCACCGCGCACGTGCCGGCGCTCCAACGGGCGGCGGGGCTCGCTCGGTTGATCATCGCCGCCGACGTCGATGCCGGCGCCGCCGAGCGTCTGGCGACGCCCTTGGGGGCGGCATGGACCACCGAGGTCGCGCGTGTGTGCGAGCACCCCGAGGTCGAACTGGTCATCCTGGCCACCCCCGAGTTCGGCCACCGGGCCCAGACCGAGGCCGCGGCGGCGGCCGGCAAGCACGTGCTGTGCGAGAAGCCGATGGCACCGTCCGTGGCCGACGCCGACGCGATGATCGCCGCCTGCGAGAGGGCGGGCGTCCACCTGACCGTGGGCCACAGCCGTCGCGCGACGACCCGCTACGCCTTGGCGCGCGAGGTCGTGCGTTCCGGCCGGATCGGCGAACTCCGGCTGTTCCGCGAGAACGAGCGGCGCGGGCGCGCTCGCGTGGGACAGGAGGGCCTGTACTGGAGCCGCCGCCACTGGACGGGCGATCCCGAGCGGTCGGTGGGGGTCGCGCTCACGAACGCCATCCACGAGACCGACCTGTTCGGCTGGTACTTGGGCAACGAACCCCGCACGGTGTTCGCCGAGACCCGCGTGACCCGGACGAACGGCGTGGTGCCCGACTTCATCTCGATCACCGTGGCCTTCGCCAACGGTGCGGTGGCGTCGGCCGAGGTCAACAACAGCGCTCCGCCCGGCTACCCCGGCTACCACCAGCTGGAGCTGATCGGCACCGAGGGTCGGATCACCGCGCACGACCTCGATCAGCAGGCGCTCACGCTCTACGGCGACGACGGTGCCAGCGCGCCGGACGTGTTCCAGCGCTTGCTGCGCTTCGACGATGCCTACCTGTCGCAGCTCGTCCAGATGCTGAGGGCGGTGCGCGGGGGTGCGGGCCCGGCGGTCGACCCGCGCGATGCGCGCCAGGCGTTGCAGATCGCGCTGGCGGCGGTCGAGTCGGCGTCCAGCGGACGACCCGTCGCGCTCGGAGCACGCGCGTGAGCGGCGAACGCCGTGTGGGGTTCGTCGGTCGCGACGCGCGCGCCGACGAGCTGTTCGCGCTCACCCGTTCCGACCACCGTGCGCCCCGGGCGGAGCTGCGCCCGGTGGCGTGGTGGCCGGGGGAGGGCGCCGAACCGCCGCCGGCGGCCGCCCACCTGACGTGTCGCTCCGTCGACGAGCTGCTGGCGACACCCGGCTTGGATCTCGTCTACCTCGCCGGCGCCGCCGCGGATGACGCGAGCGTCGTCCGTGCGGTGGCCTCCTCGGGGCTCGAGACGGCGGTCTTCGCGCCGGTCGCCGGCGAGCCCGAAGACGTCGCCGCCTTGCGCGTCAGCACCGAGCTGCGGGCCACCCTCGCCGGTGCCCAGGGTCTCGAGGCGCTCGCCCGTGGCGACGTGGGCGGGGTGCTGGCCGTGTACGTCGGCGTGCGCGTCCCCCACGACACGGTCGGCGCGACGGGCGGCCGGCCGGGCGACACCTTGCGGCGCTGGCTGATGGCTGCACTCGACCTCGCGACGACGGCCGCGGGCGGACTCCCCGTGCGCACGTTCGCGCGGGCGAGCCGACTGCTCGGCGACCGGCGCGACCACCTTCAACTGCTCTTGCGCTTCGCCGACGACGCCATCGCCACGATCGACCTCCTGGCGTTGCCCGCCGGCGCCGCGACCGCGGACGTCGAGATCGAGGTCACCGGCAGCGACGGCCTGCTCCGGCTGAAGCCGCTCGCACATCAGCTGAGCGTGAGCTCGTTCGCGGCGGCCGGCGCGTCGGAGCGGCTCGGCTGGCACCCCGAGCCCATTCGGGTCCTCGTCGACGATCTGCTCAGCGTGCCCGCTGCAGCGTCTCGCGTCGCGCCGCACGGCTCGGCGCCGCTCGCGCGCTGGACGGCGGGTCTCGAGGCGCGGTTGGCCGAGTCCGACGACGTGCTGTTCGAATCGTGACCGCCGCCCGTCGCGGCGACCGCCGCCCGTCCGGCGACCGGCACCGCACACCCCTCGCGCCTTCGGAGGCCGCCATGCCCACATCTCGCCTGATCCTCCGTCCCGATCGGCTCTTCCCCGGTGGCGGCGCCCCCGTCGTCGACCATCCGGACGTGGTCGTCGAGGGGGGCCGCGTGACCCACGTCGGAGCCGGTCCCGGGCCCACCGCGTTCGCGGCGGGTGCGGACGTCGTGGACCTGCGCGGGACGACGCTCCTCCCGGGTCTGATCGACGCCCACGTGCATCTGCAGCTGCCGGCGGACGGGTCGCCCATCCTGGACGTGCTCGACGAATCGGACGCGGTCCTTGGCGCGCGGACGCTCCACCAGGCCGGGGTGGCGCTGCGCGCGGGCGTCACCACCGTGCGCGACTGCGGTGGCCGCGAGTTGCTCGCGGTCGACCTCGCCGACGAGGTGGAGCGGCGGGGGTTCGCCGCCGCGCGCATCGTCGCACCGGGACCACCCGTGACGGTCACCGGCGGGCACTGTTGGTTCTTCGGCGGTGAGGCGGACGGGGTCGAGGGGGTACGTCAGCGCGTGCGCCAGCTGATCAAGGGCGGCGCACACTTCGTGAAGGTCATGGCGAGCGGCGGCGGCACGCCCCGCACCGTCTCCTGGGAACCGGCTTTCACCCAAGCCGAGCTCGACGCCATCGTCGCCGAGGCGCACCGGCACGGCCTCGTCGCGGCCGCGCACTGCCTCTGCGCCGAGTCGACGCGGCGCGCCGTGCGCGCGGGCTTCGACGTGGTGGAGCACGCGGGCTTCCTGACCGACGGCATCGGCCACCAGCGCTTCGAACCCGACGTCGCCGACGCGCTCGCGGAGGCCGGCACCGTCGTGTGCCCGACGCTCGCGGTGGGCCGCTTCACGCTCGCCGACCTGCGCGCGCGGCCCGACGCGCCGCGCGCCGACATCGAGCGGTGGGAGCGCATGCTCGACGCCAACGTCGCCAACCTGGCGCGACTGCTCGAGGCCGGCGTGAAGGTCATGGCGGGCACGGACGCCGGCTGGCGCTCGACGCCGTTCGATTCGCTACCCGACGAGCTCGCCTTGATGGCGGAGGCCGGGCTGGCGAACGCTGCCGCTCTGACCTCGGCCACGACCACGGCCGCCGACGTCTTCGCGCTCGCCGGTCTCGGACGGGTGGCGCCGGAGGCGATCGCCGACCTGGTGGCCGTCGAGGGCGACCCCACCGTCGACCTGACGGCGCTGCGCGCCGTTCGGTTCGTGATGAAGGGTGGCTCCGTCGTCGTGCACGAACCGGCCGCCGAAGGGATGCCCGAATGAAAACGAGCGACCTCCCCGCGGCCGTGGCCGCGACCACCGCTGGAACCCGGTTTCACGCCATGGTGGCCACCCCCACCGATCCGGCCACCGAGGTGCCGGTGTTCGTCGTGCGCGGCGAACGGTCGGGGCCGACGCTGCTGGTCACGGCGGGCGTGCACGGCGCCGAGTACGCCTCGATCGAGGCGGCGTACCGTCTGACGGACACGGACCCCGCGTCCCTCGCCGGCGCGCTCGTCGTCCTGCCGATCGTCAACCGACCCGCGTACGCGGCGCGCTCCATCTACGTCAACCCGCACGACGGCAAGAACCTGAACCGTCAGTTCCCGGGCGACCCGGACGGCACCTTCTCGCAGCGCCTGGCGCACTGGTTGGTACACGACTGGATCCGGCACGCGGACGCGCTCGTCGACCTGCATGGCGGCGACCTCAACGAGGCGCTCACGCCCTTCGTGCTCCACGCGCGGAACGACGACCGCGGCCGGGACCTGGCGCAAGCGTTCGGCATCCCGTACGTGGTGGCCTCCGACTCGGTGGGCCACAGCTACGCGGGCGCAGGGTCGGTGGGCGTCCCCGCGGTGCTCGCCGAGGCGGGCGGCCAGGGTCTCTTCCCCGAGCGTGACGTCCTGGTGCTCGTCGAAGGCAGCGAGCGGGTGATGGCGCGGTTGGGGATGCGTGCGCCGGAACCCGCGCCCCGGCCGACCGTCGCGATCGACAAGTTCGTCGTGACGACGTCCGAGGCCGAGGGCCGCTGGTATCCCTCCGTGCGCCTCGACGCCCGCGTCGAGGCGGGGCAGGCGCTGGGCGAGGTGCGCGACTGGTCGGGCGCCGTGGTGCAAGAGGTGCGGGCGCCGGTGGCGGGCGTCGTCCTCTACTTCGTGTCGACGCTGGCGATCAACCGGGGGGATCCGCTGGTGGGGATCGGGCATTGACCGGGGGCGGCGGGGGCTGAACGACACGGAGATCCGTCCCCGATCCTCGGAGACGTCCAAATCACGAACCCGTTCACGGACTGAGCCGACGGTTGGTGCGTGGTGCAGTCGTCGATCCCGATGATCGCCCTGAACGCGCTTCGTGGTGCGCATCGAGACTCGATGGACCCGCGCGCCCGCGACGGAGCGGCGGTCGCCCAACATGACCTCGTCGCGAGGTGCGCCCTAGCGTCACCGCCGATGGTCATCTGCCGTCGCACGCTTTCGCACGAGCGGTCACGATGGCAAAGGTCGGTCGATCGAAGACCCCAGTCAGGCACCTGAGTCCTGCGATGGAGTACGCGAGGTTTCCACATGAGTTCATCAGGATTGAGTCGAGCGGGCACGCGCAAGGCGCTCGAGAAGTACTACCGGGTGGGACGTTCGCCGCAGAAGGTCCTGCACAGCCTGGCGTCCATGGTCAACGCGCCGACGGCGCCGCTGATCGCGGCGCTGCCGCACCCCACCGGCCCGGTCGCGAAGAACTGGGGCGACATGCTCAACGAGCCGCTCATCGAGGGCTTCTCCGGGCGCCGCGTCGTGTCCAAGAACGAGGTCCTCAACCTGGGCCGGCGCCCGATCTACTACGTGATCGGCAGCGGGCTGGGTGGCGTGAAGGACCCGAACGCCGTCATCTGGGGCACGGGCTTCCTGAGCTACGACGTGAAGCCGCGGGTCGGCCCCCGCCACATCGCCGCCGTGCGCGGACCGTTGAGCCGCCAGAAGTACCTCGACGCGGGGATCGATTGTCCGGAGACCTACGGCGACGCCGCCCTCTTGTACCCGCGCCTCTACCAGCCGTCGGTGGAGGTCCAGTACACGCTCGGCGTGATCCCGCACTTCCGTGAGCGCGACCTGCCCGAGTTCGAGGCCCTGGCCCAGCGCGACGACGTCCTCCTCATCGACATCTGCGGGGGCCTCCACGAGGTCGTCGACCAGATCGCGTCGTGCCAGGCGATCGCGTCGAGCTCGCTGCACGGCCTCATCGCGGCGGACGCGTACGGCGTGCCCTCGGTGTGGTTGCGAGCCTCGGAGCGTCCAAGGGGCGATCACTTCAAGTTCCACGATTATCTCGCGTCGGTGGGGCGAACGCAGCATGAACCCGTGCATCTCACGGCCTCCTCCAGCGTCGACGAGCTGGTCGACGCCGTGGAGGTCGCGCCCGACATGGTCGACCTGGACGCGCTGATGGCGGCGTGTCCGTTCTGCGAGGGGACGACTCGCTGAGACGGATCGCGGGCGGGAACGCGTACGCTGGAGCCGGCGCGTCCGACCCTTGCAACGACAAGCTCGTGCTGATGACGGCCGCCGCCGCCGGCCGTAGATGACCTTCTGAACTCCGAGATAGGACGCAATCGCAGCCGAAGCCGATCGGCTGCGCGACGTTGCGCTGTCGGAGCGGTCTTTCAACTTGTGTCGCTCTTGCCGTTGGGTCGTTGTACCTCGGACCGGGACCGTAGGGTCTGGCGCAGCGCAACGCCCGGCGGGACGGTGATGAGGGCGTGTCCTGCAGGCACACCATTTCCATTGTCGCTCCTCACCCCTCAGTTGACCTTCCACTTTGTCCCGACCGGAGTATGTTGACGACAAATCCAGCGTTCGACCCGTCGTTCAGCCACGTTGCCGGCGCAATCCGAGCATCTCGAGAGGCTGTTGTCGGTGGCCGCCCTGAGCGCGGCCCTCGCGGGCGGTCGACCGTGATACCAGCACGACAGAGGGGAGCCATTTATGCGATATGCCCGTTTCGTTCTCACGGCGCTCGGTGTTCTCGGGGCCACACTGCTCGGGTCCATGGCGTTCGCGCAGGAGCCGGACCTTCGTTTGTCCGAGGGCGGGGAATACGGTCCCGTCCTGATCGACGCCGCGGGCATGAGCCTGTATCTCTACGTCGAGGATGGGGTGGACGGCGAGCCGCTCGCCTGCCTCGACGCCTGCGTCAACAACTGGCCGCCGTTGACGACCGACGGCGACGTCACGGTCGGCGACGGCATCATCGAATCGTTGGTCGGCACGGTCGAACGCCCGGACGGCAGTGTTCAGGTCACCTACGGCGGCCATCCGCTCTATACCTACGCTCGTGACAGAGCGCCGGGGGACGTGAACGGTCAGTCGCTGGGAGACGTCTTCTTCCTCGTCGACGTCGACGGAGTGGCGGCCCGAGAGCGGGCGGCGAAGCAGCGCGCCGAGCTCGATCCCGCACTCTACGCGGCCCTGTTCGAGGAGGGTGCCTCGGTTTTCGCC
Organism: uncultured Trueperaceae bacterium; assembly: GCA_963728245.1. GTDB lineage: Bacteria > Deinococcota > Deinococci > Deinococcales > Trueperaceae > JAABTL01. The sequence continues at coordinate 24,855 of CAVSJH010000002.1, forward strand.
AACCACTGTGCCGTCTGCCATGGCGCGCAGGGTCTCGGTCAGATCGGGCCGGGGCTGGACGACAACCGGATCCTCGGCGATGAGACCTTCCTCATCGGTCGCATCCTGAACGGTTTCCCGGAGCATGGCATGCCCCCGTTCCGCGCCCAGCTGAGCGATCGGCAGATCGCCGCCGTCGCCACGTTCGTTCGCGACAGTTGGGGGAACGAGTTCGGAGCGATCGCCGAAGAGGAGGTGAGCGCCATGCGCTAAGTGTCCGGCGCGGTCGCGACTTGGATTCACGATCGAGCTGGACCCGCACGAGCCCCGAACATGCGTTCCGTTACGCGTGCACGACCAGAAGCATCGACCCCTGGAGAGGACCCCCACGTATGAGAACAGCCGTCCACGTACGATCGGTCTGGATCGCCTTCGTCGCCGTGCTCATGGTGACGGCCAGCGTGCAGGCCAACGACGAGCTCGCGACGCTGCAGAACGATCCGGGTCAGTTCGTCATGCCGAACGCGAACTACTCGGTGACGAACTACAGCTCCCTGGACCGCATCAACGCCAACAACGTGCAGAACCTCGAGGTGAAATGGACCTTCCAGCCGGGTGTGCTGGACTCGACCGAGGCGCAACCGTTGGTCATCGGCACCACCATGTACATCATGACGCCGAAGCCGAACGCTGTCATCGCCTTGGATCTCGAGCGCGAGGGCGTCATCAAGTGGGCGTTCGAGCCTGAGATGGACGCGGAGCGAGCGGGTGCCCTCGCCTGCTGTGGCGCACAGTCGCGCGGTCTCGCGTACGCCGATGGCAAACTCTTCTTTGCCACGCTGGACGGGCAACTCTACTCGGTCTCGGCGGCCGACGGCAGCGTGAACTGGCAGGTTCAAGCCGCAGACCTCGACATCGGCGAAACGACGCCCGGGAACCCGCTCGTTGTCAACGATCAGGTCATTCTCGGCAACGAGGGCGGCGAGCGGGGCGTGCGCGGCTGGATCGCCGCGTTCGACATGGAGACGGGCGAGCAGCGCTGGAAGTACTACAACACCGGTCCGGACGACGAGATGGGGATCACCGAGCGCTTCCAGCCGTTCTACGGTGACGATCAGGTCGCGAGCCCGGGCACGGCCACCTGGTACGAAGATTCTTGGCAGACGGGCGGCGGTACCTCTTGGGGCTGGTTCAGCTTCGACCCCGAACTGGACATGCTCTATTACGGTACGTCCAACTGCTCGCCTTGGAACGCCGACTACCGCCGGGATCCGGCGACTGCACCCGGCATCGACACCTACCAGAACAAGTACTGCGCGTCGCTGATCGCCCGTGACGGTACGTCGGGTGAGATGGTCTGGGCGTACTCGCACACGCCGCAAGATCAGTGGGACTTCGACGAGCCTGGCCAGAACATCCTGGCCGACATCGAGGTCGACGGCGAAGAGCGGGCCGTCATCATCAAGCCCGCGCGGAACGGCTTCTTCTACGTATTCGACCGTGCGACGGGTGAGATCCTCAACGAGCCGTTCAAGTACACGAGCGTCAACTGGGCCGACGGGATCGATCTCGATACGGGTCGCCCCGCCGTGCGTGACGACGCCTGGATCTACACGGGCGCCGGGTTCGACGTGTGCCCGTTCATTGCCGGCAACAACGTCATGAACGACTCGTTCTCGCCGGAGACCGGCCTGGTGTACTTCTCGGCCGAGAACCGCTGCAACACGCTGACGGGCATCGAAGGCGAGTACGCGCCCGGCGAGAACTACATCCTGATGGACTTCGGCAAGAGCCACGCGGGTCCCGGCGGCTACCTGGGTGAGCTGCAGGCTTGGGACCCGGTCACGGGCGAGAAGGCCTGGGGGATCAAGACCGAGAGCTCGACCAACGAACAAGCCGTCTTCAGCACGGGCGGCAACCTCGTCTTCGTAGGCAGCAGGCTCGGCGAGTTCCGTGCCTTGAACGCGACGACGGGCGAAGAGCTGTGGTCGTTCCGTACCGGCTCGGACTTCCGGGGCTCCCCGATGACCTACATCGGACCGGATGGGCGACAGTACGTCGCCGTCATTGCCAGCCGTGGCCCCAGCACCGCCGAGGTCGGTCCCGACACGCCTGCCGACGACGCCAACCGGTACCGCCGTCCTGGCTCGACGCTGTACGTGTTCGGCCTTCGCTGAGCGCTCCGGTGCGCGACGCGTGAACCTGGAGGGGGACGCCGAAGCGTCCCCCTCCCGCTATCCAGAGAGGACCTTATCTACGCATGAGCGAACGCCCGAGCACAGCCACAGGAGCACGGCTCCGCCTTCGTGCCCACGCCCGCATCGTCGTCGCCTTCGTGATCGTGGTCGCGTCGGGCACCTTCGTGTTCGCGCAGGCCCCGACCTGGGAGCTGCGCGCCTGCGCCGATCCGCACGCGCTTCCGTTCAGCGGACGCGAGGTGGCGGGGTTCGAGAACGAGGTCGCCGACATCCTCGCCGACGAGCTGGACGCGGAGCTCACCTACGAGTGGGTGCCGTTCAGCCCCGACATCGTGAACCTCCACCTCCGGGAGGGGACATGCGACGTGCTCCTGGGCGTTCCCGACGGGTACCGCAACCTGACCACCACGGTGGGCTACTACCGCAGCCCCTACGTGTTCGTCACACGGCGCGATGCACCGTTCACCATCGTGTCGATCGAGGACCCGGTTCTCGCACAACTCACGATCGGGATGCAGGACGCCGGCGTCCCGCCCCACGACGCGCTGCTCCACCAGGGCTGGGCCGCGAACGTCGTGACCGCACGAGGTGATCGACCCAATCCCCCTGATCGTGTGTTGGGGGAGGTCGCGGACGGCGAGGTCGACGTCGGTGTGATGTGGGGACCGGCAGCCGGTTACTTCTCGCGCGACTACGGCGAGGTCCTGCGAATCGAGCCGATCACGCCCGACATCGCCCCACCGTTCCTCCCCATGAGCTTCGCCATGACCATGGCGGTTCGCCCAGGCGACGACCAGCTGCGCGACCTGCTCAACGTCGCCATCGCCGAGCGCTGGGAGGAGATCCAACAGGTGCTCGCCTCGTACGACGTCCCCCTGATCGCGGAACCGGCGCCGATCGTGAGCGTCGGGGTTCCCGATGATCCTGCCGACCGGCCGGCGCTGATCGGCGTGATCGGCCCTTCCACGACCGGAGCGACGACCAACATGGCATCCATCTACGACCTCGCCGGCGACGCCGCCCGCAACGGCGCCCTCATGGCGCTGCATGACGGCCGTGACATCGCCCCGGCCGCCGCCGACACGATCATGCGTCACGCGGTCACGCCCAGTGCCGATGCCGCGGAGCGCGCTGCCGAACGCATGATCGCGGCGGAGGGCGTGACCGTGCTCGTGGGAGGCGTGGGCGACGGTCAGGCGGACCGGCTAGCCCGCGCCGCTGCAGAACACGGCGTCCTGTTCCTGAACGCCGGCTCGATCGACTTGACCGTTCGGGCGCGCTGCTACGCCACCACCCTCCATGTCGAGGCCGGCGCCGACGCGTACCTCGATGTCCTCGTGGATCGCTTCGCGAACGCCGGGGTGCGGCGCTGGTTCGTGGTCCACGCCGACGACGAGGAAGGGGCCCTGCGTGCGCAGGCGGCGGAACGCGCGGTCGAGCGCCACGGTCGCGGGAGCGAGGTCGTCGGCGTTGCGGCTGCCGCCGACCGGTTCCCGGCATACGGCCCGATCTTCGACGCGATCCACGAGGCAGCGGCGGACGGGGTCCTGCTGATGGTCGACCCGGCCGATCAGATCGCGTTCGAGGGTCAGCTGATCACCGAGGATGCAGGGCTTGCCGTAGCTCCCCTCACCGGTCCCATCGCGCAGACGAGGGACTACCTCGCTGCGGAGAACGAACGAACGGCTCCGGGGCGCAACGGCGTGCGCGTGGTCGCCTGGGCGCCCGATCGACCCGTGGGGGCCGAGGCATCGGAGCAGTTCCGCGCCCGCAACGCTGCCCTCATGGAGTCGAGCGCGTTCGCGGGCTACCAAGCGACCCTGGCTGCGCTGCAGGCGATCGACGCCACCGCGTCGCATCGGGCCACCGACCTGATCGCCTGGCTCACGGATCCGGACACGCGGCTGGCGGGGCCCAAGGGCCCAGGGACGTCGTTCCGAGTACCCGACCGGCAGCTTCGGCAGACCCTCGACGTCATCGAGGTCGTGCACGACGCCGAGTGGCGCAACACGCTGGACGGCCAGTTGGGCGTGGCGCGTTACGAGGCGAGCGTCCCGATCGTGCCGAGCGGCGCCGACCCCGTCGCTGCGCTGGACGCCTTCGACTCGACGCCGCAACCCCTCTGTGAGGCGCCGTAGGTTCGAGGGGTGCAATGGGCGTCGGCGGGACGGGTGCCCGAGGGGTCGCGGACCCTGTTCCACAGCGATCGGAGCGGGTGGGCGCGGGTGTACGAGGTGGGGGTAGGAGGCAAGGGCCTCAGCGCGCCGCCCCACGACGTTCCAGCGCTCGCGTCCCCGCGGCCCTCCGCTCCGCCTCCCGCCAGAACCCTCCGAGCATCCGGTCGACCTCGGGATCGAGACGCGCTCGACCCGCCGACGGGATGTTGGTCAGCTCGCCCACCAGGATCCGGTCGCCGACCACGTAGAGGTCGACCCGGAGGAAGTCGGTGCCGGCCGCCAACGTCTCGGCGACACGCACAAGCTCGTCGAGGTTCGGCGGCCGGTCGATCTCGAAGCTCCGGCTCCGACTGTCCGGGGAGCGGCAGCAGCGTCCAGTCGGGACGGTAGGTCGCCTTGCGCTTGACCGTCCGACGCCCGGTGATGACCGAGATGAACTCGCAGGTGCCACCGAAGACGTGGCACTTGTAGTCGTGGGCGACGCTGCCGTCCGGGGCACGGAGCAGCTCCTCGACCAGGACGTGGGGCGTGAGGTCGCGGTACTGCCACTCGTGCGTCGAACCGGCGCCCCAGCCGAACGGGGTCTGGAGCCAGCGCTCGCAGATCGCCGCCATGGCAGCGGGATCCGCCCGTTCCGGCCGGATGAAGAAGCGGTTCCAGCGGGCCCGTTCCGGAGGCGGCAAGGTGGCGTCGGGGTCGGCGTCGTCCGTGACGACGATGACGCCGCCGCTCCCGTGGGTGGCCTTGCAGACGAACGTGCGAGGGAGCGCCGACCAGTCGATGGCGCGCGCGTCGTCGGTGATCGCGTACGTGTGCGTCAAGTACGTCTCGCCGAGCACGTCTCGAACGTAGGCGCGGGTGGCGACCTTGTCCGCGAACGTGGTCAACAACGGGTTGCGATCGAAGAACAGCTTGCGGTGCAGGTAATCGTTGAAGGTGACCGGCCGGACGGCGCGGCGGAGGTTGCGCAGGAAGAAGACGGGGTACGACCGCCACCCGTGCACGATCGCCTGCCTCCCCAGCTGGCGCAGCGGCGCAGGGAGGTGCTTGGTGAAGGCGGGCACGCCCTCAGCCTACGAAGTGGTGCACGGTGCGGGCCACCGAGCCGGAACGACCATCGCGCCGCCGCCTCACCCCGGCACCACCGCCACCGCCTCGATCTCCACGACGAACTCCGGCCGCGCCAGCGCCACCACGCCCACGGTCGATCGTGCGGGTGGATCCGTGGGGAAGAACTCGCGGTAGGCCTCGTTGAACTCGGGGAAGTCGGCCATGTCGGTCAGGAACACGGTGGTCTTGACGACGTGCGACAGGTCGGCGCCCGCGAGTGCCAGGGCGGCGCGAAGGTTCACGAGCGTCTGGCGCGTCTGGCCGCGCACGCCTTCGGCCACGCTCCGGGTCTCGGGGTCGACGCCCACCTGACCGGACGTGTAGAGGGTGTCGCCGATGCGCGTGAGCGGCGAGAGCGGCAGCTTGCCGCTGGCGTCGGGGGAGGCGTACACGGTCTTGTCGGGCATGCGGGTCTCCTCAGGCGTCGGGTCGCAGCGCGTCGGCCACGGCGTGGATCAGGTCGGCGTGGAACTTCTCGGTGTCGGCCAGCCCGGCGGTCCGATCGTCGCCGTCGATGACCAGGTACTCGTCGTCGCCGCCCGTCCCGCCGCCCGGCGCGGCGCCACGCAGACAGGGTACGCCGAACGCGTTGGGGACGGCCGTCCACGGGCCGCCACCGGGCTGGATCGGCCACACGACGGGTTCGAACGACCAGGCCCGCAGGGTCTCGGTAGGCCGCCTGGACGATGGGGTGACCGGGATCGGTCTGGTGGGCATCGAACGCCGCGTAGACCGTGAGGTCGACGTCCTCGAAGCCGCTCGCGTCGAGGTGCCGCCGGATCGCCGCGACGATCTCGTCGGCGGGCAGGTCGACGACGGTGCGGATGTCGATCGTCGCCGTGGCGCTGCCGGGCACGACGAACGGGATCGTGCCCGTCCCCGGGCCCAGGAACCCTGACCTGAGCCCCGCGACGTTGAACGTCGGCCCGTACAGCAGGTCGATCAGGGGCGTGACGCCGCTCGTCTCGGTGAGCAGTCGGTCGACGTTGTCGCGCCCGCCGACCGGGAGGACGTCGCGCCAGTCGCGGCCTTCGGTGCGGGCCGCGAGACGGCGCAGCAACTCGGCGCGGCCGTGGGTGAGCGGCTGCCGATGGTCCCACAGGGCGGCCAGCTCCGGCACACGGCAGCCGCTGCCGTCGGGGTGCGTGAGCGTGGCGAGCGCTTGGGCGAGGCGGAACGGCGGCGAGTGGACCAGGGACGCCGCCGAGCTGTGGATGGTGCGCTTGGGCGCCCCGGACCAGCGCTCGCCGGCGACGGTCAGCTCGACCACCACCATGCCCTTGAGCCCGAGGCCGACCGTCACGGCGCCCGGACCCGCCTGCGCGCTGCTCGGGCAGTAGCTCGCCGCCACGCCCGCGAGGCGATCACGGTGGTCCTCGACGTGGCGCGCGTACGTGGGGCTGCCCATGATCTCCTCGCCCTCGGCGAGGAAGGCGATGTTGACGGGCAGCGTGCCCTCGACCGCGACGATCGACCGCAGCGCGTTCAGGAACGCCACGAACGGTCCCTTGGCGCCGGTCGCCCCACGCCCCACGAGCACGCGCTCGTACCCGTCCTTGGCCACCAGGTCGGCACCCCACGGGTCGTGGGACCAGCGCGACGCATCGACCGTGCGCGTGTCGAACATCGCGTAGGTGTGCACCGTGACCGGCGCGCCGGCGTCGTAGAAGGCCCAGACGGCGGGGTGGTAGCGCCCCTCCAGCACGCGGACGTCGCGGCAGCCGAGGTCGTCGAACGAGGCGGCGACGAGGTCGGCCATCTCGGCGACGCCGTGATCGTGCCAGCTGACGCTCGGTTGACGCACCCAACGCTGCACGTGTTCGACGTGCGCCTCGAGGTTCGCGTCGACGTGGGCGTGGACCGCGGCGCGGTCCCGGGCGCCTGCAGGGCGCACGCTCATGGCGCCCTCAGGGCGCGTCGCAAGCCGACGGCGCACATCCTCGGGCCCGCCGCCCGCACGGCCCGGTCGGCGGCTTCCGCCGGCACGCCCTCGGTGGCGAGTTCGGTGCGCAGGAACGCCTCGAGCCGCGTCGCCAGGGCCCCGTCGTCCTCGCCCACCGAGAGTCCCGTCCGGACCACCTCCGCCCAGGTGTCGAGCGCGACGCGGAGGCGGGCCAGGTGGGCGGCGACGTCGTCGACCGGTCCGAAGTGGGGCAGCAGCAGTTGCACGGGCAGATCGGCCTCGAGCGTGTCGATCGTGCGCTTCCAGGCGACCAGGTCGATCTCGGGCGGTGCGGTGGCGGGCATGAGCGTGCGCTGGTGCGGCAGCCGGATGGCGGCGGCGTCGCCTGGGAAGAGGCGACCGTCGTCGAGCCGGTACCCGTGCTGATGACCGGCGTGGCCGGGCGCGTCGAGCGCCAGGAACCGCCGGCGGCCGAGCGCCACCGTCTCGCCGTCCTCGACGACGCGCAGTTGCGGCCCTGGCACCGGGGTCATGTCGCCCCAGAGCCGCTCCATCAGGTCACCGTACACGCGGCCGGCGCTCGCCAGGAGCCGCGCCGGGTCGGCGAGGTGCGGCGCGGCGCGCGGGTGGGCGACGACGAAGGCGCCCGTGCGCTCGGCCAGGGCGCCGGCCGCGCCGGCGTGGTCGAGGTGGACGTGGGTCACGAACACGGCCGCGAGCGCCGCCAGGTCGAAACCGGCGCGCGCCACCTCGGTCTCGAGGTGCGTCAGCGTCGACCCGGGCCCGGGGTCGACGATCGCGAAGGCCCCGTCGCCCAGCGGCACCAGGTAGGAGGCGATGGCCTCGGGCACGCCCAGGTGCAGGAGGTCGACGAGGATCGGATCGTCGTGGGGTTCGAGCGGCATGAGGGCAGGATGCCACGTGTGGCGCGGTCGCGCATGGGGCTTCGCCGCGGTGCCCGGTGCGGAGACGGTTCGGTAGACCCGTTCCGACCTCAGTCAGCCGATCGGTGACCCGCCTCGTGCGCCAACCGCCCCAGGTACCGCCCGTACGCGGTCTTCCCGAGCCCCTTCGCCAGCTCCACGAGCGCCCCGTCGTCGATCCACCCGTTGCGCCACGCCACCTCTTCCGGCGCACCGATCTTGAGCCCCTGGCGTTGCTCGACCGTCTCGACGAAGGTGGCGGCCTGCAACAGGCTCTCGTGCGTGCCGGTGTCGAGCCAGGCGAAGCCGCGGCCGAGGCGTTCGACGTGCAGCGTGCCCGCCTCCAGGTAGCGCCGGTTGAGGTCGGTGATCTCGTACTCGCCGCGGGCGCTCCGTGCGAGCGCGCGGGCGTACGCGGGCGCGTGGGCGTCGTAGAAGTAGAGGCCGGTGACGGCGACGTCGCTCGTCGGGTGCTCCGGCTTCTCCACGATGTCGGCCACGCGGCCTTCGTCGTCGAAGGTCACGATGCCGTACCGCTGAGGGTCCTGGACCTGGTAGCCGAAGATCGTGGCGCCCTCGGGGCGAGCGTTTGCAGAACGCAAGCGTTCGGTGAAGCCGTAGCCGAAGAAGAGGTTGTCGCCCAGGATCAGCGCGCTCGGACGGCCGTCGAGGAAACCCTCCGCGATCGTGAGCGCCTGGGCCAGCCCCTCGGGCGCCGCTTGCTCGGCGTACGAGAGCCGCATGCCCCACGCGCTTCCGTCGCCGAGCAGGCGCTCGAACAGCGGCAGGTCGTGGGGCGTGCTGATGACCAGTACCTCGCGGATGCCCGCCAGCATGAGCACCGTCAGGGGGTAGTAGATCATCGGTTTGTCGTACACCGGGAGCAGTTGTTTGCTGATGGCAAGCGTTGCAGGATGCAAGCGAGTGCCGCTGCCGCCGGCGAGGACGATGCCGCGGCGACCGTCGGTCGACACCGGCGGCCGCGTCACCGGCCGTCTCGCAGGGCAGGCGTCGAGGCGGCGTCGTCGGCGGGACGGCCCGAGGTGGCCTGGCCGATCCGGCGCAACCCTTCGGCGCCGACGCGCGCCGCGCACCAAGGCGCATGGTCGAGGTACCAGGCCACGGTCTCGCGCAGGCCGGACGCCAGGTCGCGCTCGGGGCGCCAGCCGAGCCCGTCGCGGGCCGTGGCGGCGTCGATCGCGTAGCGCAGGTCGTGGCCGGGCCGGTCGGCGACGAACGTGACGAGGCGCGCGTGGGGCGCCCCGTCGGGACGCATCGCGTCGAGGGTCGCGCACAGGGCGTGCACGACCTCGAGGTTCGTCCGCTCGGCGCCGCCGCCGAACAGGTAGGTGGCGCCGGGCACGCCGCGCAGCGCCGCGTCGACCAGACCCCGAGCGTGGTCCTCGACGTGCAGCCAGTCGCGCACGTTCTGGCCGCCGCCGTACACGGGTAGCGGCTCGCCCGCGAGCGCCCGCAGGATCATGTGCGGGATCAGCTTCTCGGGATGCTGCCGCGGCCCGTAGTTGTTGCTGCAGTTCGTGACCACCACCGGCACGCCGAACGTGTGATGCCAAGCGCGCGCCAGGTGGTCGCTGCCGGCCTTGCTGGCGCTGTACGGGCTGCGCGGGTCGTAGGGCGTGGTCGCGTCGAAGGCGCCGTCCGCGCCCAGGCTGCCGAACACCTCGTCCGTGCTCACGTGGACGAAGCGGAAGGCCGAGCGTTCCGCGTCCGTCCGCCGGGCGAGGTGGTCGCGCGTCGCCTCGAGCAGGACCGCCGTGCCGAGCACGTTCGTGCGGACGAAGGCCAACGGTCCGTCGATGCTGCGGTCGACGTGGCTCTCGGCCGCCAGGTGCAGCACCCGGGCCGGGCGGTGCGTGGCGAACACGCGCTGGACGGCGTCGGCGTCGGTGACGTCACCGACCTCCAGCTTGACGCGGTCGTCCTCGGGCAGGTTGTCGCGGCCGCCGGCGTACGTCAGCGCGTCCAGCACCACGACGGGTCCGTCGGTGCGGACGAGGAGCTCGCGCACGACGGCGCTGCCGATGAAGCCGGCGCCGCCGGTCACGAGGGTGGCGCTCGACGGGGAGGGCGTGGACATGGGGCCATCGTACGCGCGGGGCATCGGCGACACGGGCCGGTCAGCGGGCGTCGTCGTCGGTCGCCAAGCGGTCTTTCCACGCCAGCCACCGCGAGCGGTCGAGGACCACGTCGTCGGGCAGGGCCACGCCGGCGTCCGCCTTGGTGGTGGGACGCACGCCGGGGGCGCGGCGTACCGCCAGCTCGAACACCGTGGTCGGCGGCCCCACCACGTGCAGCACGTCGACGCCCGCCGCCACGAGGCGCGTCGCCTCGGTGACGGCGAGCGCCAGGTCCGGGGCGATCTCGTCGACGTACGTCTGGCTGGTGCGGACGTCGGTGAAGGCGTTGTCGTAGGGCCAGGTGCGCGGCCGGAAGCTGGTGCGGAGGATCAGGTGGCGCGGCGCCCGCCGGGCCTCGTCCTCGGCCGCGAGCTTGCTCAGCGCGTAGCGGTTGCGGACGGGCCCGGTGGGATCGTCCTCGCGGTAGCCGCCGCGCGCGGCCCGGTCCGGGTCGGCGTCGCCCCAGAACACGTAGTCGGTGCTCACGTGCACGAGCAGCGCACCCACCGCGCGGCAGGCGTCGGCGACGTGACGGGTCCCCAGGACGTTGACGCGCCAGCACGTCTCCGGCTCGCGCTCGGCGGCGGACACGTCCGTGAAGGCGGCCGCGTGGACCACGACGTCGGGCCGGTGACGCTCCAGCGCCCGCCCGACGGAGGCCGGATCGGTGACGTCGAGTTCCGCGCGAGGGGGCGCGAGGAGGGTCGGTAGGCAGGCGCGCAGTTCGCGGCCCAAACGGCCGCTGCCGCCGGTGAGCAGGAGCCGGGGTCGATCGTCGGGTTCCACCTGGTGCGTCCCCTCCCGCCACGACGCGTGCGCGTCTCCGGGCGATGCTAGCCCGCGGGCTGGCGCGATGCGCGGGGATCGCGAACGCGTGCGCCCGGGTCCGCTCGAGCGTTCATCCCGGTCTGGAGCGCCTCTCATCCTCGCTTGGTAGCGTCCACGACGTGACGAGCTTCTGGCGCAACGCGGTGGTGAAGACCTCGAAGCGGATGCGCCCGTGGCTCTCCGAGGACACCTACCGCCGCTTCTACGGCTACGGACGTCTCGGCTACGTTCCCGACTACACCCATCCGCGCACGTTCAACGAGAAGGTCACCTGGTGGCTGCGCCAGCACCGCGACCCGCGGCTCGTCGAACGCGCCGACAAGCTCGCCGTGCGGGCGTTCGTCGGGGCGAAGACGCCCTGGGTCTGTCTACCCCACGTGTACGCCGCGTCGCAGGACGTCCGACAGCTGTGCTTCGACGCCGTACCGGACGTCTCGGTGCTCAAGGCCAACCACGGTTGGAACCAGGTGCGCGTCCTGCGGCGGCCGTTCGACGAGGACGAGGCGCGCAACGTGGCGGCGTCGTGGCTCCGGCATCGTCATGGTCGGCAAGACTGGGAGTGGCATTTCCTCGACATCCCGCCGACGGTGTACGCCGAGCAGTTCCTGGGGAACGGTCACGGCGAGAGCCCCGCGGACTACAAGGTGCTGGTCTTCAACGGTCGCGCGCGCTTCGTCCAGGTCTTCTTGGGGCGTCAGGATCGCACCCGACGCGTCACGTTCGATCGCGACTGGAACGTCGTCCCGGTCTACAAGCCGATCACGCGCTACGGCCCGCCGGACGTGGTCGAGCCCACGCTGCACCCGCCACGGCCGGCCCGGCTCGACGCGATGCTGAGCGCCGCCGAGGCCCTGGCCGAGGACATCCCGTTCGTCCGCGCCGACTTCTACGTGGTCGGCGACGCGCTCTACTTCAGCGAGTTGACGTACTTCCCGGCCGCCGGCTACGTGCCGTTCGATCCGCTCGAGTACGACTTCGCCTGGGGCGAGATGCTGGACGTGGGTTCGCCGGCACCCTGATTCACGTGCCGCGCCGCGACCCCACCGCCACCGGCGTGCGCAGCATCAGCTCCACGTCCCACCAGACCGACCAGTTGCGCACGTAGGCGGCCTCCAGCGTCTGTCGCTCGTCGAAGGTGACGTCGTTGCGGCCCTCCACCTGCCAGTAGCCGGTCATGCCCGGCCGGGCCAGGAAGATCAGCTCGCGCTCCGACCCCATCTCGCCGAGCTCGCGCACCAGGTACGGGCGTGGACCCACCAGGCTCATGTCGCCGACGACGACGTTGAAGAGCTGCGCCAGCTCGTCGAGCGAGAACGCCCGCAGGAAGCGCCCGGCGCGGGTCACCCGCGGGTCGTCGTGGAGCTTGTGGAAGCGCTCGTACTCGGCCTGCAGCGTCGGGTCGAGGGCCAGCATGCGCGCCAGCCGCACCTCGGCGTCGACGTGCATGGTGCGGAACTTGACGCACGCGAACGTGCGCCCGTACCGGCCGACGCGGGGCGAGAGGTAGAGCGCCGGCCCGCGGGTGTCGAGCCGGATCCACAGCGCGACGAGGAGCAAGAGCGGGCTCAAGGACCACGAGCAGCGCCAGGCTGCCCACGAGGTCGAAGAGGCGCTTGACCGCCCGGTTCGTGCGCGACGCCAGCTGGTTGCGCACCTCGAGCCCGAGGGTGGTGCCCAGGGGCGCCGCCACGACGGACGAGGCCGGCACGCCGTGGAGGTCGGGGATGAACTGCACGAACCGCAGCGAGCGTTCGGCGTGGCGGAGCACCTCGTCGTACCCCACGCGGGCCGCCGATTCGGGCGTGACGATGGCGTGCTGCACGTTCAGGCGCGGCAGGGCCTGCCACGCCGCCTCGAGCCGACCGGTGACCGGCAACGTCGGCACGTCCCAATCGGCGTCGCCGAACGCGACGACGGGGTGCAGTCCGACGCCGGGGTGGTCGAGCAGGTAACGCGTCACGCGCGCCGCGATGGGGCCGGTGCCCAGGATCGCGATCGGGCGTCCCCACAAGCGGGCGGCGCGTAGGCCGGCCTTGACCAGCATGCGGGCGACCGGGGCGGCGAGCGTGGTGAGGACGCCGGCGAGCACCAAGCCGCGCGCGCCGAGGGGCACCGAGCCGGGCAGCACCAGCGCCACCGAACCGAGCGTCACGGCTGCGGCGGCAGCGGCCCGAAACCCGCGCGGCAGCTCGTCACGCAGGGCGCGGCCGTAGCCCGGGTAGAGCCCGGAGGCCCAGGCGAACGCCGGCCACAAGAGGGTGGCGTAGACGAGCGTGGGTGTCCACACGGCGGCCAGGACGGCGCCGCCGGGGCCCTCGCGGGTCGCCCAGGCGGCGACGCTGATGGCCGCCATCGCCGTGAGCACGTCGGCGCCGGCGAGCGCGAGGCGCACCGCCGCGGCGCTCCCGAGGCCGGTCTGGGTGCGGGCGATCGTCCGCGACCCCACCGCGCGCCAGCCCAGCACGGCCGCCAACGGGTACAGGACCGCCCCGTTGAAGAGCGTGGTCTCGAACAGGTTGAGCAGGGCGACGCCCAGGAGCACGACCGCCATCGCCCGGTCGCGTTGCTGCACGACGCGGAGCGCCAGGACGCCCGCGAGCAGGAGCAGGCCGACCAGGCCGACGAGGCCGCGTTCGGCCCACACGTCCAGGACGAGCGAGTGGGCGTGCGCCGCGACCGGGCGTTGATCGACCTCCGACGGGTGGAGCTCCTGGGCGGCGCGCGCGTACCCCTGCGGCCCCCAGCCGAGCCAGGGGCGCGCGGCGATCGCGTCGGCCGCGTACTGCCACAGCGGCAGGCGCGTGGTGCGCAGGTCGGCGAGCCCGCGGTCGGTGGGGGTCGGGACGTAGGCGATCGGCGACGCGCCCTCGACGAGCTGCAGCTCGGCGAAGGCCGTGGTGGTCCCAATCGTCGGGCTCCGATCGGGGACGGCGCCGACGTACCAGGTGACCGGCGTGCCGCCGTCGTAGCGGAACACGACGTGACCCCGGATCCAGCCGTCGCCGAGCGGCTCGGCGTCGCCTTCGAGGACGACGAGCTCGCCGTCCCCGGCGGTGCGCCAGGCGTCACCCGTCCACGTGGCGCCGAGCGCGTGCACCGTGCCGCCGTCGCGCTCGTGGCCCCAGCCGTCCAGGCCGGGCCGCGCGCCGTCGATGGCTCGCCACGACACGGCCAGGACGTAGGTCCGTCCCGGCTCGAGCCGGACGATCTGCTGCAACCGCGACCAGGGGTCGGTCGACGTCTTGGTGACGTCGAAGACCGTGCGGGGCTGGCCCGCGACGCTGCCGGGCGCGGCCGTGAACCGGACGCCCAGCGGGTACCACCAGTCGGCGGCCGGCGCCTCCGTGCCGCGGAAGACGTTCGAACCGGCCGGGTCGGGCATCAGGTCGAGCCGATAGCCCGTACGGCCGGCGCCGAGGAGCGCGGTCGCGCCGCTGGCGACCACCAGCATGACCACCACGAGCGCCCATTCGGCGAGCGCCGTCGCCCGCGAGCCGCGTCGACCCGCGAACCGCAAGCCGACGGCGATGACGAGCCAGGCCAACACCGCTTCTTGCGCGCCGGAGACGAGCACCGCGATCGCCCCCAGGGCCAGGGCCACCACCCGCCCGCGCGGCGAGGGCAGCACCACCGCCAGGAGCGCGGCCAGCACGAGCATCGCGTGCCCGTAGAGCGCCGGGCTACCGGTCCAGGCGACCAGGTCGAACACCGAACGGGCCGTGTCGAGCCGCCACTCGCCCGCGCGCTCGAGCCCCAGCGCCATCGCGCCGACGAAGCCGAAGAGCAACCCGGCACCGACGTCGCGCGGGAAGGTGGTGGCGTCGGTCGACGCCCGCAGCGCCGACGCGGAGCGGAAGATGAGCCACACCGCCAACACCTGCCCGGTGGCGCCCACCCCGGCCCAGACGTCGCCGTTCACGAGGTAGGGCAGCCCCAGCAGCGCCGCGGCGATCGCCCACCAGCGATCGGCGCGCTGCAGCTCGAGACGACCGCTCAGCACGCCCAGGACCGCCAGGTACGGACCCACGGTCGGCACCGCGGCGAAACCGACGCCGGCCAAGAAGGCCAGGCCGCGTTTCACGGGGTGGACGGACCGAACGTTCACCATGCCCGGCGAGTCTACGGGCGGCGGACGGCGCGGGCGGCGGATCGGACGGCGGACCTCGTCCGCGGGGGACGGGTGGTCAGCGGCCGATGCCCACGTAGGTCAGGCCGCTGCCCGCCAACGCGTCCGGCTTGAGGAGGTTGCGCGCGTCGAGCACGAGCTTGCCGCGCATCGACCGGGCCAACTGCGTCCAGTCGAGGTGGCGGTACTCGTTCCAATCCGTCACGATCACCACCGCGTCGCACCCCTTGACCAAGTCCTCGACGCTCTCGCACAGCGTCGCGGGCAGGTCGGGCACCTGCGTCCGCGCGTTCGGCATCGCGATGGGATCGTGCGCGCGCACGACCGCGCCGCGAGCGTCGAGCGACTCGATGAGCGTCAGGGCGGGCGCGTCGCGCAGGTCGTCGGTACCGCCCTTGAAGGCCAGACCCAACAGGCCCACGGTGGTGCCGCGGAGCACCTTGAGGTGGTCCTGCAGCTTCTCGACGACGCGCTGGCGCTGGCGCTGGTTGACCTCGACCGCCGACTTCACGATGTCCATCGCGTAGCCGTAGCGGCTGGCCGTGGCCATGATCGCGCGGGTGTCCTTGCCGAAGCAGCTCGCCGCCCCAGCCGATGCCGGCGTGGAGGAAGCGCGTGCCGATGCGTTCGTCGAGCCCGATCGCGCGGGCCACCTGGGTGACGTCGGCGCCGACGCGCTCGGCCAGGCCCGCGAACTCGTTGATGAAGCTGATCTTCGTCGCCAGGAAGGCGTTGGCCGCGTACTTCGTGAGCTCCGCGCTCGTCGTCGACGTGGTGATCAGGCTGGGCAGCGGGTAGCGCTCGGGCCGCGGGGTGGCGGCGGGCGGCTCGAAGGTCTGCTCCAGGATCGGTGCGTACAGCTCGCGCAGCATCGCGGTGGCGTCGGGATGGTCGGCGCCGATGACGATCCGGTCGGGGTAGAAGCTGTCCGAGACGGCGCGCCCTTCGGCCAGGAACTCTGGGTTGCTGGCGACGTGCACCGTCGCCTCGATCCCGCGCTCGGCGAGTTCGCGCTCGACGATGCCACGCACGTGGTTGGCGCTGCCGATCGGCACGGTGCTCTTGTTGACGATCGTGAGCTCGGCGCCAGGCTGGATCGCGGCGGCGACGTCGCGCGCGGCCTGGTCGACGTACTGCAGGTCGGCGTCGCCGTCGCTGCGGGTGGGGGTGCCGACGGCGATGAGGACCACGCCGCGGCCCTTGAGGGGCGGGATGGACGTGCTCAGGCCCAGACCCGCCTTGGTCTCGGCCAGGAGTTCCTTGAGGCCGGTCTCGTAGATCGTGGGTTCGCCGGCGCGCAGGCGCGCGACGACCTTCTCGTTGATGTCCACGCAGGTGACGTCGTGGCCGATGTAGGAGAGCGCGAGGCCGGTGGTGAGGCCGACGTAGCCGGTGCCGATGATGGTGACGTTCATGGCGCGCATCGTACGCCGCGGGTGTGTTCGCTCCCTGAGGCATGAGCCACGTGGGACACGAGCCCGACGTCAGTCGAAGCGCGAGGTGCGCAGGGGGCGCGGCAGCGCAGCCAGGAGCGCGAACCGCGACAGGCGCAGCCGCAGACGCCGTGGGGCGACCCGCAGCAGCTGCAGCACGCCTTGGACGTCGCCGGCGTGCGCCCACCGGGCCGCCACCATCCGCAGGCGCCAGGCCACGTACGCCGCGTGGCTCGCCCCCGAGCCTTCGGGCGCGGCTTCGGCCCGCGCCTCGATCGCCTCGAGGTTCGCGTTCACGTCGTCGAGGCGGCGGACGGCGCGGCGCCGCGGGCCGGGCCGGATCGGCTCGCTGCCGCGCACGTACCAGGCCGTGATCCGGTCGGTGCCGACGACCGGGTGCTCGAGCGCCACCCGACCCATGAGCTCCATGTCCTGACCCCGGCGGTACCGACCGTCGAACCCGCCCGTCTCGAGGAGCAGCGCCCGGTCGATCAGCAGCGTGGTCGGGAAGAACGGCCGTTGCCGGACGAGGCACTCGGCGAAGTAGTCGATGACCCGTGGCGGGTTCCCCGCACCCTCGGCGCGCGCCCGCTCGACCTCGTCCGGGACCCGTCCGGCCACGGCGTCGCGTTCGGGTACGGCGCGGCTGCGCGACACGAAGACGCGCCCCTCGGGGAACGCCCGGACGGCGGCTCCAAGCGTCTCGAGGTGGTCGGGCAGCCACAGGTCGTCGGCGTCGAGGAACGCGATCCAGCGCGTGCGCGCTTCGGCGACGCCGCGGTTGCGCGCCGGTCCGGCGCCGGCGTTCTCCTGCCGGACGAGGCGCACGCTCTCGCCGAAGACCGACGCCACACGTTCGGGGCCGTCGTCGGTGGACCCGTCGTCGACCACGATCACTTCGAATGGCGCGTGCGTCTGCGCGAGCGCCGACGCGACCGTCCGCTCGATGGCGTGACCCATCTGGTAGAGGGGGATGACGACGGTGACGTCGACGTCGGTGGGGGGCGGGTCGGACATCGCGGCGAGTCTACCGTCGGCCCCGCGTCCTGCTGCGTCGCCCGTGCACCCGCCCGGGTCCCGTAGACTCGTGCGGCGGCCACCACGGTCGTGGAATCGGAGTTCGACGTGTTGAAAGCGCATGTGGCGGCTGCTCGACCGCCGGGAGCGACGAGCGGTCCTCGCCATCGCCCCGCTGCTCGTGTTCTCCGCCTTCGCCGAAGTGGTGGGCGTAGCCGCCGTCATCCCGTTCCTTGCGCTGCTGGCCGACCCGTCGTCCGTCCAAGACCTGCCGTACGTGGGGGACTGGTTGGCGGGCCGTGGCGTCGAGGACGCCGCGATGCGTTGCGCTGGGTGGGCGCCGGCCTCGCGTTGATGCTGCTGCTGATGAACGCCCTGCTCATCCTCACGCACTGGTGGCTGTTCCGGTTCTCCTGGGGTCTCGACGGACGCGATCTCCTCGCGCCTGCTGCGCCGCTACCTCGCCCAGCCGTACGCGTTCATGCTCACCCGCAACAGCGCCACGCTCGCCAACAAGGTGATCGTCGAGGTGCGGCAACTCGTCAGCGACGGCATCCGCGCCGGTCTCGAGGTGATCACGCGGGTGGTGGTGATCGCGGCCCTCGTCGGCTTCCTCGTGGTGCTCGACCCGCTCATGGCGGCCATCGTGTTCGGGCTCTTCCTGGTCCTGTACGGCGGTATCTTCGTGGCCAGCCGCCGCTACCTGCGGCGGATCGGGCGCGAGGCGGTGACCGCGGGGGCGGCGCGCCTCAAGGCCGTGAACGAGGCGCTGGGCGGCTTCAAGGACCTGAAGCTGTCGCTGCGGGAGGAGGCCGCCTTCGAGCGCTACCGCGGGCCGTCGCGGCGGTACGCGGAGGTGCAGGCCGGGGTGATGGCGATCGCGATGCTGCCGCGTTACGCGCTCGAGGCCGTCGCCGTCGGCGGCATGGTGCTGGTGGCCTCCTTGCTCGCCGGACGCGCGGGTTCGTTCGCCGACACGCTGCCGCTCCTGGGCGCGTACGCCTTCGCCGGTCTGCGCCTCATGCCCGCGATGCAGAACCTGTTCGGCGCGTTCGCCCGCGTCCGCTTCGCTCGGGGGTCGCTCGAGACCATCGAGGAGGAGCTGGCGGAAGTCGCGGCCCCGGTCGAGGGGTTCGGGTTCGTGCCCGACCCGCTCCCCTTCGAACGCTCGATCGTCCTGCGCGGCGTGACCTACACCTACCCGAACGCCGAGGCGCCCGCCCTCGTCGACCTCGACCTGGAGCTGGGTCGACGGCGCAGCCTGGCGATCGTGGGCGACACGGGTTCGGGCAGGACCACGCTCGTCGACACCCTCCTCGGTCTGCTCGAGCCCGACGCCGGCCGGATCGAGGTGGACGGGGTGGCCGTGTCGGCCGACCGACGGCGCGCCTACCGGCGCCTGTTCGGCTACGTCCCCCAGACGATCTACCTGACCGACGACACGATCACCCGCAACGTCGCCTTCGGTCTGCCCGACGACGCGATCGACCCGCCGCCGTGCGCCGCGCGTGCGCGCTGGCCCAGATCGCCGACTTCATCGAGGCCGACCTGCCCGAGGGCTACGAGACGATCGTGGGCGAACGCGGGGTCCGCCGAGCGGCGGGCAGCGCCAGCGGGTGGGCATCGCTCGGGCGCTGTACCACGGCCCCGAGGTGCTCGTGTTCGACGAGGCCACGAGCGCGCTCGACGTCCACACCGAGCGGCGCATGTTCGAGGCGCTCGAGGGACTGGCCCAGACCCACACCGTGGCCACCATCGCCTATCGACTCGAGACGGTGGCCGGCGCCGACCACGTGGTCGTGCTGGAGCGCGGCCGCGTGGTGGACGAAGGCTCGCCCGCGGACGTGCTCGAGCGTTACCGCCGCGACCCGCGCCGGTCGGCGTGGGCACCTTGAGACCCCTCGCGGGTCGGCGCGGGTTGCTCGTCGAGCACACGGCGCTCGGCCTGATGCCGCTGGCTTCGTCCCGCTGGTGGCCCGCGCGGCGCGCGAAGCGGGCGCCCACGTCACGCTGGCCGGGCCGCCGGGCTCTCCGCCGACGCGTTCCCCGCCGGCGCGACCGTCGACGCCCACGCCACGATCGGCGACCGCCCCTCGGGGTCCCGGGCGGCGCAAGAGGTCGCGAAGTTCGTCTTCGTCCGACGCGCGCTCGAGATCGCCGACCGCGAGGACATCCTCACGTCATCCATTGGCTCGACCTGAACGGCTTCGTCCTCGCCCTCGCCGCCGCCCCTCGCGGGCGTGCGCTCGAGGTGGCCGAGCTCCACCGCGCCTACTTCGCCGCGACCGAGACGCTCCGCGGCCGGCGCGCCGGTGGCGGTCGGCGTGGGTCCGTCGCGGGTTCCGCCGTGTGGCGGGGCGCGGGCGCGTCCTTGTTCACGACGAGGCGCTGCAGCGTGCCCTGGCGCCGGTCGCGCCCACCACGGTCGTGCGTCTGCCCGTGGACGTCGACGCCTGGCCGACCGGCGCCGGCCGCGCCGAGCTCGGCGCCCTGGACGCGGGCCGCCTGGGGCGTCGCCCCGACGAGCGCGTCGTCCTGGCCTTCGGGTCGCTCCGCCGCGACAAGGGGTACCCGACGGCGGTCGCCGCCCTCGCTCACCTGCCTCCCCACGTGAAGCTCGCGGTGATCGGCGCGCCCGTGCACTTCGGCGAGCACGACCGCGCATGGGCGAGGGCTCGGCCGGCGTCGAACGGCGACTGGTGACACGACCGGGACGGCCGCCCGACGCCGAGGTTCCCGGTGCCTTCGCCGCCGCCGATGCCGCGGTGATGCCCTACCGAACGGGGTTCGCGGGGGTGAGCGGCCCCTTGGTGCTCGCCGGCGCCTACGGGGTGCCCGTCGTCGCTTCGGACCCGCCCGGTTTGGCCGACGTGGTGCGTCGGCACGACGTCGGCACCGTCTGCCGCGCCGGCGACCCCGTCGACGTCGCCCGCGCCGTCCGCCACGCCTTGGCGAACGGGTCGCCGACGGCCGCCGCGACCGCCTCGTTCCGGACCGCGCACGCCATGGACACCTACGGGCGGGCCCTCGTGGCGGCGTACGGGGGCGACGCGCCGCGCGCCGATCCGCCGCCGCTGCCGGCAGCCGCACCCGACGCGTCGGCCGACGCCGCCGTGGAGCGTCCCGCCGCCTCCGGTCGTCGGGGCGCCCCGGGGCGCCGGCGGGAACTGCAAGCATGTCGTGACCGCTCCCGACGTGCCGCCCGTCGAGGCCTTCTGGACCGGGGGTCTGGGGACTCGACGTTCATCGTGCTCGACGCCCTCCTCACGCGCGGACGGCGCGTGCGCCCCCACGACGTGCACGACCCCGAGCGACCGTCGGCCGCGCGCGAGCTGCGGACGATGGAGGAGGTTCGAAGCGCCCGGGCCGCCGCCCGGCCCAAAGCGGCGGCCCGGCTCGCGCCCCTCGTCGTCGTCGAGAAGGGGCGCCATCCCCTGCGATCCGCGCGCCGACGAGCGCTTCCGCACCCTGGCCGCCCTGTACCCACGTCGCGCCGCAGTACGCCTGGTTGAGCCGGTACGCCACGACCGTGGGCGCGCCCGTCGCCCTCGGCATCATCGGGCGCAAGCGCCACGGCGGGCTGCGCGACGTGATCCGCTCCCACCTCGTGGAAGGGCCCGATGGATCGCGACGCTCCCACGGACGACGCCTTCGAGGCCTTCCGGCCCTTCGGCTTCCCCACGATCGAATGGACCAAGCTCGAGATGCGCGACCTCGCGCGCGAGCGCGGCTTCCTGTCGATCCTGGAGCGCTCGCGGTCTTGCTCAGCGCGCCGCGGCGCGACGGCAGCGCGTGCGGGCTCTGCACGCCTGTGCACCGACGCCCGACACCAGGGCATGGCGTGGCGGCTGCCGCGGGTCGCGCGCCTGCGGGGGCGCCGTCGTGGAGGCCGTGCCCGACGGGTTGGCGAGGCGCGCCTTACGGAAGCTGCTCGACCGCGCCAGCCGCTGAACGCTCTGCCGGGGCCGTGCGGCCGTCCAGCCAGGCATCGAACGCCAGGAGACGCAGCGCCTGACCACGGTGCACGTGGGGCGCGCCCGCGACGAACGACCAGCCCTCGGGACCGCGGCGGGCGAAGCTCGGGACCCCGTCCACGTCCATCTGGGCGGCCCGGAAGCCCTCGTACCTTGTCTTGCACCTCCAGCACCGCCCAGGTCCCGTCCGGGCGTTCGAGCAGGTCGATCGCGCCGCACGTGAACACCCAACGCTCGGCGACCTCGTGGCCCGCCTCGAGCACGTGCACGCCGGGGCGACGCCCAATCGCGCCGGCCGCTGCCGGAGTACTGCCAGTCCCCCTCCGCGAGGGCCTTCGAGTGGGCGAACCAGACGTCGCCCAGCCGGATGACCCGGTGCTCTCGAGCCTGGGCCACGAACGGCTGCACGGTCAGGGAGCCGGAGCCCGGGTATCGGCCGCCCGTCGCTGGAACCGGCCGGTGAGGAAGGTGCGCGCCAACGCCAGGGCCGCCGCGACGTCCTTCACCTGCTCGACCCCGCTCCCGCCCGCCCCCGCTCCGTGTCTTCACCACTGAGCGGGTAGGTGGCCGCACCGAGCCACGCTCCGGCGTCCGCCAGCCGTGCGAACGTGCGGGTGGGCACGTGGGGCACGTCGAGCGCCGCGAACAACCAGGCGGCGCGCGCCTTGTCCTCGTAGAGGTACGCCTCACGCGGGGTGGGCCAGGGAGGGGCACGCCGAGCAGGTGGAGCAGGGCCAGCCGGTCGTCGTCCTGGGCCTGCGTCGACCTGCGTCCCGTGGCGCAGGTGGACGAGGTGTCCGTCGCGTCCTGCGGCCCGCGCGAGGCGCGGCCAGTCCGGGTCGTCGGGGTCGAAGAAGACGACGTCGCCGCCCAGCTCCGAGGCGGCGGCGCGGAGGGACACCGCGTCGGGATGGTCGGGCGCGACGGTCACGCCGAGGCGCTGGGGGAGCGGTTGGCGTGGGCGCGTCGACCGGTACGTCTCCAGCATCGGGTCGACGTCGGCCGCCCGGCGGGCGTCCCTCCCAGGCGTCGCCCTGGTAGCGACCCAGCGCCCGCGCGATCCGGCCTCGCCAGGTCCTCGCCGGGACGCGGCGCCGGAGGTCGGCCCACCAGCGTCGACGCCTCGAACGCCAGGCGTAGCGGTTCGGCATGGCACCCAACCTACCGCTTGGCGCGCGTCGGGAGCGGTACGGAGCGTGCGGTACGATCGGCGACCGTGAGCGCCTCCGTCACGTTCGTGCTCGACGACCTCCGGCGAGGCGGCGCCGAGCGGGTGATGCTCCTCGCTGGGCGGCCTGGTTCCGCGGGCCAGGGCCACGTCGTCGAGGTGCTCACGCTGACCGGTTCCCCCACCCTCGAGCGCGAGGTCGCGCCGGGCCTCGGCCGCACCGACCTCGGCGTCGGCCGCGTCGGCCGGTCCCTGCCGGCCCTCGTCGGCCACCTGCGACGCCGGCGCCCGGACGTGCTGATCGCCACCCTGCCCCACGTGAACGTCGTCGCGGCGCTGGCGGCGGCCGCGGCGGGTGTCCGCACGCTGGGGGTGCTGCGCGAGGCCAACGACCCCGGCCACGAGCACGCGTTCTCCGGCCGCTTCGGCATCGTCCGCCGAGCGTTGGCGCGCTGGGCCTACCGTCGCGCCGACGCCGTCGTGGCGCTCACGCACGGGAACGCCGACGGGATCGCCCGGCACCTGGGCGTTCGACCGGCGCGGCTGCACGTCATCGCCAACCCCGCGCCGCCCGTCGCCGACGCGCCGTCGACCGTCGCCGACGGACCGGCGGGCCGACCGCGTCTCCTGTGCGTGGCGCGGCTGGCGGTCCAACAAGGACCACGACCAACCCCGCTCGACGCCCTGGTGCAGCTGCCCGGCGCGGCGTTGGCGCTGGTCGGCGACGGACCCGAACGGGCCTCGCTGGAGGCGCGGGCCGGCGAGCTCGGGGTGGCCGAGCGCGTCCTGTTCGCAGGCGACGTGGGCGACGTGGCTCCCTGGTGGGCGTGGGCCGACGTCGCGGTGCTGTCCTCACGCTGGGGAGGGTTTCCCGAACGTGCTCCTCGAGGCGCTGGCCCACGGGGTCCAGGTGGTGGCCACCGATTGCCCGACGGGTCCGCGCGAGCTGCTGGCGGACGGCCGCTTCGGCCGGCTGGTCCCGGTGGGCGACGCGGCCGCGTTGGCCGCGGCGGTGCGCGCGGCGGTCGACGACCCCGTGCCCCCCGACGCGCTGCGAGCGCGTGCACGGGATTACGACCTGGACGTCGTGGGCGCGGCGTGGCTCGCGGTGTGCGGCCTGGCGTCCCCCGAGCGGTCGGCGTGAACGAGGTCCGCCGGCCCACCCCCGTCGACGCGCGCGACGCCTTCGTCGTGGCCTTCTTCGTCGTGCAGTACGGGTTGCTCGCGCGGTGGGTGGATCCGAACGCCACCCAGTTCGTGTACGCCGGCTTCTACGCGTCGGCGGCCGCCCTCCTCGGGCTGCGGGCGATCCGGCGGCGCCACGTCGGGCGACCCACCGCGGCGCTCGCCTGGCCGCTCGCGTACGCGGCCCTGGCCGTGCTTTCGGTGGCGTGGAGCGACCTGCCCGACCTGACGCTGCGCCGCAGTCTGGCCTTGGCGGGCGCCATGACGTTCGCGGTCTGGCTGGCGACGGTGTGGGACGGGCGGCGACTGTTCCGGGCCGTCGCCTGGGCGTTGACGGCGATCGGGCTGGTCTCGGCCCTGCTGGTGTTCGCCGCGCCCGACCTCGGCGTCCACGGCGCCGCGTCGCAGCACGCCGGCGACTGGCGCGGCGCGCTGTTGCACAAGAACCTGCTGGGGCGCGAGATGGCCTTCGGTGCGGCCCTGGCGGTCACGTTCGCGTTCGCCTCGGCGGGGGTGGCGCGGTGGGGCTGGTGGGCGGCCGGCGGCCTCATGGCCGGTCTCGTGCTCCAGTCGGGGTCGGCGACCGGTTGGGCGTTGGCCGCGGCGTTGGCGGCGGTCGTCCTCGTGGGCCGCGTCCCCGCCGTGAACGCCCGCGAGCGTCTGGGCCGGGCGACGCTCGCCGTGAGCGGCGCCCTCGTGGCCCTCGGCGCGTTGGCCTCGGCCGCTCCGCTGGTCTTGGCGGCCGTGGGGCGCGACGCCACGTTCACCGGTCGAGACCGCATCTGGGAGCTGACGCTCGAGCGCGTGATCGCGGCCCCGCTCGGTCACGGCTACGGCGCGTTCTGGGACGGTCCGCCGGGCGCCGCCATCGCCAGGTCGCTCGGGTACGCCGTCGGCCACGCGCACAACGGCTGGCTCGAGTCGGCGGCGCAGCTCGGCTGGCTGGGGCTGGCGCTGACCGTGGCGCTGACCGTGGCGGTCGGGTGGAACGTGCTGCGCGACCGGCGCGGCCTGCACGATCCGGCGCGCGCGGGCGTCGCGCTGCTCGTCGTGTACGCCCTGGTCGTGAACCTGCCCGACGCGGTGACGACCGGTCCCAACTCGCCGACGCTGACCCTCCTGGTCGTCGCGTGGCTCGTGCAGGCGCGCCGTCCCGACGCCGTCCGGGTCCCGTGACGCGCACCCGGCCCGTCGTCTGGCTGCTGCAACGCACCGATGCCGAGGGCGGCGTGACGGTCATCATCGACGCGTTGCTCCCGTGGCTCGCGGAGCGCCGGCCCTGGGAGGTGGTCAAGGTCGTGCAGCGCGACCAGGCCGCGTCGAACCGAGCGCGCGCCCGACCCTGGCTCCGGCGCCGGTTGGACGACGGTCTCGACACCGTCCGCTTGCTGGTCCGCCTGGGTCGCGCCCGTCCGGACGTCGTCGTCACCTTCACGCCGGCCTTCGGCGCGGTGGCGGCGATCGTCGGACGCACGTGGGGGGCGCGGACGGTGGTCACCCACCACCTGACGAGCGACGCCATCGGCGCGGCGGCGCGGGGCCTCGACGCGTGGGCGCGGCGGCGGGGCGCGGTGCACGCCGTCTTGGCCTGTTCGGAGGCGGTCGCTGCGTCCTTCGCGGGTCCGGTTCCCGTGCGTGTGGTGGCCAACGGCGTGCCCGACGTCGCCGAGCGGCTGGAGGCGGCGTTGGACCGAGACCTGATCTCGCGCCGCTGGGGTGTCCCCGCCGACGTGCCGCTGGCGGTGGCGGTGGGCCGGTTGGCGGTCGTCAAGGGCCACGCGCTCCTGGTCGAAGCCCTGGCACGGGCGCCCGGGTGGCACGTGCTCGTGGCGGGGGAGGGGCCCGAGCGCGAGGCGCTCGCGGCACGGGCGAAGGACCTCGGCGTAGACAGCCGGCTCACCTCGTCGGCCGCGTCCCGGCGCCCACGGCCTGGGCCCTGATGCGGGCGGCCGACGCGTACGTACAGCCGTCGCGCGCGAGGGCATGAGTTTGGCGCTCCTCGAAGCGCTCGCCGTGGGCGCCGTCTGCCTGGCCAGCGACATCGGACCGAACGTCGAGGTCCTCGCGCCGGACGCCGTCGGCTGGATCCTCCCGCTCGACGACCCGGCGGCCTGGGCCGCCGCGTGGGACCGGCTGCGCGCGACGCCGGACGCGGGCGCGTCGTTGCGGCGGGCCGCCAGGACGGCGTACGAGCGCCGCTTCGCCGAGACCCGCATGCTCGGCGACTACGAGACGGCCATCGCCGCCGCGGTGGCCGGCCGATGACGCGGTCGCGGGCCGGTTTCGTGCGCGACGTGGCGGCCGTGCTTGTCCTCGCCGCCGCGTCGGCCCGTCGCGATCGTGGCCGGTCGAGGGCTGGGCCGCGCCGCGAGGGACGTGGACGCTCACGGGTCTGCACGTGGTCCCCATCCTGGCGGCGGGCGAGCCGCTCGTCGCCTTCGTCGAAGCGTCGTGCACCGGTTGCCGGCGCCCGCTCCTGCAGCTGCGGGTGTGCCCGTCGGCGAGCGCGCCGACGGGTGGCGGCTGCGACCTGGCCGCGCGCGCGGCGCCCGGGGCCGTGCCCGCGGGGCCCGCCGCGCCCGCGGCGCCCGCCGCGCCGACCACCCGCTTGCGGTACGCGCGCGCGCTCGCGCCGGGGTCGTATCGTGCCGAGGTGCTCCTGCTCGACGTCGACCGCTGGGGCGCCGTGCGTACCCGAGCCAAGACGGAGGTCGACGTCGATGTCCGCTGACAGGACGCGCTCGCTCCTCGCGGCGGCGCGCTGGTGGCGTTCGTGGCCGTCGGCGCGGGATCGACGCCGCCGGCGGCCGGGCGCCGAACACGCTGCCGGCGCCCGCGCTGGCGCCGCTCGAGGGCCTCGTCGCGACCGCCGGCGAGACGTGTCCGCGGTGGACGCTGCGGGCCGGGCGCGGTGAGATGGGCGCCCGGTCGGCCGCGCTGTTCACCGACGGCCTCCTCCTGTGGACGCCCTGCGACGGGGAAGAGACGCGTTGGGTCCTCACCGGCACGGTCGTCGACGGGGTGGGCGCATGGGCGGTGGTCGAGACGGTCGAGGGGGTGGCCTTCGCCGGCCACGTCGATGCCGCCGGCGTCGAGGTGCGCGTGCGGGGTCCCGCCCGTTTGAGCTTCTCGAACGACCTCTTCTCGGCGGGTCGGGATCGGAACCTGCGTGTCGCGGTCCCTTAGCGTCATGGCGTGGGCGATCGCCGCCGGGTCCGTGCTGCTGGCCCCGTTGGCAGGGCTCGTGGCGATCGTGCTCGTCACGGCGGCGGCGTTGTTGCATCCCGCCGGTCGCGCCGCCGCCGTCGCGACGGCCCGACGCCTGCCGGCGGCGTGGTGGTGGGGCGTCGGTCTGCTGGCCGCCCTACACCTGCTCCGGGGCGCACCTTGGTGGGACCTGGCCGGCTTCTCGGTCTGGCTCGTCGCCGTCGGTGTGGCGGCGTCGTCGCCGGAACGGCTCGGCCGGGCGCAGGGGGTGCTCGTCGGGCCGGCGCGGCGGTGGCGGTCCAGGCCCTGCTCCTCGTGCCTGCGGGGAGCGGCGGCCGCGCGGCGGCGTCCTCGGGCACCCCAACCTGCTCGCGGCCGCCGTCACCCTCGTGGCGGGCGCCGCGCTGCTCGCCGCCGGGTCCACGGGCCGCACCACGCTCGGTCGTTGGGGTGCGGGTGCGATCGCGGGGGCGGGCTCGCGATGGTGTAGGGGTCGGGCTCGCGGGGCGCGTGGCTGGGCCTGCTGCTCGCGCTGGGCGTCTGGGCCGCGCTCTTGCCGGCCCGAGACGGGCAGCGCGTCCGCTGGGCGGCCCTCGCCGTCGTCGCCGCCGGCGCCCTCGTCGTCGGTGCGGTGCGCGGCATCGAGCCCACCGCCTTGTTGACGATGAGGTCGAGCGGTCCGTCGTGGAAGGCGTGGCCCTGACGGTCGCCGCCGACCGACCGGTGCTCGGGCACGGCGGGGTGCCGTGGGCGACGCTCGCCGCAGCGGCCGAACCGTCCGTCCCGACCGCCCACATGGTCCACGCGCACGCGGTGCGCTCCACCTCGCCGCCCGCGGCGGCGCGCTGGCGCTGGCGCTCGTCGTGTGGCTGCTGGCCGGGCGGGCGCCCGCATCTGGTCGGCGCTGCACCGGCTGGCCGAACGCGACGGCGTGTCGGCTGCGGCGGTCTGCGCGGTGGCCGGCGTGCTCGGCGTGCAGTCGCTCGTCGACCTGGTCGCCCAGCATCCGGCGGTCTACGTCGGCGCCTGGGTCGTCGCCGTGATGGCGGTCGATCGGGTGCGGACCGTATCATCGGCGGTCGTGGACGACCCGTCGATGCCGCCGCTGGACCTGGAGACGCGCTGGTGAGTGACGTCGGTCCGCGGTCCGTGTGGGTCCTGGGCGAGCGCGTGACGCCGCAGACCGTCGACGCCTGGTTGGGCGAGGTGGCGCGCGCCGTGGAGGACCGAGCGCGGCGCCGCTTCATGAGCCTCAACCTGCACGGGGCCTACCTGATCAAGCGCGATCCGCTCCTGCGCGCCGGCCAGCGCGCCCACGTCGTGCGCGTCGACGGCATGCCGCTCGTGTGGATCGGCCGCTGGGCGGGACGCGACCTCCGGCGCAGCGAGCGCTGGGGTTCATGGACCTGATGGACCCGCTGATGGCGCTCGCGGCGGCCCGCGGCTGGCGCACCTACGTGTTGGCCGGCCGGCCCGGCGTGGCCGCGCGCGCCGCCGAGACGCTGCGGGCGCGGCACGCGGGTTTGCAGCTCGCGACCGACGACGGCTACTTCGACGTGGAGCCTGGCAGCGCCGAGGCCGCGGAACGGATCGCCCGCGTCCACGCCTTCGGGGCCGACCTGGTGATCGTCGGTCTCGGGATGCCGCGCCAGGAGCGCTTCGTGCTGCACCACGGCGACGCCCTGCCGGCGGCGCCGGTGCTCACCTGCGGCGCCGCCTTCGACTACGTCGCCGGAGAGATCCCCGCGTGCCCGCGCTGGTTGTCGGCCTGGGGCCTCGAGTGGGCGTTCCGGCTCGCCGCCGAGCCGCGCCGGCTGGCCCACCGCTACCTGATCGAACCGCTGGCGCTCCTACCGGACGTCCTCCGTGACGTGACGCAGCGCCGCGGCGAGACGGGCGCCTGATGGGACGCGTCAAGGACGCGGTGCTCAAGGCGGCCAGCGGCGTGGCGGCGCGGACCTTGCCGCCGGCCGCTACCTCCGTCTGAACGTGTGGGCCAAGCTCGGTTACTGGCCCGACCTGCGTCGCCCCCGCACCTTCGCGGAGCGTCTGGTGCAGCGCTCGCTCACGGTCGACGACCCGCGCATCGCGACGACGGGCGACAAGGTGGGACTGAGGGCGTACGTGGCGGAGCGGGTGGGTCCCGACTACCTACCCCAGGTCGTCCAGGTGCTCGCGCCGGGCGACCGGGTCGACCTGGCGTCGTGGCCGCCGACCGCGGTGATGAAGGCGAGCCACGCCAGCAACTGGATCCGCTTCGTCGAGCGGGACGCGGCCGACGCGGCGGAGCTCGACGCGCTGGCGGCGACCTGGTTGGGACGCTCCTACGCCCGCTTCCGGGGCGAGCGCCACTACGCCGCGATGGTGCCGCGCGTCGTGGTCGAGGAGGACCTGCGGCGGGCGGGCCGTACGCCCGACGACGTCAAGCTGTTCGTGTTCGAGGGCCGGGTGCGGATGGTGGTGGTCGACGGGGACCGCTTCGGCGCCCACACGCGCCTCGTGGCCGACGCCGCGTGGCACCCGCTCGACGTGATCTACAACTACCCGTTCCCCGACCCCGTGCCCCCTGCGCCGGCGCGGTGGACCGAGATGGTGGACCTGGCCGAACGGTTGGCGGAGGGCTTCCCGTTCGTCCGCGTCGACCTCTACGTCGTGGACGGGCGCGTGCTGGTGGGCGAGATGACCCACTTCCCCGACGGCGGGGTGTCGCGCTTCGTGCCTGGCGCTTTCGGCGCCGAACTCGGCGCGGTCTGGAGCGAGGGCAGGCCCATCGACCCGCGCTGGCGGCTCGGCGCGCCGGTCAACGCGGCAAGGTGAGCCGGTGCCCGAGCTCGCGGTCGAACCGGAGCGGTCGGAACTCGACGTGACCGCCGTTGGGCACGAACGTCACCTCGCCGAACACCGGTTCGCCGTCGACCACGTAGAAGTCGACGCGCGCGAACGGGAACGGCGCGGCGAGCCGTTCGGCCGCGGCCAGGAGGTCGGGCAGGCACCGCGGCCGCGCAGGTAGGGACGCTGGGTCCGGCACGACGGGGCGGTCGCCGGGGATCGCCCCTCGGTAGACGGGCAGAGGGCGCCATTCGAGGTCGAACATGATGCGCTCGAGGCGGCCGAAGCGACCTCGGAAGACCTGCACGAACTGGGCTCGGCCGTTCAGGACGTAGACCTTGAGGTCGTCGGGCGCGGTGTCGTCGTCGCCCAGGAAACGTTCGGCGAACAGGCGTCGAGGCACGTCCAAGTAGGCCCACTCGCGCGTCTCCAGCCCGTAGGGCGCCGCCAGCCACCGCGCCGCACGGGCGCGCACGGCAGGCTCGTCGACCGGACGCCGCAGCACCAGCACCTGGCCCGACGCATGGTTCGACTTGAGGACGGCCCGGTCGGGCAGGTCCGCGAAGGGGATGTCCTCCGGCCGCTCGTAGACGCCCAGCAGCTCCGGCAGCCGCAAGCCGGGGACCGCTTCGGCCGCGTACCGTCGCGCTTCGAGCTTGTCGGCCAGGCGCGCCATGCGTGGGTCGCGGTGATGGCGGCGCAGCCACAGCAGCTTCTCGTTGAACGTCCGCGGCCGTTCGATGCGCGGCACGTAGCCCAGGTGTCCCCACCCGTACAGCGCGTCGAAGGCGGCGTCCGGCAGCCAGGGTCGCAGGCGGCGCGCCGTCCGGCGCACGGCGGCCAGGGCGAGGGCGCGCGGCGTCACCGGGCGAATCTACCGCGCGGGTCCCGTGGTCGCGCGAGCCGAACGCCTCTGGGCGTGACGCCCAGCGGGCGTTCGTCGGCCGGCGCCCGGGGGCGCAAGGCTAGGCTGTGGCCCATGGCGTCGACCCTCGAGTCCGTACGGCAGACGTGGCGGGCTTCGCATCGCGTCCGGCAGCGCGTCAAGGTCGCGCGCATCTTCCGTGCGAAGGTGGCCCGCATCCTGAAGGGGCTGCGCGCCGACCTGCCACCGTCCGCGTTCGACGTCGACCTGGCCCCCGCGCGCGCCTTCCTGCGCGAACGCTTCGCGCCATACGCCGACACGAGCTGGCACCTCATGTACGCGGCCGCCACCGGGCGGCCGGCGACCGAGTACCTGCCCGAGGACCTGTTCTACGTCCACGTGCTGCCGACGCTCAACCCCGACGATCGCCGCGACCCGTACCGCGACAAGAACCTGGCGCTGGCGCTGGGCCTCACGCCGGCGCCCGAGACGCTCGCGCGCGTCGTGCGTGGCCGCTGGCGCGACGTCGATCGCCGACCGCTGGACCTCGACACGGCCAGAGGCCGGATGCTCGAAGGGGGCCAGGTCGTGATCAAGCCCGCGCGCGCCTCGGGCGGTGGGCGTTCGGTGCAGATCGTGCCGGCCGACATCGCCGTCGAGACCGTCGAGGCGCTGCTTGCCTCCCATCCGGAGAGCGACTGGTTGCTCCAGGTGCCGCTGCGCCAGCACGAGGCGGTCGCGCGGCTCAACCCGACGTCGGTGAACACCTTCCGGGTCTTGACGTGGCGCCACCGCGAGGCAGTCCACGTGCTGTCGACGTTCGTGCGCGTGGGTCGGTCCGGTTCGGTGGTCGACAACGTCTCCGCCGGCGGCTTCGGGGTGGCGCTCGCCGACGACGGCTCGTTGGCAGAGCGTGGCTACACGATCACGGGCACGTCGGCCACCCACCATCCCGACCACGGCTACGCCTTCGGCGAGACGAACGTGCCGGCACCGACCGCGATCCACGACGTCTGCCGGGCCGCGCACGAGCAGATCCCGGGCCTCGACCTGTTGGCCTGGGACCTGGCGCTCTCCGAGAGCGGCGTGCCCACGATCCTCGAGGTGAACGTCGGATGGATCGACATCAACATCCATCAGTTCTGCACGGGACCGGTGTTCGGACCGTGGACGGACGAGGCGTTGCGGCCGCGACGGGTCGCGATGCTGGGGCGCTGGCTGGCGTGAGACCGCGCCGGGCGGGTCTCAGCTCCCCCGCACCAACCCCTCCTCGCCCCACTTCTTGACCCACGTCCCCAACTCCTCGAGCTCGACGCCATGCGTGATCGCCAACTCCTCGAGCGTGGCGCCCTCGCCGAAGGCCTCGAGCAGCCGCTGCCCGCGCGTGCCGAAGACGTTGCGGAAGCGTTGCCAGCGGTCGGTCATGGGGTTGAGGGCGTCGCGGCCGCGCAACGTCAGGGCGTAACGACGCGCCTCCCAGCCCGGCGTCTCGTCGGGTAGCCGCAGCTTGTCGGTGGCGTCGTCGATGAGGGCGAAGGGGCCGCGTCGTTGCGGGGCGGCCGCCACGCGAAGCAGTGCTTCGCCACGCACGACCAGCGATGCGCCCTCGGCGTCGATCGTGAGACCGCTGGCCTGAGCATCGGCGGGCGGACGGGTGCGGCGGGCGGCGTAACCGGCCACCGCGGACGCGGTGGTGGGATCGAGCGGCACCAGCTCGAGCATCGCGCCGTCCTCACCGCTGAACCGCGCGAGCGCGCGCAGCGCATCGAGCCCGTCGGCGATCGTGCCGCCCGACGAGCGCGGCCGGTGCGCGTTCGCGGCCGCCACCTTGCCGTTCACCAGCACGGCCAGCGCCACGCCGTCGCCCGCCCGCGTGACGAGCGCGCCGTGCCAGGCCTTGGCCTCGAGCCGCGCGAACAGCGCGGCCACGGGCACGGCGGACGCCGGCAACGCGCGCCCGGGCACCAGCCGCGGCAACGCCCGCAGCGCGTCGATCGCGGCGTCGGGGGCCACCGAGGGCAGGGTGGGGACGCCGCTGGCGGGGTGCGCCACGGCGTGCAGGCCCAGGCCGGTGGCCGCGAGCCCGGCGAAGCGCCCGAGCAGGTGGCGCGTCTTGACCTCGCCGTCGACGATCGCCAGGAGCGCCACGCCCCGCACGGTGGGGACGCCGTCGTCCTCCCACTGGGCCAGCGCGACGGTGCCTGCGCCCAGACCGCCCTTGAGCGCCGCGAGCGCCTGCTGCCCCGTCAGGCTGCCGGTGGTGCCGAGCAGGCCGTCGGCGAGGGACCTCATGCCGACCGCTCCGGGGTGCTACCCGGGTCGGTGGCGCCCGGGTCGGTGCCTCCGGCGTCGAGGATGCCCGCACGGCGCGCGGCGCGCAGGACCTGCTTCAGGGTGGCGCGATCCTCGTCGAACGCCAGCATCCGCATCGCCTCCTCGGGCGGGAAGAAGCCGCCGGTGGGGAAGATGGCCTCCCGGAGCACGGCCTCGCGCGCGCTGGTGCGCAGCAGGTACCAGGTGATGCGGCGCCCCTCGCGGCGCGGGTTGACGTACTCGGTCTGCCAGGTCTGGCGCGGGTCGACGGCGGTCGCCTGCACGCCCGCCTCCTCCTCGACCTCGCGCATGGCGGTCTCGGCTTTCGACTCGCCCGGTTCGACGTGGCCCTTCGGGAACACCCACGAACCGTTGCGGTGTCGGATCAGCAGCACCAAGCCGTCGTCGTTGAGCACCACGCCCCCGGCGCCCTCGACGATGCGGCGGGGGCGGCGGCTGGAACGGGGTGTGCGGGCGGCCGACATCTCGGCGGCATCGTATCACCGGCCCCCGACGGGTCGGCGGACCGAGGTCAGCGGTTGGCGAGCGTCCCGCCGTCGCGCAGGAACGTCAGGATCCCGTCGGCGATCGCGTCCGAGAGCGTCGCGCGGTACGCGGCGTCGGCGAGCTTGCGACCCTCGTCGGGGTTCGACACGAACCCCAGTTCGACCAGGATGGCGGGGATGCGGCTGTTGCGGATCACGTAGAACAGGTTCTGCCGCACGCCCCGGTCGTGGGCGTCCGTGGCGTTCACCATGCGGCCCTGGACCATGTCGGCCAGCGCCAGCGAGTAGTTGAGCTGCGTCTCGCGCAAGATGTCGCCGGCGATGTCGTTGGCGATCGCGGCGGCTTCCTCGGTGCGCGTCGCGCCCACGTCGCCGCCGCCGTTCTCGTCGATGGCGCGGCTGATGAGGCCGGGGTCGAGCGGCCGGCCGAACACCCAGGTCTCGATCCCCTGCGCGCTGCTGGCGTCCGCCGAGTTGGCATGGATCGACACGAACACGTTGCGGTCGGTCGTGGCGAAGGTCGAGCGCTCCTGCAGCGTCAGGAAGGTGTCTTGGTCGCGGGTGAGGATCACGTGCACGCCCTCGGCCTCGAGCAGCGTCTTCAGCCGCAGCGCCACGTCGAGCACGATCTCTTCCTCGCGCGCCCAATCCGACAGGGCGCCGGGGTCGTGGCCGCCGTGACCGGCGTCGATGACGACCGTGTGCCGCCGCGGCTGGGCGTCGGCGACGGCCAGCGGCGCGGTCGGGAGCGGCCCGACGGCGGTGACGCCGTCCGACATCGGCGTGGCGACGGCGCCCGTGACCCCCGGAGCGAAGTCGACGTAGACCGTGTCGACGTCGCCTTTCGGCAGCAAACCGACGCGGTAGCCCTGGCCCGTCGGCGCGAGCGCGTGACGGGTGTGGACCACCAGCGCCACCACCCCGTCGAGGACCTCGAAGCCGAGGCCGGACACGTTGGGGTCGTCCTGGGTGACGCGGGCGAAGGCCGGCGCGCTCACGCCCGGCAGCAGCACGGCGAGCGACGCGCCGTTCACGGCCACCTGGTAGGGGTGACCGGCGGGCAGGTCGAGGGCCACGCGGCTGACGCCCTCGGTGAGGCCGAGCCGGGGCGCGGCGATTTGCACGCCGGCGCTGGGGTCGGGCAGGTCGATCGTGACGACGCGCGCGTCGGCGTGCCAACCGGAATCGCCCCCGAGCGCGGCGACGACCGGCGTGATGGGGACGTACGACACCCCGTCGACGAGGATCGCCATCGGACTCTCGAAGCTGCCGCCGTCGTAGCGCACCACGCCCGCCCGTTTCACCAGGCCGGCGCGGACGTCGGCGGTCGCGTCGATGACCACCTGGCGCACGCCGGACGCGAACGTGAGGCGCTTGCTGGGCGCGTCGAAGGTGAGATCGAGCCCGGCGGCCTGGGCGAACGCGCCCGCGCGCATGAAGGCGTTGCCGCTGTCGCCGTACGCGATGAAGTAGTACGGACCGGCGTCGTCGATGAGCGTGCCGTCGATGGACAGGAAGTTGTGCCGCTCCTGTGCCCACGCCGCGCCCGTGAGCAGCCCCATGAGGACCGCCAGGACGGCGAGGAGGTGGGCGGCAGGACGCGACACGCTGAAAACGAGTCTAGCACGCACCTTGACGGATGAAGTGCAATCGTCCACGTGTGGGACGGGCTTCCCACCGCTCGGCCCGGCACGCGGCGTGGGTGGGGCGCCGTCCGCCCGCGCCCACCCCCCGACACGGTTCATGAGCGGACGGGCCTCCACCTCCGGCCCACATGAGAGGATGCGCCCTGCACGGTACGCTGGGCCGCCGTGCCTGCCCGATCCGCCGATCCCCTGCGAGGCGTCTACCTCCGACCCCTCCCCGACGGGCTGCTGCCCGCACGGGCGTCAGCGGGTGCGCGCGGGCGCGCCGCCCAGCTCCAGGCATTCCTGCGGCCGCTCCAGCGCGCGGCCGAGGGGCGCTTCGAGCTGCACGGACCCACCGAGCTGTGGGTGGTGGGCGCCGAGGACTGGTCGAGACTCACCTCGGTCCCGTACGGCTGGCCCTTCACCCGCACCCGTCCCACGCCGGCCTCGAGCGCCTTGGCCGCGGGCCCGACGACGTCGATCGTGGTCGCGGCCGAGGTGCCGGGCCGGTTGCTCAAGCGCTTCGAGCCGGTGCTGTTGGCGGCCGCGCGCGCCGGCGTGCAGTTGCCCGAGGGCCGCGGCGCCCTCGCCGCCGACGAGGTGCACCCGGGCGCTGTGCCGCTGACCGAGGCCCCCTGGGTGCGCGCCGACGCCCGTGAGCTGTTCGACCTCGTCGTGGGCCACGAATGGGGTCACGCGCTGGCGCAGGCGGCGGGTCTGCGCACCCGGGTGAAGTGGCTCGACGAGCTGCTCGCCACCACCCTCTACCTGGCCGCCCTGCGCGAGACGGGTTCACAGGGCGTGCTCGAGCGCTTCTTGACCTGGGCAGAGGTGCAGGTGGTGGGCGGCGAGACGGCGGCCGCGGCGGCGCCACCGCGCTTCGGTCGCGCCCGGGGCGCCGTGGGCGAGGTGCGCCGCGACCTCGGCGCCTTCGAACGCCCGCGCGGCAAACTCCGGCTCCACGACCTCGTCTGGTTCCAGGGCACCTTCACGCGTCGCGCCTGGGCGTTGGTGGAGGCGGAGGGTTGGGGTTTCGCGGAGCGGCTGCACACCGAGCTCGCCGACGTCGACACGGGCCCGGGCGCGCGGGTGCGCGGCGACGTGGCGCGGGCGCTCGTCCGCATCGAGCCCGGCTTCCGGGACTGGTTCCGCACGTTCGGGGAGGACGCGGACGATTGACCACGGCCGCCCCCCGTGGGGCGCGGCGTCATTTGGCGGCTTCGGTCGACTCCAGCGGGGCGGGCAGCGACGCCGCCTCGAGGGGTAGCGCCTCGAACAGGCCGCTCGCGTCCTCGCGCAGACGTCGCGCGGTGGCGCGCAGGTGCTCGCACGGCTCGTCGACGCACTGGGCGAGCGCCGCCTCCGCGCGGTCGAGTTGCGCCAGCGCCAGCGCCCGGTCGCCGCGTTGGATCGCCGTCTGCGCGTAGGTCAGCAGACCCTCGGCCGCCAGGTTCGGCCCGACGTCGAGCGACGCCATGCGCCGGTAGTGCCGGTCGGCGCGCGCGATGTCGTCGTCGGCCTCGGCCTCCGCGGCGGCCGTCAGGTAGTGCACGTAGGCGGCGTCCGTGGCGCCCCCCTTCTCGAAGTGTTCGGCGATCAGCTCCGAGAAGGGCAGCGGCGCGTGCTGCTCGAGCCACGTCGCCACGTGCAGGTGCAGCGCCGGGCGCTCGGAGAAGGGCGTCATCTGCAGAACTGCGTGCCGCAGCAGCTCGCTGCGGAAGCCGTACTCGGTCTCGCCGGGCAGCCGCGAGGTCGGCTGCCGGAGCAGCAGGTCGGAGCGCCGCAGCAGCTGCAGGCCGTGACGCACGTCGCCGGAGAAGGAGCGGAGCAGACCCTCCCAGGTCCGTTCGCCCGAGAGCGCCGCGAGCGCGAGCAGGCGGCGGGCGGACGGGTCGAGCATGTCGAGCCGCGTCTGCAGCAGCGACGTCAGCGAACCGCTGAAGTGGGTGTCCTGCGTGATCGAGAGTGCGCGGGCGAGCTCGAAGACCGAGGCCGGCACGCCGCCGACCTGGTGGACGAGGGAGCGCACCGCGACCTCGAAGACGGGGTCGGCGATCTGACCCAGCAGTTCGAGGCTCTCGTCGTTCGACAGCGGCGAGAGCGTGCACGCTTCGACGTCGGGGGGGAGGTCGCGACCGCGGGTCGTGCGCACGACGAGCATCGGCGCCGCCGCGTCGGTGAGACGATCGACGAAGGCCTCGAGCTCGGGGTCGAACCGGTCGCTCTCGACCAGGACGACCACCGACGCGACGCCCGGCCGGCCGTGGCCGAGGGCCACCAGCACGTCGCGCCACGCCAGCAGGGTGCGGTCGACGGCGCGCCGTTCGAGCCGCTTCCAGGCGATCTCGGGCGCCAGATCGAGGCTCTCCAGCACCAAGCGGTGCCAGCGCGGTTGGCCCGGCAGCAGCTCGGTGAGCGCCTTCTGCACGGCGGCGTAGCGCGCCCGGACGTCGTCGGCCTCGCGCAGCCCGAAGACCTGGTTGGCGAGCTCGTTCCACGGCGTGTCGTCCTGCGACCGCGGGTGGAGCCACAGCACCAGCGTGCCGTCGTCGACGCAGGCCGCGAACTCGCGCAACAGGCGCGTCTTGCCGCTGCCGGCCTCGCCCGCCAGCCACACGACGCGGGCGCGCTGGGCCTGGCGCACGGTCCGATGCCACACCGCCAACTGATCGAGCTCGCGCTTGCGGCCGACGAAGCGCACGTTCGCGTACGGGTCGTCGTCGCGTCGCTCGCTCGCCAGCAGCCGGTAGGCGTGCGTGACGTTCGGGAACGACGGCAGGTCGATGGGCGAGACGACCTCGAACGTCAGCCGGTGGCGCGAGGTCTGGTAGGTCTCTTCGGCGGTCCACACCTCGCCCGGTCCCGCGGCGTGCTCGAGGCGGCTGGCCAGGTTCACGGTGCTGCCCATCACGGTGTACTCGCGCACCCGGCCGGTCCCGATGGCGCCGGCGATCACGGTGCCGGTGGCCACGCCTGCGCGTCCCTTGAGGTCGACGCCCTGGGCGGCGCCGACACGTTCGATGGCGCGCAGGCTCGCCTCGGCCGCGACGACCGCGCGGTACGGGTCGTCGGGGTGCGAGTGGGGTGCGCCGAAGACGGCCATGAGGCCGTCGCCTCGGAAGGCGTCGACGTAGCCGTCGTAGTCCTCGACCACGCCCGCGACGTCGGTGAGGACCTCGTCGGCGAGGTCGCGCAACTCCTCGGGATCGAGCCCATGGGTGATCGTGCTGAACCCGGTCAGGTCGACGAACACGACGCTCACGCGCCGTCGCTCTCGCTCCTCACCGCTGTTCCGCAAGAGACGACCGCACATGCCGCAGTACCGCATGCCGGGAGCCGCCATCGATCCGCACGCGGAACAACGCATGCGCCACTCTAGTCGACGCACCCACGACCTTCATGAAGCGCGTGTGACGGGCTTCACGCCGGGCCGTGACGGGCTCGGCGGGGTTAGAGCCCCAGCACCGGGGCGGGATCGACGAAGACGCCGTTCCCGTCGCCGCTGGTGCGCCGTAGGTAGAAGTGCAGCACGTCGGCGGGGATCAGGGATCCGCCACCGAGGTAGCCCAGGACCGTGCCCGCATCGATCGCGTCGCCCGTCGCCACGACCGGCGGACGCAAGTTCGTGTAGACGGTGGTGGTGGTCGGGTCGTGCTGGATCGCCACCAGGTAGCCGTCGTTGGCGCCGATGGGGGTCACCGAGACGACCACGCCGCCCCGCACCGCACGGACGGCCGCGCCCGCCGCGTCCGCGCGCAGCCGCACGAAGCTGTTGTTGCCCTCGCCGAAGCTCGTCAGCAGCGTGCTCGCGTCGAGCGGCGCGACGTAGCCGGCTGCGGGCGAGGGCACCGGGTTGGTGAGGTTGTCGATCCGCGCACGCGTGGCGTCCGCTTCGGCCACGAGCGCGTTGCTGCGCGCACGGTCGTCGACGAAGGCCTGGGCCTGTTGACGGAGGCGCCGTTCCTCGGCCTCGAGCCGCGCGATCTCGTCGGCGAGCGCTCGGTCGAGTCGGTTGAGCTGGCCGGCGAGTTCGTCCTGGGCCTCGAGCAGGGCGCGCTGTTCGGCCTGTCGTCCGGCCTCGGTCGCGCGCAGCTCCGCGATCAGGGCGTCCAGGCGGGTGCGGGTGGCCTCGAGCTCGAGCGCGTTCGCCGCCAGCAGCCGCTCGCGCTCGCGCAGGTCGGCGATCTGGCCGGTGAGCCGAGCCCGCGCCTCGTTCAGCTCGGTGATCACGGCGTCGAGCTCGGTGACCACCTCGACGTCCTGCGCGGCCATGAGACCCAGGTAGCGCTGCTGGACGGCCAGGTCGTGGAAGCTCTCGGCGTTGGCGAGCGCGGTCCCGTAGCCGGCGGCGCGCTGCCGGTGCAGGTTGACCAGCAGCCCCTGCACGCGCCCCTTCACCGCCTCGAGGTCGTTCTCGAGGTCGGCCACCCGGGTCTCGGTGGCGGCGACCTCCGACTCGAGCGTGGCGATGCCCTCCTGCAGGTCGGCCCGTTGCCGCATGAGCTCGGCCAGGTCGGTGCTCGCCCGGTCGCGCTCGGCCACGCGGGCGCGCAACGAGGCGTCGATCGTGCCGAGGTCGCGGGTGATCTCGTCGATCTCGGCGCGTCGCGCCTCGAGCAGGCGGCGCCCCTCGGCGATCTCGGCCTCGATCCGCAGGCGCGCGCTCTGGTCGACCTGGACGGCCCCCCACGGCAGCGCCAGCAGCACGAGGAGCCCGAGCGCGAGACGCGCGGGCGCGCCTCGGTGCCCCAGCCCGGCGCGTCGTGCGGCGCGGCGGCGGGCCGGATGGGTCACGTCCGCTCGCGCAGGTGTTGCGACACGGAGATGGCGCTGCCGACGAGACCGACGAGCAGGGACAGCGCGGCCAGCAGCCCCGCCACCTGACCGAGCAGGACGCCGTCGCGGACGAACGGCACGAACGGGAGCTGTGGCGCGAGCCGCGCGACCACGAGCTGGTAGCCGGGGATCGCGAGACCGAGCGTCACCACCGCGCTGATCAGGCCCAGCACGAAACCCTCGATCAGGAACGGCGCCCGGATGAAGCTGCGCGTGGCGCCCACGAGGCGTTGGACCTCGATCTCGTCCTCGCGGGCGGTGATGGCGGCGCGGATCGAGTTGACGATGGCGAACAGCGCCGACGACAGCAGCACCACGATCAGGATCACGCCCACCACGCGCAGCGCTTCGCTGACCGCGAGGAAGGTGTTCACGGCGTCGGTCCCGTCCTCGACGTCGACGACGCCGGGGAGCTGTTCGAGTCGCAGGCGCACCACCGGGGTCTGCGCCGGGTCGAGCAGGCGCATGCGCAGGGTGTCGGGCAGCGGGTTGTCGACCAAGGAGGCCGCCGTCGCCAGGCTGGGCAGGTCGCTCACGAGCTCCGCCAAGGCCCGGTCCTTGCCGACGTAGCTCACCTCGACGACCTCCTGCCACCCGCGGACGGTCTCGAGCAAGCGGCCGCCGTCGGCCCCGTCGGCCAGGTACGCGGTCACCTCGAGCTCGCTCTGCAGGGCGGCGAGGACCTGGTTGAGGTTCAGGCTCATCAGGCTGAAGCCGGCCAGGATGGTGAGCGAGAGCGTCATCGTGGTGATCGTGGCCACGCTCGCGACCCAGTTGCCGCGGATGGCGCGCATGGCTTGCGACAGCGCGTAGCTCACCGATGCCTCGGCGTGCAGAACACGTGGGGGACGGTACGTCGGGGCCTCACGTCGACGAGGTTACACCAGCCCCGGGTGAGGGGAGTGCAGGCCCTGGGCACGCCCTCGGGAGCGGTCGTGAGGTCGCCGACACCCGCACGCGGGCGGGTGCGGCGCGTGCCATGCTGAGCCCGTGAACGCGCTGCAAGGTCGGCTCGGACCTGGCGTGCTCGCCCACATCCTGCAGTACCTGTCGCACAACGCGGCCGCGGGCCGCTTGAGCGTCGTGAACGACGGGGTGGGGGCGGGGGCGGTCTTCTTGACGCGCGGCCGCGTGGCGCACGTCGAGTTGGGCGGCATCGTGGGGGTCCCGGCCCTCGCGCATCTGTTGGGCTGGGAGCACGGGCGCTTCGCCTTCCAGGTCGGGGTCGTGCCGCCGTCGGTCACGATCGACCTGCCCACGGACCGGCTGCTGCTGTCGCTCTCGATCGACCAGGACGGCGTCGCGGGGTTCGGCGTCCACGGCCACCTGGCCGCGACCGCGCTGGTCGACCCGTCGCTCGTGCCGGGCCTCATGTGGGCCGCGGTCGCGGTGGCGGGGCCGATCGGTGAGATCTTCGTGGACGACGCCTTCGAGGCGATCGGCCACAGCCCCCGGCTGTTGCCCGAGGACCAACTCGGGGCGCTCGTGCAGGCCGTCGCCGGTCAGTTCCGGTCGGCGCAAGGACGACAAGACTTCTTGACCCGTGCCGAGGCCGTCTTGGCCCATCACGGGTACGGTCGGGTGGACGGTGACCGATGATGGGGAAGGGGACGAACCGATGAGCGAGAACCGCTTCGTGGTCGAGGTCGTGGGCAAGCCGAACGAGACGCCGGACGTGACCGTCTCGCGTGTGCAGGACGCGCTGGGGCTGGACGACGCACGGGCGCGCGCGCTCGTGGCGCGGATGCCCGGCGTGCTCACCCGCCCCTCGACCGAAGGTCGCGCCATGAAGGTGGCGTTGCGGCTCCAGGCGGCCGGGGTGGTGGCGCTGCACCGACCGCTGCGCGCCAGCGAGGACCCGTTCACCAGCGGAGAGCGGCTGGAGGGCGCCGAGAACGCACGGGCCGACGCGGCCGCCGCAGGGTCCGCGCCTCCCGACGTCGCGCCCGCGGACACCGCGCGCCCCGCACCCGACGACGACCCGGCATCGGCCCCGTCGGTCGACGCCACCTACTGGGGCACCGAACGCGATCCGAAGCTCACGCCCATGAGCGAGGCGGGGTTCGGCGCCGCCGACATCGTCCTGCCCACCGACGTTCCCGACGACGTGCGCAGCACCGGCGAACGGCTCGCCGAGCCCCGCTCCCGCTCGACCTTCGTCGAGGCGGGCCTGACCTCCGAGCCCGCTCGCGCCGACGCGCCCGAGGACGAGGGGCACGGCGACGCCGCCACAGGCGCGGGCGCGCGACGTCGCGACCGTACGCCCGTCGACGAGCCCGAACCCGTCCCGGGTCGGCCGCTCACGCCACGTCCGGACGGCGACGCGCGCTCGACCCCGCCCGTACCCGATCGCCGCGACGTCGACGCACGCCACGCCGAACCCGTCTACCGCCAGAAGCGCTCCGCCGCGGAGCCGCCGCTCACGCTCAGCCCGCCGCCCGACGACGTGCTGCGCCGCTCGGGCGTCCCGGAGACCGAGATCTCGGCGGGTTCGGAACGGCGCCGCGGACGCTTCGGTCGTCGCATCGCCAGCCAGGTGGCGCTCCCCGTGCTGGCGACGTGGGTGCTCGGGGCGGCCGCCACCTGGTTCCTGCTGCCGGTCGACGGACGCGTGGCGCTGTTCGTGCCGATCGCCGCTGCAACCGCCATCGCGGCGCTGCTCGGCGCCCTCCTGGCGGCCCTCACGACCGCGGGGATGGCGCGCGACGTGCTCAAGCTGCGCGACGAGGCGCGACGGGTGGCGATGGGCGAGCTGACCGCTCCGGTCACCACCCGTCGCGACGACGAGCTCGGCGAGATCGCGGGTTCGCTCGAGCGCGTGCGGCTGAGCCTGCAGGAGGGTTTGGAGCGGCTGCGCAAGCGGCGGCGCTGACGCTGGGTCCCCTCAGGGCATCGGGTGGGCGCGCGCCAAGGCGATCACGTCGGCCTTGGTCGCGTCCGGGTCGTCGCCCGACAGCGCGCGGTCGACGAGCGCCGCGACGTCGCCCATCTCCGCCGCCGTGAACCCTCGCGTGGTCAGGGCTGGGCTGCCGAGGCGGATGCCCGACGTGATCCATGGCTTCTTGTCGTCGAACGGCACCATCGACTTGGAGACCGTGATGCGGACCGGGTCGAGCGCGTCCACGGCCTTCTTGCCGGTCAGACCCTTCGGCCGCAGGTCGACGAGCAGCAGGTGGTTGTCGGTCCCACCGGACACGATCCGGTAGCCGAGGTCGGCCAGCGCCTGGGACAGCGCCCGCGCGTTCTCGAGGACGGCCTCCTGGTACGTGCGGAACGACGGCTGCAGCGCCTCGTGGAACGCGACCGCCTTGGCGGCGATGACGTGCATGAGCGGGCCGCCCTGGGTGCCGGGGAAGATCGCGCGGTCGACCTTGGCGCCGATCTCGGGGTCGTCGGAGAGCACGATGCCCGATCGCGGGCCGCGCAGCGTCTTGTGGGTGGTGCTGGTGACGACGTGGGCGTGGGGCAGCGGGTTCGGATGCAGACCCGCGGCGATGAGCCCCGCGATGTGGGCCACGTCGGCCAGCAGGATCGCGCCGACCTCGTCGGCCACCGCTCGGAACGCGGCGAAGTCGAGGATGCGGCTGTAGGCCGACGCGCCGGCGATGATCATCTTCGGACGATGCTCGAGTGCCAGCCTCCGGACGTCCTCCATGTCGATCCGTTCGGTGTCGGCCCGGACCGGGTACCCGACCACCTCGTAGAGTTGCCCGGAGAAGTTGACCGGCGAACCGTGGGTCAGGTGCCCGCCGTGGGCGAGGTCCATCCCCATGACGAGGTCGCCGGGCGTGA
Source organism: uncultured Trueperaceae bacterium (assembly GCA_963728245.1). Taxonomy (GTDB): domain Bacteria; phylum Deinococcota; class Deinococci; order Deinococcales; family Trueperaceae; genus JAABTL01. The sequence goes on from CAVSJH010000002.1 coordinate 68,990, forward strand.
GCAGCGCGTGGTAGACGGCCAGGTTGGCGGAGCTGCCCGAGTGCGGCTGGACGTTGGCCCACGCCGCGCCGAAGAGGCGCTTGACGCGATCGAGCGCGAGCCGCTCGACCTCGTCGACCACGTCGCAACCGCCGTAATAGCGCTTGCCCGGGTAGCCCTCGGCGTACTTGTTGGTGAGCACCGTGCCGGTCGCCGCGCGCACGGCGGCGGACGTGAAGTTCTCCGAAGCGATGAGCTCGAGGCCGTCGCGTTGACGCTCCGCCTCGCGTTCGAGGAGGGCGGTGAGCTCGGGGTCGACGGACCGCAACACGCCGTCGAGCGCGGGGAGGGGGGTCGGGGACATGGGGCAATGTACCGCGGGCATGCGGTGGCGGTCCGACCGGTCGGGGCCGCTACGGCACGTGCGCGGCGGCGTCCTCCTCCGTCGCACCGCCCGTCGCCATGGTTTCCGCCGCCGTGCACGCGCCGGCGTCGCCGCTCGCCAGTCGCGCGAGCGCCCCCGCCAAGGCGTCGCGCTCGCCCTCGTCGAGGTTCGACAGCGGATGGTCCGTCCAGATCGCCTCGATCAGCCGCTCACGGAGCACGCGACCCGGTTCGGTGAGCACCAGCTGCTTGACGCGGCGGTCGGCGGGGTCGACCACCCGAGCGACCAACCCCAGGCGTTCGAGCCCGTCGGCGAGGCCGGTGACGTACGACGCGTCGCAACCGAGGGTCGCGGCCAGGTCGCGCATCGGTGCCGGGTCGCCGAGCCGGCGCAAGGCCAACGCACCGCCCCCGCCGTCCGCCGTAGAGCCGTTCTCGGCCCGCTCCTGGCGGCCGCCGGGCGCGCGGCCCTCGTCGCCACGGTCGTGAACGTGGTCGTGTTCTTCCTCGGTCGCGCCACGGGGGCGATCAGCGCCACCGTCGAGGTGGTCCCCGACATGGGGCCGCTCGGGTGGGTTCCCGTGACCCTGTTGTCGGCCGTACCGCCGTTCGTCGCGGCCGGGTTGCTCTTCGGCCTGGCCCGCTTCCTGGCCCGGCCGCTGCCGGCCTTCTACGCGCTCGCGGCGATCGTGTTCGTCGTGTTCGGGATCGGCCCGTTCAACATGGTGGGTGCGTCGGCCGCCCAGGTCACGGTGATGATGCTCATGCACGTGGTCGTGGCGGTGCCGGTGCTCCTGTGGCTGCCGCGGGCGCTGCGCTCGGGCTGATCTCGCGCAGGGCCCGCGCCCACGGACGGGCCGCGTCGGTCCTCAGCCGACGAGCGTCGGCATCGCACGCTCGATCGTCGGGTCCTCGAACGTGAACCCCGCTTCGAGCAGGCGCGTGGGCACGACGCGTTGGGAGGGCAGCAACAGCGCGTCGGCCACCCCACCCAACACCAGCCGCAACACGAAGGCGGGTACGGGCGCCCACACCGGACGGCGCAGCGCCCGGGCGGCGGTGCGGGTCACGTCGATCTGCCGCGCCGGTTCGGGGGCGGTGAGGTTCACGACGCCGCGCACGTCCGGTCGGTTGGCCAGCCACGCCAAGGCTCGGCCGACGTCGCGTCCCGACACCCATGGCATCCACTGCCGCCCGGGCCCCAAGGGACCGCCGACGAAGAGGCGCACCGGGAGCAGCAGCTTGCGCCACGCCTCGGCCTCGGGGTCGAACACGACGCCGAAACGCACGATCACCAGGCGGCTGCGATCGGCGGCCGGTGACGCCGCCGCTTCCCAGGCGACCCCGGTGGGCACCAACGGGAAGCTCGGGTCCCCCGCCGGCGAGGTCTCGGTGAGGATCTCGTCGCCGCGGTCGCCGTAGACACCGACCGCCGAACCCTGCAGCCACGTCACGGGCGCCGTCGCGGCGGCAGCCGCTGCGGCAACGAGGGTCGTCGTGGCGTCGACGCGCGTGCGCAGGACCCGCTCGCGATGGCGTGCGTCGAGCCGGCCCGCGTCGATGGGCGAACCGGCCAGGTTCAGCAGCGTGTCCGCGCCGTCGAGCGTCTCGGCCAGGCGCGCGATGGCGGCGTCGTCGCCCCGACGCGCGGCCGCAGGGTCCCACACCACGGACGTCACGCCGGCCGGGAAGTCGGCGTCGGAGCGGCGCGTCAGCACCGTCACCGGGCCGCGTCGCCCGAAGGCCTCGATGGCGCGAGCGCCGATCACGCCGCTCGCGCCGGCGATGAGGGTCCGTCGTTCTTCCACGTCTGGGTGTACCGCGCCGTCGACATGATTACGATGGGCGCCGGCACGGTTCTGCGCGTTTCACGATTCGGTCGGTACGCCCGACAGCCTTCGCGAGCGATGGGATCGTCCAGGTTTCCTACGACGGACATGGATCCGCGTGATCGGTTCAAGGAGGCACGACGTGGATGACCGCAAGGCCGACCCGCCGGAGATCGACCGGCACATCCCCACACCCGTCCCGCCTGAGATGGAGCAGCGCCCGCTCGGCGCGTTGGCGATCACCGGCTTCCTGGTCGTGGTGATCCTCGTCATGTGGTTCGGGATCTACTTCCTGAACATCGTGAGGAACTGATCGTGGACGAGAAACATCACGATCAGATCGCCAAGTGGGAACGTCGCTGGATCGCGGGGTCGGGCTTGATGACGCTCATGTTCGTCATCCTGATCGCCTACTCGCTGGCGACCGAGGGTGCCCACATCGCGCAATCCGCCGCCCGCGGCACGCCCCAGCAGCTGCTCGCCCAGCCCCAGTTCGTGGAGCCGGGCGTCCGGGTGATCGGGCCGGGCCAGGTCGAGGTGAGCCTGGTGGGTCAGGCGTTCGCATGGCAACCCGAGACCGTGCGGGTGCCGGTGGGTGCCGAGGTGACCTTCTACCTGACCGCCCGCGACGTCATCCACGGTTGGCAGGTCGAGGACACCAACCTGAACGTCGAGGTGATCCCCGGCGAGGTCTCCCGTCTGCGCACCACGTTCGATCGCGTGGGACGGTACCGGGTGTCGTGCAACGAGTACTGCGGGATCGGCCACCAGAACATGATCGGGTGGATCGACGTCGTTCCTTCCTCGCTGCTGGACGCGCCGCCGGCGCTCGAGGCCGCGGCCGCGCCGGGCGTCGAGGGCGCAGCGGGCGCCGACGGCGCCGCCGTCTACGCGTCGCGTTGCGCGTCGTGCCACGGCGCCCAGGGCGCCGGAATCGCCGGTGCGTTCCCGCCGCTCGCCGGCCACGCCGCCGACCTCGCGGCGCTCGAGGGCGGGCCCGATTACCTGATCAACGTGCTCCTGTACGGGCTGCAAGGCGCCATCCGAGTCGACGGCACCAACTACGCCGGCCTGATGCCCGCCTGGGCCAACCTGGCCGACGACCAGATCGCCGCGGTCCTCGATTTCATCGTCGACCTCGGCGGTGACGTCGACGTCGCGTTCACGGCCGAAGCCGTGGCCGAGCGGCGCGGCGCGGGACTGTCGGCCGCCGACGTCCACGCCCTGCGCGAGCAGGTGGTGGGTCCATGAGTCGGCCCCGTTCGATCGCCCCGTCCCACCGAGTGTCCAGCGCCCAGGGAGGCCCCGCATGGCGGTAACCACCGCGACCGGCGTGCGCGTCCACGCCGTCGACGTCCACGGCCCCGCCAAGCGGGTGTCGCTCGCCTACTTCATCACCGCCCTGGTGGCGCTCCTGATCGGCGCCGCCCTCGGCCCGTTCCAGGCCTTCAACTACGGCGGCATCGACCTCTACGCGCTGCTGCCGTTCCTGCAGTCGTACTACCAGGGGCTCACGCTCCACGGCGTGCTCAACGCGCTCGTGTTCACGACGTTCTTCAACGCCGGGCTGCTGTTCTACCTGCCGGTGCGCGAGATGAACGCCAAGCCCGCGATGACCTGGATGTGGGCCTCGTACGCCACCGGCGTGGGTGGGCTCGTACTGGCCGGCGTCGGCATCATCAGCAACACGAGCAACGTCATGTACACGTTCTACCCGCCCCTGTTCGGCCACTGGACCTTCTACGTCGGCTTGGCGCTCGTCGTGGTGTCGAGCCTGATGGTGGCGGCCGAGGTCATCCGTCTGCGGGTGGTGTGGCGCAAGGCGAACCCCGACAAGGCGACGCCGTTCGTGACCTACATCAGCGTCGTGACCTGGCTCATGTGGATCCTGGCGTCGGTGGGCATCGTGACCTCGGTGCTCGTGTTCATGATCCCCTGGTCGCTCGGCTGGCGCGCGGGCGTCGACCCGCTATTGGCCCGGACGCTGTTCTGGTACACGGGACACCCGATCGTCTACTTCTGGCTGCTCCCCGCGTACGTCAGCTGGTACGCGCTCGTGCCCCGGCAGGCGGGCGGCAGCCTCGTGTCCGACCCCCTGGGTCGCCTGGCGTTCCTGCTCTTCTTGCTCTTCAGCGTGCCGGTCGGTTTCCACCACCAGTTCACCGACCCCGGCATCCCGGCGGGCTGGAAGATGATCCACAGCATGCTGACGATGTTCGTCGGCATCCCCAGCCTGCTCACCGCCTTCACCGTCGCGGCGTCGCTCGAGCTGGGCGGCCGCCTGCGCGGCGGCAAGGGGATCCTCGGCTGGATCCGCGTGCTGCCGTGGAAGAACGCCTCCTTCACCGCCCAGATCCTCGCCATGGTGGCGTTCATCTTCGGGGGCGCGGGCGGCTTCATCAACGCCAGCTTCAACCTCAACATGCTGGTGCACAACACGGCCTGGATCCCCGGGCATTTCCACCTCACGGTGGGCACCGCGGTCACGCTCACGTTCTTCGGCATCACCTTCTGGCTGATCCCGCACCTGACCAAGAAGCCGCTCTACCGGCCGGGTCTGGCGCTCTGGTCGGCGTGGACGTGGTTCGTGGGGATGATGATCTTCGCGATCGGCATGCACTGGCAAGGTCTGTTGGCGGTGCCGCGGCGCGCGTACCTCAGCAACCTGCCCGCCGCGCTCGCCGAGGCCTATGCCAACGCCGCCGTGCCGATGGCGGTCACCGCCGTCTCCGGCGTGGTGCTCACGTTCGCGGTGATCTTCTACTTCACGGTCCTCTTCGGCACGCTCTTCTCCTCCAAGCGCCTCACCGAGGCCGAGGTGCCCGAGATCCCCTGGTCGACGGCGCGCAACCTCAAGAGCGAAGGCGTGATGCGGTTCATGGACCAGCTCAACGTCTGGATGGGCCTCGCCATCTTCCTCGTGTTGATCGCCTACGGTCCGTCGCTCATCAGCATGTTCCTCAACCAGGTGCCGATCGAGGGCTTCCGGTTGTGGTGAGGGGAGCGATGTCGTGATCCTGCAGCTGACGCTGACGTCGGTGCTCACCGGCTTGCTGGGGACGGCCGTCATGGTGGCGATCCTGCAGCTGCCGATCCTGTGGGGCGGCAAGCCCTACGACACGCTCGGGGCGCTCGGCGCCATCTTCACCCGTCGCGTCGACGCCCGGTCGCGCACGCTCGGCGCGCTCCTGCTCGCCGTGGGCGGCATCGCGTTCGCGGTCGGCTACGGTTGGGTCGCCCTGATGTTCATGACCGGCGCCTTCGAGGCGCCCGATTACCGCGTCCTGCGCGACTTCCCCACCGTGATCGACCTGTTCTACCCGTTGTTGGGCCTGATCGGCGGCTTCGGCCACGGCATGTTCGCGGCCCTGCTCACGACCTTCGTGGTCGCCGACTTCCACCCGATCGAGGAGATGCGCGATCCCTTCGGCCTGGTGCGGTCGTTCATCGTGGGCCACTCGGTGTTCGGCATCGTCGTCATGTTCTTCCAGCACCAGCTGCTGCAGCTGTTCATCTAGGTGTGTGGGTGCTTGCGCCTGGAGGACGGCGCAAGCACCTAGACCCTCACAACGCCGCGCCGAGCGCCAACAGCGCCTCGGCGCGTTGCAGTTTGGTCACCCCGGACGGTGTCAGGCGGACCAGGTCGTCGACCAGCGCCGCGGCGTCCTCGAGCACCGACAAGGGCACGTCGCCCCGCGCCTCGAGCTCGACCTCGCCGAACAGCGCCTCGCGCTCGCCGTCCGGGTACCGCGCGCGCACCTCGTCGAACGACAGGTTCGCGACGGGCCGCCCCTCGAACACGACGTGGTACGCGGTGCGTGCGACCGTGAGCTCGACACGGGCCCGGAGCTGCCACAGCGCCACGTGATGGGTGAGCCGACGCGCCAGCGCCATGGGCCAGTCGTCGCCCGTCATCGGCGCCTCGAGCTCTTCGCGCTCGTGGAACGCGCCCGTGACGCTCCCCATCGTCTTGAGCCCTGCCACCACCGTCCCGTCGGCCTCGCGCCGCCGCAGCGCCAGACCCGCCTTCGCCAGGTGGCCGGGCTCGTCGTCGTAGTAGCGGTCGACGTGGACGGTGGTGCCGGCGACGACGAACGCGTAGGGCCCCGCGCCGGCGGCGGCCGCCAGGTCCGCGGCCGTGGGCGGCGGGTCGACGAGCGAGTACTTCAGCTCGCGTTCGATGGGAGCTTCCACGGAGGCAGCCTAGCGCGCGGGGCCGGCAAGCGCTCCAGGACCGCCGTCCCAGCGTGCCGTGGGGGCCGTGGTAAACTCCGCGACATCCGTCCGGCGCCTCGCCCACGGCCCTCCTCGCTCCTCGACCCCGGCGTTCACGCGCGTGGGGACCCCCCCAAGGGAGCCCGTCGCATGGCCCAGATCCGCAACGTCGCCCTCCTCTCGCACAGCGGTGCGGGGAAGACGTCGCTCACCGAGGCGCTGCTCTTCCGGGCGGGCACGATCCCGAAGATGGGGAGCATCGAGGACGGCAGCACCGCCTCCGACGTCACCCCCGAAGAGAAGCGGCGCAAGGTCTCCATCCACGCCACCGTGCAACCGCTGAGTTGGGACGAGCACCGCTTCAACCTGATCGACGCGCCCGGCTACGCCGACTTCGTCGGTGAGATCCGCGGCGCCATGGCGGCCGCCGACGGCGCGTTGGTGGTCGTGTCGGCGGTGTCGGGCGTGGCGGTGGGCACCGAGCGGGTCTGGACCAGCGCCGTCGAGCGCGAGCTCAACACGATCGTCGTGGTCAACAAGATGGACCGCGAGAACGCCGACTTCTACCGCACGATGACCGACCTCGAGGCGAGCCTGCAGGGCAACCTCGCCGCCGTGCAGATCCCCATCGGCCAGGCCGAGGACTTCCGCGGCATCGTCGACCTGCTCGACATGGTCGCGTACACGTGGGAGGGCGGCGAACGCAGCCAGGTGCCCATCCCCGACGAGGTCGCCGGCGTGGCCGAGAGCTACCGCGATCGCTTGGTCGAGTCGGTCGTGGAGACCGACGACGACCTGATGATGCGGTACCTCGAGGACCAGGACCTCGATCCGCTCACGCTCAAGGCCGCCTTCTTCAGGGCCGTCCGGGCCAACCAGCTCCAGCCGGTGCTGCTCGCGTCGGCCACCAAGGCCATGGGCATCACCCTGCTCCTCGACTTCATGGGCCAGGGCGTTCGCAACGTGGAGCACCACCTGCCGCTGCGCGTCGCCAGCGGGACGATGCCGCCGCTCGGTCCGGATGGGCCGTTCACCGCGCGCGTGTTCAAGACCGTGGTCGACCCGTACCTGGGCAAGGTGTCGATGATGCGGGTGCTCTCGGGCAGCCTCAAGGCCGGCGCCCCGCTGCACGACAACACCCGCGACGTCGATGTCCGCACCGCGCACCTCTACGTGCCCAGCGGCTCGAAGCTCGAAGAGGTGCCGGAGCTCGAGGCCGGCATGATCGGCGCCGTCACCAAGGCCGACGCGGTCCGCACCGCCGACACGTTGGCGGCGCCCGGCGTCGACGTCGTGCTCGCGCCGATCCGGATCCCCAGCCCGGTGATGGCGGTGGCGCTGACGCCCCGCACGCGGGCCGACGACGACCGCTTGAGCGACGGCCTCGGCAAGCTGCTCGACGCCGATCCCACGCTCGTGCTCGAACGGGACCCCGATACCCACGAGACGATCCTGTGGGGCATGGGCCACGTCCACCTGGAGGTGGCGGTCGCCGAACTGGCCGAACGCTACGGCGTCAACGTCGACATCCGGCCGCCGCGCGTGAGCTACCGCGAGACGATCGCCGGGAAGGCCGAGGCGCGCTACCGGCACAAGAAGCAGAGCGGGGGCGCCGGTCAGTTCGCGGAAGTGGCCCTGCGCGTGGCGCCGCTCGACCGCGGCAGCGGCTTCGAGTACGGCTGGGCGGTGGTCGGCGGTACGATCCCCAGCCAGTTCCAGAGCTCCTGTGAGAAGGGCGTGCGGGCGGCGCTGGGCAAGGGGCCGCTGGGCTTCCCCCTGGTGGACGTGCGGGCCGAGGTGTTCGACGGCAAGGACCACCCGGTGGACAGCAAGGACATCGCCTTCCAAGCCGCCGCGGCCGAGGCGTTCAAGGAGGCGTGCGCCGCCGCGAAGCCGGTGCTGCTCGAGCCGCTGGCGCTGCTCAAGGTGCGCGTGCCCGACCGCTACACCGGTGACGTGATCAGCGACCTGAACGGTCGACGCGGGCGCGTGCTCGGTATGGACACCGAGGGCTCGGTGAGCGTCATCAGCGCACACGTGCCGATGAGCGAGGTGCGGTCGTACTCCGCCGACCTGCGGTCGATGACCGGGGGCCGCGGCGCCTTCTCGCTCAAGCCCGAACGCTACGAGGCCGTGCCCGGCCAGATGGTCGACCGGGTCCTCGCCGAAGCGCGCGCCGAAGCCGAGGCCGCGACGAGCGCCTGACGGCGGGTGTTCTCAGGGCGGCGCCGGTCGCCGCCCCCGAGTTCGTTCGCACCCACCGCCGGACTACGGTGCGGGAGCGGCGCCTTCTGCCGCTCCCGCGGGTGTTCTTAGGGCGGCGCCGTCTGCCGCCCTAAGAACACACGTCAGTGGAGGGCGGCCAGCTGTTCCATGACGTCGCGTGCCAGTTCGGCGCCGACGTCGGCGGCGTCCTTGGCGTCGCCCGACGTCGTGACCTGCAAGACGGTGCCGCCCGTGGCGACGGCGCCGAACAGCACCAGGTCGCCCTCGTCGTCGATCGTCGCCAACGCGCCGATCGCGCGGTGGTCGGCGACGCCCGCCGCGAACGCCCGTTCCGCGCGGGCACGGTCGAAGCTCGGCCGGTGCTGCAGCGTGTACGCGAGCTCGGCTGCCGCGTCGTCGTCTTGGCGGACGAACAGGCCCATCGCGCCTTGCCCCGCCGCGGGCGCGAAGGTCTCGGGGTCGAGCAGCGCGTCGATCCGGTTGCGCTGTTCGATCGCGACGAGCAGGGCCGCGGGGACGACGAGCGCGTCGCACTCGCCGGCCACCAGGTTGGCGAGCTCCTCGTCGATCGAGCCCGCCATCAGCACGCCCCGAGCTTGCGGCAAGGCGTTCGCGAGGAAGGTGCGATCCCGTTCGTCGCGCACCGCCACCCGCGCCTCGGCAGGCAGGTCGGCGAGCGAGCGCACACCGCGTGCCACGAGCGCCGAGCGCGCTTCCAGCCGCCGTCCGACGGCCGAGAGCGTCACGTTCTCAGGCAGCATCGGGGCGACCCGGTCGAGCGCGGAGAGGGCCAAGCCGATGCCGCCTCCCGCGAGGTGGCTCAGGAGCGGGTCGTCGCCGTCGACCGACGGGATGGTCCGCAGGACGATCTGGACGTCGGGCCACTCGGCCGACAGCTCAGCGAGGACGGTACGGGCTTGGCGGGTGGCGAGCGGACCGTCACGGTGGCCCAACACGATGCGGGACATGAAGCTGTTGTATCAGACCCCGGCTGCGCGCCGGAGTGCATCTACGTGTGGGAGTTCTTCCCACGAGAACCCCTCGCGGCCGAAGTGACCGTAGGCGGAGGTCGGGCGGTAGATGGGACGCAGCAGGTCGAGCTCCTCGATGATCGCCGCGGGGCGCGCGTCGAAGGTCGCCGCCAACGCCCGCTCGAGGGCGCGGTCCTCGATCACGCCGGTGCCGAACGTATCGACGTAGGTGCCCACCGGGCGCGCGACGCCGATGGCGTACGCCAACTGGAGTTGGCACCGGCGCGCGAGACCCGCCGCGACGACGTGTTTGGCCATGTAGCGCGCGTAGTAGCTGGCGCTCCGGTCGACCTTCGTCGGGTCCTTGCCCGAGAACGCGCCGCCACCGTGCGGCGCGGCCCCCCCGTAGGTGTCGACGATGATCTTGCGGCCGGTGAGGCCGGCGTCGCCCTGGGGGCCACCGGTGACGAAGCGTCCGGTGGGGTTGAGGTACAGCTTGGTGTCCTCGTCGATGAAACCCTCGGGGAAGCTCGGGGCGACCACGTGCCGGCGCAGGTCGCTGCGCAGGCGCTCGAGCTCGACCTCCGGGTGGTGCTGGGCGGACACGACCACGGCCTCGATGCGCACCGGCGTGTCGCCGTCGTACGCCACGGTGACCTGCGCCTTCCCGTCCGGCCGCAGGTACCCCAAGAGCCCCTCGCGCCGCACCTGGGCCAGCCGCTTCGTGAGCGCGTGGGCCAGGGTGATCGGGAGCGGCATCAGCTGCGGCGTCTCGTCCGAGGCGTAGCCGAACATGAGTCCCTGGTCGCCCGCGCCCGTCCGGTCGGCGCTGTGGCCCGAGACGGACTCGAGGGCGTGGTCCACGCCCATCGCGATGTCCGACGACTGGCCGTGGATCGCGATCAGCACCGACGAGTGGTCTGCGTCGATGCCGTAGGCGGCGTCGGTGTAGCCGACCTCGCGGACCGTGTCCCGCACGATGCGCTGCAGGTCGACGTAGCCCTCGCAGGTGATCTCGCCCGCGACGAGGACCAGGCCGGTGGTGACCATCGTTTCGGCTGCCACCCGGGCGAGCGGGTCCTGCGCGATGATGGCGTCGAGGACACCGTCGGAGATGCGGTCGGCCAACTTGTCCGGGTGACCCTCGGTCACCGACTCGGCCGTGACGAGCTTGAGCACGAAGCCTCCAGAGAGCGCCGGGCCGGCTGGACCGGCGGCGGCGATCTACCATAGCAGGCGCCTCTGGCCAGGACAGCCGCCGCCGCTATACTCGGACCATGTCCGTCCCCTCCACGACGACGCGAACCTTCGCGCGCGCCGGCGGCACGACACCTTGGCTCTTGCGGTCCGCCCGGCCGCCGGACGCCGAAGCCTGGTCGCGCCTCCAGGGCACCATCTACGCCGAGGGTCGCGCCTTCGTGGGCGACGGCCCGCCGTCGCCCGGGGCGCTGGCCGCACGACTGCGCTCGTTGCGTGTCCATGACGGCTCCGTCACGTTGGCCGTGCTTCGCACGCCGGGTTCGACCCACGACGTCGGCGAGGTCGTCGGTTGGGTCGAGGCCTACCGCACGGCGGCGCAGCGGTTGGCCCACGTGGCGTTGCTGACGATCGCGGTCGCACCCGCATGGCGGCGCCAGGGCGTCGGGATCGCCCTCATGGGCGCCATCGCCGACTGGGCGCGCGTCCAGCGCGTTCGCAAGCTCCAGTTGCACGTGCGGGCGGGGAACGAGGGCGCCATCGCCCTCTACGCGCACCTCGGCTACGAGATCGAGGGCGTGCTGCGCGACCAGGTGGCCGTCGACCACGGCTTCGAGGACGAGTGGATCATGGCCCTCCCGATCGGCGCAGCGTGAGCGTCGCCGACGTCGGTCCACTGCCGGGCGAGCACCCCGGACAGCGCGTGGGGCTGTTCGTCGACACCCAGAACCTCTACTACGCCGCTCGCGACGGGTTCGACCGCTTCGTCGATTACGAGCGCCTGCTCCAGATCGCCGTGCGGGGGCGGCGCCTGCACGCCGCCACGGCGTACGTCGTCGAACGCGAGGGCGAGACGGCCGCGTACGGCTTCGTCACGCGCCTGTCGGCGCTCGGGTACCGGGTGAAGCGGCGGAAGGTGCGCGTCCATCGGGCCGACGACTTCGGCCGGACCGTCCTCGAGGGCGATTGGGACATGGGCATCGCCGCCGACCTGGTGCGCGCTTGGGATCACCTCGACGTGGTCGCCCTGGCTTCCGGCGATGGCGACTTCGTGCCCATGCTCGAGCTGGCGCAGGAGCGCGGTCGGCGCGTCGAGGTGCTGGCGTTCAAGGGCTCGGTGCATCAGGGTCTGCTCGACCTGGCCGATCGCTCCTTCGACCTCGGCGAGGTCGAGCGGATGTTCGTGATCCCGCAGCGTGCGGCTGCCGGCGGCGACGGCGGGCCGGGGGCGCGACGGGGGGCACCGGCGAACGGCGGCGGCCGCGACGATCAGGGCGGCGCCACGACGCCGCCCGACGAACCCGCCACCGCCAAGTAACGTTCGACCTGCAGCAGGTACGTGGCCCACGCGCGCAGGAAGGCGTCGCGCTCGCGTTCGAACCCGATCGCGACGCGCACCAGCGCCGCGTCCGCGCGGGCTCGCGCCGCCACCGTGTCGGCGGCCTCCGACAGCGCGTCGGCGGGCCCCGCCGTGGTGTCGGCGGGCCCGGGCCCCGTCGATCCCGTCGCACGTCGCCAACGCTCGACGGCCTCGGCCAAGCCCGCCCTGCCGATGGCGAGCGCGCGTTCGGCGAACGCGACGTCGGCCTCGGCGTCGAGCGCGGCTTGACGGGCCAGGGCGAGCAGCCGCGGCGCCTCGGCGCGCGCCGCCGCCAGGGTAGCGCCGGCCTCGTCGACGTCGGCCCGGGCTCGCTCGAGCGCCGTGAAGGTGCCGTCTTCGAGCCGCAGGCTGGCGCCCAGGGCCACGGACCACGACGGTCGGCTCGCCGATCGCAGGGTGACGTCGAAGGCCGCGCCCGGTCGCCCCTCGTCCACGTCGAGGGAGGCCCGTAACCGCACGGCGGGCAGTGTGAGCGACGTGTCCAGCCACAGGTCCTCGAGGGTGGAGCCGACCTGCGCGCGCGCCAGCGTCGCCGCTGCCAGCTCGGCCGCCCGCGCGGCGGCGACGACGGCCGGGGTGGCGTCGGGCTCCACGTCGGGCAGCGCCAGGCGCCAGCCCTCGAGCGGTAGCGGACGGGTGCGGTCGCGGTGGTCGGCGGCGGCGAACGCGGGGTCGAAGCCGGCCTCGGCGGCGGCGCGCTCCGCTTCCGCCACGGCGCGAGCGGCGCGTTCGACGTCGGCGGCCGCGCGCTCGGCTGCCAGCCGGGCGGCCGCCGAGGTGAGGGACTCCGGCGCGGCACCTTCGGCGGCCTCGGCGTCGGCGAGCGTCGCCGCGCGGTCGACGGCCGTCTGCTCGAGGAGGGTGCGGGCCAGGTAGGCGCGGTGCAGGTCGACGTGCAGCGTCAGGGCCTCGCGCAGGTCGCGGAAGGCGCGGGCCTGGAGGGCGACCTCGGCGCGGTGCAGGTCGAGGGCGGCGCGGGCGACGACGACCGGGTCGTGGCGCACGCTCAGCTCGCCCCCGACGTCGCTGCGCCAGCGCGGGGCGGAGGCCGGCGCCCCGGGGCTGCCGCGCCAGGCGACGCTGGGCTCCAGGGTGAGGGCGGCGCCCCAGCCCGTGTGGCTGCGTCGAGCGGCGCTCTGGGCCTCGCGCAGCGCTCGCTCCGCCACCGCCGTCGCCGGCGTGCGGTAGGCGAGGGCGGGTGCCCAGGTGGGGTCCTGGGCCAGCCGGTCCGAGAGCGCGACGTCCGCTGCGGTCGGATCGTCGAGCGCGGTTGCCGACTGCGCCAGCGCCACGGTCGCCAGCGCCAGGCAGCCGATCCACACGGCGCCCCGGCGGGCGAGGGCGAGCGTCGCTCGCGGGGCACGGCAGGCAGGTGCGGGCAGGATCGTCGGGCGCACGTGGGCCTCCGGGATCGCCCGCGGCGGTGGGGCCGAGGGCGAGACCAGGGCGTCGTCGTGGCAGCACCGACGCACCGGGAAAGGGGATGCGACAGGCTACAGGATGGCGCGTCGCGGCAGCGCGACGAGCCGGAGGGAGCGCCGTCCTCAGTCGCCGTCGAGCCCGAGCCGCGCCGCCAGCAGGGCGCGCACCGCGTCCGGCTTCGCCTGCCCGCCGCTCGCCTTCATGACCCGTCCCATCAGGAAGTTGACCGCTTTCGGTTGCTCGTGCACGGTCGCGGCGACGTCGGGGTGGGCGGCGATGGCGTCGTCCACCCAACGCCCGAGCGCGTCGGCGTCGCCGACCGAGCGCAGCCCCCGGGCGTCGACGAGCGCGACGGGGTCGGCGCCGGCGAGGACCTCGGGCAGCAGCGCCTTGCCGGTGGGGCCGGTGACGGCGCCGGTCTCCACCAAGGACACGAGCGCCACCAGGCGGGCGGGCGTCAGGTCGAGGTCGGCCACCGTCCGGCCTTGGGCGTGGGCGATCCCCGCCACGTCGCCCAGGAGCCAGTTCGCCAGCGTCTGTGGACGCAGCGCGTCGCCGTTCGCTTCCCGGGCCGCCTTCGCCGCGGCGGCGACGACGGCGTCGAACACACGCGCGGTGTCGACGTCGAGCGCCAAGCGGTCGGCGTCCTCGGTGCGTACGCCGGCGACCGCGTACCGGGCGCGGCGGGCGGCCGGGGTCTCGGGCGTGGCGGCGCGCACCTCGGCCAGCCAGGCGGCGTCGAGGGCGATGGGGGGAAGGTCGGGGTCGTCGAGGTAGCGGTAGTCGGCGGCCTCCTCCTTCGAGCGCAGCGACACGCTCTTCTGACCGCCCTCCACCCAGCCGCGCGTCTCCTGCACGATGGGCAGGCCGGCCTCGAGACGCCGCGTCTGCCGCACCACCTCGGTCTCGATGGCGGCCTGCACGCTCTTGAACGAGTTGAGGTTCTTGACCTCGACCTTGGTGCCCAGCCCTTCGCCGGGCCGACGCACCGACACGTTGACGTCGGCGCGCATGCGGCCCTCCTCCGGCGTCGCGTCGCTGACGTCGAGCGACCGGGCGAGGGCGCGCACCTCCTCCAGGAAGGCGCGCGCCTCCTCACCGGAGGTCAGGTCGGGTTCGGTGACGAGCTCCAGGAGCGGCGTGCCGGCGCGATCGAAGTCGACGAGGCTGTGGTCGGCGTAGGTCGGGTGCACGAGCCGCCCCGCGTCCTCCTCCAGGTGACAGCGGAGCACGCGGACGCGCCGGCCGCCGGGCAGCTCGACCGCGCCGCCGGTGCCCACCGGCCGATCGCTCTGGCTGAGCTGGTAGTTCTTCGGGGCGTCGGGGTAGCCGTAGTGCTTGCGCGCGAAGGCGGTGACGGCGGGCACGTCGCAGCCGAGGGCCATGGCGAACCGCACCGCCAGCGTCAGGGCGGCCGCGTTCGGCACGGGCAGGGCGCCCGGCAGACCGAGGCAGACCGGGCAGACGTGGCGGTTGGGGTCGCCGCCGTCGCCCGCCGTAGGGCAGGAGCAGAAGAGCTTGGCGCGGGTGCGCAGCGCCAGATGCACCTCGAGGCCCACGACCACGTCGAAGGGGGCGCGCGTCGTCATCCGCCCGAGCTTACCCGTCGGCGTTGGGTAGACTCGGCTCATGATCGAGGTCACGGTCGAGGACATCGCCGTCTCGGGCGAGGACGCTGCGAGGTTCCTCGTCCTCCTCAAGGCCCCCAGTGGCGACCTCCTGCCCATCGTGGTCGACGCCCTGCAAGCGGTGGCGATCGCGGCCGGGCGTCAGGACGACAAGCCCCAGAGGCCCCTCACGCACGACCTGCTGTTGTCGGTGCTGCAGATGCTCGGCGCCAGCCTGCAGCGCGTCGAGGTGACCGACCTGGTCGAGGGCACGTACTACGCGATGTTGGTGTTGGAGCGGCAGGGCATGCGCTTCGACGTCGACGCCCGCCCGTCGGACGCCATCGCGCTCGCGGTGCGGACGAAGTGCCCGGTGTTCGTCGCGGAGCACGTCCTCGAGGCTTCGGGCCTGTCCGACGACGTCGGCGGTTCGGGCTTCGAGGCCTGAGCGCGCGAGAGCTCAGCGGCTGCGGCGCCCCGCGGCCACGGCCGCGGGGCGCCCGGCCTCGGAGTCCCATGCGTTCAGCTGGCGGGCAAGTGCGATTGCACGAAGTACAGGTGCTTGTCGATCACGCGCTGGATCTCGGTGAGCAGGTCCTCGGTGGCGTCGTCGTCGAGCTCGTCGGCGGTGTCGATCGCCTTGAGGTTGTCGCCCGCGTAGGAGGCCAACCGGTCGCGCACCGCTTCGAGGTGGACGTCGCCCTCGGTGGCGTCGAGCATGTACTCCGACAGCGTGCTGGACGCGGCCGCCATCCGGACGGTGCCACGCGCCGTGCCGCCCAGCGCGGTGATGCGCTCGGCGATCTCGTCGACGTACGGCAACACGGCGTCGGCCACCAGGTCGAAGAGCTCGTGCAGTTGCTGGAAGTGGATGCCCTTGACGTTCCAGTGCGCCTGCTTGAGCTGGCTGTGCAGGTCGGCGGTGTCGGCGAGGCGCGCGTTCAGCAGCGTCACCAGCTCGAGGCGGCGCTCCTCGGGTAGGGGATGGCGGATGGGGTGCACGGTCTCGGTGATGGTCATGTCGGCCTCCTGACCGGCCAGTCTAGCACTTCTTCGGAACCGTTCCGAGTACGGTTCGTCCGCCCCCCGGGCCGGACTACGCCGTCGTCAGGACGTCGTGGGCGGCCGCCAGGGCTTCGGCGAGCCGCTCCACGTCGGGGCCCGAACCCTGGGCCCGCGCCGGCTTCCCGCCGCCGCGGCCGCCGAGGTGCGTCAGGGCCGCGCCGAGCGCGGCGCGCACGTCGACGTCGTCGCCCGACACCGCGATCACCTCCGCGCGTTCGCCGTGCACGACCCCCAGCACCGCGGTGGCGCCCCGCAGCGCCAGCGCGTCGGCGAGCGGGCCGAGGAGGTCGGCGTCGTCGGGGCCGAGCTCGGCCACCACCAGGGCGCCGGCCGCCGGGTCGCCGCCGAGCAGGTCGTCGGCCCGATCGGCAGCACGGGCCGCGCGGGCCTGGGCCAGGTCGCGGCGGGCGGTGGCCAGCGCCTCCTGCAACGCGGTCACGGCGTCGGGCAGGTCGGTGACGGACGTCGACAGCGAGACGGCGGCGCGGCTGGCGGCGTCGTGCTTGACGTGGTGGTCGGCCCAGGCGTCCCACCCCGCCCGGAAGGTGACGCGGGTCAGGTCGCCGCGGATCCGCTCGCGCCGGAGGGTGACGATGGGGGCGACCTCGGCCGTGGTGCGGACGTGGGTGCCGCCGCAGGCCGACAGCTCCCAGGCGCTCGCGGGGTCTTCGCCCACGGTCGGCCCCATGGCGACGAGCCGCACGCGGCCGGTGACCTTGGGGGGACGCCGCAGCGGGTAGCGCGCCAGGTCGGCCTCGTCGACCTCGAGCGCGCGCACCGGCCACGCGGCGTACGCGGCCTCGTTGGCGAGGCGCTCGGCCGCTGCGATGGCGTCGTCGTCGGGCGAACCCGCCAGGTCGACCGTCAGGTCGGGCGTGCCGAGCGCCACCGACCGGGTGGCGAAGGCAGGGTCGACGCGGACGAACGCTTGCGACAACAGGTGCTGGGCGCTGTGGCGCTGCCGGTGGCGCGCGCGCCGCTCGCCGTCGACACGGCCGACGGTCGACCGCCCTGCCGGCCAGTCGTCGGCGGCGCCCGGCACCCGGTGCCAGACGGCGCCCTCGTCGTCGACGGTCACGTCCTCCACCGGACGGTCGTCGAGCGTGCCCACGTCGTGCGGTTGCCCGCCGCTGGTGGGGTAGAAGGCGCTGGCGTCGAGCCGCACCCAGGCGGCGTCGCCGTCCGCGCGAGCGGCGACCACGGTGGCGGTGAACTCGAGAAGGTAGGCGTCGCGTCGGTCGAGACGGATCATCCGCCCACGGTACCGGGTGGGACCGTGCGGGCCCGTCGGACCGCAGGGCCGGATACGGTCCTGGGCTCTGCGTCCCCCTAAGCTGCGCGGACTGCGCCGCACGGTCCACGGGCTCGACCCGATCCGGCCGAAGCGCTCCACGCCATCTCGCGGTGCACGGGAAGGGCCCAGCCATGGACGACGCCAGCGATCGACCCTCTCGACCCGAGCGCCCGGCCGTCGTCGCCGGTCCTGCCCTCGTTCGCACGGCTCGGCGGGCGACGGGCCGTGGCGCTAGGATGACCTCGGAGGCCCCCGTGCGCGACACCGCCCACCTGCTCCACCCGGCCGACCCTGACTTCGACGAGGTCGGCGAGGTCGTCCTGACGCAGCTGATCTCCGACCTGATCGTGGGCCTGGGCGAGGACGTGACCCGCGAGGGGCTGGTGAAGACGCCCGAACGGGTCGAGCGCTCCTTGCGCTTCCTCACGTCCGGGTACACCGCGGACGCGGAGAGCGTGCTGAACGGCGCCCTGTTCGCCGCCGAGGGTTCGGAGATGGTGGTCGTGAAGGGCATCGAGTTCTACTCGTTGTGCGAGCACCACATGCTGCCGTTCTTCGGCAAGGCCCACATCGCCTACATCCCCGACGGCAAGATCCTCGGCCTCTCGAAGTTCGCGCGTGTCGTGGACGTGTTCGCGCGCAGGATGCAGGTCCAGGAGCGCCTGACGACGCAGATCGCGGACGCGCTCGAGACCGTGCTCGCGCCGCGCGGCGTCGCCGTCGTCACCGAGGCGTCGCACCTGTGCATGATGATGCGCGGCGTCGAGAAACAGGGGTCGACCACCCGCACGAGCGCCATGCGCGGCGCGTTCCGCGACGACGCGCGCACGCGCCAGGAGTTCCTCGAGGCGATCCGCGAGTAGCGACCGGCGACGTCCGCCTCAGGCGGCCTTCGGTTCGGCGAACCCGTTCCGTTCGATCCAGTCCGTGACGCCGCCCTCCTCGGGCGCGGCGATGTGCTCGTCGGCGACGTCCAGCACTTCCTGGGCGGCATGGGGTCCGACCGCGACGGCGCGGCCCGCCCAGGCGAGCATCGTGACGTCGTTCAGGCCGTCACCGAAGGCCACCACCTCGTGTTGGGCGTACCCCAGCTCCTGGGCGATGAGCGCCAGCCCCGACCCCTTGTCGGCGCCTTCGCCGATGACCTCGAGGAACCCGTCGCCCCACAGGTACCGCACGCAACCCGGCAGGTGGCCGGCCACGTGTTCGGATACTTCCGCCCCGGTCGCGGCGGCCGCGAACACGATCTTGTCGGCGTCGAGATCCACCGCCGGGTCGAAGAGGCTCACGAGCCGGCTCTCCGTGTGGGCCCAGTGCCAGCGGTCGTCGGCCGGGTTCTTGACGTACAGGTTGTCGTCGACGATGCAGCTGAACTCGACCGTCGGGTGGAGCCGCCACGGCTCGATGAGCGCACGGACGTCGGCCGGGCGTAGGCGGGTGCGGCGCAGCTCCCGCCCACCGGCGGCCATGACCTGAGCGCCGTGGTTGACGCTGTAGGGACCCACGACGCCGAGCGCTTCGAGGAAGGGCCGCGCGGACGCCAGGGGGCGCCCGGTGAGCACGGTCACGGCGTGCCCGGCGTCCCGCAGCCCGCGGACGGCGGCGGCCACGCCCTCGGGGAGCCGGTAGTCGGACGTGACGACGGTGTTGTCGAGATCGAAGGCGAAGAGCACGGCGCAGTCTACCGGGCTCCTTCGGAGGGCGCCGTCAGCCCCGGTCCGTTCAGACGCCAGACGCGACCGTCTGCGCCACCCACCCACGCCAGGCGCGGGTTCGCGACGGCCAACCCCGAGCTCGCCCCACCCGGCACGTCCACGTCGAGCACCACCCGGCAGCGCTCGTCGTCGCACCGCACCCAGCGCACGCCCGACAGGTCGGCGCGCGTGAGCACGAGCAGGTCGGCGCCGTCCCAGGAGCGGGCCACCCACGCCGCGCGATCGAACGCACGCTCCCCGTCGACGTGGGCGGTCACCCCCAGGTCGGCGGGCTGTGCGCGCAGGGTGGTGGGACGCGTGGCCGGCGTGTCGGAGCGACCGCCCTCACGGGTGCGCGCAGCGGACCAGATCGACGCGGGGAGGGCGTAGCGCACGAGCGGTCCGCCTTGGTGCGGGCTCTCGACGGCGTAGACCCGGCTGCCGACCGCCGCGATCAGCGCCAACCAACGTTCGGCGTCGCCGGTGGCGCGCGAGCGCGCGACCGGCACGAGCTTCCCGTCCTGCCAGCGCAACACCAGCAGGCGCGCCCCGTCGCGCTCGGCGTCCACCGTGAGGTGCAGGCCGTGCGCCGCGCCGACGTGCCATCCCAGCGCCCGTCGCTCGAGGATCACCTCCCGCTCGCCGACCGCGTAGCGACCCAGTTCGAGCAGGTCGGGCACGCCGAGGACGGTGACCGAGGCCGCCTCCACCTCGTCGCCCAGTCGACCTTCGCGGATGCGTTGGGTGGGCTCGGTGAGGACCGCCAACCCCCACCGTTCGCCATCGCGCGGCGTCGCGTCGTCGGAGCGCGTGGGCGGCCGGCGGGCGGGCACCGTCACCACGGTCAGCTCGGCGTCCGGGAGGACCGCCAATGACGTGCGCGCCACCTCGCGCAACGACGGGTCGAGCAGCACGACCGCGTCGCCGCCGGGTGCCACGACGGCCACCCAGGCGCGTCCCGCGCGGCCCGAGAGGCAGGCGGGCCGATGGAAGCGCGCGACGGGTGGGCCGACACGGACCCGGGGTGCGGCCGTCGGTTTGCGGGGGAAAGCGACGAGGCGCCCGCTGCCGTCGACCGCCAGCACGGCGTCGTCGCAGACCGTGAGATGTTCGCCGATGAGGCCGCCGGCGAGGCGTGTCGAGCGGCCCGGTCCGTGGTGGACGAGCGTGCCGCCGGCGTCGAGGGCCAGGACGCCGGAGGGATCGACGGCGGCGTCGGTGACGAGAGCCACCACGGCCACCGGTGACGCGCCGACCGGGTACGCCTGGACGCCCACCGTCCACGGCTCGGCGGCCGCGAGCGCCGCACCCATCACGCCGGCTGCGAGCGCCCACGCGCAGCCGACGAGGAGCCCCACCACGAGACGCCGCACGCGCGCCGACGGAGCGGCGATTCTCCCGTCGCTCACGACGTCCTTGCGACGGGCGGGGTGGCTGCGCGGCGGCATGCCGGCACCGTACCTCACGGTCCGAGCGGGGTCGGTGCGCGTACGCCGAGCGCGGCGGTTCAGGCCGAAGGTGGTCGCCAACGGCCGCGCAGGTACGTGAGCAACTCGCCCGGCAGCGCCGGCAGGGTCGCGAACACGAACGCGTCCGCCACCTTCTTCACGCCCTCGGCGAGGGCCGGGTAGGCGACCACGTGACGCGACAGTTGCCAGAGCGTGCCCCGGCGCCGTTGGCACCAGGTGAGCAACTGCACGATCTCGGCCGCGTTCGGCCCGACGACCGTGGCCGCCAGCACGCGACCCGTGAAGCGCATGGCCTGCACCTCGACGAAGCCCGCGTCGACGTCGCTGACGTACCCGCGGTCGAGGCTCGCGAGGTCGACCCGGTGGGTGCGCACCAGGCCCGGGCCGTAGCGGCGCTCGAGGGTGGCGAGGTCCGGTCCGATCTGGGCGACCTCCGGATCGGTGAAGGTGGCCGACGGGTAGTCGCCTTCGGGCACGAGCGGCAGCCAGGGTGCCAGCAGATGGCGTACGAGACGCCGTCCCTGGGCGTTGGCGGCGTGCGTGAACTTGGCGCGCTTCGTCACGTCGCCGATCGCGTAGACGCCCCGCACGCTCGTGCGGTGCGCCGCGTCCGTGACGATCCCACCCCTCTCGACGCGCACGCCGAGCGCCTCGAGGCCCAGCCCCTCGACGTTCGGGCGCCGCCCGACCGCCATGAGGACGCGGTCGACGCCGTGGACGGCGCGCGGACCCTCGGGCGTGTTCAACCAGAGCGTGCGTCCGTCCCCGTCGAAGCGCTCGGCGCGTGCGCCCAAGAGCACGTCGACGCCGCGGTTCCGGAGGCCGCGGGCGACCAGGTCGGCGGCCGCCGGCGACGAGGCGGGCAGCAGCCGCGGCAGCGCTTCGACCAGCGTCACGCGGCTCCCCAGACGGGCGAAGGCCGTCGCCATCTCGGCGCCGATCGCGCCGCCGCCGAGGACGACCAGACGCTCGGGCGGCGCTTCGACGTCGAACAGCGTCGCGTTCGTGAGGGTGACCGACGCGGGCAGGCCGGGCAGGTCGAGGCGCACGGCGCGCGCGCCGGTGGCGATCACGAGGGTGGCGGCGAGCAGGTCGACGGCCGACCCCTCGCCGGCGACCTCGCCGCGCGCCACCCGCACCCGATCCGCGGCGACGAGCGTGGCGCGGCCCCGGACCAGGGTCAGGTTCGGCTCGGCCTCGACCTCCACGGTCTCGCGGTCCCGGAGCGCGTCGCGCTTGGCGCGCACGCCTTCCAAGACACCGACGGCCGCTTCGGCCCAGCCGGCGTCACCGGGCCGTCGTCCACCCGCGGCGAGCTGGGCGGCCGCGTGCAACAGCGTCTTGGATGGGATGCAGCCGACGTTGGTGCAATCGCCGCCGATGGCGTCGGCCTCCACCAGGGCCACCCGCCGGCCCGCCCGCGCCAGACCGAACGCGACGGTGAGGCCGCCCGACCCGGCACCGATCACGATCGCGTCGTAGCGCGCGGGGCTCGCCGCGCTCACGAGGGTTCGCCTCGGGCAGCCGTCCGGCGCCGCAGCGCCCTCGAGCCGAGCAGGGACGCTGTGAGCAGCACCGCCGACGCCGCCAACGCGCGCGGGTCGAGGCTCGGGAACTGCCCTTCGGCGAGGGTGCTCAGGTCGCCGATCGACGCGCCGAAGAACAGGAACGTGAGCGAACCAGGGATCGAGCCCAGGGCGGTGGCGAGCACGAACGACGCCGGGCGTAGCCGGAGCGCGCCCGCGAGGTAGTTGACCGCGTCGTACGGGGCGAACAGGAACCGGAGGGTGAGCACCGTCTCGAAGGTCCGCTCGCGGAGCCGAGCCGTCCAACCCCGCCACCGCGGCCCTTCGAACGCGCGGGTGGCCCAGGCCCCGCCCAACCAGCGCGCCAGACCGTAGGCGAGCAGCGCGCCGCCGTTGGCGCCGATGGTGACGACCGCCAGTCCCAACCACGGGCCGTAGAGGTAGCCGGCGCCGACCGTGAGCACGGTCGCAGAGAACGCGACCAGCGGCCGGAGCACGTACGCCAGCACGAACAGGAGCGGTCCGGCGGGGTGCTCGGCGAGGAACCCCACCGTGGCCTCGAGCACGCCGAGGGGGCCGAGGCCGCTGACGTTCATGGCGATCAGGTACGCGGCCAGCAGGGCCGCCCACGCGAGACCGGCCACCCACCGCAGTGGAGGTGTCGGCTTCGCCGACCCGCCCGGCACCACCGGCTCGACGGGCGCGGCCCCGCCGTCGCCAGCGGGATCGGCGGGACGGCGGGGCGTCACCGGCGCTTCGACGCTCACGTCGCGCCGACGTCGGGGTCGGCGGCCTCGGCGAGGCGCCGCGCACCCCACCACACGCGCTGGGCGGCGGTGAGGAGCGTCAACACCGCCACGGTCGCCAAGGTCCAGGGCGCGAGGGCCGGGAAGGCGAGGGCGACGGCGAGGGCGACGACGGTCTCCGCGCCTTCGATGAGGCCGGCCGGGAGGTGGATCGTCGGCGCGGCCGTTCGTGCGCGGGCCCGCCGGCCTTCCTCCTGGAGCACGAGCGCCGACGAGAGCAGGCTGAACGAGCCGAGGTTGACGTAGAACGCTGCCGTGGCGGCGGCCGCCGCGGCCCAGACCGCGACGGGATCGGCCCACCCGCCCGCGGCCACGCCCGCGGCCAGACCGAGGGGGACGGCGGCGTAGACGACCAGGTCGGCCATGAGGTCGAGGTAGGCGCCGCGGGCACCCGCGCGACCCGTGAGGCGCGCGACGTCGCCGTCGAGTCCGTCGAGGACCCGGTTCACGAGCCACCCGGCCAAGGCCAGGTCGAAGCGCCCGAGCGCGGCCGCCCAGGCGGCCGCCAGCCCGACGACCAGCCCCGCCGCCGTGAGCGCGTCGGGGGGGACGGCGCGGGCCAGGTGCGCGAGCGGCGCGAACAGGCGGGCCTTGACGGGACGGAGGGCACGATCGACCATGCGCAGACGGTACGTGGAGACGCGACGGCGTTCCGTCCAACGAAGTACATTCTCGGGCCGCCCGCCAGGGACCCGAGCCGCACCGGCACCCGGCACACGGTCGGCGCCTTCGGGACGGATGGTAGACTTCCCCAGCACAAGCGCTCGCCGCAGCGATCGGCATACGTGCGTCCCCGACGACGATGTCGGGCCGACCGCCGACGACTGGGCGCCCGGACCGAGGAGGTCGAACCGCATGTACCGAGGTCGAGAGGGACAGTGGGCTTTCGTGCTGCACCGGCTGACGGGTGTGGCGCTGGCGCTCTACCTGCTCCTGCACGTGATCGACATCAGCTTGGTGATGTGGGGTCCCGAGGGTCCCTTCAACGCCTTCCTCGCCTTCTACCACCAGTGGCCGTTCCGCGTCGGCCTCATCCTCGTGATCGCCGGTGTCGTCTACCACGCGCTCAACGGCCTGCGGATCATCATCATGGACTTCACCGGCTGGGGCGTTCGTTACCAGGCGCCGCTCTGGTACGCGGTCCTCGGCCTCACCACCCTGATCGGCATCCCGGTGCTCTGGAAGATCGTGCCCGAGATCCTGGGCGGGGTCTGATCGTGGCCCGCTCCGCGACCAGCGCCCGCGCCGCCGTCCCGCGCACCCTGCGCGAGGCCCGTACCACCTACCAGACCAACGGCGAGCTCGGCTGGTGGGTGTTCATGCGGCTCTCCGGCTTCCTGCTCGTGTTCCTCACGTTCGCGCACCTCTACGCCAACAACATCGCCTTCAACGTCGGCGAGGTCGACTACGACTACGTGGCGAGCCGTCTGGCCCAGCCGGCGGTGCGGGTGTTCGACTCGTTCCTGCTGCTGTTCGCCATGCTGCACGGCGTGAACGGGCTGCGGTACTCCATCGAGGACTACGTGCGCCGTCCCGGCGTGCGCTTCTGGTGGAAGGCGGTCCTGTTCGTCGGTGCCGGCATGATCTTCGTGCTCGGTCTCATGGCGCTCTGGACCTTCACGTTCTCGGAGATGGGCGACGCCGTGCGCGCGCTGAACGAATGATGGAGGCCGACGCATGACGAGGGCCCATAAGTACGACGTCATCGTCGTCGGCGCCGGCGGCGCCGGGATGATGGCGGCCCGCTACGCCGCGCAGCACCCGGGCGTGTCGGTGGCCGTGATCTCCAAGCTCTACCCGACCCGCTCGCACACGGGTGCGGCGCAGGGCGGCGTCGGCGCGGCGCTCGGCAACGTCACCGAGGATCACCCCGAGTGGCACGCCTTCGACACGATCAAGGGCGGCGACTACCTCACCGACCAGGACGTGGCCGACGTCTTCGCGCGCGAGGTCGTCGAGGCCGTGTACGAGCTCGAGCACATGGGGTTGCCGTTCAGCCGCACGCCGGAGGGCAAGATCGCCCAACGGAAGTTCGGCGGGCACACCCGCGAGTTCGGCAAGAGCGCGGTCGAACGCGCGTGCTACGCCGCCGATCGCACCGGCCACATGATCCTGCAGACGCTCTACCAGCAGTCGATCAAGGACAAGGTCAACTTCTTCAACGAGTTCCACGTCCTCGACCTGATCCTGGAAGACGGCGAGTGCCGCGGCGTCGTCGCCTACGAACTGGCCACGGGCGAGATCCACACCTTCCATGCCAAGTCCACGGTGATCGCGTCGGGCGGCAACGGCCGCATGTTCAAGGTCACCTCGAACGCACACGCGCTCACCGGCGACCTCATGTCGATCGTCTACCGGCGCGGTCTGCCGATCGAGGACCCGGAGTTCTACCAGTTCCATCCGACCGGCCTCTACAAACTCGGCGTGCTGCTCACCGAGGGCGCGCGTGGTGAGGGCGGCATCATCCGCAACTCGGAGGGCGAACGCTTCATGGAGCGGTACGCGCCCACGATCAAGGACCTGGCGCCGCGCGACATGGTGAGCCGGGCGATGTACCTCGAGGTCCGCGACGGCAAAGGCTGCGGCCCCGACAAGGACTACCTCCATCTCGACCTCACCCACATCGACGCCGCGATCATCGAGGAGCGTCTGCCCGACATCACCGAGTTCGCGCGCATCTACCTGGGCGTCGACCCGGTGAAGGAGCTGGTGCCCATCCAGCCGACCGCGCACTACGCGATGGGGGGCATCCCCACCACGATCGACACCGAGGTGATCTCGGACGGCGAGAACACGATCGTCCGCGGCCTCTACGCCGCCGGCGAGGTCGCGTGCGCCAGCCTGCACGGCGCCAACCGGCTCGGCACCAACTCGCTCGGCGACCTGATCGTCTTCGGCCGTCGCGCCGGCACGGCGGCGGCGGCCTACGCAGCGGGCGCCACCTACGGCGACCTCCCCAAGGACGTGCAGGACTACACCCGCGACCTCGTCGAGCGCACCCGGTCGGGCCCGCGCACGGAGCGCGTCGCGCAGCTCCGCCGCGAGTTGCAGGAGACGATGCAGGACCATGCGTCGGTGTTCCGGACCGAGGAGTTCCTCACCCGGCAGGTGGGCATCCTGGCCGATCTGCAGGAGCGCTTCAAGGGCATCGGCGTCGAGGACACCGGCCGGCAGTACAACACCGAGCTCATGGAAGCCATCGAGCTCGGCTTCCTGCTCGACAACGCCGAACAGCTCGTGCACGCGGCGCTCAACCGCCAGGAGTCCCGCGGCGCGCACTCGCGCGAGGACTTCCAGGCGCGCGACGACGACACGTGGCTCAAGCACACGCTGATCTACAAGGACCCCGATGCGGGTCCGAGCGGCGTGCGCATCGACTACAAGCCGGTCACCTTGGGTCTCTACGAGCCCAAGCCGCGGACCTACTGAGGCGGGGGGCTCATGCAGATCAACGTCAAGATCAAGCGCTACGACCCGGAGGCGGACGCCCGACCGTACTGGGCCGAGTTCGCGCTCGAGGCGCGCGGCACCGACCGCGTCCTCGACGTCATGCACCACATCAAGTGGGAGATCGACGGCAGCCTGGCCTTCCGGCGCTCCTGCGCCCACGGCATCTGCGGCTCCGACGCGATGCTCATCAACGGCGTGAACCGCCTGGCGTGCAAGATCCTGGTCCAGGACCTGGGAAGTCGCATCACCATCGAGCCCATCCGGGGGCTGCCGGTCCTGAAGGACCTGATCGTCGACATGGAGCCGTTCTTCGACTCCTACAAGGCGGTGCTGCCGTTCTTCATCAACGAGGAGCCGAGCCCGCCCACCGAGCGGCTGCAGAGCCCCGAGGACCGGGCCATCTTCGACGAGACCACCAAGTGCATCCTGTGCGCGGCCTGCACGACCAGCTGTCCCGTGTTCTGGACGAACGGCCGCTACCTGGGCCCGGCGGCGATCGTGAACGCGCACCGCTTCATCTTCGACTCGCGCGACCAGGGGACCGCGCAGCGTCTGCAGGTCATGAACCAGTCCAACGGCCTGTGGCGTTGCCGTACCGCCTACAACTGCACCGAAGCCTGCCCGCGCGACATCCCGGTCACCCGGGCGATCGAAGAGGTCAAGCGCGAGCTCCTGTGGCGCAACGTGTAGATCGGTTCCTCCAGCACGAAGAGGCGGCGGGCGCTCGGGGCGCCCGCCGCCGTCGTTCCGACGCCGAGATCAGCGGTCGGTGAAGGTGCCCGACGTGGTGCCGTACTCGAACGCCGGCTCGTCCTCGGCCACGTAGACGTTCACCGTGCGCTCGAACGAGGGGTTCATCGTGTCGCCGATCACGCCGACGACCTCGGAACGGCCGGCGACGGGCTCCTCGAGCGTGACGACCACCTCGGCGCCGCAACCGTAGGCGTCGAGCAGGTCGCGGCTCACGGCCACGTGGGTCCAGGCCTCGAGGGTCACGCCACAGGCACCGGCCCCGCCGGTGACGAACGAGAATCCGACCCGTTCGAGCTCGATCGTGCCGCCCGGGACGAGCGGCGCCCGCGGCTCGGGCGCTTCGGCGACCTCGCCCGGCTCTTCGTCCGGCGACCCATCGTCGTCGCGTACGGCCGCGCCCGCGTTCGCGGCCGCGCTCGACTCGTCGTCGGGATCGACGGCGACCACGCCGCCCGCGGGTCCAGGCGTCGGGTCGGCACCGACCCGGCCCGGCGCGACGGGGGCGGGATCGGCCGGCGTACGGTTGTCGGCGTTGACGGTGGGCGTGGGCGCGGGTCGCGTGGTCCGCGGGCCGCTGCCGAGGGTGAAGAGCGTCCAGAGGATGCCGCCCGCAACGGCCACCAGGCCGACGAGGAGGGCGATGTCGACGATACGGCTGCGCATGGTGCCACCGTACCGTGCGTGGGCGTGAGGTCCATGACGACGGTACCGCGGCCCGAGCCCACAGCCGGCCCGTGGACGTGGCGATGGTAGCCTCGCGGGATGTCGTACCTTCTCGTCGCCATCGGTGTCGCCGCCCTGTACGTCGGCGGCGACCTCCTGGTGAACCACGCCTCGCGCCTCGCGCGCTCGCTCGGCATCTCGCCGATGGTGATCGGTCTCACCGTCGTCGCCTTCGGCACGTCGGCGCCCGAGCTCGCCGCCACGCTGGCGGCCGCGTTCCGCGGCGTCCCGGAGCTGGCGGTGGCGAACGTGACGGGTTCGAACGTGGCCAACGTCGGCCTCATCCTCGGCTCCACGGCGCTCTTCTACCCGCTCGTGACCAACTGGTCGTTCCTACGTCGCGAGGTGCCGTGGCTGCTGGGCGTGACCGTCCTGGCGCTCCCCCTGCTCTACGACGGCCGCATCGGCCGGCTCGAGGGCGTGCTGCTGCTCGTCGTCCTGGGCGCGTTCCTGTTCGCCGCCTTCCGCAGCGGCGGCGCCCCCGGCGCAGAGGTCCCCGACGACGACCCGGCGCGCACGCCCGCTTGGCGGTCGGGCGTTTGGGTGGCCGTGGGTGTGGTCGTGTTGGCCGTCGGCGCGCAAGCGCTGGTGGCGGGCGCCACCACCCTCGCGCTCGCGTGGGGGGTGCCGGCGCGCGTGGTCGGGCTGACGCTCGTCGCCGTGGGCACCAGCCTGCCGGAGCTCGCCAGCAGCCTGGTGGCGGCCCTCAAGAAGCAGACCGACATCATCCTGGGCAACGTGGTCGGCTCGAACCTCTTCAACCTGTTGGCGGTGCTCGGGACCGCGTCGCTCGTGCACCCGATCGTCGTCGATCCCGTGGGCGTGCGCGTGGACCTGTGGGTGATGCTCGGCTTCTCGGTCGCCGTCGTGCCGCTGCTGCTGCGCGGCCGGCGCCTCGGTCGTCGCGGCGGCGCCGTGCTGTTCGTCGCGTACGTGGTCTACGTGGTCACCCTGTTCGTGTGAACGCCGGCACCTCCGTCGATCAGACCGCCGGCACGTGCGCCACGCACTCCACCTCGACCCGGACGTCCTTGGGCAGACGCGCCACCTCGACCGTGCTGCGCGCGGGCTTGGCCCCACCCAGGTAGCGGGCGTAGACCTCGTTGAACGCGGCGAAGTCGTTCATGTCCGCGAGGAAGCACGTGGTCTTGACGGCGTGCTCGAACGACGTTCCGGCGGCCTCCAGCACGGCGCGCAGGTTGTCCATCGCCTGGGCCGTCTGGACGGCGATGTCGCCACCGACGAAGGAGCCGTCGGGACGCAGCGGGATGCTGCCGGACGTGAATACGAGGTCACCCACGCGAACGGCTTGAACGTAGGGTCCGATGGCGGCCGGGGCGGCGTCGGTATGGATGGGGGTGGGCATGGCCCAGCCTAACGGCTGGGGCAGCCCAACGGCTGGGGCAGCCTGTCGGCCGCGGCCGTCATCCGCGCCAGAGGGAGAACATCAGGAACAGCAGGATCAGGTAGAGCGAGCCGACGATCCAGGCCCGGTACGGGTACCACGGATGGCGCTTGAGCGCCCGCAGCGGCGAGCGCAGCGGGAAGGCGTCCTCCACCTTCCGGATCCCCGACATCGTCTCGCCGACCTCCACCGACGTCGGGCCGCCCGCCGCCGGCGGCAACTCGTAGCGCTTCGTGCGCGTCGCCAGCGAGGTGACGTGCACGACCAGGGCCGTCACGTTGTCGGGCGCGCCGCGGTCGTTGGCCTCGGCCACGAACAGGTCCGCGGCCGGCTGCGGCTCGTGGCCGCCCAGGATCTGGCCCATCAGACCCTCGGAGACGAGCATCGAGACGCCGTCCGAACAGAGCAGGAAGCGATCGCCGACGCGAACGTCGATGGCGGTGAGGTCGAGCTTGAAGCTGGCGGTGGCCCCGAGCGCGTTCGTGATGACGTTGCGCCACCGGTGGCGGCGCGCTTCGTCCGCCGTGAGGAGCCCCTGGCGCACGCGATCCGCCACCCACGAGTGGTCTTGCGTGATCTGCATGAGCTCGCCGTCGCGGAGCCGGTACGCGCGCGAGTCGCCGACGTGGCCGATGAGCGCCACCTGGTCGTCGATGAGCAAGCTCGTGAGGGTCGTGCCCATGCCGTGGTGCGCCGGGTTGGCGCCGGCCAGTTCGAACACCTCGAGGTTGGCCGCCTGCGCGGCGCGTGCGAGGGCGGCCGGGGCGTGCGACCGACTGCTCCTGGCCGCTTCCCGGAAGGTGGCGACCGCCTGCTGGCTCGCGACCTCGCCGGTGAGGTGGCCCCCCATGCCGTCGGCGACGACCGCCAGGAAACCCTTGCCGGGGAGGTCGCCCAACCAGTACGCGTCTTGGTTCACCGCACGCACGCGGCCGGCGTCGGTGGCGCCCGCCGCCTTCACCGTGGTGGCGCCCGTGGACGCCTGGGTGGTGGGGATCGCGGCTGCCTTGACCTCGCGCTTCGGCTCCTCGGGCACCGCCGCGAGCCGCGGTGCGACCCGAGGCTCGATGACGGCCGCAGCGATGAGGGGCTCGATGCGAGGCATGAGACTCCACGATAGGACGCGTTCGCGTGCGGCACGGGTAAAAAGGTCGCAACGGGGCCCCGTGCTAGGCTGGCGCGCGTGAGCAGCGCCCGGGAGGTCGTCGCCGACGTTCGTGCCGGGCGCCGTTCGGCGCGCTCGACCGTCGACGAGGCGCTCGCAGCGGCCGAACGGACGGTGTCGCTGAACGCGTTCGTCACGCTGGCTAGCGAGCGCGCCCGCGCCCGTGCCGACGCCGTCGACGCCATGGTCGCCGCCGGCGGCGACCCAGGTCCGTTGGCAGGCGTCCCCGTCGCCGTGAAGGACAACCTCTGCACCCGCGGCCTGCGCACCACGGCCGGCAGCGCGCTCCTGCGGGACTTCGTGCCGCCGTACGACGCCACGGTCGTGGCGCGCCTGGAAGCCGCCGGCGCCATCGTCATCGGCAAGACCAACCTCGACGAGTTCGGCATGGGCAGTTCCACCGAGACGTCGGCCTTCGGTGCCGCCCACCACCCGCTCGACCCGGACCGCGTGGCAGGCGGCTCGTCGGGCGGCTCCGCGATCGCCGTGGCTGCCGGCGTGGTGCCGCTGGCCTTGGGCACCGACACGGGCGGCTCGGTCCGCCAACCGGCCGCCTTCTGCGGCGTGATCGGTCTCAAGCCGACCTACGGCCGACTGTCGCGCCACGGCGTGATCGCCTACGTCAGCTCGCTCGACCAGGTGGGCGTGATCGCGCGCGACGCCGACGACGCCGGACTCGCGCTCGCGGTGATGGCGGGACGCGATCCGCGCGACGCGACGACGGTCGACGGCGGCTTCGAAGACGTCGCCGCGCGCGATCCGTTCCGGGGCGCCGACGGCCGACCGCTGCGCGTCGGCCGCGTGACCTCCCTCTGGGGCGCCGGCGTGGCGCCCGGCGTACGGGCCGCACTCGACGCCACGGTCGTGCGGCTGGAGGACGCGGGCGCCGAGGTGGTCGACGTGCCCGTGCCGCTCGCCGACGTCGCCGTGGCCGCGTACTACGTGATCGCCACCGCGGAGGCGAGTTCCAACCTGGCCCGGTACGACGCGTCGCTCTACGGCGAGCGCGTCGGCGTCTGGGGCGAGGGTCACGAGGCCGTGGCCCGCGCGAGTCGGGCGCGCGGGTTGGGCGCCGAGGTCCAGCGCCGCATCCTCATGGGTTCGTTCGCGCTCTCCGCTGGCCACGTCGACGCCTACTTCGAGCGGGCGGCGCGCGTGCGGCGACGGATCGCCCTGCAGTTGGCCGAGGCGCACGAGCGGGTCGACGTGCTGCTGGCCCCGACGGCCCCGACGGTGGCCTGGCGACTCGGCGAGCGGCTGGCGGACCCGCTCTCGATGTACGTCGCCGACGTCACGACGTGCCTCGCCAACCTGGCCGGCTTGCCCGCGGTGAGCGTTCCCGCGGGGACCGGTGAGTTCGGTCTGCCGGTCGGCGCCCAGCTGATCGGGCCGGCGTGGTCGGAAGCCCGGCTACTCGGTCTCGCCCGCGCCTTGGCGTAGGCTAGGGAGCGGGTCGGGCTCCACACCCACCGGGCCGAGCGGTGTGCTATCCTCCGCAGGCTCGACCCGTGCACCCGCCCGTCCGAGCGGGCGCCCGCCTCCAGGGGCGGACACCCCTACCAGGCGGGTTCGCGCGAGTCCCCCCGAACACCTCCGGCGCGTGGCCCTGGCCCGCCGACGGTCCCACCGGCGTCCAGCCGCGACGACCGACGCCGCCGATCGTCGGCGACCGCGCACCGAGCGGAAGGAGAACGCCATGAAGCGCACCTACCAGCCCAACAAGCGCAAGCGCGCCAAGACCCACGGCTTCCGTACTCGCATGAAGACGGCCTCGGGACGCAACGTGATCAAGCGCCGCCGCGCCAAGGGCCGTCACCGCCTGTCCGTATCGGACCGCTGAACCCTGCGCCGGTCGTCCGCTCGCTCAAGGGCGACCGCGCGTTCCAGCGACTCCGGAAGGGACGGTCGGGTGGCTCGAAGCTCCTCAGCCTGCGGATCCGTCCCGCACGTCCAGGCGACGTGCGGGTGGCGTTCGTGGTGAGCAAGAAGGTGGGCAAGGCCGTGGTGCGAAACCGCGTTCGACGTCGCCTCCGCGAAGGTCTGCGCGAACTGCTGCGCGACGGCGTGCCGCCGTCGTGGCCGGCCGGTTTCGAGCTCCTCGTCATGGTGCGCCCCGAGGCCGCGGACGCCGACTACGACGTCCTGAAGGCCGCGCTGCGGCGCGCCGTGGACCGGGCGGCCGCGGCGTGAAGGTCGGTCGCGACCACGAGCATGGCCACGCGGTGGCGTGGCCGCGGCTGCTCTTCACGCTGCCGATCGTCGCCTACCGACGCTTCCTGTCACCGCTGAAGCCCCAGCCGACGTGCCGTTTCCACCCCACCTGCAGCGCCTACGCGGTGGAGGCGGTGCACACCCATGGTGTGCTCCGCGGTGCCTGGCTCGGGCTCGTCCGCCTACTGAAGTGCCACCCGTTCCATCCGGGCGGCTTCGACCCGGTGCCGGCCCCCCACGGGCAGGCGCCGACCGCCGACGCGCGTTCCGTGCGCTTCGCCGGCGCCCCCCCGGAGGAACCTTGATCATCCATCGCGCCCCCTCCCTCGTCGTCCTGGTGCTCGTGGGGGTGCTGCTCGGCAGCGCTGCCGCTCAGAACGCGTTCGGACCGCACCCGTTCACGGCCTCGGAGTTTCGCGACGCCGACGAGTTGGTGAGCGCCTGCGCGGCCCCGGCGGCCGCTAGCTTCTGGTGCGACGACCTCGAGGCCACGTTCACGCGCGTGCCCACCAAGGGCGTCGACTTCGTGTTCAGCCCGGCCGGCGAGATCGTCGCCGCCTTCGCCAAGGTCCAGAAGGGGCGCACGCTCGGCAGCTACTCGGTCGAGAACCGCGACAACCTCATCCCGTCCGAGGCGTCGATCCCGGGTGGGAGCCTGCTCGTCGACGGCACGTACCACCCGCCCACGGACGTCTCCGGTGACTGGACCGTCGAGGGTCCCAGCACCGCCGTCGGCCGCTTCGCGTACGTCGCGGCGGGGCTGGACGTCAGCGTCGAAGTGGTCGTGTCGAACGTCGACCAGACCGTGCATTACGAGGTCGACGTGCGCGCGCCCGAGGACGCCGACCCTGCGACGCTCCCGGAGACCGTGGGGCTCGCCTTCGCAGGGATCGGCAACCAGGAGACACCGACGATCAAGGTCGGCCAGGGGAGTACGTTCACCCTCAACCCGGTCGCGGCCGCTGTGGAGGACCCGAGCTACATCTCGTTGCAGACGAACAACCGCAACACCGACAACGCCATCGTGCTCACCCCCGGCGAAGGCAGCGACCCGCTGGCCGCCATCTCGCTGGGTGAGCGACGCGTGGCGATGCGGACGGCGTTCGACGGCGAGTCGACCCTGGTCGTCGACACCTACCTGGGCAAGAACGAGCTCGTGCGCTACTACCAGGAGGGGTACGACGAGTTGCCCGGCCTGTTCAACCCCAACATCCTCGGGCGCATGTCGCTGTGGGTGTTGGCGGCGCTCCAGTGGATCCACACGTACGTGGGTGCCTGGGGGCTGTCGATCATCGTGCTCACGCTGCTGTTCCGGGCGCTCATCTGGCCCCTCATCAGCACGCAGACGAAGTCGATGTTCGGGATGCAGAAGCTGCAGCCGGAGCTGCAGAAGCTGCAGAAGAAGCACAAGGACGACCGCGAGAAGCTGACCCAGGAGACGATGAAGCTCTACAAGGAGGCTGGCGTCAACCCGGCCGGCGGATGCCTGCCGATCCTGGTGCAGATGCCGCTGTTCATCATCCTGTGGCGTGTGTTCGTGAACTTCGAGTTCAACGAGGGCTTCTTGTGGATCGGCGACCTCGGTGCACCCGACCCGCTGTACATCCTGCCCGGTCTGTACGTCGCGGTCATGCTGGCGCAGTCGTGGTTCTCGGCCAAGGGCAACCCGGCGATGCTGCGCCAGTCGGTCATCATCAACCTGGTCTTCGTGTTCATCATGGTCGGATTCCCCGCCGGCGTGCTGCTCTACTTCGTGGTAAGCATGTCCGTGCAGGTGTTCCAGTACTGGCTGTTGAGCCGGAACCGCCCCGCCCCGGTGGTCGCGAAGGCGTGATCCGCAGCCGGAGCGTCGCCGCGCCGCCGTACCTGGGCCGCACCACCGTGAGGAGCACGCATGGCCGAACGTGATCTCGACCGGTACCTCGAAGGCATCGGCATCGACGTCGACGGCGACGAGACCCACGACCGACTGCTCGACGACACGGCCGAGGGCGGCGTCACGACCACGGTCGACGAGGAGGCCGAGCGCGCGGCCCACCGCACGACGAACGGCGAGGCGCCCGCCGGCCACGATCGCGATCGCCACGGCGATCGCGATCGCCACGGCGATCCCGCGGTCGCACCGGCGCAGCCCCTCACCGGCGACGACGACATCGACTTCGAACAGGCGATGGCGGGCATGGGCGTCGGCGGCATCGTGCCCGACGACCTGAACGTCGACGAGCGAGCCGAGTCGTTCCTGGTCCAGTTGCTCCTGTACCTCGATCCTACGTACGCGGTCGACGTCGGGTTCGACGACGAGGGCGGCGTCGAGGTCGACATCCACGGCGGTGACCCCGGCCGCCTGATCGGCAAGGGCGGGCGCACGCTGGCCGCGCTGGAGTTCCTCACGAACGCCGTCGTGAACAAGGTCGAGGGCGACGCCCCGGTGCGGGTGTCCGTCGACGTGGGCGGGTACAAACGTCGCCGCGACGAGCGCCTGCGCCAGACGGCGCAACGTGCGGCCGCACGGGCGCGCAAGTCGGGCATGCCCGTCGAGCTCGACCCGATGAGCGCCGCCGAGCGCCGCGTGGTCCACGTGGAGTTGGCCGACGACCCGGGCGTGACGAGCGAGTCGACCGGCGAGGGCCGCGACCGCCGCGTCGTGATCTACCCCGCCGAAGCCGCCTGAGGCGGGCCCCGATGACGGCCGCGCCCGAGGGCGACGAGCGCACGGGCACGGCGGCACGCGCCTTCGCGCTGCAGCACGGCATCTGCGTGGAGGACGCCGTCCGCGCCGTCCACGACGAGCTCGTCGCCGCCGGCGTGGACAGTCCCGACGTCGACGCACGCTGGCTCGTCGAGGCCGTCACCGGGCTGACGCGCGCCGAACAGGTCCTCGAGCGCCGTCGCACGCTGGCGCCCGGCGAGGTCGAACGGCTCGTCGCGTGGACGCGCCGGCGCGGTGGGCGAGAACCGCTTCAGTTGGTGCTGGGCGTCGCGCCGTTCTACGGGCTCGACGTCCAGGTCCGTGCCGGCGTGCTCGTCCCTCGGCCCGAGAGCGAACGACTGGTCGAACTCGTGCTCCAGTCCCTGCGCGACGTGACCGCGCCGCGGGTGCTCGACGTCGGCACCGGCAGCGGCGCGATCGCCCTCGCGATCGCCGCCGCACGGCCCGACGCCGTCGTGACGGCCAGCGACGTCGATCCGACGGCGGTGCTGGTGGCGCGCGCGAACGCCACCGCCCTCGGCCTGCCCGTGACCGTCTGGGCGAGCGACCTCCTGGCGCATCCGGCCGTGCGCACCGCCGCCGCCGAGGCGCACGTGGTGGTCGCCAACCTGCCGTACCTGCCCGACGGCGACCGCGACGGGCTGCCGCCGGAGCTCGGCTTCGAACCGCCGGCCGCGCTGTTCGCCGGGACCGACGGTCTGGTCGTCGCGCGCGCGTTGGCGGGTCAGATCGCCGGTCGGCTGCGACCCGGCGCTGCCGTCTGGTGGGAACTCGACCCGCGCAACGTCGACGCCTTCGCCACCGAGCTCGCCGACGCCGGTGGGTGGGGGCGCGTCGAGACGTTCGACGACCTGGTGGGGCGGCGGCGGTTCCTTTCCGTGTCCCGCTGAAGGACCGCGGCCGTGTGCCGCTGAAGGACGCGGCACCCGCGCCGCGCAAGGACGCGGCGCCCTCAGTGCGCCTGGCGGGGCGTGAGCAGGCTGCTGAGCACCAGCAGCGCCGCGCCGGCCACGATCGCCATGTCGGCGACGTTGAAGACCGGGAAGTCGAACCAGCCGGCCTGCATCTGGATGAAATCGGTCACGTAGCCGAGACGAAGTCGATCGACGCCGTTACCGACCGCGCCGCCGAGGAGACTGCCGAGCGCCCAGGCCACGAGGGCGGGCAGCTGGCGCGCCCGGAGGAGCGCGATCGCGATGGCGAGCGCCACCGACAGCGACACCAGGCCCAGCAGCTGCACGCCG
This sequence comes from uncultured Trueperaceae bacterium, assembly GCA_963728245.1. Classification (GTDB taxonomy): domain Bacteria; phylum Deinococcota; class Deinococci; order Deinococcales; family Trueperaceae; genus JAABTL01. Next base: position 105,716 of record CAVSJH010000002.1, read on the forward strand.
TCGATCGTCGCGAAGCCCAGGTCGAGACCGCGGTCGCGCAGGAGGCCGAACGCCGCGCCCGTGTTGCGGACGTGGGTGAGATGGAAGAAGCCCAACCAGGACGCCGCCCGCTCGCCGATCGCGATCTCGGCGACGGCGAGCGCCTTGGTCGCCTGATCGAGGGCGACGAGCCCGGCGGCGAGGAGGAAGGGGAAGGCGCGGCGCGACATGCCGGACGAGTGTATCCCGGTGCGACGCGTCCGTCGGGTCGTGAGGGGCGGGACCGGCGGCTCATCGTGCGCGGGTATGCTGCACCGAAACGATCGCAACCGCGGGTCGACGCCGCCCTCGCGAACACGACCCCGCTGCCCCACGGAGGGGACCTCATGCCTGCCACCCTGCAACAGCTCGACGCACGCGTCCGCCACGGCAACACCGCCGAGGCCGCCCGGCTCGTGCCGTTCGCCGACCAGTTGTTCCGCAAGGCGGACGAAGCGTTCCTCGATGCCTTCGACGCCGACGCGCTGTACGCCATGGCGAAGGACGGGCTGGCGTTCCTGAACGGCTTGCCCGCCACCGAGGACGCGGTGCGCGTCGAGGTCTTCAACCCCGGTTTCGCCACCGACGGCTGGGAGGCGCCCCACACCGTCGTCCGGCTGGCGCTGCGCGATCGACCCTTCGTGGTCGACTCCGTGCGCGCCGAGGTGCAGCGCCAGGGCTTCACGATCGAACACGTGCTGCACCCGACCTTCGCCGTCTCCCGGGACGGCGACGGGCGGATCACCCACGTCGCCGCCCGGCGCGGTTCGCCGCCGGCGGACGCGCAAGCGGAAGCGTTCGAGCTCTGGTTCGTCGACCGCGAGGACGAGCCCGAGCGTCTGGAGCGTCTACGCGTCGGCGTCGAGTCGGTGTTGCACGACGTGTACCTCGCCACGGAGGACTACGAGGCGATGCGCGAGCGCGCCCGCGACGTGGCCGGCTACCTGCGCGCGCTGCGCTCGCGGACGGCCCAGAGCCCCCACCGCGACCGCGCCGAGGAACTCGAGGAGTACGCGGCGTTCTTGGAGTGGCTCGACGACGACCACTTCGTGTTCTTGGGGTACCGCGGCTACGACCTGATCGAGGGGGGCGGCGAGTGGGCCCTGCGGGTGGAGCCGGGGTCGGGCCTGGGGGTGTTGCGCAAGTCGACGAGCCGGTACCACGACCCGGTGCCGGTGTCGCAGATCTCACCCGGCCTCCGTGAGCGCGTGCTGGTCGGTCCCACCCTGATCGTCACGAAGACCAACGCCGAGGCCACCGTCCACCGTGCCTCGCGCATGGACTACATCGGCGTCAAGAAGCTCGGCGACGGCTGGCAGGTACTGGGCGAGCAGCGGTTCGTGGGGCTGCTGACGTCCAAGGCGTACGGCGTCCCGGCCGAGCAGGTGCCGATCCTGCGGCGCAAGCTGCGCCAGGTGCTCGAGCTCGACGGCGCCGTCCCCGGATCGCACGACTACAAGCAGATCGTGTCGGTGTTCAACTCGCTGCCCCGGGCCGATCTCTTCTGGGCCGACGCCGCGACCGTCCACCGCGAGATCCGCACGATCATGGGCTTCGAACAGGAGCGCTCGGTGCGGGTGCTCGTGCGCCCCGACCCGCTCGAGCGCGGTCTCGGCGTGATGGTCTCCTTGCCGCGCGATCGCTTCGACGCGCGCGTGCGGCAGCGCATCCAGAACCATCTGGCGAGCACGCTGGCGGCTCGCCACGTCGACTACCAACTCTCGATGGGTGAGAACGAGACGCTCGTGCGGCTGCACTTCTTCTTGTCGACCGACAAGCGGATCGGCGACGTCGACGTCAAGGCGCTCGAGCGCGAAGCCGCCGAGCTGACGCGTACCTGGGACGACCACCTGGGCACGCGGCTCGCCCTCGCCTACGGCGAGCCCGAGGGTCGACGGCTCGCCGAACGCTACGCGCGTGGTTTCGACGCCCGCTACAAGGCCGACACGAGCACGAGCGCGGCGCTGCGCGACGTCGAGCACCTCGAGCGGCTGGCGACGGTCGGTACGCACGTCGACGTCGTGCAGCCGGTCGACGACCGCCGCGGCGAGGACGTCACGCTCGTGCGCGTGTACCACGCCGGCAACGGCATGGCCCTGTCGGACGTGCTGCCCATGCTCGAGAACCTCGGCTTCCGGGTGCTGGAACAGGTGCCCTACCGGGTCGACGCCGGCGGAGAACGCCTCGGTCTCGACGTGTTCAAGGTGCAAGACGCGTCCGGTCACGCGATCGACGTGCGCGCGCATGGCGCGCGCCTGATGGAAGCGGTGGAGGCGATCCTGCGTGGCGAGGCCGAGCACGGCCGTCTCGGGCGGCTCGTGCTGTACGGCGGGCTCACGATCCGCGAGGTGGCGCTCCTGCGCGCCTACCAGATGTACTACGCCCAGCTCAACGCGGTCGCCAGCCACCGCTTCGTCACCGAGACGCTGCTGGCACATCCAGCCGTCGCCAAGCGCCTGTTCGAGCGGTTCGCGGTCCGTTTCGACCCGCAGCTCGAGGGCGACCGCGCCGCCGCCGAAGCCGCCGCCGACGAGGCGTTCTACGACTCGCTCGGCGAGGTGACGTCGCTCGCCGCGGACCAGGTGCTGCGCGGTATCGCCGACCTGATCCGGGCGTCGGTGCGCTGCGACTACTACCAGGGGCACCCGTGGATCGCTTTCAAGCTCGACTCGTCGAAGGTGGGCGTGATGCCCGACCCGCGGCCGATGTTCGAGATCGCGGTCGCCGGCCTGCACGTCGAAGGTGCGCACCTGCGCGGCGGACGGGTCGCCCGCGGCGGACTGCGCTGGTCCGACCGGCCCGACGACTTCCGCACCGAGGTGCTGGGCCTCATGAAGACCCAGATGACGAAGAACGCCGTGATCGTCCCCGTGGGCAGCAAGGGAGCGTTCGTGCTCAAGGGCGCACCCACCGACCGCGACGCGCTGCGCGCCTTCGTGGAGTCGCAGTATCGGACCTTCGTGCGCGCCCTGCTCAGCCTCACCGACAACCGTGTGGCCGACACGATCGTGCATCCCGCGGGCCTGGTGATCCACGACGAACCCGACCCCTACCTGGTCGTGGCCGCCGACAAGGGGACCGCCACCTTCTCGGACGCGGCCAACGCCGTCGCCGCCGAGGTCGGCTTCTGGCTGGGCGACGCCTTCGCCTCGGGCGGTTCGTCGGGCTACGACCACAAGAAGGAGGGCATCACCGCGCGCGGGACCTGGGCGGCGGTGCGCCGGCACTTCCGCGACCTCGGGATCGACGTCCACCGCGACACCTTCACGGCCGTCGGGATCGGCGACATGTCGGGCGACGTGTTCGGCAACGGCATGATCTACACCGACCGCGTCAAGCTCGTGGCGGCGTTCAACCACCAGCACGTCTTCCTCGACCCCGACCCGGATCCGGCCACGAGCGCGGTCGAACGCAAGCGCCTGTTCGAATTGCCGCGCAGCACGTGGGCCGACTACGACCGCGACGCGATCTCGAAGGGCGGTGGCGTGTTCGAGCGCGGGGCGAAGCGCATCACGCTGTCGGACGAGGTGCGCGCGCTCCTGGGGATCGACGCCGCGGCCGTCTCGGGCCAGGACCTCGTGAAGGCGATCTTGCGCGCGCCCGTCGACCTGCTCTGGAACGGTGGCATCGGTACGTACGTCAAGGCCAGCACCGAACGGCACGCCGAAGCCGGCGACACGACCAACGACGACGTCCGCATCGACGCGACCGAGTTGCGCGCACGCATCGTCGCCGAGGGCGGCAACCTCGGGCTCACGCAGTTGGCGCGGATCGAGTACGCCCGTGCCGGCGGGCTGATCCACACGGACGCCATCGACAACTCGGCCGGCGTCGACCTCTCCGACCATGAGGTGAACCTGAAGCTGGCGCTGCGCCCGCTCGTCGCCACCGGCGAGCTGTCGTTGGTCCAGCGCGACCGGACCTTGCGCGAGGTCACGGACGAGGTCTGCGACCTCGTGCTGCTCGACAACGCCCGCCAGGCCCTGGCGCTGGCCTTGGCGGCACGGCGCAGCCGCGTCGACCTGGCCCTCTTCGATTCGCTGATCGAGTACCTGACCGAGCGCGGCCAGCTCGACCCGCACGTCGAGCAACTCCCCTCGCGCCGTCAGCTGGCCGACCGTGAGCGGTCGGGCGAAGGGCTCGTCAAGCCCGAGCTCGCGATCGTGCTGGCGTACGTGAAGATGGGGCTCTACCGGCGCCTGCTCGAGACCGACCTGCCCGACGAACCGGCGTTCCTGCCCTACCTCGACCGCTACTTCCCGGCCGCCGTCGTCGAACGCTTCGAGGGTGCCGTGCGCCACCACCCGCTGCGGCGCGAGATCACCGCGACCCAGATGACGAACGTCGTCGTCGACCTGCTCGGCATCACGTTCGTGCACCGCTCGATCCGCGACACCGGGGCCAGCCCGGTGGAGGTCGTGCGCTCGGCGCTCATCGCGCTGGAGGTGCTCGAGGTGCCGGCCTTCGTGGCGCGGCTCGAGGCCGCGGCGCCCGAGATGACGGCCGAGGCCGAGCTGGTGGCGTACGAGGCCGTCGCCCACGCGGTCGACGGCGTGGTGCGCTGGATGCTGCTCAACGACCTGTCGGGGGCCGTCGCGCCGACGTTCATCGCCGCCTACCGCGGGCCGCTCGCCAAGCTGCGCGAGGGGCTCACCGACCTGCTCCCGACCCCCGAGCGTCGCCGCATGGTGAAGGCGGCCAAGGGCCTTGCCAAGGTGGGGTTGCCCGTCGAGCTCGCCGAAGCGGTCGCCGCCTTCGAGTACCTGCCGTCGGCCATGGGCGTGGTCGACGTCGCGCATCGCACCGGCGCCACCCTCGTCGAGGCGGGCAAACGCTTCTTCGCGATCGGCGAACGCCTGCAGCTCGGCTGGCTGCGCGACCACGTGCACGGACTGCCGGCCGTGGACAAGTGGGAGAAGATCGCGATGGGGGGCTTGGTGATGGACCTGGCCCAGGCGCAGCACGACCTCACCGAACGGTACGTGCGCGCCCGCGCCGACGACCCGGCGCTCAGCGTCGACGATTTCCTGGCGCGCACGCCGAACGTGATCAAGCGCTACGACACCGCGTTGCGGCAGATCAACGAGGGGGACGCGCTGTCGATGGCGTCGGCGGGGGTGGTGGTGCGGCTGTTGGCGCAGGCGCGCTGAGCCCGCGGCGGTCTCAACGGGTGTCGGCCGCGAAGAAGCGCCGCAACACCGCGTTCAAGACGCGCAGCCCCGTGGGGGTGGCGCGCAGCACGTCGCCTTCGAGATCGAGCAGGCCGTCGGCCAGGGACGCCTCGAGCGGGCGCGCGAACCGGTCGGCGACGTCGACCCCGGTGACGGCTTGCACGTCCGCCAGGTCGACCCCGTCGACGGTGCGCAGACCCGTCATCAGGCGTTCGAGCGCGAACTCGACGCCATCGACGGGCGTCCGCTCGGGCGGATCGCCCCGTAGCCAGCCCTTGATCGTCGGGTTCTGGACCCGCACCGCCACGGCACCCGTGGGGTCGGCGGCGCCGGGCGGTTCCAGGCCGGCGGCGCCGGGGCCCAGCGCCAGGCACGCCGCGCCGCGCCAGTACACGGGGTTGTGGCGGGCGCGGAAGCCGGGGCGGGCGTGGTTGCTGACCTCGTAGCGTTCGAAGCCGTACTCGCTCAGCACGGCCTGGGCCAGGTCGAAGTCGTCGGCGGCGCGGTCGTCGTCCACGCGCACGCCGCGGCGCGCGAAGGGCGTGTGCGCCTCGACCGTGAGCGTGTACACCGACACGTGGCCGGCGCCCGTCGCCGCCACCGTCCGCAGGTCGCGCTCCGCGTCCTGGCCGGGGACGGCCGTGATCACGTCCGCCGACACGTCGAGGCCGCTGGCCAGCGCCGTGGCCACGGCGGCCACGCCGTCCTCGCCCCGATGCCCGCGGCCGAGGAAGCGCAACACGTCGTCCTGCGTCGACTGCACCCCGATCGACAGCCGCGTGACGCCGGCGGCGCGCCAGCCCGACGCGCGCGCGGCATCGAAGGTCAGCGGGTCGGCCTCGAGGGTGGTCTCGTCGGACCCCAGGCCGCCCCAGCCTTCTCGGACCGCGTCCAGGACGGCGTCCAGCTCCGGGTCGGTGAGGTGCGAGGGGGTGCCGCCGCCGAGGTAGACCGTGGCGAGCTCGCTCGGCCAACGTGCGGCGAGCGCCGCCGCCTCCGTCTGGATCCGGGCGACGTACGCGTCGACCAGGCCGGCGGCGCGCCGCATCTTGTGGAAGTCGCAGTAGGGGCAGACCTGCGGGCAGAACGGGACGTGCAGGTAGAGGCTCGTGGGGGCTGCCAAGGGCGCAGGGACCACCGCGGGCACGGGCGCCGCGGCCGGCGTCGCGCTCGAGGGCGCGGCGGCGGGATCGGGGCGCGACGCGGTGGCAGGCGGAGCACGGCGTTCCATCGACGGGCACGCTACCGCGGCCCCGAGCTCTGGGGCGTGCTCCGGGCGCGCACGAGGAAAGCGGCGCGCCCCGGTTCCCCGGAGCGCGCCGCGTCCCCTACGGGCGTGCGTCGCTAGTCGATCTCGGCCAGCTGCTCGTCGAGGATGGCGTTGGCCTCTTCGTTCGCGGCTGCCAGGGTCTCCTGCACGTCGGCGCCCTCGAAGATCGCCGCCATCTCGCCGGCGATGAGGTTGCGCACGAAGTCGTAGCCGGGCACGGGCGGCTCGGCGACGCCGTACTCGAGGAAGCTGAAGGCGGCCTCGTAGGCGGGGTCGGCTTCGAAGTAGTCGCCCAGGCCGGCGGCGACACTCTCGCGCACCGGGAAGTAGTTCGAGGCGCGCGCCCAGTTCGCCTGCACCTCGGTGGAGGCGTAGTACTTGACGAACAGCCAGGTGGCGAGCTCGCTCTCGGCGGTGTGGCCTGCGGGAACGCTCACCGAGGCGCCGTAGATGTTCATGACCGGCTCGGGCGTGGTGTGCGGGATGGCGCCGACGCTCCAGTCGAAGGTGGCGCCGGCCTCGATGGCTTCGCGGTAGAAGGGGAAGCCCGAGCTGGAGCCGACGGTGAAGAGCGTGCGACCCTGACCGAAGTTGGTCTGGTCGCCGAAGCGCTCGGTGACGATGTCGGCGCAGCCGCGCTCGATCAGGCCCTGCAGGAAGGTCATGGCCTCGACGGCGGCGTCGCTGTCGAGCGTGAAGCGCGCGGCGTCGTAGTCGAACATGTCGCCGCCGAAGGCGAAGGTCCACGAGGCGTAGCGGCTGGCGTCGATCGAGATCTCGTAGCCGATGGTGCGGCCGTCGCCGGTGGCACCCGAGTAGGCGTTCTCGGTCGCCGCGCACGCCATCTCCTCGAACTCGGCCGGGGTGGTGGGCGGGCCGTCGAAGCCGAGCTCCTCGAGCCAGCTGAGGTTGTAGTACAGCATCTCCATCGACCGGTTCGGCGGGAAGCCGAGCAGCGCGCCGTCGAAGGTCGGGTTCACGTCGGAGGCGAGGAAGCCCGCGAAGAAGTCGTCGAGCTCCTCTTCGGAGTAACCCCAGCGCTCGGAACGCACGAGGGGCCACAGGTCGATCAAGCCGTCGACCACCTGGTAGGTGGCGGCCTGGTTCTGGTAGGCGACGACCAAGTCGGGGGTGTCGGTGGTACCGACCAAGAGGATCATCTTGTTGAAGATGTCGCCGTAGCCGCCCTGGTTCTCCTCGATCACGGTGATGCCGTGCTCGTTGGTGGCGTTGAACTCGGTCACGATCTCGCGCAGCATGTCTTGCCGGATGCCGGAGTGCTGGTGCCAGAAGACGATCGTCTGACCGGTCGGGTCGACGTTCTCGTAGTCGCGCTGCGCGAACGCGGCAGCGGCGAGCACGAGCGCGGCGAGCAGGACGAGGAAGCGGTTCATGGATGGACTCCTTCCGAGCTGGGCTCGGCGACGTGGATGGTGCGCTTCAGCGTACCGTGCGCGGGGAGACGGCGGGTCAGCGCTGCGTCAGCCCTTGAGGCCCGACGTGGCGATGCCCTCGGTGAACTGCCGCTGCGTGAAGAAGTACAGCACCAGCACGGGCACGATCGTGATCACCGAGCCCGCCATGAGCAGGTGCGTCTGCGGGCCGGCGTCGTCGATGAAGTTCGCGAGACCGACCGCCAACGGCCGCCAGGTGGGGCTCGTGGTCACCAGCAGCGGCCACAGGAACTCGTTCCAGGCGTTGACGAAGGTGAGCAGCGTGCCGGTGATCAGGACCGGCCGGCTCATGGGCACCACGACCGTCGTGAGGAAGCGCAGATGACCGGCGCCGTCGATGCGCGCCGCGTCCCAGAGCTCGCCCGGGATCTGGGCGAAGAACTGCCGGAACAAGAAGATGATGAACGCCGTCGACAGGAACGGCACCGTCAGGGCCGGCAGGGTGTTGAGCCACGAGCCCCAGGGGATGACGTCGCCGCGAACCAGCAGGTAGCCGGGGATGAAGGTCACCGTGCCCGGGATCATGAGCGTGGCCAGCAGGGTGGCGAAGAGCGCCTCGCGACCCGGGAAGCGGATGCGGGCGAAGGCGTAGCCGGCGAGGGTGCACGTGATGAGCATGCCCACGATGACGGTCGCGGTGATGATGACGCTGTTGCGGAAGTAGAGGTCGAAGTCGGCGTCGGTCCAGGCGCGCGCGTAGTTGTCCCATTGGGGCGTCGCGGGCAGCGGCGCCCGGGTGAGGGTCTCGCCGAGCGTCATCAGCGACTGCCCGATCATGACGAGGAACGGCGACAGCGACACGAGCGCGCCCACGGTGAGCGCGAAGTAGACGACCAGGTGGGAGGCGCGCAGCGTGGCCGGCGGCCGCGACACGGGCACCGCGCCGCGCCTCGGCGCGCCGAGCCGGGAGCGCATCTCAGCCACGGAGCGCCCGCCGCCCGAAGAGCCGGCTCTGCAGCAGCGTCAGCGCCAGGATGATCAGGAACAGCACCACCGATTGGGCGGCCGCCAGGCCGAAGTCGTTGCGCTGGTAGAAGGTGTCGAAGATGACGAGCGAGGCCGTGTCGACGGCGTCGCGGACCGCCGGCTCGCGCATGACGTACAGGTGGGTGAAGGCCTGGAACGTGCCGATGAACCCGAGCACGGTCAGGTAGAACGTCACCGGCGCCAGGAGCGGCACCGTGATCGCGAAGAAGCGTTGGGGTCCGTTGGCGCCGTCGATCTCGGCGGCCTCGTAGAGGTCCTTGGGGATGCCGCCCAGGCCGGCGAGGAAGATGACGGCGTTGTAGCCGGTGTAGGTCCAGATGCCGAAGAGGATGATCGTGAAGAGCGCCAGGCTCGGGCCGGCCCAGAAGCCCGTCAGCTCGATCCCGAAACGGGCGAAGAGGTCGCCGAACCAGAGCTCCCCGATCGGACGGGTCTCGAACAGCCACCGCTGGGGCTCGATGCCCCACCACGAGAGCGCGGTGTTGGCCAAACGCTCCTCGCGCGGGTTGAAGATGTTGCGGAACACCGCCGCCGCGGCGACCACCGGCGTCACGTACGGCAAGAAGAAGAGCATCCGGTAGATCTCGCGGCCGCGGAGCGGCTGGAAGAGCAGGCTGGCCAGGACGAGCGCGAGCGCGATCTGCACGGGCACGCTGAGGAAGCCGTAGTAGAAGGTCCGCACCAGGCCCAGGAGGAAACGAGCGTCGCCGTCGGCGCGCATCCCCTGCCAGCCGAGCGCGAACGCGATCCCGGCGAACACGAGCACCAGCGCCGCCGCGACCCGCGTCCACGTCGACCAGCCGCTGCGGCGGGCGAAGGCGTCCGTCCACAGCCAGTGCGCCACGCCGACGAGCGCCACGGCCCCCACGAACACCACGAACGCGCCGAGGTCGCCGACGGTCTTCTCGTACTGATCGAGCCCGACGAAGCCGCCCTGGCGGATGCGCCAGCGGTGCACGCTCATGTAGAGCGCGTACCCGATGGGGAAGAGGCCGAACACGCCGATGACGAGGGTGGCGGGCAGGACGAAGAGGTACCCGGTCGCCCATTCGCCCCAGGGCCGTTTGCGGCGGCGACGCGCGCCGGGAACGGCGACGTCGACGGCGGGTTCGGACGCGGTGGGGGCGGACGAGGTGGGTGCGGTCATCGTGGTCTCGAGGCGCGCGCTGCCGGGCGCCGGTCCCATGGCCCGGTGGCGCACGGTACCAGGCCATCGCCATCGTCGCGCGTGGCCGCCGACCTGGAACTCGCGGCGGCGCGGGTGGACCGTAGGATGGGGCGTGCCTCCCCGACGCCCGACGAAACGCGACGCTCGCAGACCTTCCGATCGTGATCCACAGCCGGACGGTGAGCGCCGGCGTCGTCCGGCGCGCGACGTCGACGCCATGCCGACGCAACCGCGTGGCGCCAAGCCCAAGAAGTCGCGTCGGGACGACCCCACGCCCACGCCGCCGCGCGGCGCCAAGCCGGCGAAGCCGCGCGGGACGGCGCCCTCCGACGCGCGCCGGCCCGGCAAGCCCAGCGGTTCGACCTCGGCCCCGCCCGGCGGCGACGCCCGCGCCGGCGCCGCGCGCCGAGCCCGCGCCCGTCCTCCACGACGTCGAGGTCGCGTGCCTCCCCGGCCTCGTCGACGTCGTGGAGTCCGAGGTCCGCGCGCGCATCGGCGCCGGCGGCGGCCTGACCACCGCCCCCCCGCGCCGCCTCGGTCCGGCCGGGAGCGAGGACGCCCTGGCCCTGCGCGTGTCGACGCCGTCGCTGGCGGCGTTGCACGACCTCCGGACGGCGGTGGCGGTGCAGCGCGTCTTCCACTTCGCCGTCCCACGCCCCAAGGCGCTCCTCGGCGACGCCCTGCTGCGCGAGCTCGTGCGCGACGTCGCGAGCGTGGCGCAGGCGGCCGCCGAGGCCGGGGCGCCCTTCGCCGGGCTGCGGCTCGAGGCCGCCGGGCGCGAGAGCGACGTCATGACCCGGTTGGCGGCCGCCCTCGCCGACGGGCGTCGGCGTGCCCGTCGATCCCGAGGGCGGCGACCTGGTGGTGCGCGTGCGCCCCGATCGCGGCGGCTGGGCGGTCCTCGTGCGAACCACCCGCCGTCCGCTGGCCACCCGCTCCTGGCGCGTCTGCGACCGCCCCGGCGGGCTGAACGCCACCGTCGCCGCGGCGTTGCCGTGGTTGGCCGTCCCGGGACGCGGCGTCCACGCGTGGAACGCCTTCGCCGGCTCCGGCACGCTGGCGATCGAGCTCGCCTTGGCGGATCCCACCGCCCGCGTCGAGGGCGTCGACCTCGACCCCGAAGCCGTCGCCTGCGCCGAGCGCAACGCCAGCGCGGCCCGCGTCGAGGACCGCGTGCGGTTCGCCGTGGGCGACGGCACCGCATTGCCCGTCGAGGACGCCAGCGTCGACCTGTTGTTGGCCGACCCACCCTGGGGCGACGCGGTGGGTAGCCACGCGGCGAACCGCACGCTGCACCCCGCGTTCCTGGCCGAGGCGCGCCGGGTCGTGCGCCCGGGCGGGCGGCTGGCGTGGGTGACGCACGAGGTGACCCTCCTCCACGAACTCCTCGAGGACGCCGGCGAGTGGCACGTGCTCCACGAGCGGCGCGTCTGGCACGGCGGCCACCACCCCCGGGTGGTGGTGCTCGAGCGGCGTGGCAAACGAGCCCGGAGAGGGCGCGCAGCCCCGTCGGGCCGGGTGCTAGGCTGACGCCCATGCGCGCGTTCTCGCGGCTGAAGCCCGGCTGGTACGTCCTATTCGCCCTCCTCGCGTACGCCCTGATCGCCACGGTGGCGTGGCGGGGCAGCGTGGTGGCGCTGCGTGAGCTTCGCCAGGACGTCGTCGCCGCCGAGGCGGGACGCTTCGAGCTGCGGACGGTGGCGGCGGGCGTGAACGACGTGCCCGGCGCCGACGACGCTGCGACGTCCGCCGGCGCGGCAGCCGCGGGCGCCGAGGCCGGGTCGCCCGCGACCGCCGCCGCCGGCGGGGCCGTCCTCGCCGCCGACGTCGGTCTCTGGTTCCCGGTGCCCGGCGCCCGGGTGCCCGACGACGACGACCACCTGCCCGGCGCCCCGCGCCCCTACCGCCAGGGAAGCAGCGAAGGCTTCGTGTTCTGGGCGGGCTCTTCGGGCGTGCCGGTGGCGTACGGCACACCGGTGATCGCGGCCGGCGACGGCGTCGTGAAGCGGGTCGACGAGCCCTACGTCGAACTGAGCGAAGCCGACTGGGAGACGCTCCTCGCCGACGTGCAGGACGGTGCCGACACGGCCGAACTCGACCGCCTGCGCGGTCGCCAGGTGTGGCTGGAGCTCGACGACGGCCGCGAGCTCTGGTACGGCCACCTGTCCGGCGTGCGGCGCGGCCTGAGCGTCGGGCAGCGCGTCACGCGCGGACGCGTGATCGCCTTCGTGGGCAACTCCGGCACGCTCGACGGCGTCCTGGAGCGCACCACGAACGCCCGGCTCCACTTCGAGATCCGCAACGGCGACACCTTCCTGGGTGAGGGGCTCGACGCCGACGGCGTCCGCCTGCTCGCCGCCTCGCTGTTCACGGGTCCCTGATGACCCGAGCGCGCCGGACCCCAGGCGGCCCCTTCGAGGTCACCGCGCTCGAGACGCTGTGGCTCAACCCCTGGGTCCGCGGCACGACGTACGTGCTGCTCGTGGCCGCCCTGATCGTGTTCCTGGTCACGCAGCGCCAGGCGTACGGGTTCGCGCTGCAGGTGGGGCTCATCGGCTTCTTGATCGCCTACGTGCTCAACCCGGTCGTCGAGGCGTTGGCGCGGTTGCGGATCGGCCGCGGGCTCGCGGTCGTCATCGTCTACCTGCTGCTGGTCCAGGCGCTGCTCATCGGCTCGGTGCTGCTGTCGCAGGTCTTGGGCGAGACCGCCCGCTTCGTGAGCCTGCTGCCGGCGGCGCTCGAGAACCTGGGCGACGCGCTGGCGGCGGTGACGGGCTGGATGGGCAACCTGGGGGAAGCGCTGCCGGAGTTCTTGCAGACGCGCTTCGGCATCGAAGCCGGCGGCGAGGACTTCGCGGCGCAGGCCGAGGCGCAGGTGACGGTCTGGCTCACGGCGGCGGCCGAGAGCCTGGCCGGGTTCCTCGAGCGGGTCGTCGCCGAGGGTCCGGGCGTGCTCCTGCAGGGAGCGACGACGATCGTGAGTGGCGCCTTCCAGGTGGTCATGATCGCGATCGCCTCGGCCTACCTGCTGTACGACTACCCGCGCGTGATCGCCAACGTCCGTCGCTTCGTGCCGACGCGGTGGCAGGGGCTCTACGTCGACCTGACCCAGAAGGCCGATCGCGCGATCGGCGGCTACCTGCGCGGGCAGATCCTCATCGTGATCGTGGTCGGCGTCCTCACCTGGATCGGCCTGACGCTGGTCGGGGTGCCGCTGGCGACGGCGATCAGCGTCCTGGCGGCGGTGTTCAACCTGGTGCCCTACCTCGGACCGATCGTCGGCACCGTGCCGGCGGTCCTGCTCGGCTTCACGGTGTCGCCCCTGACCGCGCTCCTGGCGGTGATCGTGTTCGTCGCGGCCAACCAGATCGAGGCGCACGTGCTGGCGCCCCTCATCCTGGCCAAGTCGACCGACCTGCACCCCGTCACCGTGCTGCTCTCGATCCTGGTCGGCGTCGGTTTCTTCGGGCTGCTGGGCGCGTTCCTGGCGGTGCCGGTGGTGGCCATGGCGAAGGTGGTGATCGAGGAGTACGTGCTCACGCGGCCCGCCTACGCGCTGCCGTTGGCGGCGTCCGGACGGCCCTCGGTGCCGTCACCGCCGCCCGTGCCGGGCGGCGCGGAGGCCGGCGCGCCCGAGGGCGGCGCGGCCAAGGTCGATGCGGCCAAGGTCGATACGCCGAGGATCGGTCCGCCCAGGGTCGACGGGCCGAAGGGCGACGCGCCCGAAGGCGCCGTCCGCAAGGGCCCGCGCTCGCGCCGGTCCCGCAACGGCTGACGCCGGCTCAGGCGCGGGTTCCCTTCGAGCCGTACCTCAGGGCGTCGGCGCGCCGCATGAGCGCGTCGGCGTCCCGACCGTCCTCGGGGTAGGTGGATCCCGACGCTGGCGGCGAACCGTACGTCGGGGACCTCGATCGCAGGGTCTGCGGCCGGCGACCCCTTCTCGCACTGGGCGAGCCCGGCCGGCCCCAGGCGCGCGGGTACACTGGCGCCGTGGCGAAGCGCGCTCCCGACGACACCACGACCGGCAAGCGCCGGGTCCCCGCGACCCGGAAGGGTCGACGTGGCGCGCGCCGCGACCGGACGCTCGACCTCGAGGCGATCGGCCTCGTGTTGCTGGCGTTCGGCCTGGCGGCGACCGCGATGCTCGTGCCGGCGTTCCCGTCGGGCGACCTGGGCGAGGGGGTCCGCAGCGTCGTCGTGACGCCGCTCGGCTGGGGGGCCTGGCTGCTGCCGTGGCCGTTCCTGGTGCTGGGCGGGCTCTTCTTGTTGCGGCGCAGCCCGCGCGCCTGGCCCCGGGTGCTCGCGGGGTACGTGCTCACCGGCGTGGGTGCCTGGACGCTGCTCATGCTGAGCGCACCGGCGCTCGCCGGCACGCTCGGCCTCGACGCCCGAGCGGCGCTCGCCGGGGCCGCCGGGGCGCTGGCCTACGTGCCCGCCGTCCTGCTGGTGACCCTCGGGATCGAGCTCGTGGTCGGTTGGGCCCCCACGCTCATCGTGCGGCGCGTGTTGGGGGCCCTGGTCCGCGCGGTGCGGGCGACGGGCAAGGCCGCGTGGCGCGCGCGGGTGCGCGCCCGCGCGCGGGCCGCCTTCCGCGCCGACGTGCGGCGGGTGCGGCGCGAACTGCAGGAGCTCGACCGCGACCTGGCCGCGCTGGCCGGTCTCTACCCGGGCAGCGGCGAGCTCGCGCGCTGGCGCGAGAGCGTGCAGCGCGCGGTGGCCGCCGTGCGGCAGGCGGACGCCGCCGGACTGGACGTGGCCCGCGCCGACGTGGCCGCATGGCGCTCGGCCGTGGGCGATTTCGCACGCGACCGCGCCCAGGAGCTCGCGCATCAGCTCCGGGCCGAGGCGGCGCGGCCCCCGACCCACGATGCGAGCGATCTCGATGCCTGGGGACGCCACGTGAAGGCCGTGCTCGACGAGCCGTTGACGCTGGTGGAGGGCGGCCAACGAGGGGGTGGTCGGCGCAGCGGCGCCTCGCCGCGCGCGGTGACGATGGCCGAGGGGTTGCGCAAGGCGATGGCGCTCGACCTCGCCGCGTTGCTCGATCGGCACCGGCGGCTGGCTCGCGAGCGCGACCTGGCCGAGACCGGTCTCGGCAACGCGCGTCCGCGCGACCTCATGGTGGCGCTGCAGGCGCACGGCGAGCGGGTGCAGACGTTGCGCGCCATCGAGTCGGACGCGGCGGCCCTGCAAGACGACGTCGACCGTCTCGACGGCTGGCGCGGCCTGCTCGACGGCCTGGTGCGCGTGAAGCTCGATCACCCGGAGGACGCCGAGGTGACCGACCTGGACGAGGAGCTCGCGGGTGCGTTGCGCGCGCGCGGCCGGGCGGAGCTGGCCCAGCTCGAGGGCTGGTCGGCGGCCCTCGCCGCGGTCTCGTCGGGGGCCCGGGCGCGCACGGCCGCAGCCGCCGCCGAGGAGGCCGCCGCCGCCCACGCGCTCGATGTGGCACCGTCCGACGAGGTCGACACGGAGGCGACCGACGACCTCTTCGGTTTCGACGAGGCCCCGTTGCTCGACGACGCCAGCGTGGTGGTCTCCGAGAACGTCGCCTGGGTGCGACCGGGCGAGCCGGTGGCCGCGCATGCCGAGGCGTCCGCCGCGGGCCGAGCGAGCGCGGCCGCCGACGCGCCACCGTGGACGCCGAGCGAGGAGCCCGCGCCGCTCCGGCCCGGGCGCGCGCCGTGGTGACCGGGATGGGCGCGGCGTCGAGACCGGGACGCGCACCGCGCGCTCCACGGCCGTGGCCGACGGGCCCCCACCCGCCGTCGGCGGCATCCCGATCCAGCTGCCGCGCAGCGACCTGCTCGATCCCCCCGCCCCGGCGCGCGAGGACCCGGGTGCGCTGGCGCGCGAGCTGCGCGAACGCGTGGCGCGCATCGACGTGACGTTGGCCAACTTCAAGCTCGAGGGCCGCGTGGTGGCGAGCGTGCGGGGCCCCGCGGTCACCCGCTTCGAGGTCGAACCGGCGCCGGGCGAGAAGATCAGCCGGTTCGCCAACCTCTCCGACGACCTGGCGCTGGCGATGGCGGTCGCCAGCGTGCGGATCGAGGCCCCCATCCCGGGCAAGAGCGTCATCGGTCTGGAGGTCCCGAACGCCGATCGCGACCTGATCCGCTTCCGCGAGGCGGTCGAGGCCGCCCCCTTCCGGCGCTCCAAGGCGCGGCTGCCGCTCATCCTGGGCAAGTCGATCGACGGCGAGATCCTGGTGGGCGACCTGGCGCGGATGCCGCACCTGCTGATCGCGGGGTCGACGGGCTCGGGCAAGAGCGTGGCCGTGAACACGCTCGTGGGCTGCCTGCTCTACCGCTTCCTGCCCACCGAACTGCGCTTCCTGATGATCGACCCGAAGATGGTCGAGCTCACGCCCTTCGACGGCGTCAAGCACCTCATCCGGCCCGTGGTCACCAACCCGGGCGAGGCGGCGGGCGTGCTGCTCGGCGCGGTCTCGCACATGGAACGCCGCTACAAGATGATGTCGAAGATCGGCGCCAAGAACCTCGACCAGTACAACGCCAAGGCCAAGAACCTCGACCTGCCCGAGCTGCCCTTCATCGTCATCGTCATCGACGAGCTGGCCGACCTCATGATCACCTCCCCCAAGGAGGTCGAGTCGGCCATCATGCGCCTCGCGCAGATGGCGCGGGCCACCGGCATGCACCTGATCCTGGCGACGCAGCGCCCGTCGGTCGACATCCTCACCAGCCTGATCAAGGTCAACGTGCCGGCCCGGATGGCGTTCGCGGTGTCGAGCGGCTTCGACTCGCGCACGATCCTCGACACGATGGGGGCCGAGCGGCTGATCGGCATGGGCGACATGCTGTACCACCAACCCGGTCTGGCGAAGCCCGTGCGCCTGCAGGGCCCGTTCGTCTCGGAGGCGGAGATCGGCGCGGTCGCCGACTTCCTGCGGCGCCAGTACTTCGAGGACGACTTCGTCGAGGCCTACGGCGACGATTTCGAGCCCGCCAGCACCGACGACTCGGACGCCACGGGCTACGTCGACTGGAACGACGAGAAGCTGCGCATCGCCGCGGAGATGGTGATCAACGAAGGTCAGGCGAGCGTGTCGCGGCTCCAACGCCGGCTCCAGGTGGGCCACGCCCGCGCCGGCAAGCTCATGGATTCGCTCGAGGCGTTGGGCGTCGTCGGCCCCCACTCGGGCAGCAAGCCGCGCGAGGTGCTGATCGCCTTCGAGGAGCTGCCCGACGTGTTCGGGAAGTAGGCGTGCGCTTCCAATCGTCGCCGTGGCCGCGACCGGCGATGCTTCAGACCGGAGCCCAGAGCGCCGAGATCGGTAACGCCCAGAGGCGGTCGCCGAGCGGTAGGACGGTGGGGCCGCCATGCAAGACGACCCCGCGCGCGAAGCGATCGCCGATGGTCTCGCGTAGCGCAGCGAGGTGTCTCGCTGCGTCGGCACCGACGCGATGGCTCGACTTGACCTCCAAAGCGACGACCCGCCCGTCGGCGGCCTCGAGGAGCCAATCGATCTCGGCGCCGTCGTGCTCGCGGTAGTGGTGTAGCGTGGCGGGCACCGACGACCAAGCGATCTGCTTGCGCAGCTCGAGCCCGACGAAGGTCTCGACGAGCGCTCCGCGGACCTCGGGCACCTTCGCCCAACGGTCGTGCGTGACGTCGAGGAGGGCCGCGGCGAGGCCGGTGTCGCTCATGAGTAGCTTCGGGCGCCGAGCGATCCGCTTGCCGGCGTTCGTGCTCCACGCCGGCACGTCTTCGAAGAGGAACAGGGCTTGGAGCGCATGGAGATATCTGGCCAAGGTACTCGACGGGAGGCCGGAGGTCCGCGAGAGCTCGGCGAGGTTCGCCGGTTTGGCGCTGCGGGCAGCCACCAACCGAGCGAGCCTAGGGAGGTCGGCCAGCTTGGTGAGGTTGGCGACGTCGTGGACGTCCCGTTGCAGGGAGGTCGCCAGGTAGGCGTCGAACCAGGCGCGGCGCCGGTGGGGCGCCGTGCGCGCCACGGCGGGAGGGAAGCCACCCTGGAGCACGCGCTCGGCGAGGTCTTGGGTGGGACGGTGCGCAGGTGGTGCGGTGTCGCCGAACGCCCACGCGGTGAAGTCCTCCCGAACACCCTCGAGTTCGCCTTGGGAGAACGGGCGGAGCGGAGCGACCTCGACGCGCCCGGTGAGAGCATCGCCGTACCTCGGAAGCGTGAAGACGTCGGCAGAGCCGGTCACCAGGAAGCGCCCCGGACGCCGGTCGCGGTCCACGGCGGCCTTGATGGCCAGGAGCAGGTGCGGCGCGCGCTGGATCTCGTCGATCGCCACCGGTCCGGTCGCAGCGGCGACCAGCGCGGCCGGATCGGCCTGTGCCCGCTCGAGGACGTCGAGGTCGTCCAGCGTCCAGGAGGTCCAGCCGGAGCGTTCGGCGGTGATGCCGGCGACGAGCGTGCTCTTGCCCGCTTGGCGAGGGCCGACGATCGCGACGACGGGCGTGTCGTCGAGGGCCTCTTGCACGCGGCCGGTGATCCAGCGGGGTCGGAGCGTGGCGGGTTCGGGCATGGCCGAGGGTAGCACGATGGTCGAAATTCAGCCATGTCGTGGTCGAAAATCGACCATCCTGTGGTCGATTCTCATCTAGCGTGCGTGGGTTGATGGCGCTTCGTTCCGCCTCCGTGGCTGGCACCACGTACTTCCGCTCCATGCGCGTGCCGGGTCCCGCCGCCTCGGGCGCCACGACCTGCGGGACGGGCTCTGTGTCGGCGCTGCCGGCGTGGACCGGCGGTCGTGGGCGGCGTGGGGGGAGGATGGGGCGGATGGTCATGCGCGGCTCTGGCGCCGCGGCGCGCTAGGCTGCGTGGCGATGAAGGCGCCGAACGACGAGATCGGGCGCGCCCGGCCGCCCGCGCACATGGCCCCCGAGGCAGGGCGTCGCGCCGGCCCCCCGGAGCTCATGGCCCCGGCTGGGCACTGGCCCCAGCTGCGCGCCGCCATCGAAGCCGGTGCGGACGCGGTGTACTTCGGCCTGAACCACTTCAGCGCGCGCGCCAAGGTCGGCTTCTCGCTCGAGGAGCTGCCCGAGGCCGTCGCGACCCTGCACGCGCGGGGGGTGGCCGGGTTCGTCACCTTCAACACGCTCGTGTTCGACGCCGAACTCGCCGAGGCGGAGCGCGCCCTGTACGCGATCGCGGACGCCGGCGCCGACGCGATCATCGTGCAGGACGTGGGCGTGGCGCGGTTGGCGCGCGCCGTGGTGCCCGCCCTGGCGGTGCACGGCTCGACCCAGATGTCGATCACCAGCGCCCAGGGCGTGGCGTTCGCCGCCGCCCATGGTGTGCGCCGGGTGGTGCTCGGGCGTGAGCTCGCGCTCGACGACCTCCGGCGCATCGCCGCCGCCACCGACGTCGAGCTCGAGACGTTCGTCCACGGCGCCCTGTGCGTGAGCTACTCGGGCCAGTGCTTCAGCAGCGAGGCCTGGGGCGGCCGCTCGGCCAACCGGGGCCAGTGCGCCCAGGCCTGCCGGCTCGCGTACGACCTGATCGTCGACGGCGCGCACAAGACGCTCGTCGACGAGCGCTACCTGCTCTCGCCCGGCGACCTGATGGCGCTCGCCCAGGTGCCGGAGCTCGTCGCGATCGGGATCGACGCGTTCAAGATCGAGGGGCGCTACAAGGACGCCGCGTACGTCGCGCTCACCACCGACGCCTACCGGCGCGCGATCGACGCGGCCTGGGCGGCGCAGGTCGCCGGCAGCGAGGCGCCCGCGCCCGACCCCGACACCCTGCGTGACCTGGAGGGGGTCTACTCGCGCGGCCTCGGCCCGTGGTTCGTCGCGGGCACCGACCACCGCACCGTCGTGCGCGGACGCGCCCCGCGCCACCGCGGTCTGCGCCTGGGCACCGTGGTGCGCGTCGACGGGGACGCCGTGGTGGTCGCGCCGGCGGCGGCCTGGAGCCCCCGGGGCCGGCGCTCGCCGACCGGCGGCCGGGCGTGCGCGCGACCGCCGAGGCGGCGGGTCGCGCGCCCAAACCGGGCGACGGCCTCGTGTTCGACGCCGCCCACCGCCGCTCGCCGGCGCTGCCGGAGCAGGGGGGACGCGTGTACGCGGTCGAGGGCGCGCCGGACGGCTGGCGCTTGGCCTTCGGCCGCGGCGACGTCGACCTGCGCGCCGTCCGGCCGGGCGACGCGGTCTGGCGGAGCGACGACCCCGCGCTCGCCGCACGCGCCCGGCGTTTCACCGAGCCCGCCGAACCGGTGCGCACCGACGCGCTGTCGCTGGCGCTGACCGCCCACGAGGGGGCGCCGCTCGTGCTGGTCGCGACCACGGCGCGCGGCGAGACCGCGGTGGCGCTGAGCGAGACGCCGCTGGAGCGGGCGGCGAAGCGCACCCTCGACCACGCGACCGCCCACGCACAGTTGGGGCGCCTGGGCGGCACCCCGTTCCACCTCGGCGACCTGACGCTCGACCTCGCGGGCGCGCCCTTCGCCCCGGTGTCGGTGCTCAACGCGCTCCGGCGCGACCTGGTGGCGCAGCTCCTGACGCTGCGCACCGCTCGTCCCGACCATGCCGGGCGGGCCGGGCCACAGGCAGCCGCCGACATGACCCGCGGTGCCTCGCCGCCCCCGGTGCCCGCCGACGCCCCGACGCGCCTTCACGCGCTCGTCCGCACCCCCGAGCAGCTCGACGCCGCGCTCGTCGCGCACGAGGACGGCGTGCAGCTCGCGAGCGTCACCCTCGACTACCTCGAGCTCTACGGCCTGCGACCGTCGGTGGAGCGCGCCCGCGCCGCCGGGCTCCGGGTGCGGGTGGCGAGCCCGCGCGTGCTCAAGCCGGCCGAGCAGAACGTGGTGCGCTTCCTCGTCGATCTCGGCGCCGACCTCCTCGTGCGCTCGGCGGGCCTCCTGCGCGACCTGGCCGCGATGCCCGCCAGCGCCCGGCCGCGGATCACCGGCGACTTCTCGCTCAACGCCGCCAACGCGCTCGCCGCCCACGCCTTCCTGGCGGCAGGCTGCGACACGCTCACGCCGGCGTACGACCTCGACGCCGCACAGGTGGCGGCGCTCGCGGCGGCCGTCGACCCTCGTCGGCTCGAGGTGGTCGTGCAGCACCACCTGCCGGTCTTCCACACCGAGCACTGCGTGTTCTGTCGCTTCCTGTCGACCGGGCGCGACTTCCGCGACTGCGGTCATCCGTGCGAGACCCACCGGGTGGCGTTGCGCGACGGCCAGGGGCGGCTGCACCCGGTGCTCGCCGACGTCGGCTGTCGCAACACGGTGTTCGGCGCCGAGGCGCAGGTGGCCGCCCAGCACTGGGCCGACTGGCGTGCCGCGGGCTTCCGCGACGCGCGGGTGGAGTTCGTGCACGAGGACGCTGCTGCCGTGCTCGCCGTGCTGCATGCGTGGCGCGAGGCGCTCGACGCGCCGCACCTCGCCGCGGCCGCGCTCGAGGCGCGCTTGCGCGCGGCGGTGCCCGAAGGTGTCACCGAGGGGAGCTACTTCGTGCCGCACGAAGGGCTGCGCGCGCTGCCGATGCTCTGACGCCGGTCGATCGGCGCCGACCGCTCAGGCGCGCGGGCGTATTCCGTCGACGACGACCACCGTGGGCGTCTCGGCGCGCTCGAGCACGTCGGCCACGGTCCGTGCGCCGTCGGTCCAACCGACCGCGAGCTGCGCCGTGTCGAAGGCGTACGCCAGGCGGCCGTCGGCGGTGGCGACGATCAGGCCGCCCGAGCCGTCCATCCGCCGCACGTCGGCCAGGGCGCGAGCGAGGGCCAGGGCGAGGTCGTCACCGCGTTCGAGGCGGTCGGCCAACGCCTTCGCGGTCACCGCGCGCAGGAAGGCCTCCCCTTTGCCGGTGGCACTGATGGCCACCGCCCGGTCGGCGTAGGTGCCGGCGCCGACGATCGGCGCGTCGCCCACGCGTCCGGGCCATTTGCCCAGCACGCCCCCCGTGCTGGTGGCCGCGGCGAGGTCGCCGGCGGCGTCGAGCGCGACGGCGCCCACCGTGGCCGAGCCGGTCGGTGGCGGCGCGGCGTCGGCGCGTTCGTGTCCTGCACGCCACGCGACCCACGCCGCCCGACTGACGTCGGTGATCAGCGCCGCGGGTTCGATGGCGTCGTCGACGAGGGCGTCCGCGCCGGGGCCCACGACCAGCACATGCGGGCTCTCGCGCCGCACCCGGTCGGCCAGGCGCACGGCGCTGCGCGCGGTCCGCACGGCGGCGACGGCGCCGGCGCTCCCGTCCTCGCCGCGCATCACGGCGGCATCGAGCTCGACGTCGCCGTCGCGGTTGGGGCTGCCGCCGATGCCGGCGTTGAAGGCCTTCTCGTCGGCCTCCATCGACGCCACGGCGCGGAGCACGGCCTCGACGGCATCGGCGCCGTCGTCGAAGGCCGTCCAGCCGGCGGCGAGGGCGCTGGCAAGACCTGCACGGTAGGCGACGCGGCGCTCGGCTCGGATGGAGCCCGCACCGCCGTGGACCAGGAGTCTCGGCATGCCTCCACGGTACCGGAAGCGCCCCAAGGATAGACTGACGACGTGCGTTTGGCGCTCTTCTACCTCGTCCTCATCGTCGTCCAGGGCTTCCTGGGCGCGCTCATGGCGCCCCTACCGCCCCCGGATCTGTTCCTCGTCGGGGTGTTGACGTTGCTGTACCGCCTGCCGGCCTGGCAGCTCGTCCTCCTCGGCTACGGCGCGGGCTTGATCCAGG
>CAVSJH010000003.1:0-32831 GCA_963728245.1 uncultured Trueperaceae bacterium
ATCCCCCCACTTGAGCCACCGCATCATCAGCACGATCCTGCGGCACGACAACAAGCAGACGAGCTACAAGATCGCTCTGCTGCGGTCGCTCAATGACGTGGTGCTCGCCTATCCCGACGTGCGGTTCGAGGAACGCGACGTCGCCGTGCCGCTGCGGCGGTTGGCGGAGTCGTGGGTGGCCTACTACTGGCCGTTCGTCGCGGCCGAGCGCCCGATCGACCAGGGCGTGCGGGCGCTGCGCAACGGACAGATCAGGAACGACCTGGCCTTCCGCCCGCACCTGACGGAACTCCGGCGTGCGTGGGAGAAGATCTACGGTCCCTCCGACGCAGCGGGCGGCTGGCTGCTGACCGACCACATGCGCATCGCACGCAAGCGCGCAGGCTACCCGCCCACGCTGCGCAAGATCTACCGGGACACGTTGCAGAGGATCATGTCGGCGCTGCGGCAGCCGATCCAGTACGCCGGGGAGGGGCACTGGACCGTGTTCGACAAGCCGCGCCCGTTCGGCGAACTCGGCACGAGCGTGGCGGTGCCCGGCACGACGGCGAGCGACGTCTGCGTCCTCGTGCCGATGGCGTTGTGGCAGGCGTTCCGCGACGTGTCGCTGTGGGTCGAGGCGCTCTGCATCCACGAGTGGAGCCTCTTCACGGAACGGGTGTCGGACGCTGCCACACGCGGCGAGGTCTACTCGCTCTTGACGGAGCGGCCCGACAATCGACTCCCGCTCGACTGGGAGCGCAACCGCATCGATCTCCTCATCGACGAGGGCGCCCGGTTCGTCTGCCCGTGGACGGGCAAGCCCGTCGTCCGCGGCGCGTACCAGCTCGATCACGTGGTGCCGCTCAGCGTGTACCCGTTCCACGAGATGTGGAACCTGGTGCCGTCCGACGCGCGCTTCAACATGTACGAGAAGCGGGCGCGGCTGCCGGGGACGGACGCGTTGTCGTCGGCGGCGCCGAGGCTGGAGCTGGCGTACGAGGGGTACGCGCGCTCGGCCGACCTCGGTCGTGCGCTGCACGACGACGTCACCGCCCGGTTCTCCGGTGCCGCCGGCGATCCACGCAGCGCCGTGGTCGCCGTCACCGACCTCATCGAGACCATCGCCCTGGCCCGCAACGTGGCCCGCTTCTGAAGGGACGAGCATGCGCATCGAGTACGGCAAGCTGATCCGGGACCGGATCCCGGAGATCATGGACGCGGACGGGGTGACGTACGACGTTCGCGTCCTGGACGAGGAGGCGTACCGCCACGCGCTCCTGGCCAAGCTGCGCGAGGAAGCGCAGGAGGCCTCGATCGCTGGCCACGCCCGAAGAGCGAACCCGTGAGCTGGCCGATCTGCTCGAGGTGATCGACGCGTTGCTGGCGCTCGACGGCGTCGAGCGCGACGAGGTGCTGAGCATCCAGCGCCAGCGCCGCGAGGAGCGCGGCGGTTTCGAACGCCGGCTCGAACTGCTGTGGACGGAGCGTGCCTGACCGCGAACGGCATCGTCCGGTACCCTGCCCCATGAAGCACCTCACCGACCGCGTCGTCGCCTTCCGCGACGCCCGCGAGTGGTCGCAGTTCCACGGTCTCAAGGACGAAGCGCTGTCGCTGCTCATCGAGGCCGGCGAGCTCGCCGAGCACTTCCGGTGGCTCGACGAGCCGGCGCTCAGGTCGAAGCTGTCGGCGGACCCGGACGGCGTGGCCGACGAGCTCGCCGACGTCCTGTACTGGACGCTGCTCTTGGCGCACGACCTCGGCATCGACCTGGAGGACGCGTTCGAGCGCAAGATGGTCCAGAACGAGGGGAAGTACCCGGTCGAGGCGTCGAAGGGGCGAGCCGACAAGTACGACGAGCTCTAGGTCTCGACGCCGGGCGGACTCTCCCCGGCGGTCCGTCCGTCAGGACGCCGTCACCGCGACCACGACCTTGCCGCGCGCGCGCCGCGTCGCCAGGTGCGCCATGGCGTCGGCCGCGCGCTCGAAGGGGAACACCCCGTCGATCACCGGCGTGATCCGCCCGTCGACCGCCATCTCCGCGAGGAGCGCCAGGTCGGCGGGGTTCGGCGCCGACATGAACGATCGCACCCGCTGCCGGCCGAGGAGCGCGCGGCCCTGCGCCTTCAGCAACCGGGCGATCGGGCCGCCGTCCGGCCCCACCTCGCCGCTGTTCGTGAGGAGCCTGCCTGCGGGCGTGAGCAGCGCGAGCAGTTCGCCGAGGCCGTGGTTGCCGACGTTGTCGAGGATGACGTCGTAGCGGCGGTCGCTGCGTGTGACGGGCCCCTGCGTGTAGTCGATGACGTGGTCGGCGCCGAGGCCGCGCACGAGCTCGACGTTGCGCGTGCTGCACACGGCCGTGACCTCGGCGCCGAGGGACTTCGCGATCTGGATCGCGAACGTGCCGATGCCGCCGGCGGCGCCGTTGACGAGGACGTGCTCACCGCTCTGCACACGGGCGGCGTCGCGCAGGCCGTGGAGCGCGGCGAGCCCCGCCATCGGCAGGGCCGCGGCGTGCTCGACCGACAGGCTCGCGGGCCGCTGGGCGACGACGCCCACCTTCGCCCGCACGTACTCCGCCAGCGCGCCGTCGGTCGAACCGAACACGGCGTCTCCGACGGCGAAGCGCGTCACGCCGGCGCCGAGCGCCGCGACGGTGCCCGAGAAGTCGTGCCCGCGAACGCGGTGGTTCGGAGAAGGCTTGGCCAGCCCCATCGCGAGCCTGACCATCGCCGGCTTGCCGAGCATCATGAACTTGTCGGCCGGGTTGAGCGCGACCGCCTGCACGCGCACCAGCACCTCGCCCGGGCGCGGCACCGGCACGGGCGTGCGCCCGATCGAGAGCACCTCGGCGCCTCCGTAGCTCTCGTGCATCACGGCCCGCATCGTGGCGCCGTCGGTGGCGCCCATGGCGCCGTCCATCGTGGGCATGGCCCCTTGCCTCTCCCCGCGAGCGTGCAGCGGCATCCTGTGGTTTCCGAGCGCTCGCGCGTCGGACGGTCGCTGGGGCGAGGGCACCTTCGGCTCGACAGGTGCCCTCGCCTCGATCGGCGTGCTCGCTAGCGGCTCACGCGTTCGGCATCGCCGGCGAGCGGACGGCCGCGGTTCGCACGGGGTGGTGATCAAGGGCGGTCGCGCTCCGAGGCCACGTCCAGGCGAAGCGCAGGATGAGCGCGATGATGGCCACTTCGACGGCCACCCCGAGGCCGTAGAACGTCAACCACGACCCACCGGCCAAGTTGAACACGGAGACGGGCACGTACAGGGACGCCACGACGAGGTTCGTGATGCGACTCGCTCGGGCAGGCAGGATGGCGGAGAGCAGGATCATGAGGGCCGGGATCCCCACGAGCGTGAGCGCGAAGACGACGAACGCTTGGTTGATGTCGAACGTGAAGACGATGCCGGCCAGGATGTCGTCGAGGACGCCGGGCTTGTAGAGGTGCAAGTAGTCGACGTAGATGTAGAAGAACATGAAGCTGGCCCAGGCGGCGGCGAGCTTGGTCCGGACCGGTAACGGGCGCGTCGTTCAGTGTGGAGGTGCGTGGCGGGTTCATCGGGTACTCCTTGATCGAGATCGTCGTCGTTGTGTTCGTACGCCGTACGACGTACGTTGTACTATCACGTACGGTGTACGATCTGTCAAGCGCCGTGGAAGGAGTGCGAGATGGCCGAAGACGTTCGAGGTGGCGAGCCGCGTGCTGAATCGACGCTGAGCAGGGAGCGCGTGCTGCGCGAGGCGATGCGGCTGGCGGACGAACAGGGGATGGACGCGCTCAGCATGCGGAAGCTGGCGGGCGTTCTCGGCGCCGGCGCCATGTCGCTCTACCACTACGTGGCGAGCAAGGACGAGCTGCTCGACGGGATGATCGACCTCGTGTTCGCCGAGATCGAGCCGCCGCCCGTGGACCTCCCCTGGCGCGAAGCGATGCGGCGGCGCTCGGTGTCCGCCCGCGCCGCCCTGCGGCGCCACGGCTGGGCGATCGGCCAGATGGATTCCCGCACGAGCCCGGGCCCCGCCAACCTCCAGCATCACGAGGCGGTCACCGCGTGCCTCCGACGGGCCGGCTTCTCGGTCGAGATGGCCGTGCACGCCAATTGGCTGCTCGACGGCTACGTCTACGGGTTCGTCCTGCAGGAAGCCGGTCTTCCGTTCGACTCCGCCGACGCGTTCGCGGATCTGGCCGAGGCTGTGTACCTGCCCCAGCTTCCGCTCGACCAGTTCCCGTACCTGAACGAAGCCGCCGCCGCGCTGGCCGCCGCCAGGTTCGACCCCGCGGACGAGTTCACCTTCGGCCTCGATCTGATCCTCGACGCCCTGGAACCACTGCGAACCTCCGCGTAGCACCCTCCGCTGCGCCTGCGTCGTGGCTCGGCGGGATCCCGACGGGGGCCGTCACGCCGTCCGCAGCGGGCGCCGTCACGACCAGTTCGCCGGAGGGGGTAGATAGGGGGCAGGACGGCTGCCCCCGGTCGGCGGTGACCCCGTGGTCCGGCCGACGCCGGCCCCTGCGGGTTGCGCCCGGCCGTACGTCAGCCGCCGGAGGAGGGTTTCGAAGGGCCCGCGTCGGCCGGCTCGGTCCAGCAGGACGGCGCCGAGCAGCGTGAGCGCCCAGGCAGCCAGGGCCACACCGAACGCGCCCGCGTAGCCCAGCCCCTCGCCGAACCCGAGGCCCCAGGCGGCGAGCAACGGGGCCATGAGGAACGACTGCGCGAGGTACCCGGTGAGGGACCGCTCCCCGAGGGCAGCGAGGGCACCGGGCAGGCCGCGGCGGCCGCGAGCGGCCCACCGGTGGGCGAGGAGTGCGAAGCCGCTCACGTACGCCAGGCCGCCGACCATGCCGCCCGCGATCGTGAGGTAGAGGGCCGCCGCGCGAACCAGGGTGTCGGGTTGCCAGACCCCGAGCGCGAGGAGCGCGACGGGGGTCGAGCTGAGCACGTTCACCGTCATCCCCAGTGCGAAGGTGCGACGGAGCTGCGGCAGGTGGTCGGCCGGGCGCGTCACCCATCCGCGCCGCTGGAGCAGCACGCCGCCCACGACGAGGGGGACGAAGGCGAGGAGCAGCAGCGCCATGCCGACCTGCGCGGTGGCGCCGGTGAGGCCCATGACCATGTGCTGCAAATAGGTGTCGCCATACAGCGGCGCACCGGGTGCGGTCTCGGCGAACGGGATGACGCCGGAGACCAGCAGCGCGAGCACGGGGACGTGGACGAGGAGCACGTACGCCCCGGAGATCAGGAGCCACCGGTGCAGCGTCCGGTCCGAGCGGTGGACGAGGGCGAGCGCGACGAGCCCGGTGGCGCCGTACGCGCTGAGGATGTCGCCGAAGAACAGCAGCAGCCCGTGCAGGAGCCCGAGGGCGATGAGGCCCACGCTCCGTCGTGCGAGCACGCGCCGGACGCCTGCGGGGTCGACGCCGCGACGCGCGAGGTTGCTCGCCATGACGGCGATCCCGAAGCCGTACAGGATCGCGAACATCGGTCGGGCGCGTTCCGCGACGAACAGCTGTTCTGCCACGCGCAGGGCGCGGTCCAGGACCGTCCCGTCGGCGATGTGGCCGAAGGCGTCGAGCGGACTGCCCCACAGGTAGAGCGAGACGTTGGCGAGCGCGATGAAGAGGAGCATCGCGCCGCGGGCGATGTCGGGTGCGAGCGAGCGCTCCGTGCGGGCGATCGGTGCGGCGGCAGACGGCGTGGCGAACGCAGCAGGCGGCGCCGCGGAGGCGGCGGGGGATGGGGTGGCGGCGATGGGGTGCATCAGGAGCGCTCCTCGGGGGTGGGGCCCTTTTCGGGGCCCGTCAGGGTCTAGGTGGACGCAGCAGGGGTTCGCGGCGCTCGGTGTCAGGTGCGGGTCGAGCTCGGCAAGCTCGAAGGACTTCGTGGCCGGGCTCTCTGCGGGGAGCTCTTGGGGGCCGTCGGCGACTGCCGCAACGAGTCGTCGTAGGTGCAGTTAGCGGCCGGCGGACGGTCGATCGCGTTTCGTTCTTTGGGGGAGCCTCCTCACGAAGGGATCCACAGTGGGGCACCCCTCGTACGGCGTACGTCGTACGTCGACGGCGTACTATGCTCGTACGCTGTACGTTTGTCAAGCGGTGGGAGGGAGGAGGAGCGCCCGTGACCGCGGAGGACGACCGGCAGACCGCGACCGAGACGTCCCTGAGCAAGCAGCGGATCGTGACCGAGGCTGTCCGGGTCGCCTAATTGCTGGATGGCATGGTGGACCCGGTGTTCGCCGAGTTGCCTTCGAGCGAGGGCGATGGGCAGGAGGCGATGCGGAGGTGTTCGACCGCGGCCCCCAGGTCCTCGCGCGCCACGCCTGGGCCGTCGCTCTGATGGAGTCGAGGACGAACGCCACGTCGATGCGTTCGGAAACGTCCCTTGACGGGGCCAGAGTCCGCGTGTACCCTCTGGCCACGTATGCAAACGATTGCAGGGTGGAAACCGCTGCATGCACTCGCTCTTCTGCAAACGATTGCAGTGCGTCAGGTAAGGATTCGACTGACTCGAAGCACGCCTACTCCGAGCGCGTCACGAGGTTCCTCTTGACCATGAGCGATTTGGCACGGAGCCTGAACCTGAGCACGTC
Source organism: uncultured Trueperaceae bacterium (assembly GCA_963728245.1). GTDB lineage: Bacteria > Deinococcota > Deinococci > Deinococcales > Trueperaceae > JAABTL01. The sequence goes on from CAVSJH010000003.1 coordinate 6,567, forward strand.
GACAGTGTCGAGGGCGCTGACAAGACCAGAGATGGTGGCGCCTGAAACACTGGAGCGGGTATTGCAGCTGTGAAAGGGTGAAAGAGTACCGCCCACATGGAATCGCGCAGTCACTGAGAACACGCAAGACCAAGTCGGTCGGGTTGATCGTTTCGGACATCACGAACCCCTTCTACTCGGCGATCGTCAGGGCCGTCGAAGGCGTCGCTGCCAGAAACGGCTACAGCGTCATCGTCTGCAACGCCGACAAGAACGATGAGAAGGAAGACGAGGCACTCTGGGTCCTCGCCGAACGGCGGGTGGCCGGCATCATTCACGCTTCGACCGGCGCGAACGTGGAGACGCTTCGGACGCTCCGTGGACGCGGGATCGCCATCGTCTGTTTCGACCGGGTCTCGGGCCTCGAAGAGACCGACGCCGCCCTCGTCGACAACGTCGAGGGAGCGCGCGCCGCGACTCGGCACCTGCTCGACCTCGGCCACCGGCTCGTTGCCACCATCGCCGGCCCAGACCGGCTCACGACGGGGCGTGACCGACTCCGTGGCTTCCGCGACGTCCTCGAAGAGGAAGGGCTCGTGGTCGACGAGGCCTACATCGAGCACGGTGACTTCCGCCGGGAATCGGCATACGAAGCCGCGACGCGCCTGTTGTCGCTGCCCGTGCCGCCTACGGCGCTCTTCGTCGCGAACAACGAGATGCTGATCGGCGCCCTGGACGCGATCCGCGAGAGAGGCGTGGCCGTACCTTCACAGCTCTCCATCGTCTCGTTCGACGACGTGCCGTGGGCCACCTACGTCGAACCGCCCCTCACGGTGGTGGCTCAGCCCACCGAGGAGATCGGCCGCACGGCGGCGGAGTTGCTCTTCGGCAGGATCGATGGAGATGACGCTCCGAAGACCGTGGTCCTCACGCCGATCCTGCTCGAGCGCGGTTCGACCGCGCCTCCCAGAGTCGATGCACGGGAGGAGGTGATGCGCCGAGACTGAGGGCATTGCGTTCACGAGTTGAGCACGACCCGCCCCCCTGAGCCGCTTCATCAAGGAGATGCAATGAGACGAGCACTAGCAGTCCTCCTCGCGTTCGGCGTACTCGCCGCGGCCACCGCCGCCTTGGCACAACCACTTCAGTTCTGGAAGTTCGGCACGGCCGAAGAGACCGCCAACATCGTCCTTCAGAGTTGGATCGATGAGTGGAACGAACTGAACCCTGACACCCAGGTCGAGGCGCGGTTCATTCCCTGGGCGGACTACACGGGCCCCACCCTGACGACGGCGTTCGCAGCCGGAACCGGACCTGACGTCTTCTGGGTCTCGCCGGGCCTTTTCATGCAGTACGTCTCGAACGGGCTCGCCGCGGATCTCTCCGACGTCTTCACGCCGGAACTGCGCGAAGACCTCCTACCGGCAGCCGTCGAGGCCGTGACCGTCAACGGTGTTCCGTATGCGATGCCGTTCGAGCAGGAACCCGTCGCGCTGTTCTACAACCCTGAGCTTCTCGCGCAAGTCGACGCCGAGGTGCCGACCACCTGGGAAGAACTCCTCGAAACGGCCGAGTTGCTGCAGGCTGCGGACATCATCCCGATCATCATCGAGCCCGCACCAGGCTTCTACCAGAACTTCACGTGGTACCCCTTCCTGTGGCAGACCGGGGCCGACGTTGCCAACGCCGATCTCACGGAAGCGACCTTCGACACCCCGGGTGCCGCTGCGGCGCTCGATCTGTGGCGAACCTTGATCCAGGAGGGCCACGCGCCCCGCACGGCTCCTGAAGGCACGAACAACGTCACGTCCACACCCTTTGCATCTGGCCAGGCCGCGATGCAGGTCGTCGGCATGTGGGCGATCGCCCCGCTCCAAGACGACTTCCCCGAGCTCGAGTTCGGCGTCACGCATCTTCCAGCGCCTGAAGGCCGCGATTTCGTCACGGTCTACGGTGGTTGGACGCAGATGGTGAACGCGCGCAGCGCGAACGTCGAGGGCGCGAAGCGATTCACCGAGTGGATGTGGGCCCAGGACGTCGAGCGCCCGCTCGAATGGGTCACGGAGGCGAACACGAAGTTCAGCCCCAGAACGTCGGTGACGGAAGCCGGCGCCGAGTTCTACGGCCAGCCACACCTCCGCGACTTCCGTGACGACATCCTGCCGACCGCACAGGCCGAGCCGCGTTATCCCTCGGAGATGGTGCTGATCGTGGGCGAGGCGCTTCAGTCGGCGATGTTCCGTAACACGCCTGGCGAGGAAGCGGCTGCGGATGCCCAGCGCCAACTCGAGAACTACATCCGCACACGTGACTGACGGTTGACCGAACTTGGGCGGCTCTGGTGCGACACACGCACCAGAGCCGCATCCCACGCACGCTTTCAGAGAAGGCGACGATGACGCACGAGCACACCTCGAAGACCGCGACGATCGAGCCGCAACCTGCGGGAGAAGATCACGGGTTACGGGTTCCTCTTCCCGGACGTCCTCGGTCTGCTCGTCTTCGTGGTGGGGCCCATCGCGTTCGCCTTCTACATCAGCCTCCACAGTTGGACGGCGCTCTCTCCGATGCGCTGGATCGGTTTGGGGAACTACTCGCGCCTGTGGACCGACGCCCAGTTCTGGGACTCTCTTCAGATCACGGCTCTCTACACGATCATCTATGTTCCCTTGCTCCTGGCCATCTCGCTCGGCCTCGCCGTGCTGGTGAACCAACGCCTGCCCTTCATCTCGATCTTCCGGGCGATCTTCTTCGTTCCAGTCGTGCTCAGCCTCGTCGTCTCTTCGCTGATGTGGCGCTACATCTTCGATGAGCGAATCGGACTCCTCAACTACCTCATCGGTCTGGTCGGCATCCCCCCGCAATCGTGGCTCGGGTCCGGTCGAGCTGGCGCTGCCGTCGATCATCATCGTGAGCCTGTGGATCCAGATGGGCTATTTCATGACGATCTTCCTCGCTGGTCTCCAAGACATCCCCCGCGAGTACTACGAGGCCGCCATGATCGACGGTGCCTCATCTTCGACGGCCTTCTTCCGCATCACGCTCCCTTTGCTGAAGCCCACGACGCTGTTCGTGCTCGTGATCTCGTTGATCAACTCCTTCCAGGTGTTCGACCAGGTGTGGGTCATGACGCGTGGGGGACCGGCCTCGGCCACGCGTGTCACCGTGATCTACATCTATCAGCAGGCGTTCCAGCACCTCAACCTCGGTTACGCCAGCGCCATCGCCTTCGCGCTCTTCCTGATCATCCTGGTCGTCAGCCTGATCCAGTTCCGACTCTTCGGGACGAGGACGTAGGGAGCGCGCATGCAGCATGCCTCTGGCAACGGACGCACGCGTACGGTGAGGGCCAGGCGACGCCGCTCCACCGCCAAGATGCTCGGGACGATCGGCATCTACGCGCTTTGCATCGTCATCGCCGCGATCACACTCGTGCCCCTCTTGTGGATGATCTCCGGCTCCTTCAAGACCGCTGCGGAGATCTCGCAGTACCCACCGACGTTCCTTCCGAGCAGCCTCAGCTTCGTGAACTACGTCGAGGTCTTCACGACCGTTCCCTTCCTGCGCTTCATCTTCAACTCCTTCTTCGTCGCTTCCACGGTGACGATCGTGGCCTTGCTCCTGCACGCCATGGCCGCGTACGCGCTGGCGCGCTTGCACTTCCCAGGGCGCAACGTGTTGTTCTTCCTCATCATCGCCACGCTCATGATCCCCTTCTCCATCACGCTGATTCCGAGCTTCATCCTCATCCGGTCGCTGGGTTGGTTCGACACCTACTGGGCGCTCATCGTGCCCGCCATCCCGAACGCCTTCGGGATCTTCTTGTTGCGACAGTTCTACTTGGGTCTTCCCGAAGAGCTCGAAGATGCTGCGCGCATCGATGGCGATACGCCTGCCGGCATCTTCTGGCACATCGCCCTGCCGTTGAGCCAGCCCATCCTCGCGACCTTGGCCGTCTTCTTCTTCCTCGCCAACTGGAACAACTACTTGTGGCCGCTGATCGTCACGCAATCCGCCGAGATGCGGGTCATCCAGGTGGCCATCGCGTCCTTCGCGGGCGAACATACGACCGCCTGGCACCTGATCATGGCGGGCTCGACCCTGGCTGCCTTACCCGGCCTCTTGCTGTACCTCTTCCTGCAGAGATACCTCATCGAAGGCGTCAAACTCTCCGGCTTGAAGTAGCCGATGCACTGGGAGCGTGATCCTATGCCGCCACGTCGCTTCTGCCGCCGCCACCTCCTCGTCGTGATCTCGATGGTTGCGTCCGTTGGGTTCGCGCAGCAGCCCGCACAACGCCTGCAGAGCATCGCCGTCGAGATGGTGGGCCCCTTGACCGGTCCCGATGCGAGCGAGCGCATGCAGGAGGTCGACGTCTGTGGGACGGACATCGGCACCATGACCGAGCTGGACGGGAGGATCTACTTCGCCTTCGGCGACACCTTCGGTTATCGCGGCGACACCTGCCGACGCTTCGGCCCCAATTGGCGCTCCAACGTGCTGGCGTCCACCCCTGACCTGGATCCCTCCGACGGCGTCCCGAACTCGATGGGTGGTTGACCGACCGGCAGGGGCGGGCCGTCGCCGTGACGGAGGGCGCCCACCAGCCCGCCTTCACCGAGCCGGGGGGCGAACAGACCCGCATTCCAACAGCCATGGTGACCGTGGACGATCGCCTCTACCTGCACTTCATGTCGGTCCACGGTTTCGCGGAGCAAGGAGGTGTGTGGAGCTGCAACTTCTCACGCTTCGTCTACTCGGACGATGCGGGCGCTTCATGGCACGAGGCAGCGGACGACTTCGGCATGCGCGACGCCGAGATCAACATGCTGGCGCTGACCCACGAGCGAGGCGCGGGCAACGAGGCCGGTTCCTACGTCTACGCCCTCGCCACACCGTGCGGGCGCTTCGGGGGTGCCCGGGCCGCGCGCGTCCGCATCCGACGCCGTCCTCGATCGCAGCGCATGGCAGTTCCTGACAGCGATCACACCCGATGGCGAGCCCACGTGGGGCCCGGACGAAGAAGACGCCCTCGGTTCGTGAGCCCGCCCGTCGGGGAAGGCTCGATCCTGTGGAACCCCCACCTGGAACGCTGGATGTTCACCTCTGAACGAGCATGCGAGGGCGCTCGAACTCCGCGAGGCGGAGTTCCCCTGGGGACCCTGGAGCGAGCCGCACACCCTGGCGACGGCCGCCGACTACCCGATGCTCTACGGGGCCTTCATGACACCGTCGTACCTGCAGGACGACGGGCAGACGCTCTACTTCGCCATGTCCATGTTCGGGCCCTACAACACCTTCGTGATTCAAGCGTCCCTGACGCGGTGACACGAGAAGTCACCCCGGGATCGAGGAGCGAAACATGAGCACAGGTTCTGGTTCATCCCCCCTTCGAGGGCTGCCGAAGCTCCGCCAAGCGCGCACCCGAAGGTTCTCGAGCTACGACCGCACCGGTGGCAACGACGACCGTCTCCACATCGACCCGGGCGAGACGGTCACCATCGCCGAAGCCGACGGCGCGGGTGATCGTCACGCACATCTGGGTGACCATCGACTGCGCCAGCCCGCACTTCCTCCGCAAGCTCGTCCTGCGCGCCTGGTGGGACGGCGAGGAGCACCCGAGCGTCGCCGTGCCCGCTCGGCGACTTCTTCGGCGTCGGCCACGGCCGCACCACGCAACTTCGTGTCGCTGCCGCTGCAGATGAGCCCGGAGGACGGCAAGGCGTTCAACTGCTGGTTCGCGATGCCGTTCGGGTCCGGCGCGCGGATGGAGGTGACGAGCGAGGTCGACGACGCGGACGTCCTCGTCTACTTCTACGTCGACTACGAGGAGCTCGACGCGCTCGACGCGGACATCGGGCGCTTCCACGCCCAGTGGCGCCGTCCAGAACCCGACCGCGGGCGTGCGCCCGGCCCGTCGAACGCCGCCTACCAGTTCGGCGGCACGAACCTGACAGGCAGTGACAACTACACGATCCTCGAGGCCGAGGGGCACGGGCACTACGTCGGCTGCGTGCTCAACATCCAGAACCGGCGCCGCACCCGGAAGTGGAACTGGTACGGCGAGGGCGACGACATGATCTTCATCGACGGCGAGAGGGAGGCGAGGGTAAGAGAGCCTGACCCGATGGCCCGTCTGATGGGTGGAGTAGGGGGGCAACGAGTGGCCGCCGACCCTGCACGGGACCGGCACCGAGGACTACGTCAACACCGCCTGGTGCCCGACGCAGACCTACTCCGCGCCGTACCACGGCATCCTCGCGGCGGCGGCAAGAACTGGACGGACCGGTGAGCCTCTACCGCTTCCACATCGAGGACCCGGTCGTCTTCGAGCGCTCGATCCGCGTGAGCATCGAGCACGGGCACGCCAACCGTCGCAGCGACGACTAGGTCGTCGACGGCCTACTGGTACCAGGCCGAGCCGCACGCGCCCTTCCCAGAGCTGCCGGGCGTGGCCGACCGCCTTCCCCTCCTTCCGCCGGCCGTTCGAGCCTCGGTAGGGAAGACGTCGCAAGCGCTCGCGAGAGGGCGCACGCCGACGCTTCGAGCCCGATAGCAGCAGAGATCGAGGAGACCGTGGCTGAGATTCGAACCGCCTACATCGTCGCCAGCGGCGACCTGCGCCTCAGCGCCAACCAGACGTGCTGGCCCGCAGCAGCGCGATGGAGGACCGCCTCGGCAAGGCGCTGGCAGAAGAGGGCGACGAGATCGTCCGGGCCCATCCGTTCGACAAGGCCGAGGGGCACGGCTTCATCGCTAGCCAGCGCCAGGGCATGGACGTCTTCGCGACGATTCCGCCGCGACGCCCCGCTCGATCGTGGCCGAGGCCGTCTGGCAGTACTCCCACCACGTCCTGCCCGGCCTGCCGACGCCACCGCGGGCCGATCCTGACCGTGGCCAACTGGTCGGGCAGTGGCCGGGCCTGGTCGGCATGCTCAACCTCAACGGCTCGCTCACCAAGGCCGGCGTCGACGTACTCCACCCTCTGGAGCGAGGACTTCACCGACGCCTTCTTCCAGAGCGGCTCGCGCCGTGGCTCGACGACCGGCACGATCGACCCACGACCTCGCCACGTCACGCGACTTCGACAGCCGACCAGGCTGCCGCGCAGGACGCGCCAGCTCGGCGCCGCGCTCGCCGACGAGCTGCCGCAGCGAGAAGGCGATCATGGGCGTCTTCGACGAGGGCTGCATGGGCATGTTCAACGCCATCATCCCCGACGAACTGCTCAACCCGCGGGCGTCTTCAAGGAGCGCCTCAGCCAGTCGGCCCTCTGTCGACGAGATGCGGCACGGTCACCGACGCCGAGGCGCAGGCCGTCTACGAGTGGCTCGACGACAGGGGCATGAAGTTCCACACTCGGCACCGACGACGCCGACCGACCTGACCGACGAGCAGATCCTCCAGCAGTGCAAGATGTACATCGCCGCCGTGCGCATCGCCGACGAGTTCGGCTGCGACGCCATCGGCATCCAGTACCAGCAGGGCCTCAAGGACCTGCTGCCGGCCAGCGACCTCGTCGAGGGCATGCTCAACAACGCCGACCGCCCGCCGGTCAGAGCCGCGACGGCACGCGCGAGTTCTACGCCGGCGAGCCGATCGCCGCACTTCAACGAAGTCGACGAGTGCGCCGGCCTCGACGGGCTGATGACCTACCGCGTGTGCACAGGCGCTGGGCCGAGCCGGCGAAAACACGCTGCACGACCTCCGCTGGGGCGAGCGTGGATCGCAGCGGCGGCGACGTCGACGATTACGTCTGGGTCTTCGTGATCTCCGGCGCCGTCCCCGCCGGCGCACCTCATCGGCGGCTGGGCCGGCGCAGACAGCGAGCGCCAGCCGGCGATGTACTTCCGCCTCGGCGGCGGCACGCTCAAGGGCATCAGCAAGCCCGGCGAGATCGTCTGGAGCCGCGTCTACGTCGAGGGCGGCGCAGCTGCAAATGGACATCGGCCGGGCGACGGTCGTCAGCCTGCCGGAGGACGAGACCGAGCGCCGCTGGCGACGCGACCACGCCCGCAGTGGCCGATCATGCACGCCGTCCTACGGCGTCACCCGCGACCAGATGATGGCCCGCCACAAGGCCAACCACATCCAGGTCGCCTACGCGCCGGACCGGGGTGGCGCCTGGCGCGCCGCCATGGCCAAGGCGACGGCCTTCGACGCGATGGGCATCACCACGCATCTATGCGGCGACGTCGAACCGTGAAGGGCGAGCTGCTGCTCGGGATCGACGTGGGCACGTACTCGTCGAAGGGGGTTCTGGTCACACCCGCCGGCGAGGTGGTGCGCCAAGCGGTCGTCGAGCACGGTATGGACGTCCCCGAGCCTGGCTGGGCCGAGCAGGACGCCGACGGGGTTTGGTGGAACGACGTCGTGGCGCTGTGCCACCGGCTGCTGGACGGCGATCCTTACCGCGGCGAGGACGTTGCCGGCGTCGCGGTGAGCGCGATCGGCCCCTGCCTGCTGCCACTCGATGAAGCGGGCCGTCCGCTTCGGCCCGGCATCCTCTACGGCGTCGACACGCGAGCCACGGCCGAGATCGAGGAGCTCACGCGTTCCATCGGCGCGGACGAGGTCCTGCGCTTCTCGAAGACCGCCTTCACGAGCCAGGCGATCGGTCCGAAGATCCTCTGGCTCCGGCGCCACGAGGCCGACGTCTGGGCGCGCACCGAGCGGCTCACCACCGCCTCGTCGTACCTGGTCTATCGGCTCACAGGCGAGCACGTCATCGACCGCCACACCGCCAGCCACTTCATGCCGCTGATCGACATGGAACGCATGGCGTGGAGCGAAGCGTACGCCGAGCACGTGGCGCCGCTCGCGATGCTGCCGCGTCTCGGCTGGAGCGACGAGCGCGCCGGCGGGGTGAGCGAGCGTGCCGCGGCCGAGACCGGGCTCGCGGCCGCCACGCCCGTCGCCGTGGGCGCCGTCGACGCGCTCAGCGAGGCGCTGAGCGTCGGCGTGGTCGAACCCGGGGACCTGATGATCATGTACGGCAGCACCGCTTTCTTCATCCTGGTGCTCGAGCATCCGCTCGCGGACCCGCGCGTGTGGATGACGGGCGGTGCGTTCGAGGGGCAGTACGCGCTCGCGGCCGGGATGGCCACGACCGGCAGCCTGACGCGGTGGATCCGGGACGAGTTCGCACGCGAGCTGCCGGAGCAGGAGGCGTACCGGGCTCTCTTCGAGGGCGCCGCGCGCATCCCGGTTGGCAGTGACGGTCTGCTGATGCTGCCGTATTTCAGTCGGCGAGCGCACACCCCTCAATGACCCGCGGGCGCGGGTGTGATCGCCGGCCTCTCGCTGGCGCACGGCCGCGACCACGTCTTCCGAGCCGCGCTCGAGGGCGTGGCGCATGGCATCGCGCACAACATCGAAGTGTTCGAGGAGCTGGGCGCCCCCATCGACCGGATCGTCGCCGTCGGCGGTGGCGTGCAGGGCGGCTTGTGGCCGCAGATCGTCAGCGACGTGTCGGGCCGCGAGCAGATCGTTCCCGACCAGACGGTCGGAGCGAGCTACGGCGATGCGTTCCTAGCCGGTCTCGCGTCAGGCGTGCTTTCGCGCGGCGATCTGGCGTCGTGGGTACGCGGCGGGACGCGCGGTGGTCCCCGACGCCGTGGCGCACGCCCGTTACCGCGAGGACCGTGGACTCTTCCGGCGACTGTACGAGGAGACCAAGGGAACGGTGCACGCGCTTCAGGCGGCGTGGCCGATCCGGTCGCTAAGCGGCTTGGGCGGATTCCGCAGGTGTTCGCAGTCACGGTCTGAAGATCGATGAACGGTGCGTAGGCGAGGAACTCCTGCTTCGGGCGGTGCTCGGGTGGCGTGGCCACGACGTTGGCCCTGAACGCCATCCGCGGGGAATAGGGCATGCGGACGGGCTCGACGAAGCTCGACGCGTCTGGCGAAAATGCGCATCTCGATGGGTTGCAGCTGGCCGGCGGATGCGGCTGCTGCCGCAGGCGATCAGGGACCCAGAAGCGCAGCCGGTACGACGGCGACGCCGTCTCGGCGGCGGTAGGCGTCGCGGCCGGTGGTGACGACGATGGCGTCGAGCAGGTCCGGGCCGAGGCGCTCGCCGAGCCAGTGGAGGTGACGCACGTCGTCGTCGGTGACGGTGGGGGCGATCTTGACTTCGATCGCGACGACTCGGCCGTCGTCGCGCTGGACGATGAGGTCGACCTCGTGGTCCCCGTTGCGGGTTCGGAGGTGGTAGACGCGCGCCTCGGCAGCCTGGGCGTAGGTGCGCACGCTGAGCGCGACCAGCGACTCGAAGAGGCGTCCCGTGAGATCGCCGTCGCGCAGGGCAGGGGGGCCGGCGTCGCGGCCCGTCATCAACGCATCGAGGCCGGTACCGAGCAGTCTCGCAGCGAGGGCTGGATCCGCGAGATGATGCTTGGGCGCCATGGCCACGCGCCGCAGCGGGTTGAGTGTCGGTGCCCACCCAGGGAGCGGGTCCAGGAGCCAGAGGCCGTGGAGGGCGGCGCGGTAGGTCTCGATCGTCGCCCGAGCGGGCTTGTCGGCGTCTCCTGGGGTCGCCGCGTCCAAGAGCGAGGTGTAGGAAGCGGTCGTCGCGGTGGCTGCTGCGTAGGCGATCAGCCAGCCCCGGAGCGCGTCGGGGCGGCGGACGCGCAGGCCCTGCTCTTCGATGTCGCGCAGGACGATGCGGTCCAGGTAACCGTCGAGTTGGGCGCGGGCCGTCCGCGGCGGCAGGCCGAGCATGCCGGGGAAGCCGGACGCGAGCAGCGAATCGAGGTAGTCGCCCAGTGTCGTTTCGCAGCGGCCGCTGACGTCGGGACGGTCACCGGTCAAAAGGGAGGCCAGGCTGACGCTCGGACTGGCGAGGGCGCGCTCGGCGATGGAGAGGGGCCGCATCCGGAGCGTGACGATCCTGCCCGCACCAGAGTGCACGGGCGCCTCGATCGGGGCGGCGCTACCGGTGAGGAGGAAGCGGCCGGGGGGAGCGCCGTCGTCGACGGCGCGGCGCACGAGGTCCCAGCTCTGCGGCCAGCGTTGCCATTCGTCGAGCAGCACGGGGCCCGGCGCCGTGTGCAGTTGCTCGGGGGCTGCGTCGAGCAAGTCACGCTGTGCGCCGAGATCGAGCCGAAAGACCGTCTGCGCTCGGCGCGCGGCGGTGGAGGTCTTGCCGACACCCTTGGGTCCCTCGAGGGCGACGGCGGGCAAGCTCGCCAAGAGCGTGTCCAGCTCGGTGTCGATGACGCGGGGCTGATATGTCGGCACGCGTCTACTATACAAAACGCCGACGATCTACCATGCAATCCGCCGGCCTTGAATTATACAAATCGCCGCCTCTGAACTAGGCAGATCGCCGGCTCTTGAACTCTACAGATCGCCGCCGCGATCACCCCCTTGGGTCGTCTTGTGGTCTTGCGGTAGCTAGCATCGGCGGTGGCCATCTGCCTCGCGTGTTTGCTTAGCGCCCTCTCGCTGGACCGGTGGCCGCGGTGACCGGTTCGGCCGCACGTTCCGACGCAAGCCCCTGCGCGAGAAGCGCCACGACAAGCGTGTTCTGGGACACGCCCTCCACGTCTGCACGGCGCGCGAGGAGCGCGTGGATGTAGCGGGGCAAGCGGACGCGGAACTCGCCGCTCGGAAGCGCCGAACCGTTCGGGCGCTTGGGTGGTGGCAGGGGCCAGCCCTCCGCGCGGTACGTGTCGACGGCCATCTCGAGGACGGTCTCGAACTCGCTCAGGGCGTCGGCACGTGTCGGCCCGAAGGCGGATACGCCTGGGATCTCGTCGCACAGGGCGATGTACCCCGCACTGTCTGGATCGAAGAACACGGTCGTGGAGAACTGGTCGATCACGGACATGGGCGCCTTCCTCAATCGGAACGGTTCGTGAGCGCGTCGATGGCTGCGAGAAGCTGCTTGGTCTGGTACGCGGGCGCGTGGCCGCTGGCGTTCTGGGGAATGCGTAGTGGAAACAGCCGGCGTATCGGCCGACGAGTGGTACCGCGAATGGTACCAAGGGCGGGACGTGCTCGTTACGCATCCTCGTGATGGTGCGCGCGGCCAGCAGCAGTCGTTCCTTCGTCACTAATGCGTCGCGCGGCGGTGTCGTTCGAGTGAAGCGCAGAGAGCAGCGATCTTCAGGCCGTCTGCGCGCGCCACTGTTGGACGTGAGTTCGCGAGACGCATCGGCATCACCGCCGCCGCTTCGAGGGCGTCATGGTCTGCGGCGGTACCCAACTCGGCCAGAGCAAAGCGGACCCATGAACGCGCGTCGGTTGGGTCCGTTGGTGGTGCCGCGTGCACCGCAATGCGTGCGATCACCGGCCGAGCGCCCCGGTAGTGAAGCTCACCATGATCACCGGGCTCGAGCAGGGCCGTTGGCAGCCAGGACGCGGTTGGTTCCACCTCGACGATACGGCCGGTGGTCTGGGATGCCCAGATTTGATGACTATAGGTACCTCGTACGAAGACCACACTGGTTCCGACGTTGCGCTGCGCCCGGTCAGGATCGGTGGTTTCGTGGGGCATGGAGGTGAGGATATCCCGAGGCGCGCGCCGCCCTGCTTCAGTATGGTGGGCGCAAGGTGTCCCGACCCGCCCGGACTATCGCCCTCGTCGCCTGCGCGAGCCGCAAGCGTACGCACCCTGCGCCCGCCGCAGATCTCTACGTGTCCGACCTCTTCCGGAAGGCGCGTGCCTTCGCGGAGCGGCGCGCGAATGCTTGGTTCGTGCTATCGGCGCAGCATGGGCTGGTCGAGCCGGGGGACGTGTTGGAGCCCTACGACCTCACCCTGAACGCGATGGGGGTTGCGGAGCGCCGGTCTTGGGCGGAGCGGGTCTGGACCCGTCTCGAGCCGCTGGTGGAACCCGGCGACACGGTGATCTTCCTCGCGGGAGCGCGGTACCGCGAGGACCTCGTGGCGCGACTCGCCGCCAGCGGGGTGCGGGTCGAGATCCCGATGGAAGGCTTGGCCATCGGCAAGCAGCTGGCTTGGCTGAGCAGCGATCGGTCAGCGCACACGACGACCATGCCGCATTCGGCGACGCTGGAGGCGTTCTACGACGTGCTCGCACGTCTAGCCAAGATCCATGGTGCGGGCACTCTTCGGACCATGGCCCGCCGACGTGACCTTCCGCCTCGGGGCGTCTACTTCTTCCTCGACAGGAGCGAACCCCGATCTTCGAAGCCTGGAAGGCCACGCGTGGTCCGTGTGGGGACGCACGCGCTGATGAGCGGCAGTTCGTCGACGCTTGTCGGGCGACTGCGACAGCATCTGGGGTCTGGCAGCGGAGCTGGGAACCACAGAGGTTCCATCTTCCGTCTGCACGTCGGCGCAGCGCTCATGGCACGGGATGGCCTCGAGGTGCCCACTTGGGGCGTGACAAAGGCATCGCCCGGCGCTATCGACCGCGATCGAGAGCTCGAGGTCGAGCAGATGGTCTCCCGGTACATCGGTGAGCTCGACGTGGTCGTCTTGCCGGTGCTCGATGAACCGGCTCCGGAGAGCCTTCGTGGATACGTGGAGCGGAGCGCGATCGGTTTGTTGTCGACGATCGGACGAGAGGTCGATCCCCCATCGGAAGCCTGGCTCGGCCGGCACGCCGCTCGAACTCCGATCCGAGAGAGCGGTCTGTGGAACGTTCGGCACATTGGCGACCGGGTGGATGGCGACTTCGTGGCGCGGTTCGCCGACCTCGTTCATGACCGTGGAACGCAGCCGGACGAAGCCGCTGCACGTCCCCGAAGCGCCGGCGCGCGTTCGAAACCCCGAGGGAGTCCACATGGGTCAACATCGACTCTTTGGCGAGCAGGCTGAGACCACACCGGCCGGTCGTCCAACCGCTGCAGCCTTTGGTATGGCTCTCGGCGAGGTGTTCGAGGAAGCGGTGCAGAACGAGCGCCGCGTTCGTCGACGTGTCTGGGGGGGACCTGCACCGGCGGGTCGGTGGCTACCCCGGCCCAACCCACGTGATGCCCAAGTGCTGTTCGGTCATGCGGTCAGCCATGAAGCCTGGCGACATCGTGCTGGCCGCTCCTCCGAAGGGAGCCGGGGCGTCATTGACGATCCGGTACTCGTTGCCTCGATGACGTGTCATGGGTTGGCAGGGACATCTAGAGTTAGGTGCGTTCGCGTGCGAGTGTACGAGATCGAGTTCTGTATGGAGCCCACAGCATGACGGCACGCGAGGCCATCGCCCGGGTCTTCGAGGGTGTCGACGCTACGCTGCACATTACAGGAAGTGATCGCCCGTGTGCGGGCGCTACCTGGCGGAGAGAAGTGGACCGACGCGTCGCTACGCTCGACCGTAGGCGGCACTGTCACCCAACACCGCAACGAGCCGACATGCTCCACCGTCCCAAGGCGGCATGGATTCGTGTTCGCATGGGCGATGGCCTCTATCGGCGATGGGACGAGCGTAGCGATGGATCGCTCGATGCCGCGAGAGCGCCGCGCTGCCGGGCAACGCCACCAAGCGTCAGCGGGACGACTGCTATCAAGCGCGGCCCTGATAGACGAACTCGTTCGCGCGTTCGTCGACGACCTCCATGGCGACCCGCATCAGCCCGGATACCGCCGCTTGCCCCATGGCGGTCCCGTCATCGGCTGGCCCGCGCGCGCCGCGAGTTACTTCTGGCCCCACCCGGTCATCGACCTGCGCGCGACGCACGAAATGCTGTCGCCATGGTTCGACGAAGCGGGCGAGCTAGCGCGCCGGCTCGTGGCGGGCGACGTCTGGACCGACGAGCACCGCCGCCGTGCGACGGTGCTCGCGTATCAGATGCTCATGTGGGGCGGCGTGACGCGCCAGAAGGACTTCGGTCCGGTCGCTCGTCGAACGGGTGTTCCGCAAAGCGCTCAAGTTGCCGGGGCGGCGAGAGCGCGCCGATGAGCAGCGGCTGGACCAAGGTGGCGGCGCTTGCCACCGCGTTCCTCGAGGGGGAGTCGAGCGGGCACCGCACGTGATCTGGGACAGCCGCGTCAGCACTTCGATGGTGGATCGGCTCGAGCCCGTCCTGGAGGCGAAGGGCATGGCGCCCAAGGTCGCCTTGCCGGGCATCGGCGTGGTGACGAGCCAGAAGGCTGGCACGCGGCCTCGGCCTCGCCGGGTGGCATGGAGCGCGGCGTCCTGCTCGTGGCGCGCTCAGGAGGCTGGGAGCAGATTCGTTCGAAGCGTGCGCGACGTGCTGAACGAGGGGAATCACGGAGCGATGCCCCTGCCAACGGGCGGCGAGGGGAGATGGACCATCCGGGGCGTCGAATGCGTGTTGTTCATGGACGGGTATTGAGCGCTGCCGAGTGCCCTCTAGGCGCTGGGGTCATCGGCGCACCAGCGTCTCTTGGTTCGGTCCCGACTCACGCGCGCCAATTGCCCACCCCCACCCCGGTAACCTGTCCCCACCCACCGAGCGTGGCGTATCGCGCCACGCACCCGACGCCCCCTCCTCACAGATCGGGGACGACATGCACGTGACCTTCAGCCTGTACGCCGACGGCGGAACCTGGCCCGAGCACGGCGGCGCCGGATCCGCCTCCTTCGGCGCCCCGGTCGTCGGACCCGCCGGCCTCGTGTCCCTCCTCGAGACGGAGCTGGGGCTGGGCGGCCCGCCGTCCTCGGTCCTCGACCGCGTGGTCGCATGGCAGGCGAAGCTCGAGGCGGCCGACGGGCGCGAGCGGTTCTGGACGCGTTCGCTGGCCGCGGACGCCTGGGCCACCTCGCGGCTGCTGCTGAGCTGGCGTGACGAGCTGATCATGGCCGGCTGGCGGCCCGACACCGGCTCCTCCGAGCCACGCCTCGCCGACCTCGCCGCGGCCGAGACCGCCGGCGCGCCGCTGCCGCCCGGTCTCGCCGACCGGCTGATCGCGGTGGAGTCACGCATGGGCGCGCTTCGCAGCCTGCGCTCCGTCACGACCGTCGACCGGATCGACGACCTCCCCGCGCCCTGGCGCCGCCTGCTGCATCGGCTGAAAGACGCGGGCGTCGACGTCACGGAGTCCCCGCCAAACCCCGCTGCGGACGAAGCCACATCGCTCGGCCAGATGCAGCGCTGGCTGGCCGCCGGCGGAACCCCGAACGCCAAGCAAGACAACACCATCCTCTGGACCCGCTCCACCAGCACCCCCCACGCCGCCGAAGTCCTGGGCCAATGGCTCGCCGCCGCACCCGCGGACACCTCGATCGTCCTCATCGCCCCCGGCGGCGACACCCACGCCCTCGACCTCGCGCTGCGCCAACGCGGCCTGCCACGCTTCGGCGCGTCGGCGACGTCCGCCTACCGCGGCAGCCTGCAGGTGCTGCTGCTCGCGTTCCAGCTCGCCTGGCGACCGATGGACGTGCGGGCGCTGCTCGAGCTGCTCACCCTGCCGAACTCGCCGGTGCCGGGCCGCGTGGGCGGACGCCTGGCGCGCGTGCTCGAGTCCACGCCCGGCGTGGGCGGCGCGCCGTGGCGCGAGGCGTGGGCGGCGATCGAGGACGCCGAGCTGGAGCGTGCGCAGGACGAAGCCGACCCGGAAGCGCACGTGCGCGAGCGGATGGCGCGCTGGCGCGCCTGGGTCGAACCCGCCCAGGCCGACCCCGCCGACGGCATCGCGCTGCCGGACGCGGTGGCGGTCTGCGACCGGGTGGCGTCCTGGGCCACGCGCCGCGCGGCCGGCTCGTCCGACCCGCTCTACCGCAGCACGGCGCGGCTCGCCCTGGAGGTGCGGGCGGCGTTCGTGCGGCTCGGCCACGAACGCCTGCCGAAGGCGTGGGTGGACCGGGTGGTCGACCAGGCGCTCGCCGACGGCGACCGCGACCCGCAGGCGCGGGCCGAGGCGGCGCCCCGCCGGCAGGTGGTGGCGCACCCGGGAGCGATCTGGGGCCCGGCGGACGTGGTCGTGTGGTGGGACTTCCGCGACGGCGGCGAGCGGCCCCCGCGGTCGCCGTGGAGCGCGGCCGAACGTGAGGCGCTACGAGCCGCCGGCTGCCTCATCGACCCCCCCGCCGTCGCCGCCCGCGCGGCCAGCGTCGCCTGGGAACGCGCGGTGATGAACGCGCGGAAGCAGCTCGTCTTCGTCTCCAGCGGCCTGGACGCCGACGCCGACGAGGCGCGCCACCCCTTGGCCTTCCGGCTGGCGCCCGCGCTCGACCGCCTCGGTCGCACCCTGCGGCTCGAGGAGGCGCTCGAGCGCCCCGTCTTCGAGCTCGGCGGCGTCCCACTCGAGCGTGTGGCGGTGACACCGCATCCGCTGCCGACGCCCGCGCCCTGGTGGCCCACGCCGCTCGGTTACCAAGCACGCGTCGCCGAGAGGACCGAGAGCGCCACGTCGCTCGAGTCTCTGCTGGCCTGCCCCATGCAGTGGGCGCTGGGGCACGTCGCGCGCCTGCGCGCGGGTCGCGTGCGCTCCATCCCCGAGCCCGAGCAGCTGTTCGGCAACCTGGCGCACGCGCTGGCGGCCGACGTGTTCACGCCGGGCGAGCCACCCACGCCGGCCGCCGCCCAGGCGCTGGTAGCGGCAAAGTTCGAGACCTACGTCGACGAGCTGGCGGTGCCGCTGCGCTACGACGAGCACGCCGTCGAGTTCGTGCAGGCGCGCCGCCTGCTGCCGCTGGCGATCGGCGCCGTCGCCGGCATGCTGGGGGAGAACGGGCTGCGCGTGGTCGCCACGGAACGGGCGTTCGAAGCGGCGCCGCCGGACGGCCCGCCGCTGCGCGGCTACGTCGACCTGCTCGCCGAGGACGACGAAGGCCCGGTGGTCGTCGACCTGAAGTGGGCGTACACGCCCAAGTACCGGACCGAGGAGCTCAAGGAGGGCCGCGCCGTGCAGCTGGCGGTGTACGGCGCGGCCACGGCCGCGTCCGAGGACGCCGCCCCCCGCGCCGGCTACTACCTGCTCAAGCACCGGCGCTTCTTGACGACGCCGGACTCGGGCCTGCGGGGCTCCGTCGTCGGCGGGGCGCCCGACCTCGCGACCACCTGGGACGGCGTGCGGGAGGGCTGGCGCGGCTGGCGGCAGCGCATCGACGAGGGGACGCTGCGCGCCCGCGGGGTCGCGCTGCCCGAGGGCGCCCTGCCGGACGTCGGCGGGCTCGAGCGCGAGGCGCGCTGCGACCGCTGCGCGTTCGCGACGCTGTGCCGCACCAAGGGGGCGCACGATGGCCGCTGACCGGGGGACGCTCGGCGCCTTCGAGACGATCGTCGCCTCCGCCGGGACGGGGAAGACCTACGCGCTCGTCGAGCGCATCCACGCCGCCGTCGCCGACGGGCTCGACCCCGCGCGCCTCCTCGCGACCACCTTCACGGTGCGGGCGGCCGCCGAGCTCGCCGGCCGCATCCGCACCAAGCTCACCGAGACCGGCCGGCCCGACCTCGCGGCCGCGATGCTCACCGCCCGCATCAACACCGTGAACGGCGTCTGCGGCGCGCTGGTCGGCGAGTTCGCGCTCGACCTGGGCCGCTCGCCGGGCGCCGAGGTCATCGCCGACGAGCGCCGCGCGGCCGTGTTCGGCCTCGCGGTCGGCGCCGTGCTCGGCGCCCACGCGCCCACGCTCAGCCCGCTGGCGCGGCGCTTCGACGTCCCCGAGCGCGGCTACGACTCGCAGCGCGGCTACGTGAAGGGCTGGCGCGACGAGCTCCACGAGCTGATCGACAAGGCGCGCGCCAACGGTCTCGGCCCCGACGACCTCGGGCGCTCCGTCGACCACTCCCTCGCGGGACTGCTCGCCCTGCTCGACGCGCCGGACCCGGGCGCGACCGCCGACGACCTCGACGCCGCCCTCGAGAGCGCGATCGAACGCACGCTCGAGCCGCTCACGCCCACCCGCCGCGACAGCCTGACGAAGGGCGCGCTCAAGTGCCTCGAGGCCGTCGACGAGGCCGCCGAGATCCTCCGCTCGGGCGACCCGCTGCCCTGGTCGACGTGGGCGCGGCTCGCCAAGCTGAAGACGCCGAAGGCCGACGCGGGCCTGCTCGACGACGTCGTGCGCGCGGCCTCCGCGCACCCGCGCCACCCGCGCCTGCGCGCCGACCTCGAGGCCTACGTGCGCGGGATGTTCGCCTGCGCCGCGGACGCCATGCGCGCGTTCGACCGCTACAAGGGGGAGCGCGGCCTCGTCGACTTCGTCGACCAGGAGAAGCTGGCGCTCGACGTCCTGCGCGACCCGGCGCACCACGCGCGGCTCGCCGAGACGCTCGGCGCGGTGTTCGTCGACGAGGTGCAGGACTCCAGCCCCATCCAGGTGGCGATCTTCTCGGCGCTGGCGCGCATCGCGCCCCGCAGCGCCTGGGTGGGCGACCCGAAGCAGTCGATCTACGCGTTCCGCGACGCCGACCCGGAGCTCACCGACGCGGCGGCGCGGCAGATGGCGGCGGAGGCCGGCGGCGCCCCGGGGTACCTGGGGCGCTCGTACCGCTCGCGGCCGTCGCTCGGGGCGTTCGTCAACGCCGCCTTCGTGCCCTCCTTCGTCGCGCTCGGCGCGGACGCGGCGTCCGTCGCGTTCGACTCCTGGAACCGCGAGGAGCGGCCCGACGTGCCGCCGGCGCTCTCCGTGTGGCCCACCCCCGGGCGCAACGTCGACGACCGGACGCTGCTGCTGGCGCGCGCGATCGCGCGGGCGCTGCAGCGTCCCGAGGACTGGCCCGTCGAGCCCAAGGGCGAGGGGCTCCGCGGGCTGCGCGGCGGCGACGTCGCCGTGCTGCTCCGCTCGAACGTGAACGTCACGCGGCTGGCGAGCGCGCTCGCCGCGCTGGGCGTCCGGACGGCCGTCGACCTCCCGGGCCTGATGGCGCAGCCGGAGGCCGAGCTCGTGCTCGCCGCCCTGCGCTGGGTGGCCGACCCGAGCGACACGCTGGCGGCCGCCGAGGTCACCCGCTTCACCGGTGGCCCGACCGATTGGCTCGAGGCGGCCTTCGCGGACGGCGACGACGATCCGTGGCGGGCGCACGTGCCCTTCGCCGACGACCTGGTCGCCCTGCGCGGGCGCGTGCCCGACCTGACGCCCGCCGAGATCCTCGACGAGGTGCTGCACCTGGACGGTCTCCTCGCCACCGTGCGCGCCTGGGGCGACGCCGCCCGGCGCCTGGACCACGTGGAGGCGCTGCGCGGACTGGCGCGCACCTACCAGGAGGAGGAGCGCGCCGCGCGCCGGTCGGTGACGCTGGCGGGCCTCTGCGCCTACCTGGGGGCCAGCGAGGCGTCGCTGCCGGCCAGCACGCACGCGGACGCCGTGCACCTGATGACCTACCACGGGGCCAAAGGCCTCGAATGGCCGCTGGTGGTGCTCGCCGACCTCGAGAAGGCCCCCAACGGCCGCCTGTTCGGCCTGAGCGCGTCGACGGTCGGCGAGGCCGACTGGCGCGACCCCCTCGCCGGGCGCGTGTTGCGCTTCTGGCCGTGGCCGTACGGAGCCCAGGCGAAGGACGTGCACCTCGACGAGACCGCCGCGGCGTCGCCCGAGGGCGCGGCCGCGCTGGAGGCCGCCCGGCGCGAGGCGCTGCGGCTGCTCTACGTCGGCGCCACCCGCGCGCGCGACTACCTGGTGCTGGTCGACCCCGGCCGTGACCTGGCGTGGCTCGACGAGCTGCGCGACGCCGAGGGCCAGCCCCACGTGCGGCTCGAGGCCGACCGGATCGAGGTCGGTGAGACGGCGTTCCCCGCCCGTGGGCTCGACCTCGGCGACGAGGAGGACGGGGTGCTGGCGCCGCAGGACGCGGTCGTCTACGCCGCGCCCGCCGTCGCGCCCGTGGCGTTCCCGCTCAGGAGCGTGCGACCGAGCGACCAGCGCGCCGAGCGCGTCCCGACGATCCTCGAGACCGTGCGCCTGGGCGAGCGCATCGCGCTCCCGGGCTCGCCCGACCTGCAGGCGCTCGGCGAGGCGCTGCACGGGGTCTTCGCCGCCGACGACCTCGACAAGCCGCACGCCGAGCGGCTCGAGCTCGCGCGCGGCCTGCTGGCGCGCTGGCACGTGCCGCAGCTCGACCCCGCCGCCGCGCTGGCGGCCTCCGAGCGGCTGCGGGCGTTCCTGGCCGAGCGCTACCCCCAGGGCACGCTGCGCTTCGAGTGGCCGGTCCACGCCGAGTTCGATGGTCGGGTGATCGCCGGTCGCGTCGACCTGCTCGTCGATCTGCCCGACGGCTTCGTGCTGATCGACCACAAGAGCTTCCCGGGCGCGCTGGCGCTCGACGACGAGCGGCTTGCGGGCGTTCGCGGGTCAGGCGCGGTGCTATGCGGACGCTTTGGAGGCGGCGCTGGGCAAGCCGTGCGTGGCGATTTGGGCGCATCAGCCGGTGGTGGGGGTGGTGGTGGGGGTCGGGGAGTGAGTCTGCGGTGACCGTACAGGACTGCGTACTCGCAGTTGGCTCCGAGGGCATGCGCTAGTGGCAATCTAGCGACGTAGACGCGGTAGTGAGTCCTGCCGGCTTTATGCGACAGGGAGGTTTCGAGCGCATGCGAGACGGCCCGGTCTTTGGCGGTGGGCGGTGGGAAGCCGGTCGGCCACTATCTGGAGGGGAGTGCCCCTGGTTTCGTGGACACCTGATCGCTTGGCTATGATGCCGAGCACGAAGGAGTCCGAATGCCGACGACACGACCGCCGTACCCGGCTGAGTTCCGCGAAGAGGCCGTTCGCCTTGCGAGGTCGAGCGGCAAGCGCACCGCCGAGATCGCCGCCGATCTCGGCATCAGCTACGAGACGCTCCGGAAGTGGCTTAAGCAGCATGAGGTCGACGGCGGCAACGCACCGGGCGTGACCTCGAGCGAACGCGACGAGCTGCGCAAGCTGCGTCGGGAGAACAGGATCTTGCGTGAGGAGCGCGAGATCTTGCGAAAGGCGGCGGCCTTCTTCGCTCGCGAGACCCGGTAGAAGCGTTCCGCTTCATCGAGCGAGAGCAGGCGAACCACCCCGTGGCGACGATGGCCAGACTCTTGAAGGTCTCCAAGAGCGGCTTCTACGCCTGGCGCAAGCGACCCGCTTCCGAGCGCGACGTCGCCAACGCTGCACTCTCTGCGGTCATCAAGGCCGTGCATCACGACAGCCGTGGCACGTACGGCGCACGCCGCATCCACGCCGAACTGCTCGACGAGTTCGAGCTCCGCGTCGCGCGGCACCGCGTGGCGCGCCTGATGCGCCTGCAGGGCCTCCAGGGGATCCACCGCCGCAAGGGCCGCCGCCGGCGCGGGCACCTGCACCAGCTCCACGACGACCACGTCGCGGGCGAGTTCACGCAGGACGCGCCCGACCGCGTGTGGGTCGCGGACGTGACCCAGCACCGCACCGACGAGGGCTGGCTGTACCTCAGCGTCGTGCTCGACGTCTTCCACCGGAGAGTCGTCGGGTGGGCGATGGACGACCGCCTGGACACCGACCTGGTCTTGAGCGCGTTCGCGATGGCGCAGCAGGTGCGGCGGCCCGAACCCGGCTTGGTCCACCACTCGGATCAGGGAAGCCCATACGGAAGCCTCCGGTTCGGCCGTCACCTGCGCGCTTCCGGGGTGGTGGGCAGCATGGGGCGTTCCGGGACGCCGGCCGACAACGCCGTCGCCGAGAGCTTCTTCGCGACGCTCCAGACCGAGCTCCTCGACCGCTACGCGTGGCCGACGCGGGACGGGCTGCGGATGGCGAACTTCGAGTTCATCGAGGTCTTCTACAACCGCCGGCGCCGCCACAAGCACCTCGGGCAAGTCAGCCCAGATGCGTTCGAAAGGAGGTTCAAAGAGCAACAAGCTCAGGCCGTGCTCGCAAGCCCATAACCGTCCACGGAACAGGGGTCACTCCCGGAGCGGCTTGCAGTTGGGGTCGCACTGACGGCGGTTGAAGAGAGTTGTCTCGGTTGCAGCGCTGGGTATACGCGCGCTGGTACGGGCAAGGATGCTGCCGTTTCCTCCGCGCACGGTCTGCGCCTGGGCTCAGGCATTGGCCAGCGCCAGAGCCTCGGCAAAACGCGGGTTCGACTTTGCGTACGAGAATGCACTGCTAGAGGGGTGTTGGACGTTGCAGGTGGTGATGCTCGCCGGCAGTGCGGGCAGCTGACGTCCGAGTGCGATGCCGAGCACGAGGACGATCTGGGGGCGAAGTGATTCGACGACTTCGCGAAACGGAGGTTGTGCCGCTGCCCACTGCTCGGACGTCGGGGGCTTGCGGGGGTCGGGGCCCACGAGTTCCTGGACGTAGTTGTAGAAGGCGACATGCTCCCACGCTTCGGCCTTGTCCTCGTCGGTCAGGAACGTACTCGCATCCATCTGCAGCAGGATCTTCGGGACCTTGGTGAAGAAGGCGATCTTGCGTTGTAGCTGTCCGTATGTGCGGACCACTCGCGTCGTGATGTCAGGCGTCGCTTCACTAGCGTCTGCATAGTGCGATTCCCCGAGAACTAGCACGCGTTTGCCGAATCGGTTTCCGGCAACATACTTGCTGCCGATCCAAGGTTGGAAGCGTACGTGCTGCATGGCGGAGTTCCTCTCGTGGGCCTTCTGCCGTGCTTGGCAGAACGAAGCCCAGGTCTTGTGGAGTTCGTGGTTCGAGACCCAATACTCGCGTCGGCCGCCTGAGTCCAAGGTCAACCCTATGCCAGGCTCAATAACGGGAATCGCACGGCTAGTTCGAGAGCCCGTATCCGGCGTCATCGCAGCTTCAATCGATTTGCTCTTGACGAGACCATTAGGTTCTGAAGGCATGGTCTATACCAGCGGCACAGTGAGATGTGGCACTTCGCCGAGAAGTGTCCCCAGCGAACAGTTACGGTTTGACGCGTGCACGAACGATGGACCGACCACGCCCTGCACCTGCCCCGGATTCCGGCTGCGCCTAGCGACGTCGCCTACCAGCTTCATCTTGCCGCAATCGAGTACGCGCTCGCGAGTCCAATCACCATTCGTGACCGCGACGACATCAAGTCCGCGGAGCATTGGGCGGACCACCTCGAGCCGTTCGAGCACCAAGTCCGAAACCTGATCACTTTCTGCCGACGAGCTCCGGTGGCCCTCCTCGCCGATGATGTAGGTCTCGGCAAGACGATCAGTGCCGGCTTGATCGTAAGCGAACTCATGGCGCGCAACGCGCCTCTCTAAAAGCCTGGTCGTCTGTCCGAAGCCTGCTCTGGGCCGCAAAGGAAGGCGGAGTCGGCGAGAAGTGTTGACATCCGAGGATGTTGTCATCGGAAAGGATCTCGTCACGGCAGAGCCGGACGAGCCCGGAGCGATCATCACCACCTACAATTCTGCCCGCCTGCTATCTGGAAAAGATCTTCGGAAGACCGATACCAGATGTCTGTCCTCGATGAAGCGCACAAGCTTCGGAACCTGTACGGGTTGAAAATACGCCGCAGGTGGCCAAAGCTTTCGAAAGGCGCTAGAAGACGGCGCTTCCGTTCGTTCTGATGCTCACGGCCACGCCGATCCAGAACCGGCTCTGGGACCTCTACTCGCTCGTCGACTGCCTGACCGCGCCCGCCGGCACGAAAATCCATTCGGCAGCCAGCTGAGTATTCGCCCGCACGTATCTCGCGGACTCGGCGTGACCAAGCGCGCTCAGGCCGAACATGAGGCCCGGAGTTCCGTCGTCGCCTACGGCGAACATATCACGCGTCCGGACGAGGCGGAGCCAACCTCGGCTCTGTTCCCGACCGGCGTCGCTGCACCGTCGGATGCCGCAAGGTCGATCGAGGCCCGCATGCACTGCAACTGATCGCCACCGTGCTGCCACGCCTCAACGGGCTCAGCCAGGTGAGCGTCGCGTCGCATGATGTCGAGTCCTCCAGCACTCGCGAGCCAGCCCAGACGCGGATGGCGAGCTTCTCAACATGGCCCGAACGGCACGTGCCCCGCGAGCTCGCCGCCGCGGTGAAAGCGATTGTCACTACGATGCCGCGCAGCGCAAAGATGGAACGTGCCGCGCTGGCGTCTTATTGACCTGGCTCAAGCAAGAGGACCCAGAGCGCTGGCGGATGGTCGTCTTCACCGGTCGGAGCGAGACCCAAACGGCCATCCAGGCCTGACCTCGACGGGCAGGGCGCCAAGGTCGCCTACATCCGCGGCGGGTCAGGCCGGCCGGAATCAGGACCATCGGCCGGTTCCGGGAGGATCCTCCCGGAGCGATACCGTCATCGTCAGACCGAGGCCGGCGCGGAGGGCGTCAACCTCCAGGTGTGCAACGTGCGTCGTCAACTACGATCTTGCCGTGGAACCCGATGATCGTCGAGCAGCGCATCGGCCGTGTCCAGCGCCTTGCGTCCCCTTTCCAGCACGTATCGGTCGCCAACCTCGTCGTCGCAGGCTCGGTCGAGGAGCGCGTCGTCGCTCGGCTCATGGTCAAACTCCAAGCGGTCTCCGACACGCTCGGCGACGTCGAGGCGATCCTCGAGGCGGCGGGAAGGGACGACGAGGACTCCATCCAGAACGAGCTGCGTGACTTGGTGGTCAAGTCGCTCATGGGCCAGGACGTCGAAGCTGCCACCGCTGCGATCGAGGTCGCTATCGAGCGCGCCAAGGAGCTCTACGAGGAGGAGCGTCACACCGTTGAAGACACGCTAGGTGCGATGGACGAGATGCACCAGGCCGGACCAAGGCTACCGGACCTAGATCCGGTGGCGCCCCGGTTCGACGTTCCGACGTTCGTGAGGCTAGCCCATGAGGCGAACGGCGCCACGGTCACCGAGGACACCAAGGGCCGGCTGAGCATTGACCAACCGGGTCAACCCGTTACGGTCGCGACATTCGATGGGCAGATCCCGACCTCCTGAGGGCGTCGACGACGGCTGGCTTCGGCGGCAGGTGGATCGAGTATTACGCGCAAGGCAGTCCTCCGTTCGAGCATCTGGTCGGTGCCTGGGCGAGTCGACGGGGACACAGGGTTCGGGACCTCCGTCATAATGTGGGCCCAACGCCTCTCACGCTCATTGGCACCTGGCTTCGTGAGCACGACCCGTCGCTACGTGTTGAGTCCACCCAGGTCGGAGAGCGTGTTCCGCGGTTCCGTGGCCAGGCGGCGTTTCTCGCCTCAGCGGCTGTAGCCCTTGACCGCCTAGAGCGTGTGGTTGATGTCCACGTGGGCGAGACCATTCCGGCATCGGCCTCCAACTCTTCAAACGACCAGGTCCTACGCAACGAGATCTACCTACAAATTACGGGATCACGATGGGGCACCGTCCGCGGCGCCTCGGCGCGTCGGCAGACCTAGCCGCGTTTGCGGGATTCTATGAGGCCCCGCCTTGCCGAGAATCTCGCACGCACGAACGATGATCGAATGCGAGCAACGTTGACGGAGCGATTCGCCCCCCAGTTCGCCGGCGAGCTGCATGCGCTCGAGGGCGAGCTCGTCGAAACGGCCGAGGTGACAAC
>CAVSJH010000004.1:0-277500 GCA_963728245.1 uncultured Trueperaceae bacterium
CTGGTCCACGTGGTGTTGCGGATGAGGACGTCAAGCTCGCCCGACTGCACGGCGGTGAAGCGTTCGCCGGCGGTGAGCGGACGGAACTCGACGGCTTCGGCGTCGCCGAGGACGGCGGCGGCGATCGCTCTGCAGAAATCGACGTCGAAGCCCGAGAAATCGCCATTGGCGTCCACCGTGCCGAATCCGGGCACGGTTCCGTTGACGCCACACCGCAACGCGCCGCGTTCCTGGACCGCTTGCAGCACGCCTTGGGCGTGGACGACGCCGGCCGAGACGACGAGAACGAGGAGGGTCGTGAAGATCTTGCGCATGGAACCACCTTTCGTGGGTTGTGCATACGGCCTGTCATGGCCGCGTGGGGACGTCCGTCACTGTACACGGGTGGTCAAGGCCTGTCAAAGGCCCCTTCCCATCCGGACGCTCGTCGCAGACGAGATCGTTCAGTTCGTGCCGCACGTACCCGCAGGAGGATCAGCGGATCGGGGGTGGCGGCAGGCGCTGCGCGGCCGTCTCCACGGCTTCGCGGATGGCGTTGCGCAAGGAGGTGGCGACCAGCGACTGCCGCACGGTGCCCACGCGCAGCAACCTGAGCGCCTGCTGCACCGTGTCGACGCTGACCTCCGTGTCACGCGCCACGCCGCGCCCGGTCCCCAAGCCCTCGATCCGGCCGGTGGCCACGTCGACGAAGCGGAGCTCCACCTCGACGGCCACGGTGGTCACCGTCGCCCCGCCCAGGAAGCCGGGTACGACGGCGCTGGCGCGGTCGATCGAGAGTTCCGTCACGGCGCCGACCAGGATCAGATCGGCGCCGAGGAGACGGCCGACCGAGGCGGCCGTCGCGGGATCGAAACGCCCGCTCTGGCCCAGGTCCTGCTCGGCCAGGATGGCGGCGAGGTTGCGGCGCTCGACCAGGTCGAAGCGGTCGAGCTCGAACAGCTCGCGGGTGACGATGTCGCCGATGCCGCTCCCCAGGTCGGTGAACAGGCGCTCGTCGCGTTCACGGGCCGGCAAGAGGCTCACGTCGACGCGGGTGGGGTCGGTCTCGATGTCGTACACGGCGACGAGGTAGCGCTCGGACAGCGGGAGGGGTGGCAGGGTGAAGGCTCGGACGCCGGCGTTGGCCTCGACCGGCGCCACCGATGGCGCGCAGGCGGCGAGCAGGAGCAGCAGGGCCACGCCGAGCGGCGCGATGGAGCGGCAGGAGAACGGCATGGCGCATGCTACCCAAGCGACGCGCCGGCACCCGTTCAGGTGCCGGCGCGTCGTCGATGCCGTCGGTCGAGGGCCGTGCACGTCTCAGGCCGCTGCGGCGTCGGCCTCCGCTTCGGCTTCGTCGCGGGCCTCGAGTTTGGCCTTGATGCGCTTGAGCACCGTGACCTCCTCGAGCGCACGCTGGTCGAGCACGCTTCGGATGTCCTTGATCTGGCGGGCGATGTTGGGGATCACCAACTGTTCGAGCGCGTTGACGCGTCGGCTGGTCTTCTTGATCTCCTCACCGATGCGCCGCAGGCGCGTCTCGGTCGCCGCGACCCGCACGATCGCGGCCGTCAGCGCCTGGAACTCGGCCGCGGCCGCGAGCGTCCGGGCGCCCGCAGCCACCGGCGAGAACGGCAACTCGCCGCTCTCGAAGTCGGGCGCCTCGACCTGCGGCACCTTCACGCCGAAGAGGTTCTGGACGGTGATGTCGACCTCGAACGAACCCTGCTGCGCCAGCGAAAGGCTCTCGACGGCCTCGGGGCCGTCCCAGGCGTTGGCCAGGAACAGCGACAGGTACGCCTCTTGGCTCGCCTTCGTGAGCGACCGACGCGCCTCCAGCGCGACCTTGATGAGCTGGAAGAACTCGCCGATCAGCGCGTCGCGCTTGCGTTTGAGCAGGTCGGCCCCCCGGTTGGCCAGCTTGAGCTGATCGCGCCGCTGGAGCAGGTTCGAACGGGTGGGGGCGACGTTGTCGGCCATGTCTGCTCAGACCCGTCCGGACGCCGCGGAACCCCAGAGCTCGTCCATCTTGGCGCCGTAGTACTTGTCGATCTGGTCGTTGGCGAGGCGCGTGAGCTCGCTCTTGGGGAGCTTCGAGAGCGTCGCCCAGGCGATGTCGAGCGACTCGTCGATCGTCCGGTTGGCTTGACCCTGGTTCACGAACAGCCGCTCGAACTCGTCGGCGAACGCCAGGTAGAGCTTGTCGTTCTCGGAGAGCGCGTCCTCCCCGGTGATCGCCACGAGCCGGCGCAGGTCGAGCCCGTTGGCGTACGCGGCCTGCAACTGATCGGCCACGTTCTTGTGGTCGGCGCGCGTCTTGCCCTTGCCGATGCCGTTGTTCATGAGCCGCGAGAGCGACGGGCCCGGGTTGATCGGCGGGTAGAAGCCCTTGTTGTGCAGGTCGCGCGCCAGGTAGATCTGGCCCTCGGTGATGTAGCCGGTGAGGTCGGGGATCGGGTGGGTGACGTCGTCGTCGGGCATGGTCAGGATCGGCAGCTGGGTGACCGAACCCTTCTTGCCCTGCACGACCCCGGCGCGCTCGTAGATCGACGCCAGGTCCGTGTACATGTAGCCGGGGTACCCACGACGACCGGGGATCTCCTCGCGCGCACCGCCGATCTCGCGCAGCGCCTCGCAGTAGTTGGTCATGTCGGTCAGGATGACGAGCACGTGGTAGTCGTGCTCGAACGCCAGGTACTCGGCAGCGGTGAGCGCCATCTTGGGCGTGAGCAGGCGTTCGACCGCGGGGTCGTCGGCCTTGTTGAGGAACAGCACCGACCGCGCCAAGGCGCCGGTGCGCTCGAACTCCTGCGTGAAGAAGGTCAGCTCACGCTGCGTGACCCCCATGGCGGCGAACACCACCGCGAACTCGGAGTCCTCCCCCACCACGGTCGCCTGACGCGCGATCTGCGCAGCGAGCTGGTTGGCGGGCAGACCCGAGCCCGAGAAGATCGGCAGCTTCTGACCGCGCACGAGGCTGATCAGCGTGTCGATCGTGGAGATGCCCGTCTGGATGAACTCCTCGGGCTTCTGGCGGGCGACCGGGTTGATCGCCGCGCCACCGATCGGCAGGCGCTTCTCGGCCACGACCGGCGGCAGACCGTCGATCGGCTCGCCGACGCCGTTGAAGCGACGACCGATCATGTCCTTGGAGACGCCCAGACGGGCCACGTCCTCCACGAGGCTGACGGTCGTGCTGGAGAGGTCGATACCCGACGTCTCCTCGAACACCTGCAAGACGGTGTACGCCTTGGAGACCTCGATCACCTGACCGCCGCGCTCGCGCCCGGAGCCGTCCTTGATGCGGACGATGGCGTTGTAGGAGAGGTCGGGGGCGTTCTGGAGGTACAGCAGCGGGCCGGAGACGTAGCTGACCTCGCTGTACTCCTTCTTGAGCAGGTTCTTCGTCGTCTTGGTGGTCATGGTCGCTTCCCCCGCCTCAGGCGGCCACGGCGAAGGCGCCGTCGAGCTCTTGGAGGACGTCGTCACGGTAGGCGTCGAACTTGGCCTCCTCGACGTAGCGCGAGCGGTTGATCTTCTCGATCACCGGGTCCTTGAGGATGTCGTCGACCGTGGCGCCGGCTTCGAGCGCTGCGCGGGCCTGGTCGTAGAGCTTGAGCATCATCCGCAGCATGCCGGTCGCCTTCTCCATCGAGCAGGAGGCGTCGACCGGGTCGAAGCCGTTCTGCTGCAGGAAGTCCTGGCGCAGCACCCGGCCGACCTCGATGATCAGGCGCTCCTGGTCCTGCAGGGCGTCGGGACCGACGAGCTGCACGACCTCCTGCAGGTCGCTCTCGCGCTGCAGGAGCACGACGGCGCGTTCGACCAGCTCAGGGTAGTCCTCGGCCACGTTCTCGCGGTACCACGGCTCCAGGATCTCGCCGAAGAGCGAGTAGGAGCGGTTCCAGTTGATCGCCGGGAAGTGACGGCGCCGCGCCAGCGACGCGTCGAGCGCCCAGAAGCAGCCGGTGATGCGCAGCGTCGACTGGGTGACCGGCTCGGAGAAGTCGCCGCCCGCCGGGCTGACGGCACCGATGATCGACACCGCGCCTTCGTCGCCCGCGAGCGTGGTCACGCGGCCGCCGCGCTCGTAGAACGCCGCGAGGCGCGACGCGAGGTAGGGCGGGTAGCCTTCCTCGGCCGGCATCTCCTCGAGCCGCGAACTGATCTCACGCAGGGCCTCGGCCCAGCGGCTGGTCGAATCGGCCATCAGCGACACGCCGTACCCCTGGTCGCGGAAGTACTCCGCCAGTGTGATGCCCGTGTAGATCGACGCTTCGCGCGCGGCGACCGGCATGTTCGAGGTGTTGGCGATGAGCACCGTGCGCTGCATGAGCGGGTTGCCGGTCTTCGGGTCCTCGAGCTCGGGGAACTCGACCAGCACGTCGGTCATCTCGTTGCCGCGCTCGCCGCAGCCGACGTAGACGACGATGTCGGCCGAGCCGTACTTCGCCACCGACTGCTGGGTGACCGTCTTCCCCGACCCGAACGGCCCCGGGATGGCGGCGGTGCCACCCATGGTGAGCGGGAACAGGACGTCGAGGATGCGCATCCCGGTGAGGAACGGCGTGACCGGGTCGAGCTTCTTCGCCACGGGCCGTGGCTGACGCACCGGCCAGGCGTGCATGAGCTTCAGCTCCGTACCGTCCTCGAGGGTGCCGACCACGTCGTCGACCGTGTACTCCCCGGCGGCGGCGATCGTGGCGATCGTGCCGCCCTTGTCGGGGGGCACCAGGATCTTGTGGGTGAAGGTGAACTCGGGGACGGTGCCGATCGACTGACCACCAGCGACCTCGTCGCCGACCTTGGCGGTCGGGGTGAACGACCACTTGGCATCGCGCGAGAGCGCGTTGACGTTGATACCGCGCTCGATGTAGGTCCCCGACGCCTCGCGGATGCTGTCCAGCGGACGCTGGATCCCGTCGAACACGCCGTTGAGCATGCCGGGTCCGAGCTCGACGGCGAGCGGGATCCCGGTCGAGACGACGGGCTCGCCGACCTTCAGGCCGCCCGTGTCCTCGTAGACCTGGACGAACGCGGTCTCGCCGTCGAGACGGATGATCTCACCGACGAGGCTCTCGTCGCCGACCCGCACGATGTCGTACATGCGCGCGCCCATCATGCCCTCGGCGATCACGGCCGGGCCGGAGATACGTTGGATCTTGCCTTCGATGGCCATGAAGCCTCCAGTGCTTCTGGACGGAAGGCGCCGGTCACGGCGCACCTCGTCGCTCAGTCGAGCTTGATGTCGAACCCGATCGCGCTGCGGACGAGTTCTTTCATGTAGGCGGTGGCGTCGGCCTCGTGGTCGAACGCGGCCGACAAACCGGGCATGGGCAGCAAAACCGGCAGGTCACGACCGCGCATCACGCGTTCCGTGGCACGGACCGGATCCGGGACGAGACCCTCGTCCACCACGATGAGACCGTACCCCTCGCTCTGGATGGCGGCCTCCAGGTCGTGGATGGCGGCGTCGGCCGAGGTCTCGAGCGTCTCGACGCCCGCCAGGCGGAAGCCGATCGCGGTCTCCGCGTCGGTCACGACGAGCATCCTAGGCATCGCCGAGCTCCTTCACGAGCGCCTCGCGGGGGACGCCGTAGTACGTGCCGCGCGCCACCAGCCGGAGTTGCGCCGTCTCCTGCTCCTTGCGGCGCAGGTAGTCGGTCACGAGGCCGATGTCGAGCGGGTCCATGCTCAAGCGACGCGTGACCCGATCGAGCGTCGCCCGGAGGCGCGCCTCGATCTCGCTGAGCGTCGCGGCGTCGGCCAGGCCGGCGAACGGCCCGCGCAAGGCGGGAAGCGGTGTGCCCACGGGTTGTTGGGCGATCTCGACGAAGGTGCTCGTCCCGATCCAGCGACCGCCCTCGACGACGTAGCGGGTGGGGTCGGTCTCGCGACCGCGCAGCTTCACGGCCGTGCGCAGGTTGGTGGCGTCCACCTCGGCCGCGACGTAGGTTCGGAAGCCCTCGGGGGCCGGCAGGCGCTGGGCGTCGGCGGACCAGTCGGCGTAGAAGGCGCGGTCGAGCGCCACCTCGAAGGCGAGCAAGTCGCCGTCGGAAGCGTAGGCGGCCACCGCCTTGCGGAACGGTTCGGAGAGCGGGTGACGGCGCAGCGCCAGCACCTGGCCGGCGGCCGCCAGGTCGGGGGCCTCGGCCATGGCGCGGAGCGTCTTGGTCGTGAGCTCGCCCGCCGGAAGGACGGTCGACATCACGTCGTCGGCGTCCCGACCCGCATGGCGGGCTCGGACCACCGACTTGAGGTTGGCGAGGTCGTAGCGGCGCAACAAGAGCGCGATGAGGTCGTGCGGGGCGCCGTCGGCCATGTCGAGCAGCGTCCGGGTCGTCCGCACGAAGCTCGCCGCCAGCGCGGCGTCGACGGCGGCGAGACCGCTCGCATCGGCCTGGGCCTCCTCGAGGTCACGTCCGTAGGTCGTCTGGCCCAGGGCACCGGTGAAGCCCGCGAACCCGGCCGCGTCGAGCTGCTCGGTCACGAACCCCTGCGGCAGCAGACGGGCGCGCATGCCGCGCACGCGCGCGTTGAGGTAGCCGTAGGCGGCGGGCACGCCTCAGGCCTCCGAGGCCTGGCCGAAGAGAACGCTCGAGACGTGCGCGGCGAGCTCGCCTTCGAGGGCCGAGAGCCGCTGCGTGAGCGAGTTCTCGATCGTGCTGTGGCGCGCCGTGACGACCCGGACGCCCAAGCGGACCGTGGGGTCGGCGACGACGGTCGCCTGCGGGGCGATCTCGGAGACCAGTTTCGTGACCACGGGCACGTCGTCGGGCGACGCATGCACCGCGACCACGTCGGCGACGCCCACGGCGGCGACGGCTCCCTCGAGCAGCGACCGGAGCACCGTGCGGTAGGCGGCGGGATCGGCGGCGACGTCGGCGAGGCGAGCCCGAACCTCCTCGAACACACCCTCGACCGCGGCGTGCTGGGCCCGCAGCTTCAGGGCCGACGCCTCGAGCTGGGCCGAGCTCTGGGCGCGCACGAGCGTCGCCTCGCGCTGCGCCTGGGCGGCGCGGCGCTTCTGGGCGAGGATCTGCTCGGCCTCAGCGTTCGCCTCGGCTACGATCTCCGAGGCACGCGCGCGTGCCTCGGAGAGCAGGGTCTCGATCTCGGCGCTGGCTTCACGATCCAGCAGGGCCGATAGATCCGACATGGGACCTCAGCCGATCTGGCCGTTGAGGAAGAACGCGATGACGAAGCCGAAGATGATCAGCGTCTCGGGGATGACCAGGTAGATGAGGATCTGACCGAAGGCCTGCGGACGCTCCGCGAGGACGCCGGCACCGGCCGAACCGATCGCCGCCATCGCGATGCCCACGGCAATCGCCGAGATGCCGATGGCGAGGGCCGCCCCGATGGCGATGAGGCCGTCACCCACGGTGGGACCTGCCGCGACGACGGCGGCTTCCTGCGCGACGGCGAGGCCGGCGGCGAGGGCGAACAGGGCGGTGAGACCGAGAACACGCTGGATCTGCTTCATGACTTTCCTCCAAGGAGCTTGAACGGCTGGTAGGGCCGGCCGGACGCTTCGTAGAAACCGAACTTCGTGAAGAACTCGACGTACTGCAGACGCAAAGGTTGCAGCGTATGCCCGATCATCGTGAGGGCGAGCGCGATCAGGTGCACCAGCAAGCCCACCGCGATCCCGAGGATGGGACCGATGATGGGGAGGGTGCCCGCCACGGCGAAGCCCAGGTTGGTGGCGAGCGAGGCGACCAACGCCGCGGACAGGCCGACCGCGAAGAGTCGCAGGTAGCTCAGGATGTTGCCCGAGTTCGAGATGAGCTCGACGAGCATGAGCGGCATCCGGGCGAGCACGGCGCAGATCAGGAACACGACGAAGCCGACCGCGACGACCCCGTTCACCACCGGGTTGAGAGCGTCGGTCAGGAACGCGGCGCCGAAGATCACGATCGCCGCGATGCCGGCGAACATGCCGACACCCTCGAAGACGTGCTTCATGTCGTTGTGCCGGAAGCCGTACACGACACGGATGGCCCAACCGCCGAGCACCTGGAGCACGCCGAAACCGATCGACAGGAGCAGGAGCGGCGTGAAGACCTCGACCCGGAACAGGATGATCTCGATGAGCCCGTAGCCCGGTTCGTGGTGCAACGTCGTGTAGAAGATCGGTCTGCCCGCGGGCCAGTACTCGAGGAAGTTCCCGAAGAACTCGCCGTAGACGTAGCCCCAGACGATCGACCAGCCGGCTGCCCAGAAGATGACCGTCGAGATCGGCTTGAGCGCTTCGGGCTTGATGACGATCCCCAGCGGTCCGAGCGAGAGCGACTTCCCGGCGAAGCCACGGCGGCGCATGCCCCAGGCGAGCGCCGCGAACAGCAGGCCGAAGCCGATGTCGCCGACGACGACGCCGAAGAACAGCGGGAAGAAGACGGCCAACGTCCAGGTCGGATCGAAGGAGCCGTAGGCGGGCGGCGCGAAGAGCGAGAGCAGACCCTGGAACGGACGCGCCCACGCCGCGTTCTCGAGCCGCACCGGGGCGTCATGGTCGACGTGTTCGTCCGCCGGACGATGGCGCAGGTAGACGTCGTCGCCGAACTGCTTGCGCAACGCCTCGGTGACGCGAGCGCGGTCGGCGGTGGGCACCCAGCCCCGAAGGGCGAAGGCGTATCGGCCCTCCGCCAGGTCGAGGAGCCGCTCGAGGCGAACCTGATGGTTGCGCGCGGTCTGGTGGAACGCCTTCAGCCGGGGACCGTGTTGCAGCGCCAGCTTGTCGAGCTCCTCGTCGATGGAGGCGACCCTCTTGGGCAGCGACTGTTGCCGCTCCTCCATCGTGTGCACGGCCTTGGCCACGCCCAGCGATCGGTAGCGCTCGGGGAGCTGCACCTCGGCCAGACCCTGCTTGGCGAGACCGGCGCGCAGCGCCGCCGCATCGGATCGCAGCACGGCGGCGATGAGCACCACTTGGCGGCCGCGAGGTCGCACCTCGAAGGCGATCCGGCCTTCCAGGGCGGCCGTGAGCTCGGCCCGGACCTTGTCGACCGCTTCGCTGGCCACGAGCGTCGCCGCGCCGTGCAGGTAGCGGCTCGTCTCGATCTGCGCCAACGTCGGGGCGAGGTCACGGAAGAGCGGCAGGTAGGCGCCCACCGTCTCGAGCTCGTCGGCGACGGCTTGACGTTCGGCCACGAGGGCGTCGACCTGATCGCCGACCGCGTCGAGTCGCTCGGCCACGCCGGCGGCGTCGGCGGGCAGGTCGCCCTTGGCGGACGTGGGCACGTCGTCACCGACGTGGAGCGCGGCAAGCAGACCGCTGCTGCGGGCCACCACCCGGTCCCACGTGGCCTTCCGCGCCAGCTCCGCCTCGGAGGGACGGAAGCGTTCGAGTCCCTCCTCGTCGGGCTCGAAGCGGTCGACCTGGACGATGCCCAAGCTCTGGAGGGAGACCAACACGTCGTGCGCGGCGCCCTTGCGCCCGACGACGAGGAGTTGGTCCATCGGCGTGATCACGGCACGACCTGCTCCAAGACCGCCGCCACGGCCCCCTCGCGGCCGGCGCCGGCTCGGCGTTCGACGACGGCGACGGCTTCGCGCGCTTCGCCGAGCACGCGCTCGCGCACGGCCTCGGCTTCCTGACGCGCCCCTTCGGCGGCGGTGCGGACGACGTCGTCGCCTTCGCGCTTCGCCGCCTCGATGCGTTCGCGGGCGTCGTGGCGTGCGGTGGCGATGATGCGTTCCGCGTCGGCGCGTGCCTCCTCGACCTTGCTCGCCACGGCTTTCTCGTGATGGATCAGGTCCTGGAGGAGTGGTTCTCGTGAAGCTTCCAAGCAGCTCTCCTTCTCGACACACGACCGCGCGGAGGGCCTCCATGCGGGGTCAACACGGGATGGGCGATCGACGAGGCAAAAAAAACGCGCTGCGACCGGCGTTCAGTCGCCTCACGCGCTGCGTTGGGAAGCATATCAGCGCGCGCGAGCGGGTGTCAATCGATGCGAAACGACCTCGCCGAAGGGCGCGAAGCGCGTCTCAGGCGCGTCCGCGACGCTTCCCCTCCAGTCGCTTGAGCGTCCCCGCGGAACGCAGCCGACGCTCGCCCTCCCGGGCGGCGAGGGCCCCCTGCACCTCGGCCAGCTCGGCGTACGCCGCTTCGAGCTCCTCGCGCGGGACCCCCGCGTCGTGGACCTGGGTCGAAAGCGTCGTGAGACGCTGCATGAGACGCCCCTGACGGGCTCGGCGACCGGCCTCCACGTGGTGTTCGCGCACCCGCGACATCAACTGGTCGAGGCGCAGGTCGACGTCGAGCCGGGCATCGTCGGTCGACGCCGTCGCGTGCGCCAGCAGCCGCTCCAAGATCCGGTCCGCGCCTTCCCGCACCTGGATCGCGGCGACCACCTCGGCGTCGCGCCAGCCGCAGCGCTCGCACAGCTCCGCGAACGCGACGAGTTCGGACTCCCCCGCCTCGATCGGCAGGGCCGCGAGCGTGCGCTGGACGCGCTCGCGCAGGCGCTCGGGCTCGAGCAGCACCAGACCGACGACCTCGAGCTCCAAGGCGCGTAGGGGCGTGAGGTCCTCGGCCTGGCGGCGCAGACCGCGCACCGAGGTCTCGTCGAGGCGTTGCGGCCGCTGCGACGCCAACCACTGGTCGAGGCGGGCGGGATCGAGGGCCAGGTGGTCGGCCACCAGGCGTCTCAGCTCGGCGGCGACCGGGTCGACGACGTCGCGCGCCTGGAGGGCCGGCAGCAGGTCGAGGAGCAGCGCCCGTTGACCGCGGGGGGTGCTGGCGTCGTGCTGGGCGAGCACCCGTTGGAAGCGGAAGGCGACCTCCGACGTGCCCGTGCGGAGCGCCGCAGCGAACGCCTCTCGGTCGCCCTCGTCGCCCAGCACGGCGTCGGCCGGGTCTTTTCCGTGCGGCACCCGGACCGCCTGGACGAGGAAACGGCGGCCGACGCTCTGCTCGAGGCCGGCCAGGACCGCGCGCTGGCCGGCCTCGTCGGCGTCGAAGGCGAGCTGCACGCGCTGCACGTCGAGCCGCGAGAGCAACTCGGCCTGGTCGCTCGTCAAGTTGGCGCCGAGCGCCGCCACCGCCGTCGGGAAACCCGTCTGGTGGAGCGCCAAGACGTCCATGTAGCCTTCGACGACGATGACGTCGCCGGTCTCGCGCACCGCCGTGCGCGCCTTGTCGAGCCCGTACAGCAGCTCGCCCTTGCGGAACAGCGGGGTCTCGGGCGTGTTGAGGTACTTCGGCACGGCGTCGCCGAGCACCCGCCCGGCGAACCCGACGAGACGGCCCAGGGCGTCCCGGATCGGGAACATGACCCGGTCGCGGAAGCGGTCGTAGCGTCGCCCGCGCTCGTTCTCGGTGACGAGACCGGCCTCGAGCAGGTCGTCGTCGCGGACGCCCTGCGTGAGCAGGTGCTTCAGCAGGCCGTCCCAGCCCTCGGGTGCGTACCCGAGTTCCCACGTCTCGATGGTGGCGTCGTCGAGACCGCGCGCGCGGAGGTAGGCGAGCGCCGGGCTGTCGGCGAGTCGGGCCCTGAACCAGGCCAGCGCCGCCGCGTTGATCTCGAGCAGGTCGCGACGCCGTCCTCCGCCTGGCGCCACCCCACGGACCTCGATCCCCACCCGCTCACCCATGAGCTTGAGCGCGTCGACGAACTCGAGCCCTTGGGTGCGCATGACGAACTCGAAGACGTCGCCCTTGGCGCCGCAGCCGAAGCAGTAGAAGAAGCCGCGGTCGACGTGCACGTGGAACGACGGGGTGCGCTCACCATGGAACGGGCACAGGCCCTTCAGCTGGCCGCGGCCGGCGGGCTTGAGCGCCACCGTCTCGCCGATGATCTGGGCCAGGTCGAGGCGTGCGCGGATCCGTTCCTTGACGTCGTCGCCGTCGGACATCGATCCCCCGAATCAGTGGCCGACGTCGGCCGGGTAGAGCGGCAGGTGCCCCAGCCCGATGACGTCGTCGCGCGCGTCGCCTTCGGTGAAGACGACCATGGTCCCCACCACGTGCGCGCCCACCTCGTGCAGGAGGTCGGTGAGCGCGTCGAGCGTGCCCCCCGTCGACACGACGTCGTCGACGATCACCACCCGCCGTCCGGCCAGGCGCGGGATGTCGCTGCCGTCCACGACCAGCTCCTGCGGGCTGCCGGTGGTGATCGACTGCACCGACCGGCTCACGGCCCCCACCATGTACGGCTTGCGCGTCTTGCGGACCACGACGTAGGGCAACCCCGTCCGCACGCTCAGCGCGTGGGCGAGCGGGACGGCCTTGACCTCGGGCGTGACGAGCACCTCCACGCCCGCCGGCACGCGCCCGGCGAGCGCCTCGGCCGCGGCTTCGGTGAAGGCGGTGTCGCCGAGCAGGTTCAGGAGCGCCACCGAGACGGGGCCGACGTTGACGACCGGCAGTTCGCGCGTCTCGCGGCCGACGGTGACGGAATGGGTGGGCATGCTGCCTCCAGGCGAGCGCCGCGTCGACCGACGCCGCGACTCGCCGCGCATGGTACCGCCGCGTCGCGTCCGGAGGTGACCGACCGCGGACGGACCCGCCCGACCGGCTCGCGAGGTGTAGCGTGCCGGACGTGTTCGCCCGCGCCGTGGTCCCTCTGATGCACGCCCTCCACCTCCCGACCCTGCGCGTCGTCGTCCGCTTGGCCCTCCCCGTCGTCCTCGCCAACCTGCTGCAGACGCTCGTCAACGTCGTCGACGTCTTCATGGCGGGTCGGCTCGGGCCGCTGGAGGTGGCGGCCGTCGGCCTCGCGAACAGCGTGCGGATCCTCATCCTGGTGGTGCTCATGGCGATCGGCGCGGGCAGCATGGCGTTGGCCGCGCAAGCGCGCGGCGCCCGCGACGAGGACGCGCTCGTCGACGTGACCCGCCAGACGCTCCTGTTGTCGCTGCTGTTGGCGCTCGCGCTCACGGTCGTGGGCGTGCTCGTGGCGCGTCCGCTCATGGGCTTCCTCAACGGCGATGGCAACCCGCTCGTCGTCGAGGCCGGCAGCGGCTACTTGACGATCCTCTTCTTGGGCACGGTCGTGGTCGTGACCCAGTTCGCGCTCACCAGCCTGCTGCAAGGCGCGGGCGACACGGTCACGCCGCTGCGGCTGGCGCTGGTCACGAACGTCGCCAACGTGGGGTTCAACTGGTTGTTCATGTTCGGCCCCGGCCCCTTCCCGGCGCTGGGCGTGCCCGGCGCGGCGGTCGGCACGCTAGGCGCCCGGGCCCTCGGGGTCGGTCTACTCGTGCTCGTGATCGCCAGTGGCCGCAACGTCATCCGCTGGCCGCGGGGCCGTTGGCGCCTCGACACCGAGCGCATGCGCGACCTCCTGGCGATCGGTCTCCCGTCCGGACTGCAGTCGCTGGTCTACTCGGCGGCCGGCCTGTTGGTGATGCGGGCGGTGACGGCGACACCGTCGGGTTCGTACGGGGCCGCCGCCCTCGCGATCGGCCTGCAGGTCGAGGGCTTCGCGTTCATGCCCGGCGTGGCGCTCAGCGTCGCCGCGACGAGCCTGGTGGGCCAGGCGCTCGGCGCGTGGCAGCTCGACCGGGCCTGGCGAGCGGGCCACGCCGCGCTCTTCCTGGCCGTGGCGCTCATGGGCAGCGTGGGCCTGGCCCTGGTGATCTTCGCCGAACCGCTCGTGCGCCTCTTCGATCCGAGCGCCCATCCGATCGTCCTCGCCGACGGCGCCGCGTACCTGCGCGTCAACGGCGCCGTGCAACCCATCCTGGCCGTGTTCATGGTCCTCAACGGCGGTTTGCGCGGGGCGGGCGACACGCGGGCCGGGCTGGTG
This sequence comes from uncultured Trueperaceae bacterium, assembly GCA_963728245.1. Taxonomy (GTDB): domain Bacteria; phylum Deinococcota; class Deinococci; order Deinococcales; family Trueperaceae; genus JAABTL01. The sequence continues at coordinate 13,734 of CAVSJH010000004.1, forward strand.
GGAACGCTGGTCGGCCGCTGGGGGGTGGTCGTGCCGCTGGCGTGGCTGCTCGGCGTCGCCCTCGGCTTCGGTCCGATCGGCATCTGGTGGGCGTTCTTCTTGGGCGTGACGGTCCAGGCGATCTGGGTGGCGGCGCGCTGGTGGCGAGGTGGCTGGTGGGACGTCGCGCTGCGCAAGACCCGCCTCTGGCGCCTCCACCTGGGGCGCCTCGAGCCCGCCACGCGGAGCGCCTTCCTCGCCGACGTCCGTGCCCCCGCCATGGCCGAGGACGGCACGCGCGAGATCGTCGACGACCGCGGCGTGCGGTACGAGCGCGACGGCGAGGTCGTGGCCACGTGGCGCGCGCCCGAGCGCGTCGCCGAGCGCGTCGCCGACCCTCGCTGAGGCCCCATACGAGCGTCCACCGCGGCCCTCGCGAACACCGCGACCGGCGGGCGAACGGGATGTGCGTGCTAGCCTGACGCGCGTGGACGACGGAGCGTTACGCCCCACCACGTTGGCCGAGTACGTCGGCCAACCGCGGTTGAAGGAGAAGTTCGGCGTGTACCTCGAGGCGGCGCGCGGACGGCGCGAAGCGCTCGATCACGTCCTGCTGTACGGCCCGCCGGGTCTGGGCAAGACCACCCTGGCCCACATCATCGCGGCCGAACTCGGCGTCGGGCTGCGCGTCACGAGCGGACCCGCCATCGAGAAGCCCGGCGACCTCGCCGCCATCCTCACGAACGCCCTCGAGGACGGCGACGTCCTCTTCATCGACGAGATCCACCGACTGGGGCGCGTGGCCGAGGAACATCTCTACCCGGCCATGGAGGACTTCAAGATCGACATCGTGCTCGGGCAGGGACCGGCCGCCCGCACGATCCGCCTCGACCTGCCACGCTTCACCCTCATCGGCGCCACGACGCGCCCAGGTCTGATCACCGGACCGATGCGCTCGCGTTTCGGCATCATCGAGCACCTCGACTACTACGCCGACGAGGAGCTCGCCGAGGGCGTCCTGCGCGACGCCCGGTTGCTCGGTCTGGAGATCGACGCGGCGGCCGCCCTCGAGCTCGGCCGTCGTGCCCGCGGCACGATGCGGATCGCGAAGCGGCTCCTGCGCCGTGTGCGCGACTACGCCGAGGTCGCCGGCGAGACGACGATCACGCAGGCGCGGACGCAAGCGGCGCTCGACGAGCTCGGCGTGGACGCGGCGGGTCTCGACCGGCGTGACCGCGCCATCCTCCGTGCGCTCGTCGAGCGGTTCGCCGGCGGACCGGTGGGGCTCGACACGCTCGCGACCTCGGTGGGCGAAGACCGCGCCACGCTGGAGGAGGTCCACGAGCCGTTCTTGATCCAGCGTGGGCTGCTGCAGCGCACCGCACGCGGCCGCGTGGCGACCGCGCGCGCCTACACGCACCTCGGTCTGCCGTCGCCCACCCACGCGCTCTTCGGGGAGGGGTGACGCCGTGATCGAGGGCTCGCTTCGCGACGTGCCGCTCGCCGACGTCTTCCAGATCATCGTCGCCGGCCGCAAGGACGGCGCCCTCGACGTGCAGCGGCAGGGGCGCAACGCCACGCTCTGGTTCGAGGGCGGCTCCCTGCGCGACGCTCGGCTCGAGGGCGGCGTCCACCTCGGGGAGGTGCTGGTGCGGCTCGACCTGCTCAGCGTCCACGAGGTACAGACGCTGCTGGCCGAACAGCGCAACAGCACCGAGCGCGTTCCGATCGGGGCCGCCGCGGTCGTCCGGGGTTGGTTGGACGACGAGGAACTGGCGCGGGCGGTCGAGCGTCAGGTCGTCGAGGTCGTCGGCGAGCTCGTTTCGTGGCGGGACGGAACGTTCCGGTTCGCGGAAGGTGGTCGCACCAACGTCGCGCCCGCCGACCACCACCTCGACGCCATGCGCGTGCTGATGGACGTGCTGGGCCAGCGTCAGGACGCCGACGTGGGCGTCGACCCGAACGCGGTGCTCCTACGCGTCGGTGACCCGACCTCGACGACCCTGCCGCCCGAGGTCTGGGACGTCCTCGCCCTGGTCGACGGACACCGCAGCGCGCGCGCCGTGGCGGCCGGCACCGACCTCCCGGAGGGACGGGCCCTGGCGCTGCTGGGCCTCCTGGCCTCGGCGGGCGTGGTCGTGGAGGCGCCCGACGCCGTGGCCCCCGCCGACGTCCTCGTCGTCGCGCCGCCGGGCGCGGAGGCGCGTCTGCTGCGCCTGGCGCTCCTGCGCGCCGGCGTGCGGCCGGAGCTGGTGGGCGACCTGGCGATCGCCAACGAGCGCTTCGCCGACCTGCGGCCGAGCGCCGTCGTCGTGGACGCGGCGGTCGACCCGTGGCGGTGGCTGCGTGCGCTCCGCAAACGGGGCGAAGGCGCGCACGTGCCGGTGCTGGTCGTCGGCGCGCGCCGACCGAACCCCCTGACCGGCTGGCGTCGGCCCCAGGTCGACGTGCTGGCGAAACCGTTTCGAGAGGTCGAGCTCGCCGCCTGGGTGAACGGGCGGGTCGGGCGCCGCACCGGCTGAGCGAGCCTGCCCAGCGGGTCGTTCTCGCCCGTCGGTGAACCCGCCGCTCGCCACCGATGAACCACGGCGTCGGCACCGGTCCCGGCGAGCGGACGGCGTTGTACCACGACCGGGATACCGACATGCCGTGCTCCACGCGCTTGCGGGCGCGACCGGCCCGCGCTACACTGCCGCCATCAGACCTTCGGCGCCGCCGCGAACGGGGAACGCCGATCCATGCGTTCGACTTCCCGGTCCTCACCGAACCGGGCCAGCTCCCACCGAGGGGCGACGAGGGTCTGACGGATCGTCCGAGGTCCGGTTCCTGTCGTTGCGGAGACGGTCTCGGAGAGAGGTGGAACGTATGAGAAAGTCCCTCGTTGCGCTCGCGCTCATCGCGACGCTCGCCCTCGGAGTGGCCACGGCCCAGACGATCACCGTGGCCGCCGGCGCGGTCGGGCAAGAACTCGAACTCACCCGCGCCGCTGCCCAGCGGTACATGGACGCCAACCCTGGCGTCACGGTCGAGGTGCTCGAGACGCCCGACCTGGCCGACGACCGGCTCGGCCTCTACCTGCAGTTCTTCCAGGCGCAATCCAGCGAGGTCGACGTCTACCAGATCGACGTGATCTGGCCCGGCGACCTGGCCGTCCACTTCGTCGACCTCTACGAGTACGGCGCACGGGACGTCGTCGACGAGCACTTCCCGGCGATCGTCGAGAACAACACGGTCGACGGCCGTCTCATCGCCATCCCGTGGTTCACCGACGCCGGTCTGCTCTACTACCGCACCGACCTGCTCGAGAAGTACGGCTTCGACGGCCCGCCCGCGACCTGGGTCGAGCTCGAGTCGATGGCCCAGACGATCCAGGAAGGCGAGCGTGCCGAGGGCAACGCCGACTTCTGGGGCTACGTCTGGCAGGGCAACGCGTACGAAGGCTTGACCTGCGACGCGCTCGAGTGGATCGCCTCGAACGACGGTGGCAGCATCATCGAACCCGACGGCGTCATCACCATCAACAACGCCAACGCGATCGAGATCGTGGACCAGGCCGCCTCCTGGGTCGGCACGATCAGCCCTCCCGGCGTGACCGGCTTCGGTGAGGAAGACGCCCGCAACCTGTGGCAAGCGGGCAACGCCGCGTTCATGCGCAACTGGCCCTACGCCTACTCGCTCGGCAACGCCGCCGACTCGCAGATCGCCGGCGAGTTCGACGTGAGCCCGCTGCCCGCCGGCGACGTCGAAGCCGGTGCACCCGCCGCGACCCTCGGTGGCTGGCAGCTCGGCGTCAGCCGCTACAGCGAGAACCCGGAAGTCGCCGCCGACGTGGCGCTCTTCCTGGCCTCCTACGACGAGCAGAAGATCCGCGCCATCGAAGGTTCGCTGAACCCGACGATCGTGGCCCTCTACGAGGACGCCGAGGTCCTCGAGGCCGCGCCGTTCTTCGGCTCGCTGCTCGACGTCTTCACGAACGCCGTCGCACGGCCCTCGACGATCACCGCGCCGAACTACGCGCAGGTGTCGAGCGCCTTCTACCGCGCCGTCCACAGCGTCCTCACCGGTGAAGAAGACGCCGAGAACGCGCTGGCCCTGCTCGAGCTCGACCTCGAGGCGCTCACCGGGCTTCCGACCGGCCAGCCTTGAGTCCCGTCTCGACCCTGTGATCGATCGGAAGGTCGGGTCGGCATCGCCGATCCGACCTTCCTCGTTCTGGCGCCGGCGTGCGGCGGGCGGCGCGCCGCGATCCCTCGAGGAGGTCTCCCCCACGTGACCGCGACCCCACCCGTGCGGACCCCACCGAAGAAGCCCTCCAAGCTGGCGCGGGGGGAAGAGCGCACCGCCTTCTGGCTCCTGCTGCCCTCGTTCGTGATCCTGGCGCTCGTGGCCCTCTATCCGCTCGGACGCGTGTTCGTGTCGAGCTTCTCGAACGAGCGCTTCGCGGCCGGATCGGTCGCCGACGATCCCGATTTCGTCGGGGTCGCCAACTACCGGGAACTCCTCTCCATGACGGTGCGGGCCGTCCCACCACGGCTCGACGACGCCGGCGAGCCGCTCGTCGAGGACGGCGCGGTCGTGTACGAGAACGAGCGACTGTTCTTGCGTCGTCTCGGGACCACGCTCCGCTACGACGCCGTCCGTACCTTCGATTGGTTCGGACAACGCTACGTGCTGGGTGCCGCGACGGCGGATTTCGTCCTGGCGATGTGGGACACGATCGTGTTCACGATCTCCTCGGTCGTCCTCGAGACGCTGCTCGGCCTCGGCATCGCGCTGGCGCTGTCCGCGAAGTTCTTCGGTCGCGGCGTCATGCGCGCCGCCATGCTGGTGCCCTGGGCCATCATCACCGTCGTCTCCGCCCGCATCTGGGAATGGATGCTCCAGCCCACGCGGGCCGGCTTCTTCAACACCTTCCTCAACGACCTCGGGATCGCGGACGGCAACTTCGCCTTCTTCCAGACCGCCTCCTTGCAGATCCCCAGCATGGTCATGATCGACGTCTGGAAGACGACGCCGTTCATGGCGCTGCTGCTGCTGGCCGGGTTGGCCACCATCCCGGGCGAGCTCTACGAGGCCGCCGAGGTCGACGGTGCGACGCCGGTGCGGCGCTTCTTCGCGATCACCCTGCCGCTCCTGGCACCCACGCTCGCCGTCGCCCTCATCTTCCGCACGCTCGACGCCCTGCGGGTGTTCGACCTCTTCCAGGTGGTGTACGGCGAACAGCGCTACTCGATGGCCAGTTACGCCTACTACCAACTGATCGCGGCGCGCAACGTCGGTATGTCGTCGGCGGCGTCGGTGGTGATCTTCGTGATCATCTTCGTGTTCGCGCTGTTCTACATCCGCGCGCTGGGGGTCGACAAGGATGAGTAAGCGCCAACGCAAGGTCCTCGGACAGATCGCCTTCTACGTGCTCATCGCCATCATCTTCGTGTACCTCATCTTCCCGTTCTACTGGGCACTCAACTCGGCCCTGAAGACCCAGACCGAGTTGATCCAGACACCGGCCACGTACTGGCCACAGAACCCGACACTGCAGAACTTCCGGGCCGTCTTCTCGAACGCCGGCTTCATGCGCGGGTTGGGGAACAGCATCCTCGTGGCGGGCGCCGTCACGCTCCTCAGCCTCGTCGTCGGCTCCTTCGCCGGGTTCGCGCTCGGCAAGTTGCGCTTCCGTGGTCGCACGCCGTCGCTCTACGTGATCCTGGCGATGACGATGTTCCCCCAGATCGCCGTCCTGGCCGGCCTCTACGCGGTCATCACGGTGCTGCAACTGCCCGCCCTGGCGTCGATGATCCTCTCGTACATGATCTTCACGCTGCCCTTCACCGTGTGGGTGCTCACCGCCTTCTTCAAGGGCCTGCCGACGACGCTCCTGCAGGCGGCCCAGGTGGACGGCGCGAGCACGATGCAGACCTTCGTGCAGATCTTGTTGCCCCTCACCGCACCCGCGCTCGTCACGACGGGTCTGCTCGCCTTCATCCAAGCCTGGAACGAGTACCTGTTCGCGCTGACCTTCACGTCGATCGAGCCGACCGCACGCACCGTGCCCGTCGCGATCGCCCTGTTCTCGGGGCAGATCGCCCGGCAGCAACCGTTCGGCGAGATCATGGCGGCCGCCATCGTCGTCACGGTGCCGCTGATCGTGCTCGTGCTCGTGTTCCAGAACCGCATCGTCGAAGGGCTCACGGCCGGAGCGGTGAAAGGCTGAGGCGCCCCTTACCCCCGGGTAGAGTGGCGAGATGTTCGCTCGCCGCTCCCCCCCGCGCTCCACGTCGGCCGACCCCAGCGACGGGGCCGGCCGGCTCGATCTCACCCCCCTACGGCGACTGCTCGGGTACGCGCGCCCCTACGCCGGACGTCTCGTCCTGGCGCTCGTGGCGTCCTCGATCGGGAGCGTCCTGTTCCTCGCCTTCCCCGTCGTGGTGGGCGGCCTGTTCAACAGCGCCTTCGGCTCGGCGGGTGCCGGCAGCGCGCTCACCGGTTGGGTCACCGACCTGTTCGGTGGGGCTCGGGAAGCGGGCGGACCCACCACGCCCGCCGACCTCAACGCCATCGCCCTGGTGCTCCTGAGCGTCTTCGCGCTCAACGCGTTCACCACCTACGTTCGCGTCTACCAGCTCGGCTACGTGGGTGAGGCCGTCGTCGCCGACCTGCGCCGCAAACTGTTCGACCACCTGATCGGGCTGTCGGTGCGGTTCTTCGAGACGCGTCGGACCGGCGAGATCACCTCGCGGCTCACGTCCGACATCGCCACGATCCAGACGGCCGTCAGCACCGTGGCCGTCCAGCTCGTCTCCCAGAGCGTCTCGTTGCTCGGTGGGATGGTCGTGCTCTTCGTGATCAACGCGCGGCTCACGGTGGTCATGCTCGCGGTCCTGCCTGCCGTCATCATCGCGTCGGCGGTGTTCGGGCGCCGCTTGCGGCGCATCAGCACCGCCTTCCAAGACGAGCTGGCGCTGGCGAACGCACGCGCCGAGGAGGCGATCGCCGGCATCCGGGTGGTGCAGTCCTTCACCGCCGAGCGGGCGGAGTCGGCTCGGTACGGCGACGCCATCCGCGACGCGTTCGCCAGCGCGCTGCGGCGGGCGCGGGTGAGGGCGGTGTTCGTCCCGTCCGTGTTCACCGGCTTCCTCTTGGGCATCGGTCTCGTGCTCTGGGAGGGCGGTCGTCTGGCGTTGGCGGGCGCGCTCCCTCCCGGCGACCTCATCACCTTCCTACTCCTGACCGTCACCGTGGCGGGATCGATCGGCTCGTTCACGGGCCTGTACGCCCAGGTGCAGGAGGCGGCCGGGGCCTCGCGACGGGTCTTCGAGCTGCTCGACGCCACGTCCGACCTGCCGGAGCCGGCGCACCCCGTGGCGCTGCCCGCCGTCCGTGGCGCGGTGCGCTTCGAGGGCGTGCGCTTTCGCTACGGCGATCGCGGCGACGCCTGGGTGCTCGACGGCATCGACCTGGCCGCGGACCCCGGCGAGGTCGTCGCGCTGGTGGGCCCATCGGGTGCGGGAAAGAGCACCCTCGTGACGCTCATCCCGCGCTTCTTCGACCCCATCGAAGGGCGCGTGACCCTCGATGGCATCGACCTGCGGGAACTCGACCCCCGCGACCTGCGTCACCACGTCGGGGTCGTACCGCAGGAGACGCTCCTGTTCTCGGGCACCATCGCCGACAACGTCCGCTACGGCCGGCCCGACGCCAGCGACGAGGAGGTCGTGGCGGCGGCGGTGGCCGCGAACGCCGACGGCTTCGTGCGCGGCTTCCCGAACGGCTACGAGACGATCGTCGGCGAACGGGGCGTCATGCTCTCCGGCGGACAGCGCCAGCGCGTCGCGATCGCCCGAGCGCTCCTGAAGGACCCGCGGATCCTGGTGCTCGACGAGGCGACGTCCTCGCTCGACAGCGAATCCGAAGCGCTCGTGCAGGCGGCCCTCGACCGCCTCATGCAGGGGCGCACCACCTTCGTGATCGCCCACCGGCTGTCCACGATCGTGGGCGCGGACCGGATCGTCGTGATCGACGAGGGCCGCGTCGTCCAGACGGGGCGTCACGCCGAGCTGCTGGCCGCGGGTGGGCTCTACGCCGACCTCTACGAGACACAGTTCAGGGACCGCGCCGCCTGAGCGACGCGGTCCGCGAGGGGCCAGGGGTGGCCGGTGTTCAGTCGAGCGTGGCGTCGAGCTCGATCGGCAGCGCCTTCAGCGCCTTCGACACGGGGCAGCCGACCTTGGCGCGGGCGGCGACTTCGGCGAAGGCATCGGCCGACATCCCGGGCACCTTCGCGTGGCACACGAGCACGATCTTGGTGATCGCGGCGCCCTCGTCGTCCTTGCCCAGGTGCACGTGCGCCTCGGTGCGGACCTCGGTGGGTGGGGACCCCTCGCCTGCCAGCATGTTGGCGAGCGCCATCGAATAACACGCCGCGTGGGCGGCGCCGAGGAGCTCGTCGGGGTTGGTGTTCGGCCCCTCCTCGAAGCGGGAACGGAAGTCGTAGGGACCTTCGAAGACGCCGGAACCGAGCGCGACGGTTCCGTCGCCGCCCTTCAGGTCGCCGCGCCAGACGGCGTGGGCTTTGCGTACGGGCATGATGTCTCCTCTCGTCGCCGGCCTCGGGCCGACGGGGGGGTGATCCCCGCATGCTACGACGGCGAATCCCGTGGTGGCGATATGATGAGCGGATGCCGTTCCGTGTCCAGGCCCCGTTCGAGCCGAAAGGCGACCAGCCCGAGGCGATCCGCGGCCTCGTCGCCGGCCTCGCCGACGGCCTCCGCTTCCAGACCCTGCTGGGGGCGACGGGCACCGGCAAGACCTTCACGATGGCCAAGGTCATCGAGGCCACCCAGCGCCCCGCGCTGGTGCTGGCACCGAACAAGATCCTCACGGCGCAGCTCGCGGCCGAGTTCCGCGACGTCTTCCCCGATTCCGCGGTCGAGATGTTCATCTCGTACTACGACTACTACCAACCCGAGGCCTACGTGCCGGCGCGCGACCTGTTCATCGAGAAGGACGCCAACATCAACCAGGAGCTCGAGCGCCTGCGCCACTCGACGACGCGCAGCCTGCTCACCCGCCGCGACGTGATCGTGGTGGCGTCGGTGTCGGCGATCTACGGTCTCGGGGCGCCCGAGTCGTACGCCGAGCTGAACCTGATCCTCGCCCCCGGCGTGAAGCTGACGCGCGACACGATCCTCGGGCGTCTCGTGCAACAGCAGTACGAGCGCAACGACGTCGAGCTGGCGCCGGGCCGGTTCCGCGCGAAGGGCGACGTCATCGAGGTGTGGCCCGCGTACGACGAGGAGCCGGTGCGTATCGAGCTGTGGGGCGACGAGGTCGAGGCGTTGGCGGTGGTCGATCCGGTCACCGGCGACGCCCTGAAGTCGCTCGCCGGGCTGACGATCTTCCCGGCCAAGCACTACGTCACGCCGTTCGAGACGCTGCGCCCCGCCGTCGAGCAGATCGAGCGCGACCTCGAGGAACGCCTGGCCTACTTCGAGGGCGCGGGCAAGCTCCTCGAGAAGCAGCGCCTGCGCGAACGCACGATGTACGACCTCGAGATGCTCCGCACGCTCGGCTACTGCTCGGGCATCGAGAACTACTCGCGCTACCTCGACGGTCGGTCGGTGGGTGAGCCGCCCTACACCCTCCTCGACTACCTGCCCGACGACGCGCTCGTCTTCCTCGACGAGTCCCACGTCATGCTGCCCCAGCTAAGGGGGATGTACAACGGCGACCAGGCGCGCAAACGCACCCTCGTGGACTACGGGTTCCGGCTGCCGGCGGCGCTCGACAACCGGCCGCTCAAGGAGGACGAGTTCATGGAGCGCGTGGGCCAGGTGGTGTTCGTCTCGGCCACGCCCGCCGACCAGGAGGTCGGCATGTCGGACCAGGTGGTCGAACAGGTCATCCGTCCCACGGGTCTGGTCGACCCCAGGGTCACGGTGAAGCCGTCGCGGGGCCAGATCGACGACCTCATCTTCGCGGCGCGAGAGCGGGTGGCCGCCAAGGAGCGCGTGCTCATCACCACGCTCACCAAGAAGATGGCCGAGGACCTCACCGAGTACCTGGCCGAGCAGGGCGTCCGGGTCCGCTACCTCCACAGCGACATCGACGCCGTCGAGCGGCAGGTCATCCTGCGCGACCTGCGGCTCGGACACTTCGACGTGCTCGTCGGGATCAACCTGCTGCGCGAGGGGCTCGACCTGCCCGAGGTGTCGTTGGTGGCGATCCTGGACGCCGACAAGGCCGGCTTCCTGCGGAGCGAGCGCAGCCTCATCCAGACGATCGGGCGCGCGGCCCGCAACGTCAACGGCGAGGTCTACCTCTACGCCGACGAGGTCAGCGACGCCATGCGGGCGGCGATCGACGAGACCGAGCGGCGCCGGGACAAACAACTGGCCTACAACCTGAAGCACGGCATCACGCCGGAGACCATCCGCAAACGGATCCAGGAGGTCATCCGCGGCGAGGACGCCGGGGGCGAACCCATCGCCCCGGTCGCACCTTGGGAGCGCGAGCTGCTCGAGGACGACGTCCGGCAGGAGCTGGCGATGCTCGAGAACCAGATGTGGGAGGCCTCGGAGACGCTCGACTTCGAGAAGGCCGCTGCCGTGCGCGACCGCATCCGCGAGCTCGAGGCGAAGCTGGAGGGCCGTGAGGTGGCGCTGCCGAAGCTGCCGGCCAAGGGCAAGACGCGGCGGGGGTTGCGCGCGTGAAGACGCGGCGCGTCCCGCGCGGGCGGCTCGCGGCCGCGGGGCTGCTCTTCGCGACCTCCGTCTGGGCCGCGGCCCAACCGTTCGCCGCCGACGGCGGGTTCGATCGTCCTCGCGCCATCGCGCGCGAACAGTCCAGGCCCGTGGCCGCCCTCGCGCTCGACCGGGGGGAGGCCGTGCTCGTGCGCGTGGAGGGCGACGCCCTGGTCGCTCAGCCGCTCGACGGGGGCGAGGCCCGTACCCTCGACGCTGCCGACGGCGTGCGGGGCGTCGTCGCGGCCGGCGGCTACGACGCCGACCTCGTGGCGCTCTGGTACCGGCGCGACCTCACCACGGGTCGCTACGTCCACAGCTGGACCGTCGGTGGCGAGCTGCTCCGTTGGGTGCAGCCGCTCGACGTGGCGCTCGTGGCCGGCGACGGGGGCGCGCAGGCGTTCGTCGCGCGCGGCAGCGGCGATCGGGCCTGGATCGAACGCCTCTCCGGGGCTGCGGTCGACGACATCGTGTACGACACCGAGCTGCGGCTGGGCGGCCTGTCGGCGACGGCGGGCGTCGGCGGCAACGTCCACCTGACGTGGCTGGAGGGGCGGACGGAGGTCACCGCCTTGGGCACGCGTGCGTCGTGGAAGGCCCGGGCAGCCCGGATCGACGCGACGGGCACGTTCGCCGGTCCGATCGATCTCGGTCCTGCCGGGGGACCCGAACCGGCGACGGTGACGACCTGGGTCGACGGCCGCGTGGAGCGTCTCTGGACCGCCGCCGACGGCGTGGTCCAGCGGACGTCCCACGACGGCTCCGGGGCGCTCGTCGCGGTGCCGGCCACGCCGATCCGACCCGGCCGGCCGGTGGCCGCCCTCGGCGACACCGTCGTGGTCGCGGAGGGCCACACCCTGTGGCGCGTCGACGTCCTCGCCGGCGACGGCGTACCCGTCGCGTGGTCGCCGTTCGTCGTGGAGCGGGCGTCGGCCGTGCGCGACGCGGCCGGCGTCGTACACCTGGCGTGGATCGGAACCGAACCCGGCGGCGACCACGCGCTCTACGTCGCCGACGACCGACGTCCCATGGTGCGCACGTGGCGCGACCGTCTGGCGGCCGCCCTCGGCTGGAGCCCGTGGAACGTGGCCCAGGAAGCCGCCGGACAGGTGGCGGCGAGCGCCCTGGTGGCCGTGCTCACGGCCATGGCGAGCGCACCACTGCTGTGGTTGGCGGCGGTGCTCTTCGCCGGCCGGCGGTCGGCGGGGACGGCTCGCTGGCGTGGCGCCTGGACGGGCGCCGCCCTCGCCCCGCTGGCGCTTGCGGTGGCGATCGCCCTGGGCGGCCGGTACGAGGTGATGATCGGCTTCGTGGGCGGCGCGGCGACCCTCGCGGTCGCCACCCTCCTCGCGCTCGCCGGCGGCGGTCTCCTCTGGTCACGCCGCGACCTGGAGCCGACGCCCGCCTTCGTGGTCGCGGGGACCACCTCGGTGGCGATCGCTGCGGCCCTGGTGGCCTTCGTGTCGTTCCAGCACTGGTTGGCGTGGACGCTCATCTGACGGCATCGGCCGACGCGAGCGCTCGGACGCGCGCGGGGCACATGGTAGCGTGCCGCACGGGAGGCCAACAGCGTGACTTTCGATGTCGGTGACCACGTCGTGTATCCGTCGCAGGGGGCGGGCGTCGTACAGGAACGTACGACGCGTGAGGTCCTGGGCGAGCGTCACGAGTACCTCAAGATCGTCTTCGTCAAGGGCGACCTCGAGGTCCTGGTCCCGTTGCGCAAGGGCGAGGAGGTCGGCCTGCGGCACACCATCGGTGTCGACGAGGTCGAGCGTCTCCTCGACGCCCTCGTCAAGGCCGACCTCAACCTGCCCATCCAGTGGCCCCCCCGGTACCGGGCGGAGCAAGAGATCCTGGCGCGTGGCGGCGCGTACGAGCTCGGTCGACTGATCGGCGTGCTGGCGCGACGCGACCTCGAGAAGGGCTTGGCGGCCACCGAGCGCGAGGTGCTCGACACGGCCAAGGCGATGCTGGCCTCGGAACTCGCCGTCGTCGAGGGGCTGGACCTGGACGAAGCCGTTCGGCGGCTCGACGGGGTCATCGCCGAGCGCGTCGTCGGCCCCTGAAGATGCCCGGCGAGCCCGACGACGCGCCCTCGGCTGAGGGCACGCCCTCGGTCGAGGGCGCGTTCACCGGCAGCGCCACCGAACCGCCCGGCCGCCTGACCTCGCTTCGTGTGGTGCGCGACCTGCTGTCGCGTCACGGTCTCACCGCCGACAAGGGCTTCGGCCAGAACTTCCTGGTCGACGAGACGGCGCTCGGGGCGATCGTCGCGGCCGCCGACCTGGCCCCCGACGACGAGGCGTGGGAGGTCGGGCCGGGTCTCGGCACGCTCACCCGTGAGCTGGCCCGGCGCACGCGGCGCACGGTGGCGGTCGAACTCGACGTCCGGTTGGCGCCGGCGCTCGCCGAGACCCTGGCACCGTGGCCCCACGTCGAGGTGCGCCACGAGGACGCCCTCCGGATCGACCTCGAGGGGGTGACGCGCGGCTCGGTCTTCGTGGCCAACCTGCCGTACCACGTCGCCACCGCGGTCCTCTCGCGGGTGCTCGCCAGCGGTCGCTTCCGGCGGGCCGTCGTGCTCGTCCAGCGCGAGGTCGGCGAACGCCTGGTGGCGCAGGCGGGCAGCCCGGCCTTCGGGAGCCTGAGCCTGTGGGTCGCCCATCATGGCCGTGCGCGGGTGGTCCGCCACGTCCCTCCAGGGGCGTTCGAGCCACCGCCCAAGGTGACGTCGTCGATCGTCCGCATCGACCTCGACCCCGATGCCCTGCCCGACCCGGTCACCTTCACACTCATCCGCGACGCCTTCCGTCACCGGCGCAAAACGCTCAAGGCCAACCTGCGCGCGGTCGGCTTCGACCCCGACGTCGTCGTCGCGGCGCTCGAGGCGCTCGACCTCGACCCGCGCGTGCGCGCCGAGGTCCTCGACCTGTCGACCTTCCGGCGCCTGGCCGCCCGGCTCCCTCGCCCCGGTTGACGGCGGGGGACGAGGCTTCGCAGGAACCTCGCCGCCCGGCGGCAGGCGCTATACTGCCCCGGAAAACCACGCGAACGCGGGCGAGGCCCCGGGCAAGAGCCCGGGAGGAGAAGGGTGAATGGCTGAGTTCTTGGTGGTCGGCGACGCGACGGTCGACCAGATGTATTTCGTCGATGCGCTCCCCGAGCTCGGTGGAGAGGTCACGGCCTTGCGCGCGGTCCTCGAACCTGGGGGTGCGGGGGGCACGATGGCGGCGGCACTGGGCCGGCTGGGGCATCGGGTCGCGATCGCGACGCGCGTGGGCACGGGACCGTTCTCGGACCTGGCGCTCAAGCACGTGCGGTCGGCGGGCGTCGACCTGTCGCTGGTCCAATCCGACCCCCACCTGCAGACCAGCAGCGTGACGATCCTCATCACGCCCGACGGGCAGCGGACGATGGTGAGCGCCGCCGGCGCCTCGCGCTACCTCGACGCCGACCGTTTGCGCCTCGAACACGTGGCCGAACGGGACGCGCTCGTGGTGAGTGCGTACAGCCTCGTCGGCGGTCCGCAGCGTGCGTACGCCGTGCAGGCGCTCGCGTTCGCCAAAGAGGCGGGCGTTCGCACCTTCGTCGACATGGGCACCGGCGCGGTCAACGCGCTGCGCGACCGCCTCATGCCCTTGCTCGACGGGGTCGAGGTCGTCCTGATGAACGAGAAGGAGCTGTTCGCGCTCACCGACCGCACGTCGATCTCCGACGCGCTCAGCGGGCTCCGCGCCCACGGCATCGAGCGGGTGGTCGTCAAGGTCGGCGAGATGGGGTCGATCGTGGTCACCCCCGAAGCCTCCGAGCTCGTCGAGGCGCTCGACGTCGAGGGCGTGGTGGACACCACGGGTGCCGGCGACGTGTACACGGCGGCCTTCGTGGCCGCCCTGCTCGACGGTCACGACCTGGTGGGCGCCGCCTGGCTCGGCAACGTCGCCGGCGCCCTCACGGCCACCGCCGTCGGCGCCCAGCGGTTCGTCGTCGATCGGGCAGCGCTCCAAGAGCACGAGCACGCCGCCCCGGTGTTGCTCGGCCGCTGATGCGCCGCCCGCGCCCCCCCGCTCTCGTCGGCCTGACCCTCGTGCTGCTCCTCGCCGCCACCGCCAGCGCTCAGGGTGTGGTCGGCGACGACCCGCGGTTCGATGCCGCCTGGCGCCTGGTCGACGAACGGTACTGGGACCTCGAGCAGGCCGACGTCGACTGGGACGAGGCCCGCGAACGCTTCGGCGCCTGGGCCGACGACGCGCCGGACGCCGTCGACCGCGCGCTCGAAGCGATGTACAGCGCGCTCGGCGACCAGCACAGCCAGTACGTCCCGGCGGCGCGGGTCGCCGAGTTCCGAGCGACGTACGGCACCCTCCCCTGCGTCGGCGTCTTCGGCCTCCCGCCGTTGGGCGTCCCGCTCGGCCCGGTCCACACCCGGGCGCAGGCCGACGGCGTCGATCCTGCGTCAGCGCTTCCGGGGGCGCCCCCCGGCCTGCGCGGTGCGGGTCCGGTGGACTTCGGCCGATGGGACGACGGCGTGGGGTACCTGCGCGTCGCCGACCTCGTCCGGGCGGGCACGGCCGAAGGACTGCGCGAAGCGGTCGAGACGCTGGCACGCGAGGGCGTGGACGCTTACGTGCTCGACCTCCGCGGCAACCCCGGAGGTCGTCTGGTGACGATGATGCAGGCAGCCGGCGTCTTCACGAGCGGCTTCTTGTGGCGCGCACTGACGCGGTGGTCGCTGCCGTTGCCCTACCCCGCGCTCGGCACCCCGGCCACCGACCGACCGTTGGCCGTGGTCCTCGACGGCGACGTGAACAGTGCGGCCGAGGGACTGGCCGGGGCCCTCCAGGTGCGCGGGCGCGCGATCGTCGTCGGCGCCACGAGCGCCGGCAACGTCGAAGCGGTCCTCCCCTTCTGCCTGCGTGGCGGGGCCCAAGCCTGGGTGGCGAGCGGCGTCCTCGCGCCCATCGGCGGACCGACCTGGGAGGGTCGCGGCGTCGTACCCGACCTCGAGGTCGAGCCGGACGCGGCCGTGGCCGCCGCCCGAGGAGCGTTGCTCGGCAAGGTTCGATGAAGCCCGGCGATCCGCCTGCGCCGTACGGGCCGGCGCTGTGGGGTGTCGCGCTCGAGACCCGCACGCTGCCACCCTGGCCTTCCACCACGTCGTACGCGATCGGAACGAACGGCGTCGCCTGGTTGGTCGACCCCGGAGCCGGTGACAGCGCCGCGCTCGACGCGCTGGCGGCCCTCCTCGCGGCGGCAGGTGTGCGCCACCTCAAAGGGGTCTTGCTCACCCACACGCACCCCGACCACGTCGACGGTGTGGCGGCCGCGGTGGCGCGTTGGCACCTCGACACCGTCTTCGTGCACCCGGCCGGTCTCGAACGCGTCCCCGCCGGCGTCCCCGTCCGCCCGTTGGAGGACGGCCGCAAGCTCGTGGCCGGTGGCGCCGTGATCGAGGCGTTGGCCACGCCCGGCCACGCCAGCGATCACCTGGCGTTCGCGGTCGACGACGGCGCCGGCGGCGTGCTCGTCGCCGGCGACCTCGTCGCGGGTGCGGGCTCGATCTGGGTCGGCCTCCCCGACGGCGACGTGGCGGCGTACCTCGCGAGCCTCGCCCGGGCGGCGGCGCGGGCGCCCACCCTCGTGGCGCCCGCGCACGGGCCGGTCCGCACCGACGGGGTGGCGGTGTTCGACGAGGCTCGACGCCACCGCCTGGACCGGGAGCGGGCCGTCTGGGACGCGCTCGTCACCGGACCCCGCACGCTCGAGGAACTGCGCGTCGCCGTGTACGGCGCCCTCGACCCTCGGGCCCACGACCTCGCCGAACGGTCGCTGTTGGCCCATCTCCGCAAGCTCATGCACGAGACCCGGGTCGCCCACGTGGGCACGAACGTGACCGGTCCGTACACGCGTCGCCCCGGCGCCTGACCCGACCCGCCGGATCACGTCCACGCAGGACCGATCCTCGGGCGAACGCGATCAGGGGGTCAGGGCGCGCAGGGCGGTCCGCAACGCCGCGAGCGTCGGCGCCAACGACGTCGCTCGCTGGGGCCCGTCGCGGAGCGCCGACAGGCGTGCATCGACGACGGGTACGCCCGGAAGGGCCCGGGCGACGACCTCGGGGAACTTGGCCGCATGCGCCGTCGCGAACACCAGCCGCGGCGCGCCATCCGCCCGCGAACGGCGGTCTCGTTCCGCGGCTTCGAGCCCGACGGCGGTGTGCGGGCAGACGACGAGCCCCCACGAGGCGTGGGCGCGGGCGATGCTCGCGAGCGTGGCCGCGTCGTCGACGCGGATCCCGCGCACCGGGACCGGTGGGCGGTCGCCCCACAAGGCGTCGAACCGCTCGTAGTTCGACGGCGCCCCGACGTCCATGGCGTTCGAGTGGGTCGAGACGGTGGGCGGGAAGTCGAACGCCGCCCGCCGTCCGGCCAAGCGCTCGACCAGGTAGTCGTTGGCGTTGTGCGCGGCGACGAACGCCGCGGGCGCGGCGCCCATGGCGGCAGCGTACAGGCCCGCCACCAGGTCGCCGAGGTTGCCGGAGGGCACGACGACCACCGCACGCTCGGCGGCCACGCCGGCCTGGGCGAGCTGCGCCAGACCCCAGACGTGGAACGACGCCTGCGGTAGCCAGCGGGCCAGGTTGATGCTGTTGGCACTCGTGAGCGGCAGGTCGGCGAGCGCGGGGTCGCGGAAGGCCTCCTTCACCAGCCGCTGCGCGTCGTCGAACGCGCCCTCGACCGCGAAGGCGTGCACCCCGGGCCGCACGGCCGTCAACTGGGCGCGTTGCACCGGGCTCACGCCGTGGGTCGGGAACAACACGACGACCTCGAGACCGGGGATCCCCGACAGCCCGTCGGCGACCGCCCCGCCGGTGTCGCCCGACGTCGCCACCAACACGGTCGCACGCTCGCCGGGCCGCAGCAAGCGCCGCCACCAACGCCCCATCACCCGGGCTGCGACGTCCTTGAAGGCGCCCGTCGGTCCGTGGAAGAGCTCCAGCAGCCACGTGTCCGCGTCGAGCCGCCGCAGGGGCACCGGGAAGTCGAGGGCCTCGGCGACGTCGTCGAGCCAACCCTCGGCGTCGTCGGGCGGCACGAAGGGTGCCAGGACGGCGAGCGCGGCCTCGGCCAACGAGCCCACCTCGCGCCAGTCGGCGCGGATCGCGGGGACCGTCGCGGGGACGTAGAGACCGCCGTCGGGCGCCAGGCCGCGTCGCAGCGCGGTCGGCAGGTCGACGCCGTCGACCTTCAGGGCACGCGTGCTGACGAAGCGTGCAGCGTGGCCGGCACCCGTGGCCCCCACCGTCACGCCGAATGCCCGCCGTCGTCGCTGGCGACGAACGCCGGCGCCGGGGTCGGTCCCGGCCGACCGGCCGCCGCCTCCAGCACGTCGCCGAGCACGGCGCTGGCCGTCGGACCGGCGCCGGCGCCCGCACCCGCGAGCCACACCTCACCGACCGCGTCGCCCCGGAACACGAGCGCGCCCCGACCCTCACCCAAGCGCGCCAACGGGTGCTCGGCCGGCAAGCTGCGGGGTCCCACCGACGCGCGCCAGCCGCCCGATCCGTCCGCCTCGAGCGCCGCGACCAGGTGGACGCGCCGACCTGCCGCGCGCTCCGCTCGGACGAACGCGGGCGTGAGGTCGCGCACGCCCTCGACGTTCGGTCGCACCGCCGCCCACGCCAGATCGGGGTCGGCGCAGAGCCGGCCGAGGACGGTCAGCTTGTGCGCCGCGTCGATCCCGTCGACGTCGAGCGATGGATCCGCCTCCGCGTACCCGAGGTCCTGGGCTTCGGCCAACGCCTCGTCGAAGCCGACGCCGGCCTCCAGCCGCCCGATGAGGTACGAACACGTGCCGTTGAGCAGCGCCTCGAGCGACCGCAGACGCGAACCGCGCAACGCACCCGCCAGCGCGCCCACGACCGGCGTGCCCGCCATCACCGCCGCCTCGAAGCCCACCCGACCCGCCCTGACCCAGGGCCCCCAGACGTCCCACCGCTCCGCCAGCGCGGCCTTGTTGGCCGTGATGAGGCGCGCGCCCGCCTCGGCGGCGCGCGTCATCAGGTCGGTGGGCACGTCGACGCCCCCGAGCAGTTCGACGACGACGTCGGCGCCCGCCAGCGCCACGTCCGGGTCGGTGGTGAGCCGGACGGGCCGAGGACCGAGGTCGCGAGGTCGACCGGGGTCGCGCACGAGCGCTGCGGTGACCTCGAGGTGGGGGTGGCGCGCGAGCATGCGCAGGAGCGCGGCGCCGACGGTGCCGGCGCCCAGGACGCCGACGCGGACGGTGCGGAGGGGCAGGACCGACATGGCGGGACGCTACCACGACGTCCTGCAGCCCTCGAACCCCTGCTAGAGTGGCCGGTCGGGCCCGCATCGGCTCGCAGCGGGTCCGGTTCGGACCGTGGGCGCACGTGCGCCTCGAGGAGCGTGGCATGTTCGGAATCGGCATCGTGGGTCTCCCCAACGTCGGGAAGAGCACCCTGTTCAACGCGATCACCAAGGCGGGCGTCGAGGCCGCCAACTACCCGTTCGCCACCATCGACAAGAACGTCGGCGTGGTGGCGGTGCCCGACGAGCGCTTGGCGGCCCTGGCCCGGCTGTACACCAAAGGCGATCGCGTGCCACCGATCGTGCCGACGACCGTCGAGTTCGTCGACATCGCCGGCCTGGTCAAGGGCGCCCACAAGGGTGAAGGCCTCGGCAACCAGTTCCTCGCCAACATCCGCGAGGTCGCCGCGATCGCCCACGTGGTGCGCTGCTTCGACGATCCCGACGTGATCCACGTCGGTGGCACGGTCGATCCGCTCACCGACATCGAGACGATCGAGACCGAGCTCGCGCTGGCCGACCTCGCGACGTTGGAACGGCGCGCCGAGCGCCTGCGCAAGAGCGCCAAGGGCAACCCCGAAGACGCCGAGACGCGGGCGCAGGTCGAAGCGCTGCGGACCGCCATGGCGGATGGGACACAGGCTCGCGCCACGGGGCTGCCCGTGCCCGCCGACGTCCAACTGCTGACCGCCAAGCCCGTCGTCTTCGTCTGCAACGTGCCCGAAGGCGACGTGGTGCGCGGCAACGCCTACGTCGACGCCGTGCGCGCTCGCGCCGAAGTCGAAGGTGCATCGGTCGTCGTCATCTCCGCGAAGATCGAGCAGGAGCTGGGCGAACTCCCGGACGAGGACGCCGCCGCTTTCCTCGCCGATCTCGGGCTCGAGCAGAGCGGCCTCGAGCGCCTCGTCACCCGAGGGTACGAAGTGCTCGGGCTCCTGACCTACCTGACCGCTGGCGAGAAGGAGGTCCGGGCGTGGACCGTGACCTCCGGCGCGAAGGCCCCCCAGGCGGCCGGCGTCATCCACTCGGACTTCGAACGCGGCTTCATCCGTGCCGAGGTGATCCACTGGGCCAAGCTCGTCGAGGCCGGCAGCACGGTGGCCGCGCGCAGCAAGGGCTGGCTGCGCACCGAAGGCAAGGAGTACGTCGTCGCCGACGGGGACGTGATGAACTTCCTGTTCAACGTCTAGGCCCGGCGCGGACGCCGGGGGCTGACGCCCCACGGCTGCGCCGGGTTGCGGTCGCTACGCGACCGCCACGGTGCGGCGCGGACGCCGGGGGGCTGACGCCCCCACGGCTGCGCCGCCTGCGGTCGCTGCGCGACCGCGGCGACGGGGGCGAGCGCCCCCGCGGCTGCGGCGCGTTGCGGTCGCTGCGCGACGGCGACCGCGGCTGACGCCCCCACGGGGCGCGCGGCTAGAAGACCGCGCCGACGCGGAAGGCGAAGACGCCGCCCGGGTTGCGCTCGCTGAAACCGTAATCGAAACGCAGCGCGGGTAGCGAGACGCCGCCGAAACCGAGGTTGACCTGGACGCCGAACCCGGCGCTGGCGAAGAGCGGCGCGTCGCCGGGTGCGAAACCGGGTACGTCGGCGACGTACGCCAGATCGGCGAACACGATACCGATCACGGTCTCCGTGGCCACCGTCGAGAAGCCGAAGTCGTAGCGGTACTCCACCGACGATGTCAGGTACGAGCGCGTGAGGTCGAAGTCGGTGTCGCCGTAGCCACGGATCTCGGTCGCCTCGATGGGCACCCGGCCCACCCGGAAGCGCCGGTTGGCCGGGTAGTCCTCCCCGAACTGCAGGCCGCCGTTGAGCCGCACCGCGAAGACGTGGTTGCGGTCCTCGACGCCCGCCAGCACGTCGGCGAGCGCCACGTAGGTCTTCACCCCGGCCTGGACCTGTTGGTACGCGTAGGGCAGCGCACCGCCGGTGTCGGGGTCGCGTTGGTCGTTGCCCCAACCCAGGCCCACGGACAGGTTCGCGGCCAGACCGGTGCGCGGGAAGGCGGCGCTGTCGCGATCGTCGTAGTTGAGCGCCGCCGACGTGAAGGCGCTCAAGCCACCCTGTGGGACGTACGACGCTGCGTCCTCGGGCGGCAACGCGCACCGGTCGGCGTTGGTGACCTTCCCGTCGGCGTCGACCTCGCACGCCTCCGGGGCGGGCTCCAAGACGTACCCGTCGTACGTCCCCCGGGCGCCCACGACCAGCTCCGTGTTGGGCAACACGCGCCGGCCCACCGAGAACCCCAGCCCCGACGAACGCACCGAGTACTCCCCGATCGGCACCTGGGTCTCGGGCCGGTCCGGCAAGCCGGGGAACGGCACGGTGAGGCTTCCGTCGGCGCTCAGCGGCTGGTTGACGTCGACCACGGAGAACGCCGAGAGGGAAAGGCTCGTCGGCACCTCCTGGAAATCGAGGAAGTCGAAGTCGAGCCACGGCACCGCGTAGCGGACGCTGCCGCCCACCTGGAGTCCGATGTCGCTGGTCAACACCTCGACCTCGGCGGAGAGGTCGTGGGCCAGACCGAACAGGTTGGACTCCGAGAGGGCCACGCTGGCCGAGAAGCCCGTCTCGGTGTTGTACTGGGCACCCGGTTGCAGCAGACCGGTCGAGTTCGCGCGCACGACGACCTCGACGACGACCTCGTCGTCGGCATCGGTCGGGACCAACAACCGGTTCACCGGCGTCACCACACCCAACCGCGCCAACGAGCGCAACCCAGCGTCGATGCGGTCGAGGTCGACGAGCTCGCCCGGCGGAGGCAGGTACCGGGTGATGACGCGTTCTTGGGTCCGGCCGGGTTCGCCGTCGTAGACGACGTCGTACCCGGCGATCTTCAGCTCGGTGATGCGCTGGACGTACGTACCGTCGAGGTAGTTGTACGAGGGCCGGCCGTCGATGACGACCCCCGCCGCCTCGTACGCGTCGCGGATGCGTCGGAAGTCCTCGTCGGCGACGGCGGAGGTGAAGGTGTCGCCCTCGCGGAGCTCGAACAGCGCGATCAGGGTCTCGTCGGACAGACGGGTGTTGCCCTCCACGACGACGTCGTCGATGGGGCCGGCGGTATCGGGCGCACCGACCTCGAAGCGCACCCGTACGGCACCGGATGCGGTCGCCCGGGTCTCGATGCGCACGTCCGACGACCGGCCCTCCACGAGGCGGCGCACGTCGGCGAGCAGCACGTCGTAGTTGAAGAGGTCGCCGACCTCGAGCGACAGCTCGGAGGCATCGATGCCGAGCGCGGTGGTGTCGAAGGCGGCGATGCGGAGCTCGCGGAACCGCACCGTGAGCACCCCGTTCGTCAGCGTGGTGCGGTCGAGGTCGACGCCGCTCTCGCGGTAACCGGCGGCCGCGTAGCGCTCGGCGACGGCTTCCACGGCCTGGCGGTAGCCCGCGAAGTTGAACTCGTCGAGGTCGGCCATCCGGAAGAAGATGTCGTTCAGCTCGGCTTCGTCGAGCACCGTCGAGTCGTCGAAGGCCACGCGCCGGAGCGCGGCGGCCTCGTCGATCGTGTAGACGAGCCGGACGGGCGTACGCCCGTTCACGCGCTCCGCGTCCGCGTCGGGGATGACGTCGAGCGTGACGCCGACGTCGTAGGGCACGCCGATGGACCGGTGGATCGCGCGGAGCGTCCCGATCGCCTCGTCGGCGCGCAGCACGTTCAGCGTCCGTCCCGGATCGAGCAGGTGCTCGGCCGTGATCGCCGCCCGGAGCTGCTCGGCGTCGAGCAGCTCGGCGCCGACCACCTCGACCCCGGCGATCGGCGGGTTCTCGCGAACGCGTACGACCAGCACGGGGCCGGCCCCGCGGTCCTCGAGCGTGACGGTGACCTCGGCGAACGTGCCGAGGGCGTAGACCCGGTTGCGTTCGGCCTCGAGGTCGATCCGTTCCGCGGGGGTGCTGCGCCGCGCCGCCACGACCGTTCGAACGACGTCGGCGAACGTGTCGGTTCCCTCGACCCGGACCTCGACGAGCGGGCCACGAACGGCGGGCGGGGAGCCTTGGGCGAAGACGACGCCACCTAGGAAGACGGCCAGGACGAACACGAGGAGGCGCTGCATGTCGACCAGTCTAGCGTGGGTAGCGTGAGAACCGACTCCCGGTCGCCACGCCGGCGCCGAGCCCGGCGTTCGACGTGCGACGTCCACCCGCTCCGCCGCGCCACCGCCGGGGTGAAGGCACGGCGCTTGCTACGATGCCGGCATGACGACCCCGCAGCGCGACCCGAGCGACGACCCGAGCGTGCGCCTTCCGGACGGCCCGCCGGTCCACGTCGGCCCGGACGCGGTGGTGTGGGCGCGCGTCGCGGCCACGACGCTGCGATCGGCGCCGGGTCTCCTGCCGGACCTCGCCGAGGGTGGTCCCGAGATCGCCCTCGTGCTTGGGAGCGGCCTCGGTCCGCTCGCCGACGAGATCGAGGGTGCGGTGGCCGTGGCCTACGGCGACGTCCCCGGCATGCCCGCGTCGACGGCGCCGGGGCATGCGGGCCGGTTCGTCCTGGGACGCCTCGCCGGACGGCGGGTCGTGGCCATGCAGGGTCGCCTGCACGGGTACGAGGGGTACGCGGCGGCGACGGTCGCCTACCCCGTGCGGGTCATGCACGCGCTCGGCGCGGACCGCCTGGTGGTCAGCAACGCCTGTGGCGGGCTCGTGCCCCACTGGTCGGCGGGCGACCTCATGCTCCAGCTCGACTTCGTGAACCACACCTTCGAGCACGCGCTCACCGGCCCCGCCGACGGGATCGGGCCGCGGTTCCCGGTCACCTTCGACGCCTACGACCCCGCGTACCTCGACCTGGCGCGCCGCGCCGCCCGCCGTCTCGACCTCACGCTGCGCGAAGGCGTGTACCTGGCCATCGCCGGACCCGCCTACGCCACACGGGCCGAGCTCCGCGCCTTCCGTTCGTGGGGCGCGGACGCCATCGGCATGTCCACGGTGCACGAGGTCACGGTCGCGCGTTCGCTCGGCATGCGTGTCTTGGGGCTCTCGGCCGTCACGGACCGAGCCGTACCCGACGGTGCCGAACACGCGACGGGCGACGACGTCTTGGCGATGGCGGCCGCCAGCGGCGATCGTTTCCGGACACTCGTCCGCGCCGTCCTGGCCGAGCTCTAGCCGTGCTCTCGGACGTGCAGGAGCGGATCGAACGGGCGTGCCTGGCGGCGGCGCGCGACCCTGCCGACGTGACCCTGGTGGCGGTGACGAAGGGCCACGGGGCCGACGAGGTGCGTCGCGAGCTGCTCGACGCGGGCCACCGGACCCTCGGCGAGAACCGCGTCCAATCGTGGCGCCAGCTCGCCGACGACCTGGACGCCGACGTCGAATGGCACCTCGTGGGCCACCTCCAGACGAACAAGGTGCGCCACTGCCGGCCGCTCTCGCTCATCCACGGCGTCGACTCCGAGCGACTCGCCGACGCGCTCGAGGCGGAGGGCGCGAAACACGCGCACGTCTTCCCGGTGCTCGTACAGGTGAACGTCAGCGGCGAGGCGTCGAAGCACGGCGTC
The DNA here is from genome assembly GCA_963728245.1 of uncultured Trueperaceae bacterium. GTDB lineage: Bacteria > Deinococcota > Deinococci > Deinococcales > Trueperaceae > JAABTL01. Next base: position 38,293 of record CAVSJH010000004.1, read on the forward strand.
CCGCCGGCCGCCCTGCTCGATCTCGTCCGGCACGTCGATTCGCTCCCGCACGTACGGCTGGAGGGCCTCATGACGATCGCTCCGTACGACCCCGATCCCGAGCGCGCCCGGCCTTCGTTCCGGACCTTGCGCGCCTTGGCCGACCGGCACGCCGGCGGACGCACATCGATGGGCATGAGCGGCGACCTCGAGGTCGCCATCGCCGAAGGTGCCACCTGGGTGCGGGTCGGACGCGCCCTCTTCGAGGCGCCGGCCGACGCACGTCCGGAGGTGACGTCATGGACCTGACGCCGCTCGACATCGAGCACACGACGTTCGACCTCGCGCCCCTCGGCTACCGCCCGCGGAGCGTTCAAAAGTTCCTGCAACGGGTGGCGTCCGAGCGCGAGTCACTCCTGCGTCAAGCCCGGTCGCTGCGCGAGAAGCTCGACGAACGCGCGTCGGAGGTCACCGAACTGCGCGAGGCCGAGGCGGAGCTCACCCGCGCCGTGATGGCGGCCGAGCGGATCGGCTCGGAGATGAAGGAGAACGCCCGGCACGAAGCGGACCTGATCGTCGCGCGGGCGCATGCCGAAGGCGACGCGATCCGCCGTTCCGCGCGGAAGGACGTCGAGCGCGCGCAAGCCGAACTCGCCCGGCTCGAACGGAGCCAGTCGCTCGTGCGCGAGCAGCTACGGGGGTATCTCACGGCGTTCTTGCGTGCGCTGGACGCGGCTCCCTCCGATCGTTCCGTGCCCGAGGAGGCCGCGATCGGCGAGGACGACGTGCCCGGCGAACCCGACCTGGCCTGATCCCGTCCGGTCGTGGTCCCCGGCGCGCCCGACGTCCTACGTGAGCCAGGGCCGCAGCGCCAGGTCCAGTGTGGTCCACGGCAGCGTCGCGCACTTCACCCGGGCCGGCAGCCGCCGGACGCCTTCCAGCAGCGCCAGATCGCCCAGGTCGCCGTGCACACCCTCGCCCTGCACCATGGCCTTGACGTGTGCGACGAGTTCCGCTACCTCGGCCGGCGTGTGACCTTCGATCGCCGTGGCCATGAGCGCGGCGGACGCCTGCGAGATCGCGCATCCGTGGCCGTCGAACCGGGCCGCCGCGATGCGCCCGTCCTCGACCCGCAGCGTGAGCCGCAGTTCATCACCACACGAGGGGTTCACGCCTTCCTGATCCGCATCGGCCGGATCGAGCACGCCGCGATGGCGCGTGCTGCGCGCCTGCTCGAGGATGGCGGCCTGGTAGAGCTGCGTGAGCGCGCTCACGATCCCGCCACGCGCTCGCCGCCGCCCACGAGGGGCGCGAAGAAGTCGCGCGCCTGGACCACGGCCGCGACGAAGGCATCGACCTCGGCGTGGGTCGTGTACAGCCAGAAGCTCGCGCGCGCCGTGGCCCGCACGCCGAGCGCCCCCATGAGCGGTTGCGCACAGTGGTGGCCCGCCCGCACCGCGATCCCCTCGGCGTCCAGAAAGGAGGCGACGTCGTGGGGGTGGACGCCGTCGACGTTGAACGGCACGATGCCGCCGCGGTCCTCGCCGCGCGGGCCGTACGTGGTCACGCCCTCGAGCGCGTCGAGCGCCGTGAGCGCGTGCTCGACCAGCGCGCGGTCGTGGCGCCAGACGGCGTCGAGTCCGACGCCGTCCAGGTAGTCGAGCGCGGCGGCGAAGCCGATCGCTTCGGCGATGGCGGGGGTCCCGGCCTCGAACCGCATCGGGATGTCGGCGTAGGTGCTGCGGTCGACCTCCACCCGGCGGATCATCTCGCCGCCGCCGAGGAACGGCGGCAGCGTCTCGAGAAGCTCGGGGCGCATCCACAGTGCGCCGGCCCCCGTCGGTCCGCCGACCTTGTGGCTGGAGAAGGCGTAGGCGTCCACACCCGCCTCGACCACGTCGACGGCCACGTGGGGCGCGGCCTGGGCGCCGTCCACCACGAACAGGGCGTCGGCCGCATGGGCCAAGTCGGCGAGCGCACGCAAGGGCTGGACGTACCCCAGCACGTTCGACACGTGGAAGGTGCTGACCACGCGGGTGCGCGGGCCGATCGCGGCGGCGAGGGCGTTCAGGTCCACCCGCCCCCCTTCGTCGAGCCCGACGCCCTGGACGACGACGCCCGTGTCCTGCGCCAGCAGATGCCACGGCACCAGGTTGGCGTGGTGCTCCGCGACGCTCACGAGGACCTCGTCGCCCGGTCGCAGCCGAGAGCGACCGTAGGCGTGGGCCACCAGGTTGAGGGCCTCGGTGGCGTTGCGGGTGAAGACGACGCCCCGCTCGTCGGGAGCCCCGATGAAGCGTGCGACCCGCACGCGGGCGGCTTCGTACCGCTCGGTCGCCTCGGCCGAGAGGGTGTGGGCCCCACGGTGCACGTTCGCATGATGGTGACGCCGGTAGTCGTCGATCGCCGCCATCACCGGCTCCGACATCTGGGCCGACGCCGCGCTGTCGAGGTAGACGAGCGGTCGGTCGTGGACGCGCCGGGCGAGGATCGGGAAGTCACGCCGGAGTTCGGCGACGGTCGCATCGGTCATGCGTCAGGCTAGCACGTGTTCGGAACCGTTCCGAAGTCGTCCCCGACGGGCGGACACCGCGCCCGCCCGCTGGCACCGAGCGCTTCGACGCGCCCGACGCCCGCCGCGCGGTGCCCCGGGTAGACTCGTCCAGTGCGCGTTCGCGCCCTCCGACAGCTCCACTTCCGCAACCTGACGACCCCGCGGCTGACGTTCCCACGTGGGGTGACGGCGGTCGTGGGCCCCAACGCGGCCGGCAAATCGAACCTCATCGACGCGCTCTACCTGGGATGCAGCGGGGGTCTCCCGAACGGCACCATCGCCGAGACCCTGCGCTTCGGCGAGCCGGCCGGATTCGTCCAGAGCGAGCTCGACGCCGCCGACGGCGACCACGTCCTCGAGATCGGTCTGGCGCCCGGCCGCAAGACGCTGCAGCTCGACGGCCAGACCGTCCGGGCGGCCGACGTCGCGCGACTCGGCGGAGCCGTGAAGGTGGCCCCCGAGGACGCCGACCTCGTCCACGGCTCGCCCGCGGGACGACGCGCCTTCCTCGACGACGTCCTGGGCCGGCTCTCGCTCCGGTACGCGTTGGTGAGCCGCGAGTATCATCGCGTCGTGGAGCAGCGCAACGCCCTCCTGAAGCGGCCCGACGCCGCCGCCACCCTCGCCGTGTGGGACGAGCGCTTCGTGGCCCTCGGCGACGAGATCGACGCGGTGCGCGCCCGCGCCGTGGCGCGGATCGCGCCCCTGGCGGCGGAGGCTTATGCGGCCGTCGCGGGCGACGGTCGCCGGCTGCAGCTGACGCTTCGCCGCGCGGCCGGCGACACGCCCCTCGCCGAGGCGCTCGAGGACGCCCGTGCCGAGGAGCGCGCGCGCGGCGTGAGCGTGGTCGGCCCGCATCGCGACGACCTCGACCTCGCGCTCGACGGCCACGGCGTCCAGGCCTACGGGTCGCGCGGCGAGGCGCGCACCGCCGCCTTGGCGCTCCGGGTGGCCGAGTTCGCGCTGCTCGAGGAGCGCCACGGGACCCCCCCGGTGCTCCTCGTCGACGACGTGTCGGCGGAGCTCGACGAGGGACGGCGACGCTTCCTCGTCGACCTGGCGCAGCGCACGCCGCAGGCGATCGTGACGGGGACGGACGCGCCGGTCGGCGCCGATCGCGTCTGGCACGTCGAGGCGGGTCGGGTGACGCCGGACGATGCGTGACGTCGCGCTCGGCGAACTCGTCAAGGAGGTGTTCCGGCGGGGCGGCTTCGTCCGCGGCGTGCGCCGCGCCGAAGCGGTGCTGCGGTGGCCCGAGGTGGTGGGCGCCGACGTCGCACGCTTCGCCACCGCCGTCGCGCTGAAGGAAGGTGTGCTCATCGTCGAGGTCGCCGACACGGAGACGGCCATGCATCTCGGGCTCCAGCGGCAGCACGTGCTCGACGCGTACCGCGATCGCGTCGGCGCGAACGTGGTGCGCGACGTGCGCTTCCGTGTCGGACGCGCGCCGGTGTCGGAGGAGGCGCCCGTCGCCCCGAACGTCGCACCGGACCCGTCGGAGGTGGCCGCGCTCGCCCACGGGCTCGAGGGGTTGCCCGACGCCTTGTTCGGGTCCGCTGCCGCCGCCGGCCGCGCCCTCGCCGGGCAGCGTGCGCGGCGACGCGCGGCGGGTTGGCGCCCCTGCCCCATCTGCGGCACCCTGGCGGAACCCGGCGCGTCACCGCCCGCCACGCCACCCGCGTGGTTCGAGGGCGTCGGGGTCGACGAGCGTGCCGAAGGCCGTACCACCCTGTGCCACGCCTGCGCCCGCCACATCGGCGCGCCGAAGGTGATCGCCGCGTCGGCGCGTCTGCTGGTGGCCCCCGACGGCGCCACCCCGGCGCTCACCGAGGACGAGCGCCGGGTGGCGCGCGTTCTCGCCCTGGCCCGGGCGCGCCGTGCGATCCGCGAACTGCTCCCGCAGACCCTCGCCGATCCGGCCGCTCGGGGACCGCTGGCCCAGCTGGTGCGCTGTACGGTGGCGCTGCGGAGAGAGGTGGCCCTCGCCGACGTCGACCTGGGCGAGGTCGATCCCCATCGCGATGGCGTCGACGCCCGCGCCATGCGCGCGCTCGGGCACGTCGCCCGCGGCCGCCCGATCCGAACGGAGGAAATATGACCCGACCCGTAGTGCTCGTCGTGCTCGACGGCTTCGGCCTGGCGGAGCCGGGTCCCGGCAACGCCGTGGACCTCGCCCGCACGCCCGTGTTCGACCGGATCTGGACCGAGGGCCCCGCCACCACGTTGTCGGCGTCGGGCCCCGCGGTGGGGTTGCCCGAAGGCCAGATGGGCAACAGCGAGGTCGGCCATCTGAACCTCGGCGCCGGCCGGGTGGTACCCCAGTCGTTGAGCTTCGTCCAGGACCGCATCGACGACGGCAGCCTCTTCGACAACCCGGTCCTCGTCGACCTGTACGACCACGTCCGGACCTCGGGGGGCACCCTGCACCTGCTCGGTCTCGTCTCGGACGGCGGCGTCCACGCCGACCTGCGCCACCTGATCGCCCTCGTCGACCTGGCCCACCGTCGGGGCCTGCCGCGGGTGGCGATCCACATGTTCTCGGACGGTCGCGACACCCCGCCCGACAGCGGCCGACGCTTCGTCGCGGAGGTCGAGGCCGCCATCGACGAGCTCGGCGCGGCGGCCCGGATCCGCACGGTCACCGGCCGGTACTTCGCCATGGACCGCGACCGTCGTTGGGACCGGACCCGGCGGGCCTGGGACGCGATCGTCCACGGCGACGCCCCCCATCGGGCGACGAGCGCCGACGCCGCCCTCGCCGACGCGTACGCCCGAGGCGAGACCGACGAGTTCGTGGCGCCCACGATCGTCGGGGCGCCCGACGAGCCGCCGGCGCAGGTGGTGGACGGCGACGGCGTCTTCATGTTCAACTTCCGCGCCGATCGTGCCCGACAGCTCACGTACGCGTTCCTCGAGGGACCCGACTGGGACGCCTTCGATCGTGGTCGCGTGCCCCAGGTCCACTTCGCGTCGTTGATGGAGCTCGACGCCAACCTGGCCGCCAGCTACGCCTTGTCGGTGCCCGAGGTGACCGAGCCGCTGGCGGAGGTGATCGCCGACGCGGGCCTGAAGCAGCACCACACGGCCGAGACCGAGAAGTACCCGCACGTGACGTACTTCTTCGACGCCAAGCGCGAGGAGCCGTACCCCGGCGAGAGCCGGCACCTGGAGCCGTCTCCGAAGGTGGCCACCTACGATCTCCAGCCCGAGATGAGCGCCCCGGCGCTCGCCGCCGCCTGCGCCGCCCGGCTGCGGGAGGAAGACGACGCCTTCGTGCTGCTCAACTTCGCCAACCCCGACATGGTCGGCCACACGGGCGTGCTGAGCGCTGCGATCGCCGCGTGCGAGGCCAGCGACGCGGGCCTCGGCGTGGTCCTCGAGGCGCTCGCCGAACGTGGCGGGGCGGCCATCGTGATCGCCGACCACGGCAACGCGGAGAAGATGATCGACGACGACGGCGGCCCGCACACCGCCCACACGACGAACCCGGTGCCGTGCGTGCTGGTGGGCGGCCCCGCGGGGGCGCGGTTGCGCGAGCACGGCGTCTTGGGCGACGTCGCCCCGACCGTCCTCGAACTGTTGGGGTTGCGCCAACCCGAGGTCATGACGGGGCGGTCGTTGCTCTTGACGTGAGGAGCGCACGCTCACGGGCTCGTCATGAACCCGTGCACGAGGAACGGCCCCGGGCGCAAGCGCTCGGGGCCGTTCCTCGTGTTCGATCGGCGCCATGCGCGCCGTGTTCAGCGGAAGGTCAGAAGTCCATCCCGCCCATGTCGCCGCCGCCCATCTGCGGCCCGCTGTTCTCGTTCTTCTCGGGCTTGTCGGCGATCACGGCTTCGGTCGTGAGCAGCAGGGCACCGATGGAGGCGGCGTTCTGCAGCGCGGTGCGCGTGACCTTGGCCGGATCGACGATGCCGGCGGCGAACATGTCGTCGACGTACGTGTCGCTGGCGGCGTCGTACCCGTACTTGCCGTCGTTGCGGTTCTTGATCGCGTTGACGACGACCGAGCCCTCGGCGCCGGCGTTGGCGGCGATCTGACGGGCCGGCTCCTCGAGCGCACGGATGAGGATCCGCGCCCCGGTGAGCTCGTCGCCCTCGAGGCCTTCGGCGACCTTCTGGACCGCGGGGATCGCGTGGATCAAGGTGACGCCCCCACCGGCGACGATGCCCTCTTCGACGGCCGAGCGGGCGGTCGAGAGCGCGTCCTCGAAGCGGTGCTTCTTCTCCTTGAGCTCGGTCTCGGTGGCCGCGCCGACACGGATGACGGCGACGCCGCCGGCGAGCTTCGCCAGGCGCTCCTGCAGCTTCTCACGGGCGTAGTCGCTGTCGGTGTTCTCGATCTCCGAGCGGATGCCCTTGACGCGCGATTCGATGACGGCCTGGTCGCCCATGCCCTCGATGACCGTCGTCTCGTCCTTGCTGATGCGGATGCGCTTGGCGCGGCCCAGCTGGGCGAGCTTGACGTTCTCGAGCTTGTGGCCGAGTTCCTCGCTCACGACCTCGCCGCCGGTGACGGCCGCGATGTCCTTGAGCATCTCCTTGCGACGGTCGCCGAACCCGGGCGCTTTGACCGCGGCGATGTTGAGCGTGCCGCGCAGCTTGTTGACGACCAACGTGGCGAGCGCTTCGCCTTCGATGTCCTCGGCGATGATCAGGAGCGGCTTGCCCGTCTGGGCCACCTGCTCGAGCACCGGCAGGAGGTCCTTGAGCGCGCTGACCTTCTTCTCGTGGATCAGCAGGTAGGCGTCCTCGAGGACCGCTTCCATCGCGTCTTGGTCGGTGATGAAGTAGGGCGAGATGTAGCCCTTGTCGAACTGCATGCCCTCGACGACGTCGAGCTCGGTGTCGAAGCCCTTGGACTCCTCGACCGTGATCACGCCGTCGCGACCGACCTTGTCCATCGCGTCGGAGATGACCTTGCCGACCTCGGGGTCGTTCGCGGAGATGGCGGCCACCTCGGCAACGGCCTTGCTGTCCTCGACGGGGCGGGACTGGTCGGAGATCGCGGTCACCGCGGCGGCGACCGCCTTGTCGATCCCGCGCTTGAGGGCGAGGGGGTTGGCGCCGGCGGCGACGTTGCGCAGACCTTCGCGCACGATCGCCTGGCCGAGCACGGTGGCCGTGGTGGTGCCGTCGCCCGTGATGTCGTTGGTCTTGCTGGCGATCTCGATCAGCAGCTTGGCGCCGATGTTCTCGAGGTGATCGGAGAGCTCGATGTCCTTGGCGACGGTGACGCCGTCCTTGGTGATCGTCGGGCTACCGAACTTCTTCTCGAGCACCACGTTGCGGCCCTTGGGACCGAGCGTGACTTTGACGGCGTTGGCAACGGCGTTGACGCCGCGCTCGAGGGCACGACGCGCTTCTTCCTTGAAGAACAGCTCTTTGGCCATGTGGTTTCCGTCCCTTACCCGACGATCGCGTGGATGTCGCGCTCGCTGAGGATCATGAGGTCTTTGCCATCCAGGTCGATCTCGGTGCCGCCGTACTTGGCGAAGAGGACGACGTCGCCGACCTTCACCTCGACCGCCACGCGCTTGCCGTCGTCGAGCAGCTTGCCGCTCCCGACCGCGACGACCTTGCCACGCTGGCTCTTCTCCTTGGCGCTGTCGGGCAAGACGATGCCGGACGCCGTGGTCTGAGGTTCTTCCACGACTTCGACGACGACCTTGTCACCGAGTGGTTTGAGATTCATTGGTTCCTCCGATGGTCTTTGAGGTTTCCCCTGTCGGGGCTCACATGGATTAGCACTCGCCGAGAGCGAGTGCCAACGGGACAATCGTAGGCCAACGGGGGCTCGTGTGTCAAGGAGGTTGAGCGATGGACGCTCAGGTCTGTCGCGCCGCGTGCGTCGCGCTCGAGCGTGCCGTCAACCGCGGCGCAGACCGAGGATCAGACCGGGGACGAACGCCCCCGCGAACACCAGGTTGTAGGTGAGCACGCCGACCAGCGAACGCCAGCCGGACTGCAGCGCCGGGGCCTCGAGCAGGGGGTCGACACGGGCCTGCACCTCGGGCCAGTTCACGGTCAGGAAACCCTGCCACGCCAGGACCTGGATGACCACGAACACGAGCCCCACCGCGACGGCCACCAGCTTGCCGACCTTCTTCAGGGCGTAGCCGACGGCGAAGCCGGCGACGAGCCCGACCCCCAGCTGGGATGCCAGCGGCCACCACGACGTGAGGTCGATGTCCACGCGCGCGAGCCTATCACGATGCCGCCCGGTCCGCTCCTGGACGCGTCTCATGAGCGCCGCATGAACCTTGGCCCCCCCACGGGGGCGACGACGGTGGAGGGTAAGATGCCGGCGTGATCCGCATCGCTTCCACCGTGGCCGCCGCCTTGCGCGCCGGCCGTCCCGTCGTGGCCCTCGAGTCGACGGTGTTGACCCACGGGCTCCCGCGTCCGCGGAACCTGGAGCTCGGTCGGGCGCTCGAGGCGGCCGTAGCGGAGCGGGGCGCGGTCCCCGCCACCGTCGGGGTCGTGGAGGGCACGCTGGTCGTGGGCCTGGACGCCGACGAGATGGCGCGCCTGGCGAACGGAACGCCTGCGAAGGCATCGACGTGGAACCTCTCGGCGCTCCTCGCCGCTGGCGTCGACGCCGGCACCACCGTGGCCACCACGCTGTTGGCCTCTGCCGCGGCCGGTGTGCGCACCTTCGCCACGGGCGGGATCGGTGGCGTCCACGTCGAGGCGTTCGACGAGTCCGCCGACCTCGCCGCGCTGGCCCGCTACCCGGTGGTGACCGTCTGCGCGGGGGCCAAGAGCGTGCTCGACGTACCGGCGACGCTCGAACGGCTGGAGACGGCGGGGGTGCCGGTGCTCGGCTGGCGCAGCGACCATTTCGCGGGGTTCCACGTACCGCTCACCGACCTGCCGGTCGCCGCCCGCGTCGACAGCGCCGAGGCCGTGGCGGCCACGTTCCTTGCGCATCGCGCCCTCGGCCTGCCCGGCGGCGTGCTCGTCAGCCGCCCGGTGGACGAGGGTCTCGATCCCGGCGACCTGGCGGGGTGGATCGAAGCCGCCCGCGCCGACGCGCGTGCGAACGGAGCGCGAGGCAAGGACGTCACGCCCGCGCTCCTGGCGGCCCTGGCGGAACGCTCCGGGGGCGCCAGCGTCGAAGTGAACGTTCGACTGCTCGAGGCGAACGCCCGACTCGCCGCCGACATCGCCGTCGCGTTGGTCGCGCTCGCTGCGGCCCAAGTCCCCGAGGTGCCCGCATGACCGACGTGACCCCAGCCACCGACGCCGGACGCCCGACCGCCACCCCGCCCCGCCTGGGCGAGCGCCTGCGGTCGGCACGCGAGGCCGCCGGCCTGAGCCTGTCCGACCTCGCCGCCCGCACGCACGTGCGGCGCTCCTACCTCGAGGCCCTGGAGGAAGGGCGCTACGGCGAGCTTCCCGAAGACGTGTACGCCCGCAACTTCCTTCGCCTCTACGCCCAGGCGGTCGGGCTCGAGGTCGCACCGCTCAGCGAGCTCTACGCGCGCGAACGTCAGGTCGCGATCGGGCGCTCGACGCTCGAACAGCGCCTCGACCGCGACCGGCGGGGCGCCGCCGCGGTCGGCCCGGCGGGTTCCGCCCCGGCTTCCGAAGCGCGCGAGGGCCTGCGCCGCCGGCGGAGCGACGTGCGCGGTCCGGCCCTGGCCACGTGGTTCGGCCCCGGTCTGGCCACGTTGGCGCTGGTGGTCGTCGTCGTCGGGCTGGCGGCCTGGGGCTTCGACCGCTTCTTCACCACCCCCGGCCGGCTCCCCACGGCCCCGGCCACGGCGACCAACGCCACCGACGCCGGCGCCCCCCCAGCCGCCGACGCCCCCCCGCCGGTGCTCGAGCCCGGCGAAGGCAGCGACGCCGCCCTCACGGGCCCCGGTGCCCTCCCAGGCTCGGGCGCCCTCCCGGGCTCCGGCGTCCCCGGCGACGCGCTCGTCCGCGTCGACCTCGTCACCGAACCGCCGGGAGCCGAGATCACCGTCGACGGCTTCGCGGTGCCCGGTCGCACCCCGCTGGCCGACGTCCCCCTCACCGCCCGGGGAGCCCGCGTGATCCGTGCCGAGCTCGACGGCTACGAACCCGCGGAGCGCGTCGTCGACCTGTTCGAGGACGTCTCCGTGGCCCTGACGCTGACCCCCGTGGCGACCGCCGACGCGGTACCCGACGCCACCGCGCCGGCTGCCACCGGCGCGGTGGCGCTCTCGATCGTCGACGCCACGTGGCTCGAGGTGTACGCCAGCGACGCCAGGAACGTGGGCGAGCGTCTGGTGTACACGACCGCGCAGGCGGGTGCCACGTACGCGTTCGACCGGCCGGTGTACGTCTACGTCGGCAACGCCGCGGGCGTGCGCGTGAACGTGGGCGGCCAGGACCTGGGTGCGATGGGTGCGCCGGGCGCGGTGCTCGGGCGCGCCTTCACGCCCTGAGCCGATGATCGTCTCGCTGGCGGCCGCCGCCCTGCGGCGGCGTCCGCTGCGCACCTTCCTCACCGCCCTCGGGATCGCCGTGGCCGTGGCGTCGACCGTCGTGTTCCTGTCGCTGGGCGAGGGCTTGCGCCAGGCCTTCCGGAGCGAGCTGGGCAGCGTCGGCCCCGACCTGCAGGTCTCGTACGGCGACGCGGCGAACGCCTTCAGCGCGGTGCCGTCGTTGCCCCTGTCGGTGGCGGACGCGCTGCTGGCCGACGAGGACCGCTTCGGCATCGAGCGGGTGACACCATTGCTCGTCCACATCCGCAGCGGTCTGACGCCCGGCACCACGATCGTGTTCCAGGGCCTGCCCCCCGCCGTGGACGTCGCCGACGTCTACGTCGACTTCTCCGTGGCCGCCGGCCGCTCGCTCGACGCGGGCGACGCCGATGCGTACGTGGCGGTGGTCGGCGCGCAGGCGGCGTCGCGCGGCGGTCTGGAGGTGGGCGACGTCGTGCGCCTCAACCCCAGGGCGTCGTTCGAGGTCGTGGGCATCGTCGGGTCCGCAGCCGGCCTCCTCGACAACACCGTCGTCGTCCCGCTGCGGACCCTGCAGGCGGCGATCGCGATCGAGGACCGGGTGACCGCCCTCCTGGTGGACCTCACCGACGCGGAGTCGGCGGCCGTGAGCGCCGAGGCGCTCCGGGAGGCCTATCCGGACCTCACGGTGCAGACGCGCGGCGACCTGTTGTCGGTCGTCGACCGTGGGCTGGCGATCTCGGACGTCGTGCGGCTCGGTATCAGCGCGATCGCCCTCATCGTCGGTGCCATCGCCGTCGCCAACACGATGCTCATGAGCGTGTTCGAGCGGACGCGCGAGTTCGGCGTCATCCGCGCCGTCGGCGCGCGTCCGCGGTTCCTGTTCGCGCTCGTGCTGGTCGAGGCGATCGCGCTGTCGCTGGTCGGTGCCGCCGCCGGGGTGCTGTTGGGCGGAGCGGGTGCATGGGCCGTGAACCTCGTCGCCAACGACCTGATCGGTCTCGACGTCGCGGCCGTGACGGGGCGCCTCGTCGCGTTCGCGGTCGCGGTCGCGGCCGGCATGGGGCTGCTGGCCGGCTTGCTGCCGGCGGCGCGGGCGGCGCGCGTCCCGATCGCGGTCGCCCTCGCGCGCGAGTGAGCGGCTGCGCGACACCGTGTCCGGCGCATCCGATGGAGGCGCTGGCCGTACAGTAGGACCGATGGCACAGATCCTGGTCCCCTTCCAACGTCGACCCCGCGCTCCGCGCGGACGCCGTGGCCGTGCGCTCGTCCTCGCGGTGCTGGCGCTGCTGGCGACCTCTGCCCAGGCGCGCTTCGAGTGGCGCGACGTCGTGCAGGACGTGACGATCGGCGCCGACTCGGTCGTCACCGTGCGCGACGAACGCACCCTCTGGACCGACGAGGACTTCGGCGAGGCGTTCATCTGCGTCGGTCACGCCGCCCGCGTCGAGCTGACGCTGCTCGAGGGCTCGGGTGCCGTCGACGCCGGCTCACCCGCGACCGCCTTCCAGCAGCCGTGCGACGGCGGTACCGAGGTCGTCGTGCGGCAGGAACGCCGCGGCCGCGAGCGCCGCGTCCGCTTCGTCTACCAGCTCGAGGGCACCGTCGAGGTCTACCGCGACGTGGTGCAGTGGTACTGGAACCTGGTCCAGCTCGATCACCCGCCGATCGTCGGCTACCGCCTCACGGTGCGGGCGCCCGGCCCCATGACGGCGCCGTTCGACGCCTACGTCCATCGCTACACCAACCCCGAGCTGCCGCGGGTGGCGCTCAGCGACGACCGCAGCGTCCTGGAGGTCGCCTTCGACCGCATCCCCTCGGGCGACGGCGTCGAGGTGCGCTACCTCATGGACCCGGCGCTCTTCGAGGCGCAGGGCACCCGCGACCGGTTCGAGGAGCTGCTCCTCGACGAGACACGCCTCGCCCAGGGCCAGGAGCGCGCGCGGCGGTGGGACGCCGTGCGCGGCAGTCCTCTCTGGGGGCTCCTGCCGCTCGGTTGGACGCTGGCGCTGGCGTGGGGGATCTTCGGGGCCTGGCAGCGGGTCGGCCGCGAGCCCCGCACCGATGGCATGAAGTACCCGTTCGAACCCCCCAGCGACCTGCCGCCGGCCGCCGTCGTCGCCATGATGCAGCAATCCACGACGTCGAGCCAGATGGGGCCGGCGTGGTTCGCGACGATCATGGACCTGGCGCGCCGCGGCTTCGCTCGTTTCGAGGGCGAAGGCCGCAAGTTCTCTCTGGTGCTCGATCGTGGGGCCGACACGAGCGGCCTCGAGGGGTTCGAGCAGCAGGTGCACCAGTACCTGACAAGGGCCGCGGAGCGCCCCCGGGGCCGCGACCTCGATCCCGACCGCGTCGATCTCGCCGGCCTCGAGGCGTACGGCCGCAAGCACGCCCAGACGTTCCTCGCTCGCTGGACGCCGCTGGTGGTGAAATGGACCGAGGGGTACGCGGGCGGCCCACTCACCACGCCCGAGAGTCGCCAGGTCGCCCAGCGTTGGGCGCTGCGCGCCGTCGGGGGCATGCTCGCGGGCGTCGCTCTGGCGATCCTGACGATCGACGTCGCGCGCGTGCTCATGATCGCGGGCGCCGTTGCCGCCGTGATCCTCGTCATCGTCGCCATGACCGCCCTGCCCGCCTGGCGGCCCGAGGTCGCGCGCGAACGCGCCGGCTGGCTCGGGTTCAAGCGAACCCTCACCGACTACACGCGGATGAAGGACGCACCCCCCGACTTCTTCGGGCTGTGGGACCGGTACTACGTCTACGCCGCGGCGCTGGGCGTCGCCGAGCGGTACCTCAAGACGCTGCAACGGGCGGCCCCCGCACGCGGGTTCGACGAGGGGCAGATGGCGCGACAAGCCGCTTGGCTCGGCGTCTCCAACGCCAGCGACCTCGGATCGATGTCGAGGTCGATCTCATCGCTGTCGAGCGCGCTCGCCCGCTCCGGGGCCTCCGCCTCGAGCGGCGGCTCCTCGTCCGGCGGCGGCGGGGGCGGCGGCGGCGGGGGCTCGTCGGGCGGTCGCTGAGACCGACGGCCGCCGCGGCGGGCGCGTCCGGCGAGGCGCCGCTAGCGCGGTATGCTCGTGGGCGTGCTGCGCGCCGAGGCCCTCACCAAGACGTACCGCGCGCCCGCCGGCGACGTGCACGCCCTGCGGTCGTTCGGACACGCCTTCGAGGCGGGCGCCGTGACGGCGGTGGTCGGCCCGTCGGGCTCGGGTAAGAGCACCTTGCTCAACCTCCTGGCCTCCTTCGACGTCCCGTCCTCGGGCGGCGTGTGGCTCGACGACGAACCCGTTCACTTGGGCAGCGAGGCGAGCCGGGCGGCCCTGCGGCTGCGCCGATTCGGCTTCGTCTTCCAGTCGTTCAACCTCGTGACCGTGCTCACCGCCCGGGAGAACGTCGAGCTTCCGATGGGGTTGGCCGGTGTCGGGCCGCGCGATCGGCGCCGTCGCTCCGACGCCCTGCTCGAACGCTTCGGTCTGGGCCGCCGCGCCGGCCACCTCCCCCACCGCCTCTCGGGCGGCGAACGTCAACGCGTCGCCCTGGCGCGCGCGCTGGCCAACGACCCCGACGTCGTCTTCGCGGACGAGCCGACCGGCGCCCTCGACAGCGAGACCGGCCGCGGCGTCGTGCGCGCGTTGGCCGAGGTCGCCGACGAAGGTCGTACCGTCTTGCTCGTGACCCACGACGAGGCGTTGGCGGCGATCGCGCGCACCCGCTTGCGCCTGCTGGACGGTCGCCTCGAGGCGGTGGAGGCGTCGCACGACACGGCCGCGCTGCACCCGGCCGTGCGGTCGGTGGTGCCGTGAGCGGGTCCGTCGGGATCCCGGCGGCACCGCGCGCCCCACGCTGGCCCGGGGTCGTGGGCGCGGTCCTGGGGGCGCTGGGGGTGGCGCTGGGCGCCTTCGGAGCCCACGCTTTGGGCGACGTGCTGACGCCCGCGCGGCTCGCGACCTTCGAGACCGCGGTGCGGTATCAGCTCGTCCATGCCGTCGTCCTGGTCGCGCTCCAGGCAGCCCTCCACGCGGGCGTCGCCGCGCCGCGCGCCCTGGTCCGCGCGGCCGTCCTGCTGACGCTCGGAGCGGGCGTCTTCGCCGGCGCGCTCTACGCGTTGGTCGCTCTCGACGTCGGTCTCTTCGGCGCGATCGCGCCCATCGGGGGCGCGACGATGATCGCAGGCTGGCTGGCGCTGGCCTGGGCGTTCGCCGCGCCGCGCCGCGCCTGACGCGCGCGCGACCGCACGGCGCGACCTCACCGCGCGGCCGCGTGGCCACACGCCGGTCGCCGATCGCCTAGCCGACGTCCTGACCGACGAGGGCGTCGCGGCGTCCCTCGCGCACCAACCGCCGGTACCACTCGAAGGAGCGTTTGGGCGTGCGCGTGAGATCGCGCCGGTCGACGTGGACGAGCCCGAACGTCGGCTCGTACCCTTCGGACCACTCGAAGTTGTCCCAGAGCGTCCAGACGAAGTACCCCCGGACGTCGACGCCGGCCGCCCGCGCCCGCGCCACCTGGCCCACGTGGTCGCTCAGGTACCGAACCCGTTCCTCGTCGTCGACGACGCCCTGGGGCCCGGGCGACTCCTCGAACGCAGCGCCGTTCTCGGTGACGTAGATCGGCACGTCGGGGAGGGCGCGGTGCACCCGCAGGAGCTGCTCGAACAGCGCCTCCGGAACGACCTCCCAGCCCATCGACGTGACCGGGACGCCGTCGGCGGCGCCGGCGAGGCGCAGACCGACCAAGCTGTCGGCGTCCGCCTCCACGCGGTGGCGGGAGTAGAGGTTCAGACCGAACCAGTCGAGGGGGCGCCGGATCGCCTCGAGGTCGCCGTCCTGGACGACGCTCTCCATGAGCGCTTCGGTGGATTTCGGGTAGCGCCCGTGGAGCCAGGGTTCGATGGCGTTCAGGTTCCACACGGCGTCGAGCAGGTCGGCGGCCGCGCGGTCGGCGTCCGAGTCGCCGGCGGCCACGACCGGCTGCAGGTTGTACACCGAACCGAGGAGGACCGGGGCGCCGTCGGCACGGAGCCGGTCGAGGGTGCGGGCGGTGGCGAGGTGTTGGTGGTGCATCGCGGCGGCGTACGCGTGGACGTCCGCCAGGCCAGGTGCGTGTACGCCGAGCAGGTGCCCCAGGAGGGCGTGGACGTTCGGTTCGTTCATCACCGCGACGTGGCGCACGCGGTCACCCAAGACCTCGACGACGCTGGCGGCGTAGTCCACGAAGCGGTCGACGGTGTCGCGGTCCTGCCAGCCGCCGCGCTGCTGCAGCGCCTCGGGCAGGTCCCAGTGGTACAGGCACGGCCAGGGGGCCACGCCGGCGGCCAGCAAGCGGTCCACGAGCCGGTCGTACACGTCACGACCCGCGGCCGAGACACGACCGTCGGCCTCGGGCGACCACCGGGTCCAGGCGACGGAGAAGCGGTAGGCGTCGACGCCCAGGTCGGCGATGAGGGCGACGTCCTCGTCGAGTCGGCGCAGGTGGTCGATGGCGACGTCCCCGGTGGCACCGTCCCGGACGGTGCCCTCGCGGTGCACGAAGGCGTCCCAGATGCTCTCGCCCTTGCCGTCGGCGGTCGCGGAACCCTCGATCTGGTACGCGGAACTCGAGACACCCCACACGAACTCGGGCGGGAACTCCCGCATGGATCACCTCCCCTTTCGCGGCGTCAGTCTACCCGCCGCCCCCGCGCGCGACCGCGACGCACGCACCGCGGCCGCGCCCGTCCGGGCCGCCGCGGGTAGGATGGCCCCGTGGCGCCACCTTCGACCGCTCGCGTCGCGCTCGTCCTGACGGTGGCGGTCTTGGCCGTGAGCGTCGCGGCGGTGTTCATCCGCTTGGCCGACGCTCCCGGTGTGGTCGTCGCCTGGTGGCGCATGGCGATCGCTGCGCTCGTGCTGGCGCCGCTGACGATCCGCGGTCTCCGCCGCACCCCCCTGCGACGAGCGACCTCCTGGCCGACGGTGGTGGCCGGCCTGCTCCTCGGTGTCCACTTCGCCACCTGGATCACCTCGCTCAGCTACACGACGGTCGCCGCCTCCGTGTCGCTGGTGGCGACCACGCCGTTGTGGGTCGCCATCTTGTCCTGGGCGTTCTTGCGGCGGTCGCCGACCCTGACGGTGCTGCTCGGCGTCGTCGTGGCCGTGGGGGGCGGCGCGATCATCGGTTTCGGCGACGCGCTGGGCAGCACCGCGACCGCGGCGGCGCCCGCGCCGCTCCTGGGCGACGCGCTGGCGCTGACCGGGGCGATCGCCGGGGCCGGCTACCTGCTCCTCGGCCGCCTCGCGCAACGTCGCGGCCTGGCCCTGGACGCCTACGTCGGCGTCGCGTACGCCGTCGCCGCGGTGGCGCTCGCACCCCTGCCGGTGTGGGCCGGGCTGAGCTACGTGGCGTACCCGCCGGCCACGTTCGGGTGGATCGTGTTGCTCGCGCTCGTGCCACAGCTGATCGGACACACCGGCATCAACTACGCCATGAAGCACCTCGATCCCACCCGCGTGGCCACCGCGACGCTGCTCGAGCCCCTCGGCGCCGGCGTCCTCGCGTTCGCGCTCTTCGCCGAGGTGCCGACGGCGGTGACGCTCGCGGGCGCGGCGATCGTGCTGGTGGGCGTGTTGCTGACCGTGCGCGCCGAACGTTGACGCGGGCCTCGGCCCCCGTCTCCGGCCTCGCCCGCGAACGCGTCCGTTCTGCTAAGATGCAGGGCGTGATGGTGTCGTCGATCCTCGTACTCGGCGAACCTCCCCCACCCACACCACCATCCTCAAGCGTGAACGCCTTCGCTCCACGGTCGATCTCGGTCCGGGTGCGACCGTGCCACGCTCGTCGAAGGGAGCCACGACGTTGAAAGACAGCCCCAAGGACTTCAAGAACGGCGACCAGGTCGTCCTGCCGCCGTACGGCGTCGGCATCGTCTCCGGTACCACCACCAAGACGGTGGCCGGCGCGGCGCTCAGCTACTACGAGGTGCAGTTCCCCAACGGGACCTCGAAAGCCTTCGTGCCCGTCCATGCGCCGCAAGAAGCGGGTCTGCGCCCCGCCCTGACCGAGGAAGAGGTGCAAGCGGTCCTCGAGCGGCTCGCCCACGGACGCATCACCCTACCCAAACAGTGGGCGGCGCGGCACCGAAAGGTCACCGACATCTTGACCAGCGGCGACCCTTACCAGATCGCCACGCTCGCGAGCGAGCTGCGCCGATGGGACCTCGAGCGCGGGTTGCCCGACCTCGACCGTCAGGCGTACCGGCGTGCGCTCCGACTCCTCGCGGGCGAGATCAGCGCCGTGCTCGACATCACGCCGCAAGAGGCGCGGCAGATGATGGACGCAGGCGAAGAGGACGACCTCAACTGAGCCCGTCGGATCGGCGCGCGGTCAACCACCGCAGACCGATCGCGAACGCGGCGTAATCGTCGACGCTCCGAGGGGGCGCTCGCATGCCTGACGGAAGCCAGCGCGCCAGACCGCGCGGCGGATGGTCCCGCAGGTAGAGCCGGCGCCCCTCTTCCGTCGTCCCCCGCTCGTCCACGATCACGAACGGATGTCCGGCGGCGCCCAAGGCAACCTGGACGGCGCGCGACCCGGTCCCGTTGCCGACCACCACCTGGACGTGCGCCGGAACCTCCAAACGAGCGGCCGTCGGCAGGTCGAGGACGTCGCCCCGTAACAGCGTTCCGTCGTCGTCGAGCCAAGCGACCCCCACGTGACGACCCGGATCGAACGCGAGGACCGTGGCGCCGGCGGGCGTCCCAGGGATCGGGCCGTCGCTGCCGAGCGCCTTGGGCCCGTCGTCCGATCCCCGCTCCGACACGGCGCGAGCCTAGCATGAGACGAGCCCGCCCCCGGATCCGGGGGCGGGCTCGCTTCGTACCGCCGAACGACGGTGGCCGCCGTTCGGGCGAGAGGTCGGTGGTCAGGCCTCGGGGCGAGGCTCCGCCGGCGTGCCGGGACGGGACGGGGTGGCACCCGCAGCCGGGCGTGCCGCCGCTTCGCGCTGCTTGGCGAGCGTACGGTCGTCGGCCACCCGCACGGCGCGGATCGCGTCGAGTCCGGTGCCGGCCGGGATGAGGCGACCGAGGATCACGTTCTCCTTCAGGCCGACCAGGTCGTCGACCTTGCCCGCCACCGCGGCCTCGGTCAGGACGTGCGTGGTGTGCTGGAAGGAGGCGGCCGACAACCACGACTTGGTGGTGAGGCTGGCCTTGGTGATGCCGAGCAGCACCGGCTTCCAAGCCGCGGGCTCCTTGCCGGCTTCGAGCAATCGCTCGTTGACCTCCTCGACGTCGAAGCGTTCCACCGTCTGACCTTCGAGGTAGTCGCTGTCGCCGGGCTGGAGGATCTCGACGTACTTGAGCATCTGCTTGACGATCGTCTCGATGTGCTTGTCGTGCACGCTCACGCCCTGGCCGCGGTAGACGCGCTGGATCTCGTCGACCAGGTAGGCCTGCACCGCGTCCGGACCGCGCGTCTCGAGCAGGTCGTGGGGGTTGATGGCGCCGCGCGTCAGCTGCTGGCCGGCTTCGACCTTGTCGCCGTCGCGCACCAGGATGCGGGTGGTCTTGTCGAGCTTGTAGGCCTTCGAGAACTCGCCGTCCTCGGACGTGACGCTGAGTCGGTAGCGGTCCTCTTCCTCGGTGATCGACACGACCCCGTCGAGGTCGGCGACGACCGCCTTCACCTTCGGCTTGCGCGCCTCGACGAGCTCGATCACGCGCGGGAGACCTTGCGTGATGTCGCCGCCGGTGGCGATGCCGCCGGTGTGGAAGGTGCGCATCGTGAGCTGCGTGCCCGGTTCGCCGATCGACTCGGCCGCGATGACGCCGACGGCTTCGCCGAGCGACACCGGCCGCATCATGGAGAGGTCGAGGCCGTAGCAGGTCCGGCACACGCCTGCGCGCGTCTGGCACATGATCGGGCTGCGCACGGCGATCGTGCGGATCTCCGGGTACTGCGGGAAGCGGCTGGCGATGGCGTCGACGTCCTCGCGCATCAGGGTCGATCCGGCGGCGTACGTGAGGTCGCCGAACTCGATGTCCAGCGCCAGCGTGCGGCCGTAGAGGCTCATCTCGAGCTGGGACTTCGGCCGCGCCCGTCCCTCGGGGGTGTAGAGCTCCATCTCGAGGTACTCGGCGGTGCCGCAATCGTCCTCACGGACCACGAGCTCGTGGGCCACGTCGACCAGCTTACGGGTCAGGTACCCCGAGTCGGCGGTCCTGAGCGCCGTGTCGGCGCCGCCCTTGCGGGCGCCGTGGGTGGAGATGAAGTACTCGAGCACGTCCAGACCCTCGCGGAAGTTCGCGCGGATCGGCAGCTCGATCGTCTCACCCGACGGCTTGGCCATGAGGCCACGCATCCCCGCCAGCTGACGGATCTGCTGCGGGTTGCCACGGGCCCCCGACTGCGCCATGACGTAGAGCGGGTTGAACGGCATGTTCTTCTCGAAGTTCTCGAAGACCGCCTGCTTCACGCTCTCGGTCGTGTCGTTCCAGAGCCGCACGACCTGCTGCTTGCGCTCGATCTCGGTCACGAAGCCCATCTCGGCGTACTGCTGGATCTTCTCCAGCTTGCCCTGGGCCTCGGCCAACAGCGCCTGTTTCGCCGGCGGGATGGCGACGTCGTCGATGCCGATCGTGATGCCCGACGTGGTCGAGAGCTCGAAGCCCGCCTGCTTGAGGCCGTCGAGCAGCTTGGCGGTGCGCTCGACGCCGAGCAGCTTGAAGCTGTCGACGACCAGGTCGCGCAGCGCACCCTTCTCGTAGGCGACGTCGTGACGGATCATCGAGGCCGGCACGTCCTCGCCGTCGGCGCCGAGCGTCTCCTGCACGAGCCGGGCGAAGAACACACGACCGGGCGTGGTCTCGACGAGCTTGCCGTCGAGCCGAACGGTCACCATGTCCTGCATGTCGATCTCGCCACGTTCGGCCGCCAACAGCGCCTCGTCGGCGTTCGTGAAGCGGTACTTGAGGCGACCGACCGAGGTCGGCTTCCCGGCCACGGTGATGGCGCTGTTGAGCGACAGCGTGCCGTCCTTGTGCGCGGCGAGCGCCGAGGACGCGTCGTCGAACGTGGCGCCGATGCCCTTGCGGCCGTTGTGGACCTGGGTCAGCACGAACAGGCCCAGGATGATGTCCCGCGCGGCGCCGACGTTCGGATGGCCGTGGGCGGGCGAGAGCAGGTTGTGCGACGAGAGCATCTGCAGGCGCGCTTCGGCCTGGGCGTACACCGAGAGCGGCACGTGGATGGCCATCTGGTCGCCGTCGAAGTCGGCGTTGAAGGCCTCGCACACCAGCGGGTGGAGCTGGATGGCCTGGCCCTCGACGAGCACCGGCTCGAACGCCTGGATGCCCAGACGGTGGAGCGTCGGCGCGCGGTTCAGCAGCACCACGCGGTCGGCGATGACCTCTTCGAGCGCATCCCAGATCTCGTCGCGGGTGTCGCGGTAGCGTTCGAGCAGCTTGCGGGCGCTCTTGATGTTGCTGACGATCCCGCGCTCCTCGAGCTTCTTGAACAGGAAGGGCTTGAACAGCTCGAGCGCCATGCGCTTCGGCACACCGCACTGGTGCAATTGCAGCTGCGGACCGACGACGATGACCGAGCGGCCCGAGTAGTCGACGCGCTTGCCGAGCAGGTTCTGACGGAAGCGACCCTGCTTGCCGCCCAAGAGGTCGGTGAGCGACCGCAGCGGCCGGTCCGAACCGGGGTGGACGACGGCGCTGCCGCGGCGGCCGTTGTCGATGAGCGCGTCGACGGCCTCCTGGAGCATGCGCTTCTCGTTGCGCACGATCATCTCGGGCGCGCCTTGCTGCATGAGCTTCTTGAGGCGGTTGTTGCGGTTGATCAGACGCCGGTAGAGGTCGTTGAGGTCCGACGTCGCGAAGCGGCCGCCCTCGACCTGCACCATCGGCCGCAGATCGGGGGGCATCACGGGCACGGACTCGAGGATCATCCAGGCCGGATCGTTGCCGCTCTTGAGGAAGCTGCGGGTGATCTCGAGGCGCTTGCGCGCCTTGGCCCGCTTGTGACGGCTCGGCGAGTTCATCTCCTCGACGAGTTCGGCCTCGAGCTTGTCGAGATCGATCGACTCGAGCAGCTCGCGAACCGCGTCGGCCCCCATGCGGGCCTCGAAGTCGTAGGACTCGATGACGCGCACCTGGCGACGGACGAGGTCGATCTCGACCCGTCCCGGGATGTCGCTGCGGACGCGGCCTTCGTCGGCGAGCTCGTCGCCGGGCTTGACCCGGTCGCCGTTGACGACGATCGGCTCGTCCTCGTAGGGGTAGACGCGCGCCCGCGAGACGATGATGCTGGCCGGTTCGGCCAGGTGCACGGTGCCGTCGGCGGCGGCGATGATCTCCTGGGCGGCGTCGATCGCGCCGACGACCTTCTCGCCGCCGACGACCGTGGCGCCGTCACCGACGAGGACGTGCATCGTGGGGTTGATCTCGTGCGACTCGCGGCGCGCCCAGCGCACCTCGAGGGTCATGGTGACCTGCTTGTCCTTGGTCTTGCTGGCGCGGAGCGAGGCGGTCGCCTCACGCGGCAACACGAGCTGCGCGCCCGCCTTGGCGCGCGCGATCACGTCGCCCCCCTCCACGAACTCGCCGCTGCCGGCGACCGCTTCCATGCCCGTGGGCACGAGGTAGGCGTAGCGGATGTCCTCGTCGTCGGCGTCGCGGAGCAGCAGGATGCCGCCGTCCGTGCCGATCGGCAGGAGCTCGATGATGCCCTCTTGCTCGGCGCGCACCTCGAGGTCGTTCTCGAGCTCGGCCAGCGGCTGACCGCCCGCGTACTTCTCCTCTTCGATCCACGCCGTCTTCGGCACGATGAGGCGCGCGTCGCGGAGCTCGCGGTAGTCGAGGGTCACGCGCCGCGGGAAGCGGTACTGGGCGATGCCGGCGATCTTGGCCTTGACGCCCTTGGCGAGCGGCTGGCCCTGCTCGACGGCCTCGCCGTCGCCCACCAGGGACTGCTCACCGAGCTGGACCGAGTAGGTCTCCTGCTGGCCGTAGCGCAGCTGGCGGTACTCGTCGTCCGAGAGCAGGTCGCCGCGGCGCAGCGGCTTGCCCGCCATCTTGGCGTCCTGGGGATCGGTGACGATGTAGCGCCCGAAGTACAGCACCTGCTCGAGATGGTTCGTCGAGAGGTTGAGCAGGGCGCCGATCTTCGACGGGACATCCTTGACGTACCAGATGTGGGCGCAGGCGGTGGCGAGCTCGACGTGACCCATGCGGTAGCGCCGGACCGTCGACTTGGTGATCTCGACGCCGCAGCGCTCGCAGACCTTGCCGGCGTAGCGCTGGCCGCGGTACTTACCGCAGGAGCACTCCCAGTCCTTCTCCGGTCCGAAGATCTTCTCGTCGAACAGGCCGTCGCGCTCGGGCTTGAGCGTGCGGTAGTTGATGGTCTCGGGCTTGGTGACCTCGCCGTAACTCCAAGAACGGATGCGGTCGGGCGAGGCGATCTGGATCTGGACCCGGCTGAACTCGCGCGGGTCGCGCATCGCGCCGATCCCTTCCTGGCGGACGGGCGTACGGAAGGCGCTCACCAGTGCCGCCCGGCCTCGTCGAAGATCCCGACGGGCTTGTCGTCCGAGTCGAGGACGCGGACGTCCAGACCCAGGGAGTGGAGCTCCTTGACGAGCACCTTGAACGATTCGGGGATGGTGGGTTCCAACACGTCGTCCCCCTTGACGATGGCTTCGTAGGCGGCGTTGCGCCCGTCGATGTCGTCCGATTTGATCGTGAGCATCTCCTGGAGCGTGTAGGCCGCGCCGTGGGCTTGCAGCGCCCAACACTCCATCTCGCCGAGTCGCTGCCCGCCGAACTGGGCCTTCCCGCCGAGCGGCTGCTGGGTGATGAGCGAGTAGGGGCCGGTGGACCGCGCGTGCATCTTGTCCTCGACCATGTGGTAGAGCTTCATCACGTACATGACGCCGACGACGATGGGCGCGTCGATCGCTTCGCCCGTCCGCCCGTCGAAGAGCACGGCCTTGCCGGCGCGCGCGAGCGCGATGAGCGCTTCGTCGGTGGGCAGGTCCTCGGGGATGATGCCGAGCTTGGCCGCCCGCCGGACGACGTCGAGCTCGCGCTTGTCGGTCCCGAACTCGAACTCGGTGCGACGCCGGTTCTCGAGGACCGCGCTCTCCTCGAGCAGCGCCTTGATCTGCTCCTCGCGGGCGCCGTCGAACACCGGCGTCACGAACGAGACGCCATGGCGGTAAGCGGCGAGACCGAGGTGGGTCTCGAGGATCTGGCCGAGGTTCATGCGCGAGGGCACGCCGAGCGGGTTGAAGACCAGGTCGACCGGGGTGCCGTCCTCGAGGTAAGGCATGTCCTCCGGGGGCAGGATCTTCGCGACGACGCCCTTGTTACCGTGCCGGTTGGCGAGCTTGTCGCCCTCGACCAGACGCCGCTTCTGGGCGATGTAGACCCGCACCATCTCCTGCACGCCGGGACGCAGTTCGACGCCGGGGTCGCCGCGCCGGAAGCGCACCGTGCGAAGCACGACGCCGCCGTCACCGGGCGGGACGCGCATCGAGGTGTCCTTGACCTCGCGCGCCTTCTCGCCGAAGATCGACCGCAGCAGGCGTTCCTCGGGGGTCGGGTCCTTCTCCCCCTTGAAGCTCGTGTGGCCGACCAGGATGTCGCCCTGCTTGACCTCGGCGCCGATGCGCACCACGCCGTCCTCGTCGAGGTCGCGCAGCGCCGCTTCGGACAGTCCCGGGATGTCGCGGGTGATCTTCTCGGGCC
Organism: uncultured Trueperaceae bacterium; assembly: GCA_963728245.1. GTDB lineage: Bacteria > Deinococcota > Deinococci > Deinococcales > Trueperaceae > JAABTL01. The sequence goes on from CAVSJH010000004.1 coordinate 63,002, forward strand.
CGAGCTTGGTGTCGCGTGCTTCCTTCTCGAACTTCTCGATGTGGACCGACGTGTAGGCGTCGTTGCGCACGAGCCGCTCGCTGAGGACGATCGCGTCCTCGAAGTTGTAGCCGTCGAAGGGCATGACGGCGATCAGGATGTTCTGCCCCAGCGCCAGCCGGCCGTTCTGGGAGGCCGGGCCGTCGGCGAGGACGTCGCCGACCTCGACCCGCTGGCCGAGCTTCATGATCGGGCGCTGATCGAGGTTGGTGTTCTGGTTGGAGCGCTGGAAGCGCGTCATGGGGAAGGTGTGCTCGACGCCCTTGGCGTCGGTGATGACGACGCGCGTGGCGTCGACGTAGCTCACCTCGCCGGCCACGGTCGAGAGCACCACGGTGCCCGAATCGCGCGACACGCGCTCCTCGACGCCGGTCCCGACGTACGGCGCGTCGGCCCGCAGCAGCGGCACCGCCTGGGACTGCATGTTCGAGCCCATCAGCGCCCGGTTCGCGTCGTCGTGCTCGAGGAAGGGGATGAGCGAGGTCGGCACCGAGATGATCTGCTTCGGCGACACGTCCATGAAGTCGACCCCGTCGGGCGCCACGAACACCGGGTCCCCCAGGTTGCGCGCCACGATCGAATCGGTGGCGAAGCCGCCGTCGTCGTTCAGCGGCGTGTTGGCCTGGGCGATGATGTAGCGGTCCTCCTCGTGGGCCGTCATGTAGACGACCTCGTCGGTGACCTTGCGGTCGACCACGCGCCGGTACGGGGCCTCGATGAAACCGAGCTCGTTGACGCGCGAGAAGCTCGCCAGCGAGGTGATCAGACCGATGTTGGCGCCCTCGGGCGTCTCGATCGGGCAGATGCGGCCGTAGTGGGTGCGGTGCACGTCGCGGACGTCGAAGCCGGCGCGTTCACGCGTCAAGCCGCCCGGCCCGAGGGCCGAGATGCGGCGCTTGTGGCGCAGCTCGGAGAGCGGGTTGACCTGGTCCTTGAACTGCGAAAGCTGGCTGCGGCCGTAGAACTCGCGCAGGGCGGCCACGATGGGGCGGTTGTTCACCAGCTTCTGGGGCGTCGCCGCGTCCGGGTTGCCGAGCAGCATGCGCTCGCGCACGCCGCGCGCCATACGGCCGAGACCGACGCGGATCTGGTCGGCCACGAGCTCGCCCACCGTGCGGATGCGACGGTTGCCGAGGTGGTCGATGTCGTCCTCGGACACGTCCTCCTCGCCGGACTGGAGCTTGACCAGGTACTGCAGCGTCGGCAAGAGGCCGTAGTCGACGAAGCGACCGTCGACGAAGCCGAGCAGGGTCTTCTCCTCGACGTCGAGCCCCAGTTTGGCGTTCAGCTTGTAGCGGCCGGCGTCCCCGAGGTCGTAGCGGCGGGGGTCGGCGAGCAGGCTGTGCAGGTACGTCGTCGCCTTGTCGACCTTGGGCGGATCGCCCGGGCGCAAGACCGTGAACAGCCGCAGCAGCGCCTCGTCCGGCGTGATGCCGCTGGCCTCCTCGGCGTCGAACGTCGGCGTGAGGAAGGCGTCGTAGCCGGCGAACATCTCGCGGATCTGCTCGTCGCCGTAACCCAGCACGCGCAGCAGGAGGGTGAACGGGAACTTGCGCTTGTTCACCTTCATCCAGAGCGCGTCGGCGTTGTCGAACTCGAGCTCGATCCACGGGCCGCGCTTGGGCATCGGGATGATGCTGGCGGTGTACTTGCGGCCCGAGGGGCCCACCGAACCGGTGAAGTAGACGCCCGGCGAGCGGTGGATCTGCGACACGATGACGCGGTCGGCGCCGTTGACGACGAACGAGCCGTCCTCGGTCATGAGCGGCAGGTCGCCCAGGAAGACCTGGTCTTCCTTGATCAGGCCAGTGTCCTTGTGCACGAGCTGGAGCTTCGCGAAGAGACCCGCGTGGTACGTCAGGTCCTTCTCGCGGCACTCGTCGGGATCGAACTCCGGCGGCTCGAGCGTGTACTCGAGGAAGTCGAGCACGAGACCCGTCTGCCGCCCGCGCTCGGTCTCGTCGATCGGGAAGACCTCCTTGAACGCCGCCTGCAGCCCCGTGTTCTCACGCAGGGCGGTGGGGACGTCCCGTTGGAGGAACGCGTCGTAGGACGTGATCTGGATGTTCGTGAGGTTCGGGAGTTCGATGACCTCAGCGATCGTGCCGAAGGTGCGGATCTCGCGCATCTTCACCCCTTACGTGGTCGAACGGTCGAGACGGGCGGACCTGGGCGGCGGGAGCGGCCGGCCTCGGCCACGGCGGCCGGGACGGAACGAGGTGAACGGTGGAGGCGAGATGGTACGGCGTGAAAATACACGGCTCTGCGCTCGAGAAATGTGGGCGCCCGCTCGACGCGACCTTCGTCGCGTCGAGCGGCTGGCTTCGGCCGGCCATCGAGTCGGCCCGGGGTCCCACGACCCGTGCATCCGGTGCGTTCGATGGCTTACTTGACCTCGATGACGGCGCCCGCGGCCTCGAGCTTCGTACGGACCTCGGCAGCCTCCTCCTTGGAGATGCCCTCCTTCACGACGCCGCCGCCTTCGACGAGGTCCTTGGCTTCCTTGAGGCCCAGGCTCGTGATGGCACGGACTTCCTTGATGACCTGGAGCTTCTTGTCCCCGGCCGACTTGATCGACACGGTGAACTCGGTCTGCTCTTCGGCGGCTTCCGGTGCAGCGGCACCGGCGCCCGCCATCATCATGCCCGCGGGCATGGCGGCAGCGGCCTCGACGCCCCAGGTCTCCTTCAGGGCGTCCACCAGGTCGACGAGCTCGAGCACGGTCAGGCCCGAGAGTTGTTCCACGAGCGCGGTCTTGTCAAACGCCATCGCGTTCCTCCTTCAGTTTCGAAACGTAGTTGTCGAGCACGGTCACAAGGTTCCGTTGGGGGGCCGAGAGCACGCCCACGAGCTGGACCATCGGCGCCTGGAGCACGCCGACGAGCTCAGACAGCAGCTGGTCGCGGGGCGGGAGCTTGGCGATCTTCGCCAACGTCTCCGCACCGACGGTGCTGCCTTGGAGCCTGCCGCCCTTGGCGACGGGCAGGTCCTTGGGGTGGTCCTTGGCGAAGTCGGTGAGCGCCTTGGCGGGCGCGACCGGATCTTCACCGACCAACACGAGGGCGGTCGGGCCCTGCAGCGTGACGTCGAAACCCTCGATGCCGTACTCCTTGAGCACGACGTTCATGAGGGTGTTCTTCGCCACGAGCAAGCGACCGCCGGCTGAGCGCACCTTCGCGCGCAGCGTGTGGAGCTCCCCTGCGGAGAGACCCTGGTAGTCCACCAGGAAGAACGTCGAGGCGTCCGCGAGCAGCTCGCGGAGTTGCGCCACCGACGTTTGGTTCCTTGGGTTGGCCATGGTTGCCTCTCTCGAGTGGGTGGATGGTGGCCCGGGGATCGTGCTCCCGGGATGTGGCCGCGAAGCGTAGCGGTGTGCCGCGAGCGGCACCTTGCGCCTCGGCAGGATCTTTAAGCCTGGCAGGCCCCTGCGGTCTCCAACGCCAGAGGTCCGTAGCCTCCGCTACGCACCGGGATGCCGATCAGATCGTCACGCGCACGCTCGGACCCATGGTCGAGCTGACGTAGACGGTACGGACGTAGGTGCCCTTGGCCGCGTCGGGCTTGGCGGCGTCGACGGCGCGCCGGAGCGCCGCGAGGTTCTCGATGAGCTTCTCGGTCTCGAAGGAGGCCTTGCCGATGGGCGCATGGACCACACCGGTCTTGTCGGAGCGGAACTCGATCTGGCCCGCCTTGAGCGCACGCACGATCTCGCCGATGTCGATCCCCACCGTGCCCGACTTCGGGTTCGGCAGCAGGCCGCGCGGTCCGAGGACCCGGCCCAGCTTCGAGCCGACCGCGCCCATCATGTCGGGCGTGGCGACGACGGCGTCGAACTCGAGCCAGCCGCCCTGCACGCGTTCGATGAGCTCCTGCCCGCCCACGACGTCGGCACCGGCGGCCTCGGCCTCGGTGGCCTTGTCGCCTTGCGCGAAGGCCAGGACGCGCACCGTGCGGCCGGTGCCGTGCGGGAGCGCGACGGTGCCACGGACGTTCTGGTCCGACTTGCGCGGGTCGATGCCGAGCCGCACGTGCACCTCGATCGTCTCGTCGAACTTGGCCGTGGCCAGGTCCTTGACGAGCGCGGCGGCTTCGTCGGCGGCGTAGGTCCGGTCGCGATCGACCTTGCCCTCGATGCCGCGGTAACGCTTCCCGTGCTTAGGCATCGGCGGGCGCCCCTTCCACGGTCACGCCCATCGATCGGGCGGTGCCGGCGATGATGTGGGCGGCCGCGACCTCGTCGTTGGCGTTGAGATCGCTCATCTTCACGCGACCGATCTCGAGGCACTGGTCCCACGAGAGCGAACCGACCTTGGTCTTGTTCGGCACGCCGGAGCCCTTGTCCACGCCGGCCGCCTTCTTGATCAGGTACGAGGCGGGCGAGGTCTTGGTGATGAAGGTGAACGAACGGTCGGCGAAGATGGTGATCTCCACCGGCACGATGGCGCCCGCCTGCGAGGCGGTGGCCGCGTTGTACTCCTTCACGAAGCCCATGATGTTGGCGCCGTACTGGCCGAGCGCCGGTCCGACGGGCGGCGCGGGCGTCGCCGCACCTGCGGGCAACTGCAGTTTCACGATCCCTGCGATCTTCTTCGCCATGATTCCTCCTCAAGCTCCCCCGACGCTTGGCGGGGCGACGGGGTCCGAACGCTTCCCGATGCGCACGTTGGCGCGAGGCGGGTGAGAGCGGTGGGCACGAGGCCCGGGGTGGTGCGTCAGGCCCGGACCACCTGCGCGAAGTCGAGCTCCACGGGGGTCTCGCGGCCGAAGATGGAGACGAGGACCTTCAGCTTGCCGCGGTCGGGGTTGACCTCGGAGACGATGCCGGTGAAGTCCGCGAACGGCCCCGACGTGACCTGGACGGTGTCGCCGACCCCGAAGGTGACCTTGATCTTGGGCGCCTCGCGGGCACCCGTGACGCCCAGGGAGCTCAGCATGCGGGCCTCCTCGTCGGGCGAGAGCGGTACAGCGCGCGTGGCGGTACCGACGAACCCGGTGACGCCGGGCGTGTACCGCACGACCTCCCACGACTCGTTCGGTTCGTCGGGGTTGTCGCCCAGGTCCATCTGCACGAAGATGTAGCCTGGGAAGAGGCGCCGGGGGACGACCTCTTTCTTGCCACCGCCGACGTGCTCGACGGTCTCCTCGGACGGGACGACGACCTGGTAGATGCTGTCGGTCGCACCGAGGGACCGGGCCCTGTTGAGGATGTTCTGCTTGACCTTGTCCTCATGGCCGACGTACGTGTGGATGGCGTACCACTCGATGCTCATGGCTTGGTGTTCCTCCCGATGGCCGCGCGCGGGCGCGACGATCGACCGCCGGCGTTCAGGTCAACAGCCCGATGAGGTTGCCGAACACGCTGTCGACCACCAGCAGGAAGATCGCCGTGATCACCACGAACACCAGGGTCGCCTGCGTGGCCTGGATGACCTCCGCACGGGTGGGCCAGGTCACGCGAGAGAGCTCGGCACGCGAGTTGCGCAGGTACTGGGTCAGTCGCTTCACCGGCTAGACCTTGACTTCGCGGTGGCTCGTGTGCTTGCGGTCCCATGGGCAGTACTTCCGCAGCTCGAGCTTCGCGGTCGTGTTGCGCCGGTTCTTGTGGGTCGTGTAGTTGCGGCGCTTGCACTCGGTGCACTCGAGCAACAGCTTGATGCGAACGTCACTGGCCATCGTGGCCTCCCGAAAGAAAGAGCATATCAGAGAACGAAGGTGGGCGGGTCGAACCGGGCGACGCCGGCGCAGCGCAGGGCCGCGGTCGGCACCGTCGCCCCGAGGCGACGACGCCGACCACCGGTCCGGTCGAAGCTACTTCGTGATGGACGTGACGACGCCAGCGCCGACCGTCCGACCACCCTCCCGAATCGCGAACCGCAACCCCTCCTCCATCGCGATCGGCTTGATCAAATCCACCGCCAACTCCACATTGTCCCCCGGCATCACCATCTCCACCCCATCCGGCAACGACACCACCCCCGTCACATCCGTCGTCCGAAAATAAAACTGCGGACGATACCCCCCAAAAAACGCCGAATGCCGCCCCCCCTCCTCCTTACGCAAGATGTACACCGAACCCAAAAACCCCGTATGCGGCGTAATCGAACCCGGCTTCGCCAACACCTGCCCCCGCTCGATATCATCCCGCCCCACACCCCGCAACAACACACCCACGTTATCCCCCGCCATCCCACTGTCCAACGTCTTCCGGTGCATCTCCACCCCCGTCACCACCGTCTTCCGCGTATCCACCAAACCCACAACCTCCACCTCATCGCCCGTCTTCACCACACCACGATCCACACGACCCGTCGCCACCGTCCCACGACCCGTAATCGTGAACACATCCTCCACCGGCATCAAAAACGCCTTATCCACCGCCCGCTCCGGCGTCGGAATGTACGAATCGATCGCATCCAACAACTCCCAAATCCGATCCACCCAATCATTCTCCCCCCGCTGCGTCGACGGATTCGCAATCAACGCATCCAACGCCTTCAACGCCGACCCCCGCACCACCGGCACATCATCCCCAGGAAACTCGTAACTCGACAACAAATCACGAACCTCCATCTCCACCAACTCCTGCAACTCCTCATCCTCCACCATGTCCACCTTGTTCATGAACACCACCAAAAACGGCACCCCCACCTGCCGCGCCAACAAAATGTGCTCACGCGTCTGCGGCATCGGACCATCCGCCGCCGACACCACCAACACCGCCCCATCCATCTGCGCCGCACCCGTAATCATGTTCTTCACATAATCCGCATGCCCCGGACAATCCACATGCGAGTAATGCCGCGCCTTCGTCTGATACTCCACATGCGCCGTATTGATCGTAATCCCCCGCGCCTTCTCCTCCGGCGCCTTATCGATCTGGTCATACGACATCGTCGTCACCGAAGGATCCGCCGCAGCAGCAGCAAACGTCATCGCCGCCGTCAACGTCGTCTTCCCATGATCCACATGCCCAATCGTCCCCACATTCACATGAGGCTTCGTACGCTCGAACGTCGCTTTCGCCATGACGGCATCCTTTCGGCGCGGAGCCCGCGCCCTGGCAAGGCCGAGGGTCAGACCCCGCGGAGGGGTCTGACCGTTCGGGTTCGTCCCGCGGTGCGTTTGGAGCTCGTGGACGGGATTGAACCGTCGACCTCTCCCTTACCAAGGGAGTGCTCTACCACTGAGCTACACGAGCCTAGGAACACCGCCGCGGACCTCGGGGTTCCGAGGGACCGCCCCCACCGGCTCGGTGGGTCCTGCCTCGCGGCAGCCGATGCGCCTGGGTGGGCGAACCGGGTCGTGCTGGAGCGGGAGACGGGATTCGAACCCGCGACATTCAGCTTGGGAAGCTGACGCTCTACCGACTGAGCTACTCCCGCGCGATGGTGGGTAGGGCTGGATTCGAACCAGCGTAGGCGAACGCCAACGGATTTACAGTCCGTCCCCTTTAACCACTCGGGCACCTACCCACACTTCCGATCCGATCGCGACGTCTCGATCTCTGGCCACGGCGACCTCGGCGTTGGAGCCACCCATCGGAATCGAACCGACAACCTTCCGATTACAAATCGGGTGCTCTACCAGTTGAGCTAGGGTGGCATCCCGAGGGCGTTCCGCGGCCACCTCGGCCGCCGGGGCCACGCGCAGGCCGTGCGATCCCACGACGCGTCCGAAGGAAGAGGCTAGCACGCGTCGGCGAAGGGTGTCAACCGCGGGCGGGCACGTCTGCGCCCCGTCAGGCACGGACGCGTACGGTGCGGGACACCCCCGCTCGGACCCCTCTGCTAGCATGTCCCGGACGGAGGTCTTACGATGCGCATCGGTCCTTTCGGGGTCTGGGAAATCCTCATCATCTTGGTGGTCGTGCTCCTCATCTTCGGTCCGAAGCGGCTGCCCGAGATGGCCAAGGGGCTGGGTCAATCGGTCCGCGCGTTCCGCAAGGAGCTGCGCGACATGAAGTCCGACCTCAACATGGACGACGAGCCGAAGCCGGTCAACCCGGCGCCCACCCGAACGGCAGCGGCGTCCCCGCCCGGGCCCGCCGTCGAACCGGCGCCGGTCGCGGGCAAGCCTCGCGAGAGCGAGGACGCCCCGTCCTGAGCACGACCCGCGCCGCGGTCGTCGAGCGGCCGGGGGCGGTCGGCGACCGGCCTGAATCGAAGCTGTCGTGACCCTCTTCGACCACCTCGACGAGCTCCGCAACCGCCTGTTCGTCGCTCTCGCGGCGTGGGTGGTGGCGTCGGGCGTCATGTTCGCGTTCCGCTTCGCCGTGCTGGACTGGCTCCAGCGTCCCCTGCCAGGCGAGATGACCCTGACGTACTTCTCGCTGCTGGAACCGTTCACGGCGTCGATGCAGATCGCGTCGTTCTTCGGGTTGGTGTTGGCGGCGCCCGTGATCGTGTCGCAGGTGTGGGCCTTCATCGCACCCGGTCTCTACAAGGACGAGCGGCGCTTCGGCGTGCCCTTCATCCTGCTGACCGCGCTCGCCTTCGCCGGCGGCGTGGCCTTCTCGTACTACCTCGTGCTGCCGGTGACCGTGCCCGTGTTGCTCTCCTTCCTCGGCGACGAGGCGCAGGGCTTCTTGTCGATCGGCCGGTACATCGGCAACGTGCTCATGCTCATGGGCGTGTTCGGGCTCATGTTCGAGCTGCCGGTGCTGGCGTTCTTGCTCGCACGGTTGGGCCTGATCCACGTCCAGCTCCTGCGGCGGCAGCGGCGCGTCGCCTTCCTCGTGTTGCTCATCGCCGCGGCAGGCCTTTCGCCGACCGGCGACCCGTTCAACTTCGCGCTCGTCGCGGTGCCACTCCTCGTGCTCTACGAAGCCTCGGTCCTCGTGGTCGCCGCCGCCGAGCGCCGGCCCGACGCCGCGGCCGCCACGGCCGATCCCCCCGTCTGAACGCCCAGCCCGTCCCCGCGCCGACGTCGCGCCCGGAGGAACCATGGACGACCGCATCGCCGACCTGCGTCGCCGCATCGACGCCCTCAACCAGGACCTGCTCGCACTCCTGTCGGCGAGGGCCGAGGTCGCCGAGGAGATCGGTCGCCTGCAGACCGCCCAAGGGCGCTCGCACTACGACCCGATGCGCGAACAGTCCATGCTCGACGAACTTGTGGCCGCCAACCGCGGTCCCTTCTCCGACGCCACGGTCAAGAGCCTGTTCAAGCAGATCTTCCAGGCGTCGATGCACCTCGAGCAGGAGCAGGACAAGACGCAGTACCTGACCTCGCGGCACCACCGGCGCGAGGACACCGTGGTGTGGGTGGGGGACGTGGCCATCGGCGGCGATCACCCGGCGGTGTTGATCGCGGGACCGTGCGCGATCGAGTCGCGCGAGCAGGTCCTCGTGACCGCTGCGCACGTCGCCGCGCGTGGCGTGAAGCTCTTCCGTGGGGGCGCGTACAAGCCACGCACCGACCCGTACAGCTTCCAAGGCCTCGGTGAAGAGGGGTTGCGGCTCGGGCGCGAGGCCTGCGACGCCCACGAGCTGCGCTTCGTCGCAGAACTGATGGACGCCGCCGACCTGCCCCTCTTCGAGACCTACGTCGACGTGCTGCAGATCGGCGCACGCAACATGCAGAACTTCCGGCTGCTCAAGGCCGCCGGACGCTCGCGCCTGCCCGTGCTCCTGAAGCGCGGCCTCTCGGCCACGATCGAGGAGTGGGTGATGGCCGCCGAGTACCTGCTGCACGAGGGCAACCCGAACGTCGTGCTGTGCGAGCGCGGGATCCGGACGTTCGAGCGCTTCACGCGCAACACGCTCGACGTCTCGGCCGTCGCCTTGGCCAAGCTCGAGACCCACCTGCCCGTCCTGGTCGACGTCACCCACTCCGGCGGACGCCGCGACCTGCTGGTGCCGCTCACCAAGGCGGCCCTGGCCGTGGGTGCGGACGGGATCATGGTCGAGGTGCATCCCAACCCGGCCGTGGCGCTGTCCGATCAGAAGCAGCAGCTCGACTTCGACGGGTTCGACGCCTACCTCGACGCGACCCTGTTCCCCCGCACGCTCACGCCGGGCCGCACCGAGCTCTACACGGGCTGACGGTGCTGCGCGACCTGCTGGGCTGGGCGTTCCGCCGTGCGGACGTGGCACCGTCGTTCGAGGCCGATCACTGCCTCGTGCACCACGGCGCCGGTTGCCGCGCGTGCGCCGATGCCTGCCCCCACGACGCCGTGCGGGTGACCCGTACCGTCACGATCGACCCGATCGACTGCACCGGGTGCGGCCTGTGCGTGGCCGCCTGCCCCTCGCACGCCCTCACGCCCGTCGCCCGCCTCGACCCGCACGACGCGCTGCGGTGCTCGCGTGTCGCGGGCGAAGCCACGTCGGTGACCTGTTTGGCGCGGCTCCAGCCGAGCGACCTGGTGCGCATGGGCAGCGACGGCCGCAACGTCACCCTCGCACGTGGCACGTGCGAGGGGTGCGACGTCGGCGGCGGCGCGGTGCCCGCGGTCATCGACGCCACGATCGCGTCGGCCACGGAGCTACTCGCCGTCCATGGTCAGCGCCTGGACGTCACCGTCGTCGAGACGGACCGGCTCGACCGAACGATCGCGCCGCGGACGCTCTCGCGCCGTGACCTCTTCGCCGCCGGCTGGGCGCAGGCGCGGACGGCGGGGGGTGCGGCCCTGGCGCCGCTGGAACGCCTCGCCCCCGCCGAGGCCGTCGAGGACGAGCGGCCGGCGCTGCCCACCGAACATCGGCAACGCCTGCGTGCGCTCGAGCTCGCGGACCTCACCGACGACGCGCCGGTCCCGTGGCGCCTACCCGAGGTCCTCGACGGCTGCATCTTCTGCCCTGCCTGCACCCGGGTGTGCCCGACCGACGCCATCCGGCGCGTGTTCGACGACACCCCCGAAGGGGGCGGCGGCGGGATGCGCATCGAGCTCGAGGCCGGGCGCTGTGTCGGCTGCGACGCTTGCGTCGACGTGTGTCCCGTCCACGTGGTGCGGATGCGCGACGACGTCACGTGGGGCGAGGCGACCGCGCCCGCCCGGACGTTGGCGACCAGTCCCGCGCCGCGAGGTCCGGCGGGGTCGGTGTCGCGCGGTCCGTCGTAGGATGGTTGCATGACGGTCGACGATTGGGTCTTCGAGGCGCTCGAGCGGGCCGGCTCCCAAGGGGCCACGGTCCGCGACGTGCAACGGCTTGTCGATGAACACCGGTACGAGGAGCTCGCGATCGACACCATCGAGACGTCGCTCGCGGCGCTGGCCGCAGCCGGACGGGCGGGCGAAGAAGACGGGCGTTGGCGCGCGCAACGCACCACCAGTAAAGAGGACGCGCTGCGTCGCCTGTTCGGAGACGGCTGACGCTCGCCGGAGGATCGATGACCCCACCGACCGCTCGACTCGACGACTTCTACGACCTCGATGCGCTGCTCGAACCCGAAGAGCGCATGATCCGCGACGGCGTGCGCGAGTTCGTCCGCGGCGAGTTCTTGCCGCACGTCGCCGATTGGTGGACCGAGGGCGTCTTCCCGGAGACGCTGGCGCGCCGCTTCGGCGAACAGGGCCTGCTGGGCGTCACGCTCCCGGAGACCTACGGTGGCGCGGGCGCCAGCGCCACCGCCTACGGCCTGCTCAACCGCGAGGTGGAGTACGTCGATTCGGGTCTACGCTCCTTCGTCAGCGTCCAGTCGAGCCTGGTCATGTACCCCATCCATCGCTGGGCGAGCGAAGACGTGAAGCGGAGCTGGTTGCCGCGTCTCGCCAGCGGCGAGGCGGTCGGCTGTTTCGGCCTCACCGAACCCGATGCCGGCAGCGACCCGGGGGCGATGCGCACGCGTTGCCGTCGCGTGGGCGACGACTGGGTGATCACGGGCGTCAAGCGCTGGATCACCAGTGGATCGAGGGCCGACGTCGCCATCGTCTGGGCGCGCGAGGACGGCGGCGACGGGCGGGTGCTCGGCTTCGTCGTCGACACCGAGCGTGCGGGGTTCCAAGCGGTCGACATCCACACCAAGGCCTCGATGCGGGCCTCCGTGACGAGCGAGCTGTACCTCGACGAGGTCGTCGTTCCCGATGCCCAACGGCTCGAGGTCGCCGGTCTGGGCGGCGCCTTGGCGTGCTTGAACCAGGCGCGGTACGGCATCGCCTGGGGCGTGCTCGGCGCCGGCTTCGCCTGCCTCGAGGAAGCCGTCGCCTACGTGAGCGACCGGCCCTCCTTCGGCGCTCCGCTGGCGGCCAAGCAGTTGGTGCAGGCCAAGCTCGCCGACATGCTCGCCGACCTCACCAAGGGCAGCCTGGTGGCCTACCACCTCGGGCGGCTGAAGGAACGGGGTGCCGACACCGCGCCCCGCGTCTCGATGGCCAAACGCGACAACGTGCGCGCAGCCCTCGGCGCCGCTCGCTCGGCCCGTGACCTGCTCGGCGGCAACGGCATCACCACCGAGTACGTCGCGATCCGCCACATGCTCAACCTGGAGACGGTGGCCACCTACGAAGGCACCGACACGGTGCACACGTTGATGCTCGGCCGGGAGATCACGGGCGTCGCCGCCTTCTAGGGTCCTCAGAGTCGACCGGCCCACAGGGTGAGCAGCACCAGGGCGACGCCGGCGATCGCTCGCGCCAGGTGGCGGCGGGGCACCAGGCGACGCAGCACCGAACGCGCGTTCCACCACGACGCGAACGACGCCAGCGCGGCGCCGGCGGCGACGAACGCGGTGGCGCTCGGCTCGTCGAAGCCGAGCGCCACCGCCCCCACCATCAGCAGCGCGGCCGCGACGAGGAACGCCGCCGCGACCCGCGATCGCCGTCGTACGACGGCCCAGGCGCCGAAGGCGTTGACGCCCGCGTAACCGACCGCGGCGACGAGCGCCAGGACGCCCACGGCGTTCACGTGTTCGGATCGAGGAGTGCGCGCAGACGGCGCTCGTCGTCGCCGACGTCGCGCAGGTCGACGACCTCCAACCGTCGCGGTGCCAACGCCTCGGCCCGTCGCTGCAGCCAGGCATCGCTCCCGGACGCGGCGTCGATCACGAGACGCAGCGTCTGGACGGTGGCGGCCGCTCGGGCGAACCGGCGGACGGCGCCGAGGGCCTCGGCGTCGGTGTCGATCCAGCGCGGCTCGACGCGCCAACCCTCGGCGCGCAGGTCCGCGGGTTCGAAGCCGTACGGGCCGACCCCGTGCTCCGCCGGACGTGTGGCCAAGCGCGTCAACGCGGGTGTCGCGGTCCACGGCTGCCCCAACACGGCCACGGTGCGCAGGTCCGAGGGTCGAACGGTCAGGCTCGGGGGTACCCGTCGTGGCGGCCGCGCGGCCGCTCGATGCTGCGACCAGACCCGCCGCACACTCCCGGCGTCGCGGGCGATGCGAGCGAGGAACGTGACCGCCGGGGTCTCCAGCGAGCCCGCCAGGTGAGCGTCCACGGGCCAGAGGGTGGGACCGCCGCCCACGGTGCGACCGAGGGTCGCGGGGAGGTCGGCGATCCACGGGTCCTGGCCGGAACCGGGACCGCCGTCGGTCTCCGGGTTGAGGCGTGGGACGACGAGCAGGTCGACGTCTTCGAGCGCGAGGGCGGCCGCGACGGCCAGCCGGAAGGCGATCGCCGGTGGCGCCGCCGTCCGCGGATCGGTCAACCGGGCGAGCACCTCGTCGGGCTCCGCGAAGACGACCTCGGCGCCCGCCGCGCGCGCCAGGGAGACCCAGAAGGGCCCGTAGCGATCCCAGAGTAGGTGGGTGAGGAAGCCGATGCGCACGACGAACGAGGGTAGCACGTCGATCCCGTGGACCCGAGCGGGCGCCGACGGGGACGGTGCAACGTCGGTGCGCCGGGGCCCGATCGCGAGCGTGAGGCGTGGTACGTTCGGAACGAGTCATGATCGTCGCGCTCGCGGTGCTCGCCGTCCTGGTCCTCACGTACGTCGGCGTCCTCCTATGGGTGGCGGCGGGCGTGCTGACCCTGCCACGGGTGGGCACGCAGACCCGCCCGGGCACCCCACGGACGGCGAACGACGGTGCCGCCTCGGCGCGCCGCTGGCCGAGCGTCGACGTGATCGTCCCAGCCCACGACGAAGCCGACGCCCTGCCGGGCACGCTGGCGTCGTTGCGCGCCATGACGTACCCGGGACGGCTGCGCTTCCTGATCGTCGACGACCGCTCGACCGACGCGACCGCGGACGTCGTGCGTGCGGCGGCCGCGATCGACGACCGGGTTCGCCTGGTGCAGGTGCGCACCCCGTCGCGGCGCTGGTCGCCGAAGGTCCACGCCGTGGCGCGCGGCCTCGCCGCCGGCACCGGCGAGATCGTGCTCACCACCGACGCCGACTGCCGGGTCCCGCCCGGTTGGGCGCGGGCGATGGCGGCGCCGTTCGACGACCCCGCGGTCGTGCTCGTGCTGGGTATCGTCACCACCCGCGGCTTCGGCGAGGCGAGGACCTTCCGCGAGCGCTTCGAAGCCATCGACTGGCTGTCGCTCATGCTCACGTCCCGCTCGATGGTGCGCGTCGGCCGCGCCTTCGCCTCGAGCGCCAACGATCAGGCGTACCGGCGCGCCGCCTTCGACCGCGCCGGCGGCTTCGGCTTCGCCGGGCGCGCCCCCTCCGGCGACGAGGACCTGCTGGCCCAGCGCCTGTGCCGCCTACCCGGTGCCCGAGCGGTCTTCCTCGAGGGCCACGACGCACGGGTGCTCACGCGGCCGATGCCGTCCTGGCGGGCGCTGCTACGCCAGCGGCGGCGTTGGGTCTCGCGCTACCACCACGTCGACCAGTACCACCCGGCGTTCTGGACCGCCATCGCGCTGCTGGGGGGCCAGAGCCTCGCGTTGACGGCGGCGCTGGTGGCGCTCCCGTTCGTCCCGGCCGCCGCCCCCTGGGTCCTGGGGCTCTGGGCGCTGAAGTTGGCCGTCGAGATCGGGGGCAGCCATGTCGGCCTGGTGCGCCTCGAACGCCACGACCTGACCGGCTGGCCGCTGGTCGCCTGGGCAGCGCTGCACCCGTTCTTCATCTCCGCGGCGGTCGTCGCCTCGTTCATGCGGCCCTCCTCGTGGCGCGCCGGCCAAGACGGCTACCGGCGCCGGCTCTGGCTCTCGCGCTGCCGCCGGTTCTGGCGACGCGCCCTCCGGCACGTCCAGGAACGGACCGCGCCCTGAGAACCCCGGTGGTAGGCTCGGACACGCGTGGGCCGCTCGCGCCGAGCCGCTCTCCTCTCGATGCGCGCCCGCCTGGGCGCCGCGCGCCGAACCCCCTCGCATCCCGGTGCGCGCCCACCCGGCCGCCCCGACCCCGGAGGACGTCATGAAGGTCTTCATCCTCGGCGGCGACGGCTTCTGCGGCTGGCCCACCAGCCTGCACCTGTCGCGCCTGGGCCACGACGTGGTCATCGTCGACAACCTGAGCCGCCGCGCCATCGACCTCGAGCTCGAGGCCGGCAGCCTCACCCCGATCACCCCGATGGGCACGCGCCTCAAGGCCTGGCACGAGGTCTCGGGCCGGACCGTGCGCTTCGAGCGGTTGGACGTCGCCGATCAGTACCATCGTCTGCTGACGCTCATCGAGGACGAGCGACCGGACGCCATCGTGCACTTCGCCGAGCAACGTGCGGCCCCGTACTCCATGAAGAGCAGCGGCCACAAGCGCTACACGGTGCGCAACAACCTGCTCGCCACGCACAACGTGCTCGCCGCCATCGTCGAGAGCGGCGTCGACGTCCACCTCGCCCACCTCGGCACCATGGGCGTGTACGGGTACGGCACGGCGGGCATGAAGATCCCCGAGGGCTACCTGCCCGTCGAGGTCGTCACCGACGACGGTCAACGGGTCCAACAGGAGATCTTGTACCCGAGCAACCCGGGCTCGATCTACCACATGACCAAGACCCAAGACCAGCTCTTCTTCGCCTACTACGCCAAGAACGACGAGGTCCGCATCACCGACCTGCACCAGGGCATCGTCTGGGGCACGAACACGCCCGAGACGTCGAGCGACGAGCGCCTCGTCAACCGCTTCGACTACGACGGCGATTACGGCACCGTCCTCAACCGGTTCCTCATGCAAGCCGCGGTGGGTTACCCCCTCACCGTCCACGGGACCGGCGGGCAGACGCGCGCCTTCATCCACATCCGCGACACGGTCCGGTGCATCGAGTTGGCCCTCGCCCACCCGCCCGACAGGGGTCAACGGGTTCGCATCCTGAACCAGATGACCGAGACGCACCGGGTGCGCGAGCTCGCGCGCAAGGTGGCCGACCTCACGGGCGCGGAGGTCGCCTTCACGCCCAACCCACGCAAGGAGGACGCCGAGAACGACCTCCACGTGCGCAACGACCTGTTCCTCGGGCTCGGGCTGAACCCGACCACGCTCGACGACGGGTTGCTGGCCGAGGTCACCGACGTCGCCAAGCGCTACGCGCACCGGGCCGACGTCGACAAGATCCCGTGCACCAGTACCTGGACGCGCCGGCAGGCGGCGGGCGTACCGGCTGCGGTGGCGGGCGCCGCGCCGGGCGACGACGAGCCGGAGGGGACGGCGACCACGGCCTGAGGCCGTCCCACGATGCGCGTCGCGATCTTCACCGAGACGTTCCTACCCAAGATCGACGGTGTCGTGACGCGCGTGGTCCGGACGCTCGAGCAGTTGCGGGCGTTGGGGCACGAGGCGTTGATCTTCGCGCCGCACGACCCTCCCTCGGAGGTCGCCGGCCACCGCGTGGTGCGGGTGCCGGCGGTGTCGTTCCGGCCGTGGTACCCGGAGCTGTTCTTGGGTCTACCCCGCCCGCGGCTGGGGCGCGAACTCGACGCGTTCGCGCCCGACGTCGTCCACGTGGTGAACCCGGTGGTGTTGGGGCTGTGGGGGACGATGGTGGCCAACCAACGCGACGTTCCGCTCCTGGCCTCGTACCACACGGACATCACCCAGTACGCCGTGCACCTGCGGCTGCCGTTCCTGAGCCCCCTCTCGCGCGTCTTCTTGCGTGACGTCCACAACCGGGCGCACGTCAACCTCTGCACCTCGCAGCCGATGGTCAACTCGGCCCGGGGGCTGGGGATCCAACGCGTGCGGCTGTGGCCGAAGGCGGTCGACACCGAGCTCTACCACCCGTCCAAACGCGATCCCGCCATGCGCGCACGCCTGTCGGAGGGGCACCCGGACGCGCCGCTGATGCTCTACGTCGGTCGCCTCTCGGCCGAGAAGCGCCTCGATTGGCTGTACGCGCCCGTGACGACGCTGCCGGGTGTGCGCCTGGCGGTGGTCGGCGCGGGTCCGGCCGAGGCCGCCCTGCGACGCCGCTTCGCCGGGACGGCCACGACGTTCACCGGCTACATGAGCGGCGAGGAGCTGGCCAGCGCCTACGCGAGCGCCGACGTGCTGGCGTTCCCCTCCGACACGGAGACCCTCGGTTTCGTCGCGATGGAGTCGATGGCCTCCGGCGTGCCCGCCGTCGGTGCCCGTGCGGGCGGGGTGCCCGACGTGATCCGGCACGACGAGAACGGTCTCATGTTCACGCCCGGCGACCTCGGCGACCTCACCGAACAGCTGCGCCGCCTGCTGACGGACCCGCCCCTCCGCGCCCGACTGGGGCGCGCCGGTCGCGCCGACATGGAAGGCTGGTCCTGGCGCGCGGCGACCGAAGGGCTGGTGGGCTACTACGAGCTCGCGCGGTCCGTGCACGACCGGTTCGAGGGCCGCCGCTGACCGAGCGGCCGGCGGGCCGTCACTCGAACGGCGCGGGGACGATCGTGGCGGCGCCCGCCACCAGGTGCACGTGGACGTCGGCGGCGTACGTGGCACGCAGACGCGCCTCGGTGAGCACCTCCGCCGGAGGCCCGGCGGCCACCACCTGGCCCCGGTCGAGCAGCACCACGCGGTGGCAGGCGCGAGCGGCGAGGTTCAGGTCGTGGACGACGACCAGGACGGCCACGCCGCCGGCCGCCGCCGCGCGCGCCGCTCGCAGGGTCTCCACCTGGTAGCGCAGGTCGAGGTGGTTGGTCGGCTCGTCGAGGAGCAGCACGGCGGGGGCCTGGGCGAGCGCACGCCCGAGCACGACCCGCTGACGTTCACCTCCCGACAGCGTCTCCACGCGACGATGTCGCAGGTCCAGCACGTCCGTCGCGCGGAGGGCGGCTTCGACGGCGTCGCCGTCGGCCCGTGAGGGTCCGCGTAGGAAGCCCGCGTGCGGTGTGCGCCCCATGGCCACCACCTCCTCGGCGGTGAAGCCCTCGGGCAGCTCGCCGCCTTGCGCGACCACGGCCACGTGCCGTGCGAGCGCCTGCCGGCCGTACCGTCGGATGGGACGCCCGTCGAGCCAGACCTCGCCGCGCCGCGGCGTGAGCCATCGCGACGCCACCGCGACGAGCGTCGACTTGCCCGCGCCGTTCGGTCCCACCAAGGCGACGACCTCGCCCCGGCGGAGCTCGAGCGTCACGCCGTGCAAGACGCGCCGGTCGCCGTACCCGGCCTCGACCCCCTCGAGCGCCAGCGCCACCGAGGCCGGGGCGGTCACCGCTGGCCGCGTGCGGCGTGACGCCGCAACAGCACGAGGAAGAACGGGGCGCCTGCGAGGGCCGTCACGACCCCGACCGGGACCTCGGCCGGAGCGATCACGGTCCGCGAGATCAGGTCCGCCAAGACCAGGAACGTCGCCCCCCAGAGGGCGGCGAGCGGCAGCACGCGCCGGTGCGCCGGCCCGACCGCCAGCCGCACCGCGTGTGGCACCACCAGACCGACGAAACCGATGACGCCGGCGCTCGCGACCGCAGCGGCGGTGGCCAACGTGCTGGCCACCACCAGGGCGACCTTGAACGGTTCGATGGGCAAACCGAGCTGGGCTGCGGCCGCGTCCCCGAGCTGCAACACGTCGAGCGCCCGGGCCGAGAGGACGATCACCGCCCCGGCCAACAGCACCGCGGGAAGCGCCCAGGCCAAGCGGTCCCAGGAGGCGAAGGCGAAGCTCCCGAGCAGCCAGGCGAGCACACCCGCGGCCTGTTCGCGCGCCGCGAGGAGCACGAACGAGGTGCCGGCCGAGAGCGAGGACCCGACCACCACCCCGGCCAGCACCAGCGGGACCACGGGGATCCGCGACCCTTGGCGCGCGAGCGCCACCACGAGCGCGACCGTCGCGACCGCGCCGACGAAGGCGGCCGCGCCGACCCCCGCGGACGCCCACCAGGCCGTGGCCGAGCCCAGCACCATGACCGAAGCGGCCGCGAGGCCGGCGCCCGACGCCGCGCCGAGCAGGTAGGGGTCGGCGAGCGGGTTGCGGAAGACGCCCTGGAACGCCGCGCCCGCCAAGGCCAGGCCGGCGCCGACCGTGGCGGCGAGGAGCACACGCGGCAGGCGGATCCGCACCACGATCGTCTCGGCGACGTCCGCAGGGCCGTCGAGCGCACCCATCGCGCGGGCCAAGCCACGACCGACCGCCGCCATGACCTCGGCCGGCGACAGCTCCACCGAACCGAGCGTCGCCGCGCCCAACAGGGCCACGACGAGGACGGCCCCTGACGCCAGCAGCGACCACGACGGCGCCCCGACCGGCAGCCGCGCGGCGCTCGGCCGTGACCGAGAGCCCGGGACGGGCACGGGCGCGGCGATCTTCAGAACCGCCCCGGATGGAGGCGCCGCGCGAGCGCCTCGGCGGCCTGGACCAACCGCGGGCCGGGCCGCGACAGCGCGTCGGTCTCGTCCTGCGTCAGCTCGACGACGCGTCCGTCCCGGACCGCGCGCAGATCGGCCCAGCCGGGCCGGGCGGCGACGTCGGCGGCCGTGACGCCGTACGGAGCGTCCATGAGCAGGATGACCTCGGGGTCGGCGGCCACGATGGCTTCCGGATCGACCTGCGGGTACGCGCCGAGCGAAGCGTCGATCACGTGCTCGCCCCCCGCGATCGACACGATGGCGCCGACGAGCGATGTCGGACCCGCTGCGTACGGCGTCGCGTCGATCTCGACGAAGACCGTCGGTCGGTCGGCGCCCGCCACCGCGACGCGCACCGCCTCGAGGCCCCGTTCCAGGTGGTCGGCCAGGGCGGCGGCCTCGAGCGGCAGGCCGAGCAGCGCCCCGAGGTCGTCCACGTAAGGCCCCAGGTCCGACAGCCCCTGCGGCGTGCCCGCGTAGACGGCGATCCCGAACGGCGCCAGGGCGTCCTCCAGGCCGGCGAACCCGTCGCTGAGGACCAGGTCGGGTGCGAGCGCGACGAGCGCCTCGAGATCGGGCGCGAAGGCGGTCCCGAGCGTGGGCGCGGCGAGCGCGTCCGCGGGGGCGTCGCTCAGCGCGTCGCGGCCCACCAGGCGGTCGCAGGCACCGAGGGCGCAGAGGGTCTCGGTGTGGCTGGGCACCATCGAGACGACGCGCAACGCCGGCGCTGCCAACACGACGTCCCGGCCGGTGTCGTCGACGACGCGCACGCTCTGGGCGACCGCCGTAGGGACGAGGCTCGTCGCGAGGGCGAACGCGCAGAGGGCGGCGAGGCGCAGGCGGCGTGCGCCCGCGAGGAACCGCTGGCCTCGCCGCGCGCCGACCGCGTCGGTCGGGTAGGGCTGGAAGATGGGTCGCATGCAAGGCCTCCAGGGGCGCTTGCGCTCGAGGGGCGACGGCGGAGGCGGTGAGGAGGCCGGCCGTCGAGGCGATCGCCGGGGCGTGAGGATGCCGTGGTGCGGCACCGCCGGCGGCGAAAGCCGGTCGCCCTCCCTCGTCCGCGCAAGGGGTGCGGGGTCGTTCGCGGGCGGTCATCGGGCTTCGTCCAGGTCCGCGACGCCACTCGGCGTCGGGCCGTGGTCGATACCGTTGCGGGACAGCGCCGGATTCGCACCGGACTTCCCCGCCGCACGGACGTGTCGTGAGGGTACGGCCCGGAGCGCGCCGCCGTCAACGCGAGCGGCAGCAGGGCGCGCCTGCGCCGGGTACGCGTGGTAGCGTCCCGCGCGTGCGCCGTCTCGCCGATCTGCCCGTCCCCGACGTCCCCGGTCGTGAAGCGTGGGTCCCGCCCCCGCGTTTCGGGCGCGTCACGTTCGCCTCCTACGTGCCCGCCGAAGCGAGCCAGCGGTCGGCCCGCGAGGCGGTCGAGGCGTTCGTGGCGGCCCGCCGGCCGGAGCCGCGGTGGCCGTGGCAACGACGTGCCCCGGCGCCGGTCGCGGGCCTCTACCTCGACGGCGGCTTCGGCGTCGGCAAGACCCACCTGCTCGCGGCCGCCTGGCATGCGTCGCCGGAGACACGGAAGCTGTACCTGTCGTTCGCGGAGCTGGTGGCCGCGATCGGCGCCCTCGGGATGCCGCGTGCGCTCGACGCCCTCGGGCAGGAGCGCTTGTACTGCATCGACGAGTTCGAGCTCGACGACCCGGGCAACACGCTCATCGTCAAGACCTTCCTCTCGCACGTGTTCGCTCGCGGTGCCCGCGTCCTGACCACGTCGAACACGGCGCCGGAGGCCCAGGGGCAGGGGCGCTTCGACGCCCACGCGTTCGCACGCGAGATCCAGTCGATCGCCTCGTCGTTCCGGACGGTTCGCATCGACGGTCCCGACCATCGCTTCGTGGGGCACGACCGATCCCTGCACCGCGACGCCGACCTGGCCACCGCGCCCCCCGACGCGGTGGGCGCCGGGTGGGCCGAGCTGCACGAGGCGCTCGCCGGCCTGCACCCGGTGCGCTACGGCGCCTGGGGACGCAGCGCGGGTGCGCTCGTCGTGCGCGGCGCGCGCACGATCCCCGACCAGCAGAGCGCATTGCGGTGGGTGCACCTCGTCGACAAGCTCTACGATCAGCGGGTGCCGCTGTGGTTGGCGGGCGAGGGGCGCCTCGCGACGCTCTTCGACGCGGCGTACGCGCACGGCGCGTACGCCAAGAAGCACGACCGGTGCCGCTCGCGCCTCGCCGAGATGCTGGCCGAGGCCGACGCGGCCGGCCGCGGTCGGGGTCGGTCGACCCTCGTGACGGGCGCCTGACGCTCAGCGACGGCCGGCCGACGGGTGCGGCGGCTCCGCGAGGCGCGCCGCCACGTCGTCGGCGATCGCCGCCGTGCCACCCGGCGGACCCATCCGGGCCGGCCCGTCACGGCGCGCCGCAGCGCGGACGTCGACGTCGGTGAGCGCGCGCCGGACCGCGTCCGCGACGGCCGACGCCACCGGCGGTACACGGACGAGCGCGTCCCCGAGCAGGTGCTGCTGGTTGGCGAGGAAGGCGTCGGAGTAGGCGACGCCGACCGGGAACGACACGACCGGCAAGCCGAGTCCGGCCGCTTGCTCCTGGGCGGTGCCCGACGTCCCCAGCACGGCGTCGGCGCTGGCGAGGACGTCGGCGAAGCGGCCCTCGGTCCACCCCACGCGCACGTCGCCTCGCGTCCACGTCGGGTGCGGAGGCGTGGCGTCCACGGCCCAGCCGGCCAGTCGGGTGGGGCACCGCGCCGCGGGTCCACGCGACCCACGCCGTGATCCGCTCGCCCTCGTCGGCCAGGCGCTCGAGGGCCGCGAGCATCGTCTCGATCGATCGACCGGCGTACGCCCGCGAGCCCGGCAGCAGGGCCACGGTCGCGCCGGGCGTCGTTCCGGGCAACCGGGTCCCCGTCAGAGCGTCCATCATCGGGTTGCCCAGGAACCGGGCCCGCTGCACGCCGTGCGCCCGCAACCAGGCGGCCGTGGCCTCGTCGCGCGGGTAGACGGCCTCAGCGCGCCGCAAGAGCGACCGCTCCGGTGCGCGGATCCGCTCCATGAACGTGCGGTTCCACGCCACCGGCGTGCCGCCCTCGGCGAGCCGTGCGGACACCAGAGGCTGCACCACGAAACGGCGGGCGCCCGGGACCAACGCGCCGAGGCCCTGGGCGTAGACGTCGCCGACCACGAGCACCGCCGTGGGACGAGCGGCCCGCAAGGTCCGCACCTGAGCGAGCGTCATCGGGATCAGGCCCGCGCGCAGGTCGGCCCACAACAGGGTGGGGTGGTGGAGGGTGAGCCCGTCGGCCGGCAGCCGTCGCCGCGGCCCACGGACGGGCGCGCCGGTACGGTCGAACGCGCTGCCGGTACCCACGATCGGGAACGCTGCGAAGCGCCAGCCGGGCAGGCGTGGCCTCAACGCCATGAGCAACGCGGCCGCGAGGGCGTCCTCCGCCCGACCGTTGGCGAGGACGAGCAGCTCGGGGCCGGTCGCACCCATCGCTCAGCCGGGTGGCACGGACGGATCCGCGTGCGCCCAGAGCAGGTAGAGCGGGTCCATGCCGTCGCCGCCGACGTGGCTGCGGGCGGCGACCTCGCCGAAGCCGCCCGCCGCGCGCAGGTAGCCCTGCACGAGCCGGAGATGCGCCGCATCGTCCGAAGCGCGCCAGCACAGCACGGCCTTGGACGCGAACATGCGGTTGGAGAACGCGATGGCGAACGGTGCCCCCGGCCGGAGGCAGCGGCCGACCTCGCGCACGGTCTCGATCGGTCGGGTCAGGTACTGCACGCTGACGGTGCAGACCGCGCCCGCCAGGCTGGCCGTGGCGAACGGGAGCTCCGGTTGGGCGTTGATGTCGAGCAGGTGCGTCTCGCTGAGTTGGCCGTTGCGCGCCAGGGCTCGACGGTCGAGCCCTACGCCGGCGACCTCGCGGCAGCGCTCGGGCAGGTGCGAGACCGCGCCCGCGCACAGGTCGAGCACGCGACCCGTCGGCGGCAGCAGCTCGTCGTACCACCGCGCCAACATGGCGTCACCGACGGCGTCGAGATGGGAGTCCGTCCGCGGGACCGCGTAGAACTGGGCATCCGGGCCCTCGTCGTGGCGCCGGAAGAACTCGGGGGGGAGCGACGTCATGCGCGCATCATCGCCGGGTGCGTCGCGAGCGGCCAATGTCGCACCTCACGTTTCCGACGGCTTCGGCGCCCCGACGGCGGCGGGATCCGGCTGCGGGCGCAGGGGTGGTCCTTCGGTCCAGCGCAGCTTCTGACGCAACACGGCGAACGGGTCGTAGCCGGCGGGTACGAGGCGCACGACGTCGGGGCCGAGCGAGACCTCGAAGGCGTCGCCGCTCGCCAGGTCGATGCGCTCCTGACCGTCGAGCACCAGGGCGATCTCGTCCGGCTGCCCCTCGATCGTGAACCGCAGCCGCGCGTCGGGACCGAGCACGATGGGGCGGTTGGCGAGCGCCTGCGGCGCGAGGGGCGTCACGAGGATCGCCCGCAGCTCGTGGAGGAGGATCGGACCGCCCAAGGAGAGCGAGTAGGCGGTGGAGCCGACCGGGGTGCTCACCACCACGCCGTCGGCCCGGTACTCGGCGGCCGCCAGGCCGTCGACGTCGAGCCGCACGTGCACGAGGCGCGTCATCACACCCTGGGACACCGTGACGTCGTTGAACGCGATCGCCGGGGGCCCGCCTCGTACCGAGACCGAGAGGGTCGAAGAGGCGATCGCGCGCCAACCGGTCGGCGGCGTTCCGCTGGCGTAGGCGAGCGCCTCGTCGACGCCGAACGCCGCCAGGAAGCCGAGCTTGCCGAGGTTGACCCCCAGCATCGGCCAGTCGTGGCCGACGAGCCTACGGGCGGTCGCCAGCATCGTGCCGTCGCCGCCGACCGCCACGACCAGGTCCGCCGGCGGACGCAGGTCGCCGAGCGACCGGACGCCGTCGAGATCGACCTCGACGTCGACGCCGGCGGACGCGAAACGGGCGGCGAGCAGGCGCGCCGGCGGATGGGCGTTCGGTTTGTGCGAGGTGCTCGCCACGACGACGCGCGACAGCTCGGCCACGGGACGCGACCACGGCGTGCCGACCTCGCGACCCACCGGGACCTGCCTCACACGGGCCTCGCCGCGCCGAGCCGTGCCAGCGCCCAAGCCACGACCTCGTCGAGCGTCAGCGTGCCGGTGTCGAGGTGCACGGCGTCCGGCGCGGGGGCGAGTTGGCGCGCGTCGAGCGTGTCCCGACGGCGGATGGCGGCCGCCACCTGGGCGAGGTCGGCCGCCCGCTCGCCGACCCGTCGCGCGGCTCGGACCTCGGGTGCGGCGTCGAGGTAGAACTTGTGCGACGCGTCGGGGAACACGACCGATCCCATGTCGCGGCCGTCGATCACGAACGGCGGGGCGATCTCGCGCAAGCGCGCCCCCACCCAGTCGCGCACGCCGGGATGGGCGGCCACGCGTGAGACGCAGGCGTCGACGGCGTCGGTGTGCAGCGCGTCGGTGACGTTTTCGTCGTCCGCCAGGAGCGTCTCGCCCAGGACCCCGGGGCGCAGTTCGACGCGGTGTTCGGCGAGCGCCGCCAGGACGGCCGACGCGTCGTCGAGGTCGACGCCCGCCCTCTCCGCCAGCAGGGTGGCCGTCCGGTACAGCAGACCCGAGGAGACGAACGGAACGTTCAGCGCGTGTGCGACGCGGCGTGCCACGCTCGACTTGCCCGATGCGGCGGGACCGTCGAAGGTGATCACCCCCAGGTCGGTCGGGTGGGTTCCGGTCGGCCGCCTCATGCGGCGCTCACCCCCACGCCCCAGTTCTGCAGGTCGTCGAAGAAGCCCGGGTAGGTCTTGGCGACGCACCCCGGGTCGCGCACCACCACCCCGGGCCAGCGCGCGCCCACGAGCGCGAAGGCCATCGCCATGCGGTGGTCGCCATAGGTGTCGATCTCGACGGGCGGCGGGGGCGCCGTCAGCGGCGACACCGTGATCGAGTCGGCGCCGACGTCCACGGCGGCGCCGAGCTTGCCGAGCTCGGTGCCGAGCGCATGCAGGCGGTCGGTCTCCTTGATGCGTAGGTTGCCGACGTTCGTGATCCGCACCGGGGCGTCGGCGACGAGCGCGACCACCGCCAACGTCTGGGCTTGGTCGGGGAGGTCGTTGAGGTCGAACGTGCCACCGCGCAAGCGGCCGTGCGCGGGCGCCACGAGTTCCGACGCGTCGTCGTGCCACGTCACCGTGCACCCCATGCTTCCCAGGACGTCGAGCAAGCGCCGATCGCCCTGCCGCGACGTACGGCCGACGTTGTCGACGCGCACCCGTCCCCCGGCCAGGGCCGCCGTCGCCCAGGCGTAGCCGGCCGCCATGGCGTCGCCCTCCACGTCGTACGACCGAGCCACGTACGGGGTCGGCACCACGTCGAAGCGGTCGTACCCGACGCGCTCGACGCCCACCCCGAACGCGGCCATGACGTCGAGCGTCAGGTCGACGAAGGGTTTCGATTGGAGCGTGCCGACGATGCCGATCGTCACGGGTCCATGTGCGCAGGGCGCCGCCAGCAGCAGGCCGGACAGGAACTGCGACGAACGGTCGCCGACGACGGTCGTCTCACCACCGGCGAGACCTGCGGCGTTCACCACCACCGGCGGGTGCGTGTCGCCGTCGGCCGCGTGGGCGTCGACGCGTAGCCGGCGGAGGGCGGCGATCAGGTCGCCGATCGGCCGCTCCCGCATGCGCTCGACGCCGTCGAGGACGAAGCGACCCCGCCCCAACGCCACCGCGGCCGTCAGGAAGCGCAGGGACGTACCCGAGAGCGCCAGGTCGAGTTCGGCACCGGCCGTCGTCCAGCGCCCGTCGACGCCGACGACGTCGATCGTCGTCGGATCGTCGCGGCGGGGTTCGACGCGGGCGCCGAGCGCGCGCAGCGCCCGGACCATGACCTCGGCGTCCTCCGCCACGAGGGCGCCGTGCAGGGTGGACGGGCCGCGGGCGAGGGCCGCGGCGAGCAGGGCTCGGTTCGTGATCGACTTCGAGCCGGGTACCCGTACGACGGCGTCGACGGGTCCCCGTGGGGTGAGGGCGTAGCGGTCGGGGAATGCGCACATGACGGCTGCAGGGTAGCACCGCCGTATCCTGGTGCCATGGTCCCTCCCGAGCTGCCCGACCGCCTCGCCACCGTGGTGGCCACCTTCCGCTCGGCGCCACCGTCCCTCGCCCTCGAACTGTTGCTCGAGTACGCCCGCAGCGTGCCACCCCTGCCGCCGGCGCTGCGCGACCAGCCGGATCGACTCGAGCGCGTCGACGAGTGCCAGACGCCCTTCTTCCTGGCGACGGACGTCGACGCCGAGGGTCGGGTGCGGCTCCACTTCGACGCACCCGAGGAGTCCCCCACCACCCGCGGGTTCGCCGGCATCCTGTACGCCGGTCTCGACGGTGCGACGGTCGACGAGGTGCTCGCCGTCCCGCCCGACGTGGCCGACGCGCTCGGCCTGGCGCGCGCGATCTCGCCCTTGCGCCTGCGTGGCATGTCGGCGATCCTCGCGCGCCTCCAGCGCCAAGTGCGCGCCGCGGCCGCACGGTGACCGACCGCCCCGCCGATGCCCGGCGACGCCAAGGCGCTGAGCCGACGTGCTACGCTCGTTCGGTCATGGCGGGCACGACCACGCCCGTGCCCAGGGCCCGACCCGAGTCGCGCCCACGGAGGACACGATGAAGAAGAACATCCACCCGAAGATGGTGCCTTGCAAGGTGTATTGCGAAGGTCAGGTCGTCTTGGAGACCTACAGCACCAAGCCCGAGGTCCACGTCGACGTCTGGTCCGGCAACCACCCGTTCTACACGGGCCAGCAGCGGTTCATCGACACCGAAGGCCGCGTCGAGAAGTTCCAGAAGCGGTTCGGTACCAGCTACCGCAAGTGAGGGTGTGCCGGCTTCGCCGGCACCCGTGCCGGCTTCGCCGGCACACGCGCGGGGCCACGGTACGGGCCCAGGTCACACCGGCACCCGCACCTGTACGCGCGTGCCTTTCCCGGGCAGGCTCACCGCGCTGAACCGCCCCCCGCGGGCGGTGACCCGCTCCTCCATCTGACGCAGACCCAAGCCGCCCGCCGTGGTCACCCGATCGGCCACCTGCGTGCGATCGAAACCGACGCCGTCGTCCTCGACCACGAGTTCGACGGCGTCGTCGCCGCAGGGCCCCAGGGCCACGTGCACCGAGCTCGCCTTGGCGTGCTTGGCGACGTTGTTCATGGCCTCCTGGAAGATCCGGAACAGTACGGCCTCGGTCTTCATCGAGAGCCCCGCCAGCGGCGCGACGTCGAGTTCGACGCCGACGTCGTTCTGTTGTCCGAAGTCGAGAGCGTACCGCCGCAGGGTCTCCACCAACCCGTAGCGCTCGAGGTCGACGGGTCGGAGCGCGAAGATGCTGCGTCGCACCTCGCGGATCATCTCGCGGATCGTCGCCTTGGCCCGGCCCAGTTCCTGCTCGGCCTCGTCGGGGTCGCGCCGCAGAAGCCGCACCACCAGGTCGAGCTTGAGGGCCGCGAACGCCAACGACTGGGCGACGCCGTCGTGGATCTCGCGAGCGATGCGGGCGCGCTCCTCGGCGATCGCCAGCTCCTCGGACTGCAGGTACGCGTCGGCGTTGCGGACCGCCAAGCTGACCTGGCTCGCCAACAGCGCCAGGAAGGGCAGGTGACCGGCGTCGAAATGGCCCGGCTCGGGGTGGGTGAGCACGACCACGCCTTGCACGCGCCCGATCGGCTCGCCCGCCATCAGCGGCAGCAGCGTCGCCGAACCGGCGTGCGCGAGCAAGGCACCGCCACCCGTGCGAGCCGCGTCGTCGATCTCGAGCAGCACGACGCTCTGCGCGTCGACGACCACGCGGCCCAGCATGCCCTCGCCCGCGCGGATCGGTGCGCTCGGGTCCGCGAGGGCCGCTCGACCCTCCACGCCGACCGCGGCCCGCAACGCCAGCGAGCCGTCCTCATCGAGGAGGTACACGCCAGCGCCCCCCGCGTCGACACGCGCCATGATCTGGGTGAGCAGCGTGTCGAGCAGCCGCGCCAGGTTGCCTTCGGCGCGGATGCTGCGGTCGACCTCGAACAGCGTGAGCAGGTCTCGGGTGCGGCCTTGCACGGCTTCGGCCGCGGCGGCGAAGTCGGCGGCGACGATCGCCAGCGTCTCGTTCCGCTGATCGTCGGGGGGCCGGTCGAACCAGGCGAACAGGGCGCCCTCGTGCCGACCGCCCCAGTCCAAGGGGAGGCCCACCGTCTCGCCCGGCCCGGTCCAGGTAGGAACCGGCCCCCCGCCCGAGAGCGCCTCGTCGAACGCCAACGCGTACCCGCGCAGGCGGTCGGGATCGCGATGAGGCTCGTGATCGAGCCCGAGGACCTTCTGGCCCAGCACGACCGCGCTGGCGGCGGCCCCGGTCGCCTCGCGGACGCCGCCGACGGCGGCGCGCACCGCGGTCTCCAGGTCGGGGGCCGAGGCGAAACGCTCCGTGATCCGCTGCAAGGCGCCGAGGACCGCGTAGCTGTCGCGCAGCTCGCCGTAGAGCGCCTCGAGTTCGACCTGGGCGCGTTCGCGCTCCTGGACCGCACCGGCGATCCAGTCGAGCACCACGAACGTCACGATCGGTCCCAGGATCGCGTAGAAGAGCAGCTGCGCCCAGAAGCGGAACGCGGCGTCCCCAAGGGGCACCACGACGAGCTGATGCAAGAGCACGACGCCGACGATCAGGGCCGGAAGCCAGACGCGCGCGAAGCGCACCTGGGCGTAGAGCGAGGAGCGGGGGGCGCGGGGGCCCTCGGAACGCCGGAGGTTCATGCCCGCCATCCTAGCTGCCGCCGCCGTTCGCGTCCGTCCGACCCCGTCGGCGACCTTCGGACGGGGGGCAGCGTCGGGTCCGCAGCCGTCGCTCGGGTGTGTCGACGGTAGACTCGCGCCCATGACGATGCCCTCCGCCCCGCCTCCTGCCACGCCCGTCGACGGACCGCGACGCGAGCTCGACGTGGGCGGGACCCGCGTCCTCCTGCTCGGGACCGCCCACGTGTCGCGTCGCAGCGCGGAGGAGGTGTCCGAAGCGATCGCGAGCGGCGACGTCGACGCCGTCGCCATCGAGCTCGATCCCGCCCGCCACGCGGCCCTGATCGACGAGCGCGGCTTCGCCCGGCTCGACCTGCTCGAGGTGTGGCGGAAGAAGAAGCTCGGGATGGTGGCGGTGAGCCTGGCCCTCGGCGCGTTCCAGCAGCGGCTGGCCGATCAGCTCGGGATCGAGCCGGGCGCCGAGATGCGCGCCGCGATCCAAGGGACGCGCGAGCGGCGCCTGCCACTGTGGCTCGTCGACCGCGACCTCGGGGTCACGCTGCAGCGGGTGGTCGCCAACGTGCCGTGGTGGCAGCGGACGATGCTGCTCGCTGGCGTGGTGGGCAGCGTCCTCAACCGCCAGCCGGTGGCGGAGGCCGAGATCGAGCGGCTCAAGGAGGGCGACGTGTTGGCGTCGACCTTCGCCGAGTTCGCCGAGGACGAGGCGCGCGTGTACGAGCCGCTCATCGCCGAACGCGACCGGTTCATGGCGTTGCGCCTTCGCCAGGAGCTGGCGGCCGCCGAGGCGCGCGGCCGCCGCCCCGGGTCGCTCCTCGTCGTGGTCGGCGCCGGTCACCTCGCCGGCTTGGCCGACGCGCTCGGTGGGCCGGACGCGGGTCCGGCGGCGATCGAGACCGAACTCGCCACGCTGAGCACGACGCCCCCGCCGGGCGCGTGGCGTCGCTGGGCACCTTGGGTGCTCGTCGCGCTCGTCGTCGCCGGCTTCGTGATCGGCTTCGCGCGCGAGACCGAACTCGGCCTGCGGCTGCTGCTCGAATGGGTGATCATCAACGGTGGCCTGGCGGGGCTCGGGGCCGCCATCGCGCTCGGGCACCCGGTCACCGTCGTGGTCACGGCGTTGGCGGCACCCTTCACGTCGCTCAACCCGTTCATCGGGGCCGGCTTCGTCGCTGCCGGGGTCGAACTGTCGTTGCGCCGCCCGCGCGTGGGCGACCTGGTGGACCTCCGCCGCGACGTCACGAAGGCGAGCGGCTGGTGGACGAACCGAGCGGCGCGCGCGCTGCTCGTCTTCGCGCTCGCGACGCTCGGCTCGGTGATCGGCACCTACCTCGGCGGTTTCCGCATCGCCGAACGCCTGTTCGGCTGACGGGCCCTCAGGGCGCGCCTTCGACCACCCACTGCGCGTACGCGTCGACGAACGCGAAGCTCGTCGAGCGGGCACCGCTGTCGAGCAGGTACCGCAAGAAGGCGAGGACCTCCTCGGGACCGCTCTCGGCGAACGCTTCGCCACCGGTCGAGCCGGCGAACCGACCCGTCTCGATCGGCGGCAGGACCTCGGCGGCCGTCGGCGCTGCGCGCTGCAGCTCCCCGACCAGGCGGTCGACCAGGCCCGCTCGACCGGCGCTCAGGTCGCGCTCGGTCACGAGCGCCTGGCCCGTGTCGAGCGCCGTGAGCACCAGACCGCGACCGATGAGACCTCGGAACGGGTCGGGCTCTCCCGCGACCTCGAAGGTGGTCGTCGCCGTGGCCGAGACGCCGTCGCCCTCCGCGGCGACGTCGAGCGTGTAGGTGCCTGCGGGCAGGTCGGCGGGCAGTTCGAGCCGCAACGCGTCGACGACCAAGCCGATGGCGCCCGTGGGGACCTCGACGGTGGCCTCGTCCTCGACGGCGACGCCCTCCCCTTCGATGCTCCATGTGGCCGAGAGCTCGAGTCGACGCGGGAGCGCGTCGCCCGGGGTGCTGACCTCGAACGACACCGTGAGCGGATCGCCGGGTTGCACCGTCTCGAGCGCGGGCGAGCGGGGGCTCAACGACACGCGCGGCGCGCCCAGCACCTCGATCGGTGGGGGCGGCGCGCGCAACGCGTCGACCCGCTCGCGCGCCTCCTCGACGCGCCCCGCATCGACCGCCGCCGGATCGACCTGGGCCAGCGCCACGTAGCGGGCGTACGCGTCCGCCGCGGCGTCGCGATCACCCTCGCGCTCGAGCAAGAAGCCGAGGGCGTAGGGCACCCCGACCGCGGTCGGGTACAGGGTCTCCGCCGCCACCAGGTCGGCGATGGCTTCGTCGTCCACCTCGGGGTCGGCCAGGACGGCGTCGGCGTACACGCTCAGGGCGGCGTCCAAGCGGCCCGTGACCACCTGTACGAGGCCGAGGTTGTAGCGAGCGATGAACTGGCTCGGGTCGAGCTCGAGCGCCCGGCGTGACGCGGTCTCCGAGCCCGCGAGGTCGCCCAACAGGTAGCGCGCCCAACCGAGGTTCGTCCAGTACAGGTCGCTGTCGGGCTCGAGGTCGATCGCCACGGCGAGCACCTCGGCCGCGGTCAGGGCGTCGTCACGGTCGAACGCCAGGAACGAACGGCGTTCGAACGGGTACGCGAAGAAGGGTGCGCTGCGGCCGAGCGCTTCGAGCAGCTCGTCCTCGAGCACGAGGTCACCGAGCGTCTGCGCCGCGAACGACGCGGCCAGCAGGGTGCCCGGGCCGCGACCATCGGTCAGCGCTCGCAGGTCGTCGACGGCGAGCGCCGGTTCGCTCGTGGCCGCCGCGTAGGCGGCCCGGGCCGCCCGGCCGTAGGGGTAACCGGCCGCCCGGTCGTACGCCATACGCGCGGCTTCGTCGTCCTGGACGCTGTGACCGAGCGCACCCAGCCAGACGTCGACCACGGGCGGTCCGCCCGCCGTCCGCCAACGCTCGAACGCGGCCGTGGTCGCGGCGGGGTCACCGGCCTGCAACGCCACGACGGCGGCCAGGCCCGGTGCGCCGGTGTCGTCCCCCTCGAGCGCGGCGACGAGGTCGTCGCGCAACCGAGCGTCGGCCGCATCGGGCGACGTCAGACCTTCGAGCAGGGCGCGGGCCTCGCCGACGAAGCCAGCGCCGATGAGCGCACGCGCCCGAGCCGCCTCGCCGTCCGGACCTGCCAGGTCGAGCGTCCGGGCCTGGCGCGTACCACCCCCGATCCAGGCCGCCACCCGCGTGGCCGCGCGTTGTGCCAACACGTGCGGAGCGTCCGTGGGCGCCCGCACGACGGCGTGCCGCACGCGTCCTTCGACGGCCGCCCACAGGTCGAGCCGGAACCCGTCGGCCTCGATCGCGAGCTCGCCGCTGACGGCCGAGCGGGTCCCCAGCACGTCGGCGAGGACCGTCACGCCCGTCGGCCCGACGACGCCTTCGGGCAGGAAGACGATCGGGTTGACGAACCCGTCGGGAACGACGATGGGCGCGATCAGGGCTGGGACGAGCTCGGGGCCGAGCACGTCGACCCCGGTGAGGGCGTCGGCCACCCGCTCGGCGAGCGCGACGCCGACGACCGGATCCTGTGCGCGGAAGGGGTGGACGGCGACGTCGGCGGCCACCGCCCAGGAGAGGAGAACGGCGACGAGGACGGACCACATGCGAACCATCGAGACCTCCGTGACGTGGGTGAGGCTAGCACGGGGGTCGTGAGAACGTCAGTCCGGCGGGCGGCTACTCGAGCAGGCCCTCGAACTCGTCGAGCAGCGAGGTCGCGGCGTCCACGCTGCGGCAGATCACCAGGATCGTGTTCTGGCCGGCGAGCGTGCCGACGATCTCGTCGCGGTCCAGCTTGTCGATCACGTACGCGATCCCGCTGGCGTGGCCTTCGTCGGTGTCGATCACCAGCAGGTTGTCGCCGCGATCGAGGTCGCGCACGAACAGCTTGAAGCGCTGCGTGAGTTCGCCCACGACGTCCTCTTGGGCGGCGAGCGGGGTGGAGCGGTAGCGATGCTGACCGTTGCCGGCAGGGAGCCGAACCAGGCGGAGCTCGTTGACGTCACGGCTGATCGTCGCCTGCGTCACCTTGATGCCGCGACGGGCCAGGTGTTCGGCGATCTCGGCCTGGGTGGAGACGAACTCCCGCTCGACGAGCTCCTCGATGAGACGTTGTCGGTACTCTTTGCTCGGCATGTCAGGTCATGGTACGGCACCGGCGCCCTCGGGGAGCGCCGGTGGAGCCCGGGCCGGTGGTCACCGGCCCGCTGCAGGTGCGGTGAACTCAGAGGTCGTCGTCGTCGTCGAAGGCCGGCCGCGACACGGTGAACGTCGGTTCCTCGCGACGACGCTCGTCCTGCACGGTTCGACGCAGTTCTTCGGCCGTCGGCAGGTCCTCGCCGAAGCGCACCTCGCGGCCGAGCTCGAACTCCTTCATCGCCAGCGTGACACTGTTGAGGCGTGCCTCGGGCATCTCGTCCGCGTGGAGCGTGGTGGGGATCCCACCCTTGAGCTGCGCCGCGCGCCGCGCGACGATCGTGGAGAGGCGGTAGCGGGAATCGGTCAGCGCCAACAGACGGTCGTAGCCTACTTGCGACAAGAGGGTCCTCCTCGGGAACATGCCAAAGGCCGCAGCGGAGGCCCGAAGGTCGGTGAACCGACCCGCGGGTCGCCGCGCGCGACCCGATGACCGGACTGTATCAGACCGTGGCGCCCGCCCCCGTCCGGCGACGCCTCACTCCTGCAAGAAGGCCGCCAACTGCTCGTCGGTGAGCAAGCGCGCCCGGGCGCGTTCGGCGGCCAGGATCGCGCGGAAGGTGGCGACGGCGCGACCGACCTCGTCGTTGACGATGACGTAGTCGAACTCGCGCACCGCGCGGATCTCCTCGCGGGCACGCGCCAGGCGCTTCTGGATCTTGATCTCCGGGTCGGTGCCGCGACCCCGCAGGCGCCGCTCGAGCTCGGCCAGCGACGGCGGCGCGATGAACAGCATCACCGCCTCGGGACGCGCGACCTTCACCTGGCGCGCCCCGTCCAGCTCGACCTCGACCAGCACGTCGCGGCCCCCGGCGATGGCGGCGTCGACGGGCGCGGCCGGGGTGCCGTAGAGATCGCCGACGTACGACGCGTGTTCGAGCATCGCGCCGGCCGTCACCAGGGCGTCGAAGCGCGCTCGGTCGACGAAGTGGTACTGCACGCCGTCGGTCTCGCCCGTTCGGCGGGGGCGCGTGGTGGCCGACACCGAGTAGACCATGTCGGCCAGGTCGTCCGAGGCCGCGCGACGAATCGTGTCCTTGCCGACGCCCGAAGCGCCGGTCATGACGAAGAGGATGCCGCGGCGTCGGCCGCTCGGAGACTGGGGCATGGATAGGCCTCGCGTGCACGTCCGCGCGGAGCGGGCCCCGCTCGCGCAGAGCGGGCAGGGTGCGCGCGCGTTCAGACGGTAGCATGACCCGGTGCTACGATGCCGACCCGGGAGAAGGTGAAGCGGGTGGATACGAACACCAAGTACGTCTTCGTCACCGGCGGGGTCGTCTCGAGCCTCGGCAAGGGGATCACGACCTCGAGCGTCGGTGCGTTGTTGCGCGCGCGCGGTTACCGGGTGACCGCCATCAAGATCGACCCGTACATCAACGTGGACGCCGGCACGATGCGTCCGTACGAACACGGCGAGGTCTTCGTCACCGACGACGGTGCGGAGACGGACCTCGACATCGGCACCTACGAACGGTTCCTCGACGTCGACCTCGGACGGCGCAACAACCTGACCACGGGCCAGGTCTACCTCGAGGTCATCCAGAAGGAACGCCAGGGCGCGTACCTGTCCCAAACGGTACAGGTCATCCCGCACGTGACCGACGAGATCAAGACGCGCATCTACGAAGCCGCCGCGCTGGCCCACGCCGAGATCGCCCTGGTCGAGGTCGGCGGCACCGTCGGCGACATCGAGTCGCTGCCGTTCCTCGAGGCCATCCGTCAGATGCGCTTCGAGGTCGGTCGTGAACGTTCCCTCTACCTCCACGTCACGCTCCTCCCGTACCTCGGCTCCAGCGAGGAGTACAAGACCAAGCCGACCCAGCACTCGGTCGCCACGCTCCGTGGGGTGGGGATCCAGCCCGACGGCCTCGTCGTCCGCAGCAAGACACCGGTCCCCGACGAAGCGCGGCGCAAGATCGCGCTCTTCACGAACGTCGAGAGCGACGCCGTGTTCAGCGCCTACGACGCGGATCACGTGTACGCCGTGCCCGAGATGCTCGAGGGGCAGGGGTTGCCGCGCCTGCTCGAACGTCACCTGCACCTCGAGCGCGTGACGCCGGAGCTGCACGTGTGGCACGAGGCGGTCCGCGTGCTGCGGCAGCCCGAGGAGCGCGTCCGCGTGGGCGTCGTGGGCAAGTACGTCGCCATGCCCGACGCCTACCTGAGCCTCATGGAGGCCCTGAAGCATGCGGGCATCGCCAACCGGGCCCAGGTCGACATCGAGTGGGTGTCGGCGGAGGCGGTCGCCGACGGCGACGTGGACCAGCTCCACGCCTTCGACGGCATCCTGGTGCCCGGCGGGTTCGGCGTACGGGGCATCGAGGGCAAGGTGCTCGCGGCCCGGTTCGCGCGCGAGCGGCGCGTGCCGTACCTCGGCATCTGTCTCGGGATGCAGGTGGCCGTCATCGAGTTCGCACGCCACGTCGCCGGCCTCGAGGCCGCCAACTCGACCGAGTTCGACCCCTACACGCCGCATCCGGTGGTCGACCTGATGCCCGAGCAGCTCGCCGTCGAGGGGCTGGGCGGCACGATGCGGCTCGGCTCCTGGCCCATGCAGGTGTTCACCGGCACCCGGCTCGCGCAGCTCTACGCCCACCTGATCGACACGAAAGGTGCCGACGCGACGATCGCGGGCACGGTCCACGAGCGCCACCGGCACCGCTACGAGGTGAACGGTCGCTTTGTCGCCGACCTCCAGGCCGCGGGCCTCGTGATCGCCGGCGTGACCCCGGGCATGCAGGGCCGCGGCGTCGGGCTGGTCGAGGCGGTCGAACTCGCCGATCATCCGTACTTCGTCGGCCTCCAGTCGCATCCCGAGTTCACCTCGCGGCTCATGCGGCCGTCGCCGCCGTTCACCGGCTTCATCCGCGCCGCCGTCGAGCAGCACCGTCGCAGCACGAACGCGGTGACGGCCTGAACCGCGTCCGCGCACCCCGACGCGTCATCGGCCTGGCGGGCGGCACGGGATCGGGCAAGACGACGGTCGCCGACGCCCTGCGGAGCGCGGCGGGCGCCGAAGCCGTCACCGTCTTGCCCCTCGACGCCTACTACCGAGCGCAGCCGGAGTTGGACTTCGGCGCGCGCGCGGCCACGAACTACGACGAGCCCGCCGCGTTCGACACGGCCCTCCTCGTCGCCCACCTCGACGCCCTACGCAGCGGCGGCACCGTGGCGCGGCCCATCTACGACTTCGAGGCCTTCGACCGCTCGACGCGGGTCGTGAGCGTGGGTCCGACGCCGGTCCTCGTGGTCGAGGGGATCCTGGTGCTCGCCGACCGCGAGCTGCGCCGGCGCCTGGACCTCAAGGTGTTCATCGACGCGCCGCCCGACGAGCGCTTCATCCGCCGGCTCGAACGCGACGTCCGCGAACGGGGCCGGAGCGCCGACTCCGTCATCGAGCAGTACCGGCGTACGGTGAAGCCGATGCACGACCGCTACTGCGAGCCGTCCAAGCGCCATGCAGACCTGATCGTCCCCGAGGGAGGCGCCAACCTGGCCGCCCTCGACGTCCTGTGCGGGTTCGTCCGCGACCTCGTCCGAACGCCGGACCCGACGGGGGCAGCGTGAACCGCGAGGCCGTACGGCGCTGGCGCGTCGGCGCCGCCGTCGTGCTCCTGGCGGCGCTCTTCCCCGCCGCGGCGCTCGTGGTCGAGCGCGCCGGCGGCGAGGGCGCCGACCGTCGCGTGGCCATCGTGATGGACGAGACCGCGCTCGCGGAGCAGGCCGCCTACTACGGCGTCACCAGCCTCGAACTCGGGCTGCAGTACCAGGCGCTCGGGCTGAGCGGCGTGGCGCTCTACGAGGACACGCTCGAGACGCTCGCCCGCAAGGGTGCGATCGCCGCGATGCTGGGCAGCGAGTTGCGGGCGCAGGCGGTGGCGGCCGGCCAGCCGGCTCCAGCCGTACCCGCGGACGCGACCCTGTTCACCGAGCTGACGCCCGGCGCGGCCACGGGCCTGCGGACGAAGCACGAACCGCCGCCGGCGTCGATCGACGTGGGCGACCGCACCTGGTGGTGGTGGCCGGGCGAGAGCCTGCGGACGCGCCCTGCTGGACCCGACGTGGCGCAGGTCGAGGCCTGGGCGGGCGCCGGCTTCGACATCGCCTATCGACCCCGCAACTTCCCCAACCTCCAGGACGTGGGTGACGATTTCCCGCCCGAGGCGCGGTACCTGGTGCACGCGGGCCTCCAGGTGGCGGGCCATCCGAGCGCGATCGACGACCTCGTCGCCGCCTCACAGCCACGGCTGACGGCCCTCATCGAAGGCACCCCGCAGGACGGGCTCGTCGAGGTCGCGCGGCGGGTGCCGACGGTGCGGCTGCTGTCGTTCAACCAGGATTACCAGAACCTGCGGCTGCGGCCGGCGGAACTGATCGACAAGTACCTGCTGGCGGCCAACGAGCGCCAAGTGCGACTCCTCTACCTGCGGCCGTACACCGAGGAGCAGCTCGGCGACATGCGCGCCAACACCGAGGCGCTCGTGAGCGGGCTCGTCACGGCGCTCGAGCGCGACGGCTTCGAGGTCGGACCCCTCGAACCCCCCGACGCCGGGTACGCGCCGTCGCCGTGGGCCCGCGTGGGCGCGGCGTTCGGCGTCCTGGCCGGTCTGGTGCTGCTCGCGACCGCCTTCCCCGCGCCGTGGGGGGCGCTGGCCGCAGCCGCGGTCGCGGGGCTCTCGCTGCTGGCCGCCGGCCCCTCCTGGGCGGCGGTCGCCTTGACCGCCGCGCTGGTCTTCCCCGTGCTCGGTTTCGCGTTGTTGCCCTGGCGCTGGTGGACGCTGCCGGCGGCGACGGGCGTCTCGCTGGTGGGCGCCGCGCTGCTGGCCGCCGTCGGCAGCGATCGGGCCACGATGCTGGCCCTCGAACCCTTCGCCGGGGTGGCGGCCACGTTGGTCGTCCCGCCCGCGCTCTTCGTGGCGGTCGTGCTGTTGCGCGAACGCCGGCCTGCGGCGTGGTTGCGGCTCGCATGGCGTCATCCGGTCCGGCTCGGCGACGTGGCCGTCGCCCTGCTCGTGCTGGCCGCCCTCGGACTCGTCGTGCTGCGTCGGGGCAACCTGCCCGTGATCGGCGCCAGCGAGGTGGAGTTGGCGCTCCGGAGCGCGCTGGCGGACCTGTTCGTCCGCCCCCGCTTCAAGGAGCTGTTGGGGCATCCGCTCGCCCTGGTGGCGCTGCTGCAGGTGCGCTGGTCCTGGTGGGTGCGCGGCGGGTTGCTGGTCGCCGGCGTCGTGGCGCAAGCGAGCGTGCTGAACAGCTTCAGTCACTACCACACCCCGCTCCTCGTGTCGTTCCAACGGACGGCGATCGCGCTCGCACTCGGCCTCGTCGCGGGGCTGGTGCTCGTGCCGCTCGTGCGCGCGCTCGAGCGGGTGGTGCGGGCGTGGCTCGCCGGCGCCGACACCCACGGCGGCGCCGACACCCACGGCGGCGCCGACACCCGCGCCTCCCGTTGAGCCGCACGTGCGCCTGCTGATCTCGGGCTACGTCGGCGCCGGCAACCTCGGCGACGAAGCGTTGTTGTCGGGTCTGGTCGGCGCGTTACGCACACGCGGGGTCGAACCCCTCGTGGCCTCCGTCGATCCGGCCCGGACGGACGCCGAGCACCGCGTGCAGACGGTGGATCGTTCGATCGGGCTCCTCGGCGCCATCGCGCGTGTCGACGCGGTCGTCAGCGGTGGAGGCGGGCTGCTGCAAGACGTCACCTCGTTCCGGTCGTTGGCCTACTACCTCGGCGTCATCGCGGCCGCGCGTGCCCTGCGCACGCCGGTCGCCGTGTTCGCCCAGTCGCTCGGCCCGCTCTCGCCGCGCGGGGCGGCGGCGACGCGACGCGTCCTGCGCGGGGTGCCGCTCGGGCTCCGCGACGCCCCGTCGCTCGCGCTCGCCGCAGGCTGGGGCCTGCCGGCCACCTCGGTCGCCGACACCGCGCTGCTCGTCGAACCGCCGACGGCGCCCGAGGGCGACGGTTCGCTCGTGGTCGTGCCGCGTGCCGGCTACCCGACCCTCACCGACGCGCTCGTGCGGCTGGCGGCACCTTGGGCGAACGAGGGTGGGCGCGTCGTCGTCGCTTGCATCCACCCGAGCGCCGACGGGCCCGAGGCCGAGCGTCTCGTGCGGGCGCTGCCGGCGGCCGTGCACACCGAAGCCGCCACCGTCGGGGCGGTCCTGAACGTGTTCGCCGGCGCCCGCGCGGTCCTCAGCGGGCGACTCCACGGGATGGTCCTGGCCGCGCACGCCGGCACGCCGGTCGCCGGCATCGCCTACGACCCGAAGGTGAGCGGCTTCGCCGAACGCATCGGCGCCCCGGTCGCGCCGCTCCCGACGAACGGCGATCCCGAGGGGTCCCTCGCTGCGCTCCGGGCGTTCGTCGCCGCGCCGCGTCTCGACGAAGCAGCCGTCGCCGACGAACGCGCCCGCGCGTCGGCAGGGGTGGACTGGCTCCTGGACGTGGCGCTACACGCACCGTCCGCCGGGCCCCCGTAGACTGTCGCGTGCGCATCGCCCGATCGCTCCTGCTCTTCTCGCTCCTGCTCGTCGGGTCGGCGCAAGCCCAGGACCCGATCGCCGCCATGCGCGACCTGCTCGATCGCGGGTACTGGAACTCGGCTGCGCAGCTGAACGGCCCCAACCTCGTGCAAGACCGGCCCGAAGACCCCGAAGCCCACCTGCTCTTCGCCACCGCCCTCTACCTGACGGGCGACGTGGCGGCGGCGAAGGCGCGCCTCGAGACGGCGACCGGGCTCGTCACCGGCGGCGTGCCGGCGAGCCACGTGCACCTCGCGGCGCTCATCCGGGCCGCCGAGGGCGATCCCGCCGGTGCCGCACGTCAGCTTCAGAACGCCTTCCTGCGGCAGCCGTCCTACGGGTACGCCATGGATTGGGGCCGCATCGCCTGGCAGGCGGGGCTCGCCGAGGAGGCGCTGGCCGCGTTCGAGGCGGCGTCGACCACCACCGACGGTCTCCGCGAAAGCTGGCCCCACGTGGCCCGCGGACGCGTGCTCGGCTCGTTGGGGCGCTGGCAGGAAGCGGTCGCCGCGTTCCAGTCCGCGCTGGACGTCTTCGAGGCGAACGACCCGGGCGGCGCACGACCGCCGGGTCCGGTGTACGTCGAGGCGTGGTACCGCCTCGGGGTCGCCTATGAAGCGCTCGAGGACCCACAGCAGGCCGAAGCGGCCTACAAGGCCGCGCGGGCCGTGGACCCGAACCACGCGCCATCCGTGCAGGCCGTCGATCGCCTCACCCGCCGGCTCGACTGAGACCCGCCCCGCGCGGCCCGGTCCGGATCAGTTCACGAGCTTCGTGCGCCGCGCCTGGAAGTCCTGCAGCACGTAGCGACCGATCGTGCCGGGGGTCGTGAAGTAGGCCTTGCCGCGTGTCATCTGCGAGACCCGCTGCACGAACGCGATCAGCTCGGGATCGCGCGCCAGCATGAACGTGTTCACCTGGATCCCCGACCGGCGGCAGGCGCCGACCTCCCGTAGGGTCTCGCCCAAGACCAGCGGATCGAGCCCGTAGGCGTTCTTGTAGATGCGCCCGCCGGGAAGGGTGATGGCCGAGGGTTTGCCGTCGGTGATCATCACGATCTGCTTCATGTCCTTGCGCTGCCGGGCCAGGATCTTCTGCGCCAACCGCAGGCCCTCGGCCGTGTTGGTGTGGTACGGGCCCACCTGCGAGGTCGCCAGCTTGCCCAGCGGGACCTCTTCGGCGCTGTCGTGGAACAGGACGAAGCGGACCGTGTCGCCCGGGAACTGGGTGCGGACCAGGTGCGCGAGCGCCAACGCCACGCGCTTGGCCGGCGTGAAGCGGTCCTCGCCGTACAGGATCATCGAGTGCGAGCAATCGAGCAGCACGACGGTCGCGCAGCTCGAGGTGAACTCGCTCTCGTGCACCCAGAGGTCGCCCTCCTCGAGGCGGAGCCCGTCGTCGAGCCCACGACGCGCCGCCTGCTTGAAGGTCTCCGTGACGTCGAGGTTGAGCGCGTCACCGAAGGCGTACGGACGCGAAGCGCCGGTCGTCTCGACGCCGGTGGTGACGGCGTCGGTGTCGTGCGCACCGAACGAAGCGGCGCCCGATGCGCCCAGCACGTCCTTGAGCGTCCGGTACCCCAAGAAGTCGACGGCCTTGTCGGTCAGTTCGAACGTACTGCGCCCCGGGTCCTGCGCGGATCCGACCCCGCCCGGGCCGGCTTCGGCGGGCTCGTCGCCACTGCCCGGCCGGAGGTAACCGTCGCGCTCGAGCCGCTCCGCCAAGCCTCGGACCAACCGCCCGAGCTCGCTCTGGCGCCAGTCCTCGGACTGCATCGCCGCGTCCAGCATGGACTCGTCGACGAGTCCCTCCTGGAGCAGTGCCTCGGCGATCGCCTCGTAGAGATCGTCCATCGTCTGCCGCGCATCCGGATCCGGGTCCCACGGCTCACGCTCGAACCCGGACGCCAGCAGCCGGTCTTGCAGCATGCGCATCAGCTCGGCGGTATCGAGGTCTTCGAGCGTGGCCTCGTATTTCGAGTAGCGGATCGCCTTCACACGAACTCCCCTGTCCGTCGAACGTTCAGTTCCACCGCCGGCGCGGACCACCGGCCGTGGCGAGCTCGGGATCGGCCCCGACGTAGCCGCGCTCCTCGGAACGCGCCACCTCGCGCCGGGCGACGAGCCCCTCGAGCACGAACTCGACCGCGACCGCGAGGTCGGCGGGCGTGGTGCCCTCGGCCACCGACCTGGCCACGTCGATCAGCCCGGGCACCGTGCTCGCCAGCTCCAGCACCGCCTCGGGCGGCAGGTCCTCGCCGAGCTTGAGGCTCTGGTCGTCGGCGAACCAGGCGACGACCTCGTCGGGACTCGTCGCCCCCAACCGGCGGCCGAACACCTGGCCGACGGCGCGCCGGACGACGTCCCGGGCGACGGCTTCACCGCCGCGGAGCTCGCCCTCGTACTCGAGTTCGAGCTTGCCGGTGATCGCCGTCAGCGCGGCGTAGAGATCGGACGTGCGGGCCACCGGCGGTGCGCCCAGCACGAGGGACCGGCGCTCGGCGTTCGACGCGACCGCCTCGAGCAAGCTGATCGGGAGGCGCTGCGAGACGCCCGCATGCTTGTCGACGCGCGCGTCGTCGCGCGCCTGGAACGCCACCTCTTCGACCGTCTCGGACACGAAGCCCGGCACGCGCACGCCCGTGTCGCGCTCGGTCCAGGCTTCCTGGGCGGTGACCGCCATGCCTTCCTCGACGGTGCGCGGGTAATGGGTGCGCACCTCGCTGCCGATGCGGTCCTTGAGCGGCGTGATGATCTTGCCGCGCGCGGTGTAGTCCTCCGGGTTGGCGCTGAACACG
This sequence comes from uncultured Trueperaceae bacterium, assembly GCA_963728245.1. Lineage (GTDB taxonomy): Bacteria > Deinococcota > Deinococci > Deinococcales > Trueperaceae > JAABTL01. The sequence continues at coordinate 105,956 of CAVSJH010000004.1, forward strand.
AGCACGACGTCGAGCGGCAGCCGCAGCGGGTAGCCCTTGACCTGGACGTCGCCCTCCTGCATGACGTTGAACAGCGCCACCTGGACCTTACCGGCGAGGTCGGGTAGCTCGTTGACCGCGAAGATGCCCCGGTTCGCGCGCGGCAAGAGCCCGTAGTGGATGGCGCGCGGATCACCGAGCTGGGTGCCCAGACGCGCCGCCTTGATGGGATCGATGTCGCCGATCAGGTCGGCCACCGTCACGTCGGGCGTCGCCAGCTTCTCGACGTAGCGCGCTGCACGCGGCAGCCAGGCGACCGGCGTGTCGTCGCCGGCGTCGGCCACGGTCGCCTTCCCCTCGACGGTGACGGGCGCCAGCGGATCGTCGGGCAGCTCGGCGCCGGCGATCACGGGCACCTCGTCGTCGAGCAGGCCGGTGAGCGAGCGCAACAGCCGCGTCTTCGCCTGGCCACGCAGGCCGAGCAGGATGAAGTGGTGGCGCGACAGCACCGCGTTCACGAGCTGCGGCACGACGGTGTCGTCGTAGCCCAGCACGCCGGGGAACACCGTGGTTCCGGCGCGCAAGCGTTCGACGAGGTTCGCGCGCAACTCGTCGTGGACGGTGCGCCCGGCGTGTCGACCCCACGCGCTGGCGCGCAGGGCGCCGAGGGTGGTCGGCTTCACGAGCGGCTCCGCGCGTGCTGGACGGGGTTCACGAGGGGACCAAGGTTCATGGCGCATGCTAGCACCACCCCCACGGCACCGAACGTGTCGGGGACCCAGACGGCGGGCCGCGGTCGCGGCGCCCGCCCCGCCGCGTGGGGCGACCGCGAGCGGTAGCCTCTCCCATGCAGACCCATCACGTGCAACGAGCCGAACTCCTCGCCGTCGGTACCGAACTGCTCCTCGGCGAGATCGTCGACACGAACTCCGCCTGGCTCGCGCGTGCTCTGGCCGATCTCAGCGTCGACGTGCTCTGGTCGCAACGCGTCGGCGACAACCGCGTCCGGATCGGTGACGCGCTGCGCGCCGCGTGCGCCCGCAGCGACGTCGTCGTCGTCTGTGGCGGGCTCGGGCCCACCGAGGACGACCTCACCCGTGAGGCGATCGCCGACGTCGTGCGGGAGACGCCGACCGTCGACCCGGGTCTCGAGGCCGACCTGCGCGGCCGATTCGCACGGCTCACCCGTACGATGCCGGAACGCAACCTCAAGCAGGCATGGCTGATCCCGTCGGCGGAAGCCCTCCCCAACCCGAACGGGACCGCACCCGGCTGGTTCGTCCGGACCGAGGTGGACGGCCGTGCCTGCGCGATCGTGGCCCTGCCGGGCCCGCCGCACGAGCTCTACCCGATGTGGACGCACGAGGTCGTCCCGAGGCTCAGCTTCCCCGACGCGCGTTTCGTCGCACGGACGTTCAAGACGCTGGGCCTGGGTGAGTCGCACGTGGCCGATCTGCTCGGCGCCTGGACCGAGGCGTCGAACCCGAGCGTGGCCACGTACGCCAAACGCGACGGTGTCCACGTGCGCGTCGCCGCCAAGGGCCACGACGAGGCCGCCGCGCTGGCCCGCCTCGCTCCCGTGGCGGAAGGAGTGGCGGCGGCGTTGGGGGCGGCGGTGTGGGGACGCGACGGCGACGAGTTGGCCGATGCCACGCTGGACGCCCTCGCCGCGCGCCAGGGCCGCTTGGCGATCGTCGACCGTGCCTCGGGTGGCCTCTTCTCCACCCTGCTCGCCGGCGCCGCGCTCGACGACGAGGCGCGTTCCAGGACCCTCGCGGGCGCCGTGATAGCATGGCGCGACGAAGCGCTGGCCGTGCTCGACGGGCCACACGCCACCCTCACGGCCGCCATTGGCCGACGGACGGGACCCGTTCCACCGGACCCCGTCGCCGATGAGGGACGTACGGAGGCTGTGATCCTCGCGCGCGCCGCCTGCCTTCGCTTCGATGCGGACCATGGCGTGGCCCTCACCCCTTGGGTGAAGACCGCGAAGAAGGCGGACGATCGTCCGAGCTGGACCGCTTCATGGGCGGCCGTCGGCCCGGACGGAGCCAAGGCAAGCTCGGTCACGCTGCCCCATCCGGGGCGTACCTGGCGAGACGAGCGCCTCGCGTTCGCAGCACTCTTCGGCCTCTGGTCCTTGATGACGTCCTGACACGGTGCGTCCGCGCTGACGGATGCCCGTACCTCCGCCCCGCGCGCAGGGCGACCCACGGGGTCACCGCGCCCAGGGGCGACCCGCGAGCCTAGGAGGCGCGATCGATGTGGAACCGCAACGACGGAAGGCGCTCGACACGACCCTGCACCAGATCGAGAAGCAGTTCGGTAAGGGGGCGATCATGCGGTTGGGGGATGATCCGGGGGGGTTGTCGTTTGGGGTGATCTCGTCGGGGTCGTTGTCGGTGGATGTGGCGTTGGGGGTGGGGGGGTTTCCGCGGGGGCGGGTGGTGGAGATTTATGGGCCGGAGTCGGGGGGGAAGACGACGTTGGCGTTGCATGTGGTGGCGGAGGCGCAGCGTGCGGGTGGGGTGGCGGCGTTCGTGGACGCCGAGCATGCGTTGGATCCGGGGTATGCGCGGGCGTTGGGGGTGGATGTGGCGGAGTTGTTGGTGAGTCAGCCGGATACGGGGGAGCAGGCGTTGGAGATCGTGGAGTTGTTGGTGCGGTCGGGGGCGGTGGATGTGGTGGTGGTGGATTCGGTGGCGGCGTTGACGCCGCGCGCGGAGATCGAGGGGGAGATGGGGGATGCGCATGTGGGGTTGCAGGCGCGGTTGATGAGTCAGGCGTTGCGGAAGTTGACGGGGGTGATGAGCAAGTCGCGGACGTCGGTGTTGTTCATCAATCAGATTCGGGAGAAGATCGGGGTGATGTATGGGAATCCTGAGACGACGCCGGGGGGTCGGGCTCTGAAGTTCTATGCGAGTGTGCGGGTGGAGGTGCGGCGGAAGGGGGATGTGAAGGTGGGGGGTGAGAAGGTGGGGAATCGGGTGCGGGTGAAGGTGACGAAGAACAAGGTGGCGCCGCCGTTTCGGGAGGCGGAGATCGAGATCGTGTTCGGTCGGGGGATCGATCGGATGGGGGATCTGGTGGGGATTGCGGCGGATCTGGATGTGGTGCAGAAGAGTGGTTCGTGGTTCGCGTATGGGGAGACGCGGTTGGGTCAGGGGAAGGAGAAGGCGGCGGAGTTCGTGGGGGCGCATCCGGCGTTGGCGGTGGAGTTGCGTGAGCGGGTGCTCGCTGCGATCGGTGGCGGCCAGAAGGCAGCCGCGGGAGCGGTCGCGGTCGGCGCCGACGACACCGAGGACGACGCATGACCGCCCTGTGGATCCTCCTCGCCCTGCTGATCGGGGCCGCCATCGGCGGTGTCGTCGCCTACTCGATGCGGCGCACGCGCGATCGCGAGGTGCTGGAGGCCGCCGAAGCCGAGGGACGCGCCATCCGCGAGCGTGCGACCCAAGAGGCGCGCCAGCTGAGCGACCAGGCGGCCACCGACGCGCGCGTCCGGTTGGCCGAAGCCCGCGCCCGTCTCGACGCCGAGTTCGCGCGGCTGCGCGAGCAGCTCGAGGAAGACCTCGGGCGTCGTCGCACCACCCTCGAAGCGGAGTTCACTCGCACCCGCACCGACCTCGAGGAGGGTCGCGTGGCGCTTCGCGACGCCCGCGAAGAGCTGCGGCGCGACCGCGAGAAGATCGAGCAGCTCGAGGAGCGTCTCACGCGCCGTGGCGAGCAGCAAGACGCGCGTGCGTTGCGACTCGACGAGAACGAGGAGCGTCTCGACCAGCGGACGCGGGAGCTCGAGGCCGAGGCCGTCCGGCTCCAGCAACGCCTCGCCGAGGCCGACGAGCGACTCTTCGAGGTCGCTCAGCTCACGCGCGAAGGGGCCACCGAGCTGGTCCTGAGCAAGCTCGACCGTGAGCTGGAGCGCGAGAAGGCCGTCCGCGTGCGCTCGGCGATGGAGCAGGCCGACGCCGACGCCAAGCGTCGGTCGCAGAACGTGCTGGCGCAGGCGATCCAGCGCTCGGCCAGCGAGGTCTCGGCCGCCATCAGCGTCTCGGTGGTCCCCATCCCCAGCGACGCCATGAAGGGTCGCATCATCGGCCGCGAAGGCCGCAACATCCGCGCCTTCGAGTCGCTCACCGGGGTCGACGTCATCATCGACGACACCCCCGAAGCGGTGCTGCTGTCCTCGTTCAACCCGATGCGGCGCGAGGTCGCCAAGCTCGCGTTGGCGGAGCTCGTGAGCGACGGCCGCATCCATCCGGCCCGCATCGAAGAGGTCGTCCAGAAGGCCCAGCAGGAGATGCAGACGTACATCCGCGAGCGGGGCGAGGAGGGGGTGCTCGAAGCCGAGGTGGTCGGGCTCAAGCCCGGTCTCGTGCAGTTGCTGGGCCGGATGCACTTCCGCACCAGCTACGGTCAGAACATCCTCAAGCACTCGGTGCAGGTCGCCCACCTCACCGGACTCATCGCGGCCGAGCTCGACCTGGACGTCGCCCTGGCGCGCCGCGCCGGCCTCCTGCACGACATCGGCAAGTCGATCGACCGCGAGATCGAGGGCACCCACACCGAGATCGGCGGGCAGTTGGGCCGGCGCTTCGGCGAGCCGCGCGAGGTGATCGACGCGATCGCCAACCACCACGACCTGGAGAAGGCAGAGACCCTCTACCCCGTCTTGGTCAACGCGGCCGACGCCATCAGCGCGGCGCGCCCCGGGGCCCGACGCGAGACGCTCGAGAGCTACCTCAAGCGCCTCGAGGGGCTCGAGAGCATCGCGACGTCGTTCCCCGGCGTCGAGAAGAGCTACGCCATCCAAGCGGGTCGAGAGGTCCGGATCATCGTCGAGCCGGACAAGGTCGACGACGCCTCGGCGGTCCTGCTCGCCCGCGACATCGCGCAGCGCATCGAGCGCGACATGGAGTACCCGGGGCAGGTGCAGGTCACCGTCGTGCGCGAGTCCCGGGCGGTCGAGTACGCCCGCTGAGAAGCGCGGGTACGCCCGCTAAGAGGACGCGGGTACGCCCGCTGAGAAGCGCGGGTACGCCCGCTAGAGGACGCGGGTGCGCTCGCTGACGAACGCGCGGCGGTCGGACGCCGACCGGATCGGTCGCTAGGGTTACACTCCGTGCCGACGTCCGACCCCCGTTCGCTAGGGGGCGGACCACGGCCGGAGCCCGGTTCGACGGCCCTGTGAGGTGACGCGTGATCCGATCGCACGACCGACGCCCGAGGCGCGCCCGATGAGGGCGGGCGAAGACGTCAAGCTCTTCGCCGGCGGATCGACGCCGGCGCTCGCGGAGGCCGTCGCGCGGCACCTGGAGAAGGACCTGGCGCGCGGGACGGTGTCGCAGTTCCCCGACGGCGAGACCCGCATCGCGCTCGAAGAGAGCGTGCGCGGCGCCGATTGTTTCGTCATCCAGTCGACGTGCGCGCCGGTCAACCACACGCTCATGGAGTTGCTCGTCCTCGTGGACGCCTTGCGCCGCGCCTCGGCGTGGCGCGTCAACGCCGTCATCCCCTACTTCGGGTACGCGCGGCAGGACAAGAAGGTCCAGGCGCGCGAACCGATCACGGCCAAGCTGGTCGCGAACCTGCTCGAGACCGCAGGCGTCGACCGCGTCATCACGATCGACCTGCACGCAGGTCAGATCCAGGGTTTCTTCGACGTCCCCGTCGACCACCTGACCGCGCTCGACATCCTCGGCAAGCACATGCGCACCACCGACCTCGAGCGCTCGGTCGTCGTCTCGCCCGACGTGGGACGCGCCACCGAGGCCCGCCGGCTCGCCAACCTCCTGAGCCTGCCGCTCGCCATGCTCTACAAGCGCCGCACCAGCCCCACCGAGACCGAGGTCACGCACGTCATCGGCGACGTCGCCGGGCTGCGACCGATCATGATCGACGACATGATCTCCACCGCCGGAACCATGCGGCGCGGCATCGACGCGCTGCTCCGGCTCGGCGCGCTCCCCGACGTCCGCGTCGCCGCCACCCACGCGGTGTTCACCCCACCGGCGCTCGACCGGCTCACCCACGAGGCGATCGGCCGGGTCTACGTGACCGACACGATCCCCTTCGCGGGAGGGCACGACCTGGTCGAGGTGCTCTCGGTCGCTCCGTTGTTGGCCAAAGCGATCTCGAACGTCCACAACAACGACTCGGTCAGCTCGTTGTTCTCGTCCTGAGCGTCACCGGGCGCGGCACGGCCGCGCACCACCCCTGCCGCGCGGCTTTGACACACCCGGCCGCGGCGTGTACTGTGGAGCGCTGTACGGACGCTGCCCGCTTGGCGGGCACCCCTTAGTGATACGGCACGGCCCGCGGTCCGGGCCCTCGGAGGACGCATGAAGCTCGAAGCCCAGAAGCGCGCCGCCGGCGCGGCGGTCAGCCTGCGTCAGCAGGGTCGCCTGCCCGCGATCGTCTACAACAAGAACCTCAACGTACCCATCAGCGTCGACCTCAAGGCCTTCGACCGGGTGTTCCGCGTGCAGGGCATGTCGAGCGTCATCGACCTCGAGGTCGACGGCGACACGCACGCGGTGCTCGTCAAGGCCGTGCAGATGAACAAGCGCAAGCGCCTGCCCCAGCACGTCGATTTCTACGCCGTCACCGCCGGCCAGAAGGTCGACGTCCACGTTCGCATCGAGTTCCTCGGCACCGCCATCGGCACGAAGGAGGGCGGGCAGCTCGACGTCCAGCGTCGCGAGGTCTACCTCAGCGTCTTGCCGCGAGCGATCCCCGACACGATCGAACTCGACGTCTCCGGGCTCGCGGTCGGCGACTCGTTCCACATCCGTGACCTGCAGTCGCTGCTCCCGGCCGACATCGAGATCCTCGACGACCTCGACCTCGCCGTCATCGCCGTCGTGCCGCCGCGCGTCGTCGAAGACGAGACCGAAGCCGCTGCGGACGACGAGGCGTTGGAGCCCGAGGTCATCGGCGAAGCAGACGACGAAGAGGACCGCGACGAAGACTGATCTCCAGCTCGTCGTCGGCCTCGGCAACCCGGGGCCTCAGTACACGGGAACCCGGCACAACGCCGGGTTCCTCGTCGTGGAGGAACTCGCACGCCGACGCGCTGCTCGCTTCCGGGCGCAGAAGCGGGCGGACGTGGCCGAGGCCGACGGCCTCACGCTCGTTCGCCCGCGTACCTACATGAACCTCTCGGGTGAGGCCGTGCAAGCGGCCCTCGCGCGCGGTCGTGTGCGGCCCGAGGCCCTCCTCGTGGTCCACGACGACCTCGACCTGCCCCTCGGCCGCCTGCGCTTCAAGCGCGGCGGCGGGGCGGGCGGCCAGCGCGGCGTCGCCGACGTCATCGCTCGGATCGGCGCCGGCTTCGACCGCCTGAAGGTCGGGATCTCGCGGCCGCCCGCCGGTTGGGCCACCGAGGGCTGGGTGCTGTCGCGCTTCCGCGACGACGAGCGTGACCTCGTCGAGCGGGTGATCGCCGCGGCCGCCGACGCCGTGGAGCGACGCCAGAGCGACGGCTGGGAGGCGGCCTGCGGCTTCGCCAACGGGCTCGACCTCGCTGCGCCGGTGGCCGCCGCGGAACCGAGCGGCGACCCACCGACCTGATCGTTCCGAAGGCCGCGCGGGCGGCCGTCAGTCCACCCGCGACAGGCTCGCGCTGATCTCCCCCACCAACCGCTCGGCGTCGGCCAGGCGACGGCGTTCCTCGGCCACCACCTCGGGCGGCGCGCCCGCGACGAAGCGGTCGTTCGCCAGCTTCTTCGTCGACCGAGCGACCTCACCCCGCTGCGCCTCGAGCCGCGCGCGCTGCTTGGCCTTCCACGCCTCCACGTCGACCACGCCCTCGAACGGCAGCCGCAGGACGACGTCGGCCACGGGTTGCGTCAACGACGCACCGGCGGGCGCCTCGGCGAGGACCGTCGCACGGGCGAGGGCACCGAAGACGGTGACGTCCCGGGCCAGCACGTCGGCGCCGGGACCCTCGAGCACGAGCGGCACGGCCTGGTTCGGTGGCAGGTCGGCGTCCGCGCGGAGCTGTCGGACCGCTCCGACGGCGGCCTGCAGGCGCTCGAAGTCCCGCTCGGCCGCCTCATCGCGTCGCGCGGGGTCGGCACGCAGCCACGCCGACCCACCCAACTGTTCCTCGTGACCCAGCGCCTCCCAGAGCTCGGAGGTCACGAACGGGACGATCGGGTGGAGCAGGGTCAGGACGCCCTCCAGCACCCGCCGAAGGGTGGCGCGCGTCTGGGCGTCGTCCTCGCGCAACGCCGGCTTGGCGGCCTCGAGGTACCAGTCGCAGAAGGTCGACCAGGTGAAGTCGTAGGCGAGCCTCGCGGCGGCGCCCAGGTCGAACGCTTCGAGCGCAGCGGTGACGTCGTCGGTGGCGGCCTGCAAGCGCGAAAGGATCCACCGATCGGCGAGACGCGTCGGCGTCGAGGTGTCCTCGCGGCCGTTCAGGTTCGATCGAACGAACCGGGCCGCGTTCCAGAGCTTCGTGCAGAAGTTGCGCCCCATCTCCACCCGTCGAGGGTCCCAGCGCACGTCCTGGCCGCCGGTGCTGGCATGGGCCATGGCGAAGCGGAGCGCGTCCGCGCCGCTCTCGTCGATCACCTCGAGCGGATCGATGCCGTTGCCCTTGCTCTTCGACATCTTCTGACCGTCGGCGTCCAGCACCAACCCATGCAGCACGACCGTCTCGAACGGCGCGCGATCGGTGAACTCGAAGCCGGCGAGCTCCATGCGCGCCACCCAGAAGAAGAGGATGTCGTAGCCGGTCACGAGCACCGACGTGGGGTAGAAGCGCTCGAAGAACGGGTCGGTCTCGTCGGGCCAACCCAGGGTGCTGAAGGGCCAGAGGTTCGAGCTGAACCAGGTGTCGAAGACGTCGGGGTCTTGCGTCAACGTCCGGCCCGCGTACCGCGGATCGTCGGGCGGGTCGAGGTACGGGTTCTCCGGATCGGGCACGACCACCTGCCCGTCCTCGTCGTACCAGGCGGGGATCCGGTGACCCCACCAGAGCTGACGCGAGACGTTCCAGGGCCGCAGGTTCGCCAGCCAGTCGCGGTTGACCTTCGTGTACCGGTCGGGAACGATGCGGATCTCGCCGGCCTCGAGCGCCGCGAGCGCGCGGGCGGCCGCCGACGAGGTGTCGTAGAACCACTGGGTGGACAACAGCGGCTCGACGGGCTCACCCGTGCGCTGCGAGAGACCGAGCGCGACGGTGTGGTCGGTGACGTCCACCAGCAGACCGGCGCGCTCGAGCGCGGTCACCACGTCGGCGCGGGCCTCGAAACGGTCGCGGCCACGGAAGGTCTCTGGCACCAGGTCGGAGGTCAGGCGGCCCTCCAGGTCGATCACCGACGGTCGATCCAGGCCGTGACGCTCGCCGATCTCGAAGTCCGTCGGGTCGTGCGCCGGGGTGATCTTCAAGGCGCCGGTGCCGAAGTCGGGCTCGACCGCGGCGTCGGCGATGACGGGCACGAACCGGTCGGTGAGCGGCACGCGCACGCGTCGACCGATCAGCTGCGCGTAGCGTGCGTCGTCCGGATGCACCGCGACGGCTTGGTCGGCGAAGATCGTCTCGGGGCGCACGGTGGCGATCTCGATCCCTTCGCCGGCGTCCTCACCCGGGTAACGCAACCGGTAGAGGTGACCCGCGCGGTCTTCACGCTCCACCTCGAGGTCGGAGAGCGTCGTGAGGCTCACGGGGTCCCAGTTCACGATGCGCTCGCCGCGGTAGACGGCGCCGCGATGGTAGAGGTCCACGAACTGCTTGCGCACCGCGCGTGAGAGCCCCTCGTCGAGGGTAAAGCGGGTGCGGGTCCAGTCTGCGGAGACGCCGAGCCGCTGGAGCTGCTCGAGGATGATCCCGCCGTAGCGCTCCTTCCAGGCCCACACCCGCTCGACGAACGCCTCGCGTCCGAGCGCGTGGCGATCGATGCCCTCGGCACGCAGCGCCCGTTCGACCTGCACCTGCGTCGAGATGCCCGCATGGTCGGTTCCCGGCTGGAACAGCGCCTCGTACCCCTGCAGGCGCTTGAAGCGGATCAGCGCGTCGATGATGGTGTTGTCGAACGCGTGCCCCAGGTGCAGGTTGCCGGTGACGTTCGGGGGCGGGATGACGATCGTGAACGGCGGTTTGCCGCTGGCCGGATCGGCCGTGAACGGCTCGTCCGCCCAACGCCGCGCCCAGCGCGCTTCCAGCGCCCGCGGATCGTAGCGCGTCGGTAGGTCGAGTTCGGTCGGGTCGTCGGCGCGGCGGTCGGCCATGGATGGCTCCTCGGGAGCGGGCGCCTGACGCGCCCGCTCGCATCTGGCGAGTCGGGACGCGGACGGGGCGTCGGCCCCGCGGTACCACCGCGGTTCCCCGCCGGAGCGGGGCGCTCGTGCTCCGCGCGAGGGCGGAGCAGGGGTTCTAGTGAGGCGCCGCTGGCGCCCGTTCTTCCCCGATGGACCATCGCCGAGAGCGACGTCCGCGGGCGACCTTCGCCCCCGCCGATCCGAGCCGTGCTCTCACCACCGGGACGACCCGGTGCACGACTTCGCTGTCGGTCGGGGAGGGGGCTACTCCTCCCGCCCCCCGAGGTTAGTCGGGCCGGTGCCGCTCCGTCAACCGACGCCCGTCGAGGTTCCCATCATGGGGAGGGTGTTGAGCGCCTGGATGGACACTTGCCCGGCCACCCGGCGCGCCATCGCACGTAGTTCGATGGCGCTGGCGTCCTGTGGCGCGCTGACGACCAGGGGAACACCGGCGTCCGCGCTCTCGCGCAGCAGCCGCGTGATCGGCACCTCCCCCAGGAGCGGCAGCCCTTCGGCATCGGCGAACGCTCGCGCGCCACCCTCGCCGAACAAGAAGTCCTTGGACCCGTCGGGCAAGGCGTAGTAGCTCATGTTCTCGACCACGCCGAGGAGCGGTACGTGCGTCTTGCGCGCCATCGTGGCCGCACGCCGGACGTCGAGCACGGCGACGTCCTGCGGGGTGGTCACCAGGACCATGCCGGCGAGCGTCACGAGCTGCGCGAGCGACAGCTGCACGTCGCCCGTGCCTGGCGGGAGGTCGACGATCAGGTAGTCGAGGTCGCCCCAGACCGTCTGTTGGAGCAGTTGCGTGAGCGTGCCGTGCAGGATCGGCCCACGCCACGTGAGCGCCTGACCGTCCTCGACCAGGTTGGCGATCGAGATCATCTTCACGCCATGGTTCATGAGGGGCAGGATGCGCTTCTCGTCGTCGGCGAGCAGGCGTTTGCCCTCCACCGAGAACATCTTGGCTTGCGACGGACCGTAGATGTCGGCGTCGAGCAAGCCGACGTCGGCGCCATCGAGGGCCAACGCCGCGGCCAGGTTGGCTGCGACCGTCGACTTCCCGACGCCCCCCTTGCCGGACCCGACCGCCACGACGTTCTTCACGCCCGGCAGGTTGCCCGTGGGACTGGCGCGCACCTCGGCGCCGAAGGAGAGGTCGACCTTCGCCACGCCCGGCACGCGCCCCAGCGCCCGGCGCACGTCGCCCTCGATCTCCGCGCGCATCGGGCAGGCGGGCGTGGTGAGCTGGATGCGCACCGTGACGCGGTCGCCATCGATCGCGACGTGCTCGACCATGCCCAGCGTGACGAGATCCTGATGGAGTTCCGGGTCTTGGACGGTGGCCAGGGCGTCCATGACCGCGCGTTCGGTGATCGCCATGCGGCACGGTACCAGCGTGGCCCTCAGGTGGCGCTCGGCTCGGCGACGAGCCGGTCCCGGTCGTGCGCACGTGCCCCGGTCGCCGGCAGCCGCTCGTGTCGGCGCGCGCCTTGTCGCATCGTGCACGGCGCGCGTACCATGGCTCGGATGACCGATGGCGCAGCGCCCACGAACGGTGAACCGCCCGCGGTCTCGCGCGATCGTGTGGTCGATCCTCTGACCGGTCTGCCCGTCCTGCGCTACCGCGGACCCATCGCCCCTACGCTGCGCCCTGGCGCCCCGACGCCGTCCGGCGCCTGGCGGCTGCTGCGCGCGGACCGATCCGGGCCGACGTGGGTGGTCGATCTCGAGACCGCCGGGACCGCCACGCCCTTCTCCGAGGCCCCCGAACTGGCCGACGACGTGGCCGTGGCCGCCGTCCTCGAGACGCTCGCCGATGCCGCCCGGCTCGGGCTCGCCCACGGTGCGCTCGGTCCCGAACGCCTGTGGCGCCGCGGCGACCGCGTCTGGGTCGAAGGTTACGGCGTCGGCTGGCGCACGGACGCCTCGTTGGCGGCGGACGCCCGCGATCTCGCGGGTTCGCTGCTGGCCCTGGAAGGGACCTCGATCTCGCCCGGTCTCCGGCGGCGTCTGACGGAGATCGCCGAGGGGGGCGACGTGAGCGTGGCCCCCGCCACCGTGGCAGAACCGGAGGGCGCGCCGGCGAGCGAGGGCGCGCCGGCGAGTGAGGGCGCGCCGGCGACCGACGCCACGCCGACGATCGACGCCGCGCCGACCGATGGCGCCACGACGACCGAACGCGAGGCGCAGCCCGCCACGGATACCGAGGACGCTTCCGAGCGCGTCGCCACGGTCGGAGCGACGGGACCCGAGCGCGACGTCATCGCCCACCGTGCGGCGGAACCGAGCGACGTGCCGGTCCCCCGTCCCGCGCCCGCGGATGGGAGCGACGGCGCGAACCATGGGATCGCCGACCCCGTCCCCACCGACCGCGTCGACCATCGACCGGAGGCTCGGCCGAGCGCGGTCACGGAGGCGCGCCGCGCGTCACCGACGCCGTTGCCCACCGCCACCGACCGCGCCCCGACACCAGCGGGCGAACGGGCACCCGAACGCCGACCGCCGACGACGTCGCCGACGTTCGTGAAGGCACCACCCCCGGGCGCCACCGTGCGCACGGGCGAGGACCCATGGTCGCCGATCCGGCGGCGCTCGGCTGCGGTCGTGGCGCAGGCGACGGCGACCCCCGCAGGGCGGCGAAGGGCGGGGCTCTTGGTGCTCCTCGTCGTCAGCGTCGCGCTCCTGGCGGCGCTGATCTGGCTGACGCAGCGCCGGCCCGTCGCGGTGGTCGCGGGCACCGCGGCGACGACGTACGTCGTCGACGTCCGCGTCGAACCGACCGGGTTGCCGCCGGTCCGCCTGGTGGTCCTCGAGCGCCCCGTCGGCTCACGCCACGCGATCGGCACCGTGGTGGGGAGCGTGCCGGGTCCCGTGCCCCTCGATCGGGAGGGGACCTGGCGTTTCGAAGGGCAGTTCCTCGACCGCCGCTCCGCGCCCGCCACGCTCGACCTGCCGCGCGAACGCTCCCTCGTCCTCGTCTTCCCCGATCCCACGGCCCCCTGAGCGGCCCGGAGACTCCATGGCCAGCATCGTCGTCATCGATTACGGCTCTCAGTACACGCGCCTCATCACACGGCGGCTGCGGGAGTTGCAGGTCTTCTCGGTCATCGAGACGCCCGACGTCACCCCCGATCGGCTGCGCGCCCTGGACGCGTACGGCGTCGTCCTGTCCGGCGGCCCGCAGAGCGTCTACGCGGACGGCGCACCGCAGCTGCCGCCGGGGTTGCTCGACACCGACCTGCCGGTCCTCGCGATCTGTTACGGCATGCAACTCATGGCGCGTGCGCTGGGCGGTGAGGTCCTGGCGTCGCCGGTGCGCGAGTACGGCAAAGCCGTGCTCGACCACTACGAGGGTGACCTGTTCGCGGGCGTCGAGGGCGATTTCGTGGCCTGGATGAGCCACGGGGACGCCGTGACCGTCCCGCCGCCGGGGTTCGTCGTCACGGCTCGGACCGCCGACACCCAGGTGGCCGCCATGGAGGACGCGGCGCGCCGGCGCTACGCGCTGCAGTTCCATCCCGAGGTCCGCCACACGCCCAAGGGCTTGCAGGTGCTCGAGCGCTTCGTGCAGGCGACCGACGTACCGCGGGACTGGACGGCCGCCCACATCGTCGACGAGGCGATCGCCGACGTGCGAGCCCGGGTGGGGGACGAACGCGTGCTCTTGGGGATCAGCGGCGGCGTCGACTCCACCACGCTCGGCCTGCTGCTCCACCGGGCGATCGGCGAGCGACTGGTGCCGGTCTTCGTCGACACCGGCTTGCTGCGGCTCGGCGAGGGCGACGAGGTCGAGCGCGCGCTGCGCGGTCTGGGCGTGCCGTTGGTCCGGGTCGACGCCGCCGACCTGTTCCTGGGCGTCCTCGCCGGCGTCGTCGACCCCGAGGCGAAACGGAAGGCGATCGGCAAGACGTTCATCGACGTCTTCGCACGCGAGGCGCTTCGGCTGCAGGCCGACGGGCCGATCCGATTCCTGGCGCAAGGCACGCTCTACCCCGACGTCATCGAGTCCGCCGGCGGCCACGGCGCGGCGAACATCAAGTCCCACCACAACGTGGGCGGTCTCCCCGAGGAGCTCGGCTTCGAGCTCCTCGAGCCCTTCAGGACCCTGTTCAAGGACGAGGTCCGCGAGGTCGCCGAGGCGCTCGGACTGGCGCCCCATCTGCGCGATCGGCACCCGTTCCCGGGACCGGGCTTGGCGATCCGCATCCTGGGCGAGGTCACCGCCGAGCGGTTGGCCGTGTTGCAGCGCGTCGACGACCTGTTCGTGAGCGCCTTGCGCGAGTTCGACCTCTACCGCGACACGTGGCAGGCGTTGGCGGTGCTGACGCCGATCCGGTCGGTGGGCGTCATGGGCGACGCGCGCACCTACGCCCACACGGTCGTGCTGCGTGCGGTGACGTCGATCGACGGCATGACGGCAGACTGGGCGCGCCTCCCGCACGACTTCTTGGCGACGGTCTCGAGTCGCATCGTCAACGCCGTCCCCGAGGTCAACCGTGTCGTCTACGACGTCACGTCCAAGCCACCGGGAACCATCGAATGGGAGTGACGCATCGACCGCGAACGCGGGCGCACGGCGGCGTTGCCGGGGGTGGCGATGCCTGAACGCCGCGCTTGGCTGCTCAAGTCGGAACCCGACACCTTCGGCTTCGACGACCTGTGGCGCGCTCCGGACCGCACGACGGCCTGGGAAGGCGTGCGCAACTATCAAGCACGCAACTACCTGCGCGACGAGATGCGCCTCGGCGACGTCGTCCTCTTCTACCACTCCAACGCGAAGCCACCTGGCGTCGCCGGGCTGGCCGAGGTGGCGAGCGCACCGTACCCCGACCCGACGCAGTTCGACCCGGCGTCCCCCTACGCCGACCCTGGGAGCCCCCGCCAGGACCCGCGCTGGATCGTCGTGGACGTGCGCGCGGTCGCACCGCTGCGCCGGTTGGTCTCGCTCGCGGAGCTGCGTCGGGACCCCGTCCTCGCGGAGTTCGACCTGGCGCTCCTGCGGCGCGGCAACCGCCTGTCGGTGATGCCGGTTCCCATGGCGGCGGTGGAGCGCGTGCGCCACCTCGCCGAGCGAGAGGCGTCCGCCCCGTGAGGCAGCTTGAAAGCGTCGATCCGATGGTAACGTCGTAACCATGCGCGAGCGCGCGGAACGCATCCTGAACGTGGTCGCCGACCGGTACGTCCGAACGGCGCGGCCGGTGCCGTCATCGACGGTCGCCGCGGAGCTCGACGTCTCGAGCGCGACGGTGCGTAACGCCTTCGGCGAACTCGACGAGCTCGGGATGCTGCAGCAGCCGCACACGTCGGCCGGCCGCATCCCGACGGCCCTGGGGTTCCGCTGGTACGCCGACGCGTTCTTGCCCCCCGACCCGTTGCCGCCCGCCGCTTGGTCCGCCGTGCGGCGGAGGTTGGCCGGCAGTCATGGCGATGCCTTGCTGCGCCAACTGGCCGAAGCCGCCGCCGAGCTGTCGGGCTACGCCGTGGTGGTCCGCGTCCCCGCCGACCCCACCGTGCACGCCCTCGAGATCCACCTCTCGTTGCTCCACGCACGCGCGCTGCTCGCCGTGGTGGTGTTGGCGAACGGCCACGTCCGGCAGGTACGGGTCGAGCTCGACCCCGCGCCGGACGACGGCGTCTTGGGCGACGCCGAGCGCCACCTGCGCCAGCTCGTGCTACCGGTGGCCGAGGTGCCTCGCGCGCTGGCGGTGCTGGCCGAGCACGCCGAGCCGGAGCTCGCGCGCACGTTGCGCGCGATCCGCGACGCCTGGCCCGACGTCACGCCGCCGCGGGTGGCGGCCGCGGGCCTCTCGGGTGTGCTGCGCGAGCCCGAAGCGCACGACCCGGCGTTCGTGCGGCTGGTGGTCGAACGCGTCGAGGGCACCTCGGACGAGGGCACGGCCACGAGCGGCGCCGGCGGGATCGGCATCCAGTGGGATCACGGCCTGGCCATGGTGGCCACGCGCTGGGGCGACGCCCTCGGCGGCACGCTGACCCTCATCGGACCTTCACGTCTTCGGTACGGTCACGCGTTCCAAGTCGTCGGCGGCGTGGCCGCCGCCGCCTCTGCCGAGGGGGACGCAGCCGCGTGAGCGCGCGGCAACCGGGTTGCAGACGAGCATTTCACAGTCTCGAGGGCCCCGGCCCCCTATCGTGAGCAACGGCCTCTGGGGCGTTCTCACGCGCAGGTCGGCACCCGTCGGGTCGCCGACCGCCGACCCCCGGCTCGGGCCTCGGATGCCGTCGACCCGCGCCCTCCGGCGCAGGGACGGCGAGACAGGAGACGCGGCGATGCCCAACGCGGTCTACGAGCGGACACGGGTCGCGCTCACCGGGCTGCTGCCGGGTCGCGCGGCCGTCGGTGTGCTCGATCGCGCCCTGAGCCGACACCAGCGTTCCCCCGACGACGTGGGCCCGAAGGAGATGGCGACGGTTCTCATGAAGGGCGTCTACGGCGAGCTCAAGGGCGTCCTCCCGGACCCCGGTCTGAAGCACGCCCTGCGGCGGGTCGCTCGCGACGTGGCGTCGATGGTGCCTCGGGGCGCCACGGTCAGCCAGGTGCGCGCGGCCCGTGCTCGCGTCGCCGCGGTTCCACCGCCGCCGGTCGTCGCCCTGGAACCCATCGTCTTGCCCGCGCCGTCGGCCGTCGTTGACGCCCCCGCCGCGAGTCCACATCCTCCGACCGTGGCCGTCACGGTGGCGCCGCCTACGACGCCCGCGCCACGTGCCCGCGCGTTCGGTGACGTGGAGGCACTCTTGACGTCGCTGGCCGAGATCGACGGCGTGCACGGCGTGGGCCACTTCGACCGCAGCGGAACGCCGCTGGAGGTCCGGGGCGTGTTGCCCGACGCCGGTTTGCTGGGGCGGGTCTTGGCGGCCGGCGGCAGCCTCCTCGAGCGCCGTGACGCGTTGCGCTCCGTCCGGATCGACACCGCCGGCGGCCGTCTGGTCGCCGTACCCAGCCACCCCCATTGGATCGCTCTCACGGGGACCGCCGACCTCAACCTCGGCGCGGTCTACGCAGCGCTCGCAGCGCTGGAGGAGGAACGATGAACGCTCGCACCCTTCGACTCGGCCTGGCCGCCCTCGCCGCGCTCACGATCGCCACGTCGGCGTGGGCCCAGGACCAGGACGCGTACCTCCAGCGGTACGGCATCGCCGTCGACGGGCTGCGCAATGCGGTCGCGACGGTCGACGACGACGCCGTGGCCGCCCGCGAGAACGTCGATCGAGCCTTCAACGCGTTGCTCACCCTGTCGCGCGACGCCGCCGGCTCGAACCTCGTGACCGCCATGGAGCGGGTGTTCGAGCGTGCGCGCACGGCGATCTCGAACGGCAGCGTGGACGATCTCGCCGTCCAGGCCGCCGTGCTCGAGGGCGGTTTCCAGCGCCTGGCGTACGAAGCGGCACTACGCGCCGCCGTCGACGGCGACCTCGAGGTCGCCCGAGGACGACTCGGCCGCATCGCCGACGACATCGGCTTCGCCGAGAGCGATCGCGCCGCGATCGTCGATCCGAGCCAACCCGCCTCGGCCCTCCGCTTCCACCTCGAAGCGGGCGTCGCGGACGTGATGGCGACGCGCTTGGCCGTCGCACGTGAACTGGCTGCGACGAACACCGCGGCGTCCTACCGCGCGCTCGCGCGCGCCTACGGCCACTTCCTGTTGGTGCAGGACTCGCCGCGTGCCGAGGGCTCGCTCAACGGCGGCTTCGTACGCGCCGCCACGGCGCTCGTCGCAGGCGAGACGGCGCTCGTCGTCGACGCGCTGACCGAGGTCGAGGCCGGGATCGCCGACCTGGCGACCGCGGCGCGCGAACGCCGCACCAGCGTCCCGGGCGGCGGCGTCACGCTCACCGAACCGAGCCTGCTGCCGAGCGTCGACGCCACGGAGCCCATCGAGCCCGGCGCCGAGGGCGAGACACCCGCCCTCGAGCCCCTCGACACCGCCGGCGCCCTCGAGCCGGGCGAACCGATCACCGAGGCCCGCCTGGCCGAGATCCTCCTGGCCCGTGACGAAGCGCTGCGCCGTGAGCAGCTCGACGCCCTGCTGACCGATCTCGACGCAGCGGGCATGCCGCAGGCCGACGCCCCGGCGCACGCCGAACGTCTGCTCGACGCGGGGTACCTGTCGCTCGAGGAGGTGCGCGCCGAGATCGGTGGCGCCGCGGCCCGTTCGACCGCGGCCGCCCATCGCGGCGACGACCCGGAAGCGCACCGCGCCTTGGCCAACGTGGCCGAGGGGTATACGACGTGGCTGAGCCCGGTGCTCCGCCCCCGTTCGCCCAACCTCGACACCGAGACGGTGGGCCTGTTCGTCCGACTCGCCGAGACCCATCCGCTGCGTGTGCAGGACACCGCGGTCGTCGCGGGGCAACTCGAGGCCGTGCAAGCGTCCTTGGCAGGCGACGCCCCGTCGGCCGTGCAGCGCGGTGCGCGCACGACGACCTCGGTCTGGGCGGGCCCCGTGCGCGACGTCGTGACGCTGGCCATCGGTCTGTTGGCGCTCATCCCGCTGTTCTTGTTGAACGTGGCCTTCGGGGGCGGGAACCGCAACTGGCAGGCGATCGGCGTCGCGCTGCTGCTGCTGCTGCTGCCGGCCCTCTTCGAAGGCATCGTGGGCCTCGGTGGTCTGCTCGCGACGTACGTCGGGATCGACACGCTCCTACCCCTGTCGGCCTTCTCCGTGTTCGGCAGCGCCGCAGCCCAGACCGTCTGGGCGGCCACCACGCTGCTCGCGATCGTCTTCTCCGCCACGGGTCTCGTGGGCATCAGCCGCCAGTTCGGTCTCTTGGGCGGGCGACGCGGCACCGGTCGCCGGCGTGGCGCCACCCCCGCCGTCGCTCGCCCGAGCGCCACCGCGGGGACGGCCGGCACCGTGGATTGGGACGACGACCTCTGAACCGACGCGACGCGACACGGACCCCAGCGTGAAGCCCAACACGCTGTACCAGCTCCTCATCGAGGCCCTCGAGGAGCTCATGGCGCCCCGTGTCGTATCGCGCGTGGTGCGCGACGGGCTGTCGGAGGCCGGGGCGACGCCCGACTCGGTCGACCTGCTCCAAGCCGAGACCCTGCTCAAGGGCGCCGTCTTCCGGCAGCTCCAGACCACACGGCCCGCCGACCAGGCACGCGCCGTCGTCGCCGACCTGATCGCGTCGGCCCGAGCCATGATGGCCACGGCGGTCCTCCCGCCGACGGCAGCACCGAACGGTCCCAAGATCGTGGCCGGCGCCGGCCTCGAGCCCACCACCTCCGACGGAGAGGACGCGCTGCGCCTCGAGACCGGCGGCGACGACGGCCCGATCGTCGACCGCCCCACCGTGCCCGAGGAGCGCACGCCACCCCCCGACCGGCGGTTCCCCACCGACCCCGCCCTCGACGCCCGCCTCCGTGCCCTTCGTGGCGCCCTGCGTCCCCTGAACCTGTACTTCGGCTGGGCCGAGGTCCGCAAGCTCCGCGCCCAGGTGCAGCTGATCGAGGACGAGGAGCAGGCGGGGCGGGACCCGACGGCGCTCGTGACCGAGGCGGAGGCCCAGCTCGCCGTCGTCGGTCAGAAGCTCGAAGACCAACTCGTGCTGCAAGCTCGCGACCTCGCCGACCTCGAGGAGTCGATCGAGGTCGTCGCCGCGCTCGGTGGCAACCGCGTGCGCCGCCTCGAGTCGCTGGTCGCCACCGTCCGCGACGCTCAGGCCCAACGGACGGTGGCGGAGGCCGAGGTCGAACGTGCGCAGAAGCTGGCGCGCGACCTTCGCAGGCTCATCGAGAGCTCGGTGCTGGACGACGGCGAACCGCCCCCCGACCTGGGGCGCGGCGACGGCCGACCCACGCGACGTTTCGAACCGGGCCGCACGGCGCCCACCGCCGCGGGGCGCCCTGCCGTCGGCGACGCGGACGACGCCACCGACGCGGACACCGCGGCCGAGGTCGCCGAGATCGATCCGACGACGTTGAGCCCCGAGGCGAGCGAGCGGCTCCGCGCCCTCGACGTCGACGGCGAGCGGCACGCGTTGCAGGCCCTCGTCACGCACCACGCCGAGGTGCTCCGGTACGCGCCCGACCGCGCCGCCGACGTCGCCGCCATCGCCGCCGCGCACGAAGCCCAACGACCCGCGGGCGAGGCGCTCGCGACGCTCACGGCGACGCTCGAAGCCGACGAGAAGGCCCATCGCGACGCGGTCCGCGGTGAGTTCCGGACGTTGCTCGACGAGCTCGAGACCTGGTCCGTTCACGTCGACGTCACCGACCTTCGCCGCGCGGTCCGCGTGGTCCTCGACGTCGTGGACGACGCGCTGCCGCCGCTCGACGACGTCACGGCGGCGCGCGACCTGCACGCCGAGCTCAGCGAACGGGTGGCCGCCGAGGCGCGGGGCGCGGCCGAGCTCGAGCGGAGGGCCGCCGACCTTCGCGAGCAACGCGCCGAGCTCCGCGACCGGCTCGACCAGGCCCTCGGCAGAGGCCGCGGCCTCGTCGCCGATACCGCGAACGTGGCGCTGCGCCAAGCCTTCGACGACCTGGCGGCCGCGCGCGCGAGCCTCGAGGAGGCCGCCGAAGCCGGGGCTGAGCCGGAGGCGGGTTCCGATGAAATGGCGGTCGGCTCCGACACGATGTTCGTCGGCTCCGACACGATGTTCGTCGGCTCCGACACGATGTTCGTCGGCTCCGACACGGTCTACGTCGGCTCCGACATGCTCGAACGGGCTCGCGACGCCGAAGCGGTCTGGGAGCGCACGTTGGCCGACGCCAGCGACGACCGAAGCGAACGGCGTCGCGCCCGCGCACGCGAACTGGGCGCCCGGCTGGGACGGCTGCCCGACCTGCCGGTCCTGCGGGCGCGCAAGGATGCCTTGCAGGGTGAGGTCACGGCGCTCGAGCGACAGCCGGACCTGACCGACGCGCACGTCCGGACGCTCGGCTCGATCGTCGACCAGCTCGTGGCCGACGCCCGCGCCGCGACGGCGCGACGCCTCGACGAGCTCGCCCGCGAAGCCGGTGATCCCGCCCCGGACGTGCTCTTGCGGACCCTGCAGGCGGCCGCGCGGACCCTCGACGAGGGCGGCTTTCCCGACCTCGCGGGCGTCGAGGCCGAGGTCCGTCGGGCCGGCGACGAACGCCGCGTCGACCTGCGCCGTCGCTACCTGCGAGCGCGCCAGGAATCGCGCCGGCTGGGGCCGGCGGGGGTGCCGGCCTCAGAAGCCCTCGAGGCGCTCGTCGACGCCGCGCGCAAGGCGCTCGAGACCGACGTGGCGGCCGAAGAGGCCGTGGATCGTCTCGAAGCGGCGCTGACGGTCGTCGAGCACGAGGTCGCCGAACGGCTGGCCGGTTTCGAGGAACGACTCGACGCCGCACTCGCCACGTTCCAGCGCGTCGCGCGTCTGAACAACGACGACGTCGCCGCGGCACGCCGCGTGCTTCATCACCTCGACGGTCAGCGGGCGGCCGTGAGCCGGGTCTCGCTCGGTCTGCAGGCGCGGCTGTTCGAGTCGCTCGCGGATGCCGAGGGACGTCTGGCGGGTCTCGTCGACGCTTTCGAGGCCACCCGCGAGATCGCCGACCGGCTCGTCGCCGGCAACCTGCTCGACGACGTCCTGGGCAGCTTCGACACGCTGTTCGGGTCCATCGGCGACGCTTCGGCCGAGGCGGACGAGAGCCCCAACCATGCCGGCCTCACCACGCTCTTGCACGCCTACCTCGACCTGGACGCCGTGACCGGTGCCGTCGTGCTGGACGCCCGCGGTTCGGTCCTCACGGGCTGGCCGGACCCCGACACCGACGTGACCTCGCTCGCGCACGCGCTTCGCGCTGCGGTCGCGCCGTGGGCCGACCTCGGCGGACGTTTCGGCGACGACGTGCCCGAGGTGGCGGTCATCGACGACGGCGGGCGCGCCACGCTCGTCACCAGCCTGGCCGAGCTCGGCCACGCCGTCGTCTGGACGCGTGACCGAGGAACGAGCTGGACGTTGGGCCGGAAGCTGCGCGACGATCGCCCGACCCTGGTCGCCCTGCTCGGCACCGCGCCCTCGACCGTGTCGGACCCGGGTCATGGAGCTGCCTGATCCGGCGGCCACCCGCGCGTTCGCCGTCACGGTCGCGCACACGTTGCCGCAGGGTCAGCTCCTGGTCCTGACGGGACCGCTCGGCGCCGGCAAGACGACCTTCGTCGCGGCCCTCGTCGCCGCCCTCGGCAGCGACGCGGACGTGACCAGTCCGACGTACACGCTCGTGCACGAGTACCCCACCGACGAGGGCGTCGTGGTGCACGTCGACGCGTACCGGCTCGACCCCGGCCTCGACCTCGACGAGGCGCTCGACCTGGGCGCCTACCTCGATCGGGCTCGCGCCGTCGTCGTCGAATGGGGGGCCGGGCTTCTGACCGTCCATCCCGAGGCGTGGCATCTCCACCTCGAGCGCGAAGGCGAACGCCGGCGGGCCTTGTGGCGTCGACCGCCCCAGGACCCATCGAGTGGGCCCCGATGACACACCCGCGGCTCGGCCTCGACACCGCCACGCCGTTCCTCGCGCTCGCGTTGTGGTGGCCGGGCGACGACCGCACCGTCCATCACGCGGTGCGCGTCGACCGTACGTTGGGCGCACGGATCGCGGCCGAGGTCGAAGATCTCGTGCGTCGCCACGGCGTCGACCCCCGGGCGGTCGGCGGCATCGGCGTCGGCGTCGGCCCGGGGTCCTACACCGGCGCGCGGGTGGGCGTCGCCTTCGCGCTGGGTCTCGCCCGGGCGCTGGACGTGCCCGTCGTGGGCGCGGACACAATCAAAGCCCGCGCCGCCGCGGTCGTCGCCGAAGGCGCCATGGGCTGGGTGGCCGTCGAGGGGCGGCGGGGCGAGGCGCGCGCCAGCCGCTGGGAACGTCGTGACGGCGTCCTCACCTGCCTCGAGACGCGGCCGCCGTGCCCGTACGCCGACCTGCCCGAGGGCGCCCGAGCGAGCCTCGACGTGCCGCCGGACGCGGCCCTCCACGCCCGCGCCGTCGACGTGCCCGGCGCCACGGCACCGATCGTGCGCTACGCGTGACACGGTCTCCCCGGACCCCCGCCGGTTCGAGGGGGGGTCCGTAGGTATACTGCCGCGCGGAGCGCGTCGCGCCGCCCGTGCGCGGCGGTGCAGCGAAACCCGGCCGCGACCCGGCGGCGGACGTCTGGAGCTGATGGTTGATGAGACTCTGGCAGGAGATCGGCGTGGACCTGGGGACGGCGACCGTCCTGATCTACGTCAAAGGCAAGGGCATCATGCTCCGCGAACCTTCGGTGATCGCGATGGTGCGTGACACCAACGAGGTGAAGGCGGTGGGCGACGAGGCGTACCGCATGCTCGGCCGCACACCCGGCAACATCGTGGCGGTCCGACCGATGCGCGACGGGGTCATCGCCGACTACGACCTCACCGAGAAGATGCTCAAGGCGTTCGTGCGCAAGGTGGTCACCGGGGCCGGCCGCTTCTTCAAACCCAACATCATGGTGTGCGTGCCGTCCGGCGTCACCGAGGTCGAGCGGCGCGCCGTGCTGCAGGCCACCCGCGAGGTAGGCGCCCGGAAGGCGTTCCTGATCGAGGAACCGCTCGCGGCCGCCATCGGGGCCGGGGTGCGGATCGCGGAGCCGACGGGGTCGATGATCGTCGACATCGGCGGCGGTACGACCGACGTGGCGATCATCTCGCTCGGCGGCATCGTCGTGTCGGAATCGCTGCGGATCGCCGGGAACGAGTTCGACGAGTCGCTCATCCGCTACATCCGCCACAAGGAGAACCTGCTCATCGGCGATCGCACGGCCGAAGAGGTGAAGATGAAGGTCGGTGCCGCCGTCGTCGCCCACCCCGACGACGTGCGCGAGATCGAGGTGCGCGGCCGCGACCTGATCAACGGGCTCCCCAAGACGATCCGCGTCACCACCGAGGACACCGTCGAAGCCCTGAAGGAACCGGTCCAGAAGATCGCCGACGGCGTGCGCCGCGTGCTCGAGATGGCGCCGCCCGAGCTGGTCTCCGACGTGATCGACCGCGGCATCATCATGACGGGCGGCGGGGCGCTTCTGAAGAACTTCGACGAGCTGCTGCGGCAGACGACCGGCATCCCGGTCACGGTGGCCGAGAACCCGACCGACTGCGTGGCGCTCGGTACGGGTCAAGCGCTCGACATGATCCCCGTCCTCCAGGACGCCCTCATCTCCGACACCTTCCTGCGGCGGTGAGGACCGGCTCGTGACGCGGTCCCGTCCGGGAACCGCGCGCGCGAGCTTGGTCGTCACGCTCACGATGCTGCTGGCCTCCTGGGCGGCCGGGATGAGCCGCGGCCCGATCGTGTTGGCGCTCGGGGCCCGGGCGTACCTCCTGGTCGACCCGGCCGAGGACGAGGATGGCGGCCGCGGCGTGGGCGAGGGCCCGACCCTCGAGACCCCGGGGGACCGACCGTGAGCGACGCCGCACCGCTGTACCACGCCGAGGCCACCGCGCTGCTCGCCGCCCGCTGCGCCGGACCGGACCGACCCGTGACGCGCCTGCTCGATCCGTTGCGCGCGCTTCAAGACGCGAGCGGGGCGGTCGTGGTGACCCCGCGGCTCGAAGCCGGGGCATGGGCTGCCTGGCGCGCGGCCGGCGTCGCGGCCGTGGTCGTGCCCCAGGGCGTCGAGCGCGCACGCGAGCTGGACGACGCCGACGCGGACGGGCCGGCGTTGTGGCACGTCGACGACCTGCGCCTCGCCCTCGCGCGGTTGTCGCGCCGGCTCGACGCTCGTCCGCCCGTCGCCGGCCCGGGCGTCCACCCGACCGCCGTCGTGGACCCGACGGCCGTGCTCGGCGAGCGCGTCGCCGTGGGGGCGACCGCGGTGATCGGCGCCGACGTCCGCCTCGGCGACGACGTCGTGGTCGGGCCGGGGTGCACCGTCGCGGCCGGCGCGACCATCGGACCGCGCACCGTGTTGCGCGAGCGGGTGGTGGTCGGCGACGGGGTCCGGCTGGGTGCGCGCTGCCTGGTGCAGGCCGGCGCGGTCCTCGGCTCCGACGGCTTCGGCTTCGCGGTCGGCCCCCGGGGAGCGGAGCGCGTGCATCACCTCGGCAGCGTGGTCGTCGGCGACGACGTGGAGATCGGTGCCAACGCCTGCGTCGACCGCGGGACCCTGACCGACACCGTGATCGGCGACCGCACCAAGGTCGACAACCTGGTGCAACTGGCCCACAACGTCCACGTCGGCCGCGACGTCCTCATCGCCGGCCAGAGCGGGGTGGCGGGTTCGACGACGATCGGCGACGGAGCGGTCCTGGGCGGCGCCTCCGGCATCACCGATCACGTCACGGTCGGCGCCGGCGCCCGCATCGGCGGGGGCGCGGTCGTGACCAAGGACGTGCCGGACGGCGCGTCCTGGGGCGGCTACCCGGCGCAAGCCGTGTCGCGGTGGGCGCGGGAGCGCTACCTCATCGGTCGACTGGAGGACGTCTGGGCGTTCGTCAAGGGCCGCCGATGACCCCGAGCACGGGTTCGGCCCCGGTGGTCGCCGGGCTCGGCGTGCACGGTGGGCGCCCCGCACGGGTCCGGTTGCACCGGTCCGAGGGCGCTCTCCGGTTCCGGCTGGCCGCGGGAGAGGTCGCCGCCGACGTGGCCCACGTGGTCGGCCTCGACCGTTGCGTCGTCCTGGGCGCGGGCGCCGTGCGCGTCGCCACGGTCGAACACCTGCTGGCGGCGCTCCGGGTGGCCGGCTTCTGGTCGGGCGTGGTGGTCGAGGTGGACGGCGACGAACTGCCCATCCTCGACGGCTCCGCCGCGCCCTGGCGCGAAGCCGTGGCCCACCTCGGACCGCCGCCGCCGGCCCCACCCGCCCTGGCACCGGCGGCCGCTTGGACGTGGCGTGACGGACCGTTCGCGTTCGAGCTCGAACCCGGACCCGAACGCCTCGAGGTGGCGATCGACTTCGCCCATCCCGATGTCGGCACCCAGACCTGGTCCGGTCCGCCCGAGCGCTACGTCGACCTGCTCGATGCGCGCACGTTCGCCTTCGCGACGGACGTGGCCGCCCTGCGCGCTCGCGGGCTCCTCCGAGGTGCGGACGAGGGAAGTGGTATCCTTTTCGCGCACGAGGGACCCCACGTCCCACTGCGCTCGCCCGACGAGCCGGTCCGCCACAAGGCGCTCGACGCGCTCGGCGACCTCGCCCTGCTCGGTCGGCCGCTCGCCGGCCGCGTCGGCATCCGCCACGGCTCGCACCGTGCGCACGTCACCGTCATGCAGCGACTCCTGGCCTCCCTCCCCCACCCCGCCCTGGGACCAGCGTGACCGAACACGCGCCCCTCGACGTCGCGGTGATCGGCGCGGGCGTCATGGGGCGTTACCACGCCAACGTCTACGCCGCCCTGCCCGACGCCGTCCTGGTCGGCATCGTGGAACCGAACCCCCAGCGCCGCGCGGAGGCCGCCGAACGGTACGGCTGCCCGTGCCATCCCGACCTCGAGTCGCTTCTGCGGGCGGGACCGGTCCACGCCGCGAGCGTGGCCTCGCCCACCAGCACCCATTTCGACCTCACCCGCCGGCTCCTCGAAGCCGGCGTTCACGTCCTGGTCGAGAAGCCCGTCGCGACCGCGGTCGCGCAAGCGCGCGAACTCGTGCGGCTCTCGCGCTCCAGCGGACTCGTGCTGCAGGTGGGTCACATCACGCGGTTCTTCCGCGCGGTCGAGCAGCTGCGGGCGGAGGTCCGGTCGCCGTACCTCATCGAGGCGCGGCGGCTGACGCCCAACGGCCGGATCAGCGACGTCGGCGTGGTGCTCGACCTCATGATCCACGACATCGACATCGTCCTGAGCCTGGTGGACGCACCGGTCGTCGAGGTCGCCGTCGCCGGGCACACGATCGGCCACGGCGTGCACGAGGACGTCTGCGCCGCACAGGTGCGCTTCGAGAGCGGCTGCGTGGCGCGCTTCCTGGCGAGCCGCGTGGCGCCCGACGCCGAGCGCAGCCTGGTCGTCGCCGAAGCCCATCAGACGTACCGCCTCGACTTCGCCAAGGAACCGCACACGGAGATGGCCGTCTACCGGCCCCAGGGAGCGACGGGCGACGGCATGCACGTCCACGTCGATCGCTACGTGGTCTTCGAGGACAACCCGCTGCGCAAGGAGCTGGCCCACTTCCTCGCCCGCGTCCGCGGCCTGACCACGCCCATCGGCACGCTCGACGACGACCTCCGGTCGTTGACCCTGGCCGCGGACCTGCTCGAGCGTCTGCGCGCCCATCGCCTGGCGTTGCCGGTTCGCGGCTGAGACCGCCGTCGGGCGGCGCGACGTACACTCGTCGGCATGGTCGACGTCCGCCGCTTGCTTCCCCATCGGTACCCGTTCCTGTTCGTGGACGCGTTCGTCAGCCAGGAGGGCGACGCCTTCGAGTGCCGCAAGAACGTCTCGCACAACGAGCCGTTCTTCGTGGGGCACTTCGCCGCCGAGCCCGTGATGCCGGGCGTGCTCGTCATCGAGGCCCTGGCGCAGGCGGCCGCCATCGGCGTCCAGGTGCGCGAGGGTCGTGCCGAGGGGCGCGACGAGCCATGGATCGGATACCTGACGGGCATCGAGAGTGCCCGCTTCCGCCGCAAGGTGGTGCCCGGCGACGTCCTGCGCCTCACGGGCACGATCACCCGGTTCCGTCGCAACCTGTGCACGGTGGACGCGGTCGCGCTCGTCGGCGAAGACGTCGCCGCCGAAGCCACGCTCTCGTTCTACGTCGCCGGCTGACGACGCCGTGACCTCCCCGACCGCCGACGTGCACCCGAGCGCCGTCGTGGACCCGGACGCCCGCTTGGGCGACGGCGTCACCATCGGCGCTTTCGTCGTGATCGAGGGCGGCGTGACGGTCGGGGCCGGCACGCGCCTCGATCCTGGCGTCGTCCTGCTGCGCGGCACCCGCTTGGGGCGCGACGTGCACGTCGGTGCCCACGCGGTGCTCGGCGGCGTTCCGATGGACGCCCACCATCGGGGCGAACCGAGCGGTGTGGAGGTCGGCGACCGCAGCGACCTCCGCGAGCACGTGACGATCCACCGGGCGACGGGCGAGGGCGAGCGGACCCGGGTGGGTGCCGACGTGCTGGTGATGACGGGCGCGCACGTGTCGCACAACGCGCGGGTGGGCGACGGGGCCGTCCTGACCACGCAGGTGCAACTCGGCGGTCACGTCGAGGTGGGCGCAGGCGCGACGCTCGGCGCGGGCGTCATGGTGCACCAGTGGACGCGCGTCGGCCGTTGGGCGATGGTGGGCGCGACGTCGGCGCTGAACCGCGACGTGCTGCCGTTCGCGCTCGCGCGCGGCAACCCCGCCCGCCACTACCGTCTCAACGCCGTCGGACTGCGCCGCCGCGGTCTCTCGCCCGAACGGACGACGGCGTTGCAGGACGCGCTGCGCGCGCTGCGCAGGCACGACACCGACCGTCTCGCCGCGCTCGCCGCGACGTGGACCGAGGTGGCCGAACTGGTCGCCTTCGTCGAGGACTCGCGCCGCGGCGTCGCGCGGTTCGTGACGGCGGGGTGAGCGTGCCCGCGGGTCGACGCGTGGTGCTCACGAGCAACGGCCCGGGGGAACTCACCACCTGGGTGCGACCGATGCTGGCGGCGTGGCGACGCGCGGAGCCCGACGTCCACCTGAGCGTCGCGCTGGTCCCGTGCCAGTTCGCGAACGGCAGCGAGGCGGTGGTCGCCACCGGCTTCGGTCCCGACGTGGTGACCACCGCCGCGCAGTACGCCTCGGCCGCCGCCCTGGGCCGCGTGCCCGGCGCGCTGCACGGCGGGCCGGGCGGGCTGGTGCTGTCCCTCGGCGGCGCCGGCGGGTACGCGGTGGCCCTGGCCCGGCGTCTGCGACTACCCGCGTTCAAGTACGCCTTCGTGCCGTACCGCGCGCGTGGCCTGGAGCGGTTGTTCGTGCACGACGAGGCCACCCGGCGCAAGGCGCGCTTGTTGGGCACCCCGGGCGATCGGGTCGAGACGATCGGCAACCTCGTCGCCGACGCGGTGCAGCAAGGCGGCGCCATCGACGCGCCCGGCCGGCCCCACGTCTTGCTCATGGCCGGCTCGCGCGACGCCTTCGCCGTGCACCTGATCCCGTTCGTGCTGGCCGTGGCCGACCGCCTAGCCGCGCGGTACCCGGACGCGCGCTTCGTATGGCCGGTCCCGCGGTCGTTGAGCGACGCCACGGTCCGCGACGGGCTGGCGGGCCGCGAGCGCGCGACGCTGGGCGGCGTGCCGGGACGACGCGACGGGGACCGGGTGGTCACCGACGCCGGCACCGTCGTCGAGCTCGTCGACGAGGAGACGCGCTACGCGCACATGCGCGCGGCCGCGGTCGCGATCACGATCCCGGGCACGAACACGCTCGAGCTGGGGATCGCCGGCGTGCCCGCGGTGGTGGTCCTCCCCCTCAACCGGCCCGAGATCATCCCGCTCGAGGGACCGGGCCACTGGTTGTCGCTCGTGCCCGTCGTCGGCGTCCCGCTCAAGCGGCGCGCGGTGCGGCTCTTCGTCGAACGTTTGCGTTACCCCGTCTCGCTCCCCAACCAGTTCAGCGGCGAGCGCCTCATGGAGGAGGTGAAGGGCGTCGTCGACGCGGACCTCGTGGCAGCGCGGGCGGCCGCCCTGCTCGACGACGGGCGGGAGCACGCCCGGCGCCGCGAGCGCCTGCTGGCCACGATGCCGATCCCCGGTGCCGCGGACCGACTCGTCGCTCGGCTACGTGAACTCGTCGACGTCGGTGCGGCGCCATGAGCGTCACACGTCGACCGGCGTCGCCGGCCGCACGTCCCCTTGCTCCGCCCGACGGGCGGTTGGACGGCGGTGGGGGCGGTCGCCGCCGTCTTGGGTGCGGTCAGCCGGGTGGCCCTGGTGCCCGCGTTCGTCACGCCCGTGTTCGACGACGTGCTCGTCGGCGGGTCGCTGGACGCGCTGCCGCGCCTGTTGTGGGTGGGCGCCGCGATCGCGATCGCCGGCGCGGCGCTGCTGCTGGTCCAGGACGTCGCCTTCGGCCGGGCGGCCGCGCGCCGGTCGGCCGCTTGGCGCATCCGGCTCCACGACGCGCTGCTGCGCCGGGCGCCCGACGCCGCCGGCGGCTCGACGAGCGGTGGCCTGGCCGCCCGCGTGATCGCCGACCTGCGCGAGGTCGAGACCTACGTCCTGTACGGTCTGGGCACGCTGTTCGCCGAGACCGCCACGGCGCTCGGCATCCTGGCGGTCCTCGCGCTCACCGACCCGCTCGCGACGCTCGGGCTCCTGGCGCTCGTGGCGCCGGCGGCGGTCGCCACCGGCGCCATCAACCGGCGCGTCGAGGCGACGGCCGTCCGCCACCAGGCCACCGTCGAGGCGGTGGGCGCACGGCTCCAGGAGGGCGTGCGGCACCGCGAGGTGCTGCGAGCGTTCGGGGCGCTCGCCTTCGCGCGCGCTCGTTTCGCGCCCGCCGACGCCGCCGTGGAGCGCGCGCTCGGCGGCCGCACGACCTGGGCCGCGCTGCCGACCCCGGTGGCCCAGCTCCTCGTGTTCGGCGCCGTGGCCGCGTTGGTCACCTGGCTGTCGACGGCCGTGGTGGCCGGCCGCACCACGACCGGCGAGGTGGTCACCTTTCTCACGCTCGTGGCCCTGCTCGCGACGCCCGCCCAACTCCTCCCGAAGGCACTCGCCCTCCTCCACCAGGCGCGCGCGGCCGCCCAGCGGCTGCGCGCGCTCGACGACGGCCGGGGTAGCGCCGCCCCTGGTGCGGATGCGTCCGATCCCGCCGCCGAGCTCGAGCCCGGCATGGCGCGACGGGTGAACGCGGTCGGCGTCGACGCTCCCCGCCTCGAGACGCGGGGGCTGCGGATCGGTTTCCCGGGCTCGGTCCCCACCACCGTCGTCGACGGCCGCGTGGAGGGTCCGGCGCTCGTGGCCGTGGTGGGCGCCAGCGGCGCCGGCAAGACGAGTTGGGTCCGGACGTTGCTCGGCCTGCTCCCGCCGTACGCGGGGGCGCTGACCGTCGCCGGCGTGGAGGTCGACGCCCTGGGCGTGGCGGACGAGACGGCGCTCCGGGCCCGCGTCGCCTACGTCCCCCAAGGCACCGACCTGCTCTCGGGGTCGCTACGCGAGAACCTCGACCTGGGTCGTGGTGCCGGCGACGACCGGTTGCGCGCCGTTCTCACCGCGGTCGGCCTCTCGGACGTGGTCGACGCGCTCCCCGCCGCGCTCGACACGAACCTCGCGGAGGACGGCGGCGGTCTCTCGGGCGGTCAGCGCCAGCGGCTCGCCATCGCCCGCGCGCTCGTGGGCGAACCCAGCGTGGTGCTGCTCGACGAACCGACGTCGGCGCTCGACGACGTCGCCGAACGCGAGCTGATCGGGCTGCTGCGCGAGCTCGCGCGGGCGCGGCTCGTCGTGGCCGTCACGCACCGGCCCACGCTGGCGGCGGCGGCCGACACGGTGCTCCGCTTCGACGACGGGGTCCTCGCGCCCGAGACCGTGCACGACGCGTGACACCCGACCTGTACGACGACGCCGAGTTCTACGACCGGCTCAACGACGGGTACCGCGACGACCTCGGGTTCTACCGCGGCTTGGCCGAGGACCACGGCGGCCCGGTCCTGGAGCTCGGCGCCGGCAGCGGGCGCGTGAGCGTCCCGCTGGCGCAGGCGGGCGTCGAGGTGGTGGCGGTCGAGCCCGCCGCGGCGATGCGGGCGCGCGGCGAAGCGCGCGCGGCCGCGGCAGACGTGACCGAACGGATCGACTGGTGCGTCGGCGACATGCGTTCGCTCGCGCTGGCGCGCACGTTCCCGCTCGTCATCGCGCCCTTCCACGCGCTGATGCATCTCGTCACGCTCGACGACCAAGACGCCGCGCTCCGCGCCGCGTGGCGGCACACGGCCCCGGGCGGCGTGTTCGCGACCGACGTCTTCGTGCCGCGCTTCGGGCCCGAGGGCGTCGTGCGCGTCGAACCGGGCTGGGGCGACGTGAAGGGCGACCTGCTCGTCTGGCAGCACGTCGATCCGGTCGCGCAGTGGGTGGTGACCGAGCATCGGCTCGACCACGTCGACGGCGGAGGCCACGTGCGGCGTCGTGCGGCGACGCTGCGGCAGCGCTACTACGGACGTTTCGAGCTCGAACGGGCGTTGCGACACGCAGGCTTCGCTCGGGTGCGCGTCTTCGGTGGGTTCGACCGCGGTCCGGTGACCGCCACGTCGACGTCGTGGGCGTTCGTCGCCTACCGCTGAGCGGCGTCGCCCCCAACCCACGACGCCATCGCGGCCGCGATCGCGCTCCCGAACGCGACCGGGACGGCCACGTCGCGGAAAGCGTCCTCGAGCGCCGCCACCAAGCCGAACACGTCGTACCGGTCGACGTCGCCCATGACGCTGGGACGCACGATCCGTCCCTTCAGCCGGTCCTGGCCGCCTGCGACGGTGAAGCCGCGTACGCCGAGCGCGCGGACCACGGCGTCGGCGTCCACGTCGGACGGCGTCGCCAGGGCCGCCACGGCGGGGCTCGGGCGCTCCGCGAAGGGCCGTGCGCCCATCGCGACCCCGGCGGCCAGCACGGCGTCGTTGAGGCGCCGCACGGCCCCCCACCGCGGCGCCAGTCCCTCCTCGAGCAGACGCGCGAAGCCGACGTCGGCGGCCACGATGAGCGACGTCGCGGGGGTCACCCCGGTGTCGCCCTGCCGCTGCTTCGCGCGCTCGCCGTGCAGGTCGAGGGTCACCGCGGGCACGCGCCCCCCGGGTCAGCGGCCCGCGCCCACGCCCGCTCCGAGAGCCAGGCGAAGCCGAGACCGGGCGGCAGCAGCACGCCCTTCTGCGAACCGCTCACCACGGCGTCGAGTCCCCACGCCCGCGGTCGCAGCTCGGCGACCGCCAGGCTGGTGACCGCGTCGACCAGGACCAGCGCGTCCGGCGCCGCCCCCCGGATCGCCTCGGCGAGACCGGCGACGTCGTGCAACACGCCGGTCGAGGTCTCGGAGTGGACCATGAGCACGGCGTCCGGGGACGGTCGCCCGCGGACGGCCTCGGCGACGACGGTCGGATCGAAGGTGCGCCCCCACGGCACGTCGAGGGTCCGGACGTCGTAGCCGAAGGTCCGGGCCATCGCCGCCCAACGGTCGCCGAACTTGCCGCCTGCCAGCGCCGTCACGCGGCCCCCGCGCGGCACCGCCGCGAGCAAGGTCGCCTCGAACGCGGTCGTACCCGACCCCGACAGGATCAGGACGTCGTCCCCGGCCACGTCGGCGAGGTCGGCGAGCGCTTCACGGACCCGAACGAACGTCTCGCGGAAGGCCGCGGTGCGGTGGTGGACGACGGGTCGCGCGAGCGCGGCCAACACCTCGGGCGGCACGGCCACCGGACCGGGGGCGAACAGGCGCTGTTTGGGCATCGGACCTCCCGGATCGGTGCGTCGGGCTAGCTGAAGCGGATGACGTCGAGCGAGTGGATCACGTCCGTCATGCCACGCAGGACGTCCAACACGGTGTCGCCAGGGACCTGGTCGAGCGTCAACGCGAACATGGCCAGGCCGTCCTCGCCGACCCGGGAGAGCTGCATCCCCGAGATGTTCACCCCGGCGTCGCCCAACACCGTGCCCACCCGACCGACCGCCCCGGGTCGGTCGTAGTTCGTGCACAGGAGCATCGTGCCCTCGGGGCGGATCTCGATGGGGAACCCCTCGATCTCGACGATGCGCGGGTGGTCGCCCAGCACCGTGCCCCCCACCGACGTGGCGCCCCCCTCGGCGTGCGCGGTGACGAGCACGTGGGTCGTGTAGCCGCGCGGCCGGGCGGCGACCACCCGCGAGATGCGCACGTCGCGTTCCTTGGCGATCGCGAGCGCGTTGACGTACGTCGGCGGATCGCTGAGCACGGGCTGCAAGAAACCCTTGGCGACCCCCACCGCGATGGGATCGGGGTCGAGCGGGAACGTGCCGGAGAACTCGACCGCCACCTCCCGCACCCGGCCGCGGGCGAGCTGGGCGACGACGCTGCCCAAGGCCTCGCCGAGCGCGAGGTGGTGGCCCAGCCTCTCGGTCACCTCGGGCGCCAGGGCGGGCGCGTTGACCACGCCGCGCGAATGGTCGCCGCGCAGGGCCTGGACGGTGCGGACGAGGATCTCCGAACCGACCCGCGCCTGCGCCTCGACCGTGTTGGCGCCGAGGTGGGCGGTGACGACCACGTCGTCGCGCAACAGCAGCGGGTGGTCCACGGCGGGGGGTTCGACCTCGAAGACGTCGAGGCCGGCGGCGAACAGGTGACCCGAGGCCAACGCGGCCTCGAGGGCGGCCTCCTCGACGATCCCCCCGCGGGCCGCGTTGACCACCACGGCCCCCCGCGGCAGCGCGGCGAGCGCCGCGGCGTCGATCAGGCCGTGGGTCTCCTCCGTCCACGGCGTGTGGACCGTCAGGAAGCGCACCTGCGACAGCAGCACGTGTAGGTCGTCGACGAGCTGCACACCCAACTCCTCGGCTCGCCGTGGGGTCAGGTAGGGGTCGTAGGCCGACACCTGCATGCCGAGCGCCTGGGCGCGCCTGGCCACCAGGCTGCCGATCCGTCCGAGGCCGACGATCCCGAGCGGCGCACCGTCGAGCTCGTGGCCGAGGTACGACCGGTCCCAGGTCCCGCGACGGACCAGCGCGTCGGCGCGCCCGATCCCACGCGCCGCCGCCAGCAGCAGGCCGATGGCCAGCTCCGCGGCCGACACATTGTTGGCCTCGGGCGCGTTGACGACGAGCACGCCGTGACGGCTGGCGGCGTCGAGGTCGATGTTGTCCACGCCCACGCCGCCGCGTCCCACGACCCGTAGCCGCGGCGCGGCGGCGGCGAGCAGGGCGGCGTCGACCTGGGTGCGGGAGCGCGTGATGAGGGCGTCGAACGTGCCGACGACGTCGAGGATCTCGCTGCGGGGCATGCCGGCGCGGTCCACCACCTCGACGTCGTCGAACCGCACCCCACCCAGGTCGACGGCGTCGGTGACGAGGATCCGCAACATGGCGCGCAGCCTACCCTGGCGCGAGGCGCGTCAGGGAGCCGTCGAGGGTTCGTAGAGCACGCCCACCAGGACCGGATCGCCCGGCACCGGGAAGCTGTCGACGCCGAGGACGTCGTACGACCAGGCACCCGTGAGCGCGAACGGGGTCGCGACCCCGGCGATCGCGGCGTCGAGCCGGTGGCGGGCGGCCGGTGCCAAGGCGCTCGGGTCGACGTACACGAACAGGTCGGTCCGCACGGTGGCGCCGGCAGGGACCGGGACCGGCGCGAGGTCGAGTTCACCCACGATCAGGCCGTCCGCCAACTCCTCCGGCGTCGGGGGCCGCGTCTCGTCGCCGGGCGCCGTCCGCGGCACGCCGAGCGTCAGGTGCAGGCCGCGACCCGTGAGGAAGTACCCGACGTCGCCGGGGTTGGTGACCCGAACCGCGAGCCGCACCACGGGCGCGTCCGCGCGCACCGCCGTGACCTCGTGGGCGCCCCCGATCGGCTCGATGCGCGGCGAGCGCACCGACTCGCGCGCCACCACCACGCCCGAGAACAGCGGCCGCACGCCCGTCGTGAAGGCGTAGACCTCGGACACGAACCGCAGCCGCCCCTCGACCTCGAAGGGCAACGGGCGGCCGGCGTACGCGCCCACCACCGGTGCCCACAGGTCGCGCGCGTCCGCCAAGGAGGCGGCCACCGTCCAGGCGAGCGGCACGTCGCCGCGCGCCGGCACGCGGAGCGCGGCGGGCAGCGAGCCCGTCGCGACCGCGCGGCCCGCCAGACGTAGCGTCCAATCGACCCGCTCGACGGTCACGGCGAAGTCGTTGGGGTTGGTCACCCGTGCCGCGACCGTCAGCTCGACGCCGGCCCCCGCGCCGGGCGGGTCGAACCGCTCGATGCGCGTGGCGCCGGTGTCCACCGCGAAGCGGGGGGCGGCGACGTCGACGATCGGCGTCGCGTCGGTGATCTCGTTGACGGTTCGGGGCGCGCAGGCGACCAGGGCCCACGCCGCGGCGACCGAGACGAGCGCGACGAGCGTGCGTCGGGCGAGGCGGAGCGTCACGGACGGAGTCTAGCAGAGGGGGGTCGGGCGCCGGGAGCGAGGTCGTGGCCCGGAGCCTCCAGCGGCCGCGCACGCCCCGTCGTGCCCATGAGCACGACGAACCAGGCGCTGGAGGCCACGAGCGCCCACGCCACCGCGATCGCCGGGCCGACCACCGGCGGCGCGACCGCCGCCGCCGACAGCGCGCCGCCCAACAGGCTCGACGCGGCCACGTGCGCGAGCGCGTGACCGATCGGCACCATCGACGCCCGCCAGGCTCGGCCGGTCAGGAAGCCGCGCACGGCGAAGATCGACCCCACGAGCAGCGCCACCGACGCGACCGCGAACACGATCGGCGCTCCGAGCCCGATCGGCGCGGAGAACGCGCGCAGCGTCTCGGACACCGCGTGGACGCTCACGGGCACGAAGGTCGCCACCCAGAAGGCACGACCCGGCCTCGGGCCCCACCGTGCCCGAACGATCCAGCCGAGCAGCAGCCCGAGCACGACGAGCACCAACGCGAACCTGCCGAGCAACCTCACGTGAACCCCTCCTCCGTCACAACGTCTCCCGGAACCCGATCGCCCGCTCGCGCCGCCGCAGCTCGGCGCGCAGACGGGCGGCCCAGGGCGCGTCGAGCTGGGGCGACGCCGCCAGCATCCGGCGTGCCACCTCGCGCGCCTCCTCGATGACGTGCACGTCGGTGACGAGGTCACCGAAGGTGAGGTCGGGCAGACCGGATTGACGCGTGCCGCGCAGCTCGCCCGGACCGCGTAGGCGTAGGTCCTCCTCGGCGATGAGGAAGCCGTCGGTGTGGCGCTCGACGATCCGCAGACGCGTCATCGTCGCCCGACCCGCTTCGCCGGCCACCAGGACGCAGCGACCCGGTGCGCGACCCCGCCCCACCCGCCCGCGCAGCTGATGGAGCTGCGCCAGACCGAAGCGCTCGGCGTTCTCGACGACCATGATCGTCGCGTTCGCCACGTCCACGCCGACCTCGACGACGGTGGTCGCGACGAGCACGTCGATGCGACGCTCACGGAAGGCCGTCATCGTGGCGTCCTTCTCCACGGGCGCGAGGCGTCCGTGCACCAAGCCGAGGCGGACCTCCGGTGGCAACAGCACCCGCAACTCGTCGTGCAGCGCACTGGCCGACACGACCTCGTCGAGCGCCTCGGAGTCCTCGACCAAGGGAGCGACGACGTAGGCCTGGTACCCCTCGGCCACGGCCGCCGCCACCTGTCGGTACACCTTGGGCCGATCGGCGGCGCGCACGAGGTCGGTGGCGACGGGGGTTCGGCCGGGGGAAGCTCGTCGAGGACGCTGACGTCGAGGTCACCGTACTGCGTGAGCGCCAACGAGCGCGGGATGGGCGTGGCCGTCATCACCAGCACGTCGGGCGCGTCGCGGATGAGGCGCCGCCGTTGCTCGACACCGAAGCGATGCTCCTCGTCGATGACCGCCAGACCGAGGTGACGGAAGGTGACGCCGTCCTGGATGAGGGCGTGGGTCCCGACGAGCACGTCGACGGCGCCGGCCGCCGCTCGCGACCGGGCCGTCTCGCGCTCGCGCCCCGCCTGGCCGCCCACGAGCAGGTCGACGGTCACGCCCAGGGGCCACAGCAGCTCGACGAGCGAGGCGTGGTGCTGACGCGCCAGCAACTCGGTCGGCGCCATGATGGCGACCTGGGCGCCGGCGCGCACGACCGTCCAGGCGGCGCCGGCCGCGACGGCGGTCTTGCCCGAGCCGACGTCGCCCATGAGCAGGCGCGCCATCTGGCGCGAGGTCGCCAGGTCGGCGCGGACCTCGGCGAGGGCGCGGGCCTGGGCGGCGGTGAGCGCGAAGGGCAAGGCGGCGGCGAACGTCGCCTCGTCCTCGGGCGACGAGACCCACGCCCGGCCCCGCGTGCCCTCGCGCTGCAACAGCACCCGCAGCTCGAGCAACAGGAACTCGTCGAACTTCAGGCGCCGCAACGCGCGGCCGAGCGCGACCTCTTCGGGCGGCTGGTGGACGTCGCGCCAGGCCCGATCGGTGTCGACGAGGTCGAGGTCGGCCCGCAGCCGCGCGGGCAGCGGATCGGGCAGCGGCGGGAGCGCGCTCAGGGTGCGGTCCACGGCGCGACGCAGGTACGCCTGACTCAGACCCTGCGTGCTCGGGTACACCGCCACCACGCGGCCGGTCGACAAGGAGGGGCCCTCGTCGTCGACCTCGAAACCCTCGACATGGAGCTCCACCGAGCGGCCGCGGAGCTTGACGCGCCCGGTGACGATCGCGCGTTGGCCCGGGAACAGCTGGCGTTCGACCCAGGGTTGGTGGAACCAGACCGCGGTGAGACGCGCGCCCGCCGCGTCCTCGAGGGTCGCGCGCAGCACGCCGCCCCCGCGCCGCGTCGGCACCAGCTTGCGCCCCACGACGCTGCCGACCACGGTGGCGCGCTCGAGCCCCTGCACGGCCGCGAACGACGGCAGGGCGCGCCGGTCCTCCCAGCGGCGTGGCGCGTGCTGAAGCACGTCGCGGTAGGTCGCTAGACCGACCTCGGCGAGCTTGCGGGCGGCCTGGGCGCCCAGGTCGACGACGCGCGAGACCAACGGCGCCTCGAGCAGCCCATCGGCCGAGCCGTCCCAGCCGTCGACCACGGGCTCGCCCGCGGGCAGCGGACCCGCCCGCCGGTCGACGACCGAGCGCGACGACGCCGTCGCGGTCCGGCTTCCCCGCGGCGTCGCCGCCACCGGCGGCTCGGCGGGGGCCAGGAGCGTGAGCGCGCTCTGGAGACGCTCCGCGCGCATCGCGGGGTCCCAGCTCCCGTACCCGGAGAGCAGCGCCCGCACGTCGGCGAAGGGTCGGCCGACCGTCGTCACGAGCCGCTCGAGGCCGCCCACCACGACGTCGTCGCGGCACCCCGTCGCCAGCTCGCGTTCGAGCGGCCTCCGGAGGCGGGCGCGCAGGTCGGCCACCGTGTCCACGTCCGTAGTGTACGAGCGACGCCCGGTGCGCACCGTCGGGCTCCGGCGCACCCGTCGCATGCCGATGCCGCCGGCCGTGGTTCCATGGCCGCGTGAGCCCGAGCGCCGACACCTCGACCGTCCTGCCCGCCGGGCGCCGGACGTGGGTGCTTGCGGCGACGGCCCTGGCCGCGTTCTCGGCCACCGTCATGGCGACCGCCGTCAACGTGGTCCTGCCCACCCTCGTCGTCGAGCTCGACGCGCGCTTCGCCACGGTCCAGTGGGTGGTCCTCGCCTACCTGTTGGCGTCGATCGCGCTGCTGCCCGTGATCGGCCGCCTGGGCGACCTGTGGGGCAAGCACCGCCTGTTCCTCACCGGGTACGCCCTGTACGGTCTCGGCTCGCTCCTGTGCGCCCTGGCGCCCGACATCGCCAGCCTGATCGCGTTCCGGACGATCCAGGGGGTCGGGTCCGCGGCCATGGCCGCGCTCGGCCTGGCGATCGTGACCGACGTGTTCCCGGCATCGCTCCGGGGCCGCGCGCTGGGCCTGAACGGGGCGCTCATCTCGGCCGGCGTCGTGCTCGGACCCTCGCTCGGTGGTCTCGTCGCCGACCTCGCGTCTTGGCGCTGGGTCTTCGCCGGCGGGGTGGTCATCTCGGCCGCGGGGGCCACCCTGGCGTGGCGGGTG
The DNA here is from genome assembly GCA_963728245.1 of uncultured Trueperaceae bacterium. GTDB lineage: Bacteria > Deinococcota > Deinococci > Deinococcales > Trueperaceae > JAABTL01. Next base: position 145,811 of record CAVSJH010000004.1, read on the forward strand.
CTGCCGCGGTACGCACGTCGACGGAACGCTCGGTTCGATGCGCTCGGCGGCCTACTGGTCTTCGGCGCCCTCCTGTCGTTCGCGCTCGGGCTGACGCTGGGGCAGGCGTTGGGGTTCACCGCCGGTCCCGTGGTCGCGCTCGAGGCGGCGGCGCTCGTGCTGGCCGCCGCCTTCGTGGCGGTCGAGCGCCGCGCGCCCGAACCGGTCGTCGACCTGAGCCTCTTCCGCGATCCCACGCTCGCCACGGGTCTCGCGGCCGGCCTCATCACGTTCGTCGCCGTCGCGGGTGTGATCTTCTTGATGCCCTTCTACCTCGAGGGCGTGCTGGGCTACCCGCCTTGGCAGGTGGGCCTGCTCATGGCGGTGGTGCCGGTGGTGCTGGTGGTGATGGCGCCCGTGGCGGGCATCCTCGCCGACCGCGTGGGCGAGCGCCCCGTGACCGTGGCCGGCATGGTGCTCCTGGTGATCGGCTACCTGTCGATCGGCACGCTCGACGAGGCCACCACGCCCGTCGGCTACGTGCTCCGCTTCCTGCCGGTCGGCCTCGGGATGGGCACGTTCCAGACGCCCAACAACAGCTCGGTCATGGGCGCCGCGCGACGCGGCGGATCGGGGGTGGCCGGCGGGCTGCTCACGTTGACGCGCTACCTCGGCCAGGTCGTGGGCACGGTGGCGCTCGCCAGCCTGTGGGCGGCGAGGACGGTGGCGAGCGCCGGTGCCCCCACCGGGACCGACGCCACCCTGCTGAGCGCGGCTGCCCAGGTGTCGGGGCTCCACGACATGCTGCGCTGGGTCCAGGTCCTGGCCGGAATCGGGCTCGTGCTCGTGGTGGCCGACCTGCTGCGGCGCCGAAGCGTGAAGGAGCGCTGAAGGGGTTGCACCGCTCCGGCGGGCGCACCGGTTATCCTGCGCCGTTGGGCATCCATGCCCCCGAAGGAGTCCTTATGCATCGCCGTATCTGGTCGATCGTCGTTGCCGTCCTGTTCACCTCGGCCCTGGCCGCCGACCTCGGCGGGCGCGTCGTGACCGTCGGTTCCGACACCACGTACCCCCCCTTCGAGCTCGTCGCCGAGGACGGTACGATCGTCGGCTTCGACATCGACCTCGTGAACGCCATCTGCGAGCGCATCAACTGCGTCGCCGAGTTCCAGACCACGGCCTGGGACGGCATCTTCGCCGCCCTGGCGGCCGGTGAGTTCGACATGGTCGCGTCGGGCGTGTCGATCACCCCCGAGCGCGCCCAGATCGTCGAGTTCAGCGAGCCGTACCACGTCGTCGCGCAGGCGATCGCCGTGCGCGTCGAGGACGGCGACCTGACGTTCGACGAGCTCGTGGCCGACGAGAGCGCCGTCGTCGGCGCCCAGACGGGGACCACGAACGCCTTCTTCGCCGAGGACACGTTCGGTCGCGACCGGCTCAACCTCTACGACAGCTTCGCGCAAGCCGTGCAAGCGCTCCTGAACGACGACGTGCGCGGCGTGGTCATCGACGAGGTGCCCGCCGACGCCTTCGCGGAGGAGTACGCCGGCGAGCTGGTCGTCGACATCCGCGGCCTGGGCGAAGACCCCCTGGGCCTCGTGTTCCAGATCGGCAGCGACCTGGTCGACGCCTTCAACGAGGGCTTGGCCGAGATCGAGGCCGACGGCACGCTCGAAGCGCTCAAGCGCGAGTGGTTCGTCACCAGCGATTGACCGGCGACCTCGGCGGCCAAGGCTTCGGCGGCCGCCGAGGTCGCGTTCACGTCGAGGTCCGGCCCCGGCCGGACCCGACGTGAGCGAACGCACGGCGCGTCGTACACGCTGGGGCCCGCGGGCGAGCACCTGGGTGCTGCTGTCGGCGCTCCCGTTCGTCGCCTACCTGTTCCTGAGCGCCGACGACTACCGTCGCGCGCTCGCCTTCATCCTGCCGGGCATCGCGGTCACGATCGGGGCGACCGCGGTCGCCTACGTGGCCGCGGGACTCATCGGCCTCGTGCTGGCCGCCCTGCTCGTGCTCCAAGCCGGACCCGCCACGTGGTGGCGCACCGCGCTCCTCGCCGTCCTGGCCGGGGTCGGGTCCGTCGTGGCCTTCACGCGACCCGTCTCCACGTACGTCCTCATCGGCGCCCCCGAATCCGGCGCCCGGGTGGCCTTCGTCCAGGGGACGCCGGCCGCCTTCGCCGACCGACTCCGGACCGGCACGTGGGGTACCGACGACGCGGCGCCCGCCCTCGCCATCCGCGCCGTCGAGTCGGTGGACACGGCCCTCGCTCGGCTGGCGGACGGCACGGTCGCAGCCGCCTTCGTGCCGTCGGACGCCGCCGCGGCCGCCGAGGCGACGGCCCTTTGGGAGGCCTCCTTCCTGCCCCCCGCCGTCGCGCGCACCGGCTCGGCGCTCGCCGTGCTGGCGTTCCTGGCGGGCGCGTTGGCCATCGCCTGCCGATTGGCCGGACAACATCCCTTGGCGATCTTCGCGGAGATGTACGTCGACGCGCTGCGTGGCGTCCCCATGCTGGTGGTCATCCTGTACGTCGGCTTCCCCCTGCAAGGGGCATTGCGCGACCTCTCGGGCGGCGTCATCGACATGTCGCGCATGACGCGCGGCATCGTCGCGCTCGCGCTCGGGTACGCGGCGTACATGGCGGAGATCTTCCGAGCCGGCATCGAGGCCGTCCCACGGGGTCAGGTCGAGGCCTCGCGCTCGCTGGGGCTCGGGAGCTGGGCCACCGCGCGCTTCGTGGTGCTGCCCCAGGCGCTGCGCATCGTCGTGCCGCCTTTGGGCAACGAGTTCATCGCGATGTTCAAGGACACCTCGCTGCTCTCGATCCTCTCGGTCCGCGACATCACGCAACGGGCGCGCGAGTTCCAGGCCAGCTCGTTCTTGACGTTCCAGCCCTACAACACGGTCGCGCTGCTCTACATCGCGCTCACCCTGGCCGCGTCGAGCCTCGTCAAGTGGGTCGAACGCCGGACGAGCTGGGGTCGATGACGCCGCTGGACGTCGACGCGCCGCGCGCGACGATCGACCTCGTAGCGCTCGCGGCCAACGTCGCGGCGCTTCGGTCGCGACTCGCCCCGGGCGTCCGCCTCATGGCGGCCGTGAAGGCGGACGCGTACGGGCACGGCGTCGCGCGCCTGGCGCCCGCCCTGCGAGCGGCTGGGGTGGACGCGTTCGGCGTGGCGACGGCGGCGGAAGCGCTGGCCCTGCGGGCGACGGATCCGACCGTCGACCTGCTCGTCTTCGGACCGGTCCACGCCCGCGTGGCCGAGCTCGTCGACGCCGACGTCGCCCTCACGGTCGCCGGCCCGGCGTCGCTCGACGCGATCGAGCGCAGCGGTGCGCGCGGTCGCGCCCGCGTTCACCTGAAGGTCGACACCGGCATGGCGCGGCTTGGGATGCCGCCGGCGGACGCCCTCGAGCTGGGTGCCGCCGTCACCCGCTCGAGACGGGCTCGGCTCGAAGCGGTTTGGACGCACCTCGCGGCCGCCGACGACGCGGACGCGGCGGAAGCCGGCAGCCGCACCGACCGGCAGGTGGCCGCGTTCGTGGCGACCCTGGAGGCCCTGGACGCGGCGGGACGCCGGCCCGACCTGGCCCACGCCGCGAACACCGCCGCCGTGATCACACGGCCCGACGCCCACTTCGACCTCGTGCGCCCGGGCATCGGTCTCTACGGTCAACCGCCGTCGGCGCACGTCGCCGACCTCGCGCCCGAGCTGCGTCCGGTGCTCACGCTCGACGCTCCGGTCGTGTTCGTGAAGCGCGTGCCCGCCGGCACCGCGGTCGGCTACGGCGGCGGCTGGACGGCGACGCGCGCGACGACGATCGCCACGGTGCGTCTCGGGTACGCAGACGGGTACCCTCGTGCGCTCTCGTCGATCGGTCGGGCCAGCCTGCACGGTCGGACGGTGACGGTCGCCGGTCGCGTCTGCATGGACCAGCTCATGCTCGACCTCGGCCCCGACGGCGACGCCGAGGTGGGCGACCGGGCCGTCTTCGTCGGCGGCGAGGGTCCGTCGGCCGTCGAGGTCGCGGCGGCGGCCGGCAGCTTCGTCTACGAGTTGGTGACCGGCCTGGGCGCCCGCATCGAGCGGGTCTACCGCGACTGACTCAACCGTCCGCCGGACGCGCCTCGATCGTCTCGCCCTCGCCGGGCACCTGTTCCACTGGATCGGCACGCACCCACATCACGCGGCGCTCGTCGGCTTCCTCGACGGTGAAGCGATGGCCGCCGTGATCGAGCGATTCGCCCACGTGCGGGATGCGGCCGAGTTCGCTGATCAGGAACCCCGCCAACGTGTCGTACTCGCCCTCGTCACCGAAGTCGACGCGGAAGCGGTCCTCGACCTCCTCGAGGTGCACCGACGCGCGGATCCGCACGCTGCCGTCCTCGTACGCCTCGAAGTCGAGGTCCTCGTCCTCGTCGGTCTCGTCGTAGATCTCGCCGGTGATCTCCTCGATGATGTCCTCGAGCGTCACCACGCCCGCGGTGCCGCCGAACTCGTCGACCACGATGGCCATGTGGTTCTTCCGCAACCGCATGTCGCGCATCAGGTCGAGCACCGAACTCGTCTCCGGCACGTACTGGGCCGGCTGGACCAGGTCGACCACGCGCGTCGACTCCAGGCGGTCGTTCTCGCCCAAGAAGCGCAGCAGGTCGCGCGCGTAGACGATGCCGCTGACGTCGTCGATCGACGCGCGGTAGACCGGCAGCCGGCTGTAACCGTGCTGCGTGGTGGCGATGAGCAGGTCGTTGAGCGTCGCCTCCTCGGAGATCGCGATCACGTCGACCCGCGGGGTCATCACCTCGCGCACCACGGTCTCCTCGAGGTCGATCACGCCGCGGATCATCTGCCGCTCGCTGGCCTCGATGACGCCCGATTCCTCGGCCGAACGGAGCATCAGCCGCAGTTCGTTCTCGGTGATGAGCGGGTCCTTCGAGGGCTCGATGCGGAACAGCCGGAGCACCACGGTGGTGAACCAAGCGAACGCGCGACCGATCGGGTAGAGGACCACCGAGAGCGCGTAGACGGGTCGGATGATGACCCTGGCGAAGGCGACCGGGTGGTGCACGGCGATCGATTTGGGCGTGATCTCGCCGAAGATGAGCACCAGCACCGTCATGATCCCGGTGGCGTACGCGACCGCCGTGCCCTCCGAGAAGCCGACCTGGCGCGAGAGCTGGATGCTCATCTGCGTGACCAGGGCGGTGGCCGCGATGTTGACGAGGTTGTTGCCGATGAGGAGCGTCGTGATGAAACGCGTCGGGTTCCCCTGGAGGATCCCGAAGAGCGCGACCGGCCCCTTCCCCTCCTCGCGCAACTGGCGCAGCTTCCACTCGCCCAGCGCGGTGAGCGCCGTCTCCGAGCCGGACAGGATCCCCGACAGGGCGAGCAGCACGACGAGGAGGAGCACCTGATCGACGCCGATGCCGGACGCGACCGCCTCTCCCTGGGCGAACGCACCCGAGAGGACAGCCATGATCGGCGGCAGCGGTAGGAGGAGCAGGAGGTGGGTACGGCGTCGAGGTCGTCGACTCGGCGGTTGTTCTTCCATCAGCTACGCGGACTGTAGCACGCGCGTGGACGACCGCCACGACGCAAGGAGCACGACGGGCAACGGTCCGCGCTCGCCGCGGCCGAGCCGACGGGCTGCCGCGGTAGACTCGCGGGCGTGTACGTCGCGGTCGCTGGCAACATCGGCGCGGGGAAATCGACCCTCACGCGCCTGCTCTCGGAGCGCTTCCACCTGAAGCCCGTCTTCGAGGCGGTGGACGAGAACCCCTACCTCGCCGACTTCTACCGCGACATGCCGCGGTACGCGTTCCACTCGCAGATGTTCTTCCTGGCCGCCCGCCTGCGGCAACACTTGGCCCAGGTGAACCCCGGCGACCGGGTGATCCAGGACCGCACCGTGTACGAGGATGCCGCCGTCTTCGCCGCGCAACTGTTCGAGAGCGGCGTCATGGACGCCCGCGATTTCGGTTCCTACACGACGATGTACGACGCCATCCGGCGCGCGTTGCGTCCCCCCGACCTCCTCGTCTACCTGCGGGCCTCACTGCCCACCCTCCGCCGGCACATCGAGCTGCGCGGTCGCGGGTACGAGCGCCACATCGAGGACGGCTACCTCGAACGGCTCGGCCTGCTCTACGAGACGTGGCTCGAGGGCTACGACCTGTCGCCGGTCGTGGTGATCGACGCCGACCGCTTCGACGTGGTCCAACGACCGGCCGACCTCGAGGCGGTGTTCGGCACGCTCGAGCGTCACGGCTTGGCCGCGCCCGTCGTCCGGTGAGCCCACCACCGCGGACGGTCTCGCTGCGTCGGCTCCTGGCCGATGCCCTCGGCACGGGGCACGTCGACACGCCCGACGTCCTCGTGAGCGGCGTCGCGCAGCACCTCGACAAGGTCGAACCGGGTCACGTGTTCGTCGCTCGCGTGGGCGCGCGCGTCGACGGCCACGCGTTCGCCGGCGACGCGGTCGCCCGCGGCGCGGTGTGCGTGGTCGGCACGCGCCATGGGTTCCACGAGCTGCGGGTGCCCTACGTCCACGTCGACGACGACCGGTGGGCCGTGTCGGCGCTGGCGGCCGCCTTCCACGGCTGGCCGTCGCGCGACCTCACCGTCGCGGGCGTCACCGGTACCGATGGCAAGACCACCACCAGCACGCTGTTGCATCACGTGCTGCAGGGCGACGCGCCGGAGCCGGTGGCCTCGCTGCTCTCGTCGGCGGCCGTGCGGATCGGGACGGCGGCGGGTGCACTCGAAGGGCACTTCACGACGCCCGAGGCGACCGAGGTGCAGGCCCACCTCGCCGCCGCCCTCGACGGCGGCGTACGGGTGGCGGTGGTCGAGTCGAGCTCGCACGGCGCCAGCCTGCAGCGGCTCGCCCACGTCGAGTACGACGTGATGGCGTGGACCAACCTGAGCCCCGAACACCTCGACCACCACGGTACCTTCGAGGCCTATCGCGAGACGAAGGTCGGTCTGGTGGCGCGTGCGGCGTCCGCGGTCCTCAACCGGGACGATCCCGCGTACGCCGACTTCGCTGCCGCGGCCGGCGCTTCCGTGACCTACGGCTTGCACCCTGACGCCGACGTCCGGGCGGACGCGGTCGTGGTCGGACCCGCCGGCCTGAGCTTCACGCTCCGGGTCCACGACCGCGAGCTCCCCGCGAGGCTACCGATGGTGGGCGACTTCAACGTCCACAACGCGCTCGCCGCCCTCGCGACCGCGCACGCGCTCGGCGTCCCCTTCGAGCTCGGCGTCGAGCGACTGGCGAGCTTCGCCGGTGTCCCCGGCCGGATGCAGCTCGTCGCCACCGAGCCCTGTAGCGTCGTCGTCGACTTCGCCCACACGCCCGGCGCCCTCACGAAGGCGCTGGCGGCGGTGACCCCCGGTCCCGGGGGTCGGCGGATCGTGGTGATCGGTGCGGCCGGTGAGCGCGATCCGGCCAAGCGGGGGCCGTTGGCGGCGGCGGCCCTCGGGGGCTCCGACCTCGCGGTGTTCACCGAGGAAGACCATCGCAGCGAGTCGCTCGCGACGATCCTCGACGCGATGGTGGCGGGGGCGCAGGCGGCGGGCGGTGTGGCGGGCCGCGACTTCGTGGTGGTCGCCGACCGGCGCGAGGCCATCGCGACCGCGGTCGCGCAGGGCCGTCCGGGCGACGTGGTGCTCCTCGCCGGCAAGGGCCACGAGCGCACGCTCGAACGCGGCGCGGACGCGCTTCCCTGGGACGAGGCGGCCGAGGGACGGATGGCCGCTGACGGGAGGGCGGCGGTGGCCGCCCCACACGACGGCGCGTAGCATGGGGCATGAGCCCCAGCGTGCGTGCCATCGACGTGATCCTCGCCAAGCGGCGTGGTGAAGCCCACGACCGCGCCACCCTCGACGCCTTCGTCGGCGCCTTCGTGCGGGGAGAGGTACCCGACTATCAGGTCTCGGCCTGGTTGATGGCGGTCCTCTTCCAGGGTATGACGCCGGCCGAGACCGCCGACCTGACCCAGGTGCTCGAGGCGAGCGGCGACCGCCTCGACCTGAGCGCGTTCCCGCACACCGTGGACAAGCACTCCACGGGTGGCGTCGGTGACAAGACGACGCTGGTGCTGGCGCCCGTGTTGGCGGAACTCGGTGCGACGGTGGCGAAGGTATCGGGTCGCGGCCTCGGCCACACTGGAGGGACCGTCGACAAGCTGGCGTCGATCCCGGGTTTCCGCGTCATGCTCGACGAGCCGACGTTCCTCGCGCAGCTCCGCGACGTGCGCGTGGCCGTCACCGGCCAGTCCAGATCGTTCGCGCCGGCCGACGGGCTGCTGTACGCCCTGCGCGATGCCACCGGCACCGTCGCCTCGCTCCCGCTCATCGCCAGCAGCATCATGAGCAAGAAGCTCGCCGCGGGCGCGGGCAGCCTCGTGCTCGACGTGAAGGTGGGCAGCGGCGCGCTCATGAAGACCGAGGAAGAAGCGCGTGAGCTCGCGACCGCCATGGTCGACATCGGGACCCGCGCCGGTCGTCGCGTCCGCGCCGTCCTCTCGAACATGGCCGAGCCACTCGGGCACGCCGTTGGCAACGCACTGGAAGTGCGCGAGGCGATCGCGTCGCTCCGCGGTGGTGGACCCGAAGATCTGCGGACCCTCGTGATCGCGTTGGCGGTCGAGGTCTTGTCCGCCAGCGGGCTCCAGGGCGACGAGCATGCGGTGGCCGCCGCCCTCGACGACGGGCGCGCCTACGCCCGCTTCGAACGCTGGGTAGCCGCCCAGGGCGGCGACGTCGCGGCGCTGGGCCGTCTCGAGATCGCGCCCGACGAGGCCGCGTGGCCGGCACCGGACGGAGGGGTCATCGCCGGGTTCGACGCCGAGGCGATCGGTCGGGCGGTGCAACACCTGGGCGGCGGTCGCGTGACCAAGAGCGACACGCTCGACCTGGGCGTCGGGCTGACGCTCCATGCCAAGGTGGGTGACACGATCCGACGAGACGAGCCGATCGCCACGCTCCACCATCGCGATGGCCGCGGCCTCCGGGCCGCGCAGCACGGGCTCGCGCACGCCGTGCGGATCGAGGACAGCGCCTCCCCCCCACCGCTGATCCTCGGCGTCATCGGGCGCTGAGCCCATCGGCGTCCACCGCGCCTTGACACGACCCGATCGGGAGCGGTATGTTTGCTTTTGCGTCCGCCGCGGGGTGGAGCAGTCTGGTAGCTCGTCGGGCTCATAACCCGAAGGTCACAGGTTCAAATCCTGTCCCCGCAACCAACGCGATCGGGGCCTCCTCACGGGGGCCCCGAACCTTAGGTACCCAGGCCGGAACCAGGCACGGCACCGCACGACCCGAGTCCGGAAGCCCGGACAGAGAGGGGCATCCATGCCCGACCACCACCTCCCCCCCGAAGACGAACGCGACCCCCGGACCGAGCCCACCACCGAAGCTCCCGACGACGCCGCAACCGCCAGCTTGGCCGTGCCGGAAGGGGAACCGTTCTCGTTCGCCCCGGCCGGCGGCGAGCCGACCCGTTCGGGCTTCGTGGCGATCGTCGGCAAGCCCAACGTCGGCAAGTCGACGCTCCTCAACACGCTCTTGGGCGTGAAGGTGGCGCCGATCTCGTCGAAGCCGCAGACGACGCGGCGAGGCGTGCGCGGCGTGCACACGTTCGAGAACCGCCAGGTCGTCTTCGTCGACACCCCCGGCCTGCACCGCGGTGGCGACGCCCTCGACCAAGCGATGACGCGCGAGGTCCGCGAAGCGGTCGTGGACGTGGAGACGATCCTGTGGGTCGTCGACCTGCGGCGTCCTCCCGGCGACGAGGACCGGGACGTCGCGCGTTTCCTCCAGGGCCTGGGGCCCGACGCACGCGTCTGGCTGATCGGCAACAAGCTCGACGCGGCGAAGTACCCCGACGAGGCGTTGCGGCTCTACGGTGACCTCTACCCGAAGGCCGAGCGCGTGATCGCCCTCTCCGCACTCGAAGATCCCGAAGCGGTGTACGCGCTGCGCCAGGACCTGCTCGACTTGCTGCCGGAGAGCCCATGGTTCTTCCCCGGCGACGCGAGCTCCGATCAGACCCGGGAGCAGTGGGCGAGCGAGATCGTCCGTGAGGCCGCGATGGTGCACCTGCGTCAGGAGTTGCCGTACGCGGTGGCCGTCCAGACCGTCGAGTGGCGCGAACCGCGGCCGGGCAAGGACGAACCTCTGGTGATCTCGGCCGAGATCTGGGTCGAGAAGCTCGGCCACCGGCCCATCGTGCTGGGCAAGGGCGGGAAGATGATCCGCGAGATCGGCAAGACCGCCCGCAAGCAGCTCGAGGTCTTCCTGAACGTCCAGGTGTACCTCGAGCTCGAGGTCGTCGTCCGCCGCGATTGGCGTGAGGACCGCGAGGCGCTGCGCGAGCTCGGCTTCCCCGTCTAGGGGCCGCATGCCGATCGCCGCGCGCTGGCGCCGACTCGACCGCTTGCCCCCCGTCCGGGGTCGCGACGCCGCGCCCGGGGTGTACGAGCTGGCCGACGCCGAGAAACGCGTCGTGTACGTTGGTCAGTCTTCCGTCGACGTGCCCAACCGGCTGCGTCAGCACGTCGCCGCCGCGGGGTGCGTGGCCGCGTCCGCCGTCTACTGGCGCATGGCGGCCAGCCGGGTCCCCCAGGCCGACGAGGCCGCCCTGCTCGCGGCGCACCGGCAACGGTACGGCGACCTGCCTCCCTGCAACCGCGCGACGCCCCGGGATCGCGATGCCCTGCGGCGCTACGCCGAACGCTCGAACGGCCGCTGAGGGAGCCATCCGTGCCGTCAGCGCCGTTCCTGTGCGGTTCTGCGCGTTCGGCTCGCGACGGGCTGTGATATACAGGGGGCACACGAGGAGACACCACGTCTGCTCGAAGCTCTCTTGGAGGCATCCCATGCGCAAGGTTCTTCTTTCCGTACTCGCCGTCGCCGTCCTCGGGGCCGGCTCCGCGTTCGCCCAGTCCGGCTTCTGGGCCGGCATCAGCGGCGGTTACCCGGGCGCCGAAGCGCACTTCGGTGTCGAGAACGTCATCCAGGGCCTCGACCTCCGGGCGAACGTCGGTTACTCGTACGGCGTCTCGGCCCTGACGATCGGCGCCGACGTGCTCTACGGCCTCGCCGTCGACACCGGCACCCTCCCGCTCGACACGTACGTGGGCGCCGGCGCGACGCTGGTTCTCGAGTCCGACCTGTTCGCCACCGCCAACCTGTTCGGCGGCATCGAGTACCGTCTCGCCGAGGTCGGCCTGCCCGAAGGCGGCGTCTTCCTCGAGGTCGGCCCGACGATCCGTCTGCCGTTCGAGCTGGGCGTCACCGCGCGCCTCGGCTTCAACTACCACTTCTGAGCTGAGCCCGGCCCCACACCCGCGGTGAGCGGGTGCAGAACGCGCCCCGGATGAAAGTCCGGGGCGCGTTCTGCGTGTCGGCGAGGACGCCCGTCAGCCGCAGGCGTAGAGCAGGTCGGTGACCGCCTGCAGCATGCGTTCGCCGCTCACCCCGCGCCGTTTGAGTGAGAAGCCCGGCGGGTACTTGGTGCGCTCGACGCGCACGTCGAGCTCGCGCACCGCGCGCGCGTCGTAGTCCAGGTCGGCATCAACGAACGCCACCTGCACGTCGGTCATGTGCGCCTGGATGGTGGCGACGCCCTTGCCGGCCGCCAGCAGGCGCAGCTTGGCCAGCTCGACGAAGGTCTTCACCTCGGCCGGGAAGGGTCCGTACGCCTCACGCAGCTCGCGCGCCAACCGCGACAGCTCGGCCAACCCCTTCGCCTCCGCGAAGCGGCCGTAGAAGCCGATCCGCTCGTCGTCGTCGGCGATGTAGGTCGGGCTGAGCCGTGCGTCCAGGCCGAGGTCGATGGCCACCGGCGGCGGCCCGCTCTCCTGCGGCGTCTCACCCTTCAGCTTGGCGATCTCCTCGGCCAGCAACTCGGTGTACACCTCGAGCGAGACCGCCGAGATCTGACCGTGCTGCTCGGGTCCGAGCAGGTTGCCGACGCCGCGGATCTCCATGTCCTTCTCCGCCAGCAGGTGGCCCGAACCGAGGTCGTTCAGCTCGCTGATCGCGTACAGGCGCCGCTGCGCGGTCTCGGTCAGGCGGCCCGGGTAGAACAGGTAGGCCCAGGCTTCGGTCTGCCGACGCCCCACCCGGCCGCGCAGCTGGTAGAGCTGCGCGAGACCGAGGCGATCGGCGCGCTCGATGAGCAGCGTGTTGGCGCCGCCGACGTCGAGCCCCGATTCGACGATCGTGGTCGCGAGGAGCACGTCGAACGCTCCGTCCTGGAAACCGAGCATCACGCGCTCGAGGTCGTCGGCCGACATCTGACCGTGCGCGACGCCGATCCGCGCTTCGGGCACCAGTTGCGAGAGCGTCTTGGCGCGCATGCCCATCGAGCCGATCCGGTCGTGGATGTAGTACACCTTGCCGCCGCGCTCGATCTCGAACAGGATCGCGTCGCGCACGGTCCGCGGATCGTAGGGCTGCAGCAGCGTCTGGATGGGCTGCCGACCCTCGGGCGGCGTCATGATCTGCGACACGTCGCGCAGACCGACCAGGCTCATGTAGAGCGTGCGCGGGATGGGGGTGGCCGACAGCGACAGGACGTCGAGGTTCGTGCGCAGCGCCTTGAGCCGCTCCTTCTGGCCGACCCCGAAGCGGTGCTCCTCGTCGACGACGAGCAACCCCAGCCGCCGGAAGCGCACCCCTTCGCCCAGCAACCGGTGCGTCCCGATCACCACGTCGACGGTCCCATCGGCCAAGCCCGCCAGGACGGCCTTGGCGTCGCGGTCGCTGCTGAAGCGCGACAGCACCTCGACGTTCACCGGCAGCCCCTCGAAGCGCTCGGCCACCGTCTCGTAGTGCTGTTGGGCCAGGACGGTGGTCGGCACCATCATCGCCACCTGATGACCGTTGGCGACCGCGCGGAAGGCGGCGCGGATGGCGACCTCGGTCTTGCCGAAGCCGACGTCGCCCGACACCAGCCGGTCCATGGGCACCGGGCGCGCCATGTCGGCCAGGGTGGCCTCGACCGAGGTGGCCTGGTCGGGCGTGAGGGTGAACGGGAAGTTCTTCTCCACCAGTTCTTGCCATTCCGGTACGTCGGGGAACGCGATGCCTTCGGCCACCTGCCGGGCTGCGTACGTCTTGATGAGCTCCGCCGCAAGCGCGACCGCGTTCACGCGCGCCTTCTCGCGCGCCCTCGCCCACTCGTTGGTCCCGAGCGTGGACAGGCGCGGCGGATCGTCGGTGGTGCCCGGATGCCGGCGCAGCAACGGAAGCTGTTCGACGGGCAGGTAGAGCTTGCCCTCGCCGCCGTACCGCAAGACCAGGTAGTCGCGGGTCGTCCCGACCACGACACGCGCTTCGAGCCCCTCGAAGCGTGCGATGCCGTGATCGGGGTGGATGAGGTAGTCGCCGAGCGTCAGTTGAGCGGCGTCGTGGACGGCCTTGCCCGGCAGGCGCTTGAGCTTGCGTGCGCCCTGCGCGCCGTAGAGCAGGTCCTCGGTGACGAGGACCTCCTTGTGCTCGACGTCGCGGTACCCGCCTTGGGCGTGCGGCGCCAGGATGAGCGACAGCTCGCCGGGGCGCGTACCGACACGGCCATGCCAACGCGGCTCGAGGTGCGCCAGGACCTTCTCGGCCAGGTACCGGCCCGAACGCTCGAACTTGAGCAGCACGTGGACGGCGTAACCGTCACGCAGCCAGGTCTCGGCGTCGGCGGCGAACTCGTCGAGCTTGGCGCGGTAGTAACCGAGCGAGGTCTCCGGCGGCACGGCCGCCGTCAACGGCAGGGGGTCGCGACCGAAGGAGACGACGTCGCGCTCGGCGAGGGCCGTCCACAGCCGACCGGCCCCCTCGGCACCGAGCTCGCCCTCGAACAGTTCGGGCGCATCGAGGTAGACCGGACCCGGCAGAGCCGCGAGGACGGTGCTCGTCCAGGCCGCCGCGTCGTCCTCGTCCTCCTCCGCCTGGGCCAGGCGATCGAGGTCGCGTGGACCTAGGGTCAGCGCCTCGAGCGGCGTGTCGTCGCGCGTCAACGTGTCCAGCTCGTCGCCGAAGAAGCTCAGGCGGACGTGGTCGCGCTCCGGGTCGGCGCCCAGGTACAGGTCGACCGTGTCGCCGCGGACGGTGAAGCCGGGCAGGGCGTCGCGTTCGTAGCCGTAGCGAACGAGGCGTTCGAGCAACACGTCGCGGGCCACTTCCACGCCCAAGCGCAGCTCGAGCGCGTAGCGGTCGGGGTCGGCGGGGAACGGCCGCCGAGCGTGCCCGAGCGTCAGCACCACCTTGTCGAAGCGCGCGTGCCAATCCGCCAACGTGGGGTCGACGCTACGGGGCGCCCCGAAGACCGGCGCGTCGGCGAACGCTGCCGCACGGTCGGCCGTCGTGAGCAGCACCGCGGGCCCCGGACGACGCGCGAACCGGGCGAGCCGCGCCACGGTCGGCAGGCCGAGGAGACGGACCCCCGTCTCGAGGGGGGTCGCTTCGCGTGGGGGGGCGGGGTGGACCTGGGCCATGGGCGCCGCCGAGTCTACCGGTTGACCGGCCGCGAGACCGGGACGGTGACGACGCGCCGGGTCAACCCGGCTGGCGCCCGAAGCGCACGGCGAGGTCGTAGGCGGCGTCGCGTTCGACGCCGGCGGCCTCGAGGGCGGCGCGGAGATCACGCCCCCACACGCCCTCGGCCGCCAGCTCGCGGGCGAGCGCCACCGCCTCGTCACGGCTCGCGGTCGGCGCGGCGACGACCGCCGCCACGGCGGGCCCCACCACGACCACGATCTCGCCACGCGGCGGTGCCGCGGTGAAGTGGTTCACGAGGTCGTCGAGGGACCCGCGCACGGTCTCCTCGAAGCGCTTGGTGAGCTCGCGCGCCACCGACGCCGGCCGGTCCGCGCCGGCCACGTCGCGCAGGTCGGACAGGGTCCCGACGAGGCGCGGCGGCGCCTCGTAGAGGACGGTCGTCACCGTCCGCTGCGCGATCTCGGCCAAGCGCTCGCGGCGCTCGCGCCCCTTGCGCGGCAAGAAGCCCTCGAACGTGAAGCGGTGCACGGGCAGACCCGAGAGGACGAGTGCCGGCACGAAGGCGGTCGGTCCGGGAAGCGCGTCGACGGCGACGCCCAGCCCGAGCGCCAACCGGACGAGGTCGGCGCCGGGGTCGCTGATGCCGGGGCTGCCCGCGTCGGTGACGTAGGCGACGTGCACGTGCGCGCCCAGGACCGCCCGACCGTGGGTGGGGATACGGTGGACGTCGAGCCGGACGAGCGGCGTGGGGATCTCGTAGCGATCGAGCAAGGTGCGGCTGCGGCGCGTGTCCTCGGCGGCCACGACGTCGGCCGCCCGCAGGACGTCGAGCGCGCGCACCGTGACGTCGCCCAGGTGGCCGATCGGGGTCGGTACCAGGGTCAGGCGATGACCCGTGAGGCGCAGGGCTTCGTCGTCGGGTGTCGTCACTCGTCGCGGGCGTGGGCCGTGAGCACGGGCGTCCAGCGCCGTCCCCTCGACCGCCGCCGGGCGTTGCGGCGCAAGGCGGCGCGCAGCGTCGCCCGCAACAACTCGCTCTCTCCGACGGTGACGGTGACCACCGCGCCTTCGGGCAGCCGTACGCCCGGCTCGAGCACCACCCGACCTTCGTGGACCGTTCCCCGGTACGCGCGCACGTCCACCTCCCTCCGACCCGCTGGTAGGGCCGTGTGGGCAGGCTACCGCGTCGTGTGGTCCTGCGCCTACCTCTGCGGCGAGGGGGCGGTGCTAGGATATCCCCCAGGGATACCCGACGGACCCCTCACGCTCTCTCGAGAAGGACGCCCATGACCCCCCCACCCGACCTCACGCACGCCCCCCCTACCCCGCTCCACCTCGACGACGCCGAGCAGCGTCGTGTCCTGCACCGGTTGCGTCGCCTCGAAGGACAGGTGCGCGGTCTCCAGCACATGATCGAGGAGGGCCGATCGTGTCGCGACGTGCTGACGCTGCTCGCCGGCGTCCGGAGCGCCCTCGCCGCGACGGGCGACGTCATCCTCGAACGCTACGTCGAGGGCTGCCGCGCCGACCTGGCCGATGGCAGTGGCGACGTGCGCGAGCTCCTCGACGTGGTCAAGCTGGCACGGGGTTAGGGGCGAGCCGCCCGCGGCGCCTCAGCGCCCCGCGTTCGTCGTCATCCGCTGCAGGCGCGTGTCGGGGTAGTAGAACCCCAGGATCTGGGTGTAGTCGTACCCCTGGTCGGCCAGCGCGCGCGCTCCGTATTGACTCATCCCGACGCCATGGCCCCAACCCTCGCCACGGACGCTCAGGTCGCCGGTCATCGTGAACCGTGTCGACTTGAGTCCCCACCCGCGAAGGGCGGAGCGGAGGGAGGCGCCGTCGAGGACCGCCCGGCCGTCGCGGCCGACGACCTCCGCCCGGATGACACGACCCGAGGCGCTCGTGCTGAGCACGCCCAGCCGCACGACCGGGCCGACGCCCAGACCGAGCGCCCCCAACGACGCCCCGATCCGAGCCGGGTCGAGGCGCGCGGTCCACACGCGGTGTGGGCCGACCGACTCGACGTCCTGGAAGGCTTGCAGGTAGGCGATCTCGCCGCCCCACACCTCGGCCGCGCTGGCGATCACGCCGCCGGAGTCGGCGTGGTAGTACGTGCGGGCGTAGTCGCCCGCGTACGTCAGGACCTGACCTTGGGTGTCGGTGAGGGCGGCGTCCGTGGAGGGCCTCTCGGCGTCCCGCCCACGGTAGACCTGGCATTCGTCGGTGGCGCAGACGTCGTAGGCGCGCGCCGGATCGACGTGGATCAGCGTGTACGTGCGGGCCGCCACGGCCTGCGCCCGCAAGGCCTCCCGCGGCCAACTGGCCTGCATCTCGGCCGGCACGACCCCGCGCAGGTAGCTCTCGAGGTCGAGCACGTTCAAGACGCGGAGCCCCTGTCCCTCGGCCAGCAGACGCAGCGTTCCGCGGTAGCGACGTCCCGACCACGTGACGCCGTCGTCACCGGCGAGGTCGAGGGTGCTGCCCACGTCGTGACCATCGACCAGCAGACGCCCGTCCTGAGCGCGTACGGGCCAGACGAGCGCGAAGGGGGTCTCGAACGAGGCGCCGTCGATCGCGCCCCGGTGGGGGCCGTCGAAGGCCACGTCGACGGCGTCGACGCCGTCCGCCAAGAGCACGCGCACCAGCGGTTGGGCCTGCGTCGTGGCCGCGCAGGCCAGGGCGAGCAACATGCCGAGCGCGAGGAGGGGAAGGCGGAGCCGCACGCCCTACATCATGGCCCGCCCCGAACCGCAGATCGGGTGGTGTTCGCCACCCCGGTGCCGTGGACTACAGCTCGGACGGTCTCGGGAACCGGAACCGGAAGGTTCCGCTGGCGTCCGCGTAGGTCATCACGACCCCGTAGATCCCCCTGCCCTCGTCGAACGTCTGCGAGAGTGCGATCGACTGGCCGGTCCGATAGGTCTCCTCGAAGATGACCGTGAGCGGCAGCGCACCACCGCCGGTCTGGAACGAGGCGGGGCGTTCGTACGTGACCTGCAACGTCACGGTGCCGCGTCGGACACGACCGGAGACGCCGATGGGCATGTCGGACCGGGTGACGGTGCGCACCTCGGTGGTCGCGCGGTGGTCCTTCTTCTGGACGAAGACCGGCGTGCTGCCCGGCACCCCCACGTACCAGCCGCGCCACTCGCCGACGCCGACGAAGATCGCCACCAGGATGAGCAAGAAGACCAGCGTGTCGCGCATGCGGGGAGTATAGGAGGCCCGTCCCGTCTCGGACGCCGACTATTTCATCCTTGGTACCGAGACGAGGCGGGCGTCGACGCGAGAGGTCAGCCTCGCACGGCCTGAGCGTGCAGCGAACGGAGGACGGTATGCAGGATGCCGCCGTTGCGGTAGTAGTCGATCTCGACGGGCGTGTCGAGGCGGGCGATCGCCGTGAAACGCACCTCGCCGCCGTCCGGCTTGCGCGCGACCACGGCGATGGGCGCCTTGGGCGCCACGTCGTCGTCGATGGTGACGTCGAACGTCTCGGTCCCGTCGAGCCCGAGGCTGGCAGCGGTCTCGCCTGCGCCGTACTGCAGCGGGAGGACGCCCATGCCCACGAGGTTCGAGCGGTGGATCCGCTCGTAGCTCTCGGCGATCACGACCTTCACCCCCAGCAGGAACGTCCCCTTGGCGGCCCAGTCGCGGCTCGACCCCATGCCGTAATCGAGGCCCGCGAGGACCACGGTCGGGACCTCGCGCTCCTGCCAGCGGCGGCTCGCTTCGAAGATCGACACCACCTCACCGGTCTCGAAGTCGGTGGTCCAACCGCCCTCGGTGCCGGGCGCGAGCTGGTTCTTCAGGCGGATGTTGGCGAACGTGCCGCGGGTCATGACCCGGTCGTTGCCGCGCCGCGCCCCGTAGCTGTTGAAGTCGTGGACGTCGACCCCGCGCTCCTGCAGGTAGAGGCCGGCGGGGCTGTTCGCGGCGATCGAACCCGCCGGGCTGATGTGGTCGGTGGTCACCGAGTCGCCGACCATGACCAGCGCCCGCGCCCCGTGGATCGGCGCGATGGCGTGGGGCTCGGGCGCCATGTCGACGAAGAATGGCGGTTCTTGGATGTAGGTCGACGAGGCGTCCCACTCGAACAGCTCGCCGCCCTTCACGGGGATCGCGTTCCAGGCCGCGTTCGAGCGCTCGATGCCCTCGTACAGCCGGCGGAAGGTCTCGGGCTTCATCGCCTGGCTCAGGACGTCGGCGAGCTCGGCCGACGTGGGCCAGAGGTCGCGCAGGTAGACGGGGGCGCCGTCGGCGTCGTGGGTGAGCGGGTCGTGGATCGGGTCGATGTCGACGGTCCCGGCCAACGCGTAGGCCACGACGAGCGGCGGGCTCGCCAGGTAGTTGGCCCGGACATGCGGGTTGATGCGACCCTCGAAGTTGCGGTTGCCCGAGAGCACCGACGCGGCGACCAGGTCGCCGTCCTCGATCGCGGCAGCCACGGGTGCGGGCAGCGGACCCGAGTTGCCGATGCAGGTGGTGCAACCGTAGCCGACGAGCGCGAACCCGACCTGATCCAGGAAGGGCGTGAGACCGGTGTCGTCGAAGTACTCGGTCACCACCTTCGAGCCGGGCGCGAGCGAGGTCTTGACCCACGGCTTGGCCCGAAGCCCACGCTGGGCCGCCTTCTTGGCCACCAGACCCGCGGCGAGCATGACCGACGGGTTGCTGGTGTTCGTGCAACTCGTGATGGCGGCGATCACGACGTCGCCGTGACGCAGGCGGTGCTCGGTGCCGTCGGCGAGGGGAAGCATGCCCGTCCGCTCCAGCGCCGCGTCGTCGAGGGCGAAACCGCGTTCGATGGTCGGCTTGCGGAGGTCGGCTCGCCAGGTCGTCTGCATGTCGCGGAGCAGGATCCGGTCCTGCGGCCGCTTGGGGCCGGCCAGGCTCGGCTCCACGGTCGACAGGTCGAGCTCGATCGTGTCCTGGAAGGTGGGGTCGGGCGTCGTGTCGTCGCGGAACAGGCCGTTGCCGCGCGCGTAGCGCTCGACCCGCTCGACCTCGTCGGGCAGCCGTCCCGTCTGCGCCAGGTAGCGCAGCGTCTCGGCGTCCGTCGGGAAGAACCCCATGGTGGCCCCGTACTCGGGCGCCATGTTGGCGATCGTCGCCCGGTCGGGCAGCGTCATGGCCGCCAGCCCCGGACCGTAGAACTCGACGAACTTGCCGACGACGCCCTTGCGGCGCAACATCTGGGTCACCACGAGCGCCAGGTCCGTGGCGGTGGAGCCCTCGGGCAGCCGGCCGACGAGCTTGAAGCCCACCACCTCCGGGGCGAGCATGTAGATGGGCTGGCCCAACATGACGGCCTCGGCTTCGATGCCGCCGACGCCCCATCCGACGACGCCGAGTCCGTTGATCATCGTCGTGTGCGAGTCGGTGCCGACGAGCGAATCGGGGAACACGACCTCGAGGTCGCCGTGCGGCCGGGTCTCGACCCCGCGCGACAGGTACTCGAGGTTGACTTGGTGCACGATCCCGGACGCGGGCGGCACCACCTTGAAGTTCGCGAAGGCCTGCTGGCCCCAGCGCAGGAACTCGTAGCGCTCGCGGTTGCGGTCGAACTCGACCGTGGCGTTGTGCAAGAGCGCGGTCGGCGAGTCGTACTCGTCGACCTGCACGCTGTGGTCGATCACCAGGTCGACGGGCACCAGCGGGTTGATCGCTTGCGGGTCGCCACCGATCCGGTCCATGGCGCTGCGCAGCGCCGCCAGGTCGACCACTGCCGGCACACCCGTGAAGTCCTGCAGCACCACGCGGGCCGGCTTGAACGGGATCTCGAACTCGGTGGGAGCCGCGGGATCGTACGCGCAGAGGCGCCGCACGTCGTCGGCCGTGACGTCGTACCCGTTCTCGTTGCGGAGCAGGCTCTCCAACAGCACCTTGATGGAGAACGGCAAGCGCGCCAAGTCGACGAGCCCGTCCTCGTGCAACGTCTGGAGGCGGTAGTAGTAGGCGGGGCCGCTGCCGGTTTCGAAGGTGGCGCGGGCGCCGAAGCTGTCCTTGGGGGTGCGATCGAGCATGGGATCCTCCGGGAGGCGAGTAGGGGGCGGGTGGGAGGCGGCGGACGCGCCGACGCCGTTCCCGACCAGTCTGCTACGATGCTACGTGATATGGACTCTGCCGAATCACGTAGAGGCGCCGCCCCGGACGTGGGCGCGGCCGAGGAGGCGCCCTCGGCGCCCGACCTCGCGGCGGCGCGCGTCCTCGTGGTGGACGACGAAGCGGCCGCACGCTGGCTGGTGCGGCCATCGGGCCTCCGCCTGCTCGAGCCGTTCCTCGGCGACGCCCGAAGCGTGACCGAGGTGGCCCGCGCGACCGGCGACAAGCCCAACACCGTGCTGCGTCGCGTGCAGCGCCTGCAGGAGCTCGGCCTGGTGGAGGTCGCGGCCACCCGACGACGTGCCGGTCGTGCCGAGAAGCGGTACCGCGCCACGGCCGACGTCTTCTTCGTGCCGTTCGAGGCGACGGGCGCCGCCGACCTCGAGGGCGCGCTGGCCGAACGTGACGCGTACTGGGAACGGCTCTTGCGGCGCCACGTGGTCCGCGCCCGCCGCGAGGCGATGGGCACGTGGGGCAGCCGCATCTACCGCGACGCCCGCGGCCGCCTCCAGGTCCAGACGGCGGTCTCCCCCGCCGCCAACGCCACGATGCTCGACGTCGACATGCCCGCCGCGCTGTCCGCCTGGCGCGATCAGGTCTGGCTCGACCACGCCGACGCGAAGTCGTTGCAGCGCGACCTGTTCGCACTGCTGCAGCGCTACCAGGCCAAACGCGGCGCCCAGCGGTACGTGGTGCACGTAGGCCTCGCCGCCGTGATGGACACGGACGGTCGCTGACACCGGCGCTGCGGGCGACTACACTGAAGCATGTTCAACCTCCGGATCCGACCCGCCCTCGTCGTCTTCGCGTGGCTGACGCTGCTCGCCGCCTGCGCACCGACGACGACGGCGCCCGCGCTCGACGACCCCGCCGCCCGTCAGGTCGACGCGGTGGCGCAGGAGACCTTCCACCGCATGGAGCTCGGACGCCTGTCGGTGGGCAGCTACACGACCAACGTGCTCGTCGACGTCGAACTGCCGCAGGGCGCCCGGGTCACGGTCGAAGCCTTCGACGGCGACGACTACCTGCTGCGCGTCGACTCCACCGCCGTCCCCGGCGTCGTCTGGTACGTCTCCCCCGACGGGGTGCGGCGCGATGCCGTTCGCTGACCCGTCGTACGTTGGGACCCGGAGGTTCTCGATGCATCGCCTACCAAGATTCGCCCTGCTTCTCGCACTCGCCCTCGTCGTGCCGTCCTGGGTGGCGGCCCAGGCGACGACGGACCTCGAAACGCTGGCACCGGCCACCACCATCGTGGTGCTCGGCTTCGAAGCCGACGCCGGTCCCCCGCCCGGTCTCGTCGACGCCATCGCAGAACTCGGCTTCGATGAAGCGGGCGAGACCTTCGCGCGGCTCGTCGCCTACCTCGGCGGCGACGCGGACATGGCGTCGGACTGGCGCGACGAGGACGCCATGGCGGCCTTCCAGGACGGCCTGCGCGACACATGCGCCCCAGCCGCCGACGCGCTCGAAGGGGTGTCGGTGGACGGGTTCCTGACCGAAGGACTGCTCTCGGTGTCGATCGCTCCGTACGCCCCGTTGCCGCAAGCGTTGGCGTTGGCGCGCGTCGGTGATGTTGCCGCGGCGGCCGCGCTGCAGGACGCGCTCGTGACCTGTTTCGGCGGCACCTCGTTCGACCAGGACGGCGTCGCGCTGCACCTGTTGGCCGACGGCAGCGACCTGCCCGTGGTGGTCGCCCGCCTGGACGACGTGTTCCTGGCCGGCACGGACCCCGAACTCGTCCGCGGCGCCGTTCGCCGCGCGCAGGGCAGCGACGAGCCTTCGCTCGCCGATAGCGCGCTCGCGGTCGCTCGTGGCCGGCTCGCACCCGGTGGCGTCGACCTCGCCTTCGACGCCTCGGCCGTGGCCGACGTCGTCGAGGGCCTCGCCCAGGGTGTGCCCGAAGAGGCGGCCCCGCTCGTGGAGCGCGCCCTGGCCGCGCTGAGGACGACCGGTGCGTTCGCCGCCCGTCTCGGCTGGGCCGACGAAGGTCTGCGCTTCGAGCAGGTGCTCGAGGTCGCTGCCGAGCCCGCCGACCCTGCCTTGGCACGCCTCCTGACCGAACCGCGCCGGGCGGGTCGCCCGTTGTGGCTGCCCGAGGGCAGCGTGGCCACCACGGCCACCGTGGTCCCCGTGCGCGGGATCGTGGATTACGTCGACGGTTGGCTCGCCGACCTCGCACCGCTCACGGGGATGCGCACCGATCTCCGTGCCCTGGCCGCCGACGTCCTCGACGTCGACCTCGACGCCGCCCTGCTCGACTGGGTCGGCGAGACCTTCTACGGCGTCACCCTCGAGCCGCTGAGCACCGACCTGCGGACGCTGGTGCAAGGACCCGCCAACGTCGTCCTGGTGCCCGTGAGCGACGAGGCGGCAGCGCGCGCCGGTCTCGACCTGCTCGGCCCGGCGCTCCTGCGGGCGATCGACGCCACCGGCGCGACGGCGCAGGACCTCTCGGCCATGGCCGACCCGTTCGGCGGGCCGAGTCCGATGGGTGGCGACCAGGCCGCGCTCGACGCCCTGTTCGGTTCGGACGCCGTGGCGGTCGATACCGTCGAGATCGATGGCGTAAGCATCGATCGGATCCGCGTGGGCGCCACCCTGGAGCTGGGGGTCGCGATCCTCGACGGCCACCTGGCGATCGGGAGTCCCGTCCGCGCCCTCGAGAGCGTGCTCGCCACCCGTGCGGGCGCCCCCGACCTGCTGCGCGACCCCGAATGGCGCGCCGTGCTCACGGGCATCGGCGACGACGTCCGGGACGCCTCGATCAGCGACGTGCCCGCCATGCTCGAGGGGCTCGCTCAGTTGGTCGAGCTCGGTGCCCAACCGCTGGCGGCGCTCGCGCGGGCGGGGATGGTGGCGGCCGTGATGGCGCCCGAGGAGACCGGCGAGGCGGGCCTGAGCGAACCGTCCTGGAACCCGGAGGCGCTCATGGGCCAGGACCTGACGCCGGCCGGTAGCCTCGCGATCGGCGAGACGACGTCGGGCGCGCTGACGAGCGACAGCGAGCGCGTCGTGTACGAGCTCACCGACGTCGACGCCGGTTCGATCGTGGAGGTCGAGATGCGCGACCTCTCGGGCAGTGTCGACACGTACCTCGAGATCGTCGACGCCGACACGGGCCTCGTCCTGTTCGAGAACGACGATGCCGGCGGTACGGACCGCTCGTTCGTCGCCTTCGAGGCGCTACCGGGCGTGAGCTACCTGGTGGTCGCTTCGAGTTGGGCCGGTTTCAGCGAGGGCCCCTTCGAGGTCACCGCGACCGCGCTCGTCACCGAGACCACCGACGAAGCGGCGGTCGAGCGACCGGAACCGCCCACGTTCGCCGAGGTGTTGCAGGTCACCGACCTGCTCCCACGCGCGTTGCGGCTGGTGGCCGAACGCAGCGGCTTGTACGTGTCGACCACGACCGTCGACGGCAACACCGTACGCACGATCGGCGTGCTGCCCTTGCGCTGAGCCGTTCGCCGACGAAGAGAGGCGCGCCCCCGACCGTTCGGTCGGGGGCGCGCTCGTTCGGGTCGGGCCCGAGCCCGGTGCGACGCGTGAATCAGTTCGCGACGCGCGGGACGTGCTTCTGGAGCTTGGCCTCGTACGCGGCGCGTGGCTGCGCGCCCACCATCGTCTCGACCGGCTGGCCGTCCTTGAACAGGATCACGGTGGGGATGCTCATGACCCGGAAGGTCATGGCGGTCTGCTGGTTGTCGTCGACGTTGAGCTTGCCGACCTTGATCTTGCCGGCGTAGTCGTCGGCGAGCTGCTCGATCACGGGACCCACCATGCGGCAGGGACCGCACCAAGGGGCCCAGAAATCGACGAGCACGTAACCTTCGCGGGTCTCTTGCGGGAAGTTGCTGTCGGTGAACTCCATCGGGGACGCGGCCATGAGGTGCCTCCTAAGGCGTGAGGCCGTAGCGTCGCCACGGCCGTTCCCGACCATGGTAGGTCAACGGGTGCCGTCGGCGACGTCGCCTATCGTACCCGTGCCCGCCTCGCCGGCCGATGAACCCGCGGCGGGCGGCGGCCAGCGACGAGGAGCGGGCCATCGCCACA
This sequence comes from uncultured Trueperaceae bacterium, assembly GCA_963728245.1. Classification (GTDB taxonomy): domain Bacteria; phylum Deinococcota; class Deinococci; order Deinococcales; family Trueperaceae; genus JAABTL01. Next base: position 170,452 of record CAVSJH010000004.1, read on the forward strand.
GGGCGCTGGCGTCCGAGCCGCGCACCACCCTCGGCACGGTCGTCCCGAGGGCCCGGTGGCCGCCCTTCACGGCCGCCCAGAGGAGCTGCGCTGGATCGGCCCCGCGACCGTGGATGGCGCACGCCGCCGACCATTCGTCCACGACCGAGAGCGTGGGGCTCGAGCCGAGCGAGTCCGTGCCCAACGCCACGCTCACGCCGTGGCGCGCGTAGGTCGACCATGGGAAGGTTCCGCTCCCCAGGAGCGCGTTCGATCGCGGGCAATGCACCACCGCGCAACCGGCTCGCTGCAACAGGCGCACGTCCTCGTCGTCGACGTGGACGGCGTGCACCAGCGTCGGTCGCGCCGCGAGCACGCCCAGCTCGTCCAAGTAGCCTACGGGCGACCGGCCCGACGGCCGGAACGACGCCAGCAGCGGGCCCAGCGCATCGCGCAGCGGGCCGTCGCCCCGGGCGTGCAGGTCGATTTCGCCCGGGTCCTCGGCCACGTGGATCTGCAGCGGCAGGCCGCGCTCCCTCGCGAAGCGCGCGAGTCGTTGCAGCAACGGCGCCGACACGGTGTGCGGGGTGTGCGGCGAAAGCCCAAGGCGCACCCCGCCCGGCCGTTGACGGGGGGCGAACCGCTCGACGACGTCGACGGCTGCGGCGAAGCGCACCTCGGCCTCGGCCGGATCGGGGCCCAGGACCTCCCAGTACGCCACGCCGGTCAGGTCCGGATGCTCGAGCAAACGGCCGAGCACGCGCTCGTCGGTCACGATGTCGCCCACCGTTCGCACGCCGGCCGCTGCCAGGGCGGCCAAACCTCGCTCGGCGGCGACCGAGCCGCGGCGTCCGTCGCGCGCGTGCGCGATCACGGCGGCGATGAAGCCGGTGTAACTCCCGGGGGTCAGCGGCAGATCACTGAGGTCGAGGTGGGTGTGCGCGTTGACGGGGGGCGGCGCGATCACGCGGACGCGGTCGACCACGCGGGCGTGCGGGTTCGCCGCCCGCAGGTCGGCGAAGGAACCGACCGACACCACGCGGGCGGGCGACGGTCGCACCTGCACCAGCACCGCCGCGTCGCGCCGTGGCGTACCCAGACCGTCGTACACGTAGTCCGCGGGCCACAGCTCGCGGAGCGGCCCGCCCGTGTCGTCGTCGCGACGGACGTCGTCGTCGCTCAGCACGCGCTCACGTCGGCCAGCGCTCCGCGTCCGGCAGGGCCCTCACGCGGCCGCGGGGGCACCGAGCAGTTCATGCACGTCGGGCCGGCGCAGCACGCGGTAGAGGCTGTCGCGTTGCGCGGGGACGAAACCGGCGTCGACCACCTGCCGCACGATCTCGCGTTCCGCGGTCGCTCGGTGCCGCGCGCCGGCTTGGGAGACGACGTTCTCCTCCAGCATCGTGGAGCCGTAGTCGTTGCACCCGAAGAACAGCGCGGTCTGCGCCACCTTGTGGCCCATCGTCGGCCAGGAGGCCTGGAAGTTGACGACGTTGTCGAGCACGAGGCGGCTCACCGCCACGTTGCGCAGATAGGCGGTGGCGTCCGCCCCCGGCGCCTTGCCCTCGATGCGGACACCCTCGGTCTGCAACGTCCACGCGATGAACGCGGAGAAGCCGTTGCCATGGCTGGCCAGGGCACGGTCCTGTGCCTCGCGCAGTCGCAGCAGGCTCGCCACCCGTTGCGACGGCGTCTCGCCGAAGCCGATCACCATGGTGGCGGTCGTGTAGAGGCCGAGCGCCTGGGCGTCGGCCATCACCGCCAGCCACTCGTCGGTGCCGATGCGTGCGGGCGACACGTGCTTGGCGTGCCGCACGTCGTCGACGAGCATCTCGCCGCCCCCGCCGGGGAGACCGTCGAGACCCGCCGCCTGCAGTTCACGGAGCACCTCGCGCGCGGTCATCCCCGTCAGGCGCGACATCCCCTTGATCTCCTCGGGGCTGAAGGCCTCGAGCCGTAGGGTCGGATGGCGCTCCTTGAGCTCACGCAGGAGGTCGACGTACCACGAGAACGGCAGGTACGGGTTGACGCCGCCCTGCATCAGCACGCGGGTGCCTCCCACGGCCTCGAGCTCGGCCAGCTTGGCGGAGATCGCGTCGACGTCGAGCACGTAGGCGTCGTCTTGACGGCGCGTGCGGTAGAAGCCGCAGAAGGCACAGCCGACGTTGCACACGTTGGAGTAGTTGACGTTCCTGTCGATCAGGTACGTGACCACGGTGGGATCGGTGCGCTCGAGCCGGACCTCGTGCGCGGCGCCCGCGAGCTCGAACAGCGGCAGGTCGTGGAGGGCGACCCCCTCGTCGTGGGAGAGGCGTGCGCCGGTGGCGGCCCGGGCGGTCAGCGACATGGAGCGACTCTACCACCGCCCTCCAGCAGCCGCCGTCGTCGACGCCGGTGCGTGGGCGACGGCGCAAGCGGGGTGTGTACTCGCGTCCACCGCGCATGTAGACTAGGCCGGTGCCGCCGACCGATCACCTCCGATCCGACCCGTCGAGCCCCTGGCGCAGCATCTTCGAGGCCGTGCGCGAGCGGGTGGGCGCCGAGCGCGACGAGCACGGCGTGTTGGGTAGCATCAACTGGCTCCGGTACGCGATGGAGGCGCGGGGCGCCAACCCCAACGTCGTCCGCAACATCATCTACCGAGACAAGGGCAAGCTCCCCGACAAGCGTGCGTTGTTCGCGATCCTCGACGAGCTGTGGCGGAGGAGCTGCGACGAGCGCCTGCACGCGCCGGAGCTCGAGGTCCTGCTCGCGCCCGGGAGCGGCAACGACCAAGAGGTCCTGCAACTGCTGGGGCGCGAGAAGCGGCGCGCGTACCGGACCTTCGTCCAGGGCGTGCGCTCCGGAACCGACCCGAAGCTCGTCGTGGTCGGTCGCCCCGGTAGCGGCAAGACGCTGCTGACCGACTACATCCAGCAGGCGCTGGAGATCGCCCCCGTCGCCGCGGACCGCATCGTCCGGCTGGAGTTCACGGGCACCGACCTGGCGACATCGCTCGCACGGCTCGGTGCCCGGCTCGGCGCACCGGCCGAGGTGCTGCAGGCGAAGCTCGTGCGCGTCGGAGCATCGAGCGCGTTCGCCGTGCAGGCCGACGCCCAGGCCGACGCCGCGCGCACGATCCTCGACGCGGCGCGCGCCTTCGGCGGTCGACAGGTGCTCCTCTTGCACGTGTCGCAATCGTTGGGAGGTCAAGAGAGCCTCGGGCTCTCGCCGCTGCGCCTGAACACGCCCGACGTCCCACGCGTGTCGGTCACGGAGTGGCTCTGGGTCTCGCTCATCGAGCCGCTCTCCAAGCTGCCGGGGACGGCCCTGCTGGTCTCCATGACCGACCTCCCGCTGCGGGCGTCGCAGCGCCTGGGCGTGTTCGAGGGGCCGGTCCGGCTGACGCCGCCCACGGCGGGTGAGGCCCGCAGGTTCGTGCGCGCCCGTCTGCCGCAGGGCAGCCCGGCCCAGCACGACGAGATCGTCCAGCGCGCCGGTCGCTCGTTCGAGGAGCTGCGGACGCTGACCCTCCTCGCCGAGATCCGCGACCCCGAAGCCGACGGAAGCCTGGCCGCTTCGGCGAAGTCGATGACGCAGCTCTCCGTGTTGGTGGACGCCTCGGGCGACGAGCGTCTGAGGGGCTTCCTGTCGGCGGTGGCGGTCTTGTCGCTGCCCGAGTTCACGTCGTTCCCGCGGGCCGCCCTCGCCCACCTTCGCGAACCGGAGCACGACGCGCTCAGCAACCTCGAGACCGCGTTCCTCGACGTCGTGCCCGGACGCCTCGACGACGTCCGCTGCTTCTCCAGGCAGCTCGCACGCGCGCTCCGCGAGCGACTCCAGGTCAACCAGACCGCGCACTTCCGCGAGCTGAACCGGCGCGCGGCGGAGGCGTACCGCGACGCGGCCGAGGAGGACCCACAGGGCGAGACGGCCACCCGCTACCTGGCGCATCTCTTCGAGGCGCGGGACTGGGAGGCGTTGGCCGCGTGGATGCGGGGGCACGCCACGCAGCAGTCGCTCGTCCGACGCTTGTGGTTGGCGGCGACCCAGGAACTGGTCGACGGGCCGCGACTCGAGCGCCTGGCGGCCGAAGTGGCCGCGCACTACGTCAAGCTCGGCACCTACCAGCACCCTGACGTGCGCGACGCCTTCGCGGTCCTGGCCACGTCGGAGGGCGCCGAAGCCCGCGCGTGGACCATGCTCAAGCGCACGGAGGGCCTGACGCTCCGTGGCCACTACGAGCAGGCGGCCGAGCTGCTCGCGACGCTGCCGGCGACCGACGACCCGGTGCTGACGGCCGAGGCCGCCCTCGCACGCGCCGCCATCGAACGGTGGCGTGGACGTCTCGACGAGGCGTCGGTCCTGGTGCACGAGGGGGCGGGAGGTGCGCTGCGGCGCGCGGCCGAAGGCGCCGAGACCGACGCCGTCCGGGCCAAGGCGGGCCTGTGGGCGGGTCTCATCGCCAAGGATATCGGCGACCTCGACGGCGCGCTCGCGGCGTTCGACGCCGTGTCGCACAGCGACGATCTCGACGCGGCGCGCGTGGCGTTCCAGCGCGGCGACGTGTTCATGAAGCTCGGTCACTTCGACCGCGCGATGGCGGCGATGGACGAGGCAGTGGCCCTCGCCCACCGTTCCGAGGCCCTGGTGACCGAGCAGACGCGCTACCTCGCACGTCGCGGGACGGTGCATCGCCGCCGCGGCGACCTGTCGGCCGCTGCCGCGGACTTCGAAGCCGCCCGCCGCGTCCTGCTGGCCGTGCGCCCGGACACGGGCCGACGTCGCGATGCGGCCGACGACGCCGAGCGGGACTTCTGGCTCGCGCGGGTGGACGACGAAGCCGGCCTGTCGCTGCTGGCAGCCGGTCGTTACGATGAGGCGATGCTCACCTTCGCGACCAACCTCGACCGCTTCCGCCGCTACGCCGACGTCCAGCGGGTGGACGCCAGCTACCGGGTGCTCCGCAGCAAGCTGCGGCTGGCGCTGGCGTACGGGTGTCGGGCGGTCGGGCAGCCGTTCCGCCGACCCTTCGCGATCACGGAGGCTTTGGACGACGACGGCCCCGACTTGCGTCACGCTCGTCGGCTCATCGAAGAGGTGCTCGCCGGGATCGAGGCCGGCGGCGATGGTCGCCGCATGGGCACGCTGCTGCGCGACACGTCGCTCGCCGCGAACCTGTTCGCACCGGATGGTGCGAGCTCGCTCATCCATGCCGAACGTGCTCTGGTCGGCTCGCTGTACCCCTACCAGCGTGCCCAGGCGCACGCGCACGCCGCTGCCGGCGCCCTGCGGTCCGGCGACCCGCAGGCCACGGAACGGCACGTGCGCACCGGCCGGCGCTCGCTCATGGAGATGACGGCGGCCGTGGCGGGCATCGAGCGGGGCGACCTCGAACTCGCCGCCTGGCTGATCGCCCTCGACGCGCTCGCGGCCGTGCAACGCGGCGACGTGGCGCTCGCGTGCCGGCGGCTGGCGGAGGGCCTCGTGCGCGACGACCTCGCGCGGTACCACGCGGCGCTGTTGCACCAGTTCGGCGACGCGATCGAGAAACGGGAGCTGGACGTGAACGACGCGCTGAGGCACCTCGGTTCGCTCGTCGCGCTCGAGGTCGCCACCGAAGCCGGTACCTTGCGGCTGGCCGACGCGCTCGTGGCTGCCTGGCGCACCCCCGAGCCGGTCCTGGCGCCGGCCCAAGTCGGTCCCACGGAGGCGGCCGCGTGAAGGTCGGTTTCATCGGTCTCGGGACGATGGGGGCGGCCATGGCCGCACGGCTGGTCGCCGCGGGCCATCAGGTCACCGTGCACAACCGCACCCGCGAACGGGAAGGGCCGCTCGCCGACCTGGGTGCAGAGCGGGGCGCGACCCCGGCCGAGGCGGCGCGCGGCGCAGAAGCCGTCGTCGTGATCGTCTCGGACACCCCCGACGTCGAGGCGGTCGTCTTCGGCCCACACGGCGCGCTCGAGGGCCTCGAGCCCGGCGCCGTGCTCGTCGACATGAGCACGATCGCGCCCGACGCGACGCGTTCGTTCGCCGCGCGAGCCGCCGAGGGTGGCGTCCGCTGGCTGGACGCCCCGGTGTCGGGCGGCAGCGAGGGTGCGCGCCAGGGCACGCTCTCGATCATGGTCGGTGGCGACGAGGAAGACCTCGACCGGGTGCGCCCGCTGTTGGCGGCGCTCGGAACGTCGATCACGCGGGTGGGCGACGTGGGCGCCGGTCAGCTCGCCAAGGCGATGAACCAGGTCGTGATCGCAGGGACGTACGCCGCGGTGGCCGAGGGCATCGTGCTCGGCCTGAAATCGGGCATCGACGTCGAGGCAGCCCTCGCCGCGCTCGCGGGAGGTGCCGCCGGATCCTGGGGGCTCGTGAACCGTGGCCCGAACGTGGTGCGCAACACCTACCCGCTCGGCTTCCGGGTGCGACTGCACCGCAAGGACCTCGGCATCGCCCTCGGCGCCGCCCGCGAGCTGGGTGTGCCCCTGCCGGTGACGGCGCTCGTCGAACAGTGGGAGACGAGCCTCATCGCACGCGGACACGGCGACGAGGACGTCTCGGCGATCGGCCGGCTGACGCGCGAGCTCGCCGGCCTGGACGATCCCGACGCGGACTGACGCCAGCACCGCCCGGCATGCGGGCCCTCAGGGCGCGACGGCGAACACCCACACGCGCGGCACGTCGGCGGCCGCCGGACGGCCATCCGGGTACGCCACGACGTCGACCGAGACGAACCCGGCGGCGATGAGCACCTCACGTAGCTCGTCGGCGTCGTAGGGCCGCTCCTCGTGCACCTCCGTGAACGTCCCGAAGGGCGATGCGCACCACGCCTCGACCACCGCACGCCGCGTCGTCGGCTCCCAGCGGTGGGTCCAGCGGTAGTGCACGTCGCCCGCCCAGCCCTCGGCCACGTCATCCTCCCAGAGCGACGCGAGACCGACGCTGGTGTTCACGTCGAACGCCCAGACGGCCCCTGGCGACAAGACGGTGCGCAGGTGGCAAGCCGTTTGGAAGAGGTCGCCATCGTCGAGCAGGTTGTTGAGGGTGTCGAAGACCGCGACCGCGAGATCGAACTCGCCCGGCACGTCGGCGTCGCGCACGTCGCCGAGCACGAACAGGGTGTCGGGAAGCTTGGCACGCGCGACCGCGAGCATGTCGCGCGACGCGTCGAGGCCCACGACCTCGAGCCCGCGGGCCACCAACGGCGCGGTGGCGTTGCCGGTGCCGCACCCCATGTCGAGCACGCGGCCCTCACCCCGCCACCCTCGGGCGGCGGCCTCACGCGCCACGAAGCCGATCCAGTCGTCGTAGGCGACGTCCTGCATGATCGCGTCGTAGACGCGTGCGACGTCGGTGAACGGAGGGCGCTGCATCGCGTCAGGCTACCGCGCCACCCCGCCGCGCCGCGTCCGCCGCCGCGTCCGTGGACCCCGTCGACGGGCCGAACCACGACCCGCTCGCTGGCCCGACGGTCCACACGGACCGCCGCGCCCATGGTGGTAGCGTGACCGCATGATCGGCGTCGACCTCGGCACCACCACGGTGCGCATCCATGTCAAAGGTAGGGGCGTCGTGCTCCGTGAGCCTGCCGTGATCGCCGTCGTCAAGGGCACCACCGACGTCAAGGCGGTGGGCGAGGAGGCGTACCGCATGCTCGGTCGGACGCCCGGCAACATCACCGCCGTGCGGCCGATGGCCGACGGCGTGATCGCCGACTACACGCTCACGGAGAAGATGCTCAAGGCGTTCATCCGCAAGGTGCTGCACGGTCCGTCGCGGTACCTGCGACCGACGATCATGGTGTGCATCCCCAGCGGCATCACCGAGGTGGAGAAGCGGGCGGTGGTCCAGGCGGTCCACGAGATCGGTGCCCGCAAGGCGCTGTTGATCGAGGAGCCGGTGGCGGGCGCCATCGGCGCCGGGATCGACATCGCCGAACCGGTCGGATCGATGGTCGTCGACATCGGCGGCGGCACCACCGACGTGGCGATGCTCTCGATGGGGGGCATCGTGGTGTCGACGTCGCTGCGGGTGGCCGGCAACGTCTTCGACCGCGACATCATGGCGTTCATCAAAGCGAAGCACAACCTGCTCATCGGCGACCGCACGGCCGAAGAGGTCAAGCGAACGATCGGCGGCGCGATCGTCCCGCCCGGCAGCGACCTGCCCATCATGGAGGTCCGGGGGCGCGACCTGATCGACGGCATGCCCAAGACGGTCGAGGTCACGGCCGACGACGTCGTCGCGGCGCTGCGGCCTTCGCTCGACAAGATCGCCGCCGGCGTGCGCAAGGTGCTCGAGCAGTCGCCGCCGGAGCTCGTCTCGGACGTCATCGAGCGCGGGATCGTGATGACCGGCGGCGGAGCGCAGCTCCGCGGTCTCGACATGTACCTGCAGCGGATCACCAACATCCCCGTGGCCATCGCGTCGAACCCGGAGGATTGTGTCGTCGTCGGCACGAGCAAGGCGCTCGACATGGCGCACTTGTTGCAGGACGCGCGCCAGACCTACGACCGCTACTGAGGGGGCGGGGGCGCCACGGCGTACACGTACCGGTCGGCCACGTCGAACCCCATGCCGGCGTAGAGGTCCACGACGGCCAGGCCGCACGCGGACGCGCCGACGGTGGCGTACCGCTTCGGACCGGGCGCTGCCACCGCGAGCCGCTCGCGCGCGGCGACCTGGGCGGCGGGCAGGCCGACCGCGTGGGCCGACCGCCAGTCGGCCGTCGCCTCCGCCGCGAAGTCCACGTCGTCGACGTCCGCGAACGATGGGGTCAGGTCGAGCACGCAGACCGCGACCTCGCCCTCGAACCGGTACCCGCGCGCCGCCAGCACGTCGCTCAGCCCCGCCGGCGTGCTGGCGGGGCTGAGCTGGAAGCGGGTGGACCGGTCGCGGGCGCGGTACCACGCCTCGGCCGCTTCGACCTTGGCGAGGGGCGGGCGGTGGCCAGGGGCCGCGGCCCAGACGGCGTTGGCCCGGTTCACGACACCCTCGTCGTCGCACCGGAGCCACCAACCGTCGTCGACCCTCACCTCGCGCGCCGGCAGGGCGCGAGCAGCGGCCGCCTCGAGCGTGGCGGCCAGCACCGAACGGGGACCATCGGCCTCCCCTCGGCGCGGCTCGTTCAGGCGATCGCCACGAGTTGCAGCTCGAACGTGAGGGCTTCTCCCGCGAGCGGGTGGTTGGCGTCGAGGACGATCGACGCGTCGCCGGTCTCGGCGACGGTGACGGGCAGGGCCCCGCCGTCCTCGCGTCGCAGCTGGAGCTGCATCCCGACCTCGACCGCCATCTCTTCGGGCAGTTGCTCACGCGGGACCTCGATCAGGAGGTCGTCGCGGCGCGTACCGTAGGCCTCGTCGGGCGGGATCCGCACGGTCTTCGCCGTGCCGACCGCCATGCCGTCGACGGCCTGCTCGAAACCTTCGATGACCTGGCCCTGACCGAGCGTGAACGCGAGGGGCTCGCGCCCTTCGGACGCGTCGAACACCGTGCCGTCGTCGAGACGGCCGGTGTAGTGGACGTGAACCGTGTCACCGGCTTTCGCGGTCTGCATCGCTGTGCTCATGTTCGTCTCCGATCGTGCGCGCTCGTCCCGATTCGCCGCTCGTCGGCCCCGGCGGCGCGCGGCACCGACCGTTCGGCGCCGCGCCCACCCTAACAACCGTGTCCAAGACCGGGCGTCACCGGACGACGCGTCAGAACCCGACGGCCTGGCCGTCCTTGCGACCGTCGGACCCGGCCACGTAGCCGTCGTCGTCCGTGCGCCAGACGAGCTGGGCGCCGCCGTACCCGAAGCTCGCCCCGGGCGCGGTGGGCGTCAGGACGTGCCCGAGCGCGCGCAAGGCTTCGAGCGTGGCTGCCGGGAAGGTGTCCTCGACCGCCACCTCGCGGCCGGCCACGACGCGCCAGCGGGGCGCGTCGGAGGCGGCTTGTGGGTTCTGCCCGTGGCTCACCAGGCGGAGCGTCATCTGGACGTGCCCCTGCGCTTGCATCGGGCCGCCCATGACGCCGAAGCTGCACCGCGGCGCCCCGCCCTCGGTCAGGAATCCCGGGATGATCGTGTGGAAGGGCCGCTTGCCGCCGGCGAGCCGGTTGGGGTGGCCGGGTTCGAGGACGAAGCCGGCCGCCCGGTTCTGCAGCGACACCCCGGTCCCCGGCACCACGACACCGCTCCCGAACCCGACGTAGTTCGACTGGATGAGGCTCACCATCCGCCCCTCACCGTCCGCGGCGCTCAGGTAGACGGTCCCGCCGCGCCCTGGGCGACCGTGCCCGGGGTCGCCGGCGCGCTTCGGGTCGACGAGGCGCGCCCGCTCGGCCAGGTAGCCGTCTTCGAGGAGGTCGCGGGGGGTGACGTCGACCATGTGGTCTACGTCGGCCACCCACCTTCCGGCGTCGGCGAGGGCGAGCTTCATCGCCTCGATCTGAGCGTGCAACCAGGCGGGCGAGTCGAGGGGCAGGTCGTCGAAGCCGGGAACGTGGCGGAGGATGCCGAGCGCGATGAGCGCCGCGAGGCCCTGGCCGTTGGGCGGGATCTCGTGCAGCTCCATGCCCAGCCAGGACGTGGACACGGTGCCCACCCAGTCGGCGCGGTGCTCGTCGAGGTCGGCGGCGGTCAGGGCGGCGTCGTGCGCACGGGCGTGCGCCACGATCGCGTCGGCGATCGCCCCGCGGTAGAAGGTGTCGCCGTGCGACGCGGCGATCGCTTCGAGGGTGCGCGCCTGATCGGGGAACCGCCACGTGGCGCCCGCCGACGGGACGCGGCCGCCCGGTGCGAAGTCCCGCTGCCAGTCGGGCTGGTTGGCGAAGGCGGGGGCCGAGACGGCCCACGCGCGCGCGGTGAGGGGCGACACCGGGAAGCCGTCGCGGGCGTACGCGATCGCGGGCTCGAAGAGGGCCTCGAACGGCAGACGCCCGAACCGTCGGGACAACGCCACCCAACCCGACACGGCGCCCGGGACGCTGACGGCGTCCCAACCCCGCATCGGCATCGCGTCGCGCCCGGCCAAGCGTTCGGGCGTCAGCGCCCGCGGACTCCGGCCGGACGCGTTGAGCCCGTGCAAGCCTTGCCCGTCCCACACGATCGCGAACGCGTCGGAGCCGATGCCGTTGCTCGTCGGCTCGACCACCGTCAGCGTGATCGCGGCGGCCACGGCGGCGTCGACGGCGTTGCCGCCCGCGAGCAGCATGCGCAGTCCCGCTTGGGCCGCGAGCGGCTGCGACGTGGCCACCACGTTGCGGGCCAACACCGGCATGCGGCGCGAAGGGTACGGCAGATCGAACGTCAAGGAGACCTCCGGGTCAACGGTAGAAGATGATGCCGACGACGCCGCCGGCGACGATGAGGAGGGCGGGGTGAACGCCCGCTCGAACGGAGAGCCCGAACGCGACCACGGCGATCAACCACAGACCGGCGTTGGCCACCCATTGCGGCGGTCGACCGAAGGCGCTCGGAAGGAACTGCCAGACCACGAGCGCGAGCAGCGCCACGACGACGGGCCGGACGCCCTTCAAGAAGGCGGCCACCGCGGGCGCCTCGCGAAAGCGGAGGTAGAGCCCGCCCAGCGCCACCATGGCGACGATGGTGGGCAGCGTGAGCGCCAGCAGGCCGACGGTCGCGCCCAACGCGCCCGCCACGTGGAAGCCGACGTAGCCCGCCATCTTGGTGGCGATCGGACCGGGCAAGGCATTGCCGAACGCGAACGCGGTCAGGAACTCTTCGTTCGTCATCCAGGCCCGGACGCCCACCACCTCCTCTTGGATGAGGGGGATCATGGACGGTCCGCCGCCGAAGCCGAAGATGCCGACGCGACCGAAGGAGACGAGGAGGTCGATGAGGTCACGCACGCGAAGCTCCAGACCGGGGACTCACATGGCGTCGCGCGGATCGAGCGCGTCGCGCAGACCGTCCCCGAACAGATTGAAGGCGAGCACCGTCACGAAGATCGACAGTCCCGGCCAGATCGCCATCCAGGGCGCCTGGACCAGGTAGTTCTTCGCCACGTTCAGCATGCCACCCCAAGACGGCGTAGGTGGCTGGACGCCGAGGCCGAGGAACGACAGGGCCGACTCGGCGATGATGGCGCCGGCAATCGTGAGCGTCGCCTGGACGAGGATCGGGGCGAAGGCGTTGGGCAGCACGTGCCGCGTCATGAGCCGTAGGTCGGTGGCGCCTAGGGCGACCGCCGCCTGCACGTAGTCCTCGGCGCGGACGGCCAGCACCTGCCCGCGCGTGAGACGCACGAACGTGGGGGCGCTGGCGATGCCGATGGCGATCATCGCGTTGGTGAGGCTCGGGCCGAGCGCAGCCGCCAGCGCCACCGCCAGGATGAGGAACGGGAAGGCCAACAGCGCGTCGGTGACGCGGCCGATGAGCTCGTCGAGGAAGCCGCCGTAGAAGCCGGCCACGAGGCCGAGCGGCACGCCGAGCGCCATGGCGATGAGCACGCTGATCACGCCGGCCTGGAGGCTGGCCCGGGCGCCGACCACGACGCGCGACAGCAGGTCGCGGCCGATCTCGTCCGTACCGAGCCGGTAGGTCTCCGACGGTGGCTGGCGCAGGGCGGTGAAGTCGGTGCGGGCGGGATCGAACGGCGCGATCCAGGGGGCGGCGGCGGCCACGAGCACGAAGAGCAGCACGACCACGAGACCGAACACGGGCATGGGCCTGCGGATCATGCGCCGCAGTCCGCGCTGGCGGATCCAGCGCGCGCGCAGGCCCAGCGGATCGAAACGGGCGGTGGGGACGCGGGCGGCCGTCATCCGCGGCCCAGGAACGCGATCTTGGGGTTGAGCCAGGCGTACGCCACGTCCACCAGCAGGTTGATGGCGATGGTGGCGGTGGCCGTGAAGAGCACCACCCCCTGCACGACGGCGTAATCGCGGTTGAACACGGCGTCGACGACGAGCTTGCCGAAACCGGGGATGGTGAAGACCTGCTCGGTGAGCACCGCACCGGAGAGCAGCGCGCCGAGCTGCAGGCCCAAGACGGTCACGACCGGCAGGAGTGCGTTGCGCAAGGCGTGCCGGACGACGACGACGAAGCCCCGAGCACCCTTGGCGCGGGCGGTGCGCACGAAGTCCTGCTGCAGCACCTCGAGCATCGACGAGCGCATCTGGCGCATGAGGACCGCGGCCAGACCCGTGCCGAGCACGAACGCGGGCATGACCATGCGGCGCAGGTTCTCGAGCGGCGCTTCGGTGAACGGCACGTAGCCCGACGCCGGCAGCCAGCGCAGCTGCACCGAGAAGAACAAGATGAGCATGATGCCAAGCCAGAAGTTGGGCACCGACAGGCCCGAGAGGGCGAACACGGTGCTGGCGTAGTCGGCGGCGCCGCCCTTGCGCACCGCCGCGATCACGCCGGCGGGGAGGGCGATGAGGAGGGCCACCAGGAGCGACAGGAACGCCAACTCGACCGTCACCGGCAGCTTCTCGAGGATGAGCTCGCCGACGGGTTGATTCGTCCGCAGCGAGACGCCCATGTCGCCGCGCACCAGCCGTCCGAGCCAGGCGAGGTACTGGATCGGGATCGGGTCGTCGAGACGGTAGCGCTCGCGCAAGAAGGCGATGACCTCGGGGTCCTGCTGTTCGCCGGCCAGGATGGTGGCCGGGTCGCCGGGCAGCGACCGCTGGATGCCGAACACCATGAGCGTGACGATGAGCAGCGTGGGGACGGCGGTGAGGGCGCGGTTCAGGGCGAATCGGAGCACGCCCACCTCCTGCGGACGCAGCGCGCCTCGGACACGGGCGCTTCGAGCGAGGGGGGGTGGCGTCCCCGGTTGGGGACGCCACCGCGGCGATCGGCGATCAGTTCAGCCGCACGTCCTGCAACCGGATCAGGCCGTCCGGGAACGCCTGGAAACCCTCGAGCCGGTCGGTGTGGGGGAAGAACAGCACCTGGTGGTAGAGGAAGATCTGGTGGCGGCTCGGGAGGTACCGCAACGCAGCGTCGCGGTAGAGCTCGTAGCGGGCGGCCGGATCCGACTCGGCCCGGGCGGCGTTGAGGAGCTCGTCGACCTCGGGGTCGCAGTAGCCGGTCTCGTTGAGGGTGCCCTCGCACGTCTGGTACTGGTGGATGTTGCCGTCCGGATCCAACCGACCCGACCAGCCGACCTGGAACGCCTCGAAGTCGCCTTGCTCTTGCAGGGTGAGCGCGCTGGCGAACTCGGTGGCGCGCACGCTGACGTCGAAGCCGGCCTCCGCCACGAGCGACTGGATGACCTCACCGATCCGAACGCCCTGCGGGTTGTTGGCCACCATCAGCTCGAACGGCACCCGGTCGTAGCCCGCTTCGGTGAGCAGTTCCCGAGCTCGCTCCACGTCGCGGCCGGCGACGGGGTACTCGGCGACGTACCAGGGGCTCGACGGCGGCACCGGCTGGTTACCGGGGATGAACTGACCGTCGAACACGACCTGGTTGATGACCTCGCGGTCGAGGGCGAGGTCGAGCGCTTCGCGCACGCGTGGGTCGCTCGACAGCGGCGTGTCGCGGGGTCCGGGGTTGGAGAGGTTCAGGCTGACCGCCTGGAAGCCGAGGCTGGCGGCGCTCTCGACGGCCAGCGAGGGGTCGTTGGCGACGATCGAAAGGTCCGAGGGTGCCGGCCGTTCGATGAGGTCCAGGTCGCCCGACTGCAGGTTGGCCAAGCGCACGGACGTGTCGGGGATGGGCAGGAACACCACGCGATCGACGTGGATGCGGTCGGCGTCCCAGTAGTCGGCGAAGCGCTCGAGCGTGATGCGGTCCTGGGCGACGCGGTCGACGAAGCGGAAGGGGCCGGCGCAGACGGGTGCGCTACCGAAATCTTCCCCGGCGGCTTCCGCGGCGGTCGGCGACACCATCATGCCGGCCCGATCCGCGAGCTGGGCGATGAGCGGCGCGAAGGGCTGCGACAGGCTGACGGTCACCTCGAACGGACCGGTGGCCGTGACGTCGGTGATCTGCGCGATCTCGCTGCGCCGGTTCGAACCCGGCAGGTCGAGCGAGCGCCGCAGGTTGTAGACGACCGCGTCCGCGTCGAGCATCGTGCCGTCGTGGAACTGGACGCCCTCGCGGATGTCCATCGTCAGCGTGAGGCCGTCCTCGGACGTCTCGAAGCCCGTCGCGAGCATGGGGACGATCTTGGCGTCGGTGGTGACCTCGAACAGCTTGTCGCAGAGACTGGCGAAGACGATGCGGCCCACGTACGTCCGGCCGAGATCGGGATCGAGCACGTCGGGGTCCTCGGCGAGGCCGATGCGGACCGTGGTCTGGGCGAGGGCCGTGCCGGCGAGCACGACGGCCGCGAGGGCGAGCATCCAGCGCTTCATGCGTCCTCCTGGAGACCTGAGCCCGGCGATCCACGGCGGCGCCGCGGAGCTCGGGATGCGCAGACCCTACGGCTCACCCTTGCGCATTGTCAACATCTCGCGCTTGCGTTGTTGCGCGTTGCGTAGTACACCTAGACGGATGTGGACCCTTCGCGCAACCGACCGGCGAACGCCGAGGCACCGTCGTCCCGGGTCGTCCACGTGAAGCTCGACGACCTGGACCGCGCCCTGGTCGCCGCACTCGAGGACGACGGGCGCCGCCCCTACCGCGACATCGGCCGCGACCTCGACGTGCCCGAGGCCACCGTGCGCAGCCGCGTCAACCGTTTGCTGGACTCGGGGCTGATCCGCATCAGCGCCGTGGGCGACCCCTTGGCCCTCGGCGTCGAGGTGGCGGCGATCTCCCTGCTGCGGCTGCGGCCGGGCGCGGTCCAGGAGAGCGCCGAGAGGCTCACCGCCTACCCCAACGTGCGGTTCGTGGGCGCCTCGTTCGGCGCCGCCGACCTGATCATCCAGACGCTCCACCACGACATCGACGAGCTCCATCGCTTCATCACGGAGACGTTGCCGGACGCGCTCGAGGGCCTCGTTTCGACCGAGACCTTCCAACTGGCCAAGGTCCACAAGAGCTCATGGGATTGGCGCGCATGGTTCGCCGCGCAAGACGCGGCCGCGGGCGTCGCCTCGGGCGCCGGGGCGGTCGCGCGGCGTCGGCCACGAAGCACGACGACCGAGACCTGAACCTCACGCCACGCGCGGCGGGGTGGGCGGCGTGATCGCGGCGCGGACGAAACGCGGCGTGAACGCGAAGCCGAGGCCGTAGCCGACGGCCAACAGGGCGCCGCCGGCCAGGAGGAACACCGGACGCTGCGCCGAGACGACGAGCAGCGCCACGAACCAGGCGGGCACCGAGAGCAGCACAGCGGCCGTGATGGCGCCGGCCATCGCGGTCCCCTTGCCCGCCGACGAGCTGGCCGACCACGCCAGCGCCGCCCCGAGCGGCAGATGGACCGCGGCGAAGGCCACCAGCACCCCCGCGACGAGGTCGTTGGGGCGCGACGACGACGGTAGCGCCCAGGCCAGCAGGGCGGCCGCGGCGCCGGCGACGACCACCTGCGCGACGAAGACGACGGCGTAGGCGAACCGCACGCCGTTCGCGGCCACCGCCGGCGTGGGGACGTCGGCGGCGAAGAACGCGGTCAACGGGGTTCGCATCAGGGCGGCGGGCCGGGACCGCAGCGCGCTCCGGCTCAGTGCCCGGCGTCGGGGTCGTCGGTGGTCTGGACGAGCCAACCGCCCACGAACACCATGCCGACCGAGAACAGGCTCAGGCCGATCAGGACGGCGGTGGAGTAGACCAGGATCGAGACGAGGGTGCTCACGTCCGCGAGTCTACCAAGCCGGGTGCGGCAGGACGCCAGCCACGCAGCAAAGCCGAGAGCCGGACCAGCAAGGCGAACCCTGCCACCGCCAGCCCCAGCACCAACCCCCACCAGAGGCCGATCCCGTCGAGGCCGACGACGAACGCCAACACGGTGCCGCTGCCGATGCCGAAGACCCAGTACGACACGAGCGTGATCAGCATCGGCGCGCGCGTGTCCTTCATGCCGCGCAACGCCCCGATCGCGCTGACCTGCAAGCCGTCGAAGACCTGGAACGCGGCCGCCACCGCCAGGAACGCGACCGCGTGCTCCACGACGGCGGCGTTCGCGGGATCGGCGACGTCGAGGTAGAGCGACACGACCCATCGGGGCGCCAACCAGTACAGCAGGGCGGTGCCCACCATCACCACGAGGGACAGCCCGATGCCCACCAGACCCGCCGCGCGCGCGCCGATCGGGTCGCCCCGCCCGACCGCGTGACCCACGCGGGCGGAGGTCGCCACGCCGAGCGCCAACGGGATCATGAACGTGAACGACGCGGATTGGATCGCCACCTGGTGTCCGGCCAGGGCCGCGGTCCCGAAGCGCCCCATCAGCAGCGCCGAGACGGCGAAGAGCGCGCTCTCGAACCCGACCGTGACCGAGATCGGCCATCCCACGCGGATGATCTCGCGGGCGGTCGCACCGTCCCAGCGCCAGGGCCGATCGAACACGGCCGGCGCGCGGTAACGCCACGCCACGTACGCCAGACCGAGCGCCGCCATGCTCGCGTAGACGAGCGTGGTCGCGACCCCCGTACCGGTGAGGCCCAACGCCGGGAACCCCCAGCGGCCGAACATGAAGGCCTGGTTGGCGACGACGTTCAGGCCCACCCCCGCGAACGCCAGCAGCATGAGCGGGCGGGTGTGCCCCTGCCCCTCGAGGAACGCCCGCAAGGCGGTGAACAGCATGAACGGCAGCAGGCTGAACGAGACGGCACGCAAGTAGCCCTCGGCGACGTCCACCGTGCCCGGGTCCTGGCCCGTGAGGCGCAAGAACGGGCCCACCGCCCACAGGAGCGCCATGGCGGGCGCCGCCAGCAGGACGGCGAGGAGGAGCCCTTGACGCAAGGCGGCGACGGCGTCCATGGGCCGGTTGGCGCCGGTCGCTTGGGCCACCATCGGCCCCACCGCGAACAGCATCGACGAGATCACGATGGCCACGAAGAAGAACGAGACGCTACCCAGGGCGATGCCCGCCATCGACGACGGCCCCAGCCGACCCGCCATCAGCGTGTCGACCAGACCCATCCCGTTCTGCGCGAGCTGCGCGAGCGCGAGCGGCAGGGCGATCGTGACGAGGACCGGGAGCTCCCGGCGGACGGCCACCAGCACGTGCTGCACTCTACCGCTAGGGGTTCGTCCGTCGAAGCCATCTCACGGTTCGACCCGACCGTCAGGGGTACCTTGGGGCATGGCCCGCATCGCCCTCGTTGCCCTCATCGTGCTCGTCGCCGCCGTCGCCCTGCTGTGGCGGTTCGAGGTCCTCCCCAACCCGTTCGCCCGTGAGCCCGCGCCCCCGCCCGTGCCGGCGGTCCTCAGCGCGCTCGAGGCGGGCGACGACGAAGCGCTGCGTCTCGCGCTCGATGGGGGTGCCGACCTGGCGGTGCTGGACGCCGAGGGCCGGCCTCCCCTGCACGTCGCGGCCCAGCAAGGTTCGTCCGCGGCGATCGCTGCGCTGCTCGAGGCGGGCGCCGACGTCCACTGGGCGGCCGCGGACGGCACGACGGCGCTGCACCTGGCGCTCCGACACGCATCCGACGCGCGCGCACCGCTGCTGCTCCTGAACGCCGGCGCCGACCCCACCGTTCGCGACGCGGCCGGGCAGGGCGTGCTCGAGCACGCCACCGCCAACCCGGCCGTGCGCAACAGCGGTCTCTACGGCCGTCTGCGGGAGCTGGCCGAAGGACCCTTCACCCGCGGTTGGCCGAGCGCCTACGTGACGCCGGTGGCCGGCTCGACGATCAGCTCCCGCGCCGCCCATTGGCCCAACGCGCCGCGCGCGTACCGCAACGGCACCCACGAAGGCTTCGACTTCTACGCCGGCGCCGTGAGCGGCACCGCCGAGATCGCCTTCGGCACGCCGATCGTGGCGGTCGCCGAGGGTCGGGTCGTCCGTGCCGACCACGACTACGTCGAGCTCTCGGCCGCCGAGTACGACGCGATCATCGAGGACGCCCGGCGCGTCTTGTCGACGCCCCCCGAGGTCCTCGACCAACTGCGCGGGCGCCAGGTGTGGGTCGAGCACGTCGGCGGGTACGTGAGCCGCTACGCCCACCTCTCGGAGATCCCGGCAGAGGTGCAGGTGGGCGCGGTCGTGGCGCAGGGCGACGTGGTGGGTCTGACCGGGAACTCGGGCACCGTGGAGGCGGCCGAGGGCACCCAAGACGATCCCCACCCGCACGTCGAGGTGTGGCAGGGTTCGACGATGTACCTGGGGCAGGGCGAGGAGCCCGCGCGCATCTTCGAGCTCGCCGGGCAGGTGTTCGGCCGGGCGGCGCTGCCGCCGGCTTGGGCGCCCTGACGCCGGCGGACGAGTCCGCCGCCTGACGGCTCCGATCGGAAGGTGAACGCCCGCGACCGGGTCGGTCGCGGGCGTTCGTTCGATGGTGTTTCGGAGGTCCGCACCCGAGGAGGTCCTCGGTGCCGGCCTCGGTCACTCGTCGCGGATCTCGACCTTCCGCACCTTCGCCTCGGCCGCCTTGGGCATCCGCAGCGTCAGCAAGCCGGTGTGCACGCGGGCGTCGATGTTCTCGGTGTCCACGCCGACGGGCAAGCGGACCGAGCGCGTGAACGCACCCCGAGGCAGCGTGCGCATCCAGTAGCGACGCGTCTCGTCCTCGGGCGGCGTGGGCAGTTCGGCCCGCACCGTCAGCTGACGACCTTCGACCGAGACGTCGAGGCTGTCCTTGGTCAGGCCGGGCACGCCGAGCTCGAGGAAGATCGCGTCCTCGGTCTCGTACAGGTCCATGGCCACCGCCGACTCGGAGCGGCTCGGCAGGAAGTCCTCGAACAAGCGGTCGAACAGGTCCTCGGTGTTGCCTTGACGACGGGCGACGGGGTATCCGCGGTTCGTGTTCGCAAGCGTCATCATGGGCCTCCTCCAGAGAGTTGGACGCCGTCCCGGCGCCTCAACAGAAGGATAAAACCTGAGTGCGTCCGTGTCAAGTTCTTTGGTGCCCACGTGAGCGACGTGCGCGGGTGCCGTCAATCTGGGAGGTTGAAGCCCGCATGGTGCTCGCTGGCGTAGTACTCCTCGATCTCGTCCGGGATGCCGGCGACGTCGTCCACCACCTTGAACAGGTGGAGGTCCTGATCGGCGATGGCGCCGGTGCGGACGAGGGTGCCCTGCAACCATTGGAGCAAACCACGCCAGTACTCGACGCCGACGAGGAACACCGGGAACGGCTTGATCTTCTTCGTCTGGATGAGGGTCAGCGCCTCGAACAGCTCGTCGATCGTGCCGAAGCCACCGGGGAACACGACGAACGCGGTCGAGTACTTGACCAACATCACCTTGCGCACGAAGAAGTAGCGGAAGTTCACCTTGTGCGTCTGGTAGCCGTTCGGCGCCTGCTCGTGCGGCAAGGTGATGTTGAGGCCGATGCTCCGTCCACCCGCTTCGAAGGCGCCCTTGTTGCCGGCCTCCATGATGCCGGGGCCGCCGCCCGTGACCACGGTGTAGCCGTGGCGGGCGAGGTCGCCGGCGAGCGACTCGGCGCGATCGTAGTCGACGTGGCCGGGTTTCTGACGCGCCGAACCGAAGATGGTGACCGCCTTGTGGACGTCGGCCATCTCTTCGAAACCGTGCGTGAACTCGCCCAGGATGCGGAACATGCGCCAGGCGTCCTCCGCCATGGCGTCGATCACGTATTGCCGTTCGACGTCCTCCATGACCGATGCTACCCGAGCACCGTCGCCACCAGCGTGCGAAGGTCGGCTTCGAGCCGGTCGGGGCGCGCACCGCGCAAGGTCGCGGCGTCGTGCGTGCCCCAGCTGACCGCGAACGTCGACAAGCCGGCGGCGCGCCCGGCCTCGACGTCGTGGACGGTGTCGCCCACCATCCACAGGCCCTCGGCGTCGAGCGCCTCGAGCGCGCGCCACACGACGTCGGGCGCCGGTTTGTGGGCGAAGCCCTCGGTCCCCTGGACGTGGTCGAGCGCCGCTTCGAGCCCCATCGCGTGCACGAAACGACGGGCCATGTCGGGCCGTTTGGTGGTGGCGACGGCGAGCTTGAAGCCGTGGCCGCGCAACTCGGCCAGGGTCTCGGGGACGCCGGGGAACGGGCGCGACGTGCGCGTGAAACGCTCGGGGTACAGGCGTCGGTAGGCGGCCGCGAGCGCCGCCACCGACGCGGCCGGGGCGAAGTCGGCGTACATGACCTCGAGCGGCAGCCCGATGTGGCGCCGCACCGCGTGCTCGGGCGGCGGTTCGAGGTCCAGTTCCACGAAGGCGTCGACGAACGCGCCGATGATGTCGGGAAGCGAGTCGACGAGCGTGCCGTCGAGGTCGAAGACGATGGCTCGGGGTCGCGACATGCGCGTCAGCGTACCGGTCGGGGGCGCCTCCGGGCCTCAGGTGCGCAGGTAGGCGACCGTGACCCCGTGACCGCCCTCGTAGGGGACGGCGTCCTCGAAGCGCTCCACCAAGCGTTCGTCCTTGAGGTACCGGCGGACGGCGTCGCGCAACGCCCCGGTCCCCTTGCCGTGGAGCACACGCACGGACTCCATGCGCAGCGCCTGCGCCTCGCGCACGAACTCCCGCACCTTCTCGATCGCCTCCTCGACGCGTTCGCCCCGCACGTTGAGCTCACGGTCGAAACCCGCGGCCGGCGCCGGCGCCGAGGTCCGCCCCGTCGCCGACCGAACGCTCGTCTCGGCCTCGCGTACGAGGGCGACCTCGTGACGCCCCACCTCGACCTTGAGCAGCCCGAGCTGCACCACGAGCGCGTCGCCGCGGTCCTCGACGACCGGGCCCTCGGCCCCGTAGGCGTCGACCCGGACGACCGACCCGAGCGACACCTGCGGCGCCGCCACCGGCGGGGGAGCGGAGGGCCGCACCTTGGCACGCGTCTCCCGGCGCAGCTGGGAGATCGCCTCCACGGCCTTGCCGGGGTGGCCCGGGTCGGCCTTCGCCGCCTGCCGCGCCGTGCGCGCCCGCTCGAGCGTGTCCTGCAACAGCGCGTCGGCCTTCACGGCCGCCCTCTCCAGGACCGCCGCCTCCTGCTCGCGCAGACGCGCGATCTGCTCGCGCAGGACCTCGGCCTCGTGAACGGCGCCGTCGCGCGCCGCCCGCGCCTCGGCCACCTGTCCCTCCAAGGCCTCACGCTGGCGCTCCAAGGTCTCGAGCAGGCGCTCCAGTCGCGCGCCCTCGGGCCCCAGCACCTCGGCCGCGCGCTCGAGCAAGGCGGGCGCCAGGCCGACCCGTTCGGCGATGGCGAGCGCGTACGATCGGCCGGGCTGACCGACGACGAGTTCGAAGGTGGGTCGCAGACCCTCGACGTCGAAGCGCATCGCCGCGTTGCGCACGCCGGTGCGCTGGGCGGCGAACACCTTGAGCGGGGCGAGGTGGGTGGTGACCACGCCGAACGCCCGCTGCTCGAGCACCGCTTCGAGGATGGCCTGCGACAGCGCCGCGCCCTCGTCGGGGTCCGTGCCCGAACCGAGCTCGTCGATCAGCAGCAAGGTGTCGGGCGCGGCGTTCTCCACGATGCGCTTGAGGTTGGTCAGGTGCGCGGCGTACGTCGACAGCGAGGCCTCGAGGCTCTGCTCGTCGCCGATGTCGGTGAGGACGGCGCGGAACTCCGGCAGCGTGACGCGTGAACGGCGGCCGTCTCCGCCACGGTTCGACGCGGCCACGAACAGCCCGGTGTGCGCCATGAGCACCGCCAGGCCCAGCGTCTTGAGGAGCACCGTCTTGCCGCCCGCGTTCGGCCCGGTGAGCACCAGCAGGTGCGCCTCGTCGTCGAGGAAGACGTCGTTGGGCACGCAGTC
The DNA here is from genome assembly GCA_963728245.1 of uncultured Trueperaceae bacterium. GTDB lineage: Bacteria > Deinococcota > Deinococci > Deinococcales > Trueperaceae > JAABTL01. The sequence continues at coordinate 193,129 of CAVSJH010000004.1, forward strand.
CTCGATGAGCGGGTGGCGCGCCGCCGGGAGCCGCACCGTCATGCCCTCCCCCACCGTCGGTCGCACGAGCCGCCAGTCGGCGGCCAGCCGCGCGGACGCCGCCACCACGTCGAGCTCGGCGAGCGCGTCGAGCGTGGGCGCCAGCGCGGGTTCGAACGCCAGGCGCTGTCCGAGCGCGACCAGGATGCGTCGCACCTCGTCGCGGTCCTCGAACTCGAGCAGGGCCAGCTCGTTGTTGAGCGCGACGACGGGCGCCGGCTCGACGAACACGGTCGCGCCGGAGTCCGACACGTCGAGCACCAGGCCCGGCACGCGGCTCTGCGCCGACGCCTTGACGGGGATCACGTAGCGGTCGCGGCGGAGCGTCACGATGGGGTCTTGGACGTACGTGGCGTACTGCTGCAGGAGCTGCGCCATCCGGTCGCGGATGCGGCCCCGCAAGGGCTGGAGTCGACGCCGGATCTCGCGCAGCTTGGGGGTCGCGTCGTCGCGCACCTCGCCCTGGGCGTCGAGCTGCTCCCGCACCGTACGCAACACCGCGTCGAAGCTCCCCAGACGCGTCGCCAGGTCGGTGAGTCGGGGCCGGCCGGAGCCCGCGATCGCGCGTTTCACGGTCGCCGCCGCGTCCATCGTGTACGCGATCGCGAGGCATTCCGGGCCGTCGAGCATGCCGCCGTCGCGGACGCGCTCGACGAGCGGGCGCACGTCCTCGACGCCTCCGAGCGAGATCGCGTCACCGCCGAGAATTTCGTCCACCCGCTCGTGGGCCTCGTCCAGCTCCCCGCGCGCGAGGTCGGGCCGTAACGCCCGGGCGCGTGCCTGGCCCGCGAAGGTCTGACAGCGATCGGCCAGAGCGTCCAGGACGCGGTCGAAAGCCAGCTTCTCGAGGGTGGTGGGAGCGACCTGCATGCCGCCGCCGAGCCTACCCGACGCGACGCGGGCAGCGCGTCGGGCGGACCGCGCGTGGGGGCCCGTCCGTCACGCCTGCTCCGCCTGGATCGCCGTGAGCGCGATCGTGTACACGATGTCGTCGACGAGCGCGCCGCGCGACAGGTCGTTCACCGGTCGGTTGAGGCCCTGCAGCATCGGGCCGACGGCCACGACGTGAGCGCTGCGCTGCACCGCCTTGTACGTGGTGTTCCCGGTGTTGAGGTCCGGGAAGATCAGGACCGTGGCACGGCCGGCGACCGCGCTGTCGGGCGCCTTCTGACGTGCGACCGACGCGACGGTCGCTGCGTCGTACTGGAGCGGCCCGTCGATGAGCAAGCCGGGTCGCAGCTCGGACGCGATCCGCGTCGCCTCCCGGACCTTGTCGACATCGCTCCCCGCACCCGAACTGCCGGTGCTGAACGACAGCATCGCCACCCGTGGGGGGATCCCGAAGGCCTCGGCCGACGCAGCCGTCTGCAGCGCGATGTCGGCCAGCTCCTCGGCGTCGGGATCGGGGTTGATCGCGCAATCGGCGAACGCCACCACCTGCTCGGGAAGGCACATGAAGAACACCGAGCTGATCAGCTTCGCGCCGGGCCGCGTCTTGATGAGCTGCAACGCGGGCCGCACCGTGTTCGCGGTGGTGTGGATGGCGCCGGACACGAGCCCGTCGACCTCGCCCTGGGCCAGCATCATGGTGCCCAGCACGACGGTGTCGTGGAGCTGCTCGCGGGCGAGCGTCGGATCGAGGCCCTTGTGCTGGCGGAGGGCCACCATCGGCTTGACGTAGCGCTCGCGCCGGTGCTTCGTCGGTTCGAGCATCTCGAGGTCGTCGGGGAGCTCGATCCCCTGCGAGAGGGCGACCCGCCGGATCTCGTCGGGTCGGCCCAGCAGCACGCAACGAGCGATGCCGCGGCTCTGGCAGATCGCCGCCGCGCGGATCGTACGCGGTTCCTCGCCCTCCGGCAAGACGATGCGTTTGCCGGCCTCGCGGGCCCGCACCACGAGCTGATGCATGAAGGCGGCGGGCGACATCCGCGGCTCGCGGTCGGTGGCGACGCGCCGGCGCAGATAGGCCGTGTCCAGCTCGCCGGCGACCGCGTCCATGACGCGCTCCATGCGTTCGACGTCGTCGATGGCGACCTCGAGGTTGATGGCCGCGGCGCGCGCCGAGGTCACGTACGTGTCGCTGTCGACGGCGAGCACCGGGAGACCGGTGTCGAACGCGCGATGGCACAGGTCGAGCACGGAGGGATCGGGGTCGATGCCGCCGGTGAGGACGACGCCGGCCAGCGGCACGCCGTTCAGGGCCGCCATGCAGGCCGCCACGAGGACGTCCTCGCGGTCGCCGGGGGTGACGATCAAGGCGTCGGGCCGGAGCCGGTGCGTCATGTGACGCAGCGTGCGGGCCACCATGGCGACGTCGATCACCCGCCGGGTGGCCATGTCGCCGGCGTGGATCGTACGTGCACCGAGGTGACGCGCAACGTCCAGGACGCGCGGTGCCGCGAACTGCGGCCGCCACGGGACCGCGCCGATCAGCGCCAGACCGGCCTGCAGGACGGGCACCTCGCGCCGCAGGTCGTCGGCGCTGAGCACGCGCTCGACCGGCACCGCGCCCGTGCGCGTGCCGCCCACCACGTCCAGGCTCGGCTCGTTGAGCCGGTTGACGATCACGCCCAGCACGCCCGGGTCGGCGGGCCCTCCGTGGAGCTGCGCGGTCGTCGCCACGCGGTCGTTGAAGTCCGCCGGCGTCTGTCGCCCGAGCGCCCCGACCAGGACCACCTCGGCGTCGAGCGCACGCGCGATCTCGGCGTTCAGCGTGTCGAGCCCGGGATGGGCGGCGGTCGCCACCAGACCCTCGACCACGACGACCTCCGCCCCGTCGGCGACCCCTTGGAACACCGCGACGATCTCCTCGAGCAGGCGCGACAGATCGCCGGAGGCGAGGTGCGCCTCCGCGTCCCGGAACGGCATCGGCTCGGGCGGTTCGAGGGTGGTGAGCGCGCGGGCGAAGTGCGTGGACCGCTCCGGCCCGTCGGCGTCGCCCGGTTGCCGGATCGGCTTCAGGAACCGGACCCGCAGCCCTTCGCGATCGAGGGCGCGGAGCAGACCGAGCGTCACGGACGTGAGACCGGCACCTGGCCCGGTGGGAACGACGTAGAAGACGTGGGGACCTCTCATCTCGGGTCCATCCTACGCGGCGGTCCCTCGACACGTGTCCTGCGTGTCTCACGTAGGATGCGCCCATCTCGTGCTCGAGAGGAGCCTTCATGGACGCCCCTTCTTCCGCCGACGTACCTATGTCGTCCGACGCACGTTCGTCGGCCGACGTGCCTGCGTCGGCCGACGTGCCTGCGTCGGCCCCCACCCCTCCGTCGGCGGCGCCGGACCGTCAACCCGACCTCGTGACCCGCTTCCTGGCCTTCTTCATCGACGCGGTCATCGTGGCCGTGGTCGGCCTCGTGCCGGTGGTGGGCGGCCTGGTCGGGATCGTCTACATCCTCACGCGCGACGGGCTGGCCTACGACTTCATGGACGGGCGCTCGATCGGCAAGAAGCTCATGAAGCTGCGACCGGTCCGGCTCGACGGCTCGCCCATGGACGTGAACACGTCCGTGCGACGCAACTGGCCGCTCGCCTTCGGTTCGCTCACGCAGGCGCTGCTGTTCGTGCCCGTGATCGGTTGGATCCTCATCCCGTTCGTCGGCCTCGCCGGCGTGATCCTGGTGATCATCGAGGTCGTGCGCGTGGCGACGCGTCCGGATGGCCGCCGTTGGGGTGACCAGCTGGCGGGGACGCGGGTGATCGTTTCCGAGCGCTGATCCGCACATCGAGCCCCTGGCCCGCGCGGCGGCGGTAGGCTGCGCGGCGTGTTCCGTCGCCGCCGCTCCGACCGTCCGCCCAGCGGGTGGCGGCGCGTGTTGTGGGTGATGTTCGCCGCGCAGGTGCTCTCCGCGATCGGCTTCTCGACGATCTTCCCGTTCCTGCCCAACTACGTCGAGCACCTCGGCAGCGCCACCGGGGCGCCGCTGCTGCTGATGGTCACGCTCGTCTTCAGCGTGCAGGCGGTCGCGATGGCGCTGGCGTCGCCCGTGTGGGGGGCGCTGTCGGACCGCTGGGGACGCAAGCCGATGGTCGAACGCGCCATGTACGGCGGCGCGGTGCTGATCCTGCTGATGGCGTTCGTCCGGTCCTCCGAGGAGCTGCTGGCGCTGCGCCTGCTGCAGGGGCTGGTCACGGGCGTCGTCTCGGCGGCCACGTCGCTCGTGGCCTCCACCGCGCCCCGGAACCGCCTCGGCTACGCGATGGGCGTCATGCAGACCGGCCTCTGGGCGGGCGTCTCGGTAGGACCCGTGATCGGTGGTCTGCTCGAGTACGCGTTCGGCTTCCGGGCGGCGTTCGTCCTCACCGCCGTCCTCCTCTTCACGGCCGGCGTCCTGGTGACGGTCCTCGTGCACGAGGTCTTCACGCCCGAACCCCGCCCCGAGCGCGGCCTGGTGGGGGGTTTCGCCGCCGCGTTCAGCCACGTGCTGCGGGCGCCGGGGGTCGGCGTCGTCTTCGCGGTACGGTTCAGCGCCTGGCTCGGCCGCACGATGATCGTGCCGTTCCTGCCGCTCTTCGTGGCCGGGCTCATGGCGAACGCCGACACCTCCGGCCTGGTCACGGGGATCGCCATCGGCGCCGCCTCCGCGACCGGCACGGCGACGTCCATCCTGCTGGGTCGGCTCGGCGACCGCATCGGCCACCGCCCGATCCTGATCGTCGGCGCGTTCGCGACGGCGCTCGTGTACGTCCCGCTGGCGTTCGTCACCGAACCCTGGCAGCTGGTCGCGCTCTACGCCTTGACGGGCGCCACGATCGGCGGCGTGCTGCCGGCGATCTCGGCGATGCTGGCGCAGCTCACGGAACGGGGCGAAGCGGGCAGCGTGTACGGGCTCGACAACGCCATCGTCTCCGCCGCTCGGGCCACGTCGCCCGTGGTGGGTGGGGCGCTCGTCGCCGCCACGGTCGCCGGGCGCGACCCGGTGGGGACCGATTACGGCGTCGTGTTCCTGGCCGCCGCCGGGCTGTTCGCCCTCACCGCGCTCCTGACCGCATGGAAGGTGCCGCCGCGCGGTACCCTCGAGGGGTCACCAGGGGTGCCTTCGGACGACGAGGGCTGAGACACACCCTAGGAACCTGAACCCGGTCATGCGGGCGGAGGGAGCGTGGCACGCCGGGAAGCCGGCTCACGTCCGAACCCGCCCTCCAGCAGACCGACGACCTCGACCTCGGTGGCGAAAGGACGGTGCCCCATGCGCCTCGCACGCCCCCTGTTGCTCGCCGCGCTCCTCGCGTTCGTGTCGAACGCCTTCGCACCCGCCCACGCCCAACGCGTGATCCTGATGACCCACGACAGCTTCGCCGTGTCGCGCGACGTGCTCGACGCGTTCACCGCCGAGACCGGCATCGAGGTGACGCTGCTCCAAGCGGGCGACGCCGGCGCGGCCCTCAACCGCGCCGCGCTGACACGGCAGCGCCCGCTGGCCGACGTGCTCTTCGGGGTCGACGAGGGTCTGTTGGCCCGCGCCCGCGCGGTGGACGTGTTCGAACCGTACGTCAGCCCGGAACTCGAACACGTCGATCCCGCGTACCGGCTCGACGTCGACGGCCTGGTGACCCCGGTCACGGCGGGCTTCGTCACCTTCAACCTCGACCGTGCCTGGTTCGAATCGACCGGCACGCCACTGCCGACGTCGCTGGCCGACCTCGCGGACCCGCGTTGGGCCGGTCTGACCGCCATCACCGATCCCGCCACGTCGAGCCCGGGGCTGGCCCTGCTGCTCGGCACGATCGGCGCGTGGGGGGAGGACGAGGCGTTCGCCTGGTGGGAGGCGATGCGTGAGGCCGACATGCGCGTCCGTGCCGGCTGGAGCGACGCCTACTACGGCGACTTCACCCGCTACGGCGGCGACCGGCCCATCGTGTTGTCGTACGCGAGCAGCCCGGCGGCCGAGGTCATGTTCGCCGAAGAGCCCGTCGATCCCGACGCACCCCCGACGGTCAACCTCCGGTGTGGGGCGTGCAGCGTGCGCCAGATCGAGACCGCCGGCATCCTGGCGGGGACCCCGCGCCGCGCCGAGGCGGAGCGCTTGATCGACTTCCTGCTCGGCGCACCGTTCCAGGCCGACGTCCCGACCTCGATGTTCGTGTACCCGGTCCGTGAGGACGTTGCGCTCCCCGAGGCGTTCGACCGCTACGCCGAGGTGCCCGATCCCGCCGAGCTGATGCCTCTGCCCGCGGACCTCGACGGCGCCACGGTCGACGGTTGGATCGAGCGTTGGACCGACGTCGTGTTGGGCGACGGCCGCTAGCACCCACCCCGTGACGGTCGCCGTGCCGTCGGCGTCTCAGACCGCCGTCGGTGCGGCGACCAGGTTGCGCAAGGCCTCGACGACCCAGCCCGCCACGTCGTCGGGCGAACGGTCGTAGAACGCGGCCCAGGCCGCGGCCGTGTCGGCGTCGTAGCGGTCGCCCGCGTCCGGCTGTAGGGCCGCGCCAGCGGCGTCGTGACCGTCCTCCGCGGGGCGGGCCAGCCACGCCCGGCGCACGGCATGCCCGATCAGGACGTCGATCACCAGGTCGCCGTCCACGCGGAAGCTGGGGTCGGCGGCCACGACCGAGGCGAGCGCCTCGAGCGCCTCGACGCTCAGGTGGCGATACTCGGGCGACGGGATGCGGTGGAGCAAGTGCTCGACCCGCAACGCGAAGTTCTTCTCGCCCGCCGTGGTCGCCGCACGGGCGGCCGCGGCGTCGAGCCGGTGCCGCCGGTCGAGCTTGTCGCCGATCACGACGGCGCGGGCGTGCGCCAGCAGGTCCCAGACGCGAGAGTAGAAGCCTGCCGGCACCCGCGCCAACGATCCCTCTCGTTGGCGCCAGCGCCACCAACCCTCGGGGGGCGGCCGCGCACCGGCGCCGCCGTCGTCGGTTGGGCCCTGGACGGGCCACGCCACCGCGCCCGCGGCGAGCGGCAAGCGCTCGCGGCGCCGCAAGCGGGAGCGGAGGTCGTCGCCGCTGGCCACCAACGCGTCGAGACGGGCGGCCACCTCGGCCGGCGAGAGCCGCGTGAGCGCGTCGTAGCCGGCGTCGGGCGTGACCCCGGTCTCCTCCGCCAAGGAGGTGGCGAGCAGCGCGACCAGGGCGCCGACCCGCAGGGTGAGGACGCCCCGGAAGCGCGACGGGTCCGCGCGCACCAGGTCGGCGAGCGCCACCACGACCTCCTGGGTGAGCGCCAGGTCGCGCAGGTCGCCGTGCCCCACCGTCCGGAGGCGGTGGGCGAGGTCCTCGACCGGCAACGGTCGGGTGATCCGCGCGTCCTCGCGATAGCCCTTGCCCAGGACGACGCTCTTCTGGGCGACGAGCAGGTCGTCGAGCGCGTCGACGAACGCCGGCTCGAGCCGTTCGAGCAGGCCCGCCACCGTCCGTACCGCGCCCCAGGCGCGCCATGCACCCGCGACCACGTCGAGCCGCTCGAGGAGCGACCGAACCGGCCGCACGTCGCCGTCGGCGACGGTCAACGCAGCGTCGAGCCCACGGCGGCGGACGATCTCGGCCAGGAGCGTCACCTGCTCCTCGAGCTCGCGGCTCGCGAACAGCCGGGCGTCGAGCGTAGCGTCGTCCTCGAGCTCGATGGCGAGCGCTGCCTCCGCGGACAGCGGCGTGCCGGGGCGATCGCTCCGTAGCGGCTGCTCCCCCGGCGCGCTCCGGCGGTCGCCGTTCGGCGTGTCGACCCAGCCGCCGAGGTCGTCGATGCGTTCCACGGTGGCGCTCGGCAAGAGCGTCGCGAGCGCGCCGAGCCGCACGGGGACGCCGTCGACCTCGCCCCTGCGCAGGTCGTGCGCCAGCCGCACGAGCGCCTCGTGACCCGGACCCAGGTGCTCGTGCGTGAGCAGCAGCGCCACGGTCGGTCGACCCGACCCACGGGCGTGCCGGTGGAGGTAGGCGAGCTCGGCGCGGAACCGCTGCGCAAGCACGGCCGGCTCGCGCGAACCGAGCGACGCCCGCGCGTCGGCGATCGTGGGCAGGAAGACGTAGGGATCGTCGCGGAGCCTGTACACGCGTGCGGTCGCGAGACCCGCTGGACGACGGGCGGGACGGCCCGACAGGCCGAGCGGCTCGCACGCCCCCACCCATCGGAGCGCCTCCATGAGGGCCTCGGGCGGGCGCACGCGCACCGGCGCCACCTGGTCGAGCGTCTGCGTCGCGATGCCCAGGTCGGCGAGCGTGGCTTGGACCGCAGGGTCCTCGGCCAACAGCGCGACCTGCACCACGGGTCGGCGCGGTCGCTGCACGCCCCGGTGCCGCCCGAGCGGGTCGAGGTCGGCGGGGGCGAGCCAACCTTCGGCCAACAGCTCGGTCAGGATCCACAGGCCTTGGGCCCAGACGAGCGGCACGTTGTCGTTCGGCCGCCGGGGCCGGGTGCCGGGCGCGGCGCGCTCCGCCTCGGCCTCCTCGGCGGGAACGACGTAGAGCTCGGGCAGCAGACGCACGCCGTCCTCCTCGACGGCCAGCTCCGACACGCGCCGGCGGTGGTCATCCGCGGCTCCTTCGTCGCCGCGGAAGAGGGCGTCCAGCGCGAGGTAGACCTCGAACAGCGGCCACTCGGCCTCGATGCCGGCGAAGCGTGCCAACTCCGCGGGCTCGTAGTGGAGCCGCGCCGGGTCCTCCAGCGGCGTCTGGTGTCCGTCGCGCAAGAAGCGCTTGACACCGTGCCGTCCGCGCAGCTTGGCGATGACGTCCGCACGGGTGCGATCGCGCAAGGCGTCGTCGTCGACGGCGAAGGCCGGGAACCCGACGGCCGCCAGCAGGGCGGCGTCGATCTCCTTCGAGGCCGACTCGCGCGGAAGCAGCGAGGCCAGCACCACGCCGGCGCGCGCCACGTCGTCGGGGACGACGTGGATCACCGAACGCTGCGAGCCGTGCGCGCCGTAGAGGTCGAAGCCGTCGAGGGCTTCGAGCGCCGCCTTGGCGAGGGCCACCGAACTCGCGTTCAGCTCGGGCCGACCGTGGTTGGTCTTGTCACCCCGCTCCCAGATCCCGTAATCCGGGGTCCGGTACGCGCGTCCGACGTAGTGGACGAGGTTCTGCACGAACCGCACCTCGACCTCGGTCTGGACCACCGCCAGACCCGACGCGGTCACCTGCGCGAGCTGCAGCAAGAACAACGAGGTGGCGTCGAGCTGCAGGTGACCCCAGGCGTGGTCGCCCACCACCGGCAGGCCGGTGGCCGTACCGTACTTCGCGTGGAGCGCGTCCGCGGGGTCCTGGCTGCGCTTGAAGGCCTCGACCTTGTCCGCCTGGCGCATCATCGCGCTGAGCAGCCCGCGCAACCCGCGCACCACCGCGTGCTCGAGCTCGTAGCGCCGATGCGCGGCCGCGTCGAAGCGCCGGTACGCAAGCGCCAGACCCCAGGGCGCCATGAGCCCGTAGACGACGTCGCGCACCCAGGCGTCGGTGTAGTCCCCGTGGGCGTTGACCGCCGTGCTCGCGGGCAACAGCCCGGTGACGGGGTGCTGACGCGACAGGATCACGCGGTTCACCTGGTCGTACCAACCCTCGAGCCGATCCATCGTCTCCGTCCCACGCCGCGGCGCCCGCACGCGGCATTCCGCGGACCAGCCGCGGCGGGCGCGATGCTAGCACGGGGCTCCTTCGCCCCAGAGCTCGGCCATGACCGGCGCCGCGGCGTAGACCTCGGCGAGCGTCCCGCGCGCGACGATGCGCCCACCGTCCATGACCAGCACCTGGTCGGCGCGCTCGAGCGCCGCCCGGCGGTGCGAGACCACCAGGCACGTCACGTCGCGCCGTTCGGCGAACAGGCGCGCCCACAGCTCCCGTTCGGTCTCCACGTCGAGCGCGCTCGAGAGGTCGTCGAACACGAGCAGGTCGGCGTCGCGCAGGAACATGCGGGCGGCCGCCGAACGCTGGACCTGACCCCCCGAGAGCTTCACACCGCGGGTGCCGACCTCGGTGTCGATCCCCCGGTCGAGCCGTTCGAGGTCGTGCTCCAGCACGGCCAACCGCAGCGCGCCGGGCAGGTGACCGTCGCCGTCGCGGCGGCCGAGCACCAGGTTCTCGCGCAACGTGTCCGAGAAGAGCCGCGGCACCTGACCGGTGTAGGCCGATCGCGGCGGCACGAAGAAGCTCGCCGGGTCGGCGACGTCCACGCCGTTCCAGGTGACCCGGCCCGAGACGACGGGCAACAAGCCGATCGTGGCCTTCACGAGGGTCGACTTGCCGGAGCCGACGCGCCCGGTCACGACCGTGAACGAGCCCCGCTCGAGCGTGAAGGAGGCGCCGACCACGGCCGTCACGCCGTCGACGTGATGCACGGTGAGGTCCTCGACCCGGATCTCCCGCAGCGGCTCGGCGACGGGTCGCGGATCGTCGAACGGCGGAGGGTCGCCGTGCAGGTGCAGCGCCGCGTCGGCGACGACGACCTCGGGGCCGGCCCCGGCAAGCAACGCGTCGAGGCGGTCGAACGCCACCCCCGTGCGCTTGTGCTGGACGAGCATCGAGCCCAGGAACGACACCGTCGCGGTGAGCCGCGGCAGGAACGTCACGAACAGGGCGAAGTCGCCCACCGTGAACGTGCCCCGCTGCATGGCGCCGGCGCCGACGAGCAGGATCACACCGGTCGCGAGGTGCACCATGTTGTCGTTCACGTTCTTGAACAGCTCCGCCAACAGCGCGTCGCGCACCGCGGCCTCGCGGCGGACGTCGCCGCGCCGGGCGAAGGCCCGCACGAGCGCGTCCTCGCGGCCGCTGGCCTGCACCGACGCGACCGCCTGGAAGGTCTCGCCGATGAAGTCGGTCACCCGGCCGGTGGCTTCCCGCAGGCGGCGCCGGACCTGTCGGATCGTCGGGCGCAAGAGGTTCGTGAGGGTCAGCGTCAGCACGAGCGGCACGAGGATGAGCGCCGTCATGAGCGGATCGATCTGGGACATGAGCACCAGCGCGCCGATCCCGAAGAGCGCCAGCCCCCAGAAGTCGACCCAGTGCTCGACGTACTCGGCGATGTCGTTGACGTCGTCGCGGAAGCGGCTGATCGCCTCCGAGGGGGAGTCGGGCAGCCGGCGCGTGCCTGCCGCGGTGAGCAAGTGGGCGAGCAGGTTGCGCCGCATGCGCAGGACCAGCTCGGCCCAGTACGTCGCCCACGCCCAGACGCCCCCGGCGAGGAAGCCGATGCGCGCGACGTCCACGCTCAGCGCGAGCACGAGGATGCTCCAGGGGTTGGCGGCCGCGGTGGCGTTCGGCGCGAGCGCGTCGAAGAGGGCCTTGAACAGCAGACCCGAGAGCACCGGCGAGGCGTGGACGAGGGCCCAGACGGCGAAGTTGGCGAGCATGAGCCGCGGGCGGGCGGCCGCCAGGTGCCACACGAGCGGCAAGGGGTTGCGGGGACGCTCGACGGTTCGGAGCGGTTCGGCGGTGGCGATCATGCCAACTCCTCCAGGGTGTCGTGGCCCAAGTCGCCGCTCACGCGCAGCAGGCGCGCGTAGCGCGATCCAGGGTCGGCGGCGAGGCGCGCGCGGGGACCGTGTTCGACGACGGCGCCGTCGTCGAGCACGGCGACCGCGTCGGCCCGTTCGACGGTGTCGAGCCGGTGGGCGATGATCACCGCGGTGCGGCCGCGCAGAAGGCGGGCCAGGGCGAGCTCCAGACGCGCCTCGGTGGCGGGATCGAGTCGGCTCGACGGCTCGTCGAGCAGCACCAGGCCGGGGTCGTCGAGGAACACGCGCGCGAGCGCCAGCAGCTGCGCCTCGCCGGCCGAGAGGTTGCTCCCTCCCCCACGCAGGGGCGTGTCGAGCCCGGCCGGCAGCGACGCCAACCACGCGCCGAGACCGACCTCGGCGAGCACCGTCGCCACGCGCTCGTCGGGGACGGTCTCGTCGAAGAACGTCAGGTTGTCGCGCACGCTCGCTTGGAAGAGCTGGACCTCTTGGGTGACGAGGCCAATCCGACGTCGCAGGTCGGCGAGCGGTACGTCGCGAGCGTCTACGCCGCCCAGCAGCAGCCGGCCCTCGGTCGGGTCGTAGAAGCGGAACAGCAGCCGTGTGAGGGTCGTCTTGCCGCTCCCGGTGCGGCCGAGCAGCCCCAGGTGGTGACCCGCCGGCACGGTCAGGTCGACCTGGCGGAGGTTGGCGGGCGCGTCCGGCTCGGCGTCGTGGTACCGGAACGCCACCCCCTCGAAACGCACCTCGAGCGGTCCTTCCGGCAGGCGCCGTCCCCGCTCGGGCGGAACGCTCGCCAGGCGCGAGCGCTCGCCGAGCAGCTCCTCGACGCGGCCCACGCTGGCGCCGGCGCGCTGCAGCAACTGCATCTGCTGGGTCAACTGCTCGATCGGCGCCTGCAGCAGCACCAGGTACTGGAAGACCATGTAGGCGGTCCCGAGCGTGATCGCGCCCGTCGTGACCAACTGGATGCTCGATCCGATCGTCACGAGCATGCCGACGACGAACAGGCCGTAGCTCGTGAACCACACCACCGAGCGTGCCATCCAGGCCGTTCGGGTCGCGACGAAGAAGCGTCGCATCACGGTGCCGAAGCGGTGCAGCGCATGGGCGCCGCCACCGTTGGCCCGGACGTCCTCGAGGCCGGTGAGCCGCTCCTCGACGAACCCGAACACCTGGGCCGTCGCCTCGCGTTCGCGGACGGTTGCCGGCACGGCCACCGAGCGCAGCCCGATCATCGCCGCCACCTCGAACGCCGTGAACGCCGTGAGCACCGCGCCGATCCACGGGTTCTCCAGCCACAGCACCACCAGGATGCCGACGAGGAGCAGCAGCCCACCCAGGACCCGCACCGCGAACTGCGCGAAGAAGTCCGAGAGCGCGGTCACGTCGCCGTCGATGCGCTCGATCATCTCGCCCGACGTGCGGGCGGCGTGGAAGGTCATGTCGAGCCGCAGGCAGTGCTCGAGCAGGTCGCGCCGGAGCAGGTTCGTGGCCGTCCAGCCCACGGCGGCGCCGAGGACGGTGGCCGCGCCGCTCAGCACCTGGGTCCCCAGGGCCAGCGCCAGGAACACGAGCGCCAGACCGAGCAGACCGCTGCCGGCCTCGGGGGCGAGGTCGCCGCTCGCGACCCCCGTGGCGATGTCGATGAAGCGTCGCAGCACCTGCGGCACCGCGAGCTGCAGGCCGATGCCGGTGAGGAGCAGGACGGACAGCAGCGCGGCCACCGTCGCCTGCGGCGCCAGGTAGCGACGCAACAGGACGCCGTAGCGTCGGATCGGGATCGAGGTCGGGAAGGCGGTGTCGGTCATGGCTACCTCGTCGAACGGAGCGGGTTTCGGGGGGGCCGCTCGATCGGTCGAGGGTTCGGGGAGCCGAACGAGAACGACCGTGGGCGGCGGGGGCCCACGGTCGGGTGTGCGGGGGGATCGGGGTTTCCCGACTAGCCGGCAGACGCCTCCGGGGGCAGGCACGCACCATCCAGCGCGGCGAGCGCGATGGGCGGGCTCAGGGGGGTCACGAAGACGACGCGGTTCATCAGCGCTGAATGTAGCCGCGGATACACGGAATGTCAAGCCCCTGTCGGCCGCACCCTGAGCGGCGCCAGAGATGGGTATCCAGGATGCAGGCCGTAGGCTGGTGCCATGCGTACCCCACGGCTCGCCCACGTCGCCGGCGCGGTCGCCGCGACGGCGCTGGCGCTCGGCGTCGCCACGCCCCTCGTGGCCCTGGCGGTCCGCACGCTCGACGCCGCCTCGACGGCGACCTGGGTCGATCCCGCGGTGTGGGCCACCGTCGGTCGCACGACGGCGCAGGCGGCCGCCTCGACGGCGGCGTCCCTGCTGCTGGGTCTGCCGGCCGCGTGGGCCCTGGCGCGCACCGACCTGCCGCTCAGGTCGGCCTGGCGGGCGCTCTTCGTCGTGCCGTTCGTGCTGCCGTCGCTCGTGGCGGGCATCGCGGTGCTGGCGTGGGTGGGGCCGCGGGGTCTGCTCGGCATCGACCTGCGCGACACGTGGTGGGTGCTCGTGCTGGCGCACACGTTCTACAACGTCGGTCTCGTGGCGCGGGTGGTGGGCGGCCACTTGGCGGAGGCCGGTCCGCGGCTGCAGGAGGCGGCGGCCACCCTGGGCGCCGGTCCTTGGCGACGCTTCCGCCGGGTGACGCTGCCCACCGCGGCGCCTGCCCTGGTGGCGTCGGGCACGTTGGTCTTCCTGTTCTGTTTCACCTCCTTCGGTGTCGTGTTGGTGCTGGCGCCCGCACCCGCCTTCGCCACCCTGGAGGTGGCCATCTACCGGCAGGTGGCGCGCTCCTTCGACCTCGGCACGGCGAGTGCGCTGGCACTGCTGCAACTCGTCTTCGTGATGGCGCTGGCCGTGCCGTACCTGCGCGCGAGCGCGCGGCTGGCGCAACCCGTCGAGCGGGGCCGGGCGGCGGGACCCCAGGGAGGTCGCCTCTGGGCGCTGCTGGCGGTGGCGCCGGCCGGTCTGCTGGTCGTGGCGCCGTTGGCGGCGCTGATCGTGCACGCGCTCGTGCCGCCCGCGGGGGCCTCGTTCGTCGCCGCCTGGCGCGCGCTCACGACGCCCTCGGGTCTCGTCGGTCTCACCGACGCACCCACGGCGCTCGCCAACTCCTTGCGCTTCGCCGGGATGGGCACCGTCTTGGCCCTGGCGCTGGGAGGTGCGATCGCCTTCGCGGTCGTGCGCGGCGGTTGGCGCTGGCTCGACGCAGTCGGCCTCGCACCGTGGGCCGTGAGCGCGGTGACGTTGGGCTTGGGTCTGTTGCTCGTCGCGCCAGCCTTAGCCTCCAGCGTCTGGGGCGTGCCCGTGGCCCACGCCCTGCTGGCGACCCCGTTGGTGGCACGGGTGGGCACGACCGCGTTGGCGGCGGTGCCCACGTCGTGGCGAGAGGCGGCCGCGACGCTGGGCGCCTCCCCCGCTCGCGCGCTGTGGCGGCTCGACCTGCCGCTCACGCGGGCCGCCTGGGCGACCGCGGCGGCGTTCGCAGCCGCGACCTCCTTGGGCGAGTTCGGTGCGGCGCTGCTGTTGCGGCGGCCCGAGACGACGACCCTCCCGGTGGCGATCGCCGAACGGCTCGGTCGACCCGGTCCCGCGGCGTACGCCGAGGCGCTCGCGCTGGCCGTCCTCCTGGCCGCGCTGATCGCCCTGGTCGTCGGCGTGGTCGACGTCGTCGGGCGCCGGCGCGGACCCTCCCCGTTCTGAACGAAGCGCGCGACCGCAGCCCGTCCGGCGCACCCACCCGCGGGCGCGTGGCGAGGCGCGCGGTACGCTCGTCGCCGATGTCGCCGACCTCCCGTGGTCTCGAACTCGTCTCCGTCGGTGTGCGCTACGCGGACGTGGTGGCGCTGGCCGACGTGGACCTGGCGCTGGCGCCCGGTGAACTGCTGGCGCTGGTCGGACCCTCGGGGTGCGGCAAGACGAGCCTCCTGCGGGCGGTCGCCGGGTTGGCACCGGCGACCGGCCGGGTGCATGCCGGCGACCGCGACCTGGCGGCGCTCCCGCCGCACCGGCGCGGCGTGGGGGTGGTGTTCCAGGACCACGCCCTGTTCCCGCACCTGGACGTGGCCGGCAACGTCGGCTTCGGTCTCGTCGAGGGGGGCGTGCCGGCGGCGGAACGGCGCACACGGGTGGAGGCTTGGCTCGAACGCGTGGGCCTGGCGGGTCGCGCGGGCGACCGGGTGGACACCCTCTCGGGCGGCGAGCGCCAACGCGTCGCGCTGGCTCGTGCGCTGGCGCCCGAGCCGGCGATCCTGCTGCTCGACGAACCTTTCGCGAGCCTCGATCCCGGGCTGCGCACGCGCCTGTCGCTCGAGGTCGCCGACCTGCTGCGGACCGGGGGCACCACGGCCCTGTTCGTGACCCACGACCTCGACGAGGCGCTCCAGATCGGCGACCGGACCGCCGTGCTGCGCGCCGGACGGCTGGTCCAGGTGGACGCACCCGCCGACCTGATCGCACACCCGACGGACCCCTGGACGGCGCGTTTCCTGGGCCACGAGAACGTCTGGACCGGCGACGCCGCCGCCCGCTTGCCGGGTGCGCCGGACGCCGCGTTGCTGCACGTCGGCTTCGTCCGCTGGGCGCCCGCGTCGCCGGGGTCGGAAGCCGAGGCGGACGCGCCCCCGGGGCCCGAGGCCCGCGTGGTCGGGCTCCTCGCCCAACGCGACGGCTGGCAGGTGCACCTCGACGTGCCCGCTTGGTCGGCGACCGTCGTCTGGACCGCCCGTTCGCGTGAGCTGCCGGCGGGTGTCCCCGCGCCCGGCACCGTAGGCCGACTCGACGTCCCCGACGGGGCGTGGACCCGCTGGCGCACCCCGACCGTGGACGCCGCGTGAACGCGGTGGTGCTCGTCGGCGGCGACGTCGTCGCGACCGCGGGGTTGCTCGGACGGGTCCGGTCGGCCGACCTGGTCGTGGCCGCCGACGGCGGCCTGCGCCACGCCCGCCCGCTCGGCCTTTCGCCCGACCTGCTGGTGGGCGATCTCGACTCGGTCGACGCCCGAACGCGCGCCCTCCATCCCGATCTCGCCACCGAGGTCCATCCAGCCGACAAGGACGCCCTCGACCTCGAGTTGGCGCTCGACGCCGCCGAGCGTCGCGGCGCGACCCGCGTGCTGATCGTCGGCGGCCTCACCGGGCGCCTCGACCAGACGCTGTCGACCGTGCTCATCGCCCACGCCCGCCACGCGGCCGGTTCGGAACTCGCCGTCACGGACGGGGTCCGCGACGTCTGGCCGCTCCGGCCGAACGAGACGCGGCGGCTGGACCTCGCGGCGGGCACCCGGTTCAGCCTTCTTGCGCTCGATCCCGACGCGGTCGTGAGCGTCTCGGGCGCCCGCTACGCCCTCGACCACGCGCCGCTGACGCGCGCTCGCGGTCTGGGTGTCTCCAACGCGGCCGTGGGGCCCGTGCGGGTGACCTTGCACCGCGGGGCGATCGTCGTCGTCGCGCCTGGGGACGATCCGGTCACACGCGACGCTCATCTGACGTAGACGGCCCGCGACGCAGCGCGCATAATCCGGGCAACGGACACGAGCCGCGTGGGCTCGACAGGACCGATTGGTTTGTGCGGTGCTCCACCGGACCTCGTGCCCGGCGGTGCGGCTTGGCATGTCAGGTCGCCGGCGGCGGCAGGTGTCGTCGCGCCGCCATGCGGCCGATGGGCCGTGCCTCGAGGAGGTGATGCAGCGGACCATGCGCCATGGTCCGCACGCCCCAACCACGCCGTCCAATCCGACGTCCCAGCGCTACGAAGGAGCCGCCATGCGACGCATCCTCACCGTGCTCATCGCCCTACTCGCCCTCTCCGTGGTCGGCGCGCAAGCGCTCACCTTCTGGACCACGGAAGAGCAACCCGAGCGGATGGAGACCCAGCAGCGCATCGCCGCGGATTTCGAGGCCGAGACCGGCATCGAGGTCGACGTCGTGCCGGTGACCGAGAGCCAGTTGGCCGAGCGGATGACGGCCGCGTTCGCCGCCGGCGACCTGCCCGACGTCATCTTCCACCCGGTCAACTACGCCTTGGGCTGGGCCGAAGCCGGCATCCTCGACACGGCGGCGGCCACGGAAGTGATCGAGAACCTGGGCATGGACACGTTCGGCGAGGGCGCGCTCGAGATGGTGTCGTTCGACGGCCAGTACGCCTCGGTCCCCGCCGACGGTTGGACGCAGTTGCTGCTCTACCGTGCGGACCTGTTCGAAGAGGCCGGTCTCGAGCCGCCGACCACGTTCGAAGCGATCGAGGCCGCCATCGAGGAACTGCACGACCCGCCCGACATGTACGCGTTCGTGACGGCCACCGATCCTAGCCAGGACTACATGATGCAGGTCTTCGAGCACTTCGCCCTGGCCAACGGCGTGAACCTCGTCGACGACGAGGGCAACGTCACCCTCGACACGCCGGCGTTGGTGGAGACGCTCGAGTTCTACGAGCGCACCGCCGAAGCAAGCCCCCCAGGGAACCTGTACTGGCTCCAATCGCGTGAACTCTGACCAAGCCGGCGACGCGGCCATGATCGTGTGGTCGCCCTTCATCATCCCGTCGCTCGTCGGTCTGCGCGACGCGGTGCCGGTGCCCGCCGACGAAGCGCACGAGTCCGGCTGGTTGGCGCAGCAGACGTCGTTCGTGACGCGCATCGCCGGCCCGAGCAACCCTGACGGCGCCGGATGGGCGCAGCTCCAGTACTTCGGGATCACCGTGGACGCCGACATCGACGCGGCCCAGGAGTTCGTGGCGTACCTGCTGGGCGACGGCTACGTCGACTGGCTGTCGATGGCGCCGCAAGGCAAGTTCCCCGTGCGCACCGGGACGCCCGAGGAGCCCAACCGCTTCACCGAGGCGTGGAGCGGTCTCGAGATCGGCGTGGACCGGTTCCAGCCGATGAGCGACTTCTTCGAGCCCGACGTCATCGACCGCATCGTCGAGGGCCTCGAGACCGGCAGCCGCTGGGGCTTCGCGCAGGGCCAGGGTGCCCTCGTCGGACGCCTCTACGGCACGCGCGTGATGAGCGAGCTGATCCGCGACTTCCTCGACGGCGAACGCACCGCCGAGGAGACGGCGACCGAGATCCAGAACCGCGTCAACGCGCTGCGTTGACACGCTCGCCGCCGGTGGACCCGCTCGGGTCCGCCGGCGGCCGCCCGTATTTCTTACGACGGGAGTCTTCGATGGCGGCCCGACGCATGACCCTCGCGGCGCGCGAAGCGCGCCTCGCCTACCTGATGCTGGCGCCCACCTTCGCCGTCATCGTCGCCATCGTGCTCTTCCCGGTCTTCCTGAACGTCTGGCTCAGCTTCAAGCCGATCACCCTGGCCGACCTGCGGGCTCCGGTGCCGGTAGCCAACGAACGCGTGCTGGAAGAGCCCGAAGGGGCCGGCGACCACCTCGTCCTGCGCCTCACCATGCGCAACGGCAGCCAGGACGTGACGCTCTTCGGCGTGCGCTGGGAGAAGGCGCTCCCACTGGGCCTCACGCTCGCCGACGGCGACGAGCGCTGTGCCCAGGTCGGCACGACCGTCACCTGCCGATTCGGCGACTGGCCGGGCGGCTACCGTGAGACGCTCGAGTTGACCTTCCGCGCCGACGACGCGTACGGAGCGGCTGGCGCGCCCGACATCCGGGCCGCGCCCACGGACATGCGCGCCCGCGCCGAGAACGTCCTCACCAGCTTCTCGTTCACCCTCGACAACTACCGGCGCGTGTTCACCAGCACCGACTTCTGGCCCACCCTGCGGGTCACCCTCGGCTACACCTTCTTCAGCACCTTCGGCTCGATCCTGCTGGGACTGTTGGCCGCGCAACTGTTGAACACGAAGTTCGCGGGCCAGGGCGTGATGCGCGGGCTCTTCTTGTTCCCGTACGTGGCCCCCGTCATCGCGGTCGCCTTCGTGTGGGCGTTCTTCCTCGACCCGTTCAGCGGCACCATCAACGCCCTCGGCCAGCGCTGGGACGTGCTCGCTGGGCCGGTCAACTTCCTGGGTCAGCGCGCCCTCGACGTCTCGCTGCTGGGCCTGACCTTCGCCTTCCCGTTGGCGCTCACCACCGTGATCGTCTTCAGCTCGTGGAACTACTTCCCGTTCGCCTTCCTGTTCATCCTGGCGCGCCTCCAGGCCGTCCCGGTCGACATGTACGAGGCCGCCGACGTCGACGGGGCGGGACCCTTCCAGAAGTTCTTCTTCATCACGCTGCCCAACCTCGCCGGCATCCTGGCGGTGCTGTTCTTGCTACGGTTCATGTTCCTGATCAACAAGTTCGAGGACATCTTCCTGCTCACGGGCGGCGCCGCCGGGACCAAGAACCTCCCGGTGATGATCTACGACGAAGCGTTCGCCCGTTCCGACATCGGCGCGGGCTCGGCCGTGGCCATGGTCTTGTTCTTGGTCCTGCTCGCCTTCATGGTCGTCTACTTCCGCTTCGCGCCAGAGAGCGAGCGATGAGCGCGGCCGCGCGCGGCGCGCGTTCGGGCCGTTCTACGGTCGCCGTGGCGATCGCCGCGGTCGTGGGTGCGCTCACCGTCGCCCTCGTGGTCGCCCTCTGGGCGCTGGTGGCCACCCTCGTGGGCGGCCAGACGACCTCGGTGCCACTCGGCCAGGGTCTGCTGGTCGGCGGCGCGCTGGGGGCCGTCATCGGCCTCGGCCGCTCGCGGCGCGACACGTCGTCCTACGTCGCGGTCGGCGCGGGGCTGGGGCTGGCGTTGGCGTGGCTGGCCCTCACCGGCTTCCGACCGCTCGGCACGGCGACCGTCCAACCGTTCTGGGGGGTCGCTCTCGCCTTCCTGGCGCTCGCCCTCTCGGGCCATCTGGTCCGCTACGGCTTGCGCGAGCTCGATTTGGCGCGCGCCCGCCGCGACGTCCTCGAGCGCGTCGCGGTGCGGCTCCTGCGCGGCGCCGGCTTCGCCTTCTTCCTGGTGATCATCCTGTTCCCCTTCTGGTACATGCTCGCCGCCAGCCTCAAGGGTCGGGCGGCCGTGCTGCGCGACCCTGCCGACCTGTCGATCGCGTTCGGCGAGGGCTGGCGCGAGCTGCTCGTCGGCTACCGCGAGGTCCTGTTCACGTTCGACTTCCTGACCTTCATCGGCAACAGCGCGCTCGTCGCCGCGGTCACGATGGCGGTGACGCTCGTCATGGCCGTCCTCGGTGCGTACGCCGTCACCCGTCTCGCCTTCCCGGGCCGCACCTTCCTATCGCGGGCGATCCTGCTCATCTACATGTTCCCCGCCATCGTGCTGGTGATCCCGCTGTACGCGGTGTTCACGCAGCTCGGTCTACGCAACACGCTGCCGGGGCTGCTGATCGTCTACCCGGCCACCACGATCTCCGTCGCCCTCTACATGCTTCGCAGCTACTTCTTGACCCTCCCCAAGGACCTCGAGGAGGCCGGTCTCATCGACGGCTGCACCCGGGCCCAGGTCATTTGGCGCATCACCTTGCCACTGGCGATGCCGGCGTTGGCGTCGGTCGGGCTGTACGTGTTCATGATCGCGTGGAACGAGTTCCTGTTCGCGTTCATGTTCCTCGACGACCCGAGCATCTTCACGCTGCCGCGCGGCATGGTGATGCTCGACAGTCAAGAGGTGCCACGTCAGTACCTGATGGCAGGCGCCATGATCATCACGGTGCCGATCATGCTGCTGTTCTTCTGGTTCGAGAAGTACCTGGTGGGCGGCTTGACGGCCGGTGGGGTCAAGGGATGAGCGCCAGGGGCGGGGGCGCGAAGGCGCTCGTGATGGCCACACGCTTGGCGGGGACCGACGGCGTCAGCCTCGAGTCGGACAAGCTCGCGGCGTCGTTGCGACGCCGCGGTTGGACGACGCTCGAGGTGGCCGGCGAACTCGACGGTCCCGGCGTGGTCATCCCCGAGATGCACTTCCTCGATCCGGTCGCCCAGGCGCTGGGCGATCGATGCTTCGGGGAGCTCAAGGGCACGCCGCCGGAAGGCGCCGCGGCGTTGGCCGCCGACGTGCGCGATCGAGCCGACGAGCTGCTGGCGTCGTTGCGGCCGATCGTCGCCGACGAGCGACCCGACCTGCTCGTCATCCAGAACGCGTGGGCCATCCCGATGCAACTGCCCCTGGGGCTGGCGTTGGCCGACCTGGTAGCCGACACGGCCCTGCCGACGCTCTCGCACGAGCACGACTACTGGTGGGAGCGCGAGCGCTTCCGGCAGCCGCGGCTGCTCGCGCTGCTCGACCTGGCCTTCCCGTTCGACGCGCCGCACGTGGTCCACCTGTGCATCCACACCGGTGCTGCCACCGAGTTGGCCGAGCGGCGGGCCATCCGGGCGCGCTGGCTCCCGAACGTCATGGACTTCGACGCGCCCTTCGGGGTCCTCGACGACTTCAACGCCGACTTTCCCGCCGCCATCGGCCTGGCCGGCGATCGGCGTCTCTTCTTGCAGCCGACCCGCGTGGTGCCGCGCAAGGGCATCGAACTGGCGCTCGATCTGCTCCACGGCCTGGGTGACCCGCGCGACGCGCTGGTCGTCACCCACGAGGCCGGCGACGAGGGGCTCGACTACCTGACTCACCTCGAGCGGCGCGCGGCCTCGCTGCACGTCGACCTGCGGCACGTGGCCGACCACGTGGGCGAGACACGCCGAGAGACAGCGGGCGGCAAGCGCTACGCCTTCGCAGACGCCTACGCGCACGCCGCCCTGGTCACCTACCCGAGCCTTTACGAGGGTTTCGGCAACGCCCTCCTCGAGACCGTCGCCGCACGCCGGCCCGCGCTGGTGAACCGGTACCCGGTCTACGCACGCGACCTTGCGCCCGCGGGCTTCCGGTTCGTCGAGATCGAAGGACGCGTGGACGACACGGCCGTCGAGGCGGTTTCCGAGCTGCTCGCCGATCCGGCGCGGGTCGAGCGCGATGTCGACCACAACCACACGGTGGCGCGGGAGCGCTTCGGGCTCGATCGGTTGGAGCGCGTCCTGGACCAAGCGCTCGCCGACCTGGGGGTGAGCGCGTGACCGGACCCGTCGAAGCTTCACGCAGCGCGGCCGCCGCGGACCGCGTCCACGCGCACTTGGCGCGGCTGTACGACCACGCGGCCGCCGACCGCTGGACGCCAAGGCTCGTCAAACGCATGGCGGCGACCGAGCGAAGCTTCCCGGACCCACCGACGGTGCCCGCGGCGCGCCTCGGCGCCGAGACGTCGGTGCTCATCACCTACGCGGACCAGGTCGTGGCCCCGAACGAGGCGCCGCTGCGCACCCTGCGTCGCCTGCTCGACGGACCGCTCGCGGGGACGACCTCGGCCGTTCACCTGCTCCCGTTCTTCCCCGCCACCTCGGACGACGGCTTCGCGGTCGCCGACTACGAGCGCGTCGACCCGGCGTTCGGCACGTGGGAGGACGTGGCCGCGCTGGGGAGCGGACGGGCGCTCATGTTCGACGCGGTGATCAACCACACCTCGGTCGCCCATCCGTGGTTCCAGGGGTTCTTGGCCGGCGACCCGCGCTACGCGGACGGGTACGTCACGGCGGACCCGGGCGACGACCTCTCCCGGACCGTGCGGCCCCGCACCTCGCCGCTGCTCACACGCTTCGAGACCGCCGCCGGGCCGCGCCACGTGTGGACGACCTTCAGCGCCGATCAGGTCGACCTCGACTTCCGCCGACCCGAGGTCACCGCCGCCGTCCTGGACGTCCTCCTGCGCTACGTCGAACGCGGCGCACGCCTGCTCCGGCTCGACGCCGTCACGTACCTCTGGAAGGAGCCCGGCACCTCGTGCGCCAGCCTCCCGCAGACCCACGAGCTCCTGAAGCTGATGCGCGCCGTCCTCGAGGCCGCGACGCCCGGCGTCGTCATGATCACCGAGACGAACGTGCCGCACGCGGAGAACGTGGCCTACTTCGGCGACGGCCACGACGAAGCCCAGATGGTCTACAACTTCGCGCTGCCGCCGTTGACGCTCCACGCCTTCGCGACGGGCGACGCGCGCGTGTTGCGCGACTGGGCCAACGCGCTCCGCACCCCGAGCCCGGAGGCCGCCTTCTTCAACTTCCTCGCCTCCCACGACGGGATCGGGTTGCGGCCGGTGGAGGGCCTCCTGCCCCGCGAGACCGTGCGCGCGCTCGCCGCGCACGTGATCGAGCGCGGCGGCCTGGTCAGCACGAAAGCCGACGTCGGTGGCGGCGAGAGCCCGTACGAACTGAACGTCAGCCTCTTCGACGCGCTCGCCGACCCCGCCCGGCCCGAGACCGACGGCATCCGCCGCTTCCTGGCGGCGCACGCGCTGATGCTGGCCCTTCCCGGGGTCCCGGGCCTCTACGTCCACTCGCTCCTCGGCTCGCGCAACGACCTCGCCGCGGTCGGTGCGACTGGTCGGGCGCGGTCGATCAACCGCGGGCGGTTCGCATGGTCGTCGCTGGCCGCCGACCTCGCCGACCCCCGCCATCGCAGACGACGCGTGCTCGACGGACTGCGCCACCTGCTCCTCGTACGAGCCGCGCACGAGGCGTTCGACCCGGCGGCCCCGCAGCGTTGGCCCCACGCGCCGGCCTCCGTGGCCGCCGTCGTCCGCTCGGCGCGGGGGACCGACGTCCTCTGCCTACATCACGTGGGCGGTCCGGGCGTCCGCCTCGACGCGGCGAGCCTGTTGGGGCGGTCGTGGCCCGCGAACGCACGCGACCTGCTCACGGGGGCGCCCGTCCCGTCCGCCGACGTCGCCATGGCGCCGTTCGAGGTGCGCTGGCTGGAGGCTCCGTCTTGACGCCCGGGAGGCGCCGCGGTAGCGTGCCCCGCATGACCCCGACCCCTCGGCGCCAGGACGACAATCTCGACGCGAGGGCACTCGGGGCGTAGTCGTCGACCTGGCAGCATGCGACCCCCCGAGGCCCCCCTCGGGGGGTCGTTCGTTGGGGCGCACGCCGGTCACGATCCGGAGGCGCGATGACCATCACCCCGTCCGAACCCCCACGAGGCCTCGACCTCGACGCCGGCCGCACCCTGGTGGCCGACCTCGCCGCCGCCCTGGGCCAGGACGTGACGCTGAGGGGCTGGGTGCATCACCGCCGCGACCTCGGCGGCATCGCCTTCCTCCACCTGCGCGACCGTACGGGCGTCGTCCAGTGCGTGCTCGAGGGCCTCGAGCCGCCGCTCCACGAGTCGAGCGTGCAGGTGACGGGCAGCGTGGTCGCGAACGCCAAGGCACCGGGCGGCCTCGAGGTCCAGGTGCGTGAGCTGCAGGTGATCACGCGGGCCACGACGCCGCCCCCGGTCGAGCTGGCCAAGCTCGACCAGCACACGAACCCCGACACGTTGCTCGAGTACCGGCACGTGACGATCCGCTCGCCGCGCGACCGTGCGGTGCTGAAGGTCCAGGCCGAGTTGCTGCGCGCCTTCCGCGGTTTCCTCGACGCCTCGGGGTTCACCGAGATCAGCACGCCGAAGCTCGTCGCCGCCGGCGCCGAGGGGGGTGCGGACCAGTTCGAGGTCGACTACTACGGCCAGCGTGCCTACCTCACCCAGTCGCCGCAGCTCTACAAGCAGATCATGGTCGGGGTGTTCGAGCGTGTGTACGAGGTCGCCCCCGTCTACCGCGCCGAACCGTCGCACACGGTCCGTCATCTGGCCGAGTACCTGTCGCTCGACGTGGAGATGGGGTTCATCGAGGATGACGCCGACGTCATGGACCTCGAGGAGGCGTTGCTCAAGTCGATGCTGGCGGCGATCGGGGAACGCTGCGGACGCGAGCTCGCCGACCTCGGCGCAGAGCTGCCGCCGCTCGACGTCGCCTTCCCGCGCATCCCACTGCTCGAGGCGCGCGAGCTGGTGCGCGAACGCTACGGGCACGCCAGCGGCGGCAAGGACCTCGACCCCGAGGCCGAGCGCCTGATCGGTCGCTGGGCGCGCGAGGAGCACGGTTCGGACTTCGTGTTCGTGACCGACTACCCCGAGGCGGCGCGGCCGTTCTACGCCTACCCGACGGGCGACGGACTCACCCGCGGGCTCGACCTCATCTTCCGCGGCACCGAGATCACCTCGGGCGGCCAGCGTGCGCACGAACACGACGTGCTGGTGCATGCGATCGAACGCAAGGGGCTCGACCCGGCGGCGTTCGACGCCTACCTCCAGGTGTTCAAGCACGGCATGCCGCCGCACGGTGGCTTCGCCATCGGCGCCGAGCGGCTCACGGCGCTGCTGCTGGGCGTGCCCAACATCCGCTTCGCGCGGGCGTTCCCGCGCGATGGGCAGCGGTTGCAACCGTGAACCCGCTGCGTCTCGTGGCCGCTACTCCGGGAACGCGTTGCCCATGACCTCCGCCACCAGGGCCAGGGCCGCCATGCCGAAGCCCACGATGTTGGCCGCACTGGCACCCGCCAGGAGCAGGGACCCCGTCACGCCGCTCGCGGTCACAGCGAGACCGATCTTCAAGCAATCGGTCGTCTTCTTGCCGGCGCTGTCGCCGGAGGTCGCGTTCTTGTAGAACATGCAGCCGATCCAGGACGCCAGACCGAGGTTGACCGAGATGAGCGCCGCCGTCTCGGTCAGCTCACCGCCCCGGCCATCCCCCAGGATGCCCAGCGTCTCGCCCGTCACCGGGTCGATCCGCCATCAGCCGATGCGACCGTCGACCGTCCGCTCGGGGATGACGAGGACGTAGCCACGCTCCAGGTCGGCTCGTGCATGGGCGCGCACGTCGGCCGGGAGCGCCAGGGTGTCGAGGGTGGCCAGCTCCGCCGGTGCGACGACCCTGATCGGCACGCCGGCGGCCTCCGCTTCGTCGAGCGCGCGGAAGGTGTCGTACCGTTCCGCCGGCGTCCCTGGCAACACGACACCTTCCACGGCCGTCTCCCAGATGCCGGTCAGGGCCGCCGCCTCGACGTCTCGAGCGCCATCGGAGCCGATGAACCGCTTCCGATGGTGGACGATGTCGACCGACGCGGTCGGCAAACCGTAGGTCAAACCGTCCCGGTACAGCACCAGCGTCGGCTCCGGCCGGTAACCGACCGCGTCGGCGAGCGCTGTATCGAAGAACGCGAAGAGTGTCAGGTGACCAAGCCACACGGTGTCTCTGGGCTCGAAGTCGACGTCGCGGCGGGACAGCGGCTCCTCGGGCCGGTACACGGCGCGGACGGACGCCTCCCATGCGGGACGCGCGACGATCAGCCTCTCCAGGACGCGGTCGAGGGTGTAGGCGGCCGGCAGGCGGCCTCCCAGGAACATGAAGGTCGTCTCGTACAGGAGCGGTTCCACGAGCGCTTCGGTCAGGGGAGCGAGTTCGAGTCGGTTCGCCGCTCGGTCCTCGGCGGAGATGCGGTCGAACTGGGTGCGCCGGTACCGGGTCTCGACCCCACCCGGAGCGATGAGCGTGAAGTCGAGATGCTGGGCGGTCAGGGCGACGAACGCGTCCGGGTCGTCCTCGTTCGCGACGGCACCCGCCGCATCCCCGAAGGCGCCGCCGACGTTGCGGAACACGCCGCCCGCCGGGTTGGCCGCCGCCATGGGGTCGACGACGGCGCCCGAAAGATCGAAGTAGCCCACCCCTGGCACGGGCGCACGGTCGAGCAGTGGGACGAAGACCGGGTCTTGGGCCACGAACTCGGCGACGGCAAACGCCTCGGACCCGTCCAGGACGGGATGATTGCCAAAGGTGAGCGGTCGACCGTAGACGTTGGCGGCCGGTCGCTCCCACGCCTCACCCACCCGCTCCTCCTCGAGCTTGCCACCCAGACGCCGCTCGTGCACGAGTTCGACCCGCACGCGATGTTGGAGCTCGGCGGGCACGCTCCCCTCGAAGACCTCCCGTGCCTCGATCTCGACGTCCCCGTCGGTGAAGGCTGGATGCGCGTCGTACCAGGCA
The DNA here is from genome assembly GCA_963728245.1 of uncultured Trueperaceae bacterium. Taxonomy (GTDB): domain Bacteria; phylum Deinococcota; class Deinococci; order Deinococcales; family Trueperaceae; genus JAABTL01. The sequence continues at coordinate 220,372 of CAVSJH010000004.1, forward strand.
CCGTCGAGCCCTTGGAACTGAACCCAGTGGTAGGCACGTGCCTCCTCGACCAGGTCGACGTCCGGTGAAGCCGTCCCGATCTCGATGCCGGCATCCTCGAGACGGAGCTCCAACGCGTCGTAGACCTCGACGACGGTGTCGTAGATCGCGGTGTCGCGCACGGCGTTCGGCTCTGCCGGGAGGAAGAGCTCATGGACCCGATCGCTGGAAATCCCTCCGAGCGCGGCGAGCTCGATCAACGTCTCCTCGAAGCGCCCGAGATCGGTGACGGCGACGGGGTCGGGCGTGGCCTGGAAGCGGCCCTCGATCAGCCGCTGGGCGTCTTCCGGCTCGAGTTCGCCTGAGGCGATCCGCGCGTCGAACCCGATGCGGTTCAACAGCGTCGCGAGCAGCACGGCTTGGTCGAGGGCGTTCCCCGCGCGGCTCATCAACGTGCCTTCGGCGCCGCGCAGCAGGCCCGCGTAGGGTTCGTACGCCACATGGGTCCGAACCCACGTGGCGACGGTCTCCGGCTCCTCGAACGCCAACTCGAGCGCCAGCGCGTCGACGTCGAATTGCGCACGATCGACGAGCGATCTCAGCGTCTCGAGATGGGTCACGAAGCTGTCGATCGTGTCGAGTGCGCTCGCGTACGGGTCGGATTGGGCCTGCGCCAGGACGACCGTCTGTGCGCCCGGGGACAGCAGGCCCAGGCCGGCACACAACAGCGTGACGATCAGGCGCCTCAGACGAAGCGGCCAACGGTTCGACCTCCGCGTGGGCGAAGGGACCGCGCCGTGCGGTCGTGGCGTGAGACGCGGCCGCGCGTCTCGCTTCGGTTCACCTCGGTCTTTCATCGCTCCTCCAAGTCTCGTGTCATCACTCGGCCAAGGCCACCGTGAGACCGACCTCACGCTCGACGACGCGAACACCCTCGACCACACGCCCCGGGGTCGACAGAACCTCCACCCGGTACACGCCGGAGGGCACGACCACGGCGTCGCCGTTGACGCGCCCACGCGCCACCTCGACGTCTTCGGGATCGAAGACCACGAACTCGGGCTGCAACACGTGGTTCAGCGCCGACGACAGTTCCGCACCGGTCGCCGCGTCCAGGTACCGGCCACCGCCCAGTTCGGCCCAGCGCGCGAACCGCTCCTTCACCGCCGGGGCCTCCAGGGCGAAGCCGATGATGTTGACGGTGGCGATCCCCCGCTCGCGCAACGACCGGATCGCGGCCTCGGGATCGCCTCCGCACGACTCTTCGCCGTCGGTGACGAGGATCACCATCCGTCGACCCAGGAGGTCGGCGAGGTCCTCGCCGGCGGCGCGGATGGCGTCGGCCAACGGTGTCTGGGACAGCAGCTTCGGCTCGATCCCGGCGACGGCTGCCCTGAACCGTGCGGGCTCGAAGGGCTCGAGGTCGAGTGCGAGCGCCATGTGGCACGTGCCGGGCTCGAGGTGCCCGTACGCCCTCAGCGCGACCGGGACACCGCTCGGGAACGCGCTCTCCGTGAGCGCCACGAGCACCGAACGCGCGGCCTGCCAGCGTGATTCGCCCGTCGGCAACCGTTGCCCCATGGAGCCGGAGGCATCGAGGATGACCTCGATCGCGTTCGAACTCGCGACCAGGTCGGGGCGTGCGAGGACGCGGATGGCGCCGGGGTCCAGCGGCACGGCGACCGCGTCGATCTCCAGGTCACCGAAGGTCGGGCTGCCGCCCAGCGTGCCGCGCCGCAGCGAGACCTCGAGGTACAGGTACGGTCCTTCCAGATCGAGGTCATCGCCGCTGCGCACGCGCTTCAGACCACCCGCCGCGGTCAGGCCATCGCCGCTCGACACCCGGACGTCGAGCGCGCCTCCTGCCGGGACGTCGGCGGTGAAACGGATGGCGCGCCACTCGGTGCGGAACGAGGGTCCGCGGACGCGGAGCGTGTAGGTGCCGGAGTCGGGTGGTCCGAACACGAGCTGGCCCGTCATGTCGGAGTAGACGTACGGCGCAGCCCTGTCGTAGTAGGGAAGCTCGTCGGACCCGGCCCGGAAGGCCTCATCGAGATCGACGGTGAGGTCGACCTCGTTCGATGCGGGATCGATGCGCTGGGCCACGTTGGAGACGACCCAAGGTTTGCCGCGCGCGTCGATCGACACACCCGTCGGCCCGCCGGCCACCGGGATCCGGGCCACGATGGTGCCGTCGGGCGCGAAGCGTGTCACGGCGCCCCCGGACGTGTGGGCCACCCATACGTGGTTGTCGAACGAGACGGCGACGCCGCGCGAGCTACCGACACCTGCGCCCGCGTCGTAACAGACCTCTTGCTCGCCTTCACGGCTGAAGCGACAGACGCTCGAGCCGAAGTCGCTGATCCAGGGGCGGTCGTCGTAGTCGAGGCCGATGCCGTACGTGTTGCCATCGAGGCAGGCGTCACGGGAGAGCGGCTCGCTGGGGTCCCAGCGCAACAGCGGCCGCGCCGACCACAGCACGCCCGAGCGGTCGACCAGCCCGCCGTACCCGCCGCAGGGGGCCACTTCGGTCCGGAGGATCTCCCCGGTGGTGCCGTCGAGGAGGTCCAGGTGTCGGTTCGCCGTCCCGCTGACCCATACGTTGCCGTCGCCGTCGACCGAGACATGGCGGACACCGCCGGAGTGAACGCGGACGTACTGCAACACGCACTCGTCGCGGGCGGTGGTGACGCCACCCATGCGGTCGGCGGCGCCGGCGTCGTCCCAACCGAGCACGTCGCCGAGGCCGGTGGACGTGTCGATGACCCCGTTGCCGTTGACGTCGACGCACTGCCCGTTCTCGAGCAGGCCGAGCTTCGTGACCGATCCCATCCCCTCGGCTTCGTCCCGGCGGTTGCCGACCCAGACGTTGCCGTTGCGATCCACGACGGTTCGGGAGGGGTCCTGCGACGGGCGCTCAGGGTCGTAGACGGGGGCCGTCCAGTACTCCCCGAGAACTTCGCCGGTGTCCGTGTCGATCTTGATGACGGTCCCGCGCAGGCTGGCGGCCACCCAGATGTAGCGAAAAGCGGCTGCCTCGGGATCGAGCGCGATCGCGTCTCCGTCGATGACGGTGTTGAGATGTGCACCACAGTCGAGGCGGGCCGCGTCACCGTAAGTGACCGTCATCATCTCCGGGTCGCCGTCGGAGGCGACCGGGGTCGCGCACGTGTCAGCGGCCGGCTCGACCGGGAAGCTCGGCGTCGAGGCGGGCGCCGCTCGGGGCGCCGTCACCTCGATGGGTTCGGCCTCGTCATCGTCGGTCCGTGCCACGAGCGCAGGAGGCGGCTCGACGACGGCGCCCAGGTCGAGCAGGCGCAACGCGTACTCGGTGTCGCGACCTTCGATGCGGACCAGATACGCCCCCGCCGGCAACGACTGCTCGTCGATGCGGGCGCGACCTCCGGCCGCCGCCACGGTCTCGATGACCTGGCCAGCGCGCGTCGTGACCGAGACGTGTGCGAGGCCCTCGCCCGGTCCGAAGACCTGCAGGCGGTACCGGGCGCCGCCCTCGGGCACCTCGAAGCTGAAGGTGTCGACGTCGGCCAGCGTGAGGTGCCCCCGCATGGTCAGCGTCTCGTCGAGAGGTTGGGCGCTCGCCGCCGTGTCGTTCGGCTCGAGCTCGGCGCCCGACTGTGGCGAGCCGATGGGCCTGAACGAGAGCCCATAGGCGCCCGCTCCGCCCGCGATCACCACACCGTACGTGCCCTCGTCGAGTCTCAAGCTCCGGAGGGCGCCCCCGCTGCCGCGACGTCCCTGGAGCGGGTTCCCGTCGCCGTCGAAGAGCGTGATCTCGACGGCGACGTCGGTGTCGACGACGAGATCGAACACCTGCTGGGCCATCGCCGCGTCGATCGTGAAGGTGAAGCGATCGGTGTCGTCCTGACCCGGAGACTCGCCCGCCAGCCGGCCCTCGACGCACGCGTGGCCCACGATCGGCGTGGCCATCGCGGGATCGTCGTTGGGCTCGACCTCCCCAGTGCACGCGACGTCCTGCGCGTGGCTCCACGGCGCGAGCGCCAAAGCGGCGAGCGCGAACACCGTCATGAGCCCGAGGCGTGCAACGTGAACCGTGGCCAACGTCACCCTCCGCGGCGATCGAGAACGTGCGTTCTTCCTGGCGAAACGAGCGTCCGGGAAGTGTACAGCATCACCTGCCGTCCGCCCGCGAGCACGAACGCCGTCGTCGTCTCGCTGGATCTCCCGTCCAGATCTGGCGCTCGCCGAGGGCCACGGCGACTACCGACCACCCTCGAGAACGAACGTCGTCGTCGCTTCGCTCCGGACGCTGATCCCAGAGACGGTGGTCTCGACGCCAGCGACGCGCAACCGGTAGCGACCCGCGGGCAGCGAGACGGCGTCACCATCGACGAGGCCCTCGGCCACCAACACGCCGGCCACGTCGAGAACCTCGAAGCGGACGTCGGGGGTCGCCAGGCTCGTCGCGATCGCCTCCGTCAGCGCGACCTCGTCCCGCGCTTCGAAGTACATGCCGCCGCTCAGCCGGGCCAGCTCCTCGAAGCGCGCCTGCGCCGCCAACGGATCGGTTGGCGGCCGCGTAGGCCTGCATGCGGTCTTGCGTGGAACGGAGCTCTTGGCCGCGACAGGGGTCCTCCTGAGGAAGGGCGAAGGGGTCGTCGGTGCCAACGCGAGGATCGAGGTCGTCGCGATGCGACGAGGTGAGGAGGTGGGCTTCTCCATGCCTCCTCGACGAACGGTCCTCGCTGCGTGGGCGTGACGATGACCAGGCGCCCCGTGCACGCACCAGCGTTGGCGGCCGCGTCATGGTCTACGCTGTCGTCGGATCCCAGGCGCGTCACGGCGCGCCGCCCCCTGGAGGTTCCATGCGAATCCACCCGTTCCCCCTCGCCATCCTGGCCGCCGGCCTGCTCGCGGCCTGTGCACCGGCGGCCGCGCCCACGACGTCGACCGACGTCATCAACCCGGGCGTCTGCGTCAGCGACGACATCCCCACCGTCGCCGTCATCGAGTTCGAGAACACCACCGGTCGCTCCGGCGGGCTCAACGTCACCGGCCTCGAGACCGCGGCCACGGCGCGCCTCATCACGCTGCTGCAGAACAGCGGCTGTTACACGATCGTCGAACGCAGCGAACTGCAATCGATCCTGGCCGCCCAAGGGCTCGAGTCGATGGCGCCCGAAGCGCTCGCCCGTGCGGCCGGTGCCGGCTTCGTCATCACGGGCGCGGTCACCCGCGCCACGATCGACCGACCCGGCGTGAGCCTGCTCGGCGTCTCGGTGGGTAACGTCGCGGCCGAGGTCGCCGTCGACGTCCGCGCCACGGACCTGGTCACCGGCGAGGTCGTCGTGTCGCAGACGGGCGTGGGCCAGGCCGACCGCGCCAACGTCTCGGTCGACAGCCTGCCCATCGGCACGATCTCGTACACGAACCCGACCTACGAACCGCTCCTCGCCGACGCGGCCGACGCCGCCTTGGCCCAAGTGGTCGCCTCGATCCGCGAGCGCTTCTAACCTCAGGGCGTTCCCACGGAAGCGGGGCGGGGGTCATCGGACCCCCGCCCCGCGGTCGTTCCCGCCCGCGTCGGTCAGAAACCCAGGAGCAGCAGCACCGCGACCTCGTCGAGGCGCTCGCGAACGCCCGCCACCAAGGCCCGGTTCTCGGGCGGTGCGGTCGAGGGGTCGAGCTGGCGCGCCTCTGGAGCTCGACCGGCCGTGAGGCCCTGCACGTACGCGGTCAGGTCGACGTCGGCGGCCGGCAGTCCCGCCGCGCGCACCACCTCTTGCCGCACCCACCGCAGCTCCGACAACGAGAAGCCCTGGGCGTTGAGCGCCTCCACCTGCGCCTCCTTCGCCTCGACGGCGAGCCTCAGCAGGTCGGCGTACGCGCCCGCCAGCGACGACACGTCGCGCCACGTCGGCCGCTGGCCGTCGATGGCCTCGAAGCGCGCCTCGAGCCGTGCCAGCCTCCCCTCGAGCGACGAGCGCACGTCGCCCAGGACGTTCACGTAGCGCTCGACCTGCGCCGCCTCGAGGCGACCGTCGGCGGGCGGGACGAAGGTCGAGCGGTCCCGGACCCGCTCGTCGAGCGCCGCGACACGCGTCACGTCCGCCGCCGCCCGCGCGATCTGTCCCAGCGGTCGACCCACGAACCACCAGAAGGCGGCGCCCGCGAGCGCCCCCACGACCAGGAGCGCGACGAGGCAGCCGACCACCCAGCGGGTGCCGGCGCCGGGTTTCCGTGAGGGGGGCGGCGTGGTCGCGTTCGGCGAGACCGTCGTCATGCTGGACCTCCATGGGCCTGGACCCGGGCGACGCGCGCGGCCTTGGGCCGCATCAGGAGCGTTCGGCGAACAAGGGGGTGGGTCGCGCGGCGCGCAGCACCACGTGACATGCGCGGCAGCGCGGCTCGTACGCGTCGGCGGCCCCCACGAGGATCACGGGATCGTCCTCGTGCGCGGGCTGTCCGCCGATCAGCCGTTGGGTGCGCGTCGCGGCGCGCCCGCACCGGCAGATCGCCGTGAGCTTCTCGACGCGCTCCGCCTCCGCTAGGAGGCGCGGCACCGGGCCGAACGGAACCCCGCGGAAGTCGAGGTCGAGGGCCGCGAGGATCACGCGCGTGCCGCCGTCGGCCAGCTCCCGGGCGACGTCCACGACGTCCTCGTCGAGGAACTGCGCCTCGTCGATCGCGACCACGCGCGTCCCGGGGGTCAGGCGGAAGCGGAGCTCCGCCACGTCGGCGATCGGCTCGGCCGCCAACGTGCGCCCCGCATGCGAGGCGACGGCCTCGGCGTCGAAGCGGTCGTCGATCGCGGGTTTGAAGACTTGCACGGTCTGGCGCGCGATGAGGCACCGCGTCACGCGGCGGATGAGCTCCTCGGACTTGCCCGAGAACATCGGCCCCACGATCGCTTCGACCCACCCACCACCTACGTCGAGGAACGGCATGCGGCCCATGCTATGGCATCGGACCCCGCCCTCGGCCGGGGCGCCGACGCCTCGGCACCTCGCGGGTCGCGGCCGACGCGCGCGACCGTCGTCCGCTGTTAGGCTCCGGGGCGATGACACGCATGCACGGCACCACCATCGTCGCCGTCCACCGTGACGGCGTCACCGCCATCGCCGGCGACGGCCAGGTCACGCTCGGGGACCAGATCGTCAAGCGCGGCGCGGTCAAGGTCCGCGAGCTCGCCAACGGCGCCGCCATCGCCGGCTTCGCCGGCGCGGTGTCCGACGCCTTCACCCTGCTGGAGAAGTTCGAGGGGTACCTCGAGACCCACAAGGGTCAACTCCTGCGCGCCGCGATCGAGACCGTCAAGGAGTGGCGGACCGACAAGATGCTGCGCCAGCTCGAGGCGATGCTCCTGATCGGCGACGCCGAGCAGATCCTCACGCTCTCGGGCTCGGGCGACGTCGTCCGCCCCGACGAGCCGGTGGCCGCCGTCGGGTCCGGCGGCGCCTACGCGCAGGCGGCGGGCTTGGCCCTGCTGCGCCACACGTCGCTCGACGCGGCCACGATCGCGCGAACCGCGCTCGGCATCGCGGCCGAGATCGACCTCTACACCAGCGGCACGGCCACGGTGTTGACGATCGGTGGCCCGGACGCCGACGAGGACGCCGACGACGAGACGACGGGCGCGTCGTGAGCGCGCCGGGTCTGTTCGACCTGAGCCCCCTCGAGGTCGTCGAGGCGCTCGACAAGCACATCATCGGCCAGCACAAGGCCAAGCGGGCGGTGGCGGTGGCGTTGCGCAACCACCTTCGCCGGCGCCGGCTGCCGGAAGCGATGCAGGCCGAGGTGAGCCCGAAGAACATCCTGATGATCGGTCCGACGGGCGTCGGCAAGACCGAGATCGCCAGGCGGCTCGCCAAGCTCGCCAAGGCGCCGTTCCTGAAGGTCGAGGCCACCAAGTTCACCGAGGTCGGCTACGTCGGCCGCGACGTCGACTCGATCGTGCGCGACCTGGTCGCCGCGTCCGTGGCGATGGTCGAGGAGGAACGGAAGGCCGCGGTCGCCGACCGGGCCCGCGAGGCGGCGGAAGCGCGCATCCTCGACGCGCTCCTGCCGGGCGGCAGCGAAGAGGGCAAGGCGTCGATGCGCACGTTGCTGGCGTCGGGCAAGCTCGAGGATCGCGTCGTCGAGATCGAGGTCGAGGAAGCGCCGCCAGGGTCGCCCATGCTCGGCATGCCGGGCATGGAACAGATGGGCGAGCAGCTGCAGCAGGCCTTCGGCCAGTTCATGCCCAAGCGCCGCAAGCGCCGCAAGACCACCGTGCGCGACGCGCGTCGGCTGCTCATGGGCGAAGAGGCCGACAAGCTCATCGATCACGACGAGGTGCAGCGCGACGCCGTGTGGCGGGCCGAGAACGCAGGCATCGTGTTCCTCGACGAGCTCGACAAGATCGCCGGGGAGTCGGCGACCTCGGGACCCGACGTGTCGGGCGAGGGCGTCCAGCGCGACCTGCTTCCGATCGTCGAAGGGACCACGGTGCAGACCCGGTGGGGACCCGTCGCCACCGACCACGTCCTGTTCATCGCCGCCGGTGCGTTCACCGTCTCGAAGCCATCGGACCTGATCCCGGAGCTGCAGGGTCGCTTCCCGGTCCGCGTCGAGCTCGAAGAGCTCAGCGCCATCGACCTTCAGCACGTCCTGACGCAGCCCGAGCACGCCCTGACCAAGCAGTACCAGGCGCTGCTCGCGGTGGACGGGACGAACCTCGAATGGGACGAGACGGGCGTCGAGGCGATCGCGATCGCGGCCGAGCGGGTGAACCGCGAGGTCGAGGACATCGGCGCACGCCGTCTGCACACGGTGCTCGAGACCGTGTTGGAGGACGTCGCGTTCGGCACCGGGCTCGGCACCGTCCGCGTCGACGCGGCGTTCGTGAACCGCAAGCTCGACGACCTGGTGGGTGACGAGGACCTGAACCGGTACGTGCTGTAGTCGCCCCGCGCCGTGACGAGCGGCCCGGGACGCGACGAACCCGGCCCCGTAGGATGAGGTCATGAGCGGGCGCCTGAGACAGTGGCTGGAGAGGGTCGCGGCCAGCTACTGGTTCATCCCCATGCTCATGGGCTTGGGTGCCGTCGGCTTGTCGGTGGTCACGTTGCGGATCGACGAAGCCGTCGGCGCCGGCCAACTCGTCGACTTCGGCTTCGTCACGTTGAACGGCCCGGACGGCGCCCGAGCGCTGCTCTCCACCGTCGCGGGCTCGATCATCACCGTCGCCGGCGTCGTGTTCTCGCTGACCATGGTGGTGCTCACCCAGGCGTCGAACCAGTTCGGACCACGGCTGCTGGTCAACTTCATGCACGACCGCCCGAACCAACTGGTCCTGGGCACGTTCGTGGCGACGTTCGTGTACTCGCTCCTCGTCTTGCGCGTCGTGCGGGTGGACAACAGCGAGCTCGGTCTGAGCGAGGTCGTACCCCACATTTCGGTCGGGGTCGCCCTCGTGTTGACTTTCGTCAGCGTCGCCGTGCTCGTGTTCTTCTTCCACCACACGGCCGAGAGCGTCCGGGTCTCCCACCTCCTGGCCGACATCAGCCGCGCCATGGAGCGGCGCATCGAGCACACGACGGTGGCGGCCGAGGATGCCGAGGAGCCACCGCTGATGCTCCCCGGCTTCGACGAAGACCTCGCGGTCCTCGACGCACCCGTGAGGGGCGTCTTGCAGTCCGTGGACGTCGACCGATTGGTGGCGTTCGCCCGCGAGCACGACGCGGTGATCCGGCTGCTCCACACGCCCGGCTCCTTCGTGCTGCGCGGCGGGGCCTACGCCCACGTGCATCCGGCGTCGGCGGCACCAAACGTGGCGAAGGGCCTGGCCGATCACCTGACCCTCGGCGAGGACCGGAGCCTCAGCCAGGACCTGGCGTTCTTGTTCGACGAGTTGCTCGAGGTCGCCGTGCGCGCCTTGTCACCCGGCATCAACGACCCGTTCACCGCCATGACCTGCATCGACAGGATCACCCAGGGGCTGCTGCTGCTCGACGGCCGCCGCACGCCCAACGAGACGCACGCCGACGAGGACGGTGTCACCCGCGCCCTCGTCCCGCTGCAGACACGTGGCGTCCTCGCCCGGCACCTCTTCTCCGAGCTGCGTTCGCACGTCTCTCGCGACCTGATGGCGACGGGACACATGCTCGACAAGCTGCGCATCCTCGCGCGCGAGGTCGACGATGCCACCCTGGCGCGCGTGGCCGACGAGGAGATCGACGCCCTGCTCGCGGCGGCCGAACGCTCGTTCCCGGCCGGCGACGTCGCGCGCCTGCGGACCCCCGTCGACCCGAACCTAGCGGTCTAGGCGGTCGTGCGCACGCCCCGGGCGGCGCGCGCTAGGCTGGGCGCATGGCCACGACCGAACTCCAGAACTTCGTCGGCGGCACCTGGCGGCGGTCCATGTCCGCCGACCGCGCGCCCGTCCACAACCCTGCGACCGGCGAGACGATCGCGCTCGTCCCGCTCACCCGAGGCGACGAGGTCGACGAGGCCGTGCGCGCCGCGGCCGCCGCCTTCCCGGCGTGGCGGGACACGCCGGTGGGTGAACGCATCCAGCCGCTGTACCGCCTCAAGGCGCTGCTCGAGCGCGACCTCGCCGACCTCGGACGCACCATCACCACCGAATGCGGCAAGACGCTCGGGGAATCGATCGGCGAGCTGCAGCGTGGCATCGAGAACGTCGAGGTGGCCGCGGGCATGCCGATGCTGATGCAGGGCGTCAACAACGAGGACGTCGCGCGCGGGATCGACGAGCACATGTTCCGGCAACCGTTGGGTGTGGTGGCGGCGATCACGCCGTTCAACTTCCCCGGCATGATCCCGCTGTGGTTCCTGCCCTACGCGGTCGCCACGGGCAACTGCTTCGTGCTCAAGCCGTCCGAGCGCGTGCCCCTGACCACCCAGCACCTCGTGCGCCTCTGCGAGGAGGCCGGTTTCCCGGCCGGCGTCGTGAGCCTCGTGAACGGCGGCAAGGACGCAGTGGACGCACTGCTCGAACATCCCGGCGTGCGCGCGGTCTCGTTCGTCGGCAGCACCCCGGTCGCGCGCTACGTGTACGCCAAAGCGACGGCCGCGGGCAAACGGGCACAGTGCCAGGGCGGCGCCAAGAACCCCGCGATCGTCCTGCCGGACGCCGACCTCGACATGACCACCCGCATCCTGGCGGACTCGGCCTTCGGCTGCGCCGGTCAGCGCTGCCTGGCCACGTCGGTGGCGATCACGGTGGGCGAGGCGCGCGCGCCCTTCACGGAACGCATCGTCGACGACGCCCGCCACCGGCGCGTCGGGTTCGGGCTCGACGACGGCGTGCAGATGGGACCGGTGATCACGGCCGAGAGCCGGGCGCGCATCGCGGGCCTCATCGAGACCGGTGCGCGCGAAGGCGGCGACGTGCTCGTCGACGGTCGCGAGGGCAGCGTCGACGGCTTCGCCGACGGCTACTTCTTGCATCCGACCGTGATCGGTGACGTCGACCCGAAGGGCACCCTGGCGACGAACGAGGTCTTCGGTCCGGTGCTCACGATGCTCCACGCCGACACGCTCGAGGACGCCATCGCCCTCGCCAACGATCGCGCCTTCGGCAACCAGGCCTGCTTGTTCACCACGTCGGGGGCGGCCGCCCGCGCGTTCCGACACCAGGTTCGCGCCGGCAACGTCGGCATCAACCTCGGCGTGGCGGCGCCCATGGCCTACTTCCCGTTCAGCGGCTGGGGCGAGTCGTTCTTCGGCGACCTGCACGCGCAGGGCCGGCACGGCGTGGAGTTCTACACCGAGACCAAGGTCGTGATCGAGCGTTGGCCCGACACCTGGACGCGGCGCTTCTGACGCGCGCGACGGCGGCGCGGTGGGCTCGGAACGAGCGCGCCGCGCCGCCGTCGACGCGTTCAGGTGGTCCCGGGTTGGCGGGTGGCGGCCGGTGCCAAGATGCCGGCGAAGAGCGGCTGACCCCTGAGTTCGTCCTCGGCCATGTCGAGGTAGAGGCGAACCTCGTCGCCGTCGACACGTTGCTGCACGGAGAACCGGTCGACGTCGATCCCGACGCGGTGGGCGCCGATGCCCAGGAAACCGCCGGCGTCGAAGACCACCGTCGCGGGCCGCCCCGAATCGTCGAGCACGACGTCGTCGACGTCGTTGACCTTCTGATCGCGACGATCGTAGATGGGGGCGTCCTCGATCTGCTCGAGCGAGACGTCATCCCAATCGAGGCGTACGAAGCCCTCGACGCTCAGGTGGGTGGTCCCTTCGTCATGGGTGTCCATATGGACTCCTTTCGTGGGGTGCGACGCGCCGTCGACGCCGTCGCTCAGTAGCGGTAGATCGCAGCGACCCCGGTCTCGGTCGGCATCTGCTCGGCGGGCACGATGAGCACACGCCCGCCCATCTGCCGGACGACGCCGACCACGTCGTCGAGGATGTCGTCGAAGACGGCGCCCCGCGCTTCGGATCGCTGGACCTCGCCCGTGGCTGGGTCGAGGTGTCCCGGGATCGCGCGCTCGGCTTCGACGAGCACGGTGTCGACCCGCCCCTTCACGGCGGCTTCGGCCACGGCGGCGACGTCGTCGTCGCCCAAGCCCTGGGCTTGCGCCGTGCCGAACCGTTCGGCCAGCTTCGCCATGTCGGCCAGGAAGCGGGGTTCGAGGATCGCCCAAGCCCGTTCCTTGAGCTCGTCGAGCGCCAGGGCGTCCGGGTTCGTCTCCACGCCCTCCTCGACCAGGAACGGGTTGTGGCTGAGGGCGCGGAACCGGTGGTGGTGCTCCGGCAGCGCCGCCAGGATGAGCGGCAGCTCGGAGCGCTGCGAGTGATGCTCGAGCACCGCGCGATCGACGGCGCGGAAGTAGCGCTCGGCGTCGACGTCGACCTCGGCGTCCTTCCCACCGTGGCCGTGGTGGGCGGTCGCCCCGGGCGTCCCCCCCGTGCCCTCGTACGAGGCGACGGTGAGGTGCGGCTCGGTCACGTCCTCACCGAGCGCATCGGTCATGGTGCGCGGGACCTCGTCCGCCGGCTCGATCTCGTCGACGGCGTCGCGGTTGCCTTCGAACAGGCGCATCGAGCCGCGGCTGATGCCCAGGACCTGGAAGCGGTCGGCGGACTGCAGGATCCGGACCAGCGGTTTGGTGTGGAGGTGGTCGGCGGCCGCGACGAGCTCCGGGACGGTGCGTTGGAGACGGTAGACGTGGAAGGCGTCCGCGCTGCCGAGCACGGCGAGACCGTCGAGCGCATGGTTCCAGAAGTCGACGTCGTCGGCGAGGCGTCGGAACGGTGCCAGCAGGCCGTCGGTGTCGGCGTTCGGGAAGCGCTCGCCCAAGGAGGCTTCCAGCGCACGGAGGAGGTTCCGATAGCGGATCGGGTCCTGCTGGTTCTCGGGGAAGGTGCGGTGGGTGGGCTGGTACAGCGACAGGCAGGGCGGTTCGACCCCCTCGAACCGTCCGGCTCCGAAATCCTGCTCGAGTGCGTCCACGTGGTCACTCCGATCTCGTGCTCATGGTCGAGACGGCGCGCGCGACGGCGATGGCCCGTGTCGACGACGCCGGCGGCGCGCCCGAGCGCGGCGTCATCGTGTTCGTCGAACCGGTCCACGACACGGGCCGTGGCGTTCGAACCAGGATACACAGGGCGTCACGGACGGCCCGACCCAGACGCACATCCGGCCACGCGGAGCGTTCACGACGGCCGGCCGATCGCGGCTTACGTGTCGTCGAGCCCCATCCGCGTCGCCACCCACCACGTCGTGCCGCCGGGCTCCTGGAACCCGCCGCGTCGGTCGCCGTCGTCGTCGTCCACGGGCGCCTGGACGTCGCGGCAACCCGCCGCGAGCGCCGCGCGGTGCGCGACGTCGGCGTCGGCCACGTAGACGTGCACGTGGCTCGGCATCGCGGGGAAGCCGGCGACCTCGTCGGCCAGCATCACGACGGTGTCGTCGATGCGGACCTCGGCGTGGACGATCGAACCGTCGGGGCGCGCGTCACGACGCAACACGCGCGCATCGAAGACGGCCTCCAGCACGGCGATCGTGCGATCGGCGCCGTGGACGACCAGGTACGGGGCCACCGAGGGGTAGCCGTAGGGCTTGTACGCTTCGTCCATCCTCCGAGGCTACACCTAGGGTTCGCCGGCGTCGTGCTCAGCCGGTGAAGTCCGCGAGAACGGCGTTGAGCGTGGCGCTCGGGCGCATGGCCCGAGCGGTCCGGGTCGGATCGGGCCAGTAGTAGCCGCCGATGTCGACCGGTGCGCCCTGCGCCGCCAGCAGTTCGGCGTGGATCGTCGCCTCGTGGGCGCTCAGGGCGTCGGCCAAGGCCCGGAAACGTGCGGCGAGCGCGGCGTCCTGGTCCTGGTTCGCCATCTCATCGGCCCAGTAGAGCGCGAGGTAGAAGTGACTGCCCCGGTTGTCGATCTGGCCGACCTTGCGAGATGGCGACTTGTCGCTCTCGAGAAGGCGAGCGTTGGCGCGGTCCAGCGCGTCGGCGAGCACCTGCGTCATCGGGTTGCCGGTGACGGCGCTCAGGTGTTCGAGCGACGCGACCAGCGCCAGGAACTCGCCCAGCGAGTCCCACCGCAGGTGCCCCTCGGCCACGAACTGCTGGACGTGCTTGGGCGCCGAACCGCCGGCGCCGGTCTCGAACAGGCCCCCGCCGGCCATGAGCGGCACGATGGACAGCATCTTGGCGCTTGTCCCCACCTCCAGGATCGGGAAGAGGTCGGTCAGGTAGTCGCGCAGCACGTTGCCGGTCACGGAGATCGTGTCCTGGCCCGCGCGCAGACGTGCGCACGAGAGTCGGGTCGCCTCGACGGGCGCGAGCACCTGTAGGTCGAGCCCGTCGGTGTCGAGGTCCTGCAGGCGCCTTTCGACCTTGGCGATGATCTGGGCGTCATGCGCCCGGTCGCGGTCGAGCCAGAACACGGCCGGCGTCGCACTGGCCCGCGCCCGGTCGACGGCCAACCGCACCCAGTCGCGGACGGCCGCGTCCTTGACCTGGCACATGCGCCACAGGTCGCCGGGTTCGACCTCGCGTTCGAGCAGGGTCTCCCCCGCCGCCGACACGACCCGGATCGTGCCCGCCGTGGTCGCGACGAACGTCTTGTCGTGCGACCCGTACTCCTCGGCCTTCTTCGCCATCAGTCCGACGTTCGGCACGCTGCCCATCGTGCGCGGATCGAAAGCGCCGTGACGCTTGCAGTCGTCGATGACCGCACCGTACACGCCGGCGTAGCTGCCGTCGGGGATGACGAACTTGGTGTCGTGGAGTTCGCCGTCGGGCCCCCACATCCGTCCCGACGTGCGGATCGCCGCCGGCATGGAGGCGTCGACGATGACGTCGCTGGGTACGTGGAGGTTGGTGATGCCCTTGTCCGAGTCGACCATCGCCAAGGGCGGCCGTTCAGCGGCGCAGGCCTCGAGGTCGGCTCGGATCTCACGCCCCTGTGCGTCGGGGAGGTCGGCGAGCTTGGCGTACAGATCGGCGAGACCGTCGTTGGGGTTCACGCCCAGCGTCCGGAACGTGTCGGCGTGCTTCTCGAACACCGGCGCGTAGAACACCGAGACGGCGTGCCCGAAGAGGACCGGGTCCGACACCTTCATCATCGTGGCCTTGAGGTGGAGCGAGAACAGGACACCCTGCCGTCGAGCGTCCTCGATCTGCTCGGCGTAGAAAGCGCGCAGGGCCGTCCGACGCATGGTGCTCGCGTCGATGACGTCGCCGGCGTCGATCTCGACACCGGCCTTCAGGACCTGCACCTGGCCGTCGGCGCTCACCGACTCGATGCGCGCAGGCCCCGCTCCCTCGTCGCTGATCGTCCGCGACACCTCGTTGGACCGCAGGTCGCCCGAGGTCATGTGCGCCACGTGCGACTTCGAGTCCGCGCTCCAGGCCCCCATGGGATGCGGGTGGTGGCGCGCGTACGCCTTGACCGAAGCGGGCGCCCGGCGATCGGAGTTGCCCTCGCGCAGCACGGGGTTCACCGCGCTGCCCTTGACCGCGTCGTAGCGCCGGCGCGCGTCGCGTTCGGCGTCCGTGGCCGGTTCGTCCGGGTAGTCGGGCAGGGCGTACCCCTGGGCCTGCAGCTCGCGGACCGCCGCCTTGAGCTGCGGCACCGACGCGCTGACGTTGGGCAACTTCACGATGTTGGCCGCGGGCGAGCCGACCAGCTCGGCGAGGTAGGCGAGGTCGTCGCCGACGCGCTGCTCGTCGGTCAAGGCCTCGGGAAACTTGGCGAGGATCCGACCGGCGAGCGAGATGTCGCGTGTCTCGACGGTGACGCCGGCCGCGTGGGTGAACGCCTCGACGATCGGCAGCAGGGAGTAGGTGGCCAGGGCGGGCGCCTCGTCCACCTTCGTGTAGATGATCTTCGGTTTCGGGTCTCGGTCCGTCTGTCGGTCCATGATGGTCGAACTCCTCACGGTGGCCGCCCTGCCTCGGCGTTCGGGCGACGCCGGCGCGGCCAGGTGCTTTCCCGAAGCGTACCCCCGATGGGCGCACGCGGGCCGCCGCGTCGACGTGACGCCTCGGCGCCGCTCGCCGACCGGGTGGACGATCGCCGAGCGCGCGCGTCGCCGACCTAAGGCACGTCGTCGACATGAGGCACGTCGTCGACGGAAGGCACGTCGACCAGGAAGCGCTCGCCGGCCACCCACACGACGTACCGACCCGGGTCCACGCGTCGATCCACGCCCGCCGCGAGGCGCGTCAGCGGCAGGTCGATCCGCACCGTCCGCGCCTCACCAGGCTCGAGCCGCACCCCCTCGAAGCCGATCAGGCGCTCTGCCCCCTCCAGCCCGTCCGCACGCCCTGCGAAGACCTGGAGCGTCTCGCGTGCGGCGACGGCACCGACGTGGGTCACCACCACCGAGACCGCGATCTTCCCGTCCACGACGGCGACCGTGAGGTCGGCGACGTCGAAGTCCGCGGACCCCAGACCGAAACCGAACGGGTAACGCTCGACCGCACGGGACGTCGTCGCCCCGCCGGGACTCTCGACGTCGGCCGGCCACGCCACGGGCAGGCGTCCGCTGAACCCAGCCCGGCCGTAGAGCGCGTCGGCCAGGGCGGTGCCCCCTTGGCTACCGGGCAGGTACGCCATCACCAGGGCGGCCAGGTCGCGATGGAGCGCCATCGGGAGCGCCAGCGGCCTGCCGGCGAGGAGGACGAGCACGGTCGGCTTGCCGGTCTCCAGGGCGGCTTGCACCAAGGCGGTGTCGGACGCGCCGAGCACGGGCGCGGCGACGTCGCCCTGGCCCTCGGCGTACGGCGCCTCGCCGCCCACGATCACGACCACGTCGGCGCCGGCCGCCGCCTTCCGGAGGGCGGCGAGGTCGCGGGCGTCCACGTACGAGACGACCACACCGTCGGGTGCACCGGCCCGCAACCCGTCGAGCACGGTCACGGCCGGCGGCGTCTCCCGAACGTTCTCGACACCCTGCCAACCGACGGTCCAGCCGCCCATCTGGCGTGCCACGCTCGTCGCGCCCTCACCGCTCACGAGCACCCGCGCGCCCGGTCGGAGCGGCAGCACGCCGTCGTTCGCCAGCAGCGTCAGCGACCCGAGCGCGGCCTCGTACGCGAGCGCGTCGTCGGTGGCGAGCACGGTCGACGCGCGTTCGACGTCGACGTAGGGATCCTCGAACAGCCCGAGCCCGAACTTGAGGGTCAGCACGCGCCGCACCGCGTCGTCGACGCGTTCTTGCGACACGTCGCCGGCCGCCACGGCTTCGATCAGCGTGCGCACGAAACGCTCGGCGTCGTGCGGGACCATGTAGACGTCGATGCCGGCATTGACGCCCAGCGCCACCGCCTCCGGGAAGTCGCGCGCGTAGCCGTGCGCCGTCACCAGGCGTTCGAGGTCGTTCCAATCGGACACGATGACGCCGTCGAAACCGAGGCGCTCGCGCAGCAGACCGCTCAGCAGGTCGCCCGAAGCGTGGACGGGCACGCCGTTCACCGATCCGCTGTTGACCATGACCGTCCACGCGCCGGCGGCCAGCCCGGCCTCGAAGGGCGGCACGTGTACGTTCCACAGCTCTGCGTCGGAAAGGATCGCGTCCCCGCGGTCGCGTCCGTCGGCCGCCGCGCCGTAGCCCAAGAAGTGCTTCACGGTGGCCGCCACCTCACCGGCTGCCTGCGTGCCGCGGACGCTGGCGGCCACCAGCTCGGAGGCCAGCCACGGGTCCTGGCCGAAGGTCTCGTACGCACGCCCCCAGCGCAGGTCGCGACCGAGATCGGCGACGGGACCGAAGTTCCAGTGGACGCCCGTGGCGGCCACGTCGGCGGCCGTCCGCCGCGCCACCGTCTCGACGAGCGCCGGGTCCCACGTCGCCGCGAGCCCGAGGTTGTGCGGGAAGATCGTCGCGCCGAGCACGTTGTTGTGCCCATGCACGGCGTCGACGCCGTAGACGAGCGGGATCCCCAGCCGCGAACGCGCCAGCGCAGCCCGCTGGAGGGCGTTCGTGAGCTCTGCCCAAGCGCGGGGCGTGTTGGGAACCGGCGCGGCACCGCCACCCGACAGCACGGACCCGACGTGAAGGTCGCCCAGCGTACGCTCGACCCACCCCTCGTTCAGCGGACCGCGGTCCCATTCGCCCGCGCCCATCAAGCGGGTCACGTTGACCTGGGTCATCTGCCCGACCTTCTCGGCCAGGGTCATGCGGGCGAGCAGGTCTTCGACCCGAGCAGGGATCGGAGCGGCTGCATCGCGGTACGTCTCGGCTTGTGCGAACACCACGCCGAGCAACATGCCGAGGCCCAACAGGACGAACAGGACGCGCCGTCGCATCGTCCACCTCCTCGCAGTATTTCGTACAGGAGCGTACGCTCGGAGCGCAGGGACGCGGTGGACGCGACACCCTCGAGCGCACCTGCTCACAGGAGCCCGGCGATGGTCCACGCGATCCACGTCTGACCCAGGTAGTACGTGGGCAAACCCAGCGCCTTGTTGACGAATCCGCGCGTGCCGAACCGTTCGCGCGCGACCGCCCCGTCCGATCCGGCGACGAGGACGGCGCCCAGCGCCAACCACGCCCGCTCGTGCCGCAGACCGGCGGCGACGCCCGTGGCCAGCATCGCGACGAGGACCACGACGTACGCGGCGACCCAGCGGCGCAGCGGGCTCGGCACCCGCGCCGCGAGCGAGCGGCCGAGGATCCCGAGGACGAGGGCGGCGAGCGCCACCGAGACGAGGAGCGCCCCCGCGTCCACACCCAACCGGACGAAGGCGACCGTGTACGACGCATGGGCCACGAGGAAGCTCAGCAGACCGACGATGAAGCCGCCCCGACCGCGCACCGCCAACGCCACGTCTCCGATCGACGACAGCACCAGCGCGGCCAGGGCCCACCGCGCCCAAACCTCGGAGGGTACCCCCGAGGACAGCGCCGCCGCGACGAATCCCGCCGACGCCAGGGCCTTGGCCGCCCCGTACGCCCAGGGACGTCCCCGCTGATGGGCGGCCAGCGCGGCGACGACGCCCGCGATCGTGGCCGCAGCCGCCATCAGGACCGGCCATGCGCTCACGACGTTCGCCCCCAACGGCGGTTCACGGCGCGTCGGAGACCACGATCGACGTCGAGCGCGACGAGCGCGAGGCCCACCGTGTCCACGACCCCGTGCGCGATCACGACCAGCCAGATCTCGTACCCGCTCGCGGCGAACGCAGCGCCGAGCACCAGACCGACGAGGCCGGTGGCGAGGATGCCCGCGCGACCCTGGTAGCCGTGCGCCAGACCGAACACGACCGAGCTCAGGACGACGCCCACGACGGTCGCGAAGGGACCGTTCCCCAAGGCGCGCGCGATCTCGGTCATGAGGAAGCCGCGGAAGACCCCTTCCTCGAGGAACGCGACGAAGGTCCACACGACCACCAACCAGAGCCCGAAGACGCGCCAGTCGCCGCGCACGGGATCCACCAGACCGTGGTCGGGGGGTCGGCCGGTGACGCGCTCGCTCCACGGATCCAGGACCACGACGGCGACGATCTGCAGGAAGGCGCCCAGGACGAAGCCACGCCCCAGCGTCGCGCCCCAGTCCTCGGGCGCACCGAAGCCGATCGCCGCCAGGCCCTCTCCGCGAATGCCGAGCGCCAGGCCGATCAGCACGAGCGAGGCGAGGATGCCCAGACCCGGCTGGCGCTTGAGCCCGGTGACCACCAGGAGCGCCGACACGACGAGCACCAGCACGACGGACGCCGCCACCGTCACGGCTCGCCGACCTCCGGCGCGCGCCATCCGAACGCCGGGCGCAGGCCCGCATACGGGTAGCTCCCGTACGCCGCCGAAGGCGCGCCGCCATGCCAGCGGGACGCGAGGAAGCCGAGGAGTCGCGACCAATCCTCGGGTGTGTGCGCGTGCCTCCCCGAGCGAAGGTGGAACACGAGACCGTCGGGTCGGCCGAGGAAGCGGTAGACCTCCTGCGCAGCCCAGGCGCTTTGCACCATGCCTTCGGGGTTCGACCAACGATCGTCGACGGCATACGTCAGCAGCACCGATCGCGGCGCGATGGACGCCAACAACGCGTGCTGGTCGAACGGGAGCTCGGCGACGCGGTCGACGTACGCATGGATGCGGGGGCCGAACCAGGCCGGGAAGCGCCGCACGACCTCGATCGTCTCGCCACCCTCGCCCACGAAGCGGAACGGGGCCGCACCGCCCGCCCCCGACGCGTGGTCGTGGATCACGGCGATCCGTTCATCGGTGGCGCCCGCAAGAAGCGTCGTCTTGGCTCCACGGGAGAACCCGGTCACCGCGAGACGGGTCGAGTCGACGTCGGAGCGAAGCGACAGCACGTCGATCAACCTGTGGTAGCCCCACGCCCAAGCCGCGATCGCGCCGAAGCTCCCACCCGGATGCACGTCGTAGAGACCGCCCCTGCGCGAGGGTCGCTCGTTCGGGGTCGCCCCCGCATCCGCCACGATCTCGGTGCGGTCGAACCAGGCGAGGGCGACGCCGGCGTCGAGCACGCGCTCCATGACGTCGTACGGCAGGTTGAGCCAGCCACCGTCGCCGTACACCACCACCGGCCAGGGCGCACCCACGGCCGGCGTCAAGAGCTTGGCGCAGAACGTGAACGGGATCGCACCTCCCGCGACGTGCACGCGAAGGGACCACAGCCACGGCTCGCCCGCCATGTGCCGCACCCGGCTCTCGCTCAGGGTCTCGACGTGGATCGCGGTCGGCGCCGGCGGCAGGCCCCCGTAGAGCACGTCCACGACGACGTCTCGCCACGCCGCCGCTCGCTCCATCCACGCGGCGGGCGAGGCGACACGTCCCACCGATGAACCGCCTGGGGCGGGTGCGAACAGGTCGGGGAGCGGACCGTGATCGATCATGCGGTACCGGTGGCCGCGGTGGACGGTGAGATGACGGGGCCTCCTCGACGGGGCGATGGCGTGAGCATAGACCCGCTGCATGGGGACGGCGACGAGGCGACCGAGCGTCCGTTCGTCTGGCACGACGCCTCAAGTCGTCGGCCGCGTGGATCCGGGCGGCCCTAGGACCGCGCCACCGCTCCGATCAGGACCACGGTTACGACGAGGCTGGCCAGGCCGATGGGGGTCGACCCGTAGGCAGCGTCGAAACCTCGCGCCGGATCAGGCGGAAGGATCGGGTGCCGGCAGCCGGGCAGGTTTGGGCAGGCGCGTCCGCTGACGCCGGCTCAGGACGGCACGAACGCTCGCCCGCCAGTCGCGGACGGCCTCGGGCCCGGCCAGGAAGTACGCGTCCGCTCGGTGGCCGATCACCCGTGTCGCCAGCGCGTTGGCGCCCGACGACGTGAGCATGCCCACGACGGGCACGGCGCGCAGGACCCAGCGGGCCGCGAAGCGCTCGCCCAGGCTCAGCGCCGCCTTGCGGCCCGCTCGGTCGAGCGCCACTCGGCCCGCGCTGCTGACGCCGACCACGACGAGCAAAGCGTTGCGCGCCTGCTCTGGCGTGAGCTCGGCTCCGCGCAGCACCGCGAGGTCGAGCACCATCTGGGTCTGCAGTCGCAGCGTCGCACCCACGTCGGTGGCCGCGCCGAGCGTCAGCGCCGCCACCGTGCCCATGCCGGGTACGAGCGCGGTGCCCGCGGTCGCCGCGCCGATCGCCGCCGTGCGGCGCATCGTGCCCGCGATCACGTCGTCGACCAACTCTTCGGTCGTGCGCTCGGGTCGATCGGCGCGGCGCTCGGCCACCCGCTCGGTGGCGGCGCGAAGATCGGCTTCGCTGGGCCCCCGCAGCATCGTCGTGGCGACCTCTTCGAGCCACGGCCGCTGCTTCTTCGGGGTGTTCGTTGCCATCGGCGGCCTCCTGGTCTCCACCCTACCGGCCGTGGCCCACGCGAGCGGGCTCGTCCGGCACCATGAGAACTCCGGCGAGGCCGAAGCCTCGCCGGAGCGGTGTCGTGCCGTTCTGATCCGAGTCGTCGGCTTACTGGGCCTCGTACTCGGGCAGGCTCTCGAGTTCTTCCTGCGTCATCGAGAGGTACACGCGCACCTCATCGGTCTCCGGGTTGTGCTGGATCTGGAGCTGGTCCATCCCGACGGCCACGGTCCGGGCGCCGAGCCCGAGGAAGCCGCCGACGTCGATCAGGACGCCTTCGACGGTCTGGCCGTCTTGGCCGAGGACGAGGTCGCTGATGCCCGAGACCTGCTCGTCGAAGCGGTCGTAGACGACCGCGTTCTCGAGGTCATCGGCGGTCAGCACGTCGAAACCGACGACCTCGAAGCCTTCCACGGGGTCACGGACGCCGAGGCGGTCCTCGTCCGTCTGGACGGGGTCGGCCGCGACGGGCTCTTCGGCGGCCGGCTCTTCGGCGACGGGTTCTTCGTTCATGGGCTCTTCGGCCTGCTGCTCCTGGCTGCCGGGTTCTTGGTACTCGGGCGCGTTCTCGAGCTGCTCACGCGTCGCCTGGAAGACCACGTACACGCCTTCTTCGTCGGCGACCCGCACGAAGCTCAGCGCGTCCATGTCGACGAGTACGGTGCGCGCGCCGATGCCGAGGAAGCCACCGACGTCGAACAGCACGCCACGAAGCTCGCCGTCGCGCGACAGCAGCATGTCGTCGATCGTGCCGGCGCTCTCCCAGTCCTCGGGCTGAGCTTCGACTTCGGTCGCGACCACTTCTTGCGCGGCCACGTAGACCGTGGCGCCCATCAACTGCGAAACCCGGACGTCCGAGGGGTCCGTCTGGGGGTTGAAGAGCTCGCCCTGGCCCTGGGCCAAGACCCCGCCGAGGCTCAACGCGCCAATGGCCAATAGAACGTGAAATGCTTTCATGTGTAACCCTCCTTGAGGTTCGAACTGATGTGTTGGCTCGGAGCTTTCCATGCCGATCCGACGTGTGCGGACCGGACGTTCGCGGATCGCACCGGCCTTGTGGGGTGTCATGCACAGCCACCCACGTCCCGGAGTTTGCCACGTTGTGGACGGGGCCAGGTCCGCAGCCGTCACGCCCGCCCCGTCCATTCGTACCCACCCTCGGCACGCACGGGGTCCGGGCGCACCCGGACGCCACCCACCAGATCGATGGAGCCGACCGGCGGTAAGGCATGAATCCCATACTGTTTTCACGAATCACTCACGTGTGACCGCCGTCACAGGGCTTCGCGTCCTTCGGGGACCCTAATGAAAGCACGGCCCGCCCGTGGATCGCCCGAACCGTCCACGACGAAGGCCGCCAAGGAGGAGCCCGTTCGATGGTCGAAGAACCCGCCCGCCCCCTAGGAGCGCGCTCCGGTTCCGACCGCGGCATCGGGCCCCCCAAGAACGACACCGAAAGGACGTGACGCATGAACCGCGACATCTTCGAAGGCAAGTGGAAGCAGTTCCGAGGCCGTGTCAAGCAGGCCTGGGGCGACGTGACCGATGACGAGCTCGACAAGATCGACGGTAGCTACGATCGCTTCATCGGCACCCTGCAAGAGAAGTACGGGTACAGCCGAGAGGAAGCGGAGCGCGAAGCGGACGCTCGCCTCGGCGACGCCTGATCGCGACCGCTCATCCTGACCGATCTTCACGCATCTGGAGGTAGGCCCATGGCACGGACCACCACCACGACCGCCAGCGACCAACTGCTGTCTGCCGGGACGCTCAAGGGTACGAACGTCGTCAACCTCGCGGGTGAGAACGTCGGCTCGCTCGAGGAGATCATGCTGCACCTCGATACGGGCGACGTCGCCTACGCCGTTCTCTCGTTCGGCGGCTTCTTGGGCATGGGCGACAAACTGTTCGCCCTCCCGTGGCAGGCCCTCACGGTCGACACCGTGAAGGAACGCATCACGGTCGACATCGACAAGCAGCGCCTCGAGAACGCGCCGGGCTTCGACAAGAACGCCTGGCCCGAATCGGCCGACTCGGCCTGGCTCGAGCGCGTTCACACCCACTACGGTTACGACTACCCCGGTCGGCGACGCTGACCGAACGATCCGCCCACGCTTCCGGGGCCACGTCACACGGACGTGGACCCCGGATCCGCCTCCTCGGAAGGAAACCCACGCATGCTACAGACCATCGCCATCATCCTGCTCGTCCTCTGGCTGCTCGGTCTCGTCTCGGGCACCACGCTCGGCGGTTTCATCTACGTGCTGCTCGTGGTCGCCATCGTCTTGTTCCTCGTCAAGCTGCTGACGGGCCGTCGCGTCTAGCCCCGTCCGCTGATCCGAGATCGAGCCTCCGGCACGTCGGTCGGCTACGACCAGGCGGGCCGAAGGTCTCGTCCGGTCGCCTCAGCCTTGAGGAGGCGAACCGACGACGCCACCGCGCCCATCGACCGCCGCGAAGACGGTGAGCCCGTCCGGAACCAGACGGAAGCGCCGACCGGGCGCGACCGGGCTGCCAGCATCGACCTCCGGCGTGGCCACGAAGCCCGCTTCCGTGTCCACCACCACCTGCCACCCCTGGCCGCGCGGCGGCCGCGGCAACGTGAACGGACCCCCCCGGGGCCCGTGGAACACCACGAGCAACGCGCCGTCGCGGCGTGGGACCCCCTCCGCGTCCGTTTCGTCGAGGGCGGCACCGTCGAGCAGCATGCCGAACGTGGCGTCACCCGCATGCCAATCGGCCGGGTTCATCTCGTGGCCCTCACGATGCCACCACACGACGTCCCGCGCCGCTCCGGCAACCCCGACGCCGTTCAGGAAGTTGCGGCGTCGGAAGACGCGATGCCGGGCCCGGAAGGCGATCAACGCTCGGGTGAAGTCCAAGAAGGCTTCCCCCTCCTCGTCGAGCGACCAACCGAACCAGCTCAGCTCGTTGTCCTGGCAGTAGGCGTTGTTGTTGCCCTTCTGGGTGCGCGACAACTCGTCCCCGCCCAACAACATGGGGATGCCTTGGGACAGGAGCAGCGTCGCCAACAGGCCGCGTTTGCGGACCACCCGTCGACGTCGCACTTCGGCGTCCAGCGTCGGTCCCTCCACGCCGGCGTTGCTCGACAGGTTGTCGTCGCTACCGTCCCGGTTCGACTCGCCATTGGCGTGGTTGTGTTTCTGGACGTAGCTCACCAAGTCCTCGAGCGTGAAGCCGTCGTGCGCCGTGACGAAGTTGACCGACGCCCACGGCCGCCGGCCGTTGCGGGCGTAGAGGTCGGCCGACCCGCCCAACCGCGTCGCCAGTTCCGCGCTGCGCCCGGGGTCCCCGCGCCAGTAGCTGCGGACCGCGTCCCGGTAGCGACCGTTCCACTCGAGCCAGTGCCACGGGAAGTTGCCCACCTGGTACCCGCCCGGACCGACGTCCCAGGGCTCCGCGATCAGCTTGACGCGTGAGAGCACCGGGTCCTGTTGGATGACCTTGAAGAAGGCCGACAGCATGTCGACGTCGTAGAACTCGCGCGCCAGGGCCGACGCCAGGTCGAAGCGGAAGCCGTCGACGCCCATCGTGGTCACCCAGTACCGCAGGCTGTCGGTGATGAGCTGCAGGACGTACGGGTTGCCGGGATCGAGCGTGTTCCCCGTCCCCGTGTAATCGATGTAGAAGCGGCGGTCCTTGGGCGACAGCTTGTAGTAGCCGCGGTTGTCGACACCGCGGAACGAGAGGGTCGGACCGAGGTGATCGCCCTCGCCCGTGTGGTTGTACACGACGTCGACCAACACCTCGAAACCGGCCCGGTGCAGCTCGCGCACCATCGTCTTGAAGTCCTGCACCGCCGTCAGGGGGCCGTTGCTCGAGTACCGGGGCTCGGGCGCGAAGAAGTTGAGCGGATGGTAGCCCCAGTAGTTCGACAGACCCATCTCGAGCAGCCGCGGCTCGTCGACCACGGGCGTCACGGGCAGCAGCGACACCGTCGTGATGCCCAAACGCGCCAGGTGGTCGAGGACCGCCGGTTCGACGAGGCCCAGGAACGTGCCACGCAGCTCCTCGGGCACGTCGGGGTGCTGCATCGTCAGGCCCCGCACGTGGGCCTCGTAGATCACCGTGTCCTCCCACGGCACCCGCGGTGAGGCCACGTCCTGCCAATCGAAGGCGTCGTCGACCACCGCGCCCAGGGGCGCGAAAGCGGCACTGTCGCGCTCGTCGCGCAGGTCGCCGCGAGCGCCGGGGACCGAACCGTTCAAACTCTCGTCCCACCGCAGCGGTCGCCCGATCGCCTTCGCGTATGGGTCGAGCAGCACCTTGGCAGGGTTGAAGCGATGGCCCTCCTGCGGGGCCCAGGGGCCATGGACCCGGAGCCCGTAGCGACGCCCCGGCCCGACGCCGGGCAAGTAGCCGTGCCAGACCGGTCCGGTCCGCTCTCGGAGGCGATGCGTGAGCGTCGGCTCCGGATCGTAGGCGGTATCGAACAGCACCACGTCTACGGCTTCGGCGTTCTCGGCGTACACCGCCACGTTGACGCCGGCACCGTCCCAGGTCGCCCCCAATGGAAAGGGCCGGCCGGGCCACACGCGCGCCTTCTCCGCCCGAACGCTCACGAACTCGCGAAGCGGAGCTCCCCGGCGCGGAAGCCGGGTTCGACGCGACGGGCGAACGCCTCGAGCCCTTCGCGATCGGGCGGGGTCAAGAAGTACCGGAAGTTGGCCAGGTAGCGCAGGACGACGGCTTCCGACAGGCCACGCGCCTCCGCTTCGACGCGGGCCACGGCGGCCAGGTGACCGAGGCCACGTTCGCGGGCCGCGCGGAGTTCCGCCACGAGGCGGGGCGACGGCGGACGCTCGGCGTCGGCCGCCCAGACCGCGAAGGTGAAGGGCAGCTTGGTGAGCTCGAACCAAGCCTCGCCCAGGTCGGTGGCCAGGGGCACGGCGCCGTCCACGCTCCGGCGGGCGACCGACTCCTCGAGCGCAGCGTCCCCGATCAGCAGCGCCGCGTCGTACACGGCGAGCATCGCCTCGAGGTCCGAGGCCGCCGGCACGAACTCGGCGTCCAAACCGTGCGCGTCCAGCAGCGTGCGCAGCAGGGCGACGCTGGTGGCCGACTCGGTCGAGACCGCGATCCGCGCTCCGGCCAACGCGTGCCACGGCCGCCGGTGGAAGAGCATGACGCTGTGCACCGGGCCGAGCGTCGCGATCGAGAAGTCGGGTAGGGCGACCAGGCGGTCGCGGTGGCGCACGAACTCGACGCTCGAAACCAGCGTCAGGTCGAGGTCGCCGGCCAGCAGCCGGGCGTTGAGGTCGGTGGGGACGCCGCGATGGAAGCGGGCGCCCGCCCACGGTTCGAGACCCCAATGCAGCGGGGCGACGTTCGTGTACGCGACGATGCCGAGCCGCTCGCCCACGGTCGCGCCGACGCCGGCCGCAGGGGCCTTCACGCGAACACCTCGAGCTCGTGGTAAAGCGCGTCGCGCCGCACCGGGACACGACCGGCGCCTCGGATCAACGCCAGGAGCTGGTCTTGTGACATCCCGGCCTCCGTCACGGCCCCCGAGGCGTGCGCGATGCGCTCGTCCTTGATCGTGCCGTCCACGTCCGACACGCCCGCCGCCAAGGCCACCTGCGTGTGCTCCGGCGTGATCATGATCCAGTAGCCCTTCACGTGCGGCACGTTGTCGAGGTACAGCCGGGCCACGGCCAGGTTGCGCAGGTCGTCGACGCCCGTGGTGTGCACCCGGCGCCCCTCGGCCTCGAGCTCGGCCGCGAGGGCGTTGTGCTCGGGCTGGTAGGCGAGCGGGATGAAGCTGAGGAAGCCACCGGTGTCGTCCTGCAGGCGGCGCAGCCGGTCCATGTGATCGAGCCGGTCGTCGAGCGATTCGACGTGACCGTAGAGCATCGTCGCGTTCGTGGGGATCTCGAGCTCGTGGGCCACGCGGTGGACCTCGAGCCACCCCTCGGCCGTCACCTTCGCTCGCGCGATCCGGCGCCGAACGTCCTCGGCGAAGATCTCGGCGCCGCCGCCCGGCATGGCGACCAGTCCGGCCGCCTTCAGCTCCGTGAGCACCTCGCGGTACGTCAAGCGCGGCCGGGTGATCTTCGTGAAGTGGTGGATCTCGGCCGCCGTCCACGCCTTGACCTGCACGCCCGGGTAACGCTCGGTGAGGCCGCGCACGAGATCGAGGTAGTAGTCCCACGGGCCGCTTGGGGTGGTGCCCCGAGGCGATGTGCACCTCGGTCAGGTCGGGGTGGTAGTGGCGATCGACGTACGCCCAGACGTCCTCGAGGTCGTAGTCCCAGACACCCTCGTCGCCGACGTGTTTGGCGAAACCGCAGAAGGTGCAGCCGACGTAGCAGACGTTGGTCTGCGACAGGCGGAGTGAGTGCACGAAGTACGCCTTCGGGCCCACCTTGCGCTCCCGCACGACGTCGGCGAGGCGCATGAGCGCCGGCAGGTCGGGCGTGCGGTAGAGGATCTGGCCGTCGGCGAAGGTCAGCCGCTGCCCCGCGAGGACCTTGTCCGCGATCGGCTGGAGTCGCGGATCGCGCACGCGCACCTCGGGGACGGCCGGCTCGCTGGGGAGGGAGACGTTCATCGGCGCCAGGCTATCACGGGGCTCGGGGCCGTCCTGGACGCCGCGCTTCACGGTAGCGTGGCCCACGAAGTGCGTGCCCGGGGTCCTCAGACGTGGAGGGCACGTCCGTCGACGGCGAGGGCGGCCTCCTTCAGCGCCTCCGACAGCGTCGGGTGCGCGTGCACCACCCGGGCCAGGTCCTCGCTCGAGGCATGGAACGCCATCGCGGCCACCGCCTCGGCGATCAGGTCGCCCGCCCGCGGACCGATCACGTGCACGCCCAGGACACGGTCGGTGTCGCGGTGGGCAAGCACCTTGACCTTGCCCTCGGTGCGCCCCATGGCGCGCGCCCGGCCGTTGGCCTGGAACGGGAACGTGCCCTTCCGGAACGGCACACCCTGGGCCGTCAGGGATTCTTCGGTCCGCCCCACGGAGGCGATCTCCGGGTCCGTGTAGACGACGTTGGGCACCAAGTCGTAGTCGACGTGACCATGGCCCGTCACCAGACGCTCGACGAGGGCGACGCCGTCCTCTTCGGCCTTGTGGGCCAGCATGGGTCCGTGGATCAGGTCACCGATGGCGTAGACGCCGGGGACCGTGGTCTCGAAGCGGTCGTCGACCACCACGCGCCCCTTGTCGTCGACCTGCACGCCCGCCTCGGCCAGCCCCAGGCCCTCGTGGTTGGGCACGCGCCCGGTCGCCACCAGCACCCGGTCCGCTTCCACGTCGTCGGCGCCGTCGACGCTCACGACCACACGCTTGCGCTTCACCGTCGCGCCGGTCACGGCGACCCCCGTGCGGATCGTCATGCCCTGCTTGGTGAACACCTTGCGGGCCTCCTTGGCGATCTCGCCGTCGATGCCGGGCAGGATCCGGTCGAGGTACTCGAGCACGGTGACCTCGGCGCCCAAGCGGCGCCACACGCTGCCGAGCTCCAGACCGATCACGCCGGCGCCGACCACGACCAGGTGGCCGGGCACCTCGTCCCAGGTCAACGCCTCGGTGCTGGTGCCGATCCGGTCGCCATCGGTCTCGACGCCCCGGAGCGGCGCCACCCGGCTGCCGGTGGCGAGCACGACGTGCGTGGCGCTCACGCGCCGCTCGCCGTCCGCGGTGTCGACCTGCACCTCGCCGGGTCCCAGGAGCCGTCCGGTGCCCGTGATGCGTTCGACGCCGTTCTTCTTGAACAGGTACGCGACGCCGTCGGTGTTGCTCTTGACCACCGCTTCCTTGCGCGCCTGCATGGCGTCGAGGTCGTAGCGCACGCCCTCGACCCGGATGCCATGGTCGCCGAGCCCATCGCGGGCGTCCACGAACCGCTCGGTCGATTCGAGCAACGCCTTGCTGGGGATGCAGCCGACGCGGACGCACGTGCCCCCGAGGGTGGGTTCCTTCTCGACGCTGGCGACCTTGAGGCCCAGCTGCGCGGCGCGGATCGCGGCGACGTAGCCGCCCGGACCCGCTCCGATGATGATCACGTCGAACTCCGGCATGGTTCCTCCGGCGGGCATGGTACCGCGGGGGTCCGCGGGTTGGTCGTCCAGACACCTGTGGCGACAGGGTCCATCGCGCATCCTTGACCCATGACTCGACTCACGTTCGCTCTGCCGTTCCTCCTCCTCGCTACGGTGGCCATCGCGCTGGCCGTCGGTGGCGCGGGGTCGTCCGATCCGGCCGCGACGGGCCCCAGCGCGCAAGCCATGGACGCCGGCGACGGCATCCGACCCGCGGCCGGTGAAGCCGTGGCGTACTTCGCCGCAGGTTGCTTCTGGTGCGTCGAGGCCGACTTCGAGAAACTGCCCGGCGTGCTCGACGTGCGCTCGGGCTTCATGGGTGGCCACGTGGCCGACCCCACCTACGACCAGGTCGTGCGCGAGTCGACGGGCCACCGCGAGGTGGTCGAGGTGCACTTCGACCCCGCGACCATCTCGTACGGCGACCTGCTGACGGCCTTCTGGCGGATGCACGATCCGACCGACGCGGGCGGCTCGTTCGTCGACCGGGGCCACAGCTACACGTCGGCCATCTTCGTCGTCGACGAGGCGCAGCGAAGCCTGGCCGAGGCCTCGTTCGCGGCCCTGGGGACGTCGGGCAAGTTCGACGATCCGCTCGCCACCGAGATCGTCGACGCGGGTCCCTTCTGGCTCGCCGAGGACTACCACCAGGACTACGCCCGGCTGAACCCGGTGCGCTACGGCTACTACCGCGACGCCTCCGGCCGCGATCGTTACATCGCGGCGACGTGGGCGGACGAGGACGTGGCGGCCCCCGCGACGGGCGACGCGCCTGCCTGGTTCCGCGGCGTGCCCAGCGACGCCGACCTGCGCGCCACCCTCGACCCCCTCGCGTACCGCGTCGTGCGCGAGGACGCCACCGAACGGGCCTTCAGCCATCCGTACGACGCGCTCTACGAACCCGGGATCTACGTCGACGTGATCAGCGGAGAGCCGCTCTTCTCGTCGACCGACAAGTTCGACTCGGGCAGCGGGTGGCCCTCGTTCACCAAGCCGATCGACGACGTCCACGTCGTCACCCGCCCCGACCGCTCCTTCTTCGTGGTCCAGACCGAGGCGCGCAGCCGGCTCTCCGACGCCCACCTCGGCCACGTCTTCGACGACGGACCCGCCCCCACCGGCCAGCGCTGGTGCATCAACGGCGTGGCGCTCCGTTTCGTGCCGCTCGCCGACCTCGAGGCCGAGGGCTACGAAGCGTACCTGCCGCTGTTCGAGGGGACCGACGCGGCTCGCTGAGAACATGCTCCGAGAGGACGCCGCCGCCGGGATGTCCCGGCGGCGGCGTGTCGTGCGGTCGCGCGGATCGGTCGACGTCAGATCTCGAGCAGCAAGCGCGCCGGCTCCTCGATCCCGTCCTTGATCCGCTTCAGGAACGTCACCGCTTCGCGCCCGTCGACCACCCGGTGGTCGTACGTGAGCGCGACGTACATCATCGGCCGCACGACCACCTCCCCGTCCACGGCGATCGGACGGTCCTGGATCGCGTGCATCCCGAGCACGCCGCTCTGGGGCGGGTTGACGATCGGCGTGGAGAGGAGCGAGCCGAAGACGCCGCCGTTCGTGATCGAGAAGGTGCCGCCCTGGAGCTCCTCCGGCGTGAGCTTGTTCTGACCCGCGCGCTTGCCGAAGTCGGCGATGGCCGACTCGACCTCGGCGAACGACAGACGTTCGGCGTGCCGCAAGACGGGCACGACGAGACCCTTGGGGGTCGAGACCGCGATGCCCAGGTCGAAGTAGTTCTTGTAGACGATGTCGGTGCCGCGCACCTCGGCGTTGAGCTGCGGGAACTCGCGCAAGGCGTCGACCGTCGCCTTCACGAAGAAGCTCATGAAACCCAGCCGCACGCCGTAGCGCTTCTCGAACGCCTCCTTGTGGGCGCTGCGCAGCGCCATCACGGCGCTGAGGTCGACCTCGTTGAACGTCGTCAACAGCGCCGCGGTCTGCTGCGCCTCGACGAGCCGCTGCGCGATCTTGCGCCGCAGCGGCGACATGGGGACCGCGTCTTCTTCGCGATCGCCGGACGCGGGCTGCGGGGTCGAAGCGGGCTTGGACGTCGACGAAGGGGCCGACTTGGGCGCCGCCGCTGCCCGTTGCACGTCGTCCTTGAGCACCCGACCGCCCGGACCCGTCGCATGGACGTCGGCCACGTCGACGCCCTCGGTCGCGAGCGCCCGCCGCGCTGCGGGCATGACCTTGGCGTCGTCGTCGGGTGCAGCGCCGTCGCTCGAAGCGGCTTCGTCCGGGGTGGCCTCCCCCGCCGATGGCGCCGCCTCGTTGGAGGGTGCAGCCTCCTCCTTCGCCGCGGGCGCCGGGGCGGCGGCTGCCGCGTCGCCCGCCTCCACGCGCGCCAGCACGTCGCCCACGTTGGCCGCCGCACCCGCATCGACCAGGTGCTCGGTGAGCACGCCGTCGACGGGCGCCGACACCTCGAGGGTGGCCTTGTCCGTCTCGATCTCGACGAGGGGTTCGTCCTTCGCCACGCGGTCGCCCGGCTGCTTGAGCCAGGTCCCCACGAAGACCTCGGTGATCGACTCACCCACGCTGGGCACGATGACGTCCACGGCCATGCTCACGCTCCTCGGCGCCACGCGGAGGCGGCGCTCGTCGTCGGTTCGGTGTCGGTGTCGGGCCTCGGAGAGCTCATGCCAGCGCCTCGCTCGGGATCCGCTCGCCGAGCGCTTGGCGCAACAGCTCCGCCTGCTCCAGTCGGTGGCTGCTGGCCGAGCCGGTGGCCGGGCTGGCCGAGGCGGGACGCGTGACGCCGTCGAACGGGCGTCCGGCGAGGCTGTTTCCCCACGTGACGCGCAGGTAACGCCACGCCCCCATGTTCTCCGGTTCCTCCTGGACCCACGTCACGGGCACCCGGGCCGGGTAGGCGGCGAGGGCGGCGTCGACGTCCACCTGTCGGAGCGGGTAGAGCTGCTCGAGGCGCACGATCGCCACGTCGTCACGTTCGGCTTCCTCGCGCGCCTGCACCAGGTCGTAGTAGACCTTGCCGCTGCACAGGAGCACCTTGCCGACACCGTCGGGGTCGACGGCGTCGTCGTGCAGCACGGTGTGGAACGCACCCTCCGTGAACTCGCTCAGGTCGGAGACGGCGCGCACGTGCCGCAGCAGGCTCTTCGGGGTCATGACGACGAGCGGCTTCCGCCACGCCCGCAGCACCTGCCGCCGCAGGACGTGGAACATCTGCGCCGGCGTGGTCGGGTTCACGATCTGCATGTTGTCCTCGGCGCACAGCTGCAAGAAGCGCTCGAGGCGGGCGCTCGAGTGTTCGGGACCCGCCCCCTCGAAACCGTGCGGCAGCAGCAGGACGAGACCGCTCAGGCGCCGCCACTTGTCCTCGCCCGACGCGATGAACTGGTCGATCACCACCTGTGCGGCGTTGACGAAGTCGCCGAACTGGGCCTCCCAGAGCACCAGACCGTCGGGCCAATCGAGCGAGTACCCGTACTCGAAGCCCAGCACCCCGTTCTCCGACAGCGGGCTGTTGTGCACCTCGAAGACGCCGCCCCCTTCGGCGAGCGCGTCGAACATCGGCAGGCGCTCGCCCGTCCGGGCGTCGTGGAGCACCGAGTGGCGGTGACTGAAGGTGCCCCGTTCCGTGTCCTGTCCCGTCAGACGCACGCGCACGCCCTGGGCCACGAGCGACCCGTACGCCAGGGCCTCGCCCGCGGACCAGTCGAGCGCCCGCTCGCCCGCCGCCATCGCCTCACGGCCCTTGAGGAACCGATCGAGCTTGGGGTTCGGCTCGAACCCCTCGGGCACGGAGGCGAGTTGGCGCAACAGCCGCTCCGCCTCCGGTCGCTCGATCGAGGTCCGCGCGTCGGGAAGGTCGGCGTCGCGCCCGCCCTTGTACGGCTTCCACAAGCCCTCGAACGCGCTGTAGGTGGGCTTGAAGTCGTCGCCGCGCGCCACCGAGAGCTCCCCTTCGAGGTGGTCGCGGCGCGCTTGCCCGATCGCGTCCGCCTCCTCGCGGGTCACCCCGCCGAGCGTCAACAGCCGCTCGAGGTACCCCTCGCGCACGTTCGGACGACGCCGGATCGCCTGGTACATCGCCGGCTGCGTGAACGACGGCTCGTCGCCCTCGTTGTGCCCGAAACGACGGTAGGCGTACATGTCGATGACGACGTCGCGCTGGAAGGTGCGACGGAACTCCATCGCCACCTCGATCACCTGGGCGACCGCTTCCGGGTCCTCGCCGTTGACGTGGAAGACCGGGCTCTGCAGCATCTTGGCGACGTCGCTGGCGTACGTCGTCGAGCGACCCTGCTCGGGGCCGGTCGTGAAGCCGACCTGGTTGTTCACGATCACGTGGAGCGCGCCGCCCACCCGGTACCCGGGCAGACCCGACATGTTGAGCGTCTCCTGCACGACCCCTTCGCCGATGAACGAGGCGTCGCCGTGGATCAGGATGGCCAGACCCTGTGTCCGCTCGCCGTCGCCGACACGGTCCTGCTTGGCCCGCACCCGTCCCATCGCGACCGCGTTCACGAACTCGAGGTGCGACGGGTTGAACGCCAACGACAGGTGGATCTCGTGGCCCGCCTGGGTGGTCCAGTCGTTGGAGTAGCCCAGGTGGTACTTCACGTCACCCCGGCCACGGTGCATCTCGGGGTCCTTGTCCTCGAACTCCCGGAAGATCGTGCGCGGGTGCTTGCCCATGATGTTGGCCAGGACGTTGAGCCGGCCCCGGTGGGCCATGCCCAGGACGACCTCGCGCACGCCCTGGCTGCCGGCCTTCTCGAGCGCCAGGTCGAGCAGCGGGATCAGGCTCTCGCTCC
The DNA here is from genome assembly GCA_963728245.1 of uncultured Trueperaceae bacterium. Lineage (GTDB taxonomy): Bacteria > Deinococcota > Deinococci > Deinococcales > Trueperaceae > JAABTL01. The sequence continues at coordinate 255,460 of CAVSJH010000004.1, forward strand.
CCTCGAGCGAGAAGCTCTTGGCGCCCACGTACTTCTTCTGGATGAACTCCTCGAAGATCACCGCGTCGGTGAGCTTCGTCAGGATGCGCACCTGGGTGGCGCGGCTCAGTTCGAGCCGGTTGCGCGTCCGCTCCATCCGCGCTTGCAGCCAGCGCCGCACCTCGAGGTTGTCGATGTGCATGAACTGGGCACCGATCGTGCGGGTGTACGTCGCTCGCAACGCCTCGAACACGTCCCGGACCGTCTTCGCACCGTGGAAGGTCGAGTCGAGCACGGGCCTGTCGAGGTCGGCCTCGGTGAAGCCGTAGTAGCCGAGCTCCAACTCCGGCACCTCGATCGGCGTCTCGCCGAGCGGGTTGAGGTCGGCGACGCGGTGCCCGCGCACCCGGTAGTTGCGCACCAACCGGTCGAGCCTCTGATGCAGCTCGGCGTCGCTCGTCGTGTCGACGGGCGCGGCGACCGCCACGCCGTTGGCATGGGACGCGAACAACGAGCCACGTCGGAAGCTCGGCCCCATGCCGTCGCGCAGACCGAGGCTGGCGGTGGCCGCGGCGTCCGGGCTCAAGCGGTCGAAGGCCTCGCGCCACGTGTCGGGCACGGCCTCGGGGTCCCGCAGGTAGGTCAGGTAGAGGTCCTCGGCGTACGCGAGGCTCGAAGCGTTCAGTTGGGTGGGAGCGTCTTCCATGACTTCCTCACGCCCTGAACCGTCGGCGCCGGGACGTCGCGGCCACCTTCGGGGGTCGGGATGGGTGGGACGCCCTCTGGGACCGTCGGGCACAGGGGCGCCGTTCTCGGCACGTTGTACCACGCGAATCGGTCACCATCCGGCGCTAGGACACGGTAGGGACCTTCGTCCCGGAAGGCGGCACGCTACCCGGGTGCGGGCCACCCGGCCTCCGGCGCCTGGGCGCCGCCGACCGCGACGCCGCTCGCCCCGCCGCACATGGTAGACCCTCCGCATGAACGTCCCCACCTTGGCCGACCTCGAAGCCGCCGCCGTCCGCGTCGCCGCCAACGCCTACCGCACGCCCCTCGTGCGGCTCCCGATCGACGGGCCGCCCGTGTACGCCAAAGCCGAGAACCTCCAGCGCACGGGCTCGTTCAAGGTCCGTGGCGCGAGCAACTTCCTGGCGCGTCTCGAGCCGCAGGTGCGCGCCCGCGGTGTCGTGACGCACTCGAGCGGCAACCACGCCCAAGGCGTCGCGTGCGCCGCCCACCTCGCGGGGGTCCCCGCCACCATCGTGATCCCCGAGGGCGCGCCCGAGGTGAAGGTCCAGCGCACGCTGGCGTGGGGCGCACGGGTGGTGCGGTGCGCCAACACCCAGGCCGATCGCGAGGGGACGGCCCAGCGTCTCGTCGACGAGCTCGGCGCCACGCTGGTGCCGCCGTACGACCACCCGTGGATCATCGAGGGCCAAGGCAGCGTCGGCCTCGAGATCATGGACGACCTGCCCGACGTCGCCAACGTGCTCGTGTGCGTCGGCGGCGGCGGCCTCCTGGCCGGGATCGCGAGCGCGGTTCGCGCACGCGGTTCGCGGGCGAACGTCGTGGGCGTCGAACCCTCGCTGGCGGCCGACGCCGGGGCGTCGTTCGCCGCGGGTCGCGTGATCGCCTGGCCCGCCGAGGACGTCGTGCGCACCGTGGCCGACGGCGTGCGCACACAGTCGCTGGGCGAGCTCAACCTCGCGGTGATCCGCGCCACGGTGGACGCGTTCGTCGACGTGGACGACGAGGCGATCCTCGACGCTGCGGCGTGGTACCTGCGCGACGCGCACTTGACGGTGGAACCGACCGGAGCGCTCACGCTGGCCGCGTACCGTGCGTTGCGATCTGCCGACGCCGACCGTCTGCGCCCCGGCGCCACGGTCGTCCTCGTGAGCGGCGGGAACGTCGACCCGACCCGGATCGTCGACCTGGCACGGCGCGACCTCGGCTGAACCCCCGTTCGACCCGGGCCACGGTCGCAGCGGCGCGAACGGGCAGGTACGATGCGCCCGTGTCGCCGCTGGTCCTGCTCACGCTCCTGGGGTTCTTCGCCCTGATCGTCGCGGCGCTGCTCGTCTGGACCCTGCTCGGTCCCCCGTCCCGACCCCCCGAACGGCGCTCCACGCCCCGCCCGCGCACCGCCACGAACGACGAGGTGCGGGGCGCCAAACGACGCCCGAGCGAACGCCCCGCCTCGGAGGACGCGTTCGAGCGCTTCCTCCGGGCGGGGCGCGACGACGAGCCGCGGTAGCGGCCGCCGACGGCGGAACGCGACGTCAGGCGGCGACGCCGCCGTCGAGCTCCTTGAGCCGCGCGTAGGCGGCCTCGGCGCGAGCGCGCATCGCGTCGCTCTGCGCGCGACCGCGCATCATCAGGTGCATCTCGGTGTGACGGTCGACGTCGCCGAAGATCGATCCCAGCACGTCCACCTCGGCACCCGAGCGCAGCGAAGCGTCCTCCCGGAACATCGTCGTGTAGACGTACTCGAACTGCCGGTCCTCGATGACGCCCGAAAGGTACTGCTCGAGGACGTCGAGGTAGGGCTTCAGGTCGCTCGTCGAGCCGCTCGCCCCGACGTCGACCGCCTCACCCGCCGGCACCTTCTCGAAGCCGGCGACGAGGGTGTCGGGCGTGATGGACCAGTTGTCCACGTCGAACACCGCCTCGCCGTCGCGGAACAAGATCACCTGTGGCGAGTGGTGGACGATGCCCGTGCGCTCGGCGATCCGGTTCGAGGCGGGCCGATGCTCGACGACGCGGATCAACCCCACCATCAGGTCGGGCCGTTCCTCGAGCTTCTCCTGCAGGAAGCCGAAACCCTGCATGGTCTTGTGGCAGGTGCCGGCTTTGAAGATGACGCTCGTGGGATGGTCGCTCAAGAACGCGTCGACGTCGGCGGCGTCGGTCAGGGTCGCGATGCGGTCACGCAGCATGAAGCCTCCTAGGGATGGTCGATACCTGAGCCCCATCATAGGGATACGGCGCGTCGTCACGGTGCCGGGGCCGACTTGCGCCATCGTCGCCTCGCGCCGACGCCTGGGGCGTTCGACGGAGGGCGCAGCGTCGGGCGCGCACATGCTAGGATTCTGGTCGCCACGCGCCTGGAGAGGTGTCCGAGTGGTTGAAGGAGCTCGCCTGGAAAGCGGGTAAACGGGTCAAACCGTTTCATGGGTTCGAATCCCATCCTCTCCGCCACGAGCGACGACGCCTACCGCTACGTTCGCGGTAGGCGTCTTGCCGTCGGTCGCTCGCGCATGCGCGTCCGCGGCGCTCGACGCAGGTCATCCTGGTGCGTACGACCGCCTCGTTCTCGCGCTCACGCGTCAAGCTGAGGGGACGTGGGAGGCGGCGCCTGGGCGCCTCGGTCGAAGGGTCCGGAGCACCGCCCGTGAGGAGGAGCATGAACCGCCATCGGTCCCGGTGGGTGACGGGTGCTGGCCTGGCCCTCGCGGCGCACATGCTGGCCAACGTGTACCGGTTCGAGGTGACGAAGGTGCGCAAGCCGCTGCCGAGGCTGCGACGGCCGGTGCGCGTCGCCCTCCTCTGCGACTTCCACTACGGCGTCTACGTGCGGCCCGGGTCGATCGCGGCGTGGGTGGACGCCACCTTGGCGCACGACCCGGACCTCGTGCTCATCGCCGGCGACCTGGTCGACGGACTCGTTGCAGCCGACGTCGAGCCCCTGCTGGATGAACTCTCGCGCTTGCGGGCGCCGCTCGGCGTCTTCGCGACCTGGGGCAACCACGACTACATCCGCTTCGACGACCTCGAGCCGTTCGCCGACGCCCTCGAGGCGAGCGGCGTGACCGTCCTGTGCAACCGAGGTGTCGAGCTCCGCGACGACCTGTTCCTGGCCGGGCTCGACGACTGGAGCGAGGGCGCGCCGGACGTCGAAGCCGCCCTGCGAGGGTGGCCCGACGAAGGCGCCTGCCTGCTCGTGTCGCACGACCCGGCCTCCTTGGTGGCGATTCCGCCGGAGGTCGACCTCACGCTGTGCGGCCACACGCACGGGGGCCAGGTCCACGTCCCCGGTGTCGGCGCCCTCGTGATGGCGTCACCGTTCTCGCTGCGCTTCGCACGCGGCTGGACGCGCCGCAGCGGTCTCGGCTACGTCTCGCGCGGCCTCGGCGTCGGCGTCGTGCCGTTCCGGTTCCACTGTCCGCCCGAACTGACCATCTTGGACCTGATTCCCTGAGGCGCGTCCCCGAACGGGACCAAAGCCACGCGCTCCCCCCGATATCCTTCGTCGAGTGCATCAAGCGGCGCCCGTGGCGACGGCCCTGACCGGCCGTCGATCGACGTGCCCGTTCACCGTGCACGGCGGTACCGGTCACAGCCGACCGGTTCGACGATCGACCGGAGGGTCGGTCCCAAAGGAGTCTAGGATGCAGCACTTCCGCAAGGCACTGATCCTGATCGCGCTCGCCACGCTCGTGTCCGTCGCGTGGGCCCAGGTCACCCAAGAACGGATCAGCCTCCGTGTCGAGATGGGCGAGTTCTACTTCCAGGTCGACGGTCAGGATCGCAACGCTCCGATCGTGCTCCAAGCCGATCAACCGTACGAGTTGGTGTTCGTGAACGCCGGCACGATGAAGCACGAGGTACTCATGGGGCGCGACGTCGTCGTCGAAGACGGTGTTCCCGACGGGTACGAGGTCGACTTCCTCGGCGCCGTTCGAGTCGACGTCGTGGGCGAGGGCTGGGAAGTGAAGACGACCGGTCTCTTCGAGTTGGAGTTCGAGGTCGGCACGACGATCACGATCCACGTGACCGTGCCCCAGGAGTTGGTCGGTGAATGGGAGATCGGCTGCTTCGTCCCGGGCCACTACCTGGCAGGGATGAAGGCGCCCATCCGCGTCGAGTGAACGTCGGCGCCCTGAGGGCGCGCATAGGCTAGCGCGAGGCAGCCCGGCCGTGTGGCCGGGCTGCCTCGCATGCGCTCGTACCCGACGTGTCCGTACGCACGGGCCGCGATCTGGATTGGTCAGATGCACGGCCCACTCCGGAGGGAAGCCCCTACCATGGCCTACGCCTCACGGAGGCGGGAAGGGGGCAGCCATGGCTCAGGATCCCAAGAAGGTCGATCCGAAGGTCGGCGCCTACGACAAGCCTGAAGGCAGAGGAGCGACCGGCGCGATCGTGACCGTCATCGTCGTCATCCTCGCCATCTTGCTCATCCTCTGGCTCTTCACCGACATCCTCTAGCCGATGGAACCGGAACCGATCACCGTTCGAGACGCGGCCGGGAAACAGGCCGCCGCCGAGCTCATCGATCGCGAAACGGACGGAAGCCTCCTGCTCCGCGGTCCTGATGGCCGTCGGTGGCTGGTTCCGGCGGACGCGATCGAGCGCCGCGACGGCGCCGACATCCACCTCGCCGTCACGCTCTCCGAACTCGAGGCGGGCCGTCCGGCCGGCACAGGCGAACGCCGTGCCGAGGACGGCCACGAAATCGACCGACAGGTCGTGGCCCTCGTCGAAGAGCAACTCGTGGTCGAGACACTAGCGCGCCCGACGGCCACCGTCCGGGTCCGCACCCACACCCACGAGCGGCAGGAGACGATCGACGAAGTCCTCTCCACCGAGACCGTGCAGGTGACCCGCGTGCCCGTCGATCGCTACGTGGAATCACCCGCCTCCGTCCGGGTCGAGGGCGACACGACCGTCGTACCCGTGCACGAGGAGGTCCTGTTCGTCGAGAAGCGTCTACTCCTGAAGGAGGAACTGCACCTGACCAAGCGCAAGGCGGACCGACACGAGACCCAACACGTCACGCTCCGCCATCAGACGGCCGACATCGAACGCAACGAGACCGAGGACTGACACCTCGGAGAACCAGGGGGACATCCCATGGCTACCACCGTCGTAGGTCTGTACCGTACCGAAGCCGACGTCCAGCGCGTCAGCGACGACCTAGCCAACAGCGGCTTCGGCCGCCAAGAGATCACGCATCACGACGAGACCGATCCCGACCTGCGCAACTGGCTCGTCGATCAGGGCGTGCCCGACCGCGAGGCCGCCGACTACGTCGAGGGCGTGCGCGCCGGCGGCAAGCTCGTGGCGATCGAGGTCGCCGACGATCGCGCCAGCGAGGCGGTCCGGATCATGCAGCGTCACGAACGCACCGTGGCCGGCACCGGCGCGGCCGTCCCGGCCGACGCCGCCGCCGCGGACACCACGCGTCGGCCGGCGAAGACGGGCGCCACCGCGACCGAGGGCGAACAGACGCTCGAGGTCGTCGAAGAGGAGCTCGACGTCGGCACCCGCCAGGTCGAGGGCGGTGGGGTGCGTGTGAGCACGTACGTCACCGAGAAGCCCGTCGAGAAGCAGGTGCGCGTGCGCGACGAGACGGTCGACGTCGAGCGTCGTCCGGTCGACCGCCCGGTCTCGAACGCCGAGGCCGACAGCGCCTTCCAGGAGCGTGCGGTCGAGATGACCGAGCGGACCGAGGACGTCGTCGTCGGGAAGCAGGCGCGCGTCGTCGAGGAGGTCGTGCTGACCAAGGACGTCGACGAGCACACCGAGACCGTGCGCGACACCGTCCGCAAGACCGACGTCGACGTCGAACGCACCGACGACGTGCTGACCGACCACCGCGACGACTACGTCGCCCACCACCGCGAGACGTTCGGCGGCACCGAGGACGACTACCCGGAGCGCGAACCGGCGTACCGGTACGGCATCGACCTCGCCAACCACCCCGACTACCGCGGGCGCCCCTGGAGCGAGGTCTCTCCCGCTGCGCGCCAGTACTGGGTGCGCCAGAACGGCGAGACCTGGCAGGAGTACGAGCCGGCGGTGCGCCACAGCTTCGAGCGCGCCTCGGCCCGCGGCGACCGCAACCGCTGACCTCCGGTCACGCGAAGGTCCGAGGGGGCGTCCGAACGAGTTCGGGCGCCCCCGAACGCTGTCCGTAGGGCCGTACGGCGGCGTCCCGCGCCGCCGATCAACCCTCGGAAGCGGCGGCGCCGGGACCTTCGGTATGGGGCACGACGGCGTCGGGCGCCTCCGCGATCCCGCCGCCGCGGAGCTTCGCCGCGATGAGCGCAGCGCCGGCGGCACCGAGCAGGCCGAGCGCGTCCTCGCCGGCACGGGGGTACGTGGCGATACCGACGCTGACTCGTGCCGGTACCCCTCCCGCTTCGGTGCCGAGGGGACGCTCGACGTCCTGGGCCAATCGCTCGGCCACGCGGGGCTCGGACACGCCGTCCGCGGCTTGGAGCACCACCACGAACGCGTCGTCGCCCCAACGCCCGACGAGGTCGTGATCGCGGAGCCCGGCGCGCAACCGTGCCACGACCTCGAGGTCCGATCCCGATGGGTCCTCGCCTCCGGTGGCGGTTCGGCGTCCCGTGCGTTCGATCCGCATCACCGTCAACGTCGCGTCGGTACGGTGGACGAGCGACAGCGCGTGCTCGAGCCGGTCGATGAGGCCACGCCGCGTCAAGGCGCCCGTCAGCGGATCGTGATCGATCCGTCGATCGAGCTCGCGACGGGCCGCTTCGAGCTCGAGTCGGGCGGTATGCCCTGCGAGCACCTCGGCCGCGACGACGGCGAGGTCGACGAGCGTCCGTCCGTCCGCCGCCTCGAGCGGTGGTCGGGGCGTCCACCCGACCACCTCGAGCACGCCCACCGGCGCGCCCGACGCGAGCAAGACCGGGGCGGCGGCGTAGAACCGCACCGTCGGCGCCTCGGCATCGCCACCGTGCGCGACGAGCGAGGCTCCATCCACTTCGTACACGGCCTCGGCCGTCAGCCCGGCGCGCACGTGCGCGGCCAACGCTTCGCGGACGCCGTCGGGGACCGGAAGACCGTGCGTCGTCACCCGCTGAGGAGGCCTTTCGGCGTCCGCGAGCACGAGCGACGCGGTGGGCACCGACAGGGCGCGAGCGGCGAGCCGCACCACACGCTCCAGGACCGGCGCGAGGTCCGGGTGCACGGCCGCGCTTCGCAGTTCGTCGTGGTCTCGGACGGGGCTGGAATCGGCACTCACGCCACGAACGTAGCACTCGCGGAGCGATCGGCCCAGGGCGCCCCGTGCTCCGGCGCCCGTGGCGCTTCGGCGTGTCCCGAGCGGCACCGCGCCCGGTATAGGCTGACCGAATGCCGAACGTATCCGCCCCCATCGGCGTCTTCGACTCAGGTGTCGGTGGCCTCACCGTCCTGCGCGCCCTGGTGCGGGCGCTACCGCACGAGGACTTCGTGTACGTCGGCGACACCGCACGTCTTCCCTACGGTGGCAAGCCGCAACCGATGGTGCGCGCGTTCGCGTTCGAGCTCGCGGCCGAGCTCGTCGACCGTGGCGTGAAGGCGATCGTCGTCGCCTGCAACACCGCGTCGGCGGCCGCCCTCCCGGATCTCGCGCGGACGGCGCCGGTCCCGGTCTGGGGCGTCATCGCTCCGGGTGTGGCCGCCGCGCTCGCCGCTCGGTCGGCGCGCCGCGCGCCGTCCGAGCGCGGCCGTGTCGGCGTCGTCGGCACCGCGGGCACGATCGGCGCCGGCACGTACCAGCGTGCGCTCGCGGTCCACGGCCTCGACGCCTGGGCTCGCGCGTGTCCCCTGTTCGTGCCCATCGTCGAGGAAGGCGTCTCCGACGGCACCATCGCCCGACTCGTGGCCGAGCACTACCTCCTCGACCGCCCGCACGACCTGGGCACGTTGATCCTCGGCTGCACACACTACCCGCCGCTCCGTGCCACGCTCCAGCAGGTCCTCGGGCCGGAGGTCGAGCTGGTCGACTCCGCCGAAGCGACGGCCGACGTCGTCGCCGGCGAGCTCCGGCGGCTCGGCTTGGCGCGGCCGGCCGGCCACGGCCACGTCCGTCACCTGGTGACCGGCGACCTCCCCAGCTACCGCCACGTCGCCGCGGTCCTCGACGGACCTGCTGGGCCCGTCGAAGCGCTGCCGCTGCCCTTACCCGTCCGTCCCGCGTGGGCGGCCCGCTCGGAGGTGGGCGCGTGAGCCCGACCACGCGCCGCGACCGCTCCGACCTCGAGCTCCGTCCGATCTCCGTGAGCACCGGTTCGAACCATCACGCCGAGGGATCGGCGCGCGTCGTCTGGGGCCGCACCGAGGTCCTCGCGACGGTGACCGTGGAGGCCAAGCTACCGCCCCACCTGCGTGGCAAGAAGGGATACCGCGGGGGATGGCTCAACGCCGAGTACGCCATGCTGCCGCGCGCCACCTCGGAGCGCACCGCACGCGAACGCGGTCACGTTCGGGGCCGCAGCTTCGAGATCCAGCGGATGGTGGGCCGGGCGTTGCGGTCCTCCGTCGACCTCGCGGCGTTCCCGGGTCGCACCCTCGTCATCGACTGCGACGTCCTCCAGGCCGACGGGGGAACCCGGTGCGCCGCCGTGTTGGCGGGCTACGCGGCGCTCCACCACCTCGCCGACCGGCAGGTGTTCGCCGGCACCCTCACGGAGTGGCCGCTCCGTCACGAGGTCGCCGCCGTCTCGGTCGGCTTGGTCGACGGCGTCGCTCGTCTGGACCTCGACCAGGCCGAGGACACCGCGGCCAGCGCCGACCTGGCCGTCGTCGGAACCGCGACGGGCGACGTCGTCGAAGTCCATGGGGGCGGCGAAGGTGAACCGCTGGACGCGGAGTTGTACGTGCGCCTCGTCGCCCAAGGGTTGCGGGGCGTGGCGAGCGTCCTCGAGATCGCCCGCGTAGGCTGGTCGTCGTGAAGGACGCCCCGCTCGCCACCTGGGTCCTCGCGACCCGCAACCCGGGCAAGGTGCGGGAGTTCGCGAGCGCGCTCACGCCGGCCGGGATCGCCCTGAGGTCCTCCGACGACCTCGGCTTGGCCGACTTCCCACCCGAGACCGGCGCCACGTACGAGGAGAACGCCCTGGGCAAGGCGGGCTTCGCCGCATCGAAGCTCGCGCGCGTCGCCTTGGCCGACGACAGCGGTCTCGAGGTCGACGGGCTGAACGGGGGTCCTGGCGTGTGGTCGGCACGCTTCGGCGGGGCCGGTCTGAGCGACGGCGAACGGATCGCCCACCTGCTCCAGCGGCTGAAGCATGCTCGTCCCGACGAGCGGCGGGCGCGCTTCGTGTCGGTGGTGGTGGTCGCCGGGCCCGACGGTGCGGTGGCCACGTTCCGCGGGACGTGCGAGGGCACGATCTTGTTGGGGCCCCGCGGCGACAGCGGCTTCGGGTACGACCCGGTCTTCCTCTCCGACGACCTCGGCGTCACCTTCGCAGAGGCCAGCCTGAGCGAGAAAGAGCGTGTGGGTCACCGCGGACGCGCGCTGGCGGCCTTGCTGGACTGGTCGACGACGGCGGCGGCACTTCCCTTTCTCACCTAGAGAACGAGCATGCTCGCATTGAAGGCGTCCGTCGGTCCGGCGCCATGACCGAGGCACCGTCTCGAGGAGGTCGCATGTCCCGTACGTTCGCTCGCACCCTGTTCTTGGCCCTCGCCGTCGCCCTCGGCGGAGCTTTCGCGCAGTCGACGCTGCCCGACGCCGCCGCTGCGGCGCTGGCCGAAGGCGAGTCGCTCATGGCGGAAGCGCTCGCGACGTACGAAGCGCAGTACCCCGACCGAACCTTGTGGCAAGCCGCCTTCGCCGAGGGCCGGCGCGCCCGCTCGCTGGCCCCCGACCGGCTCGAGCCGATCCGCTTCTTGGCCGAGGCCTACAGCCGCAGCCATTGGACCGGGCCCGCCTGGGCGACGTGGCAAGACTACGTGCTCGGGGGTGGTGAGCTCGACGACGAAGCGACGGCGCTCGCGGCCGAGGTCGGCAAGGAGCTCGCCTACGGCGCGTACGAGCGCGGCGAGCGCGACGAGGCGCTCGAGCGCTACGCCGAGGTCACCGAGATCGCCCCGATGGACGCCGAGGCGCACGTGTGGGCCGGCCGGATCCTGATCGAGACGGGACGCCCGGCTCAGGCGATCCCCTACTGGCAAAGGGCGCTCGAGCTCGACCCGAACGACGACCGAGCCGCCTACTTCCTCGACCTCGCGCAGGAGCAAGCCCGCTGGGGTAGCCAAGCGGTCGACGCCTTCCGTGCCGGCGTCGCGTCGTACGAGGACGACCGCCTCAGCGAGGCCGCCGAGCGGTTCGCCCGCGCCACGACCCATAACCCGGAGTACGCGCAAGCCTGGTCGTGGCTCGGTCGCGTCGCGTTCGAACGGGGTGCGTACGAGGACGCGGCGACGTACTACGCGAACGCCGCCGAACTCGAGCCCGACGACGCGAACTACGCCTACTGGGTGGCAGAGTCCGAACGACGCGCCGCCGACTGAACGCCGGTCCTCGGTGCGGTGCGAGGTGGCGGTCGCCCTCCACGGGCGGCCGCCACCCGTCGTTCAGCGTTGGATCGTCACGCGGGCACCGTCTCCGAGCAGGTGCACGGCGTCCGAGAAGCGCACCACCCGCGAGTGGTACCCCATCGACACGGTGTGCGTGCGCGCCCCCTGCTTGAAGAACTTGACGCCCCGCACCATGTCGCCGTCGGTGATGCCGGTGGCGCTGAACACGAGCTGGGTCCCGGGCGCGAGGTCGGCGGTCCGGTAGACGCGGTCGACGCTGACGCCGAGTTCGTCCAGGCGTGCCCGCTCGGCGTCGTTGCGGGGTCGGAAGCGACCCTGGATCTCGCCGCCGATGCACTTGAGTGCGGCCGCCGCCAGCACGCCCTCGGGCGCGCCGCCGGTCCCCATGACCGCGTGGATCCCCGTGCCGCGCATACCGGCCGACAACGACGCGATGACGTCGCCGTCGCCGATCAGCTTCACGCGGGCGCCGGCCGCGCGCACCTCGGCGATGAGCTTCTCGTGGCGGGGTCGATCGAGGATCACGATCGTCAGGTCGAAGACGTCGCGGTCGAGCGACTGCGCGATCCCGGCCAGGTTGGCGGCCACCGGCCAGTTCAGGTCGACCTTGCCGGCCGCCGGCGGCGGGACCACGAGCTTCTCCATGTACGTGTCGGGCGCCTGGAACAGCCCGCCCTTCTCCGAGAGGGCGATCACCGCGACCGAGCCTTCGACCATGCGCGCGGTGATGTCGGTGCCCTCGACCGGATCGACGGCGATGTCGACGTCCCAGGCATCGGGGCCTGCGTGACCGACATGCTCACCGATGTAGAGCATGGGCGCCTCGTCGCGCTCGCCTTCGCCGATCACGATCTCGCCGTCGATGTCGAGCTCGTTGAGCACGCGCCGCATCGCGTCCACGCCGGCCTGATCCACCAGGTCGGCGTCGCCCTTGCCCGCCACCCGAGCGGCGGCGATCGCCGCTTGCTCGGTCACGCGCACCGTGTCGAGGACCAGCGCGCGCTCGAAGTCCATGGCGGGTTCACGCCGTGGGGCGGCGCCCTTCGGGTTCGGATCGCGGTCGGAACGGGGTTCGGCCATGGCGCCATCGTGTCACGGCGATCGCCCGCCCGTGGGTGCGCGCGCCGTAGACGGGAACACGAGCGGTCGCCTCAGGTGCGCGCCCGGTGCCGTTCGGCCAGGACCTGGGCCACCTCGTCGAGCCCGCGCCCACGGGCCCGCAGCAGCACGGTCAGGTGGAAGAGCAGGTCGGCGGCCTCCGCGAGCAGCTCGTCGTCGTGCTCCTGCAGCGCCGCCACGACGGTCTCCCCCGCTTCCTCGACGACCTTCTGGGCCACGTAGCCGACGCCTCGCTCGGCCAGGCGGGCCACGTACGAACCCTCCGGCCGCTCCGCCCAACGGGCATCGACCACGCGTTGCAGCAGGCCCATCGTCGACCCGATACCGGCGCGAGCGTCCGACGCGGGCGCGCCATCTCGCTGCGTCAGAGGGCGGAAGAAGCACGTCCTCTCGCCGGTGTGACACGCCGGCCCGGCCGGGTCGACGCGGTAGAGCAGCGCGTCGCCGTCGCAGTCGAGACGCACCTCGCGGACCCGCTGCACGTGGCCCGAGGTGGCTCCTTTGTGCCACAGTTCGGCGCGCGAGCGGCTCCAGTAGTGGGCCTCCCCGCTCTCGAGCGTGCGCCGCACCGCGAGCTCGTTGGCGTACGCCACGGTGAGCACGTCGCCCGACGTGGCGTCCTGGGCCACGACGGGCACCAGACCGTCGGCCGCCCAGCGGACGTCCGCGAGACCCGCTGTCGCCACACCCTCGGTCACCGGGACACCTCCGCCGCGTCCAGGGCCTGCCGCAGGTCGTCGATCAGGTCGTCGGGATGCTCGAGGCCGACCGACACGCGGAGCAGGTCGTCGGGCGTGGGCCCCCCTGGAGGCTCGATCGAGGCGCGGTGCTCGATGAGGCTCTCGACGCCGCCGAGGCTCGTCGCGCGCGTGAACAGGCGGACGTTCGCCGCAACGCGCAGGGCGGCGGCCGCGCCACCACGGACCCGGAAGGAGAGCATCCCGCCGAACGAACGCATCTGGCGCGAGGCCACCTCGTGGCCCGGGTGCTCGGGCAACCCTGGATACAGCACCTGGTGCACGCCCGGATGCGCCACCAAGAAGGCGGCGAGGGTCGCCGCGCCCTCCGCCTGGGCGGCCAAGCGGACGGCGAGCGTCCGCAAGCCCCGCAGCGTGAGCCAGGCGTCGAACGGCGCCGCGACGCCCCCTTCGAGGCGCTGGATGTCGCGCACCCGCGGCCATGGATCGCCGGCGGGACGCGCTTCGGGGGCCGCGACGACGACCCCGCCGAGCACGTCGGAGTGGCCCGCGAGGTACTTGGTCGTCGCGTGCACCACGAGGTCCACCCCGAGGCCGAAGGCCGGCTGCCAGGGTGGCGGTGTCCAGGTGGCGTCGAGGGCGACCACGACCGGCTCGCCGTGACGCGTTTCGGCGGCGCGCGCCAACGCGACGACGCCGCTGATGTCGGTGATCTTCAGCGCCGGGTTCGAGGGCGTCTCGATCCATACGAGGCGCGTCTCGGGGCGGAAGGCGGCCGCGACGGCGTCGAGGTCGCCCATGTCCACGGCGGTCACCTGCAGGCCCGCAGGCACCAGCACGCGCTGCAGCAGCGTCCGCAGGCCGTGGTACTGGTCGTCGGGCACGATGGCGTGGCCGCCCGGCGGCACCGACCGCAGCACCGCTGCCGCCGCTGCGGACCCCGACGCGAACGCGGCGGCGTCGCGGCCCCCCTCGAGCAGCGCCACCGCTCGTTCGAGCGCGGCGCGCGTCGGGTTGTCGGTGCGGGCGTACACGAACCCGCGTGGGTACGCGCCGTCCTCACCCCGTTCGAAGGTCGTCGCCAGGTGCAGCGGCGGCACGAGCGCGCCGGTGGTCGGATCGGGATCGAGCCCGAGGTGCACGGCCAGCGTCTCGGGTCGCCAACCCCGTCCCACGCTCACGTGAGCCTCACGGGTACGCCGGCACGATCGAGGAAGCGCTTCACCTCGGGCACGCTGATCTCGCCGCGGTGGAAGATCCCGGCTGCGAGCGCGGCATCGGCCTCCCCCTCGACGAGGACCGCACGCATGTGCTCCGCGCTCCCGGCGCCGCCGGAAGCGACGACCGGGACGTCGACCGCGCGGGCGACCGCGCGTGTGGCCGCCACGTCGTAGCCGGTCTGCATGCCATCGCCGTCGATGCTGTTCAAGACGATCTCCCCGGCGCCGAGCGCGGCGCCTCGTTCCGCCCACGCCACCAGGTCGAGCCCCGTGTCGCGCCGTCCGCCCGCGACGAACACGCCCCAACCGCCGTCGGGGCGCCGCTTGGCGTCGATCGAGAGGACGACGGCCTGGGCGCCGTAGTGGTCGGCGGCCGCCCGGAGCAGCGCCGGATCCGCCACCGCACCCGAGTTGATCGACACCTTGTCGGCGCCCGCGTCGAAGAACGCCTTCACGTCGTCGAGCGTGCGCACGCCGCCGCCCACGGTCAGCGGCATGAAACAACGCTCCGCGACGCGAGCGATCACGTCGAGCATGGTGGCGCGCCCATGGGCGGTCGCGGTGATGTCGTAGAAGACGAGCTCGTCCGCGCCGTCCGCGTCGTACCGCAGCGCCAGGTCGACCGGGTCGCCGACGTCGCGGAGCTCGCCCGCCTCCGCACGTCCGAACTGCTGCCCACGGGTGGTTCGCCCCTCGTGGACGTCGAGGCAGGGGATGATTCGCTTGGCCAACACGCTCGGCATCCTACCGCCCGTCGCCGTCCCGCCGCGTTCAGCGAACGAGGCGCGAGGCGAGTTCCAGGTGGTGGGTGTGCGGTTGGAAGTCGTACGGCCGGAGCCGGTCGAGCCGGAACCCGGCGGCCGTCAGGTCCGCGACGTCGCGCGCCCACGTGGCCACGTCGCAGCTCACGTAGAGGAGCGTGCGGGCGCGCGACGCCACGAGCGCGGCGCGCGTGCCCGCCGACAGCCCCGCGCGCGGCGGGTCGACGACGATCAGGTCGACGTCGTCGGGCACCGCCAGGTCGCGCACGTCGAGCCGTACGTGCATCACGTTCGTGAACCCCTGCCGAGCCGCGTCCGCGCGGCCGCGCTCGACGGCGCCGCGGTCGATCTCGAGCGCGGTCACCCGGCCGACCCGCGGGGCGAGGTGCATGCCGATCACGCCGTTCCCGGCGTAGAGGTCGAGCGCGTGCTCGGCTTCGGGCGTCCACGCGACCAGGTCGCGGAAGAGGGCGCCGGCGGCCGCCGCGTTCGGCTGCGCGAAGGCGGTGGCGTGGAGCGTGATCTCGACCTCACCGAAACGTTGGCGCAGGGTTCGCGCACCGGCCAGTCGCTGCGCACCACCGCGGAAGCGGCCGCGAGGGTCGTAGGGCGAGAGCGCCACACCGTGCACGCCGGCGGCCACCAAGGCGTGCGCGGCGTCGAGCGCGTCACGCGCCTCGGAGGTGGCGACGAGGCTGACGAGCGCCTCACCGGCGTCGTTGCCCCGGATCGCGACCTCGACGACGCCGCGGGGCAGGCGGGTGGCGCGGACGGCGTCCCACGCGGCGGCGCAGGCCGCGTTGGCGGTGGGGTCGGCGGGCACCTCTACCAGGTCGTGGCCACCCGGATGGCGGTAGCCGAGCGACGTGAGCACGACCTCGACATCTGGCGGATCGACCGGCTCGCGGCGGTCGGGCGACCCTTCGGTGCGGTCGGCGCCCCCGGCTCGAGGGCGACCCACGACCGCGGGTTGCACCGTGTTCCGGTACGCCCAGGTCTCGGGCGACGGCACGACGGACGACCCGTCCCCCTCGACGGCCGCGACGGTCACCTTGGCCCGACGCAGCGCGTCATCGAGCACGGCCCGCTTCCACGCCAACTGACGCTCGTAGGCGACGTGGCCGAGGTCGAGGCCCGGGTGGAGGGGCGCGGAGACCCGATCGGGCGAGGCCTCGAGCACCTCGAGGACGTCGCCGAACGCGACCCCCTTGCGTACGTCGATCCGTGCCCGCACGCGCTCGCCGGGCAGCGCGCCGGCCACGAGCACCACCTGTCGGCGCGCCCCGCCGGGGGTATCGCTGGGAGCGTCGTCGGTGGGGTACGCGACGCAGCGCCCACCGTGGACGGGGCGGTCGACGAGCAGGTCGAGGGTTCGGGTCGACGTCATGGCGTTGCGAAGCGTACCCCGGGCGACGGCGAAGCGGGTGCTAGACTCGGCCCATGAAGCGGTCGCTGCAAGAAGTCATCGAACTCGTCGTGTTCGGGCTCATCGCGCTACTGCTCGGCACCGCGCTCCTGTGGCTCGTCGGCGTGTTGTTCGGGGCGATCGGTACCGTCCTCGGCTGGCTCGCCGGTCTGCTGTGGGCGCTGCTGAGGTTCGTCGTGCCGGTCGCGTTGGTCGCCGCGCTGGTGGTCTTCGTCGTCCGTGCGGTCCAGCGCTCCAACACCCGGCCCGCGGCCACCGAGCCGACGCCGGCACCCGGTGCCACCGTGGACGCCGCCCCGTCGGCCGCCCAGCCGGCGGCCCCTACGGGCACGGTGCCGCCCGCTTCGGCGGCCGCGGCTCCGGCATCCGATGCGCCCGTCGAGCCGACCGGCCCGACGCCGGTCGATCCGGTGGCCGGCACGCCCGTCGACCCGGTCGCCGGCGCCCCCGTCGATCCGGACGCAGCGTCCAGCGGTCCGACCGAAGATCCCTTCGATCCCGACGCTCCGTCCACCGACGCGCACGACGATCCCTTCGATCCCGACCGACGCGAACCCTGAGCGCATGAGCGGCCCTAGCGGGGTCGGCCGTCGGCCGACCTTCGGCCTCGTCTGGCTCCTGCTGTGCGGGACGGCGGCCGTGGCCGCGTTGGGGTGGACCGTGGTCGCGTCGGCCTCGACGCCGCCCGCGCCCCCGGCGGCGCTCGATGCGCTCGACGCGCGTCAGGTGTTGCCCTTGGGTTCCCGCGAAGGCGACGAGATGCGGGCGCTGCTCGTCGCGGGCGCCTCGGACGAGGTCCGGGTGGGGGCGGAGCTCTACGACCGGAACTGCGCCGTCTGCCACGGCGACACCGCGTTGGGCTACGCCGAGGCGAAGCTGGCGTTCCCCGCCGACCATCGCAGCTGCACGCGGTGCCACCGGCCGGGCAACCCGACCACGATGTCCTTCGAGACGATGATGGAACGGCAGCACGACCTGTTCGACGTCGGCTCGCCGCCGGCGTTGCGGGGCGGAGGGGCGTTGGCGGCGTTCGGCGACCCGGTGGCGCTATGGGCCTACACGGGCGCCACGATGCCGCGCTACCAGCCCGGGCGTCTCACCGACGTCGAGGTGCGCGCGATCGTGACGTTCCTGTGGCACGCCAACGGACGCGACGCGGCCGAAGCCGAGACGGCGCTGTCGACTGTGGCGCCGGGTCCCACGCCGGCGGCGCCACCGTCGGTGGACGGCGCGCCCTGAAGCCTGAAGCGGGCGGGGGTTCGGCGTTCGCCGAACCCCCGCCCGCTGCGGTCCATGCACCGAACCGGCCCTGCGGCCTAGGTGTTGCTGCGCACGTCCAGCACGTCGCGGAAGGCGTCGCCCAACAGGTTCCAGCCCAGCACGAACAGCACGATCGTGATGCCGGGCCAGAACGAGGTGTACCAGTACGCCAGCGGCTGTCCGGGCGGTCCGAGGATCCAGTTGCGGGCGAAGCTGATCATCTGGCCCCAGTCGGTGTAACCGAGCTCCGGACCGAGGCCGAGGAACGACAGCGCGGCCGCGGTGAGCACGATCGAACCGATGTCGAGCGACGCCACGATCAGGACCGGCCCGACGGCGTTGGGCAGGATGTGGCGGAACACGACGCCGAAGCCGCGCTCCCCCAAGGCACGTGCACCGGTGACGTACTCGAGCTCCTTGATGCGGAGCACCTCACCTCGCACCAAGCGGGCGTAACTCGGCCACGAGACGGCGGCGATCGCGATCATCAGGTTGACGATCGAGTTGCCCAGCACCATCACGATGACGAGCGCCAGCACGAGCGCGGGCACCGCGATCACCACGTCGGTGAAGCGCATGAGGACGTTGTCGACCCAACCCCCGACGTACGCGGCGGTCGACCCAACGATGAGCCCGATCGTGAGCCCGATGCCGACCACCAGCACGCCGATCCGGAACGCCGTCCGAGCGCCCCACATGAGGCCGTAGTAGATGTCGTACCCCTGGCTGGTGGTCCCCAACGCGGTGCCGGAGGCCTCGGCCGATTGCGGGATCGGCGAGAAGCCTGCGCGCGGCATCACGTGACAGGAGCCTGGCGGCGAGAACATGATCTGCCAGAAGGCCGGGTTGGTGGGGTTGCGATGGGCGGTCGCCGTCGACGCCGTGAGGCCCAGGTCGCGGAGGCAACTGCGACCGAGCGGCGTGACGAGCGGGGCGATCGCCGCGATCACCACGAAGGCGAACACGATGAGCAGGCCCACGATCGCCAGCGGGTTGCGGCGGAAGCGGCGCAGGCTCTTCGACTCCCACCAGCGGCCGAGGGCCGAGTGTCGGGTCAAGAACTTCGGGACCGGCGCGGCGTCCATCAGTTGTACCGGATCCGCGGATCCACGATGCCATACAGGATGTCGACCAGCAGGTTGGCCGTCACGACCGCCACCCCCGTGAACACCGCGAACCCGAGCACCGACGCGTAGTCGAGGCTGAGCGCCGCCTGCGCCGCCCATTGGCCCAGACCCGGGTAGTTGAAGATCGTCTCGGTGATGACCACCCCGTTGATGAGGCCGATCAGGACGAACCCGGAGAGCGTCACCACGGGGATGAGCGCGTTCCGACGGGCATGCTTGTGGTTCACGACGTGCTGCGGGAGGCCCTTGGCGCGGGCGGTCCGCACGTAGTCCTCGGACAGCGCGTCGAGCAGCGAGGACCGCATGACGCGCATGATCTGCGCGGACTGCACGGTCGCCAACGTGATCACGGGCAGGATCAGGTGACGCAGGGCATTCACGGCGATGTCGAACCGACCGTTCAGCAGGCCGTCGAGCACCATGAAGCCGGTGTAGCGCTGGAAGTCGGTGGTGGCGATGCTGATGGCGTACTGCGTCGACAACCGTCCGGGTTCGAACCAGCCCAACAGGCCGTAGAAGATGACGAGCAACCAGATCCCCATCACGAACGTCGGTATCGACCAGCCGAAGATCGACAACACCCGCACGATCTGGTCGATGGGACCGTCGCGATTGAGCGCAGCCGCGGTGCCCAGCCACACGCCGACGCCGATGACCGGCAAGATCGCGAGGAACGCCAGCTCCGCGGTGGTGGGCAGCCGCTTGCGCAAGGTGGTGAGGACGGGCTCGTTGGTCGTGCGCGAGTAGCCGAGGTCACCGGTCGACAAGCGCTGCAGCCAGGTCCCGTACTGGATGTACCAGGGCGCGTCGAGCCGGTACTGGCGGATGATCTCGGGGATCTGGTTCGCCTGGTTCTCGCTGCGGATGTAGGCGGCCGCTCGCTGCGACGGGGTGAGCAGCTGCATGAGCAACACGATGATGACCGTGACACCGAAGAAGACGAGCGGCAGCATCATCAGACGACGCAAGATGAACGTGAACAACCGATTGGCCTCCGGGGGAGCGCGCCGGATACGGGGCGCGGGGGCCGGCGCAGACGACGCCGGCGACGGGATCAGATACGAGCATAGACGTCGTGCCCCCCGGCAATGGTCCCGGGGGGCACGACGTCCAAGGCCTCAGTTCTTGGCGATGTCCTTCCAGAGGAACTCATCGCTACGCATGGGGTTGAAGTAGACCCCGGAGATCTTGTCGCTCGTGAGGATGTACTCGGTCGGGACCGGGTACACGATCAGCGGCGCCTGGTCGTAGTGCAGCACGCCGATCTCACGGTAGAGGAAGCCGCGGGTCTCCTGGTCGAGGATGACGTCGGCCTCGTCGATGATCGCCTGCATCTCGGGCACGTTGATCGAGGTGCGGGGCGCGTAGAAGCCGTCGTTGTCGTAGAAGGTGTTCACGAAGTTGCGGGCGTCGGCGTAATCCGCGCACCAGCCGAGGGCGAACAGCGGGATCTTGCCTTCGGCGCTGCGCGCGAGGAAGTCGGCCCACGGGATGCTGCGCACGTTCATCGTGAAGTTCGGGTTCAAGAACTCGACGTTGTCCTTGATGATGTTCAGCAGCGTCTCACGCGTCGTGTTGCCCGCGTTGTAGAGCGCCGTGAACTCGAAGCCCTTCTCCCAGACCTCGCCGTCGAACGCCAAGCGCATGAACTCTTCGGCCGCTTCGAGGTCGAGCGTCCGGACGGGCACGTCGGGGTTGTAGCCGGGGAAGGTGCTCGGCAGACCCATCGTCAGCGTGGCGCCCGAGCCCTGGTAGATCTGGGCGATGAACTCGTCCTGATCGAACAGGTGGGCGAAGGCGCGACGGACGTTGACGTCGGCGAAGAAGTCCGAAGGGATGCCGTTGCCGTCGAGCTGGCCGGAGCCGACGTCGACGTTGTCGTTCGTGTCGATGTCGAAGTTGAAGAAGCCGGCCGAGACGCACGTCGAGGCCCAGTCGGGCTCTTCGTGGACGACCACGCCGGGGGAGCCGCGGACCTGCACGAGGCTGGCGCGCTGGCCGAGGATGATGCGATCGGCGTCACCCTGCTGCAGGGCCAGGATGCGGGTCGCTTCCTCGTCGACGTAGTTGTAGACGACGTTCTCGATCTGTGCGGCGCCGCCCCAGTACGCGTCGAAGCGGGTGGCGATCACGCTGGCGTCGCCCCACTCGACGAGCTCGTAGGCGCCCGTGCCCGACACGTTGCGGTGCAGGAAGCCTTCGGTGAGCTCCGCGCCGATCCAGTCGGTCCACGTCGCTTCGGTGCCGTCCCACTCGCCGTTCTCCATCGCCCACTCGCTGTCGATCACGCTGAACGCGGTGTAGGCGAGCACGGCCAGGAAGGCCGGGTCGGGCGCCTGGATGTTCAGGTCGACGACGAGGCCGTCCTCGCCCTCGGGGCAGGTGACCATGTTGTCGATCTCGTCCCAGGTGACCTCGGCCAAGTAGGCGTCGACGTCGTCGCCGGTCTGCTGCGAACCGAGGAACTGGCTACCGAGCAGGTAGGAGGTGGCGCCTTCGGGAGCGGCGGTGATCATGCCGCGCGTGAACGACCAGTCGACGTCGGCGCACGTCATCGTGTTGCCGCTGTGGAACGAGACGTCGGGGCGGAGCTGGAAGCGGTAGGTGAGGCCGTCGTTCAGGACCTCGTAGCTCGTCGCCAGGGCAGGCTTGAGCTGGTCGATCGCCGGATCGTCGAACGTGTACAGGGTCTCGTAGACGTTCTCGAGGATGGCGCCCGAGGCCGTGTCGTACGCACGGGCGGGATCGAGCGACGCCGGCTGACCGAACTGGCTCGTGACGTAGGTGTTCGCGGGCGCCTGCGCCATGGCCAAACCGGCCAGTAGGGCGAAGGTCGCGACGAGGGTGGTGATGCGCTTCATGGTCCTCCTTCGAGATGTGGGACGTTGGGCCGGCGGCGTCAAGAAGGGATTCTTGCCGACGTCGGACGCGTGATCCCGTCCGCGTATTGGTTCCCCGAAGACCCGGATTCGGAAAGATTGGGAATGCGGCGCGGTGGGTGCCGAGCGGCCGTCCTCCTCTCACCGGGGCCCCGGAGAATCCGGGAACGGTGTCACAGTGTAGCAAGTTCCACATCGTGAAGGCGTCGAGACGTTCAGGGGGTCTTCATACCTCCTTCAGACGCAGCAGCACGGCATGCGCGGGCGCGCGCGCCCGCGCGGTAGATTG